>NZ_CANMEH010000009.1 GCF_947496875.1 uncultured Paracoccus sp. | reverse complement strand
ACCATACACCTCGGTGACCACCCGGGATCACACCGTCGACGGCGCTGAAATTACACCACGTGCTCGGACACTACCCAATCAGCGCGCCCAGCGTGTCGACCGCCACGTCGTCCATCCGGCCCAGCCAAGCGCGGAAATCCCGCGGGCGGATCGCGCCGGGCAGGCTGTCCCGTTCCAGCGCGAAGATCGTGCGCTTCAGCATGTCCTCCAGATAGCCGAAGCCTGCGACCGCGTGCCCCAGTTCAACTGCCATCGGATCCGGCAGCCGGTGCCAGCTTGCCGGTGCGCCGGTCAGTCGCGCCACAGCGCCTCGACCCAGCTTGCCGGCCGGACGAAATGCCGAAGATGCCGGGGCAGGCTCTCCTGACGGCTGCCGTCGAAGGCGGCCCGGAAATGCCCGCGCAGGTCCCGCACCGGGACCTGATCGCTCCACCGTCCGGCGATGGCGTCGGGCGGGTTCAGCCCGCCGGGAAAGATCACCACGCGGGCGCCGCGCGGGATGCGGGGTTCCACCCAGTAGCGCAACGGCATCGGGGGCACGCAGTGGCGGCGGAAATGAGCGACCCAGCCGCGCGGCCAGAACTTGACGCCGCCCGGCGCGTTGCGGGTGACGAAGCGCTGTTCGTAGCGATAGCGATCGGCGATGCCCTGCGGGTCCGCGCGGAACATCTGCTGCAGCGGCGCCAGCCGCCCGACCTGCATCCGGTAGACCGAGGTCTGGCCGACCCGCGGCTCGAACCAGGTGTTCGGATTGGTGGCCAGAACGGTGTCGTCGGGCTCGCCGAAGGTAAAGAAATCGTCAAGGCTGCCGGTGATGACGACGTCCAGATCCAGGAACAGCACGGTTCCGGTGATGTCGCCCAGATCACCCCACAGGCGCGACTTGGGCCACTTGCCCTTGGTGTTGACCGGGGCCTCGTAGCTGAATTCGGGCAGGGGGCGGACCACGATGTCGGGGTGCAGCCCCGTTGCGTCGTCGGTAAAGCAGATCAGGCGAAACGGGGGCGTGATGTTGCGCGCCACCATGGCCCGCAACCGGTTGGCATAGTGCGGCCCGTATTGCGTGCCCCACTTGATGCAAATGATCTGTTTGCCGTCGGTATCTGCCACTGTGGCCCCCGCTTGCGTCGGCCGGACCGTGCCACGGCCGGCGCGCTGCAACAAGACAACCGTCACGCAGGCCGGCGGACGAGGACCTAGATCGCCGGTCCGGTCCGGCGTCAGTCGGCGGCGTTCAGGGCCGAGATGATCGGACCGAAATCCGCAGCCATCAGGCTTGCGCCGCCGACCAGCGCCCCGTCGACATGCGGGATCGCAAAGATCTCGGCCGCATTGCCCGGCTTGACGCTTCCCCCGTAGAGCAGTCGGAAGGCGTCCCCGTCGCCAAAGCGGGTGACCAGCGCCTGGCGCATGGCGGCGTGGACCTCGGCGATCTGCTCGGTAGTCGGGGTTCGACCGGTGCCGATCGCCCACACCGGCTCATAGGCGATCACGGTATTGTCGGCCGTGGCGCAGTCCGGAACGGATCCGGCGAGTTGGCGTGCGATGACCTTCAGCGTCTGGTCGCCGTCGCGCTGCGCCTCGGTCTCGCCGACGCAGATCACGCTGGTCAGGCCGGCCTCGTGAGCCGCGACGGCCTTGGCCGCGACGCTTGCATCATCCTCGGCGTGATCGGTGCGGCGCTCGGAATGGCCGACGATGACGTAATCGGCGCCGACATCGACCAACTGTGGGGCCGAGACGTCGCCGGTATGGGCGCCGCTGTCCCTGGCATGGCAGTCCTGGCCACCCACGGCGATCCAGCCGCCTGCGATCCGCGCGACCATCGGGTGGATCAGCGTCGCGGGCGGGCAGATCAGCACTTCGCAATCGGGTTCGTCACCGCCCAGCAGGCTGTCGATTTCGGCCAGCGCGGCCAGCGATCCGTTCATCTTCCAATTGCCGGCGGCGAGCTTGCGCGGGGCCATGTCCATCCCTTTCCCTTGACCGAAGTTGCCAAGGGCTTAGGCGAGGAGGGCGGACGGGATCAACCCTCGTCCAGCGGGATGATCAGGTGCCCGACCGCGCCTCTGCGGCGGCCTCTCCGTCGCGCGCGATCGAAAAGCTGACCGATTCTCCGCAGCCGCAGCTGTCGGTGACATTCGGATTTCGGAACCTGAAGCCGCTGTCCAGCAGGCCGGTCGCATAGTCGATCTCGGTCCCGAATAGGAACATCTGGGCGGTGGGCGCGATGAGGATCCGGGCGGCACCCTGTTCCACCACCTCGTCGCCCGGGGAGGGGGCGTCCGCCAGCTCCATCGTGTATTCCATGCCGGCGCATCCGCCCTTCTTCAGGCCGATGCGCAGCCCGGCGGCGTCCTTGCCGGATATCAGCCGGGCAATCTGCGCCTCGGCGGCGGGGGTGATGGTAACGGGGGATTTGCCGGGGATCGAGAACATGGGCCGTCCTTTCGCGCGTCCCTGCAAGATAGGCACCCGCACGTCCAGGCTCAACCCGGCGAAGGATTTCCGGCCCGCTCAGTCGCGATGCACCGGGCCGCGCCCCTCGGCCTCGTCGATCAGGCTGCGGACCCAGCGGGCAGCCAGCCAGGTTGCGGGAATGCCCAGGATCACCGACACCACCACCGAGGTGACCGGCGACAGCGAGCCGATGCCCACCGCATTACCCATCAACGACAGCATGAACAGGTTGATCGCCACGGCCGCCGCCGTGAACGGATAGAGCAGCAGCCCGAGCCGCCACATCCGGGCGCGTTCCGGGGTCATGCCGCGTTCTGCCGGCGTGCAGCGGTCAACGCGGCCGCGATGCAGGCCGGGATTGCCGCTGCGGTGCCGATGGCCGGGGCGATCGGTCCGGGGTTTCCGATGGCTTCCCAGCCCTGCGGCACATCCTCGGACACGTGTCCGGCGGTGGTGGCGAAGAATGGCAGGCAGATCGCCGGGCCGGTGATCTGCAACCGGGCAAAGAACGGCTCTTCCTCGATGAAGCCGCAGGTCACGCCCCTGAATCGCCCCGACGCGGCAAGTGCATCGGCGAAGGCGCGCGTGGCCGTCGCCGATCCGCGCGACTTCTGCGAGCCATGCCCGACCACCACCAGCTCCGCGGTCGCTGGGTCGATCCCGGCAGATGCGGCACTGTCCAGCGCCAGGTCCAATCCGATCTGCGGCATCGCCGGGTCCAGCCCCAGCGGCTGCAGAACCGTGTAATCCGCGGCGCCGGCCATGCCGAGCCGCCGCGGCAGTTCGGACCGCGTGAACCATCCCTCGGCCATGAACACGGGGTAGACCAGCTGTGCCCGCGCCGCCCGGCGAACCGAACAGCCGCAGGCAAGCGTGGCACCGTGGACGACCCAGCCGCCGCCCAGTTCGGCCGCGACGCGCACCGCCAGTTCGTCGATCTGCGCCTGCAGCGGCGCGGGATCGCCCGGCTGCCCGTGCGCGATGATTGCCGCTTCAGTGACTGGTGCCATCGGAAAACGTGATCTTGTTCCAGACATTGTACTTGCCCGAGGGTTTGCGCATCGGCAGGCGCCGGACTTCTTCCAGCGTGTTGGCGTCATAGACGATCACGGCGCCGTCGTCTTCCCAGATCGACACCAGCGCATGGCTGCCGTCGCGGGTAAACTCGGTATGCGCGACCGTCTTGCCGGGGGCGGGGTCCAGCGTCCGGACGATGTCCAGCGACTGCTTGTCGATGATGTGCATCTTGTCCTTGTGGGGACCAAAGAACACGTCCGCCCAGACATAGGGCGACGTCTCGTGGCTGCGCAGGAAGAAACCGGGCCCGTCCGTCCCGATCTGCCTGACCAGGCTCCAGTCCGTCATGTCGATGACCGACAGCACGCCTTCGTTCAGGTGCGGCGTGGCCATGACCTTGCGGCCGTCGCGGTCCCAGGTGATGCCCGATCCGAGATGCGGCATGCCGGGCAAGGGCAACTCGGCGACTTTGGACCCGGTGGTCAGGTTGATGACCACACCCTTGGTGCCTTCGCGATTGGTGCCGATCAGGTTCTTGTAGTCAGGGTCGAAGAAGAAATCGTCCAGCGGCTCCTCGATCGGCATGCGCCGCCGGGCGAACAGCCCTTCCTGCGCGCCATAGGCTTCCTCCATTCCCTTTTCGAAGGTGTGGACATAGCCGTCGTAATACGGGCCTGCGCCGGGATCGGTCCCGACCTCCCAGATCTCCGGCGCATCCTTCAGGGCCAGGATGAAGCTTTGCCGCTGCGGCGCCTGATAGACGGCCGACACGCGGCTGGGCGTGCCGTCGCGGGCCGTCACCTCGAGGACCTTTACCGGCGACAGGTCGGACGTCGACAGGATGGTCAGGGTCTGCGGCAGATAGTTCGCCACCGCCAGCCACTTGCCGTCATGGCTCATCGCGATGTTGCGGCTGTTCAGGCCGGCGCGGACGCGGCCGACCTCTGCCAGCGACCAGATGTCGTATTTCTGCACCCAGCCGTCGCGCGACATGATGAACACGTATCGTCCGTCGGGGCTGAACTTGGGACCGCCATGCACGGCATAGGGCGTGGCAAAGCGGTCAAGCACGTCGAACGTGTCGCCATCGAGGACGCTGACGTGATGATCACCGGTTTCCACCACCAGGGTGATGTTCATCGGATCGGCATCGAACACCGGCTTTTCCGCCGGCGCATAGTCATCGGCCAATTCACGGCTGGCGGCGATCTCGGCTTCGGTCCAGTCCGGCACGTTCTCGACGGGTGCGGTGATGTAGTCGACCAGCGCGGCGATCTGCTCGCCGCTGAGCTGGTCGGCAAAGCCTGGCATCTGGGTCGCGGCCCTGCCATGCGCGATGACCTCGTCCAGCCCCTTGGCACGGCGCAGCGTGTCCGGGATCAGCGCCGGGCCGGTGCCGCCCAGCCGGTTCTCGGCGTGGCAACTGGCGCAATGTTCGGCGTAATCCGCCGCTGCGTCTGCCTGGCCGCTGACGGGCATTGCCAGCACCAGCGCCACCGCAGCCGATAGCCTGCGCAGCCCGCGTACGGCGAGCGGGTGTCCTGCAATCAATGCAGATCCGCCCCGAAGGTTTTCGTTCAACTTCCGTCCGCGCATATGGCCGCCAACTGTCACCGGGTCAGAAGAAGCGGTGCGCCGGATCATGGCTTTTCCCGCGAAACGGCGTGACGGTCAGGCGGTCGAGATCGTCCTCGACCCCGATTTCGGCATTGGACATGTAGCAGGCCGGGTCCTCGGCCCAGGGATCACCGGTCAACTGCAGGGCGCGGATGCGGGTGTTGCCCCCGCAGACATCCCGGAACCCGCAGGCGCCGCAGCGCCCCTTCAGCGGGCGCGGTCGTGTCCGTAGGGTGGCCAGCATGGGATCATCACCGGTCCACCAGGCGCTGAACGGCTTTTCCTTGACCGAACCGATCGTGTAGTCGGACCAGTAGGTGTCGGGATGGACCTTGCCCTGCGGGTCGATATTGGCGACGCCCAGTCCCGACGAATTGCCGCCCCAAGCCACAAGGTGGTCGCGCATGTGCGCCACCGCCTCGGGTGCGAAATGCCGTTCGGCCCACCGCATGAAATAGACCGCGTCGGCGTCGTTGTTGCCGGTAACAATCTCCAGCGGCCGGCCGCCGGACACGGCGTCCCACGCCCGCTCAATCAGCAGGTCCATCGCGGTGCGGGTATGCGCGTGTTCCTGATCCTCGCCCCGGTGCTTGTCACCTCGGCCCGCGTAGACGAGGTGCGACAGGTAGAACTTGTCCACCCCTTCGCTGTCGCACAGGTCGAGCATCTGCGGCAGCTGGTCGCCATTGTCGCGGGTGATGGTGAACCGCAGCCCGACCTTCACGCCCCGCGCCTTGCAGGCCCGCACCCCGGCCAGCGCGTTGGCGAACGCCCCGTCCACGCCGCGGAACCAGTCGTTGGTGGCGCCGATCCCGTCTAGGCTGATCCCGACATAGTCGAACCCCAGGGCGGCCACCCGGTCGGCGACGCCGGGGTCGCCCAGCTTGGTCCCGTTCGTGGAAAGCGACAGATGCCGGAAATCCAGTTCGCGGGCACGTTCGGCCAGGTCCCAGAAATCGAACCGGCTCAGCGGCTCGCCGCCCGACAGGATCAGGGCCGGAATCCGGAACGCCGACAGGTCGTCCAGAACGCCAAGCGCCTGTTCATGGGTCAGTTCGCCGGGGAACACGTTGTCGGACGAGACCGTGTAGCAGTGCCGGCAGCGCAGGTTGCAGGTGCGGGTCAGGTTCCAGATCACCACTGGCCGGACCTTGCCCGGCGTGCCGCGCCGGCGAACCGGGGTAGGGTGCACCAGCTGGTGCATGTACTGGGTCAGTCGGAACATGGCTCTCCCTCAGTCGGCGTCGCGCAGGCGCAGGCCGGTCTTTTTCAGGATTCGGGTGGAATACAGGATGTCCTGGCCGTGGCAGGCGTCGCCCAGCAGTGCCTCGACCTGGCGGCGCTTCTCCTCGACCTGGGTCCGGTCCGAACCGTGCAGCATCGCGAACAGGTTGTATGGCCAGTCGGGCAGCGCGCGCGGACGCTGGTAGCAATGGGTGACGAAGGGCAGCGCTCCGATCTGCGCCCCGAGTTCCGAGATGCGGCCGTCATCCACGTCCCAGACGCTCATCCCGTTGGCGGTCATGCCGAGAGCGTAATGGTTCGGCGCGATCGCGATTCGCCGGATGATGCCGCGATCCAGCATCGCCTGCATGCGGGCGATCACCTCGTCCTCGGACCGCTCCAGCTGCTGGGCGATGGCCGCGTAGGGCGCGCGGGTCAGCGGCAGACCGGCCTGCGTGGCGCGCACGATCGACCGGTCAACCGGATCGAGCCCGGGGTCGGGGGCGGTCACGCCTGAACCCGGAAGCCGATGAAATATTCCTCGAGCTTGGGAAACAGCATCACCTTCAGTCCCGTTTCATCCTCGATCGCCCGTGCCGTCCGCTCGATCCCGTCCGGATCGTCGGTAGCCAGAACGAACCACATGTTCAGCTTGTGGGTGCGTTCATAATTATGCGCGACCTCGGGGTGCGCATTGACCTTTGTCAGGACCTCGTCAAAGCGATCGGCAGGCACGGCCATCGCGCACAGGCAGAAGGCACCGCCCATGGCCGCCGCGTCGAAGAACGGGCCGAATCGCGTGATCGCACCCAGTTCCCGCAGCCGGATCAGTCGATGGATCAGATCATCCGCGTCGATCCCCAACTGGGCGCCGGCTTCGTCGAACGGGGCGGGGGTCAGGGGAAATCCGTCCTGCAGCGCGTTCAGGATGGCGCGATCCGTCGCGTCCAGCGCGTCGCCGGGCAGCACATTGCGCATCGGCCGGCTCATGCTGCTGCCTCGATCAGGGCACCGCGCTGCTTGAAGCAGCGGGTGGAGAACAAAATCTTGTGCTGGACCTCGGCAAGGTCGGGCAAGTCCCGGGCCCGGTCAAGCACCGCGAGCGCCTCGGCTCGGCTGCGCCCGTGGATCATGCAGAACAGCGGCCAGTCCCATAGACCGGGCACGATGCGGCGCTGATAGCACAGAGTCACCCCCGGCACCTGCGCCAGGGCCCGACCGGCGGATTCGACGGATGGATCCGCCACGCGCCACACCACCATGGCGTTCGCAGCCCATCCCAGCGCCCGGTGGCGCACGATCACGCCGACCCGGGTCAGGATCCGCGCCCGCGCCAGAACGCCGATCCGGGCGATCACCTCGGACTCGTCGCGGCCAAGCTGCCGGGCCAGCGCTGCATAGGGGCGCGGAACCAGTTCCAGCCCGGAGGACAGCGCCTGCAGCAGCGGGCGGTCGTCGTCGCGGAGCACCGACAGGTCGGCCGGGCGGTCCAGCCCCAGAGCCTGCCGTGGGCCGTTCAGGCGAAAGCCCAGGTCGATGTTGAAGGGCCGCACCAGCGGCAGCGATAGCACCTGCAGGCCGGTCGCCGCCTCGATCCGCGCCAGCGTCGCCGCCAGATCGTCGGGCGTGGGGGCGGTCGCGACAAACCACAGGTTCCACTCATCCTCGCGCAGATAGCTGTGGTTCACCCCCGGCTCGGCCCCCACCAGCGCCGCGACCTCGTCGATCCGCGCCGTGGGGATCGCCAGTGCCGCCAGCGTCGAGGCCCCCGCGGTGTTGGGTCGGCAGGTGGCGCCGACCCGGGTGATCCGGCCCTGGTCGCGCAGCCGGGTCAGGCGGGCGATCACCTGGTTCTCGTCGATGCCGATCCGCTCGCCCATCGCCGCAAAGGGCCGCGGCAGCAGCGGCAGGTCGCGCTGGAATTCGTCCAGCAGGCGGGTGTCGGGGCAATGCGGCGACAGCATCGTCATAGGCCGGTCCGATGCGCACGGTCGGTGAAGAAGATGCCGGAGGGCGCGCGCGCCGGCAGTTCCGCGATCTTCTGGTAAGTCCGGGTGTCGTAGATGACGACGCGATCATCGTCGCGCGCCGACAGCCAGACCTCGCGGCCGCGCGGCGTGAATTCCATGTGCAGGATGCCATTGCCGGGCTGCAGGGTCTGCTTGACCTCATGGGTCATGCTGTCGATCACCTGCACGGTGCCGTTGTCGGGCGGGGCAAAGTTCACCCACAACTCGCGTCCGTCGGGGCGGGCGGTCACGAACACCGGCTGCCCCGCGACCTCCGTCCGGCCGAGTTCGTCGCCCGTGGCGGCGTCGGCCCACAGCACCTGGTGCAGCCCGACGGCAGGCAGCGCGTAGGTCTGGCCAGCCAGCGTCCAGCCCTGCAGATGCGGCATCTTGTAGACCGGCAGGTCGGGCTCGTTCCGGCCATAGTCCGGCAGGATGCGGCGCGGCTGGGGCGGGTCCTGCCACAAGTCGATCGTGGTCAGCCCCTTCTCGCCGAACAGCCCGACCACATAGGTGCGGCCGTCGCCGGTAATCAGCGCGTCATAGGGATTGGCTCCGACGTTCTCGATCCTGTGGATATCCGGATCCGCGGGGTCGGCCGAATGATCCAGCACCCAAACCTCGCCACTGTCCCAGGTGGCGACCACGAAGCGCGATCCCGGGGCATCAGCCAGGCCAACGGTCTTGGATCCCATCGGCACGTCGGCAACCAGGGCCAGCGTCTCTGCATCGAATACCTTTACCCCGCCGGGCTCGTAGTTCGACATCGCGACCAGCCTGCCGTCGTCGGAGATGGCGCCGCCGATGGAATTGCCGCCCTGGATGATGCGGCTGTCCAGCGCACAGCCGAGGATGTCGACCTTGCTGAGCCCGCCGTCGCGACCGAACACGAAAGCGAACCGGGCATCGGGCGAAAACACCACGCTGGCGTGGGACAGGTCGCCCAGGCCCTCGACCCGGCAGACTGCGGCGCGGTCGGACTGATCGACGACCAGCACCGATCCGCTGGCGCGTTCGATGACGACCCCCAGATCGCCGGTGCCGCGCAGGGTAGGGGCAGGATCGCCGTCCGTTGCTGCATCGACCGGGGGCGCGTCCGCCGCCGCCGCCGGGCGGTCCGGTGCAGCCTGCTGCGCCGGCTGGGCCAGCGCGACCCCCGCAAGCAGGGGCGCCGCAAGGATCGCCAGCAGGCCCGTTCGGATCATTCGGTCTTTTCCTTCAACAGGTATTCGGCAATCCACAGCGCTTCGTCCTCGGAAATCAGCGGGCGCCACGGTGGCATCGCCGTGCCCGGAATGCCATCCAGAATGATGGCGGCGAGCCCTTCGGGGTCGCGGCCCGCCAGTGCGGCCGGGGTTATGGGCGCGCCCAGCCCGCCCTTCATGGTCAGCCCGTGACAGGATCCGCAGTCCTGCACGACCATATGTTCCAGCTCGGCTGCCCGACGTTCCGATATCTGGGATCCAGGCGGGTCAGATTGCAGCACGGCAGAGGCAGAAGGGGATGGCGCCGCCGGAGCCGTCAGGCGCGCAGCGGTCGGCTGGTCCGCCCGGCTTGTGGCGGGCTCGACCCACCGTTCGGTGCCGTGGGCGACCGGGGCAACCCAGACGCCGGCGGCCGTCAGCATCAACGCTGCGCAGATCGCCGCCGCCGTCCGGGTCCTCTTCCCTGTTCCTGCCTTACTCAAGGGTCGTTTCCTCAGCCTGTACCCACCACCCGCAACTGCGGGTGGCGCTGGGTCCCAGGCACGGGCAGTTGCGCGGTAGCATAAAGCCCCGCGACGCGGCCGATGATGAACAGGACCGGGGCATCGATGGGGTGGCCGGCAAGATCCGCGCCGATCCGCGCCAGGCTCGACGCCAGCCGCACTTCGCGCGGCGTGGTCGCATGGCCGACGGCCAGCACCGGCAGATCGACAGGCAGGCCGTGGGCGATCAGCTGCGCGGCGATATCGGCCATGTTCCCCGCGCCCATATAGACGACCAGCGTGGTGTCGGGATCAGCCAGCGAGGCCCAGTCGAGGTCCAGAACCCCGTCGCTGGCCCGGTGCCCGGTGACATAGCGGACCCCGGTCGCGAGGCCCCGATGGGTCAGGGGAACCCCGGTGGACGAGGCCGCGCCCTGCGCGGCCGTGATCCCCGGCACGTAGCTGTAGGCGACGCCGGCCGCTGCTAGCTCTTCCGCCTCTTCGCTGCCCCGGCCGAAGATCAGCGGGTCGCCGCCCTTCAGCCGGGCGACCGTCAGCCCGGCCTGCGCCAGTTCGACCAGCAGCACGTTGATCCGGTCCTGCGGTACGGAGTGGAACCCCGCCGACTTGCCCACCGAGATGCGGCGGGTTGCGGCGGGGATCAGGGCCATGATCTCGGGGCTGACCAGCCTGTCAAAGACCACCACATCAGCGCTCTGGATCACGTTCAGCGCCCTGACGGTCAGCAGGTCGGGGTCGCCCGGGCCTGCGCCGATGAGGAAGACTTTACCAGCCATGTCGGAAATCCTTGCCTGCCGGGAGGGTAGGTGAGGGGGCGCGATGCCGCGCCCCCGATGCTTGGCTGATCCGGTGATCAGTAGACGTCGTTCTGGGTGTTCGTGACGTTGAACTTGCCGGTGGGGGTGATCAGGCGCGGGTCCTTGATCACGTGCTTCAGCTCCAGCGTGGCGTCATCGACCACGACGATGGCCGATTCCTTGTCCTTGGCGTTCCAGACGGAGAACCACACTTCGGTTCCGTCCTTGTTGAATTCGCCCTGGACAACGCGGGGCTGGCCGTCGGTGATCTCGGCCCATTCGGTGATCGGCAGGGTCGTGAACTCGGGATCGGACCCGTTGTCGTCATCCCCGTTCTCGCCGTTCTCTCCGTTGTCGTCGTCGTCTCCGCCCATCTCGTCGATCTTGAACACGGCGACCGAGCCCGCGATTTCCGGATCGGGGTTCAGCGTCGCGTCCACGTAGAGGTGGTTCGAGCCCGGATAGGTCTTGACGAACAGCGAGCCGCCGCCAAGCGCCGGGAAGCTGTCGACGATCTTCCACGCGTTGTCGGCGTTTTCTTCCGGGTCGGTCCCGATCAGCGCCACCGATTCGTCGCCGAGGTGCGAGGTCGCCCAGACCGGCCCGTAGGTCGGGTGGGTGAAGTTCGCGCCGCGACCCGGATGCGGGGTCTCGCCCCCGGTGTCGGTGATCGCCTCCAGTTCGCCGTCCTTGGTGTCGATGACCACCAGCTTGCCACGGGCGTTCGCCGCCGTGATGAAGTACCGCTTGGTCGAGTCCAGCCCGCCGTCATGCAGGAAGCGCTCGGCCTCGATCTCGGTGATCTTCAGGTTCTTCAGGTCGGTATAGTCGACCAGGTGGATCTTCCCGGTTTCCTTGATGTTGACCAGGAATTCCGGGCGGTAGTGCGACGACAGGATCGCGGCCACGCGGGGTTCGGGGTGGTAGGTCTGCTCGTCATAGATGTTGCCGCGGGTCGAGACGATCTTCAGCGGCTCGAGCGTGGCCCCGTCCATGATGACGTATTGCGGCGGCCAGTAGGCGCCGGCGATGGCGTACTTGTCCTCCCAGCCTTCCATCTTCGAGGTCTCGACCGAGCGGGCCTCGGCGCCGATCTTGATGGTGGCAACGACCGCCGGTTCCTCCATCCACAGGTCGATCATATCGATCTTGGCGTCCCGCCCGATGACCAGCAGATAGCGGCCCGAGGCGGACATGCGGCTGATGTGGACGGCGTAGCCGGTGTCGATGACGGACTTGATCTCGTAGGTCGCGCCGTCGATCAGCGCGATCTGCCCGGCGTCGCGCAACGTGACGCTGAACAGGTTCTCGATGTCCCAGTCGTTCATCTTCTCAGTCGGCCGGTCCTCCGGCGGAACCAAGACCTGCCAGGTCTCGCGCATCTCGGGCATCCCGAACTCGGGCGGGCTGGCCGGGTCGAGCAGGATGTACTTGGTCATCAGGGCCACCTGCTCTTCGGTCAGGTCGCCCGAGGTGCCCCAGTTCGGCATCCCCGCGGGGGAGCCGTAGGTAATAAAGCTGTGCAGATAGTCGTAGCCCAGTTCCCGGGTGATGTCCGGGGTCAGCGGCTTGCCCGTCGCGCCCTTGCGCAGCACGCCGTGGCAACCGGCGCAGCGTTCGAAATAGATCTTGTTCGCCTCGTCGAACTCGGCCTGGCTAAGCGCCTCGACCCCTTCGACCGCGCCCGGCGCCTGCAGCTGTTCCTGCGCCAGCACGTTCAGCGAAGGCTCGTACTGGTCCTGCGGCTTCGAGGTGTGATCGACGACCTCGGACTCCATCGCTTTCTGCTCTTCCGTCGTCAGCGATGCGCCCTCCGAGCGGGGTGCGATCTCGACCGGGGTTTCCGGGCCGGCCTTGGGGCCGGAGACGGCGTTCGGGTCGGGATCACCCGCTGTGGTGGTCGTGTCGGAAATCTCGCCCGCACCCTCGGGGACAGTGGCGTCCGCTGCCCCTGCGTCCGCAGCGTCGGCCGCGGCGGGTTCGGCAGCGGGGGTGTCGGTCGCCGCGCCGGCGGCTGCATCGGTGGCGGCAGCATCCGCAGCCGGTGCGTCGGCGGGGGCGGCGTTGGTGTTTGCCGAAGTTGCGGCGTCCGCCGCGGGTGCGGGCGCGGTCTGTGCCTCTGCAGCGGCGCCTTGGTCGGCTGGCGTGGCAGCGGCCTGGGCCCAGGCCGTGCCGGTGCCGAATACCAGTGCCAGTGCCGCCGACGCGAGCAGCGTCGTCCTGGCTCTTTGGGCTGGGAGTTTCATTGCGACTTGTCTCCGTTCGCTACAAGGTCTGCCGGGATCGTGATCGGTTGGCCGTCACGCTTCCTTGACTTCGGTTAAGGTGCGGCGCGCACGACAAGAAAAGGATGGAGGACGGAACGAGCGGTCGCACACGGGCGGCTTGCGGATCCTCGTGGCGGCGGCCTTCCCCGCTGCGACGTCTCGAACGGTGATGGACGGCTTTCCCTTGGCATTACCCGCGACATCTGCCCGCAATCGTCTTCGTGATTCCCGCTGGGCTGTCGCGTCACTCGGGGCAGCCATGGTCGGGTTGGGCCGGACAGCGGCTGACCGCGCCAGAGGCTCGGACCGGCGCGCAGCATGCCGGCGCCTCGTGGCTGTCGCACTGGTTGCGTTCGCCGCGTTCTCGTCCGCCGTCTCGGCGGCACCGCGCGGCGGTGACGCCGGCGGCACCGGTGAACAGGTCGCGCCGGCCTCGCCGACACCCGCGATTGCCGCCGACCTGTTCGGGCTGGGCGCAGCCCCCCGGCTGGAGCGGCTGGAGGAGCCGGTGCCGGGCTGGCGGGTCCGCGCCGGGGGCGAGGCGGACGCGGTCGGGCTGATCGGATCCACCTGGGAGCTGGCCGGATCGACGGGTTACTCCGGCCGGCCATTGGATGTCCTGGTCGCCGTCACACCCGACGGGCGAATCGCGGGCGCGCAGTTGATGCGGCACGCAGAGCCGGTGCTGACGCTCGGCATCTCCGACGCCGACATCGCCGCCTATGTGGATGCCTACGCGGGCTACGATATCACCGCGGCGCGGACCGGCACGCTGGAACATACCGAGGGGCTGCCCGACGTCATCTCGCGGGCGACCGTGTCCACCGGGGTGATCCGGGACGGGATCCTGCGCACCGCGCGCATCCTTGCCGGGGCGCAGGGGCTTGGCGGCGGGGCAATCGACCGGGTGGCCTATCAGCCGGCGGACTGGACCGCGCTGGTCGAGATGGGCGCGCTGAGCCATGTGCGCGTGACAATGGCCGAGGCGGCCGAGGCGCTGGCGGGTGCCAGCCGCGTGCCGACGCCCTCGGACCAGCCCTATCTGGAGATGTGGACGGGGCTGATCGACACCCCCACGGTGGGGCGCAATCTGCTGGGGCAGCAGGAGATGAACACGGTGGCGGGCGCCCTTGGCCCGAACGAGGCCCTGCTGGCCGTCCTGTCGCGGGGGCTGGCCTCGCACCGGGGCACCGGCTGGCGGTCATCGGGGGTCTTCGATCGAATCGCGGTGACGCAGGGCGACGTGACCCTCGTTCCCGAGGCCGACGGCTATACCGCCATCTCCGGCCTGCCGATCGAAGGCGACCCGGAACTGAAGGAGCGCAGCGTCTTTCGAATCAACGCCGATCCGGAACAGGGCGGCATCGACCCGCGCCAGCCATTCACCGTGACGGTCACCACATCGCGTCCCGACCCGGACGGCAACGAGATCGCGCTGCCGATCAGCGCCACCGTCAGCCTGCCCGAACAGTTCCAGCTGGCGCCACCGGCGCCCGAGGAGCCGCTGTGGGTCGAATCCTGGTACAGCAAGCAACCGCAACTGATCGTCGTTGCCGCCATGCTGGGGGTTCTGGCGCTGGTCCTGTTCGGACAGGAATGGCTGGTGCGGCGCCCGGTCCTGTGGCGGCGGCTGCGGCTGACCTATCTGGCCGCCACGCTGGTCGTGCTTGGCTGGGGGTTGAACGCGCAGCTGTCGATCGTTCAGGTGGTCGCATTCCTTCACGCGCTGCTGTCGGGCTTTCGCTGGGAAACCTTCCTGGTTGCGCCGCTGATCTTCATGCTCTGGTCCGCCGTGGCGCTTGGCATGCTGTTCTGGGGACGTGGCGTGTTCTGCGGCTGGCTGTGTCCCTTCGGGGCGCTGCAGGAACTGACGAATGCCGCGGCGCAAAAGCTGGGGGTGCGCCAGATCGCGGTGCCGCAGGCGCTGCACGAACGGCTGTGGGTCATCAAGTATTCGCTGTTCGTGGCCATCGTGGCGCTGTCCTTCTACAGCATGGAACAGGCGCTGATCCTGGCCGAGGTCGAGCCGTTCAAGACCGCGATCTCGATGTATTTCCTGCGGCAGTGGCCTTTCGTGCTTTATGCCGTTGCACTGCTCGGGGCGGGATTGTTCATCGAACGCTTCTTCTGCCGCTATGTCTGCCCGCTCGGCGCGGGGCTGGCGATCCCGGCCAAGCTGAAGATCTTCGACTGGCTCAAGCGCCGGCCGCAATGTGGGCGCGAGTGCCGGCTGTGCGAGACGAAATGCCCGATGGGCGCCATCGACCCGCTGGGGCGCATCAATCCGAATGAATGCGTCATGTGCCTGCGCTGCCAGGTGATCATGGACGACGAGAACACGTGCCCCGTCCTCAAGCGCCGCGCCCGCGGCGCAGGCGGCGGCCACGCCGCGCCGCCGGTTCGGACCGCACCCGAAAGCGGACCGGTGCCGCCGCCACTCCACCCCACGCAGGTGCCCGCAGGCGCCCATGCCGGCGCCGCCTCGGACGCGCAGCCGCCGGCCTTCCGGTCCCAGCAGGTGACACCATGACCACAACCGTTTCTTCGCGCACGCCCCGGTCCCTGCCGATTTTCTTCCGCGACGGATGGCGCGTGTTCTTCGTGGCAGCGGGCCTTTATGCCGTCGCCGCGATCACGGTCTGGATGCTCTGGATTGCAGACCTGGTCGGGCTGCCACTCGGGCCGGGGCCGAACGCCTGGCACGCGCACGAGATGGTCTTCGGCTTTGCCACCGCGGCCTTGGGCGGGTTCTTTCTGACCGCCGTGCCGAACTGGACGGGCGCCAAGGCCGCGCCCGAGCGGTTCATAGCGGGCGTCGCGGCGCTGTGGCTGGCCGGCCGCATCGCGGTCTGGTTTTCGGGTGCGTTGCCCGCCGGGCTGGTGGCACTTGTTGATCTGGCGTTCCTGCCGGTGCTGGCTGCCAAGATCCTGACGCAGCTGCTGAAGCGGCCGAAGCCGCAGAACATGATGTTCCTGCTGCTGCTGAGCCTGCTGTGGATCGGGAACCTGCTGGTGCACCTGGACTGGATGGGGGTCGCTGCTACCGGTTCGCAGGGATTGCGCGGCGGGCTGCTGTCCGTCTGTGCGATGATCGCGGTGCTCGGGGGGCGGGTCACGCCGTCCTTCACCCGCAATGCGTTGCTGCGCGCCGATCCGGCGGCGGCGATGCCGGTATCGCGGGCGCCGCTGGACCGTGCCGGTGTCGCGCTGCCGATCCTCACCGCGGTCGCCGCCCTGCTGGAACTGCCAGCGGCTGTGGTCGGGACCCTGGCGCTGGCGGCGGGGATCGTCGCCGCGGCGCGGCTGGCAGGATGGCAGACCCGCCATACGCTCGGCGACCCGATCGTGTGGGCGCTGCATTCCGGCTATGCCATGCTGGCGCTGGGGCTGTTTGCCTGGGGACTGGCCCTGCTGGGGATCGGGTCCGAATTCGGGGCCTTGCACATCCTCGGCATCGGCGCGGTCGGGGGCATGACGCTGGCGGTGATGAGCCGTGCGTCGCTGGGCCATTCGGGCCGCCCGCTGGTCGCTCCCGGACTGGTGGCCGTCGCCTATGCGTTGATCCCGGTGGCCGTGCTGCTGCGCTGGACCGCGTCCACATGGCCGGGCAGCTTTCACGTCGCCGGCTCGCTGGCCGCCGGGCTGCTGTGGGTGCTGGCCTTCACGTTCTATCTGGTGTCCCTGTGGCCGGTCTGGATGCGGCCGCGACCATCGGCAGAAAGGGCGGCATGATGTCTCCTCCAGCAGGCATGCGGATGCCCCGACGTCGGTTCTTGGCCCTGAGTGCCTGCGCCATCGGCGCACCGCGATCCGCGGCATCGGCACCGCCGCAGCACTGGCGGGGCGCGGCAATGGGTGCGGACGTCACCCTGCGCGTGGACGGTGCCGACTACGGTCAGGCGCACGACTTCTTCCGCGCGGCGGAGCGTGGGCTGAAGGGCATCGAGGAGCGCTATTCCCTGTACCGCCCGTCCGAGTTGACCCAACTGAATGCTCGGGGGCGGCTTGCCCACCCGTCCGACGACATGCAGGCGCTGCTGGCGCTGGCGCGGCGGGTTCATGGCGTGACCGGCGGCGCCTTCGATCCCAGCCTGCAGCCGCTGTGGCAGGCCGTCCGGACCGGGCTGCCCCCCGATCCCGCGCTGCTGGGCTTTGCTGAGATGACGATCGCGCCCGACGAGATCCGCCTGCCGCGCCCGGGGATGGCGCTGACCCTGAACGGGATTGCCCAGGGCTGGGCGGCGGACCGGCTGGCGGACGTGGCGGCCGGCCACGGCCTGACATCGGTGCTGATCGATACGGGCGAGATCGTCGGCACCGGCCGCGACTGGCAGGCGGGCATCGCGGCGGCGGACGGCCGCCTGGTCAGGCAGATCCGCCTGAACGGCCGGGCGCTGGCAACCTCTGCGCCGATGGGAACGCGGATCGGGCCAGCGTTCGATTCGAGCCACATCCTAGACCCGCGGGGCGGTCAGGCACGCTGGTCGCTCGTTTCGGTCAGCGCCGATTCGGCGGCGGTTGCCGACGCGCTGTCGACGGCCGCCTGCGTCATGGACCGCGGCGAACTGGATGCTGCCCTCGCGGCATTTCCCGATGCCCGGATCGAGGCGATCGAGGCGGCCTGAGGGACCCAGAGGGCAGCGTCTTGGCAGAGCGGCCTGTGTTGCCCGGCAGCACCCCTGACGCCCGCATCGCTGCCTCCGAGATTTTCACGAGGCTTTGACTTTCGTTAAGGTAGTCCTGCCGGCCCCGGGCGATGGGGTTGGCTATCGAGAAACCGCTCGGAAGGACAGCCGCCATGCGCGACGTCATGACCAAGAGCATGGCCCGAAACGTGTTCTACGGCGGGTCATTGTTCTTTATTGCTATTTTCCTGGGGCTGTCCGTGCACAGCCACATCTACGCCGTGAACGTATCCACGGCCCAGGCCGAACTGACCCCCGAGGTCGTGGCCGGCAAGCACGTCTGGGAACGCAACACCTGCGTGAACTGTCACTCGCTGCTGGGCGAGGGGGCTTACTTCGCCCCCGAGTTGGGCAACGTGATGGTCCGCTGGGGCGTCCAGGACGATCCGGACGGCGCCTTCGAGGCGCTGAAGGGCTGGATGCAGGCGATGCCCACCGGCATCGAGGGCCGTCGCCAGATGCCCTATTTTGACCTGACCGACGCCGAGTACCGCGAGCTGTCGGAATTCCTGCGCTGGACCAGCTTTATCAACACCCAGAACTGGCCGCCGAACGACGCCGGCTGAGAGGGACACAGAAATGAAATACGAAACGCAACGGATCGCGTTCGCCTATTACGCGGTTGCCATGGCGCTGTTCGCGCTGCAGGTGATCTTTGGCCTGACGATCGGCTACATCTACGTCGATCCGAACTTCCTCAGCGAGACACTGCCGTTCAACGTGGTTCGGATGCTGCATTCGAACAGCCTGGTCGTCTGGCTACTGCTCGGGTTCTTCGGCACCACCTACTTCCTGCTGCCCGAGGAGGCGGAGCGCGAGATCCATTCGCCGCTGCTTGCCTGGCTGCAGCTGGCCATCATGGTGGTCGGGACGCTGGGCGCGGTCGTCACCTACATCTTCGACTTCGCCCACGGCAGCTATCTGTTCGGCACCCAGGGCCGCGAGTTCCTGGAGCAGCCGACCTGGGTCAAGATCGGCATCGCCGTCGCCGCCGTGCTGTTCATGTACAACGTGACCATGACGTCGCTGAAGGGCCGCAAGACCGCGATCACCAACGTCCTGCTGCTCGGCCTCTGGGGGCTGGTGCTGCTGTGGCTGTTCGCCTTCTACAACCCGGCGAACCTGGTGCTCGACAAGCAGTACTGGTGGTACGTGATCCACCTGTGGGTGGAAGGCGTCTGGGAACTGATCATGGCCTCGATCCTGGCCTTCCTGATGCTGAAGCTGACCGGGGTCGACCGTGAAGTGGTCGAGAAGTGGCTGTACGTCATCGTCGCCACGGCGCTGTTCTCGGGCATCCTGGGAACCGGGCACCACTACTACTGGATCGGCCTGCCGGCCTACTGGCAGTGGATCGGCTCGATCTTCTCGAGCCTCGAGATCGTGCCCTTCTTCGCCATGATGTCCTTTGCCTTCGTGATGGTCTGGAAGGGCCGCCGCGACCATCCGAACAAGGCGGCGCTGCTGTGGTCGCTGGGCTGTTCGGTGCTGGCCTTCTTCGGGGCCGGGGTGTGGGGCTTCCTGCACACGCTGCACGGGGTGAACTATTACACCCACGGCACGCAGATCACCGCGGCGCATGGCCACCTGGCCTTCTATGGCGCGTATGTCTGCCTGGTGCTGGCGATGATCACCTATGCCATGCCGATTCTGCGCAACCGTGAGCCCTACAACCAGGTGCTGAACATGGGATCCTTCTGGCTGATGTCGGGCGGGATGCTGTTCATGACCTTCACCCTGACCTTTGCCGGCACCGTGCAGACCCACCTGCAGCGCGTGAACGGCGAGGCCTACATGGATGTGCAGGCGCAACTGGCCATCTTCTACTGGATGCGCTTCGGATCCGGCGTGGCGGTTGTTCTGGGGGCGCTGCTGTTCATCTACTCGGTGATGATGCCGCGACGTGAGGTCGTGTTGCCCGGGCCCGCGCAGCGCGCCAAGGACCAGGTCGCCTATACCACGCCGGCGGAGTGAACCCGATGAACGCACAGACGCAAACACAGCAGGGGGCTCCGGCCCCCTTCTACCTTCCGCAGGGTGACGAGATCGCGGTGTTCGAGGCAGCGGCGGCGCATGACCTGCCGCTGCTGCTGAAGGGGCCGACCGGCTGTGGCAAGACACGGTTCGTCGCCCACATGGCGGCGCGCCTCGGGCGCGATCTCTATACGGTCGCCTGTCACGACGACCTGTCGGCTGCCGACCTGATCGGGCGCTACCTGCTCAAGGGCGGGGAGACGGTCTGGGTGGACGGGCCGCTGACCCGGGCCGTGCGCGAGGGGGCGATCTGCTATCTCGACGAGGTCGTCGAGGCCCGCAAGGACGTGACCGTCGTGCTGCACCCGCTGACGGATGACCGGCGCGTTCTGCCGATCGACCGCACCGGCGAGGAACTGCACGCCGCCCCGGGCTTCATGCTGGTGGCGTCCTACAACCCCGGCTACCAGAACATCCTCAAGACGCTGAAGCCCTCCACGCGGCAGCGGTTCCTGGCGCTGGACTTCGACTTTCCCGAGCCTGCCGCGGAAACCGCGATCGTGGCGCGGGAAAGCGGCCTGGACGAACGCCGGGCGGCCGGCCTGGTCCGGCTGGCCGGCAAGCTGCGCGGACTCAAGGGACAGGACCTGGAAGAAGGCGTGTCGACCCGGCTGGTCGTCTATGCCGCGACGCTGCTGGCGAACGGCATGGACCTGAACCGTGCCGTCGAGTCCGCGATGATCGAGCCGCTGAGTGACGATGACGAGGTCAAGCAGGGGCTGCGGGATCTGACCGTCGCCGTCTTCGGCTGAGCACGGAGCGCAGAGGTCGATGAGCGAGCTTGAGCTGGAGCCGTGGGAGCCGGAAGAGACCGTCGGCAAGATCTGGCATGGCTGGGCCAGCCGGCTGGACAGCCCCGCACGCCATGACGACGCCAGCGTCGATCTCGCCGATTTCCGCAACCGGCTGGCGGTGGTGTTCCGCGGGCTTGGCGGCGATCCGGCGGTGGACATCCGGGCCGATGCCGACCGGATCAGCCACCACCGCCTGTCCCTGCGCCGGCGCTTGGGGGCGGAAGTCGAGGCCGTGCCGCAGGCTAGCTTTGATGGCGAGATCCTGCGCCTGCCGGTGCGGCTGGACCTGATGCCGAGCATCGAGGCGAACGCGGCCATGTATCTGTGGCTGGTCGCCGCGGCAGCCCAGGCGGTTCCACCCGAGCCGGCGACCGATCCGCTGCAGAACGATCTGGCCGTGATCGCCGCGGCGCGGGCGACCGTCGCCGCGACGCTGGACAACGCACCCGGGCTGGCGCCGCTGCACGCCGAACTCGCGGCGCTGACGCTGCAATTCCGCCCGCCACCAGCGCGTCACTCCGTCGAAGCCGCGGTCGAGGCGCTGATCCGGGCCGAGCTGGGCGACCCGACGCCGCTGCCCGATGCGGCCCGGGCGCTGCTGGATGGACCGGTCACCGCACCGCGCGGCTACCGCCCGATGCGGCCAGTTTCCATGTGGCCGCGGAAGATGGCCCCCGGCCAGTCCGCCCCGAGCGAGGTCGAGACGCGCGACACCGACGGCACGCCGGAAGAAAGCACGGCAGAGCGCACCATCCGCGCCCGCCGGCAGCGTACCGACCAGGCCAACCGCAAGGACAGCCTGATCCTGCACAAGTTCGAGGCGATCCTGAGCTGGGCCGAGTTCCTGAACCTGAACCGGCGGATCGAGGACGACGACGACGACAGCGCCAAGAAGGCCGCCGACGATCAGGACGAGCTGGGTCTGGGGCAGGTCAGCAAGGCGCCCGCAACCCGGCTCAAGCTGCACCTGGACCTGGCACCCGAGGATGTCGACCGCGAGGCGCTGTCGGGCGTGTTCACCTATCCCGAGTGGGAGGCCCGTCGTGGCTGCTATCTGCCGGCCCATGTGCGGGTGCTGGACAGCGAGGCCCAGCCGACCGAAGCCGCGGCGCCGGGGTTCGACCAAGCGGCGCGGCGTCGCATCAACGCCGTCCGCCGCCGGTTCGAGGCGCTGCGCCCAGGGCGGATCACCACCTCGGGGCATCGTGACGGGGACGAACTGGACCTGGAGGCGACGGTGCGGTCGCAGGTCGGTCTGCGCGTGTCCGGAGAAGGCAGCGACCGGGTCTGGCGGCAGACCCGGACCGAGACCCGGGACCTCGCGGTCTCGATCCTGCTGGACGTGTCGCGGTCCACGGAAAGCGCCGTCGCGGGACGCAGCGTGATCGACATCGAACGCGAGGCGCTGGCGGCGCTGGCCTGGGGAATCGATGCGCTCGGCGACGCGGTATCGGTCCAGGCGTTCAGCTCGCTCAAGCGCGACCGGGTGTTCGTTACCACCTGCAAACGCTTCGACGAACGAATGAGCCCTGCAATCGAGGCCAGGATTGCAGCCCTGCGTCCGCATTTCTACACGCGCCTCGGCGCCGGGATCCGGCATGCCACGGCGGGACTTGCCGCGCAGGCCCGGCGTCGTCGGCTGCTGCTGGTCATCACCGACGGCAAGCCCAACGATCTGGACCATTACGAGGGGCGGCATGGAATCGAGGACAGCCGCATGGCAGTGCGCGAGGCCGAGCGCGCCGGCAATTCCGTCTTCGGCATCACTGTCGACCGCGATGGAAAGGCGTGGTTCCCGCGACTGTTCGGCCGCGGCGGTTACGCGCTGGTGCCGCACCCGGATCATCTGCCTGCCGCGCTGCCCGGGATCTATCGCCGGCTGGTGGCGTCGTGAGCGGATCGGACCACGCCAGCAACCCGGACGCATCAGCTCCATCCCTGCTGGACGATCTGCCCGGCGACCTGATGATGTGGGTGCTGATCGTCAGCGAACTTGCCGTGTTCGCCGCCGGGCTGCTGGCCTTCCTGGCAGTGCGCCTGACCGATCCCGCAGGATTCGCCGACGCGCAGGACCAGCTGCACCGCGCCTCCGCCGGGATCAACACGGCGGTGCTGGTCACCTCGGGCTGGTTCGCCGCGCGGGCGGTGACCGCTGTGAATGCCGGTTCCCGCAGCGCCGCACGCTGGATGCTGGCTGCGGCGGCCCTGCTCGGAGTGGTGTTCACGATCCTCAAGGGCGTGGAATACATGGACGCGGCCGGCAAGGGGCTGGGGACCGAGGCGCACGCGTTTTTCACCTTCTACTGGCTGCTCACGGGGTTTCACGCCGCGCATGTGGTCGCCGGCGTGCTGATCCTGGGGCTGGTTGCCGTCCGGTTGCGGCCTGATCATGTCGAGGCAGGGGCGCAGTTCTGGCACATGGTCGATCTGGTCTGGGTGGTGCTGTTCCCGATCATATATCTGCTGCGATGACGGGGGGATCGCAGCCTCACGCCGGGCCGACGACCGGCCGCGGACCGCAGGAGCGCGCCGAGGCGCGTCACCTGACCCGCGCTTGGCTGGCCCTGCTGCTGTTCAGTGCGGTGTCCACGGCCGTGGCGCTGGCATTGCCGACGCTGGGCCCGGACTGGGTCCGGATCGCCGGGATCCTGATCCTGGTGCTGGCCTGGCTCAAGGCGCGCGTGATTTTAGGCCGGTATCTGCACCTGGACCGTGCTCCCCAGATCGGGCGCGGTTTCGGCCTGGTCCTCGCGCTGGTGATGTCGCTGGCGGCCGTGCTGTTCCTGGTCGCGTAACCGGCCGGGTCCTTACGGCCGATCACCGCATGCGCCGAACCGGTCAGGGTTTTCCATGCAGGTCCGCGGCAAGATTGCGCAGTTCGCCCAGATCCTCGATCCTGACGATGTTGCCGTCGATCCGGACCCCGTGATCGCGCAGGCGCGCAAAGGCGCGCGACAGGCTTTCGGGTTTCATCCCCAGCCGCCCCGCGATCAGAGTCTTGTTGTAGGGCAGGGTGACCTTGCACCCGCCCTCGTCACAATCGGCGAGATCGGCCAGGAACTCTGCCACCCGCTGGACCCCGGACCGGGCCTTGAGTTGTTCGACCTGGGTGATCAGCGACTGCAGGTGCATGTAGGTGGACGAGACCACGGCGATCGCCAGCTTGGGATCGTTCTGGATCTGAGAGCGCAGCTGCGCCCCCTTGATCTGGATCAGCGTCGCTTCGGTGATCGATTCCGCCGATACCGGATAGGGGACCTGCCGCAGCGCCACGGCTTCACCGAAGCTGCGGCCCTTGGTCATGACGCTGACCACCGCCTCGGCCCCGGACGGGGCGACGCGGTAGAGCTTCACCCAGCCATCCAGCACGATGTGAACGGACTCGGCGGTCTCGCCCTGCAGGAACAGGGTCTCGCCCGGATCGACGGTCCGGACGACAGCCCGTTCCAGAACCAGATCCTGCAGCGCGGCCGGCAGCGGGGCGAGAAAGGCGGATCGCCGGGCGGCCGCAAGGTGAAAATCATGGTCACGCACCCCGCCACGGATGGGTTCCGGCCTGACCAATGTCAAGGCGGGCTTTGCGAAACGACCGCAGACAGGCGGCAGCGACCAAGCCCGGCCGCGGAACATCGATGAGGACATCATGGCCCCGAACAGGTCCCGCAACATGGCGGTGTGGCCAACTGTGATTGCAGCTGCAGTGGTGATTCTGCTCGCCGTCTGGTTCTTCATGGGCGTCGACGTCGAGGATCCGGTGCCGACGCCCGACTCGCCCGCTGCGACCAACACCGACGGTGAACCGGTGGGGACCACCGGTCCTGAGCCCCAACCCGGCACGCCCCCGGGCGTTGACTGACCCTGGCCTGATCCCGCCGGAACGGGTAGATCTGACTCTGTGCCGGCGTGCTCCACGCCGCTGTTGGCCTGCACCTGATCGGTCTGGCCACAGGTCACTCGTTGGCTCTTGGGCACCGGGAAGCTCGTCCATGAACAGATGACGGCCGCAACGGCGGCCGGCATACTCTACCGTCACGTCATCGCAGCCGACGGCAGGCGCAAATCTGCGGCAGGGTTGTTGCGTCAGGTTCCGCTGCCCTTTATGGTAGCGCCCGGCATAGCGACAATCGCATGGCTACATGGCCCGTACGCCCGGCATATCCAGGCTGCGGGCGTTTTCTTGAACGTTGTGCGGGGGCGGGATGGGGCGCAGGCTACTGGATATCGGGCTGATCTCGTCGCGGTCCGGCAGCTATCGGTGGCTGGCCGAGACCGCCCGCTCCGGGGTGCGGGCAGCGGTCCAGCTGATCAACGCCGATCCCGATGCACCGGTGACCATCCGCATCCACGAGGCGGATCCTGCCGGTCGCGCTGATTGCTACGGGCCGTGCGTCGACCGGCTGTGCCGCACGACGGGGCTGCGACACCTGTTTGGCGCGATCACCTCGGCCAGCCGCAAGGAAGTGATCCCCGTCCTGGAACGGCATGGCGCGACACTCTGGTATGGTGCCCCATGCGAGGGGTTCGAAACCGCTGACTCGGTTGCGTACATGCACTCGACGGTGAACCAGAACGTGCTTCCGCTGCTGGACTGGGCCTTGCCCGCACTGGGGCGCCGGGCTTTCCTGGCCGGTTCGAACTATGTCTGGGGTTGGGAGATCGCACGCGTCGCACGCATGCAGGTCACCGCGGCAGGCGGTGAGATCCTGGGCGACCGGACCGTTGCGCTCGGCGACACTGATGTCGCCGCGCTGGCGGATGAGGTACGGAATGCCGCGCCGGATTTCGTGCTGAATTCGTTGGTGGGGGAGTCGCAATACGCGTTCCTTCGGGCGTTGCGTCAGCACGGATGCCGGATTCCGGTGCTGTCCTGCAACTTCACGGAAGCCGAGGTCTTGGCCGTCGGAGACGCGGCCGAGGGCCTGATCTCGGTCGGCCCCTATTTCGCCGGCGTCGGCCCGGCGCCGATCTTTGCCAACAGCTTCCAGCGTGCCGCCTTTCTGTCGGTCATGACACTCGTCGACCTGCTCGGGCAGCCCGGGTCTTCCGACGACATGACCCTGCCGCAACTCCTGTCCGGCGGGTACGAACCGCTGGACCCGGCGACGCATCACAGGGCGCACCCGGTGCATATCGCGCGCGTTCAACGCGGGCGGTTCAACCCCATCCTGAGCCTGCCCATGATCGAGGCGGATCCGTATCTGAGCCGCCCTCCGACGCCCGGTCCCGCCGCGCGGCGCAGCCACCTGCAGGTTGTCCGATGAAGATGAGGCCGCGGGAGGTCAGCATCGAAAGACTGCCTCGCGTCACCAGGGCAGTCAGGACCGGCGCCCGTCGCGCCCGGGCGGTGCCCGCAACGTGGTGAGCCGGACCGAGCCCGCTGCTGCAGTCGCCGAGTTGCCGACCCGCAGACTTCCCGGTCGGCTGCTGCGGCGGCCAATGGCGGCATTCGGCATCGCCGTCATCCTCATCATCATCACTGCGGCCATTTTCGCGCCGCAGATCGCGACCTTCCCGCCCGATCAGCAGAACTTCGACGGGCTGACGCTGGAGGGCGCGCCGATGCCCCCCAACGCGACCTACTGGGTCGGCACCGACCTGCTGGGCCGCGACCTTTTCTCCCGCTTGCTCTATGGGGCCCGCACGTCACTGATCATCGGCATCGTCGCGAACGGCATGGCACTGCTGATCGGCACAACGGTGGGACTGGTTGCCGGCTGGTGGCGCGGCTGGATCGGCAGTCTGCTGATGCGCCTGACGGATCTGATGATGGCGTTTCCCGCGCTGCTGCTGGCGATCTGCCTGGCCGCGATCTTCCAGCCCTCGCTGTGGATCGTCGCGCTGGTCATCGCGCTGGTGAACTGGGTGCAGACCGCGCGGATCGTCTACACCCAGACGATCTCGCTGGCCGAGCGCGACTTCGTCGCCGCCGAGCGCACCCTGGGCGCCAGCGACGCCCGCATCCTGTGGCACCATATCCTGCCGCACCTGGTGCCGACGCTGCTGGTCTGGGGCACGCTGGGCATCTCCATCACCGTGCTGCTGGAGGCGACTCTCAGCTATCTGGGCGTCGGGGTGCAGCCGCCCACGCCGAGTTGGGGCAACATCATCTTCGAGAACCAGACCTATTTCCAGTCGGCGCCCTGGCTGGTGTTCATTCCGGGCGCCGCGATCCTGCTGCTGGCCCTGGCCTTCAACCTGGTCGGCGACGCCCTGCGTGAGGAGATGGACCCGACGCAGAAGGGCAGGGGCTAGCCATGTGGTCCTATGTTGCCCGGCGCCTGATCCAGTCCGTGCTGATCCTGCTGGGAGTCAGCCTGGTCACGTTCGTGCTGCTGTATGTGCTGCCCGCCGATCCGGTGCGGCAGATCGCCGGACGTTCCGCCACCCCGCAGGTGGTGGAAAGCATCCGCAGGGAACTCGGCCTCGATCAGCCGTTCCTGGTGCAGTACTGGACCTATCTGACGGGTCTGGTGCAGGGCGACATGGGCCGCAGCTATCTGCAAAGGGCCGACGTCGCGACGCTGATCGCCGCGCGCCTGCCGGCCACGCTGCAGCTGATGGGGCTGGCCATCGTTTTCGAGCTGGTGATCGGCCTCACCCTGGGCATCGCCGCGGCGCTGTATCGCGGCCGGGCCGTGGACAGCGTGCTGATGATGACCAGCTTTGCCGCCGTCTCGGCGCCGCAGTTCGTCGTCGGTCCGCTGCTGCTGTACCTGTTTGCGGTCAAGCTGGGCTGGTTTCCGATCAGCGGCTACGGGACGCTGTCCCATGCGGTGCTGCCGGCGCTGACGCTGGCGATCACCGGGTCGGGCTGGTACGCGCGGATGATGCAGTCCTCGATGATCGATGTGCTGCACACCGACTATGTGCGCACGGCCCGTGCCAAGGGGCTGACCCGCCGCCGCGTCCTGTTGAACCACGCCGTGCCGAATGCAATCCTGCCGATCATCGCGATGATAGGGATCGATGTCGGCATCTTCATGGGGGGCGCGGTGATCGTCGAGAGCGTGTTCGGCTGGCCGGGGATCGGTCAGCTCGCGTGGCAGGCAATCCAGCGCGTGGACATCCCCATCATCATGGGGGTCACACTCGTCTCGGCCTTCGCGATCGTTCTGGGCAACCTGCTCGCCGACATGATCGCGCCGCTGATCGATCCCCGCATAAAACTGAGATGACCAACAGGAGAGCGAAAAGATGACCCTGAGGCAGCTTCTGGCCGCGACCGCGATGACAGCCCTGCTGGCTGGCCCAGCCCTGGCACAGGACGAGACGCCGGACCCCGACGCGCGGCAGGGCGGGGCCATCGTCATCACCTACAAGGACGACGTGGCGACGCTGGATCCTGCCATCGGCTATGACTGGCAGAACTGGTCGATGATCAAGTCGGTGTTCGACGGGCTGATGGACTACGCGCCCGGCACGACCGACCTGCGCCCCGGCCTGGCCGAAAGCTACGAGATCAGCGACGATCTGCTCACCTACACCTTCAAGTTGCGTCCGGGGGTCAAGTTCCACAACGGCCGCGAGATGACGGCGGATGACGTCAAGTATTCGATCGACCGGGTGCTGACCCCGGCGACCCAGTCGCCCGGCGCGGGCTTTTTCGGTTCGATCAAGGGTGCCGACAAGATGGCTGACGGTTCGGCCACCACGCTGGAAGGGCTGACGGTCGTGGATCCGCAAACCGTCAGGTTCGAGCTGTCCCGGCCGGACGCGACCTTCCTGCACGTGCTGGCGCTGAACTTCGCCTCGGTCGTCCCGAAAGAGGCGGTCGAGGCCGCGGACGGCGATTTCGGCCATCAGCCGGTCGGCACCGGCGCCTTCAAGCTGGGCGAATGGGTCACCGGGCAGAAGCTGACCCTGGTCAGGAACCCCGATTACTGGCGCGAGGGGCTGCCCTATCTGGACCAGATCACCTTCGAGATCGGGCAGGAGCCGGTCGTGGCGCTGCTGCGCCTGCAGAACGGCGAGGTCGACGTGCCGGGCGACGGCATCCCCCCGGCCAAGTTCCAGGAGGTGATGAACGACCCCGAGCAGAAGGCGCGGGTGGTCGAGGGCGGGCAGCTGCAGACCGGCTACATCACGATGAATGTCACCCAGCCGCCCTTTGACAATGTCGAGGTGCGCCGCGCCGTGAACATGGCGATCAACAAGAATCGCATCGTCCAGATGATCAACAACCGGGCGATTCCGGCCAACCAGCCGCTGCCGCCCAGCATGCCCGGATATACCGAGGACTACGACGGGTATGCGTACGACCCGGAGGCCGCGAAGGAACTGCTGGCCGAGGCCGGTCTGGCCGACGGATTCCAGACCGAGCTTTACGTGATGAACACGGATCCGAACCCGCGCATCGCCCAAGCCATCCAGCAGGATCTGAAGGCGATCGGAATCGACGCCTAGATCCAGAGCCTGGCACAGGCCAACGTCATCGAGGCCGGCGGCGCGGGGAATGCCCCGATGGTGTGGTCCGGCGGTATGGCGTGGATCGCGGATTTCCCCGATCCCTCCAACTTCTACGGTCCGATCCTCGGTTGCGCCGGGGCAGGCGAGGGCGGCTGGAACTGGGCCAAGTTCTGCGACGAGGAACTGGACCAGGCCGCCGCCGCGGCCGACGCGATGGCCCGGCCCGACGAGGCCGAGGCGCGGCTGGAGGCGTGGTCGGACGTCTACATGCAGGTGATGGAGCAGGCGCCGTGGGTGCCGGTGTTCAACGAACAGCGCTTTACCATCAAGTCGCCGCGGATGGGGGGCGCCGACGCGCTTTATACGGACCCCGTCTCGATTCCCGTCAACTATGACTATGTGTATGTGACCGATGTGCAGTAACTGCGACTATACGATCCATGGGGCGCAGCACCATTTCGGCTGGAACAACCAGCGCGAGCCGGCGCTGCGGATCGCACCCGGGGCGACGGTCTGTCTGGAATGCCTGGACAGCTCCGCCGGCCAGCTGGGTCCACACTCCGTCCTGCAGGACGTCGTCGATCTGGATTTCGGCAAGATCAATCCGGTCAACGGTCCGATCTTTGTCGAGGGTGCCCGGCCCGGCGACGCGCTGAAGATCACCATCGAGGGCTTTCGTCCGCAGGCGCAGGGCGGGCGCGGCTGGGGGTGGACCGCCAACATCCCCGGCTTCGGCCTGCTGGCCGACCAGTTCCCCGATCCGGCCCTCACCTTGTGGAGCTTCGATCCGGAAGGCTGCGACCACGCAATGTTCGGCTCCGAGGGGCGGGTGCCCCTGAAGCCGTTCGCCGGCACGGTCGGCTGCGCGCCGGCCGAACCGGGCGACCACAGCATCGTGCCGCCCCGGCGGGTCGGCGGCAACCTGGACATCCGCGATCTGGCCGCCGGTTCGGTGCTGTACCTCCCGGTCGAGGTCGAGGGCGGATTGCTGTCGATCGGCGACACCCACGCCGCGCAGGGTGACGGCGAGGTCTGCGGCACCGCCATCGAATCGCCGATGGACGCGATCGTCACCGTCGATCTGGTCAAGGATGCCAACCTGCGGTTCCCGCGCTTTACCACGAGCGGGCCGGTCACCCGGCATCTGGACACCAAGGGGTACGAGGTGACGACCGGAATCGGGCCCGATCTGATGACCGGGGCGCGTGACGCGGTCGCCGGCATGGTCGATCTGCTCTGCGCGCAGCGGGGCATGTCGGCCGTCGACGCCTACATGCTCGTGTCGACCTGCGGCGACCTGCGGATCTCTGAGATCGTGGACATGCCGAACTGGGTCGTCAGCTTCTACTTCCCGCGCGCGGTCTTTGAATGATCCAGGCCGACGATGTCGGGGGGGCGGTCGCCGCCCCCTCGTCCCTGGCATTGGACCGGGCGGACCCGCACCCTCCGCCCTCAGCGGACGGACCGCCGGTCCTGTCGGTCCGGAACCTGCAGGTTTCGGTCAACACCCCGGGCGGGCTGCACCCGCTGGTGGACGGTCTCAGTTTCGACCTGCACCGGGGCCGCACCCTGTGCATCGCGGGTGAATCGGGGTCGGGCAAGTCGATCACCTCGCTGGCGATCATGGGCCTGCTGCCGAAACCCGCGGTGCGCGTGACCGGCGGGCAGATCCTGTTCGGCGGACGGGACCTGTCCGCCCTGGCCGAGGGGCAGATGCGGCGCATCCGCGGCAACCGCATCGCGATGATCTTCCAGGAACCGATGACGTCGCTGAACCCGGTCATGACGATCGGCACCCAGCTGGCCGAGGCTTTGCGCGCCCATGCGCCACTGACCGCGGCCGCGGCCCGGGCCCAGGCCCTGGCCGCGCTGCAGGCGGTCCGCATCAGCCAGCCGGAACGGCGGCTGCGGCAGTATCCGCACGAGCTGTCCGGGGGAATGCGTCAGCGGGTCATGATCGCGATGGCCCTGCCCCTGCGACCCGACGTGCTGATCGCCGACGAGCCCACGACGGCACTGGACGTCACCGTGCAGCGCGAAGTGCTCGACCTGCTGCGGGACCTGCAGCGCGAGACGGGAACCGCGATCGTTCTGATCACGCACGACATGGGTGTCGTGGCGGAGATGGCCGACCAGGTGCTGATCCTGCAGAACGGGCGAATGGTCGAAGAGGGACTCGCCGCCGAGATATTCGAGCATCCCCGGGAGGATTACACCCGGGCACTGCTGGCCGCGGTGCCGCGGATGGGCGATGGCAGCGGCCAGACAGCCGTACCGCAGGCGCCACTGGTGCAGGTGAAGGACCTTTCGGTGCGCTTCGATATTCATGGCGGGTTGCTGCAGCGTGTGGTCCAGCAGGTCCATGCGGTCGAACATGTCAGCTTCGACATCGCGGAGGGCGAGACCTTCGCGCTGGTGGGCGAGTCCGGTTGCGGCAAGTCCACCATTGCCCGCGCGATGGTGGGGCTGGTGCCCCATGCCGGGACGATCAGCATCGCCGGCCGCCGGGTCGGATCGCTGGATGGCGCGGGGCGCATGGCGCTGCATCGCGATGTGCAGATGATCTTCCAGGATCCGATGGCGGCGCTGAATCCGCGCATGACGGTCGGCCAGCTGGTGGCCGAACCGCTGGTCATCCACGGCGTCGGCACACCCGGCGAACGGCGCGACCGCGTCGCCGCGCTGTTCGAGCGGGTGGGGCTGGACCGCAGCCATCTGGACCGGCACCCGCACGAGTTTTCAGGCGGTCAGCGTCAGCGCATCTGCATCGCCCGGGCGTTGGCGCTGAGCCCCCGCCTGATCATCGCCGACGAAAGCGTGTCGGCGCTGGACGTGTCGGTCCAGGCGCGGGTGCTGAACCTGCTGGCAGAGCTGAAGCAGGACATGGGCGTGTCGTACCTGTTCATCAGCCATGACATGGCGGTGGTCGAGAACATCTCGGACCGGATCGCCGTCATGTATCTGGGTCAGATCGTGGAGATGGGAACCCGCGCGCAGATCTTCGGCGACCCGCAGCACCCCTATACGCAGCGGCTGATGGCGGCCGTGCCTGTGCCCGAGCCGGGGCATGTCCGTCCGGCGATGCCGCGGCTGTCCGGCGAGATCCCTTCGCCTGTCCACCCGCTCGGCGCGGGTCCCGCGCAGGTGCGGCTCCGGGACGTGGGCGGCGGCCACCTGGTCGAGGCGTGATCGGCGGCCGGCCGCGACCCGATCAGCGGGCGACGAACTCGACGGCGCAGCCCGCGGCCTCGGCGGGGCCGACGGCGATGCCGGTTGCAGTCTCGCACACCGAGAATCCAGCCGCGTCCAGGATCGACCGGGTCTTCGCGAGGTCCGCGACGACGACCTGCATCGCCGCAAAGGCACCGGACGGGGTCGCGCCCATGTCCAGCCCGGGAAAGCGCTCGGCCAGGGCCTTCGCCGTTATGAACGTCATCGGCGCCGAGTGTGCGCCCGTCGAGACCCTGATGCCGTCGTCGATCTGGCGCGCCGCGCCGGCGGCGAACAGCCGCGCAAACCCATCGGCGGTGACAACGGGATCCTCCGTCGCCGCCAGGATGCCCGCCAGCGCTACGGCGCCGTTCGGATGGTTCATCAGCTCGGGGATCCAGACAGTGTCGCGGGTCAGGTGCTGGCACATGAAGCAGGTGCCCAGCGGGACCTCGCTGTCCGCGAATTCCAGCGTGCGGAAACTCGCCTCACCCTCGCCGCCGCCCGGTAACGGCACCGGCCGCGAGAATGCGCGCACGTCGCCCGTCGCGATGCCAAGCGCGTCGAGGGCGGCCTTCGCGCTGTCCGCATCACCGATCCGGCAGGCGACGGCATGCAGCCCCTCGCCGTCGCGGGCGAGCGTCGCACGACGGTCAGCGTTCCCCTTGGTCTCGGCCGTCAGGCCCAGCAGTTCTATGTAGTTGTCGGCGAACATCATCGTGTGGTTGGCGCTGCCCATATGGGCGCTGTGATGACCGCGCGGCGACACCGTGAAGCCCATCCGCGCGTAGGCATCGCGCGCCGCGTCCAGATCTCGGACGAGCAGGTAGACGTGGTCGATGCCCTCGACGGGATGCGAGTCGGGATGGGACATGCGGTGCTCCTTTCAGCGGTGGATCGGGGCGAGAGTGATCTCGTGCACGGCAACCCCGGGGTTCATGCGGGCGACAAACAGGGCGGCCTCGGCCATGTCTTCGGGCTGGATCATCGCCCCCATGGTCGCGTGTTCGAAGCCGGGGCGCCGGGCAAGAAGCGGCGTCGCGACCTCTGCCGGGCAAAGCGCGGTCGAGCGGATGCCGTGCGCCCCTTCTTCGGAGTTGATGCTGGCGCTGATGTCGGTCAGCGCGTGCTTGGACGCGCCGTAGGCGACGCCGGCGGTGGGCGAATGGAACCGTCCTGCCCAGGACGAGGTGTTGATCACGATGCCCGCACCCTGCCGGCGCATCTGCGGCAGTACCGCAGCGATGGCGTTGAGCGCGCCCTTAATATTGACATCCAGCACCTGGTCCCACGCCCCCCAGTCGAGGTCGGCCCACCGGCGCTGCGGGATGTTCATGCCGGCGTTGTTGCACAGGATGTCCAGACGCCCCGTTTCGGCCACGATCCGCTCGGCGATCGCGACCAGCCCCGTGCGACTGAGGACGTCCCCGGGCGCCACCAGCACGCGGCAGCCGTCGGCGACAAGCTCGTCCGCGATCTGCTGCAGGGGACCGTCGCTGCGCGCGGTCAGGGCCACGGTGGCGCCCGCCGCGGCAAAGGCCCGGGCCATCGCGGCGCCGATCCCCGAGCCAGCGCCGGTGATCCATACGGTTGAACCGGAAATGTCGTTGTGCAATTGATCCTCGCGCCGGACAGATGTTCTGAAGTTGAGGCGATACACGATTGATGCCCCGGCAATTTCGCAGAAGCAACCCAAGTGGCGGGTTGACAACCACGGATGGGCGGCGCGCAATCGTCCCGACGCGGCGGCTGCTTGTCGCACGTGCACCGGGCGCAACAGGGGGAAAGGCGCGATGATCGACAGGATGATGTTTGCAGCTGTGGCGGCGGGTGCGCTGATGGCGACCGGCACCCCTGTCGCGGCGCAGGATGACGAGCCGAAGCGTGGCGGAACCGCGATCATCCACATGGTGTCGGAGCAGCGGATCCTGAACCCGGCGCTGCGCGCCTCCACCGGCGTCTACGAGATATCCGGCAAGATCGTCGAGCCGCTCATCGACAAGAGCTACGACGGCTATGAACCGGTCCTGGCAACCGACTGGTCGTCGTCCGAGGACGGGCTGGAGATCACGTTCAAGCTGCGCGAGGGCGTACGCTGGCACGACGGCGAGGATTTCACCTGCGAGGACGTCTCCTACAGTGCGATGAACCTGTGGAAGGAACTTCTGAACTATTCCACCACGCTGCAGCAGTACCTGGAGGCGGTGGACTGCCCGGACCCGCACACGGCGGTCTTCCGGTATTCCCAGCCGATGCCGCTGGAGCTGATGCTGGCGGCGATGCCGGACCTCGGCCATCCGGTCCCCGCGCACATCTTCGAGGGCACCGATCCGCTGCAGAACGAATACAACACCGCGCCCATCGGCACGGGCCCGTTCAAGTTCGCCGAGTACCAGCGCGGTCAGTACGTGATCGCCGAGCGCAATGACGATTACTGGCGCGGCGAGGAGTATCCCTATCTCGACCGCGTCGTCTGGCGCTTCATCACCGACCGGTCCGCCGCCGCGGCGGCACTCGAGGCGGGCGAAATTCACGAGTCGGGCTTCATCGGCGTTTCCATGGCCGATGTCGAGCGGCTGGCCGATGATCCGCGCTTTGACGTCGGACCCGAAGGCTACGAGAACAACGTCGCCCACTCGACCATCGAGTTCAATCACAGGAACGAGGCACTCGCCGATCTGCGCGTGCGCCAGGCGATCTATCACGGGCTGGACATCGACTACGCGATCGAGACCATCATGCGCGGCTATGCCAAGCCCGGTCGCGGACCGGTCCCCTCCACAGGCGGCGCGAACTACACTGATGACGTGCCGACCTATCCCTACGACCCGGAGAAGGCGAAGGCGCTGCTTGACGAGGCCGGCTACACGCCGGACGCCGACGGCATTCGGCTGCGCCTGCGGCACCGGCCGGCCCCATGGGGTGAGTACACGCAGCTGTGGGCCGAGTATTTCGCGCAGGCCATGGCCGAGATCGGGATCGAGGTGACGCTGGTTCAGAACGACGCGCCGGGTTTCCTGAGCGGCGTCTACCGCGACCACGACTTCGACACCGCGAATGGCTGGCACCAGTTCCGCGCCGACCCCGCGGTCTCGACGATGGTCTGGCTGCGCTCGGGTTCGCCAGTGGGAACGCCGTGGACCAATCAGTTCGGGTGGCAGTCCCCCGAAATGGATCAGCTGATTGATGCGGCGGCAAGCGAGCTGGACCCGGCCACGCGGGCCGAGATGTACCACCAGATCCAGCGCCGCGCGATGGAGGAGCTGCCGGTCATCTTCGCGATCGAGCATCCGTTCATCTCGGTCACGTCGAAGAAGCTGCGCAACCACCACAACACACCCCGGTGGAACTCCTCCAGCTGGTACGATCTCTGGCTCGACGAGTGAGCTGGCGGGTGATCTGACGCGGGCGCGGACCGGGGCGGTGCGCCGCCCGCGATGGAGTAGACGATGGCGTATCTGATCTATGCCCTCAGGCGTGCGCTGCAGGCGGTGCCGGTGATCCTGATGATCATGGTCGGGGCGTTTCTGCTGCTGAAGCTTGCGCCGGGCGACACGGTCGATGCGCTGGTCGGTGACATGGGCGGCGCCGACGCGCAGTTCATCGCCCGCCTGCGCGCGGAGTACGGACTGGATCAGCCCGTCTGGGTGCAGCTGTGGCGCTATCTTGCCAAGATGGCGCAGTTCGATTTCGGCTGGTCCTACGTCTATGAGCAGCCGGTCGCCACCGTGCTGCTCGACCGGCTCGGCACGACCTTGATGCTGATGTGCGCCTCGCTGTTCTTCGCGTTCACGATCGGCATCCTGCTGGGTGCAATCGCCGCTCGGCGAGCGTATTCGGCAACCGACAACGTCATCTCGACGCTCGGGCTGATCTTCTACGCCACGCCCAGCTTCTTCCTGTCGCTGATGATGATCGTCATCTTCTCGGTCAAGCTCGGCTGGCTTCCAGTCGGGGGAATCCGGACCATCGCCGCGTTCCATACCGGGTGGGACCACGTGCTGGACGTCGCAAGGCACCTCGTCATGCCGACCGCAGCGCTGTCCCTGATCTATCTGGCCTTCTACCTTCGGCTGATGCGCGCCAGCGTGCTGGAGGTGGCCGAGCTCGACTATGTCCGCACCGCCCGCGCCAAGGGCGCAGGCGAGACGCGGCTGATGGTCCATCACATCATGCGCAACGCGCTGCTGCCGGTGGTCACGCTGCTGGGCCTGCAGTTCTCGACGCTGCTCGGGGGCTCGGTGGTGGTGGAGACGATCTTCTCGCTGCCGGGGCTTGGCCAGCTTGCGTACCAGTCCGTCATCCAGCGCGACATGAACACCTTGATGGGCATCATCTTTCTCAGCTCGGTGGTCGTGATCGTCGTCAATTTCCTGACCGACCTCCTCTATGCCCGGCTCGACAGTCGGATCGAGCTGGCATGAGCCTCGCCGATCCGATCGATCTTCCCCCTGAGGAGCCGCGCTGGCGGGTGTTCTGGCGACGCTACCGGCGCAACAAGGCGGCGGTGCTGGGGCTGGTCCTGCTCGGCTGCGTGGTTCTGCTGGCTGCGGTGGCCGGACTCTACGAACCCGTCGATCCGCTGCGGCGCGCGGGGCCGCCGCTGACATGGCCGTTCCAGACCTGGGACACCCCGCTCGGCACGGACCAGCTTGGCCGGGATATCCTTGCAGGCATCCTGCACGGGGCGCGCATCTCGCTGCTGATCGGCGTCGTCGCAACCGTCATCTCGATCGCGATCGGCGTCGTCATCGGGGCGCTTGCCGGCTATTTTGGCGGCTGGGTGGACGACGTGCTGATGCGCGTCACCGAGGCATTCCAGACGGTCCCCAGCTTCGTGCTGCTGCTGGCGCTGGTCGCGATCCTCGGATCCTCGATCGAGAACATCGTGCTGGCCATCGGCATCGTCTCGTGGACGGCCCCGGCCAGACTCTCACGGGCCGAGTTCATGTCGCTGCGCAGACGCGAGTTCGTGGAGGCGGTGCGAAACCTCGGCGTGGGTCACACGGCCATCATCTTCCGCGAGATCCTGCCGAACGCGCTGCCGCCGATCGTCATTTACGCCTCCGTCATCATGGCGCTGGCGATCCTGCTTGAAAGTGCCCTTGCCTTTCTCGGGCTCGGCGATCCGAATTACGCGAGTTGGGGCAACATGATCGGCCAGGGCCGGGCCGTGCTGCGCACCGCATGGTTTGTGTCCGCCATTCCGGGATTTGCCATCGTGCTGACGGTCCTGTCCTTCTCGCTTCTGGGCGAAGGGCTGAACGAGGTGCTGAACCCGAGGCAGAAGAAGACATGAGCGAGGCACCTATACTCGAGATCGAGGATCTGCGGGTCGCGCTGCCCGAGGGGTCGGACCGGCCGCTGGCGCTGGACGGGCTGTCGCTGACGGTGAACCGCGGGGAGATCCTGTGTCTTGTGGGCGAGAGCGGGTCCGGCAAGAGCCTGGCGGCCGGAGCCGTGATGCGCCTGCTGCCCGAGCCGTCGGTGCGCATGACCGATGGCCGGATCCGGCTGGAAGGGCAGGACCTTGCAACACTGTCCGAGCGCGAGATCCGTCAGTTGCGCGGCAACCGCATGGCGATGATTTTCCAGGAGCCGATGACGGCGCTGAACCCGCAGAAGACGGTCGGCTGGCAGATCGACGAGGTGCTGAGGCTCCATACCAGTCTCGGTCGCAAGGCGCGGGCGGCGAGGACGCTGGAGATGCTCGAGCAGGTGCATATCCCCGACCCGCGTTCGGCGATGAACGCCTATCCGCACCAGGTCTCGGGCGGGCAGCGGCAGCGGGTGATGATCGCGATGGCGCTGGCGATGGACCCGCGCCTGATCATCGCGGACGAGCCGACGACGGCGCTGGACGTGACCACCCAGTTGCAGATCCTACGTCTGATCCGCGAGTTGCAGGAAAGTCACGGCTCGGGCGTGCTCTTCATCACTCATGATTTCGGGGTGGTAGCCGAGATCGCCGACCGGGTCGCGGTCCTGCGCCGGGGAGAGCTTGTGGAACAGGGCACGGCGGACGAGATCCTGAACCGGCCGCAGCACCCCTATACCCGCGCGCTGATCGCGGCCGTGCCCGACCTGACGCCGCCCGCGCCGCGCAGTTTCGACGGCGCACCGACGGTCCTGAAGGCTGAAGGGATGCGCAAGACCTTCAGGGCGCGTGGCGGGATTTTCGGCGGCCGGCGCAAGGCCGTGGTAGCCGTCGATCAGGTGTCGTTCGACCTGCGCCGCGGCGAAACCCTCGGGATCGTCGGGGAAAGCGGGTCGGGCAAGACCACCGTTGCCCGCTGCATCACCCGGCTGCTCGACGCGGACGGGGGCCGTGTCACGCTGGATGGGCGTGACATCCTGAGCGCGTCGGGTGGTGATCTGCGTGCGATGCGCGCCGATATCCAGATGGTGTTCCAGGATCCGATGGCCTCGCTCAACCCGCGCAAGCGCGTCGTCGACCTGATCGCGCAAGGCCCGATCGTCCACGGCACCCCGCCGCGCGCGGCCCGTGAGCAGGCGCGTGAACTGCTGCGGCTCGTCGAGCTGTCGCCCGCCGCCGCGGATCGCTACCCGCACGAGTTCTCGGGCGGGCAGCGGCAACGGATCGGCATCGCCCGGGCGCTGGCGCTCGAGCCGAAGGTGATCGTTGCGGACGAGCCCGTGTCGGCGCTGGACGTCAGCGTGCAGGCGCAGGTGCTGCGGTTGCTTGCGGATCTGCGAAAACGGCTGGAACTGTCACTGCTGTTCGTGACCCACGACCTGCGGGTTGCGGCGCAACTCTGCGATCGCGTGGCGGTGATGGAAAAGGGCAGGGTGGTCGAGACCGGCGTGACGGCGGAGCTGTTTGCCAATCCCCAGCACGCCTATACGCGCAAGCTGCTCGCGTCGGTCCCCGGACGGGACTGGACGCCGCCCCAGATTCGGGAGGACGCCGCATGAGCGGGGCTGATCCGGACAAGACCGCGGCGTTCCCGCCGTCGCTCTGGGCAAGCGTGTCGGTCCCGCGGCAGGCCGGCCCGCCACTGGGGGGTGATGTCGAGGCCGAGGTCGTGATCGTGGGGGCCGGGTTCACGGGACTCTCCGCGGCGCTGCACCTGGCGCGGCGGGGCATCGCATCGCGGGTGATCGAGGCCAACGCGGTGGGATGGGGCGCGTCGGGGCGCAACAACGGCCAGGTCATCCCCACGCTGACGGCCGCCGAGCCTGACGCGATGGTCGCCCGCTGGGGCGAGGCGGGCGAGCGGTTTGCCCGCCTCGTCGGCGGCAGCGCGGCATATCTCTTCGACACGATCCGGCAGGAAGGCATCGCCGCCGCGGCAGAGGCCGAACAGACCGGCTGGTTCCAGCCGGCACACTCGCCCGGGCGCCTGCGGATCAGCGAGAAGCGGGTCGAAGCGTGGCGGCGCTTCGGCTTTCCGGCGGAACTGCTGGACAGCGCTGCCTCCGAGGCGATGCTCGGCACCGACTTCTGGCACGGTGGCATGTTCAACCCGACAGGCGGCCACGTGAACCCGCTCGGGCTTGCCCGCGGGTTGGCGCAAGCGGCAGAACGCCTTGGCGCCGTGATCCACGAGGCCAGCCCGGTGACCAGCTGGACGCGGGAAGGCGACGGCTGGAGGGTCCGCACCAGGCAGGGTTCGGTCAGGGCGCGGGCGCTGATCCTCGCCACGAACGCCTATACGGATCTCGTCGAACGGTCGCTCGCCTCGCGCATCTCGCGCGGCGTGGTCCCGGTCCTGTCGTGGCAGATGGCGACCGTGCCAATGGGCGACAATTTGCGGGCCCGGCTCCTGCCGGGGCGGCAGGCGGTGTCGGACACCAGCGGCGATTTGCGCTTCTTCCGCTACGACGCGCGCAACCGGATGATCACCGGCGGTGCCGTGATCGGCAGCCGCCGCGCTGCGGACCGGGTGCGGGAAAAGGCCGCGCTACGGCTGGCCGAGGCGTTCCCGGAGATGGGGGTGCCCGAGATGACACATGTGTGGAGCGGCTACATCGGCATGACGTGGGACCGCTTTCCGCGCATCCACAAGCTGGGCCCCGATGGCTGGACCTGGACGGGCTGCAATGGCCGCGGTGTGGCACTGGCCGTCTCGCTCGGACGCGAGATGGCCGGGGCCGTGACGGGTACGCCCGAAAGCCAGCTCGCCCTGCCGCTGTCTGACCCTGCGCCGCTGCCCTTCAGCGCCATCGCCCGGCGGGTGGCGCCGGGTTACCTCGCCTGGCTTCGCCGCAAGGATCGCACCGAGATCCGGATCGACTGAGCGGGTTCCGAGGCCTGACACGCGAAGTCTTCCAAGCGCCGTCAGAGCGGATGCGACGCTGTGGACCTCACCCTTCGAGCTTGCCCCCAAGCCGCTCCAGCATCCCGAGGCACTCGGCGAGTTGGGCGAGCGACACGAATTCGTCGGGCTTGTGCGCCTGTTCGATCGAGCCGGGGCCGCAGATTACCGCGGACAGGCCCAGGGCCTGGAAGATTGCGGCTTCGGTGCCGAACGGGACGACATCAGCGGCGCTCGCCCCGGTCAGTTCCATGACGATGGCCTTGGCCTCGTTCTCGTCTGCCGGCATGAGGCCCGCGACCTCGCCGACCGTCTCGGTCACGATGTCGGCCTCGGGCGAGACCGCGCGCATGGCGGGCAGCAGCCTCTCGGCGCAATAGCGGGTCAGGTCGGCCTTGACGAAGTCCGCATCGCCCGCCTGAACGGGCCGCATCTCCCAGTCGACCCGTGCGAGGCCCGGGATGACGTTGTGCGCGTGGCCGCCGGTGAGCGCGCCGGTGTTGATCGTCGTCCACGGCGGCTGGAACCGGGTGCGGGCGGGGGCGCGATCCTTCAGCGCCTCCTGCAGTTCGAGAAGCCGGCCGACGTAGCGGACAGCGTATTCCACCGCGTTCACGCCCCGATCAGGGGCGGAGCCGTGGCCTTCGAGGCCGGTGAAATGCGTGGTGTATTCGTGGCATCCCTTGTGACCCTCGACGACCCGCATCGAGGTCGGCTCCCCGACGATGGCAACGGACGGGCACAGCCCCCGGTCGCGCAGCGTGGCGGCAAGCGCCTGCGCGCCGATGCACCCGGTCTCCTCGTCATAGGTGAAGGCGAAGTGCAGGGGCCGGTCGCGGACAGCCTCGGCAAGGCGCGGCGCCATGATGACCGCGGCGGCGATGAATCCCTTCATGTCGCACGTCCCGCGGCCGTAGAGTCGGCCGCCGTCCTCGCGCAGTTCGAACGGGTCGCTGGTCCAGCTCTGGTCCGTCGTCGGCACCACGTCGGTGTGCCCCGACAGGACGATCCCGCCATTCGCGTCGGGGCCCAGCGTGGCGAACAGGTTCGCTTTCTGCCCCGACGGATCGAGGTGGATGTCGACGCGCGCCCCCGATGATTCAAGCCGCCCGGCGAGATGTGCGATCATCGCCAGGTTGCTGTCCGACGATACCGTCGGGAAGGCGACAAGTTCCGCGAGCAGTGCCTTCGTCTCGTCCAGCGTCGTCATCAGTTCTTCACGAAGAGCTTGCGTTCGATGCCGCAGAAGGTCTCGGCCGGTCCGTCGTCGCGGATCAGGATCGGCTCGGTGGTCTCGAGCCCCCACTGGTCGAGCCAGAGCCCGGGCATGAAATGGAAGGTCATCCCCGCCTCCAGCACGGTATCGTCCGTCGGGCGAAGCGAGACAGTACGCTCGCCCCAGTCGGGCGGATAGGAGATCCCGATCGGATAGCCGCAGCGGTTGGCACGCTCGATCCCCGACCTTGCGAGCGCCGTACCAAGCGCATTGGCGACGTCGCACGCGCGGTTCCCGGGGCGGGCGGCCTCAAGGCCGGCCTCCAGCCCCTCGGTGAGTGCGGCCGCGGCCCGGAGCATGTCGTCGGGCGGGGTGCCCAGAAAGACCGTCCGGCACAGCGGCGCGTGGTAGCGACGATAGCATCCCGAGAGTTCGAAGAAGGTCGCCTCGCCCGCCCGCATCACGTCGCCGTTCCAGGTAAGATGGGGTGCGGTCGCGTCCATCCCCGACGGCGTGAGCGGCACGATGGCCGGGTAATCGCCCCAGTCGTCGCCGACCCCGATGATCGCGGCGCGGCTGATCTCGGCGACGAGCTCGTTCTTCCGGAGGCCCGGGCGGGCGAGTTCGGTCCCCACCCGGATGATCGCCTCCGAAATGGCCGCTGCCTTGCGCATGAAGGCGATCTCTTCACCGGACTTCACGAGCCGCTGCCAGTTCACCAGCGCGGTTGCATCCACGAACGTCGCTTGGGGGAGTTCGGACTCGAGCACCGCGTGCGCGCGTGCCGAGTAGTAGTAGTTCTCCATCTCGACCCCGATCCGGGCCGACCCGAACCCCATCGCCCGCAGCAGCGCGGCGAGGTCTTCCATCGGGTGGCAGGTCGTCGACTGCACGAAAATGTCGGCATATCCGGCGATCCGGTCGCTCTCCATCCAGACGGTCCGGCGCGCGCCATTGGTGTCCTGCATGCGGCCCCACCAGACCGGATCGGCATCGCCCGGGACGATCACCCCCTGGTGGACATAGAACGACCAGCCATCATAGCCGGTCAGCCAGGCCTGGTTGGACGGGTCGGTGATGAAGATGACATCGACACCCCTGCGCTCCATCTCGCGGCGCGTCTTGTTCAGGCGGCGTTCGTATTCGGCGGTGCTGAAGGCGGGGTTCGCGTTTCCCATGAGATGCCTGACGTGGAAATGGGCAGAAGGTTTTTCGGAACATGCGCCAAAAGGATGGGCACACGACAAATCATTGTCCCGAAGGTCGGATTCTTGAAAGGGATATTTTGTTGACAGCAGAGGTCAGGGGTTAATGATGTGAGCGGCACACGAAAGATCGGTTTCAACGACAGTACATCGTTCACCAACGGAGGGTCCCATGAACAAATCTCTCAAGACAACGCTCGCAGCCCTGATCACGGTCGGCGCGGCGACGGTCGCGGCAGAAGCGGGACCGCTGACGGAGCGCATCGAGGCCGGGGATCCGATCCGCATCGGCTTTGCCAACGAGCTTCCCTTCGCCTATCCCGGCGAGAACGGCGAGCCGCGCGGCTTCGTCAATGCCCATACGCTGGGTGTGCTCGAATCGATGGGGCACACCAACATCGAACCCGTGCAGACCGATTGGGGCGGGCTGATCCCGGGGCTTCAGGCGGGGCGTTTCGACATCATCACGGGCGGGATGAACATCCTCGCCGCTCGATGCGAGAACGTTGCCTTTTCCGAGCCGATGGCCCGCATCGGCGACGGGTTTCTCGTTCCCGAGGGCAATCCGAAGGGACTCGGCAATTACGAGGACATCCGCGAGACCGGCGCCGTCATGGTGACGGGCGCGGGTTATTCGAACATCCAGGCGGCGCGCGATGCAGGGGTCGAGGACGGGAACATCATGCAGGTCCCGGGACCGACCGAGATCCTCGCAGCCGTCCGCGCGGGCCGCGCCGACGCGGGTGCCGGGACCTATTTCACGATGCGCCAGCTGGCGGACAGCGCCAACGGTGAACTCGAGGTGTCGGATCCTGACGCGATGCCCGAAGAGTCCTTCAACTGGGCCGGGATCGGTTTCCGGAAGGACGATCAGGACTTCGTCGACGCCTTCAATGCGACGCAGGCGGACTACCTGGGATCGGAGGAGATGCTGGCCGCGGTCGCGGAGTACGGCTATGGCGAAGCCACGCTGCCGGGCGACGTGACGACCGAATGGGTCTGCGCCAACCGCTGACGGATCAGGGGCGGCCGGTCCGCCCCCTTTCCGCGGCGTGACGGCGTAGAAGCCTATGTCCCTCTGGGAATTCCTTGAGACCTACGGGCCGCTGATTGCCAGCGGCACCTATGTCACGATCGTCCAGTTCCTGCTGGCCGCCGCGGTTGCCGTGGTGGTCGCACTGGCCGCGGGGCTGGGCAAGCGGTCGCGTAATCCCCTGATCCGCGGCCTCGCGGTCGTCTATATAGAGGTCTTCCGGGGCACGTCGCTTCTCGTTCAGCTCTTCTGGATCTTCTACGTGCTGCCGCTCTTCGGCATCTCGCTGGACAAGTTCACGGCGGGCTTCGTCTCGGTCGGGCTCAATGTCGGTTCCTACGGGGCCGAGATCGTGCGCGGCGCAATCCAGGCGGTGCCCAAGGGCCAGTGGGAGGCCGCCTATGCCCTTTCCATGTCGCCGGCCAAGCGGATGCGGCGGATCATCCTGCCGCAGGCGCTCGTCCTGATGCTGCCGCCCTGGGGAAACCTGCTGATCGAACTGTTGAAGGGGACGGCGCTGGTGGCGCTGATCTCGGTGACGGACCTGATGTTCCAGACAAGGCAGATCAATGCCTCGACCTTCCTGTCCGCGCAGGCCTTCGGGACGGCGCTGATCGTCTATTACATCCTCGCGCGCTTCATCATCACGCCGGTCATGCGCTGGCTGGAACGGGTCATGGCCCGGAGGCTCGGACGCGCATGAGGTTCGAGTGGGACTGGGACTTCACCCTCGAGATCCTGCCGCGCCTGCTGGTGGCGACAGGCAACACGCTCCTTGCCGCGGGCACCGGCTATGCCATCGCCGTGGTTCTCGGCCTCGTCTTCGCGCTTGCGCAGCGGACGCCGTGGAGAGTGCTGACCGTCGTGGTGCGAGAAATCGTCGAATTCATCCGGTCTACCCCGCTGGTCCTGCAGATCTTCTTCGTGTTCTACGTGGGCCCGCAGTTCGGTATTCGCCTGTCGCCCTGGACCGCAGGGATGATCGCCATCGGACTGCATTATTCGGCCTATCTCTCCGAGGTGTACCGCGGCGGGATCGAATCCGTGCCCAAGGGCCAGTGGGAGGCCTGCCGCGCGCTCAACATGTCCACCCGCGACACCTATGTGCGGATCGTCATTCCGCAGGCGCTGCCGCCGTCGATCGCCGGGATGGGGAACTACCTGGTCGGCATCTTCAAGGACACGCCGATGCTGAGCGTGATCGGGGTGGCCGAACTGCTCCACACCGCCAACGCGATAGGATCCGAGAACTACCGCTTTCTCGAACCCTACACCCTCGTGGGCGTCATCTTCCTCGCCATCTCGCTGCCGGCGGCCGGCTTCGTGCGGCTGTTCGAGGCGCGGGTGCGCCGAAAGCTGGGACTTTGAGCATGGACCTCTCCGCCTATCCGCTGGAACTGCCCGAGGGTGACCGCCCGATGGTGCGGTTCATGAACGTGACCAAGCGCTACGGGTCGCTGACAGTGCTGGACAACCTCAACCTCGACGTGGCCGAGGGCGAGATGGTGACGGTCATCGGCCCGTCGGGCTCGGGCAAGACCACCGTGCTGCGGATGCTGATGACGCTCGAGACGATCAACGGCGGCGTGATCTATGTCGATGGCAAGCCGCTGACCCACATGGAAAGGAACGGAAAGCTCGTCCCGGCGGACGAACGGTATCTCAGGAAGGCAAGGTCCTCGATCGGCATGTGCTTTCAGCACTTCAACCTGTTCCCGCACATGACGGCGCTTCAGAACTGCATGGAAGGGCCTGTACAGGTCCTGGGAATGTCGAAGCAGGCGGCGCGGGCCCGGTCCGAGGAACTGCTCGAGATGGTCGGCATGATCGAGAAGAAGGACCAGCATCCGTCGCGCCTGTCGGGCGGCCAGCAGCAGCGGGTGGCCATTGCCCGGGCCCTTGCGATGCGGCCCAAGGTGATGCTCTTCGACGAGGTGACCTCGGCGCTCGACCCCGAGGTGATCGGAGAGGTGACGAACGTCATCCGCAGCCTGGTGGAAAAGCACAACTTGACCATGCTGATGGTGACCCACCAGATGGGCTTCGCGCGCGACATTTCGGACCGCATCTGCTTTTTCTACCAGGGGCGGATCGAAGAGCAGGGCCCGCCCGACCAGCTGTTCGAGGCGCCGCAGAAGGAGCGGACGCAGCAATTCCTGTCGGCGGTGAAGGATGCCGGCTGAATGGGCGTCACGCTGGCCGATATCCTCGGGGCACGGGCGGTGATCCGGGGCATCGCCGATGGGACGCCCTTCGTGCCTTCGCCCTTCATGTCGACGCTGGCGGGGCAGGAGTTCTTCCTGAAGCTGGAGACGATGCAGCCGATCGGCGCCTTCAAGCTCCGCGGCGCGGTCAACGCGGTGGCCGCCCTTCCCCGCGACGTCGCGGGCGTCACCTGTTGTTCGACGGGAAACCACGGTCGCGGCGTCGCCTACGCGGCTGCGCGGCGGGGGATCAGGGCCGTGATCTGCATGTCGCGGCTGGTGCCGCAGGCCAAGGTCGAGGGCGTCCGCGCGCTAGGCGCCGAGGTCCGGATCGTCGGAGAGTCCCAGGACGAAGCCATGGCGGAGAGCCTCAGGATCTGCGCGGCCGAGGGGCTTGTCGAGATCTCGCCCTTCGACGATGCGCGCGTGATCGCAGGGCAAGGCACCGTCGGGTTCGAGATGATGGAGGCGCGGCCCGACCTCGACACGATCCTCGTGCCGCTGTCGGGCGGCGGGCTGGCAGCGGGTGTGGCTGTGGCCGCCAAAACAGTCAGCCCGACGATCCGGGTGATCGGCGTCACCATGGACCGTGGCGCTGCCATGGCCGCGTCGCTTCACGCCGGGACTCCGGTCGAGGTTCGCGAGGTTGCCTCGCTGGCCGACAGCCTCGGCGGCGGGATCGGGCTCGGGAACCGGCTCTCTTTTCCGCTGTGCCGCGCGTTGCTGGACGACGCGGTGCTGGTGACCGAAGAGGAAATCCGCGACGCCATGCAGATGCTCTATTTCGAGGACCGGATCGTGGCCGAGGGCGGGGCGGTCGTTGGGCTAGCCGCCGTCCACTCAGGCAAGGTCCGGGCCGGCGGCGGACCGCTCGCCACCATCGTCACCGGCCGGAATGTCGACATGTCGCTCTTCACCAGGATCATCGCGGGACAGGACGTGACGATCGGGGATCGGACGGTAAGGGGGCGTGCCTATGCCGCATGACATACGGATCGTGACCGAGGCCGAACTCCGGGAGATCGTGACGCTCGACCTCGCGCTGGTGGACGTCGTGGAACGCGCCTTCGCGGCCCTGTCGGGGGGCGGTGTCGTCATGCCGCCGGTCCTCTCGATGGACCTCCCCGCGGTCAATGGCGAGGTCGACGTCAAGACTGCGTGGATGCCCGGCGCGGACGGCTTCGCGATCAAGGTGTCGCCCGGGTTCTTCGACAACCCCAAGATCGGCCTGCCGAGCCTGAACGGCCTGATGATCCTGCTGTCCGCCAGCACGGGGCTGGTGCAGGCGATCTTCCTGGACAACGGCTATCTAACCGACCTCCGCACAGCCGCGGCCGGGGCGGTCGCCGCGCGCCATCTTGCGCCGCACACGGTGCAGACGGCAGGTGTGATCGGCGCGGGCGTGCAGGCGCGGCTTCAGATCGAGGCCGCGCATCTAGTGCGCCCCTTCTCGCGCGTGCTTGTGCATGCACGCGACGGGGACCGGGCCCGCGCCTGCGCCGCCGACCTGTCCCGCCGGCTCGATGTCGTAGCCGAGGCCGTGGACGATCCGGCGGCCCTCGTGGCGGAAAGCCAGCTGGTGGTCACCACGACACCGTCGCGGACACCGGTGCTGCGGGCCGACTGGCTGCACCCCGGACTTCACGTCACGGCCATGGGCTCCGATCAGGACGGCAAGTCCGAGGTTGAGCCCGCGGCGCTGGCGCGCGCCGACGCCTATGTCTGCGACCGGGCGAGCCAATGCGCCGAGCGGGGGGAGCTTCGCGCCGCCCTGGCCGCAGGGCTCTGGAACAGCGGCACGCCGCCTGAACTCGGCGACGTGATCCTGGGCCGTGCTTCGGGTCGCCGGTCGCCGGACGACATCACGATCTGCGACCTGACCGGCACCGGCGTGCAGGATACCGCGATCGCGATCCATGTCCGGGACCGGTTTCCCGAGGCCGGCACGATGATCATGGCGTGAGACGGTGAAGCGCACTGCACAGGATGCCGCCGTTCTGCTGATAGGTCCGACGATCGACAGACCGCACGGCGAGCCTCTTCGATGCCGAGGATGTCCATCCGCTTGCGGGATGGAGGAGTTTGCGCACTTCAACTACGCTGACCACGCCTAGCCATGAGAGGAGAAAGTCGATGCTGACGAACGACCAACTGGCGCTCTGGGATCGCGAGAACTTCTTTCATCCGTCGACGCACTTGGCCCATCATGCGCGCGGCGAGACGCCGAGCCGGATCATCACAACCGGCGAAGGCGTCTTCATCGAGGACCGCGACGGCACCCGCCTTCTCGACGCCTTTGCGGGGCTCTATTGCGTGAACGTCGGCTACGGGCGGCCGGAGATCGCGGAGGCGATTGCCGCGCAGGCACGGGAACTCGCCTATTACCACGCCTATATGGGTCACGGGACCGAGGCGTCGATCACGCTTGCCAAGATGATCCTCGACCGCGCGCCCGCGAACATGTCCAAGGTCTATTTCGGCCTGAGCGGGTCGGACGCCAACGAGACGAATGTGAAGCTCGTCTGGTACTACAGCAATGTTCTCGGCCGGCCGGAGAAGAAGAAGATCATTTCGCGCTGGCGCGGCTATCACGGTTCGGGGCTGATGACGGGCTCGCTCACCGGGCTCGAACTGTTCCACAAGGCCTTCGACCTGCCGCTCGCGCAGGTGATCCACACGGAAGCGCCCTACTACTACCGACGGCCGCGGACAGAGATGACGGAGGTCGAGTTCACCGATCATTGCGTGGCCGAACTCGAAAAGCTGATCGAGCGTGAGGGGGCCGACACGATCGCGGCGTTTATCGGCGAGCCGGTGCTTGGCACCGGAGGCATCGTCCCGCCGCCGAAGGGCTACTGGGAAAGGATGCAGAAGGTGCTGCGCCGGCACGACATCCTCCTGATCGCGGACGAGGTCGTCACCGGGTTCGGCCGCCTGGGTTCGATGTTCGGGTCGGACCATTACGGGATCGAGCCCGACATCATCACGATCGCCAAGGGCCTGACCTCGGCTTACGCCCCGCTGTCCGGCTCGATCGTGTCCGACCGGGTCTGGAAGGTGCTGGAAAACGGCACCGATGCGATGGGGGTGATCGGACACGGCTGGACCTATTCCGCCCATCCGATCAGTGCCGCGGCAGGCATCGCAAATCTCGAGCTCATCGACCAGCTTGGACTCGTCGGCAACGCCGGTGAGGTGGGCGGCTACCTGCTGGGCGCAATGCGCGAGGCGCTGGAGGCACACCCCAACGTGGGAGAGGTGCGGGGTGAGGGGATGCTCTGCGCGGTCGAGTTCGTCGACGACCGCGCGACACGCCGCCCGTTCGACCCAGGCCGCAAGCTCGTCCCGCAGATTGTCGCCGCGATGCTGGCGGATGAGAAGGTCATCGCCCGGGCCATGCCGCAAGGCGACATCCTGGGGTTCGCGCCCCCGCTGTGCCTGTCGCGAGAGGAGGCCGATCAGGTGGTCGGCGCGGCGGCCCGGGCGATCACGTCGGTACTGGGGTAATCTGGTGCTGGCCTGGGTTCCCATTTTCGATACGAAGCTGTAGCAACCTCGCTCGCAACATCCGGCAAAAGTCGGAGGATGCCGTTCAAAGCGCGCTCTCGGCGGAACTCAGCAGTATCATGGTAACAGCCAGCTCAGACCGTAATGCCTCGCGCCTGTCCGTCGCACCCATGATGGATCGGACCGACGTTCGAAAAATCATCTGAAATCGAGAAGTTGCAGGCGGCTCAGCGAGTTTGTAGCAGTTTTGTAGCACAATGTCATCTAAGCGGAACCAAGCGCTGACCCAAGGCGTGCGGGCCACTCGGTACCTGCCGACGATCTGCGTTAGAGGTGCAGTGCCGAGCAGGTCTCGCGTCACGGTCCGTAGCGGATGTCCGTTCATGTCAGGCACATCGGTTCGCACCGTAGCCGCGACGAGTTGATGAACGATAGCCCGTTGCGGTCCCAATAATAGGTTCTTCACGCCGCCGACAGTACCGTGGCGGCCAAGAGGCGAATGGCGGCCTTGATGTCTTTGGTGGTGCAGTCCTCGCGCCCGCCAATTGGAGGCATGGCCGCGGTGCCGGTAACGGCGTTTTCCAGAAGCGTCAGGGGGAGTGCGTCGACCGCGGCCTCGCCGCGTGCGGTCGCCCGGGTGCTGGTCGCCGCGCCGGGCTACCTGACCGCGCGGGGCGTGCCCGACGACCCGGGCGACCTGGCCGCGCATGACTGTCTCGGCTACCGCTCGGATGCGCGCGACGAGGTCTGGGACCTGTCGAAGGGCGCGTCCCGCCGCAGCCACCGCGCGACCGGCCGGTTCAGCGCCAACAATGGCGACGTGCTGGCCCGGCTGGCCCTGAACGGCGAGGGCATTGCCCTGCTGCCCCGTTTCATCGTCGCGGACGATCTGGCCGCGGGCCGCCTGGCCGAGGTCCTGCCCGACTGGACCAAACCCGAGGTCTGGCTGACGCTCTACTATCTGCCCTCCTAAGGGGCAGCTTGCAGGTTCAAATCCTGCCGGGGTCACCAATCGGGCAAGTGCCGGAAAGGCTCGGCGCGGCGCCGGACTCGCGTGGACATCCGGACGGCAGCCGGAGAGTCCGGCCAGAGGCCAGAGGCCAGAGGCCAGGGGGCGCGGCACGGACGGGCCGGCCGCACCCTTTCGACCCTGTCAGATCTCGAAGACGAAGACATCCAGCTGGTTGCCGTTGGTGTCGATCACGCCCTCCACCAGGTTGGTGGCATGGCTCGTGAAAATCGCCCTTGATCCGTCCGCGCTGATGTCGCCGACGTAGCTGTCGCCATTTCCGCCGTTGGTGATGTTGGCCATCGCGCCGCTGTTCATGTCGAAGATGAAGACATCGGCGATGTCGCCGTTGAGATCGACCTCGCCGTCGATGAGGTTTGTGGCATTGCTCGAGAAGATGACCTTCGACCCGTCAGCAGAGAGCTGCAGCCCGGCGATTCCGCCGTTGGAACCCTCGGTGAGGCTGGTGGTGATCCCGGTCTCGATGTCGTAGGCGACGACATCGCCGGACCTGCCGTATGTATCGGGCTGGTTGTCGACGACCGTGGCACCGGCGGTCGTGTAGAGGATCGTCGAAGCTTGAGCAGAGACATTTCGGGCTCCCTGACCGACGGTCGTGGTCGCGCCGGTTTCCAGGTCGTAGATCAGGACGTCCGCGCCCGTGCCGTAATCCTCACTGCGGGTGAAGACCAGCTTGGAGTCGTTGTCGATGAAGCCCGCCGAGGAGACAAAGACCCCGCCGCCGTCTATGGTATTGAAGGTGCCATCGGCGATCTTGATGGACTCTCCGGTGGTCCGGTCGTGGAGGAGGAGATCATTCTCCATGATGAAAGGATCAGAGTCTGGATACGGGTCCGTCTGGTTATGATAGGTCACCATGGATCCGTCGCTCGAGACGTCGAGCGCGAAGTGATAGTAGTCCCAGTCGCCATCATCGGTGATGTTGAAGTTCCTGCCGGATTCCAAGTCGTGGACGATGACATCCGGCCGCTGACCGTTTTCGTCCCAGATGTAGCCGTTCTCGTCGATGCCATTGAGATTGTCGGAGTGGCTGTTGAAGACCAGCGTCGAGCCGTCAGCAGAGAACATCGGGCCCCAGCTCACCCGCACGCTGCCCTCGGTGATTGTCCGCATCGCGCCGGTTTCGACGTCATACAGGTACATGTACGACACGTCGTAGTGGAAGTTCTCCAGCTCCAGAAGGTTGTCCCAGCTCTCGAAGGCCACTGTCGATCCGTCGGGCGAGATCACGTAATCGGTGGCCCAGGCATTCGCGAGGGCGGGAACCTCTGTCGTCTGGCCAGTCTCCAGATCGTAGATGAAGGTATCCTGCAGCCACGCAGAGACGTCGGGATCGCTGACCCTCTGGAAGATCAGCTTCGACCCATCCTGTGAGAGACTGCGATGGTAGTTCTCCCCGGCTCCGCCGTTAGTGATGTTGACGATCGAGGGCCCGTCGGGAGCCTCCGCAGCTCCGGTGATCGTGACGGTCACCGTCGCCGTGCTCAGCGCGCCGTTCGCCAACTGGATCGTGTAGTCAAAACTGTCGGTGGCCGTTTCTCCCTCGGCGAGATGATCGAAGGCGCCATTGGCGTCGTAGACGATCTCGGTTCCGTCCGCGCTGATCGCGATCGTGCCGGCACCCGATCCCTCGACGCCGGCGAGCGATATCGCCTTGCCGCCTTTGTCATTGCCGAGGAGATCGGCGACGGAGATCCGTTTGGCGGCAGCTGCGGTCGCATCCTCCGACACCATCACCGCATCGTCGACAGCCTGCGGCAGTGCGGCCTGCTTCCCCTTGGCCAGGCCCTTCGGCGCCTTGTCCTTCATGTCCTTCGCCATCTCGATGTCCTTCGCTTGCCGCCCGGTGCGGGCACGGGATGAATGGCTTGCCGCTGGCGGCCGTCACGTCCGGCAGGACGCGGCGGAGAGGCCGGCAGGGCGGCAAGGCCGGAGGGCTTCAGGGGTGGCTGGAACGATGGAGGGGCAGCCCGGCCGATGCTGGCCCGGCCCTTCGCGGTCGATCTCGTGTCAGGAAAAGCGACCTGCACCGGCGGACATCCTCAGGAAGGGAGCCCGCCGGTGGGAAAAACGCTTCCGGGGTACTCGTTACGCAACGCACTGAAGTAGCCCGAGATTATCCGGCGGAAATCCGCCTGTCATCAAAAAAGATTAAGGAAAGCCTAACTCCCTTTTCAGGGGAATTAATGAAACTGAATACACCCGCATTGCGCGAACTCGCGATCCCGCCATCCGGAGGCGCAGAGGGATACGCCTCGCCGCAACTGCTGCCAGGAGAAACCGGATCCGGTCACGAAGATTGCCCGAGCCTGCCGCCTTTGGCAGGATCAGCCGGCACGGGTTCGGAAAGGACGGCAGATGCGACGAGTATCGGAACGGTGGCCCGGGGTGCTGTTCGCCGCGGCGGCAACTCTGTGCGCGGCGCCTGCCTTGGCCGCCGACCTGCCGCGCTACCAGGTCGAGGACTACTGCACCCAGGTCTCGGACGTGAGTGGCGGATCGCGGATGATCTACAATAGCTGTATCGACATGGAACAGACGGCCTACGACCATCTCCGGGGCGACTGGAGCGGGTTGCCCGCGCAGGCGCGACGCTACTGCGACGAGGTGGCACGGGTGACCGGCGGCTCCTATTCCATCCTGCAGGGCTGCATCGAGATGGAGCTCGGCGCCGGATCATCGACCCCGAGTTTCCGCTACTGATCAGGCCGCAGATCCGACCCGATGCGGATCGAGAGGTCAGCGATCGCCGGCGATCTCGTGCAGCCGGGCGAGGCGATCGACGGACAAGCTGTTGTATTCGACCCATCCGCTATACTGGCTCATGCTGCCGCCCCTGTACCGCTCACGGGCGGCCCAGAACTCGCTCTCGCGGAACTTCAGCCAGGCCCGCTGCTCCTCCAGCCTCCGTGCGAATGCGTCCGGCGGAAACTCTGCCTTGATGGCGGACCAGACGCGGTTCATTTCCGCGTCGAGCAGGCCTGCCGTGATCTGGCCACAGATCGCGAACCCGGCGGTGGTTTCGCCGTGCGGCGACATCGCGTAGCAGGTGTCGGCAACCGACCGGCCGCAAGCCAGGACCCCCTCGTAGCTTCCGCGCCCGTCATCGATGCAGCGCGCAAGGTCCCTGCCGAGACGCCGCTCGATCGCGAGATGATCGTCGGGCGTCATGTAGATCTGCGCGGATGCGGGGCCGGGCAGGGCGGTCGATCCGGCAAGGACGATGCCGGCGAGAGCAACAGAACGGGCGAGGGCTTTGCGGATCGTCATGGAGATCTCCATCGAAGGCCTGAACCGGCGTCATCAATCGGGGTGCCGGCCATCCGTGCCGGACTGTCCCTCGGACCGGGGCGCCCTCGGTCGCAGGGGCGATCGAGGCGGAACGGGAAACCGGAGCCGCTCCGGCGACACGGGATCGAGGGAGAAGCCCCATGGGTCGTCCGCGCGGACCACCTCGAACAGGTTCTCGTATCCGTCCGGCCCGACGGCCCAGAACAGCCGCGGCCACGTTTTGCGAATGCCGACCACCTTCTTGTAGGCGTTCCTGACATCCTTGTTCGTGGGTTCCTGCTCCAGTGGAGGGATCGCACCGAACCCGGTCATCTCGGCGATAAGCCTGTCTGCTTCCCGTTTCGACTTCTTGACCTCGCCCGCAACCAGTTCCGTATCCCGATCGGCATCATATCCCATGAGGTCGAACGGCCAGGGCGCCTTCGATTGGAGGCCGACCTGCGATTGCGGCCAGTGATGCATGTCGATCATCCGGGCGAGGGCGCCGACCGTGATGACCGGTTCGAGCCAGAGGTGAATTTTCCTTGGTCTTTCGATCCAGCTGTCTACCCACAGGATCTGCTCTTTTGCCTTGGCCATATCCGAAGTGAAGAAACCGCCTGCCTCATGCACATATCCCGCCTTAAACGCCCGCACGAACCAGTGCGCATCGAATTCGCTCAGGGCGTCGAGGTTTTTCCTGACGAAGCCTTCCGGCTCCGCGCCCTCGCGCGGCTCGCAGAAAGACGGCAGCCATTCGGAGAAGAGGGTTGCGGCGAATTCGTCTTTCTTCGTGTCCATGCGTCTCCACCTTGATCAAGTCGCCAATCCCATGCTTGAGTGACAGTCGCGCAACCCGGCAGCGATTTTTCGGACAGCCAGTTTGCGGTCAAACCGACCCATAGATCGCCTGATCTGCGTCCGTTACCACCCAGATCGCTTCGGAAGATCTAAGGTGGGAATAGCGGAAAATGCATCATGTCCGCTCCAGAGCCTCGATAAGATCCAAACCACATATATACTCCGGGTCGTCGTCCCGTAGCCTATCTATCGCCCTGCTAAGCTTTTCCCCGCCCACTTCAGACCGGATCTTCCGTGCGCCAGATCCACGAAAATTGAATCCCGGAATTTCGCTCCATGCGACCCATCGGGCAAACGTCCAACCTTCTCCAATCTTAGATGTCGGCCGGACCAATCCAGCCCATACCGATGAGTCTTCGGCTTTATGGACAGCAAGACATATCTGATCGAGGTACTTATCGTGCAGACCCCACTCAAAGCTGTCCCATCGGTCGGAATCAAATTGCGCCGAGCTGTTAGCTGGGTCAATTTCAGCTTGATGCTGCCCCCATGCCTGGTCTCGTCGCCTCTGATCAACCTCCTTGTTGGTGGCAATCACCGGAATATGGGAATATATATCAGGCTGATTAAGTAAAGCTGCAACGAAATCGAGACGCTCGATCTCGCCCGCTTCCGAGTGGCTGAGTGTCTTTCTGCCAAAACGCTCCCTACAAATTCTTACATGTTCGTCGGTTGCGGGCATCGCTTCTTCGAATATCTTTCTCGCAAGTTCATAAGCGGCACAGGCATCTTGGTCCATCAAGTGAACGACGGCTTCGACTCTGGGGGAAGGTTGAAGCTGCAAGCCCGGTCGCGTGCCGTTGGCAGATCCTACCAAGGCCTGGTGCTTGGTTGCATATACTTTGGTGTGTAGATCACAGTGAACTTTGACTCGCTCACCGAGTTTTTTTATCAGCAGCTGGAGATCTCTCGGGCTGGTGCCGCCGCCGTAGACATCTAACACCACTCGGGCGCCACGATTGCCGTGGAGCCCGAGAGCTGTGGCAGCACCACCGCTCCAGTAAGAGACGGCGATTATGCAGTCTTCAGTCTTGCATATTTCTCGAGCTACTCGTTGAATAGCGGTTCCTGTCAGGATTTCGATCATTGTGGCCAGCCCCGGTCTTGAACTTATCGCAGGTATGATCTCAGCTTTTCGATTTGAACACCCTTGAGGCAGCGTGGGGGTGCGTCTTCGCTCGTAGGCCCGGTTATCACCGGAGTGCGGCGACTTCCGCCCTCTGCACATCCATGTCTCGCTCTCCTGGATCCACTCCGGGCTGTAAGTGCTGCACCATGCCAAGGCCGACCCGCTCGGTGGGGGCGTCAGCAGGTGCCGTAGTGATCGCGGGAGTATCGGCAGTACTCGTTGGCTGTCCCGCTTGCGATCATAGCCGCCGTAATGTCGCGCCCGTCTGGCAGGAAGCATTGTCCGACAACTCGCCCGTACTGGTCGATGTCATGCTGCCGGCAGCTGAGGTTCCGACCCGCAATCATCCGGCTGAGGGCGGCCGTCGCCTGTGAGCCGCCCCGCTGGTCCACTTCGGGAGCATCGAGGCCCCAGACGCGGATCGGTGTGCCGATCGTATCAATCCGGAATGTATCGCCGTCGACTACGCGGGTGACCCGACCGCCCAGCGTGCCGGATCGGCTGACCGTTTCCTGACTGGTAACCACATGCCTGTCGGGGGAACGCGGGAGATTGGAATACCCGACGCAGGCGGCGAGGACAGCAATCAGCACGGGCGTTGATGCTCTGGGCAGGAGCCTGCGCCGCCGGTGGCGAGCTCGGGGTCGCCGCGGCATCACAGGTTCATCGCCCCACGTCGGCTGCGCCATTGGTTGACGACGTCGTACTTCGTGCCGGTGTCCAGACTGGTCAGGAATTCGTGGCGGCGCCTTGCGATCCGCGCCACGCGACCATAATGCGCCCGCCGTCCGCCCGGTGCCCGTGGATCGGACGCCAACTCACGTGCGAGCGCCACGCTATGTGGGCCGTAGCTGATGACCAGTGCTTCTGCTTCGAGCATGGCTGTCCGACGCGCCCGCAGAGCGGACAAGACACGAGAAAACACAGGAACGACTCCACTCATCGGAGTACACATCATGAACGCGTCGAGCGGCAGGAGGCAAACTCAACCCGCTGTCGTGGTAAATCGACAGGCCTCGCGTTGCTGGTCCAGGAACCCGCGGCACTGTTGCCGGGGGGTAGGTGTCAACTTGATGCCCGTGCGCAGCAGATCGGCGAACCACACGCAGCTTCATCCGCACGGCTTCGGACCCCTCCACCGGCTCGGATCCACGTGACGTCCTTGGTGGCCGGAGGTGGTCATAGCAGTGACAGCGTTGGCGGCCCCGCAGAAGGGCCGCCAGATCGTTCACACTCGGGCCTGGCTACCGCAGATCCACGCCCGCGGCCAGGAACGCGAGGACAGCCTTGCCGAGATGACGGTGGCACAGCTCCAGGAGGTAGCCGCGCTGTGTCGTCTGGAGTTCGAGTCCGTAAGGGTTGCGGAACTCGGATGGCCGCTCCGCGTGGATGCTGAGCTGCTCTCGCGTGGCCGCTCGCTGCACCGGCTCGAGGTAGCGGTGGCAGGCTGCGAGGCGCCGCTCATCCGGCGCGTCGGGGTCGAGCATATCGGCGTAGGTCGAGATGCCGGGCATGAAGACCGGGGCCCGGGGGTGGGACTGGAAGGCCAGCAGCCGAAGCAGACGCGCGGCATCGAGGGCATGAGCGCGCGCATGCGCGAGATGGCGCCCTTTTCGGTCGAGGTGATCGCTCATCATGCCGCCTCCCTCCCGAGAACAGGGCGCACGAGCTCGAGCGCGCGGATGCCGTGATCGAGTGCCTCCGCACAGATCCGGGCGCTGTCGGCCCGGGGATCATCCGGATCGAGCGCCATGAACCGCTCGGCTTCTTCGCTGGCGAGATCCGCGGCGAGTTCGAGCTGAAGCAGGCGACGAAGCCGGCGCAGCTGCGGCAGCAGGTCGGACGGGTCGTGGCCCTGGCTTGCCCGGGCGACGACGTTGGCCGCCACGCGGCCCCACGTCGAGCCGCCCAGCAGCAGGGCCGCATCCACGAGCTCGTCGCCGGAGCCAGCGAGCCAGGTGATGAACTCGTCGACGCGGCGAGCCGCGGCAATGTGTCTTCTAATGAGAGCAGGGTGGTGCATCCGCCGTTTCCTTTTCTGGGGATGCGCGGCCCGGGATGGACCGCGTCAAGACGCTCTCGTGTGGGTCGATTTTCTTCTTCTGCCCTGGCCGGCATGGATCTCGACCGGTCCTTCCGGCTCGCGTCGCCAGAGGGCGTATTCCTCCCTTGTCCTTGTCAGGTCACCGTCGGGGTCGGACGGATCGCGCTCTCATGAAAGAGCGCGACTCCGACAGATCCACGACGAGGGACTGCTCCCGGGTTCAGCCGGGCAACGGCTCTTCGATGCCCGTGCACGCATTCGGATCAGGAGGTGATGTCCGCCATTCGGTGCCGTGGGGCGGTTCTGAACCGGGCGCGACGGGACCCGAGCTCGTGGACGTTTCTGGCCGTGCCGGGTCGGCGAGCCTCGTGCAGCTCATCGGTCGGCAGACATATCTCCTCGACGACCGGGTCGGCGGGATCGATGCGCGCGAAGTGGTGACACTCGTCGCGATCGGGATTGTCGACATGCTCGAGCGACAGGATGTCGAGAAGCTCCAGCAAAAGGCGATGCTGGCGCCGCGTGATCACGGGGGCTCGCGGGACCTCATCGGCGATCGCGGCGGCCAAGCGCGCCCCGCGTGGCCCCGCCAGCAACGAGGCGAAATTGATCAGTGCATAGTCGCGCTGCGCAACGAGCGCCCGCAAGGGCGCTGTGGCATCGGTTGCGAGTTCTGCGAAGCTGGAGCGAATCTGTCGAACATGATCGTTCTCCTAAGTTTCCGGCACTCGGGCCGGGTCAAGTCGCTCCCGAGCTGTCCTTCCTCACATCGGCGCCTCGCGGCTGTTGTCCGATCCGCCTCTCGCCCCGAGGAGGTGGAACGGACAGCAGGCGGGAGACGCCGCATCAACATCTCCCTCTCACCTCCCTCGCGGAAACCGGGTCGCTACCTCGCCCAAAAGAGGAATCTCGCGGCTCACCCAAAATCCCTTCATCCGCGCTTTTCCGCCGCAAACCGCATCGACCGATCTCCTCGGCTCAACGGGCAGCACACGAGCCGGTTCGCTTGCGATGCGAATGGGCGGGGGTGTAGCCTTCGAGGGTGCTTTGCGCGTAGTCGCGAGCGCCATGCATCCACCAGGCCGGCCTGCAGGAGCGCCTCGAATGCGGATCGCAGTCTTCAGCACCCAGCCCTACGATGCGAAGTTCCTTGAACAGGCAAGTGCCGGCGCCCATGACCTCATGTTCTTCGGCGCCCGCCTCACGCCCGAGACGGCGTTGCTTGCGGCCGGGTCCAACGCCGTTTGCGCCTTCGTGAACGACGACCTCGGAGAAAAGGTGATCTCGGTCCTGTCGGATGCGGGGGTAAAGCTGATCGCGCTGCGCTCGGCGGGGTTCAACCACGTCGATCTGCTTGCGGCCGAGGCCGCCGGCATCTGCGTGGCGCGGGTGCCGGCCTATTCCCCGCACGCGGTAGCCGAGCACACGCTTGCCCTGATCCTGACGCTGAACCGCAAGACCCACCGCGCTTACAACCGCGTGCGCGAGGGCAACTTCGCGCTGGACGGCCTTCTCGGCTTTGACCTGCATGGAAAAACCGTGGGTGTCGTCGGGACTGGCCAGATCGGCGAGGTCGTGGTCCGCATCCTGACGGGCTTCGGCTGCCATGTGCTTGCACACGATCCGAACGAGAACCCGGCCTGCGGCGCAATGGGGGCCCGCTATGTTTCTCTCGACGAGTTGTTCGCCTCGAGCGACGTCATCACGCTGCAATGCCCGCTGACCCCTGCGACGCGTCACCTGATCAATGCGACCGCCGTGGCAAGGATGAAGCGCGGGGTCATGCTGATCAACACCAGCCGCGGCGCGGTGGTCGATACCAGGGCACTGATCGATGGTCTGAAGAGCGGTGCGATCGGCAGCGTTGGGCTGGACGTCTACGAAGAGGAAGCCGACCTCTTCTTCCAGGATCTTTCCGGCAGTGGCATCCCCGATGACGTATTCGCGCGCCTCCTGACCTTTCCGAACGTGCTGATCACCGGGCACCAGGGCTTCTTCACCGAGGAGGCCCTGACCGCCATCGCCGAAACAACCATCGCCAACATCTCGACATTTGAGCGCGATGGTACGCCGCTTCACCCCGTGCGGTCCGCGCCGGACGCCTGATCAATGGCCGCGCTTCTTGCCGCAGCGCCGCCTGCCGTCGCCGGCGGGTGATCCTGGAGCCCCTTGCCCAAGGTCCTGCGAAACGCTTCCGCAGGGGGGCTGTGAGCGATCAGGCCCATCGCTTTCCCCACGTCCTCTGGGATGTCAGCCACCGAGAATGCTGACGCTGTGCGTTGCCACGAGGCCCCGCTACGCGCGCTTGCCGGTTGCTGCTGCCGACTGCGCCGCAATGGTGGCCCGCGCCGCTTGCCAGATCGCCTGCGCCGCCGCCCCTTCGCAGTCGGCGCGATAGGCCTCGCCGGCCTTTCGGGTGCGATGTCCAAGATGCGTAGCGATGACATCCGCGGCGTGAGAAGGATCATGACGTCGCATATAGTCCGCGGCGAGGGTCCGCAGGTCGTGGGACGGCACACCGATCGCCGACCTCGTCAGTTCGCTCGGCAGGTTTCGATACGGCTCGCTCTGGTCGAGCGTCAGCCAGTTGGACCCGACCAGTTCCTGGTAGCGAACATGGATCAGCCGGTCGGGACGCCCCTCGAGAATCCACTCATCGAGGATTTCGCAGATTTCGGGCCAGATCGCGCCTGTTTCCGTAACGGCCCCCGTCTTCTCCTGCTCCCATTCTGCGCGCCAGGTGCCGTCGATTTCACGGACAAGTTGCTCGCCGATTCGCCACGCCACGAGATCGCCCCTTCGCGGCGGCTTGTTGATAATGATGGCGCAGACGACGGCCTGCTGCATGTATCGGCGGCGGGCCGCACTGTGCGCCGGCAGCCTATGGGCGCGTGCCCGGAGTTCTCCGATCCGGTCGGCAACGTGCCCATAACCTCCGCGCTCCATCAATCCGGACAGCCTTTCATGCTTGTTCTTCTCCGCCAACGTGGCCTGCTCCCGAAGGTCGCGTTGGATAACCCGCATGGCGGTCAGGCTTTCCTCCGCGACTCCGCCCCTTGCGCCCAAGGCAATCAGCCCCTCGATGTAGTTCGCCGCCGTGACGGGCTTCACGCGTCGAGTCTTGTCGGGATGGAACAGGAACGCCTCTGAGAGCTCGCACGCGGCCAGAAACCCGTGCAGCTCAGATGCGAGGCCCTCCGCGACAACGGTCGCGCAGCGGTCGATGCTTGCGACATAGCGCTGGCGGGTTCTGCACTTGACAGGGGCCGCATCGAGTCCCGGCTTCATCCGTCGCCAGGCATCGGGCCACGTCGATCCCTCGGGCTTCTCCGCCCCCGGTGTCCGCTTTGCGACCGGTTTGCACCGCTGGGCATACCATTCGTTGCTGACGGCCCTCGCCGGCGCGGTGCACACCTGCGGGGCGTATCGCGAGAGAGCACGCAGCAGACATCGAAACGTGGATTCCGAAGCGGCGGCAGCTCGGTAGGCCTCCGCGTCAGGCATGGAGAGATTGCCGTTGCCTGCACGGACGGCCGACCAGAAACGCGCCATCACCAGCGCCGCGCCCGGCGGGAGATTGGCCGCGTCCTCGATCATCGCCCGCCGGATGGCCGCCGGTGCGTCCTTCAGAATAACGTTGAGGTCGGACTTCATGTCATGTTCTCCTTTTCATGCGCGCAAAGACGTCGGGGTGGTGCGCCAGCAAGGACTCGCGAACGGCCACAGCCGCGGCTTCGCCGCTGTCTTTCCCGTAGTGCCGTCTCGCGACCTGTTCGGTGTTGGCCAGCACCGACGCGACGCTTGCGAAATCGCCCGGTCTGACCGCGAGCATCAGCGTCGCGAGAGCATGCCGGCACTGATGTGGCGTGATCCCGAGACCGAGCTGCCGGTCACCAAGATCCCAGAGCTCCATGATCGACGCGACGGACATGCAGCCGTGGGGAAGGTTGAGTACCGACTTGCGCAGCCGCGGAGCGGCGGTCCCAGGGAAGAGGTACGGCGATGAGTCGATCCCGCGGATCTTCATGAGTTCCGGCCGGTGAACCCGGTCCCACTCCCATAGAACGCGGGCGTCCTCGCCGTGCACATTGACGATCACGGTCTGTCCGTTCTTCACCTCTCCGCCGACAAAGCGGATCTCGGCATGCTCCCGATCGACGATCCAGGTGAGGTTACGCCGGCATCCATTCACGCCCTCGCGGCGGGTCATGAACAGGTTGGCCGGCCGCAGCGACCGGCTGACCTGCACCGCGTAGGCGGCTGCGCAGCCGGAGAGCCGCAGCGCGCGATCCAGTGCGAAGCTGGTCGTTGCTGCCTCGAACTCGTTGGTCGCGATCGCGTTGAGCCGGGCGGGGGCGTTCACGAATGTGGCCGCGAGATGCGGCGACCTGCGCAGCCGGTCGCAGATCGCCTCCGCATCCGCGGTCATGTCGACGGGCGACAGCACGTGGTCCGAGTAGAACATGCGCACGAGGCCGATCCTTGCGAGGATCTCGGGATCCCGCAGGCCGTGCCGGGCAATCGTCGTGATGTTCGTGAAACGCGACCAGAGCGTCGAACTCTCGTCGGCGTTCTTCAGAGTGAGCGATGCCTCGCTGCGTGCGATATGCGCAGCACAGGCTGCGTCCAGCGCGTCGGTCGTGAACAGATCGCTGAGCGTCTCGAGCCCCGGGAACCCGGACTCGGGCGAGTAGCTCTCGCGCAGCAGCCAGGTCACAGCCTGCCGGTAGCCGGCGAGCGCGGAATCGATGTTCTTCGGCGTGCGCTTCTTCTTTCCGGCGCGTGCGGCAATCTCTGTGTCGACTTCGACGGCGGATCGGCCGAGGCTCAACTGCTCCTTCGCCCACTTCTTGAGGTCGCCGGGCTGGCGCAATGTCTGGCGGAACACCTCCTCGGCGTCCGAGCGAAACGGCGCCGGCAGCGACTGCCACTCGATGCGCCGGGCCCGACCCGAGGCAACCGGCACGACGAGGTCCTGCCGCGGCAGCAGCTCGGCGAGTTCGGGCCAGCGGTTGTGCGCGCGACGCAGCTCGGCGACCCGCTGGGCAAATTTCCGCAGCGACTTGCGGCTATCCGGCGTCGCGTCGTGCCAGAGCCGGTCGTATTCCTGCTGATCGAGATCCGGCAGACTGGCCCGGGCGCGGGCGCGCAGAAGCAGGAACGGTTTGTGGGTGCCCGTGCTGAAAAGCGCCCCGCGCTCGACGAAGCCCTCGTTCTCAGCGATCAAACCGATCGCCCGGTCGTAGCTCGCGCGAACGCCCGCGTCCGGGGTCTCATGTCCGTGCGCCGCGAGGAACCGGCCGAGAGCGGTGCGGATGCGGGAGTTGCCGCGGTTGCGGGCTTTCTCGAGGTTCTTCGACCGCGACACCGCGCCGTACGGCGAGACCGCGATCACCTTCTCGAAATAGCCGAGGTCAGCCGGGATCAGATGGAGTTCCTCGTCCGTCAGGTCGAGCCGTGCGGCGACCTTCTCGATCTCGTAGACCGTGTCGCGTTGTTCGCCAGTCTCCCTGGCCCAGGCCAGGAAGGCCGGGAACATCGCGCACGCGGCGCTGGTCAGTGATCTGTCTTGATGCATATTGCCGAACTCCAGGGTCGGGGCCTGCGGGCCGCCTTCACGAGGAAAGGCGGGGCGCAGAGCCCGGGCCGTGGACCCAAACTGGTCCATTCAGGAGATCGTGCCCGGCGGGGCGTTTCGCACAGGCTGTCGCGATTTTTCCGCGTTTCGCGGGATCGCCCCCAAGCATAACGCCGATAAATGTTCGGGGACGAATGTGCGACGAGCGGAATGCTCCCGCTCGTGTCACGATGAGAGCTGTCGCATCTGTGCGACGGACCTGCTGCATCACGCCCACCAGCCCTGAGGCAGGTCGACTCCCCTCAGCTTCAGCCAATCCGACACATCGTGGGGATTGCAGCGGACCGTCCCGAACACACTGCGCGTGGGCAGCCCCTCATCGATCCACCGCTCGACAGTGCGCACGCTGACGCGGAGCGCTCCGGCGATAACCTTCTTGCTCAGGAGATCTTCCTGGTAGCGTGGGACCTGTGCTCGTTTTGGCATCGGCCCGTCTTCGCAGGCCCAAACATCCGGCCAGGCCAGGCGGTAGATCCTGCCGATGCGGATCGCATCGATCTTACCATTCCGGATCTTGCGTCGGACCGTGTCAGGCTTCAGACTGAAGTGACCGGCAACTTCCTCAACTGAAAGCATTCTTTCCTCGTCAGGTTATTCCTGAGAGGGAATTAGTCCCTGCGCGCGTGTCTCTGAAACGCCGGGAGGCCGGAACAAAGGTGCCGCTGCTCTAATTGGAATATCAATTGCGAGGCGGCATCTTTGCTGGTGAGCCACCACTCACGCCGTCGTGATCCGCGGCGTTTTTTCGCGACAGCGCTTGCGCCCAGTTCCTCCGAAATGGAGGATACAGATGAAGCATGAAGCACAACTCGAGGCGGCGTCGAGAGTCCCGCGCTGGTCGACGCCATCCCATGCAAGGGAGCGGCTCGCCCAGGAAATCGACAGCTTCGTCAGGGCGGCTGCCGAGGCGAGCGCGGAGCCTGGCGCAGCCCTTGCCCTGAAGGTGACGGCCGGACTCGGGAAGACGGCGACCGCCCTGCGCGTCGTCGCGCGCTACGGCGAGGCGCTGCTGTCGCGCGGGCATGTGCTGATCTACGTGCCGACGATCGAACTGGCGGAACGGGCGTTCGACGATTTTCGCACCCTCGCGCCAGGACTACCCTCCCGCGTCATTCGTGGGCGCGACGCGCCGCGTCCGGACGAACGTCAGAAGACGATGTGCGAGCGGGCCGAGATCGCGAAGAAAATATCCGGTTATGTAGCCTCGGTCACGGAGGCGCTCTGTCGCGGACAGGACAAGAATGGAGACTTCGTTCGATCGCCATGCGCCTCGGGATGTCCCTATCTCCAGCAGAAGGACGTCCCCGGTCCCCATGTCGTGTTCCTGTCTCATGCCTATCTGACGGTCGATCCCCCTCTCGATTACGACTACCCTGTGGTCCTGCGCGTGGTCGACGAGAAGGTCTGGCCGACTCTGACCCGCACGCCGCATCTCTCGATCGACGATCTCATGCGCGCGTCGCCGAGCTCCTTTCCGGAAAGTCTTCGCGGTGTGCTTACCCGCGCAAAGGCTACAGTTGTCGATGGCTTGCAACGCGACTTGCCGCTCCACGACCATCTGCGGAACTCCGGGATCGGTACCGAGCAGCTGCAGCACCTCGCGCAAGCGGAGGACCGGTCGCGGAGTTACCTCGAGATCGGTCCATGGCAATCCGCAGAGACGGTCGCATTCTGCGTCGAGACCTTCGACGCGAAATCCTTCATCGCGTCCCGCCGGCGGCAGCGCATCTTCGAACGCCTGGCCGAGAGGGAAACGGGCCACTGCGTCGGCCTGAGGCTGCTCGAAAAGACGACGGAGCATGGCTCCGAGCGCGTGATCCAGTCATCGGGCATCCATGAGGTCGATCGCGATGCACCGCTGCTTCTCCTCGACGCTGATGCCGACCCAGACATCACCCAACGCGTTGCCCCCGGCGCGGAGCTCGTCTCGATACAGTCGCCCCCGGTTGCGGACGTCGTCCAGATCTCTGACCTGACCTTGTCGAACAGCTGGCTGCTTCACCTGGAAAGGGGTGCTCAGAGGCGGGCTGCGGTTCTGACCATCCTCAGGCGCGAAGTTAACAGGGCTGCGGGAGGGGGAGTTCTCGTTGTAGCGACGAAATCCGTTCTCCGGGCCCTGCACACCGATCTCGGCAACTCATTGAATGGCAGCGATGAGGAGGCTCTCAGACAACCGCTTCTCGGCGCTGAGCCGCGCTGGTTCGGACCGAGAACCCAAGGCGTGAACGATTTCGAGAGTTATGCAAGCGTCGTGATCATCGGGCGTCTTCAGCCGGGTGTCGCCGACATTGAGGCGTCGGCGCGTGCGGTCTTCGCCCAGGACGAACTGCCTATCCGGGCGCATGTTTCAGGCCCTCTGCCGCCGACCCGGTCACGAATGATTATGGCCGATGGTTCGGTTCGCGAGGCCGATCTACGTGCTCATCCGGACCCGCGCGTGCAGGCGATCCTCGCCCAGTCGCGGGAATGCGGCACGCTCCAGGCGATCGCACGGCTTCGGCTCCTCTCACCGAACCGCGAGAAACGAGTCGTGGTCCTGAGCAATCTGCCGCTACCTGACTTCCCCATCACGCGCCTCACGACCCTGGCCGCGCTCGACCGGGATCTCGAACAGGAACCAGACTGGTATGGGTTTGATCGCATGGAAAAGGCCCTGCGCGCCACCATGGGACGCCCGGTGTGCGGAACTCGGCTGTCGGCCGCCGGGCTCGCCGCGGATCTTCCGAGGGACTTTGAGACGGAACCTGGCGCCGCGCGCTTCCGTCGGGGGCGCCCCACGGCGCACCTGATGTCGCTATGCCAGCGTGTCGCAGCAGCCAACCGCTGGCAGATCACGGCTCTGGTCCTGCGGAGAGCCACCGGGGGCAAGCCCGTGCCGGCGATCATTCTGGACGATCCCGCGCCGCTCGCGCTGGCCAGAAGACTCTGGCCGGACTTCACGCCGCAACTCGCCTGAACCGGCGCGGAATTTCTTCCTGTATGCCCATCGGACCGATCTTCTTCGGAGCGGTCGTGGCCGCCAAGTGCCGCATGACATGCAGGCAAAGGTCGAGGCCGCGATGCTTCTTCGTGTGCGCCTTAAAGGTACTGTTGAGCTTGGACTTCGTGATGTAGCCACGGCCGGGCGCGTAGCCGCCATCCTCGACCGTGCGACCATCGGCTCCCGGGAAGAGATGGGGGTTGTCAGCGGATCGTCGCCTTCATGACGACAGCGTGCATTGTTGCTGCGCCGGACGGGTGCCACGTATCGCCCCACATGCAACTTCGTAGCGCGCGAGCTGGAGTCGATCACCTGGGAAGGCATACGGGCACAATCGACCGCCTGCTGGCCGAGCTTCGCAACCCAGCCGTCCGCGAGGACATACGTAACGCACTGACGGACATCGTCGTCCAGCATGCCGCGGAACCTCGTGCCTCGTGATCCGACGATCCTGTTTTGGGATTGTCCTCTGACCTGCCTCTCGCATGCTTCTGCACAGGTGCGCTGTCGCCCGAGGATCTTCCGGAGCGATCGCCCCGAGATGCTGCGCTTCCTCGCCTGCGAGATCAGCGACACGTTCGAGCAACAGCAGACGCCGGAGGCGGCGCAGCTGCGGCAGCAGGCTGACCGGGTCGAGACCCTGGCTTGCACGGAAAGCGGCTCACAGCCGGTCGGTTGTGAGCCGCTTCCGTTTTAGGAACCGCGGTAGTTGTCTTTGCCGAGGCCCGGCGAGGCTTTTCGCTCAGCCAAGATGGGGTTGGTCTCTTCCATCGAGTTCAGCAGGTCCTGCATCCTATTTGCCAGATCGCCCAGCATATTCTTGATCTGCTCCTCGGAGCACCCCTCCTTCCGCAGTTCCTCCGCCATCTCCTGCGGGCTCTGGAAGGAAATCGAAAGGTGGCGCGGCTGGCTCATGACTGGTCTTCCCTGTTGATGGAGTTGATAGCGTTCTCAAAGACGAGCCTCTTACGCAGCTCGCAATGTGCGTTGAAGTCGGTTTCCGTCTCCCGATCAGCCTTGGTGTCCTCGGTGTCAGCAAAGTGGTCGGCCTTGAGTTCAAGCCGGGTCTTATCTTGGTCGCTGATCTCGAATTTGAGAGCCGCATAAACCGCGCGGGCGCGCTCGACCTCCTCCCATGATGCCTTAGCCTTAAGGTTGGGGTCGATCAGGTATTCCCCGGCGTTGATTTTCTTCATGTGCCCGGCGGCGCTGAGATTAAAGATGGCGTGCGTGAGGTCGCCAGGGTTCCTGTAGCCGCACTTCTCCTTGATCGCTGTTGGCGCAAGCATGGAAGTCGGTCCGTCGAGGTCTACGATGTCGGCGGGATCGTCGGTAGAGATGATGGTGGAGCAAACGGAGAGCACAGGGAACCCTTGAGTGATGATTAGGTCGAACAGGAAGGAATTGGGTTCGACGGAGGAAGAAAAAATGTCGGAAGAGATGAGCGGTAGTAAAAAAGACTACAAGAAAGGTAAAATGATGGGTTTCTTTGATAACCTCATGCTATCAAATTAATTCTTCTCTTGATGACCGACGGGCGCCACCTTTTTTCCTTGTCAAATACGCCGTTAGTCAGGGCGCGCGTTGCCTCTCGGTGGCGACAGGAATACTCCCTTCCCCCGCGATCTGCGTGCAGAACCACCCCAAGCGGGCGATGCAGGCCCCAGCGGAGATCGCCCTGGACATAGCGGGCTTATAGTTTGGCACCCGGCCACGCTGCGCAAGCTCATCCGAGAGGCACCACCGTATCCGAACACCGGGCTGGGTTGCCGAAGGAACCTGAGTCAGGATTTCCGCAGCCAGGGCGTTCGATACCACCCGATGATCTGCAAAGCCGGTTCATCCCCGCGCATGCGGGGAACAGTCCGTCCGCGTGACGAATCCGACCTGATCCACCGGTTCATCCCCGCGCATGCGGGGAACAGTTCCCGCCCACAGAACGGCGGATTGAACAGGACGGTTCATCCCCGCGCATGCGGGGAACAGCCGAACGGTGTCTTGAACTTCGGGGGGGCCGGCGGTTCATCCCCGCGCATGCGGGGAACAGTGATGCAGAACCATTCCATTGCCAAGATGATACGGTTCATCCCCGCGCATGCGGGGAACAGCAGACTCGCACCCGGACCACCCGCACCCCCAACGGTTCATCCCCGCGCATGCGGGGAACAGGGCAGTAACCACCCCGGCGCCAGCCGCTTAATCGGTTCATCCCCGCGCATGCGGGGAACAGGGAGGCAGAGGCAAGATGATTGACGCGAAAGCCGGTTCATCCCCGCGCATGCGGGGAACAGCTCGACCGACTTTGCCGCTTCTACGATGGCGGCGGTTCATCCCCGCGCATGCGGGGAACAGGGCGTTCGCCTGCGCAATGGCCTGTCCCGCGCCGGTTCATCCCCGCGCATGCGGGGAACAGGCGCCGATCACGCTTCCAGCCATCAGCGCCCCCGGTTCATCCCCGCGCATGCGGGGAACAGACGGCGATCCACGTCCCGCTTTCCACAAGCCGCGGTTCATCCCCGCGCATGCGGGGAACAGTCAAAGGCAGGTCCGAGCATGGCGCGAAAATCCGGTTCATCCCCGCGCATGCGGGGAACAGGGCGGAAGCCCGTGGCGTGTCGCAGAACAGGGCGGTTCATCCCCGCGCATGCGGGGAACAGGCTGTTCGTGCATCGTCCTGCACGGGTTGGGCCGGTTCATCCCCGCGCATGCGGGGAACAGGGTGGCCGGGTTGTAAGTGGCGAAGTAGCAGGCGGTTCATCCCCGCGCATGCGGGGAACAGTGCCCGGAAAGGATTTCGCCCTCGCCCGCCGTCGGTTCATCCCCGCGCATGCGGGGAACAGGCAAACTACGTCGTCCAGGTCATGCGCATCCTCGGTTCATCCCCGCGCATGCGGGGAACAGTCGGCCTGCCGGACGATTGGCGGGATGATCATCGGTTCATCCCCGCGCATGCGGGGAACAGCTGTCATAGCGGGTGGTGACGATGGCATAGGTCGGTTCATCCCCGCGCATGCGGGGAACAGTCCAACGGGATCATGCGCTATGACGGGATCCGCGGTTCATCCCCGCGCATGCGGGGAACAGTGACCCTACCTTGACCGGCTCGCGTGTGTGCACGGTTCATCCCCGCGCATGCGGGGAACAGGGCGGCGGCCAGTGCGTCGATCACGCAGGCGGCGGTTCATCCCCGCGCATGCGGGGAACAGGAGCAGAACGGAGTGGATGGTGTATTCGCTGCCGGTTCATCCCCGCGCATGCGGGGAACAGCAGGCGATGCGGTTGAGTCCGTCCTTGACGGCCGGTTCATCCCCGCGCATGCGGGGAACAGGTCCTCGTCGGTGATAATCAAGGCGTCGGCTCCGGTTCATCCCCGCGCATGCGGGGAACAGGCGTGACGTTCGTTCGTCAGGAACGCATTCATCGGTTCATCCCCGCGCATGCGGGGAACAGTGGCCGGCGCCTTTGCCGACAGCGCCGCCTTTCGGTTCATCCCCGCGCATGCGGGGAACAGTCTTCCTACACGGCGCTGTTTCAAAGGGCTATTCACGATGTCAAACGGGCTACCGACTTTGGAAGCCCTTCAGTGGAACCTTCGCTATCCGCGCGGAAAGAACGAAACCAGCTTCATGCCATCGAAATCTACGGGCATCCGTCGGTTTCGGCCTGTTGTCTTGAAGTCGTAGCCCTGATCGGTCAACGCCCTCCACATCATCACCGCATCTCCGCTGTCGATATAGGCCTCGACCTGCTCCCAGATCCGCTCGCGCGTACGGGCCGAATAGTCGCCCACGAACACACCGGCGCGCACCTCAAGCAACCAGGCAGCCAGGCGGCCGCGCAGACGGGGCGGGGCATTGTTGACTACGATCACCATCATCCGCGATGGCCCGCGTCTCCAGATGGTGCGTCATCCTCAAAGGCCAGGCCGAGCGCCTCGGGTGGCGGCTCGGGGCGGGGCAGCTCTCCCGCCGAAAGAACTTCCTCGATTCCGGGGATGATCTTCGCAAGCAGGCCAGACCGGCGGAACGCATCCCGGCAGGCCAGCCGCACCGCCCGGTCGGGGGTAATGTCGAGCTTTCCGCGGCCATATTGACCGGCGATGCGAAACGCCTCCGGCACCACAGTCTCGAGCTTCCAAAGATCGGCGATGTCGTAGACGAAAGACAGGGGCTTGCCAGTATGGAGGAAACCGATCGCGGGGGCATAGCCCGCCGCCAGGACAGCCGCCTCGGTCAGTCCATGCAGGCACGCAGTCGCAGCGGAGAGACATCGGTTTGGCACATCGCCCGCCTCCCAGTCAGCGGCGTCATATTTCCGCCGCTTCCAGTTCACGCCGTGTGCCTGCGCCAGAAGCTCATAGGCCTTGCGGACACGGACACCTTCGATGCCGCGAAGCTGGTCGATCGAGCGGCGCTCAGGTGCGGCCTCGTGAAAGCGCATCTGATACATCTTGCGGACCACCTGCAGCCGCGCGGCAGGGTCGAGCGCAATCGAGGCCTGCCAGAGCAGCCGGTCGGATCGCGCCCCGCCGGGCTGACCCGCGGAATACAGTCGCACGCCGGCCTCTCCCACCCAGGTGATCAGGGTCCCCACCCGGGCCGCTAAGGCGACAGCCGCATGGCTGATGCGGGCACCGGGTTCCAGCATGATCCCCGCAAGACCGCCCACCGGGATCTGGGTGCGCGTCCCGTCGGCATTGACGACAACAAAGGCACCGTCCTGCACGTCAAGCTGGGCGCGTTCGACGAAGACCAGCGAGGCGCGGTCCTTCAACGGGATAGGCTTTGGGGGTGGCAGGCCACGGAGCGTCATCTCGTCATGCCCGGCGGATCAGCATCAGCCCGCAGCCGAAAGCCTTTGCCCGGCCGAAGCCCTTTGGGATCTGACCCAAGAGCGCTTGCGGCTCCCTGACGGACAACCGCCCCGCCATTTCGATCACGCCGAACTGCGGCTGTCCCTTGCGGGATCCGAGGTGAGAGGGCAGCGGGACGACCGAGTAATCGGCCGCCGCGAAATCCGTCACTTCGAAGCCGGCCGCTTCGCCCTGGCGCGCCAGCCAGTCGCGACCGGCGGCTGCGGCGGCGGCCATCCGCGTCTCACGCCGCGCGTCGCTGTCGCGCCCGGAAGGAAGCGCGTGAATGGCATCCATGACCACATCCACCCGCTGCGCGCGGATGCCGGGCGCGACTCTGCGTGTGCGCGTGGCATTGGCGCGCAGCACGAAGCTCAGCCGGTCGCCGGCACGCAGATCAGGCGCAAATGACTTGCTCTCGGGCGGCAGGAACAGCCCCGCGCCATCGGCGCCAGGCAGCCGAGACGAAAGAATCAGGAAGCGCCCGCTTCCCTCGGCCCGCCATAGGAAATCGCGGTTGCAGTCAGAGCTGTCCGCGAAGAGTGCCCAGATCAGCCGGTGGTGCGCATCCATGATCCGCCCACGCGCAGGATCGTGCAGGCGGTCGCCGGCCGATCTTTCAACAGGGTCGATCAGCGCCTTCAGCGCCGTGGTTGCTGGACTACGCGCCAGCGTCACGCGCGAAAGATATAGCGTCATGCCGATCCCTCGGCATTGGGGCGGTGAAGGAACACGGCACGTTGCGCGAAATGCCATTTCGCCCGCTCGACCGGCAGATCGTTTCGGCTGTCCTGAATGTCACCAGGCGCCAGCGGCTCGTCAGAGGCAACCAGCCGCAGCGCGCCGTCATACCCGAACGGCGGACGCTTTGCCTGCGCCAGCGCCTGCAGCGGACCTTCGGCTTCGACCATAAGCGGCGCGGGAGGCGCAGCGAGCGGGCAGGACTTGCGCCCCAGATAAAGCGTGAAGACCGGCTGGCGCAGAGCCTGCGCCAGGTCTTCCAACGTTCCCGTCCAGCCCAGCCCTGGCCAGAGCGCCACCGCGTGCGCGACGCCCACCCGATAGTCGCGCAGGGTGATGGTGGTGTTCGTATGTCGCCCCGCCCGAGCGATGGCGGCGAGGCGGCTATCAGGGTTGCGGGCGGCGGCAGTAGGGACTGTCTCGACCGTATGGTAGTCGCGCAAGGGCACGCCCTCGTCGATCACCCCCACCGCCATCCGCAGCGCATCAAGTTGGGCGAAACCTGCATCATCGCCGCGCCGGATGCCCATCGCTGCCCCCACCAGTCCGATCACTGCCGAGCGCCCGGGCCAGGTCAACGTGCCGCGACGCTCGTGCCCCGCCAGTTCTCCCATCGCGCCGAGGGCGGCGCAAAGCGTAAAGACCAGATGCTCAGCCATCCGCCGCCACCGCCGACGCCGCGAGACCGGCTATGTCGCCGAGACTGCCCCGCCCGGCCGCGACATCCATCACAGCCTCGCGTGCGGGCGCGCTGTCATACGCCGCGTCGATCCGGCGGCGCATCGCTTCCAGCGCGGCGGCCGAGGCGGCGAGCAGATCCTCGCCCTGCACCGGCTTGAGGAAGGCACCCGTGAGATCGCGGGGAGCTTGGCTGCCCATCTCAACCAGGATGTAGCTCGCAAACGGGTGATGGGCATGGCTGTTCTGCTTGCCCTTGGGCGTGGCGGTCGCGAGCGCTCGGGCCAGCGCGTCGAGCCCCCGCGCCGCAAGCTCGCGATCGCCGTCCAGATTCTCAACCAGAAGATCGGCGTTCACACAGGCGTAAAGGTAGTAAACACCCGAACCGAAGGCGTGTTCGCCCAGATGCGCCCCGCCTGCATCCTCGTCGCGGGTCTTGAGGTCGTCAACGGCGGTGAAGAAGTCGTCCTCCGATTGGGCTCGGTGGGTGGTGATGGCGTGGCCGACCTGCACCGCCGCCTCTCGGTTGAAGTCGGGGTTGTCGGCCAGCATCCGGCCGAACATGGCAATATCCACAGCCCCGCCAGCGCTGCGCAGCACGATCTTGGCCAAGTCCTTTTCGGATGGCATCACCTCGCCCTGCGCGACCTTGCGCGCAAGGTCCAAGGCGTGGGCCCGTTCCTCGGGCGAGACGAAGGCCAGCGTCGTACCCTGCACCAGCGCAGGGTGCTTCTTGTCCACCGCCTCGATCTTGCCGAAGACCTTCGCGACTGCCTCCGCGATCTCGCGTGCCTTCGCGGCATCCACGCCATCCGCTTCCAATTCCTTGCGGATCACGTCGCCCATGCGTTTGGTTCGTTCACCGAGCGACCCAGCCAAGGCCTGCTGAAAGCTGTCGGACATGCGCACAGCCCGCTTGATCGATTGGCTGGACAGCCGCAGCCGGGGTACGCCGCCGTAATGCGCCTCTTTCGGGCGGCCCTGATCGTCACGGTTGGGGTTCGACGGGGGATAGACCGTCAGCAGGTGGAATTGCAGAAAGGTGGTCATTCGGCTTCTCCTCGGTGGCAGCGGCCGGGCGCGGAGGCGCGGCGCCGTAGTAATCGAAACACCAGCGAATGCGGGGCTTTTCACCCCAGAACAGGACATCCTCGGCAAGCGCGGCCACGTTGCAGGCTCGGTCGATCATCGGCAGGGCGCGGCGCAGGCTGGTCGCCAACTCCCCCCGGTCGTCCGACCGGATAAGGCGCTGAAAGCGCAGGGGTGAGAGGGGCTTGGGATCCCCCGCGCCGAAGGCCTGCGCAATCCGGCGTCCCTCGTGCCGCTCGACATTTGCCAGCACCTGCGCCAGCGCGGCAAGGGTCAGCGGATCGGTACGACGGTGCAGCCGGTCGTGCAACTCGATCACCCAACTCTCGGCCAGGATGTCGGTGGCATGATCCGCCCGCCGCAGCCTTGCCCGCAGGGCGCGGGCCGAGCCAGTGTCCTCATCGGGGCGCAGGTTCCGCTGCCACCAGGCAAGGGCGACCTGGCCCGGCGTCCTCGTTGCGTCGCTCATGCGGCCTCCTTCTTGCGAACCCGGGGCTGCAAGCCAAGCTTCAAATAGGCTTCCTTGCCGAGCTTGCTCCAACCGGCGAAGGCTGCGCGCAGCCTCTCGCGCGCCATGATGATCTCCTGCATCACCTCGGGACGCTCCTCATCGAGTCCTGGCAGCGCCTCCCGGTCGAAAATTCCAAGCGCCGTCGCCTCCATCGCGCGCAACCAGCGCGCCGCGGTGTCCGAAGCCGGCGTGCCGACCAGCAGGTCGCCGACGCCCTCCTCAAACGATGCCTGCGTAGTGATGAAGAACTCTTCGCGCAGGGCATCGAGCGCGCTGCCCTCTCCTGCCACGACTTTCAATGCTCCACGCAGGGCGAGACCGTAGGATTCCGCTGACTGGATAAAGGCGATAAGGGTCAGCCCGGCCTCGTCGCCGATCGAGAGAAGCGGCTGGCGCGACCAGGTAAAATCGCGGGGCTTCATGTTGTCCATCGCCCAGCCGGCCACAATTACGGTGGCGCATGCCCTGTCGCGCGACAGCACGCGCCGTTCATAGCCATCGAGGGTCTTGGCACGCCGTCGCAGGTCGCCCTCATCTCCTGGCATATCCATGACTACGCCCAGCCAGTTGCGATAGCCGAAAGCCCCGGCTCGGGGATGCATCGGCAGAAGCTCGGAACCCGCCTTTTGCCGGTAATAGGGGGTCAGTGGATGTTCCCACCCCGCGTAATTTGCACCATTAGGCTTCTGGATCACGCCGGTGACCTGGGCGCCCCCCCTCAGTTGCAACCTGCGCGGCATTCCGAAAAACGCTTCGGCGGGATGAGCAGTCTCCGGATATACCTCAGAACCCTTGGCCTCGGATGTGCGGGTCGGACGCATCCACGGCAGTACCTCCGGTCCGGCAGACCGGCCATCAGGAACATTTGCCCAGACCAGATCCCACAGGTTCCCTTGTCCAGGATCGACCAGCGTGACCATCGGCCCGCCGCCGCGCATCGAGGTTCGGTTGCCTGCTCCACCCGCAGGCGCATGGGCTTGAAGCGTGTAAAGCGCCATTGCCGCCAGCGGCAGTTCCAGCGCCGGATAACGATTTCGTCGTACCATCAGGTCGGCATTGTTGCGCGCGGCATTGCCGCCCGCCGAGTCGATGAACAGCATGTCGGGCGGGTTCGGATCACCTTTCAGCAAGTCGAAATCCTGCAGGAAGCGCGGCCCATCGCCCATCAGGTCGAAGGCAGGGGCAAGCGGAGCTAACCGCTCGCGCAGGCGCTGCGCATCGGGCTTGCGGGAGCGCCAGTCGAATGCATCGGCAGGCGGATCAGCCAGAAAGACGAGACCGATCAGCAGTTCGAGGCATGCGATGTTCAGATCGGCGCGCGGCCACCTGGGAAAGATGACGCCCGGCTCGGCGATCTGGTCGGGGCGGATGACACTTGGGCCATCATCGGAACGGCGGACGGCAATCCAGGGATCGGAAATGAGATTGAGGGTCACAGAAGCTCCAACAATGATGAAACCATATGGATGCAATGGTTGCCCTGTCTGCGCGCAAGCATGCTACACCTTTGCTCAAGGATGAGATGTCAGGGCATTTTCTGCCGTTGCCTAACCCCCGTTGCCTGGGCCGCGCATTGGCGTGCGCGACGAGCTTCGCAGCTGAAGCCCGGACCACCTTGGTCGGGGCATTTTCATGCTGTCACAATGGACACCGATCGGTCAAGGCGCGCTATGGAGCCGAGGGCTGCTGTCTTAGACCCCGCACGTGCGAGGAACGAAATTAAGCCCGTGTCGAGCCAAGGGCTGCTGTCGGGGCATCTCCGCACGTGCGAAGATCATCTCCACACAAGACCCGAGTTCTCGTAATAGAACAACCCCTCGCAAATCTTCCCGCCCTCATCCACCGGACAAACCGTCACCGACGCGCGGCGCCACTCCGGCCAGTCTTTTGTAGCGACAAGGATCTCGGGCGCGGACTGGTCGGGAAGAGGCAGGCGGTCCAGCCGCGCCTTTGCGGCAGCCACCTCAGAAAGCTTCCAAAGGTCTGCCAGCATCTCCGTGCCATGCGCCCACGGCTGAAGTGCGCCCTCACGGCGGCGGGCCAGAACCAGCGTGCGTGTCTCACGCCCCAGCCGGGTGGGATAGCGCGTGTCATCCGCCCCAGCCGCGCCCTGTCGATAGCCGGAACCGAAGTCGATGACGTTCTGGTCGCCCAGCGAGCGGCGGGCATAGCCCTCTCCGATACGCTCCTGCTCGGCGGCGACAAGAACAGGTGGGATCGGGGCGGCCCCATCGCCATGTACGGCCTCGATCAGGTCGCGCAGCTCGGAGGGCGCATTCATCTCGCCTCGACGGAACAGGAGGGCGGCGGTGCGCCATTGGTCCGCCAGCGGATAGACCCATGCGCCGCCATCCAGCACCTGGTGCAGCCAGCGCGCACCGGGCACCTCGGAAGGATCAGGCGAGACGACATGCAGCACGGGCCGGGAAACGGGGCGCTGGTTTTGCGGCCGCTCCTCCATGTGGCGCCAGAGCCGCCCGGCGCGCTGGATCAGCGCAGCCATCGGCGCAAGGTCAGACACCATCACGTCGAAATCCAAGTCCAAGGAAGATTCTACCACCTGGGTTGCTACGAGCACCTTTCCTGCCCGGGTCGCGCCTTTTCGGCCGAAGCGCGCCAGCTCGGCCGCCTCGATCCGCTTTCGGTCGCATAGCGCGAAACGGGCGTGCAGCAACGAGGCCTCCACTCCGCGTTCGCGCAGCAGATCGACCGCTGCGATCGCATCGTCCACGGCATTGCGCACCCAGACGCAGGCCGCCCCCGTCGCGGCTCTGCGGACCAATAGATCGGCGGCAACCGAGGCATCCGGCAGCCTCTCGACCTTCACGATCCCCTTCCGACTGGGAGTTGAGCTAACGGGCACCGTGCGTGCCCCAAAAATCGTCAGCGAGGGATACGCCGGATCGTGATCTGCCGCCCAGTCCAGCCCAGCGCCCCGGGCAAAAGCACGGCTCAGGCGCCCACGAGCGGCCAGCGGCAAAGTGGCTGTCAGCAGGATGGCTGATCCACCCTGCGCGGCGTGGGCCTGTAACAGGTGCTCGAGCAGGACCGCCATATAACCATCGCCCGAGATCTCGTGGGCTTCGTCAACCAGAAGAATCTTCGATGAAAGGCCCCACAGCCGCAACGCCGAGAAGCGCGCACGCATCACCGAGAGCAACGCCTGGTCCACTGTCCCGATCCCTACGTTGGCCAGCAAAGCGCGCCGCCGGTCAGCCCCCAGCCATTCCGTGCAGGTCACATCGTCGCTGCCGTCCCTTGCACGGTACTGCAGGTCGCGGAACGGCACCGACAATCCCGCGCGCCCATGAGCCAGGGTGACGGTCGGCCCGTTCAGCATCCGCCCCACGACCCCTGACACCCGGACGAACATCGCATCCGCCGTCGCCATGGTCGGCAACGCGAAGAACAGGCCTCTGCCCTTACCGGCCAGCAACATACGCTGCGCGAGGATCAGCGCGGCCTCCGTCTTGCCCGCTCCAGTTTCGTCCTCGATGAAGGCGAGCATCGGCCCGCCGGGCAGTGGCGCAGAGGACGCTGCCTCCTGCATCGGGCGCAGCGCGAAATCGAACAGCCTGCTGTCGCGGGCGTTGACACCGGCAAGCCCCGCCTCCGGCACGCAGAGCGCGGCGGCTTTGCGGGCCAAGGCGAGATAGTCGGCCAGGGGCAGGCCAGGGGACCTTGACGGAAACCAGTCAGGGTTCGACCCGATCCAGTCCGCCGCCGTGGTCAGGCCCGCCAGCCACCAAGACAACGCCACTGCATGGGCGCCATCAACGCCTGCCAAAGACGCGGCAGGCCACAGATCCGCCAAGGCGGCGATCGCTACAGGCACGTCAGCCGCTGCCTCGGCACCTGCGCTGTCGCGCATGCGCGCGAAGAACCGTGTGTCACGTCTCGATGGCCGTCCGTGGTGACCGGCAATGGCGGGAATCAAAGCTTCCATTGCCCAAGGGTCGGCTTGCAATCGGTGTTCCAGCACTTCATCGCCCAGCAGCCAGGCTTCCGTGAGCTCCCAATGGAGCGCAGCCTGAGGCTTGCCCTCGCGGATCATTGCCCGAAAGCCTGCTCCGATCTTGCCCAGGTCATGGAGAGCCACCAACAGGACAAAGGCCGCCTTCCAGTTCTCGGGCACGGGACTCGGGCGCAGAAGCTCCTCTGCAACGGCAGCCACGTCGAGCATGTGGTAAAGGGCGGGATGCTCAGGCCCATCATTGCGCGCACTTTTCCCAGGCCAGCCCAACAGACGAGAAGACGTGATGTTCTGTCGGTTAAAGGGGGTGTGACAAGCTACCACGCTCACTGAGGCCGTCCTATTACCTGAAGAAAGAACAATACCAATCTGGCTCCCTCTTGATAAGTGGACCTCACGGTGTGATCCCGGATGGCCATCGAGTCGACGATCGAGGTGGAGTTTGGCGACTTCAAACACCGGCCGAACGGATAGCCCGATGACCAACGCCAACATGGGCGTGTTCGAGCTTCTGGCAAAGCATTATTAGTATCCGGAAAACCTCCTGCGCTCGAACGCCGAACCTGTCTCACAGCCGATCATGGAGGCAGATGTGGAAGGCCAAATCGGCGTGAGCCTGCACGAGCGCACCGGCGAGCGCACCCTCGGCGAAACGGGTATCGCGAACGCGCGCTCGATACCCGACTGGTCACGCTGAACCACATGGAGATCGAGATGAACCAGAAGGCAACTCCGGTCGCGCCGGTCAGGCTTGCGGCATGCCCGAGTCCGAGCGCGCCGATTGCGGAGCCGAGGTCGCGCCAGAAGCGGTAGATGGCGATGGCCGCGCCGCGCCAGGTGGGCGGCGTGATGTCGCGATGACCGACGCCAAGGGCGACCGCTCGCTGCGTCAGGCAAGCAGGTCAATCCCGACGTCTATGTCCACATCACGGAACGGCGTCCGGATGGCATCGTCATCCGCGGTACCAAGGCCATCGTCACGGGTGCGCCCTACATGCACGAGTTCCTTGTCATGCCCTGTCGCACCCATGTGCCCGAGGATAGCGCCTTCGCCGTGTGCTGCGCAGTTCCCTGCGACGCGCCCGGCGTGACGATCATCTCGCGGCCGGCGGGGCAGCCGGGGAATGCCGCCGCGAAGTTCTTGGCCAAGTACGGACAGGCGGTGGCGATGGTGGTCTTCGATGACGTTTTCGTGCCGCACGACCGCGTTTTCCTGGCGGGCGAGACCGAGGAGGGCGGGTTTCTGACGACCTCCTATGCCACCCACCATCGTCAATCCTGCATCGGTGCGCGCGCGGGCTTCGGCGACCTGCTGATCGGGGCCGGGGCGCTGATGATCGAGGCCAACGGCCTCGATGCGGATCGGCACGCGCATATCCGCGATCAGATGGTCGAGCTGATCGGCCCAGCAGCTCCGCCACCAAGCCAAAAACGCCGCTTCCGCTGCAGCCGCGCCATAGTCACCGTTTAAATCGCCCGGTAAATAGAGGCGATCGCGATGGTGGAGGCGTGGCTGATGGAACAATGTGCTGCGCAAATGGAAGTTGCCACATCACCTGCACTCCTGTCTGAGCGATCTTTCGAGGCGCTCGCCGCTGCGGACCTCCAACGGCTCGCAGAGTTGGCCATTGATGATTTGCAGCGGCTGTTCGCGAGGCGACCCGGCACGGGCGACCTTTATCGGGACCGTTTACTGATGCTGTGCCTTTGCCAAGGTGGTGCCGAGCATTTCGTTCGACATGCGCGTGGCGTGAAGGATCTCGACGTCTGGGCCTTTTTTTCCGAGCATCCGGCGCGGCCGTTCCCATGCCGCCGCCGTGGCGTTCAAGACTTCGGGCCCTCGCATCTGGGACGCCATCCCAACGATGTCGGCTTCAGAGGGCGGCGCGTTGACATCATCGGCCGATCCATCCGGTGCAACACGGACCAGTCTGCGATCGATTCCGTTCTCGAGTGGCTCAGAAACGGGAAGACCAAGAGCGCCAGCTTGATATCGCAGCGCCCTGTAATTTGCATTCACCCGCGGAGCGACTGTGGGAGAGTCATCTGGGACCCTGGTGAGGCCTCGAGCCCGGCTTGAGCCGCTTCATTGGCGAGTCCAAGGGGATCGCGCCGATGATGTGGCCGGATTCGAGGAAGCTGGCGTCATCGTTGCGCACGTCGATGATCAGCACCTCTTCCTGGTGTTCCGCCAGCCAGTCGGTGCTGACCAGCGGACCCGGAAGGTCGGCGGCCCAGGCCGTGCTTGCCATCAGGCAGAAAGTGCCCGCTGTGGCGTAGACGTGTCTCATGATGTTCCTCCGTTGAGTTGTCCGGTGACGACCGGCCAGGCCATCCTTTGTCCGCCTGTGCAGCGGCGCGGCCCCCCGGCAGGGCTTCGAAACGCGGCAAGTCTGAACGTCTGTTTCGGCTGCCAGGATCGTCTCGGGCATGGCTCCCGGGTTGTGGACCATGACAGAATCACTATCCTTCAATTCATCGCTTGAATGATCTTTCGTCCGGAGACGCTCCGTGTCAATCAGCCCGAAGACAGCCCTCCTCGAGGAGTACGCCCTCGTCGCCCGTGCCCTTTCGGCTCCGGCCAGGCTGTCGCTCCTCGAACAGCTCGCGCAGGGTGAACGCGGCGTGGAGGCGCTGGCCGAAAAGACCGGCCTCACCGTCGCCAATTGCTCGCAGCACCTGCAGCAGTTGCGTCGCTCGGGCCTCGTCACCAGCCGCCGCGACGGCAAGGCAGTGATCTATCGTCTGACCGACGCCAGGACGCTCACGTTGATGGACCTGCTCCGCGTCGTCGCCGAACGCAACCTCGCGCAGGTCGAGCGCATCCTGCGCGGGCTCTCGGGCGGCGAGGACGCCCCCGAACCCGTCAGCCGCGCGGAGCTCGCCGCGCGGCTCGCGGAGGGCTCCGTCACTGTGCTCGATGTCCGGCCTGCCGACGAATACGCCGCGGGCCACATTCCCGGGGCGCTGAACGCCACCCTGACAGAGCTGGACCGGCTTCTCTCGACGCTCGCGCCGGACGCCGAGATCGTCGCCTATTGCCGCGGTCCGTACTGCGTCTACGCCCACCAGGCCGTCGCCACCCTGCGCCGCCACGGCCTCAACGCGCGGCGGCTGGAAGGCGGTTTGCCGGAGTGGCGCGAGGAGGGAAGACCGGTGCTGGCCGCCATGCCGTGAGCCAACGAGACGCCCTTCACGATCACTGATCAGGTCCCCTCTTGATGGCGGCAGAGATCGCGCATCATCCTGCAAGGCGGGAGTGGAGTGCGGAGCTTCCATCTGCCCACTGGGCGGGCATCTGATTGTTCACGTGGTCCATAGGAAAGCTGTTCGATGAGCCTGTTCACCGGCCTCTCTGCATTTCCCCTGACGCCCACGGATGAGGAGGGGCGCCTGAACCCTGACCTGCTGTGCCGGTTCCTGGAGCGCATCCTGGCTGCCGGCGCGGACTCCATCGGTCTGCTGGGCAGCACCGGCGGCTATCCGTATCTCACACCCGTTGAGCGCAAGCGCACGCTTCGCGCCGCTGTCGAATGCGTTGCGGGACGAACGCCCGTCATCGTCGGGGTCGGTGCGCTCCGTACCGACGTGGCCGAGGACCTCGCCCGGGACGCGAAGAGAGCTGGAGCCGACGGCCTCCTGTTGGCGCCCATGTCCTACCAGCCGCTCACGCAGGATGAGGTGTTCCGGCATGTCGAAGTCGTCGCCGCGGCTGGAGATCTGCCCCTGTGCATCTACAACAATCCCCGGACGACGAACTTCACCTTCACGCGCGACCTGATCGGGCGGCTCTGAAACCTGTCTGCTGACGGGTCGCACAACCTTGCGCAGCGGGAGCGGCGCTGCCGGCTTGTGCCGCTTGGCGGAGACTGAAATGTCTCCTGTCATGGATGGACAGATCGAGAACTGGGACGACCTGAAGCTGTTTCTGGCTGTGGCGCAGGCGGGCACGCTGTCGGGCGCGGCACGGACGCTGGGGGTGAACCATTCCACCGTTTTTCGCCGCATCGGGGGCTTCGAGGAGACGCTGGGGGTGCGGCTGTTCGACCGGCTGCCGAACGGCTACGCACTGACCGCTGCGGGCGAAGCGATGCAGGAGAGCGCCCTGCGCGTCGAGGAGGAGATGGTTGCGATCGGCCGCAGGGTCACCGGTCGCGACCTGCGGCTGAGCGGCACGGTGAGAATCACCACGGTGGACATGCTCGCGCAGGGCCTTCTGCCAAGGCACTTGGCCGCATTCCAGCGAGCCTATCCGGGCATCGAGCTCGAACTGACGGTCGGAAACGCCGCGCTGAGCCTGACACGCCGCGAGGCGGATGTCGCGCTGCGGGTCGGCAACCAGCCGCCGGAAACGCTGGTCGGGCGGCGGGTGGGTCGCCTGGTATTTGCGGTCTACGGTTCCGCAGGTGCGGGCGATGCTGAAACGCCGCTGACCGAACGAGCGTGGATCGGCTTCGACGCCGAGCACGCGCCGCTCGTCCGCCGCCTCGCCGCGTTCCTGCCGCAGGTCCGCCCGACCTTTCGCGTGAACTCGGTTGCCGCCGCCCTCGCCGCCGCCAGGGCGGGGATAGGGCTGGCGACACTGCCGTGCGGCCTGGCCGATCCGGAACCAGGTCTCGTGCGCGTGGCGGATCTGCCCGACGACTTCGCGCTCGACCTGTGGCTCCTCACCCACGAGGATCTCCGCCGAACCGCGCGCATCCGCGTCTTCATGGACTTCCTGGCCGAGGAAATCGCGAAAGAGGCGTCGCTGCTCGAGGGCGGGGAACGGCAAGCGGCAGAGGCGCGGCCCGAAGGGCAGGGCGCCTGATTGCCGGGGGGCAGTCAAGCAGCGGAGCGACGCAGCCGTGCGGACAGCGTGCTTGTGCATCTGTGCAAGGCCTGCTTGTCGGGATGGCGAATGGATAACTCCGGTCGCACAGCCCACATTGGGGTCAGGGCAGCATCGGAACGGTTCTCCTGCCGGAACCCGGGCCGCCGACAATGAAGTTTACCGGAGTAAGAGACATGCTGAAGACAACTGCTTCCCTCACCGCACTGCTGCTTGCCGCCACCCTGTCCGCCACCCCGGCTGTGGCCGCGAGCGAGCAGGCTCATGACGGGCATGACGAAGCCGCTCAGATGCTGTCGCTTGACGACGGACAGAAGTGGCAGACCGACGCGCCGCTGCGCGCCGCGATGGAAACCATCCGCAACGCCGCTGCGCCGATGGTCGCCGACAATGGAACGTCCCCGGCAGAGTACGGTGCCCTTGCTGCCGCGGTCGAATCCCAGGTGGACTACATGATCGCGAATTGCGAGCTCCCGCCCGATGCGGACGCCCAGCTTCACGTGCTGCTGGGGCAGGTCATCGAGGGTGCAGAGCAACTCACCGGCGACGAACCGGAAGCAGGGATGACCCTCGTCGCCGAAGCCCTCGAGGCCTATGACGCGCATTTCGCTCACGAGGGATGGGAGCCGCTCACCAACTGAGCCTCGTCCAGTTGAGCCTTGATACCATTGAAGGCTCGAGAGCCTCGCTCCCGGCACGTGCGGAGAGCATGGCCAGCCTCGCGTGAAAGCGGGGCTGGTCGCGGGTCCAGAGCCGGCCCGCTTCTCGCCTCGCCTGTCGCTGCACAGTGCAGTGAAACACCGGACTGCGCAGTGCCTTCCGGGCTGCTCAGAGGCGCACTTTCCCGGCTTTCAGGCGTGTTGTGTCCTGAGAGGATTCCTAAGCGGGCGTTGTACCGCAGAAACGAGAAATCAAGCCGGGAGAGCCGGCGAGTTCACCAAAGGCGATGAACCGGGCAGGGGATTTGCACGGTCGGGCTGACCCGCAGATTCTCTCGCGTGCCCGGTCTGCAACGCGCGACTGAGAACACCTAACAAGACCTTCTGATCTGGTGGAGCCCGATGAGGCCGCAGCCGAGGATCACGAAAGCATCGTGGATGTCGGCGCGTCGCTCATAGCGTCTGGCGAGGCGGCTAAAGCGGTTGAGGATGCCAGCGTTCGAGTGAGGAGGCGCAAGCGTTACATCATGACCGATATGCTCGGCTTGCTCCTGTTTCCCGTCGTTCAACCGGCCGGCATCCAAGACCGCGATGGCGACCCGGACGTCTTCCGCTCGATCCGGCACCGGTTTCCTTGGCTGCGCCACGTTCACCGATGGCGGCTATGCCGGGGATAAGCTGAAGGCAACGCGCAGCGGCCGCGGCGACTGGACGCTCGAGATCACCAAGCGTTCCGACACCGCGAATGGGTCGAGGTTCTGCCGCGTCGACGGGTCGGTCGAGCGAACATTCGCATGGCTCAGGCAATGCCACAGATTGGCAAAGGACGAGGAGCGATCGTTGGAAAGCTCAACGGCCTGGACACTGATCGCAGGCATCAGGCTTATGACACCGCATTTCGCAAGATACTGCGATTTCGCATGAGCCCTTGAGTCAGCCTCTCAGGCAGGCCAGGCGCCCGTCCGTCAGCTTTCGTCAGAAGGCATAGCGCATGCCGACGAGCAGGTCGAAGGTCTCGAACTTGCCGTCGAAGCTCTCGCCGTCGGGGCCGTCGAAGTCACCCGACTCGGTCTGGAACCACCGTCCCTCTGCGTAGAGGCTCACCTTCGGGTTCAGTTCGTAGTCCACGCCGCCGATCAACTGGTAGGCCAGCAACTTGTCGGCGTCGAAATCCTGGCCGCCGGCGCTCATCTCCACGTTGGCCCCGCCGATGCCGGCGCCGAGATAGGGCTGAACCGCCCCGGTCGCGCCCATGCCGTCGAACATGTAAAGCGCATTGAACATGAGGACGTTGGCAGAAGTGTCGCCGTCGGCCTTGCGCAGCGCCGGGACACTTCGAGGACCTGATCCACAAAGGCGGCGATCCCCGTAGAGGCGGCGAGGGCTTTTGCGAGCGCCACGATCCCGCCCCGCCGGCGCGATAGCGTCTCGGCGCTCCAGCGCTGGTCAGGCGTCAGAAAGCCGTTCGCCAGGAGCAGGTCGTCCGCGCCCTCCCCGGGGCTCTTCTTCGACGCGCCCGGCAGTTTTCGCTTCGCCGCGAGACGGGCACGCAAAGCGGCTTTCTTGTCTGACACCAGCGCGTCGGCGGCGTCGAGGGACTCAATGGATTGCTCGCGGCAGATGTTGTCCCGGGACGTGCGGCCCAGAGCCGTGACGATCGGTGCGATGTGATCTCCGCGCCCCTCGCTCCCTCTCCTGTCAGATGGAAGGCGACTATCCGTTCTCGAAGAAGAGCCTGTCATGCGCTTCACAGGCAATTGGTCGCGAGGAGCTCTGCGGCCACGACATTTGACGGCAGCCTCGAGACCGATCGCGCACTGCCGCGCATCCGCAGTGCCGTGGGGCGACGTGACGGCGATCAGACGTTCGTATTCACGGCGACCCCGTGGCTGCGATCATAGCCGTTTACGGCCGGCGGCTCCCATCCCTCCGGCAGGCGGTCGGCACGGTAGATGTCCACGTACATCTCGTTGCAGATCGCCAGATCCGAGGAGTGCGTCGTCGAACAGTCGCCGCCCGGACACGCGGACAAGACCCCCAGGAGATCGATCTCGGCGAACATCTCGAGGTAATCGCCCACCCGCACGGGCGAAGCCTTCATGAAGTATTGCCCGGTTTCGCGCAGGAAGCCGGTGCACATGAAGACGTTCAGCACGTCATGCACGTAGGGTTCAGCTTGCCGCAGGGGCAGGCCGGTGGCCTCGGCGAGCGCCCGCGTCAGGTTCGAGTGGCAGCAATGGTGATACTGCCCGCCGCCCGAAAGCAGGTTGTTGGTGTAGGGATCGCAGCGGGTGCCGATCACGTCGTGAACGCCGCCACCGAACGCGTCAAAGCCATACCAGTCGAGCGTGTCATGGGTGATCGTCGCCATGGGTCGCAGGTAGGGAAAGCTCGAGAACATCTGGTCCCCCAAGCCCAGATGGGTGCCGTTCAGCGCTCGTGTCTTTCCGGAATAGAAGCGTTCATCGATATTGTCGGCGTTGAACAGGTTCAGGTCGCCCACCTGCGGGCCGGCCACCGAAATCCGGAAGAAACATCCCTGTGGCACGTGGAAGCTGGCGGCATCCCGAGGCGGGATGATGACACGTTCGATCAGTGTCAGGTCGCCGCGCACGGCCTCGTAGCGCGCGAGATCGGGGCGCGGCAGGCGCCCGACCGGATAGCAGACCACCGGAGCGACAGCCCTGCGCGCCTCGGCATCGGCAGGTGCGGGGGAATTCGAGAGGGTCTTCAAGGCAGGCTCCCTGTTCAGGATGTTTGGTCTTCTCGGGCCATATCGGGATCGAAGATCGCGTCCGGGCGGCGAATGGTCCGCGCGCGGATGATTTCAAGGATGCGTTGCTCGGATTCCAGAAGGTAGATCTGCAGCTCACGCGCAGCCTCGGCGCGCTTGCCGTCGCAGATCAGCGTGCAGATTCCGACGTCGCGCATCACCCATGGAAGTAATGAACGTGCAGTTGGAATCGCCGCGCTGCTCACCGGGAGTTTCATGCTCGCTGAGGTTGCTGGTGGACTGATTTCTGGCTCCCTCGCGTTGCTGGCCGATGCTGGCCACATGTTGACGGACTTCGCCTCGCTCGTCCTCGCGTGGCTGGCCTTCCTCTTCGCACGGCGTCCGGCAACATGGCGAACGACCTATGGTTTCGACCGCCTCAGCGTGCTTACAGCTTTCGTCAACGGCTTGTCCCTGTTCGCCATAGCCGCCTGAATCACCGTCGAGGCGTTCAACCGTCTCTTCGAGCAGGGTGAGGTGATGGGGGGCGTGATGCTGTGGGTTGCCGTCGCCGGGCTTGCCGTCAACATCCTTGCTTTCTGGGTTCTAACCAGAGGCGAGGGCGAAAACCTCAATGTCCGCTCTGCCGCCCTGCACGTAGCGGGCGACCTCCTCGGCTCCGTCCCGGCCATTGTGGCGGCGGTGGTTATCCTCTGGGCCGGCTGGACTCCCATCGACCCCATCCTGTCAATCCTCGTTGTCGTTATCATCCTGCGCTCGGCCTGGAAGGTAGTGCGCGAGAGCGGGCACATGCTTCTGGGAGGTGCTCCGGCGGACTTCGATGTGCGTGAGGTCACGGCGGATCTGACCCAGAACGTTCCTGGAGTGGTCCGCATCCATCATGTTCACGCCTGGTCGATCACACAGGAGCGGCCGATGGTGACGCTGGAAGCGGAGGTCGAGCCTGACGCGAACCCGCAGGTCGTGCGGCGGGCGGTCAAGTCCCGCCTGTTTTCTCGCTTCGGAGTGGAGCACGCCACTGTAGAAATTCAGGAGGCTGGCGGCTCTGAGGAACTGTCTGCGGCGACGACAACGACACTTGAGGTGGCGCCATGATCGTGAGGTTGTTCGTCTGGACCCCGGTTCTGCTTCTCGTGATGTAGGCTGCGCACTGGGCGCCGAGCACCTCCCGAGCAGCCTCCGTTCGTCCGCAGAGTCCGCCCCGCATTGGCGCGGCCCCGCAGGCCTCTGCGGGGCGGGAGTCGGGCATGGTCCAGCCCGCTTGGAGGAGCAGCCGGCGCGCCTCTGCGTCGATGTGGTATTCCCGCGCCGAGAACACCGGCACATGGGCTCACTCACCGCCGCGCCGGCCTGCCGGCCGCGCTCGACAACGAGCGGAGCGATACCGCGGGAAGCCAGATGCGCCGCGGCGGCAAGGCTGACGGAGCGCGTCGGTCGAGAGCGGTCGCACGCTGGATGTCACTGTCCTGAGCGGCGTACGCCCGAAGATCGAGATCACGACGCTGAAGCGGACCGAAGAGGCCTTGTCGAAGGAGGATATCCGGTGAGTTGTCTCAAGCGACGCTTGCTATCAGGATGATGCGACTCATCTGGATAGCTCAACCGAACTCGTTCAATCCCAAAGTTTGGCGAATTCGCGCTCCGCATGCGATGCCCTTTCGTCCAGTATTTTGGCCAGCGTTTCGACACGGACCAGTTTGATGGACTTCTGCTTATCGTCGGGCGTGAAGTAGGGCATGCGGATATCGCCAGCGTCAATCTTCTCTTTCATCCTCTTCTCCGTGTGCCCCCAAAATTCTCCGGCCTCCACGAGAGGGATGAAGGGCCGAGAATTGTAGTGTTGCAGAAGCAGTTCCAAGGTATCCATTCGAGCCTCCGTTCAGGACGCTCAGGAAGTGGGTCTATGTGGGTAGAGGAAAAAAAGCTGCCGAGGAAAACTGGTGGTCTCCCTACACTGTGTAGATCAAATGCTCTTGATTTCGAGCGCACCTGCCTGCCGGCAGCGAGAGGTCGCTCCGCTCGCACGCAGGCCAAAACGATCGATCACGCCGCAGCCTCTCACCGGGTCTCGGTTACCCAGGTCGTCCAAACCCATCCTGCGAACTTGTCCCCTTCCTCTTCCACATGCTCATAGCGAAACAGGCATCCACCGTTCTTGTGGCCTGAGTACTTCGCGACAAAAACTGCGGGTTTGCCCATTTCGAAGAGCCGAGTGATCCCTTCATGCCGCAGGTCGTGGAACCGGAGGTTCTTGATCTTCAATCGGTCGCGGTGACGTTGCCATGCGGTGCCAACCGAGGTTGCCTTGAAAGGAAAGATGAACTCACCTTCGCGGGGCATCGACAGAATGATCGCCAGCGCTTCGTCGGTGAGATGGCACCACACGTCATTGCCCTTCTTCTTCCGAGGATGCTTCATGTCGCGCACAAGGATCTTCTTCTGTTCGACGCGGAGGTCGTCCCAGCGGAGCCGGCAGATTTCTCCCAGGCGCCGGCAGCTGAAGATTGCGAAGACGATAATTTTCGCAACAGGGATTTTCTGCCGCTTGTTGTTCGCCACAGCTTGCAAGATCTTGTTCAATTCCTCAGTAGTGGGCCGACGATCCCGCTCCTCGGAGCGGGCGAGTATCTCGTCTTCCCACATGATTTCCATTGCCTGCTTCATTGCAGCGACCGGAACGGAGAAACCGCGTCGTGAGGCCCAGTCCAGCGTGTTCACGAGGATCGAGAGATATCCGGCCACGGTCTGAGGCAGCCGCTCTTCACCAAGCATGTCGTCCGCAAGGTCGATAAGGGATTCCAGCGACAACTCGGCCAGTTTCGTGTTCCCGAATTGGCTTGCCTTCAGCCAGCCGAGGTGTTGCGTCGCCGAACGTCCCAAATGTTTGTGAGCCGCCAACCGAGCAGTGATTGCATCGCCGACCGTATGGCCACATCTCGATACTGCCTGAACGCCCTCGATCTCGATCTCTGCGAGCTTCCTCTTCTTCCATTTCCTTGCCATGGCGAGCTTGGAGAAGGTCTTCGTAAAGCTGAGGGGTTTCCCCGCCATGGACTTTCGAATCTGGACGCGATAGGAGCACCGGCCGTTCTCGCCCGGGATCACTTGGATGTTCGGCTCGACGCTGCGGGAATTCGCGCCCTGCTTGCGGCGGCCGTCCAAGTGGGCCGGAGAGGTGCTCGGCGGCAGATGCTCGTTGCGGCTGTCGGTGCGTGTGTCGCTATCGGGGTTCTGAGTTTGGGTCGGTGCTGCCGGGCATATCGTAGCGCGGGGGACTGGAAAGGTGATGATGTTGGTGGACATGGTCGGTCTTCCTTGTTCGACTGCAGGCGGAAGGTTGGTCCGGGTTTCAAAACCCGGAAATGGAGGCGCTCCGACAGCGGCGGAGGGCCTCTCGACCGCGCTGGAGGAGCGCGACGCAAATTGCTACGTCGTAGCAACTCCGCTCGCGGCACCCGGCGAAACCCGGCATAATCCGGCGAAATCGGGCGATTTTGAAGGCCACGAGCCGGCCGGAATGCTATGAATAAGCCCCAGAAAACAGTAGCTTGTCGTGCATCAAGGCTTGCCGTGGCACCCATGATGGACTGGACCGACCGGCATTGCCGTCGGTTCCATCGGCTGCTGAGCCGGCGGGCCCTGCTGTATACCGAGATGGTCACTGCGCCGGCGGTCATACACGGCAACCGTGCGCAGCTGCTGGATCATGGTGCGGGCGAGGATCCTGTCGCCCTGCAGCTTGGCGGGTCTGATCCGGCCGAGTTGCGCGAAGCGACCAACATCGCGGCCGATCGGGGTTACGCCGAGATCAACCTGAATGTCGGCTGTCCCAGCGACCGCGTGCAGTCGGGCCGGTTCGGCGCGGTGCTGATGCAGACACCCGACCTGGTGGCGGATTGCGTGGGGGCGATGGCGGCCGTCAGCCCTGTCGAGGTCACGGTCAAGTGCCGTATCGGGGTCGACGACCAGGTCCCGTCCGATGTTCTGCCCGCCTTCCTGCAGCGCATGCAGGATGCCGGGGTGGGCCGGGTGATCATCCATGCCCGCAAGGCGTGGCTGCAGGGCCTGTCCCCGCGCGAGAATCGCGAGGTGCCGCCGCTCGACTACGATCTCGTTCACGCGATGAAGTCGGCATTCCCGCAGTTGCACCTGTCGATCAACGGCGGCGTCGCCACGCTGGATCAGGCCCGCGCGCAGCTGTCGGTCATGGACGGCGTCATGGTCGGGCGAGCCGCCTATCATCGGCCGTGGGATATCCTGGGCGGTGCCGATGCGCTGTGGGGTGACGTCCCGCCGCTGCCGTCCCCGTTCGCCGCGGCCCAGGCGATGCGCGACATCGTTGCCCGGCATCTGCATCAGGGCGGCCGGATGCACCAGATCACCCGGCACATGCTCGGGCTGTTTCATGGCCAGCCCGGCGCGCGGGCATGGAAACGGGCGCTGTCCGAACGGGGCGCGCGGGGAACGCTGGCCGATTACGACGCGGCCCTGGATGCGGTCACCCATAGGACAGAGGACCGCGTCGCCATGGCGGAGGTGGTGAACGCCTAAGGGGTGGGGCTGCGGTCGGTCGAACTCAGATGTCCGGCGCGGCCCGTTCTTTGCGTTTGGCTGCGTCCCACAGTCCGTCCATCTCGGCCAGGTTTGACTGCTCGGGGCGCCGGCCCTGCGCCGCCAGCGCGGACTCGATCGCGCGGAAACGACGGGTGAACTTGGCGTTGGCGCTGCGCAGCGCGGCTTCGGGATCGACGTCCAGATGCCGGGCGAGGTTCGCCATCACGAACAGCAGGTCACCGAACTCCTCGGCCAGATGGGCCGGGTCGCCTGCGTCGCGGGCAGCCACCAGTTCCGCCGTTTCCTCGCGCAGCTTGTCCAGAACCTGATCGGTCGCGGGCCAGTCGAACCCGACGCGCGCCGCCCGGTTCTGCAGCTTGACCGCACGGGTCAGCGCCGGCAGCCCCAGCGCCACGCCATCCAGCACCCCGCGTTCCGCCCGTCCCGCGCGTTCCTGGGCCTTGATCTCCTCCCAGTCCCGCACCTGCTGGGCCGCGGTCTTGTCCCGGCTCTCGTCGCCAAAGACATGCGGATGGCGGCTGACCAGCTTGTCCGCGATGCTGCAGGCGACGTCGTCGAAATCGAACATCCCCGCCTCGGCCGCCATCTGGGCATGAAACACGACCTGCAGCAGCAGATCGCCCAGTTCGCCCGGCAATTCGTCCCACGCCTCGCGGGCGATGGCGTCGGCGACCTCGTGCGCCTCCTCGATCGTGTAGGGCGCGATCGACGCGAAATCCTGCTCGATGTCCCACGGGCAGCCGGTCTTGGGATCGCGCAAGGCGGCCATGATGTCGATCAGACGCCGCAGGGGGTCGGTGGAGTCGGACATGGACAAACACCTGCCGTTCGGAATGATGGGCGCACCAAACACATCCCGCAGGAAAGAGTCCATCATGCCCGTTCTGAACCGCATCGCCAGCTATGCCGACGACATGACGGCGTGGCGGCGACATCTTCACCAGAACCCGGAACTGTTGTTCGATCTGCACCAGACCGCGTCATTCGTGGCGGACCGGCTGCGCGAGTTCGGCGTCGATGAACTGCACGAAGGCATTGCACGGACCGGCATCGTCGCCATCATCAACGGTCACGGCGACGGTCCGACCATCGGCCTGCGCGCCGACATGGACGCGCTGCCGATCGCCGAAACAACGGGCAAGCCCTACCAGTCCCGGACCCCCGGCAAGATGCATGCCTGCGGCCATGACGGGCACACGACGATGCTGCTGGGTGCCGCCCGCTATCTGGCAGAGACCCGCAACTTTTCGGGCCGGGTGGCCCTGATCTTCCAGCCCGCCGAAGAGGGCGGCGGCGGGGCGCGCGTGATGGTCGAAGAGGGCATCATGGACCGGTTCGGCATCACGCAGGTGTTCGGCATCCACAACAGCCCCAATGTCGATGTCGGGCAGTTCAAGACGACACCCGGGCCGCTGATGGCGGCCGTCGATGTCTTTGACATCAAGGTGTCCGGTCGCGGCGGACACGGCGCCATGCCGCACGAGACCGCCGACCCGCTGATCGCCGCCGTGGGAATCGTGCAGGCGCTGCAGACGATCGTCAGCCGCAACCATCGCGCGGTGGACGACCTGGTGGTGTCGGTGACCCAGATCCACGCGGGATCTGCCGAGAACGTGATCCCCGACACCGCGTTCGTGCAGGGCACGGTGCGCAGCTTCGATCCCGAGGTGCAGGAGATGGTGAAGCGACGGATGGGGGAAATCGTCGCGGGTCAAGCCGCGGCTTTCGGCGTGACGGCGCAGCTTGACTATCGGCACGGCTATCCCGCGACGGTGAACGAGCCGGCGGCTACGGCCTTTGCCGCGGATGTCGCCGCCGAGGTGTCGGGGCCGGACAAGGTCGAACGCCACAGCGGCCGCGAGATGGGCGCCGAGGATTTCAGCTATATGCTGCAGGCGCGGCCGGGCGCCTATCTGTTCCTAGGTCAGGGCCCCGGCGCCGGGCTGCATCACCCCGCCTATGATTTCAACGACGAGATCGCGCCGATCGGGGCCAGTTTCCTCGCCCGTCTGGTCGAACGCGCGCAGCCGAGCGTCGCGGGCTAGCACCACCGGGGGGGGCCGACGCGAGGCCGTGGGGCGGGGCCGCTTCAACGCGCCTCGCCTTTCTGGACATCACCCACCCTCGTCGCTAGGTTGCGCGCCAATCTGCCCGGCCCCGTGTGGTTCGGTGCGCCTGCTTCGTCCCGGACCGGGGCTTGTCAAAGGATCTGCGATGTTCGTGACCCCCGCTTACGCCCAGGCTGCCGCACCTGCCGGCGGCGCCGCCGCCTTTGCGCAGTTCATCCCGCTGCTGCTGGTGTTTGCGATCATGTATTTCCTGATCCTGCGTCCGCAGCAGAAGAAGGTGCGCGAACATCGCGACATGGTCGCCTCCCTCAAGAAGGGGGATCAGATCATCACCCAGGGCGGGCTGATCGGCAAGGTGATGACGGTTCGCGACGACGAGATCGAGGTCGAGGTCGCGCAGGGCGTGCGCGTGCGCGTGGCCCGGGGCATGGTGGCGCAGGTCCTGAACCGCACGGCGCCCGTCGCCGCCAACAGCTGAGGACGCAACCGCGCCATGCTGCAAATCCCCGCCTGGAAGCGCGTCCTGATCCTGGGACTGGTCGCGCTGGGTCTGCTGTTTGCGATGCCCAACCTGTTCTACAGCCGGGTCGAGCAGCACAATGACGCCTTGAAAGCCGCCGAGCAGGCCGGGTTCGAAACGCCCGAGCTTGCCGCGGCGCGGTCGGGCTGGCCCGACTTCCTGCCGTCGTCGCTGGTCAATCTGGGCCTCGACCTGCGCGGCGGCGCCCACCTGCTGGGCGAGGTCGATGTCGAGGACGTCTACAAGTCCCGCATGGACGCGCTGTGGCCCGAGTTGCGGGGCGCGCTGGCCGAGCAGCGGGATGTGGTGGGCGCCGTTCGCCGGGCGCAGGGCCCGCCCGACGAGCTGCATGTCGAGATCGGCGAGCCGTCGCAGATGGCCCGTGCGGTGGAAATCGCGCGCGGCCTGGCCACCCCGGTGGTCAGCATCTCGGGCGCCGGCGCCACGGATCTGGACATCACGGCGACTGGCAGCACCCTCATCGTGCGCCTGTCGGACGCCGAAAAGGCTGCGACGGACGATCGCACGATCCAGCAGTCTCTGGAAATCGTCCGGCGGCGCGTAGACGAGGTCGGAACCCGCGAACCGACGATCCAGCGGCAGGGCGCAGACCGGATCCTGATCCAGGTGCCAGGCATCGGGTCGGCGGAAGAGCTGAAGAAGCTGATCGGCACCACCGCCAAGCTGACCTTCAACCCGGTCATCGGGCGGGGCGTCGATCCGGACACCGCTGCCGGCGTCGGCAACGTCGTGCTGCCGTCGCTGGATGAGGAGGGCGTTTACTACACGCTGGAGGAACGTCCGGTCGTCACCGGCGAGGAGTTGACCGACGCGCGCCCGAGCTTTGACCAGAACGGCCAGCCGGCGGTCGACTTCCGGTTCAACCCGGCAGGCGCAAAGCGGTTCGGCGCGTACACATCCGCCAACGTCGGCCAGCCCTTCGCGATCGTCCTGGACGATCAGGTCATCTCCGCCCCCGTGATCCGGCAGGCCATCACCACCGGATCGGGCCAGATCTCCGGCGCGATGAGCGTGGACGAATCGAACCGGCTGGCCGTGCTGCTGCGCGCCGGCGCCCTGCCGGCCGAGATGACCTTCCTGGAAGAACGAACCATCGGCCCGGAACTGGGTCAGGACAGCATCGAGGCGGGGCGGATCGCGGCGATCGTCGCCACCGTGCTGGTCGTCGCCTATATCATCGCAAGCTACGGCATCTTCGGCGTGTTCGCGTCGACCGCGGTGGTCGTCAACGTCATCCTGATCCTGGCGATCATGTCGGCGATCGGTGCAACCCTGACCCTGCCGGGCATCGCGGGAATCGTGCTGACCGTCGGGACCGCCGTGGACGCGAACGTGATCATCTACGAACGGATCCGCGAGGAACTGCGGTCCGGAAAGCGGGTGGCGCAGGCGATCGACAACGGCTTCAACGAAGCGATGAGCGCGATCATCGACGCCAACGTGACCACCTTCATCGCGGCGCTGGTGATGTTCTTCCTGGGGTCCGGTCCGGTCAAGGGCTTCGCCGTCACCCTGACCATCGGGATCGCGACCTCCGTGTTCTCGGCGATCTACCTGACCCGGCTGATGATCGTGCTGTGGCTCGACTGGCGCAAGCCGCGGACACTGGAACTCTAGGGGATCACGCATGGCCTTTCGTCTGAAGCTGGTCCGCGACAACACCAGCTATGATTTCTTTCGCTGGCAGAAGCTGACCGCGGGCCTGTCTGCGTTCTTGATGCTGGCATCGTTGATCGTGCTGCTGACCATGGGCCTGAACTTCGGCATCGACTTCCGCGGCGGCACGACGATCCGCGCGGAAAGCAGCACCGAATTCGAGGTGGGCGACTATCGCGCCGCCCTGGACGCACTCGACCTGGGCGACGTGTCGATCACCGAGGTGTTCGACCCCACCTTCGACGCTGACCAGCATGTCGCGCAGATCCGGATTGGCAGCACGGACGACACCGGGTCGGTCACGCCCGAGGAACTGAACCGCATCGAGGCCGCGCTGAAGCAGGTCGATCCGCAGGTCACCTTCACGGCCGTGGAATCCGTCGGTCCCAAGGTGTCCGGCGAACTGATCAAGACCGCCATCTATGCGGTGACCGCGGCCACGATCGGAATCCTGTTCTACATCTGGCTGCGGTTCGAATGGCAGTTCGCCCTGGGCGGCGTGGCCGCGCTGGTCCATGACGTGCTGCTGACGCTGGGCATATTCTCGCTGTTCCAGATCAGGTTCGACCTGTCCACGATCGCGGCGCTGCTGACGATCCTGGGCTATTCCATCAACGACACGGTGGTGGTGTTCGACCGGCTTCGAGAGAACCTGATGAAGTTCAAGACGATGCCGCTGGTCGAGGTCATGAACCTGACGGTGAACGAAACCCTGTCGCGCACGATCATGACCGCGGTGACGACGGCATTGGCGCTGACGGCCATGCTCGTGCTGGGCGGCGACGTGATCCGCGGCTTCGTCTTCGCCATGCTCTGGGGGGTGTTCGTCGGTGCCTACTCGACCATCTACCTCGCCAAGAACATCGTGCTGTGGCTGGGGGTCAAGCGCGACTGGTCGAAGCCCGAAAAGCTCGCGGCGGACGAAAAGAGCGACCTGGCCGGCACGCCGTTCCAGGACAGACCCTGATGGCGATGCGCCCGACCGACTTTGCCGGTGGCGTTCCGGTCGAAGGCTATGGCCCCGGTTTCTTTCGCGCGGCGGGCGAGGTTCACCACGGCGCGGTGATCGTGACGGACGCGGGCGCGCGGCCTTGGGGCGGGCTGGACGACGCTGCGCCGCTGCTGGCGCTGGCGGGGCAGGTTGACGTCCTGTTCATGGGCATGGGCGCCGAGATCGGCCGCTTGCCGGCTGATCTGGCGGAGCGGCTGCGCGACGCGGGGCTGATGGTCGAGACGATGGCCTCGCCGCCCGCGGCGCGCAGCTACAACGTCACCCTGTCCGAAGGGCGGCGCGTCGCCTGTGCGCTGCTGCCGGTCTGACCGGTGGCGCCGCTGCTGTCCGTCAGCGATCTGGCCGTCGCCCGTGGCGGGCGGCGGGCCGTCGAAGGCGTCACCTTTTCACTTGACGCGGGACAGGCGCTGATCCTGCGCGGCGCGAACGGCATCGGCAAGACGACACTGCTGCGCACCGTGGCAGGCCTGCAGGCTGCCGTCGACGGCATCGTGGACGCCGCGCCGGACGCAATCGCCTATGCGGCCCATGCCGACGGGATCAAGGGCGCGCTGACCGTGCGTGAAAATCTGGGGTTCTGGGCGCAGGTCTTCGACGGACCCGCGATCGGGGCGGCGCTGGCCGCGATGAACCTGTCCGATCTGGCGGACCGGCCCGCGGCGATGCTGTCCGCAGGACAGAAGCGCCGGCTGGGGCTGGCCCGGTTGCTGGTGACCGGGCGGCCGGTCTGGGTTTTGGACGAGCCTACCGTGTCGCTGGACACGGCCTCGGTCGCCCTGTTCGTGCAGGCCGTGCGTGGCCACCTGAGCGGCGGCGGGGCCGCCCTGATGGCCACCCATATCGACCTGAACCTGCCCGAGGCGACGGTCCTGGATCTGACCCCCTATCGTGCGGACCCGCGTCGCGTGCAGGACAGGGTGCCCGCGGGCTTTGACGAGGCGTTTGCGTGATGGCGCCGCGGGCAACGCGACACGGGCCAGCGCGGGTCGGGCAGGGGTCTGCGGCATGACGGCGCTGCTGCTGCGTGATCTGCGACTGGCCGTGCGGGCGGGCGGCGGGTTCGGGCTGGGTCTCGCGTTCTTTCTGATCCTGTGCACGCTTGTCCCCTTCGGGGTCGGGCCGCAGGGCGGCACCCTGGCGCTGATCGCGCCGGGCATCCTGTGGGTCGGCGCCCTGCTGGCCTGCCTGCTGTCGCTGGACCGCATCTTCGCCCTCGACTGGGAGGACGGCAGCCTGGACCTGCTGGCGACGGCCCCGCTGCCGATGGAGGGGACGGTGCTGGTCAAGGCGGCTGCGCACTGGATCACCACTGGCCTGCCACTTGTCGCTGCCGCCCCGGTGTTCGGCCTGCTGCTGCATCTGCCGGCGGGGGCGCAGGGCTGGCTGGTGCTGTCGCTGCTGATCGGAACGCCCGCCTTGTCGATGCTGGGCGCGTTCGGTGCGGCCCTTACGGTGGGCTTGCGGCGGGGAGGCCTGCTGCTGTCGCTGCTGGTGCTGCCGCTTTATGTCCCCACCCTGATCTTCGGCGCGGAAACGGTGCGGCGGGGAGGCGCGGGAATGGATGCGATCACCCCGCTGGCGTTCCTGACGGCCATCACCCTGGCGGTGCTGGGTGCGATACCTTTCGCCGCGGCGGCCGCGCTGCGGGTCAATCTGCGGTGAGGGGGCTTCACCCCGGCTGTCACCCCGCATAGAGGTCCTTGCATGTCATTCTGGGAATACGCCAACCCCGTCAAGTTCATGCGCCTGTCCGATGTGGCGCTGCCCTGGGTCGTCGGGGCGGCCGCGCTGACGCTGTCGGTCGGCGTGATCTGGGGCCTGACCACGCCCGAGGATTACAAGCAGGGCTCGACGGTCAAGATCATGTTCCTGCATGTGCCCGCAGCCATGATGGCGATCAACATCTGGGTCATGATGCTGGTCGCCTCGCTGATCTGGATCATCCGCCGCCATCATGTCAGCGCTCTCGCCGCCAAGGCAGCGGCCCCCGTGGGGGCCGTGATGACCCTCATCGCGCTGGCGACCGGGGCGATCTGGGGACAGCCGATGTGGGGCACCTGGTGGGAATGGGACCCCCGCCTGACCAGCTTCCTGATCCTGTTCCTGTTCTATCTGGGCTACATCGCCCTGTGGTCGGCGGTGGAAAACCCCGACAACGCCGCCGATCTGACCGGGGTGCTGTGCCTGGTCGGGTCCGTCTTTGCACTGCTCAGCCGCTATGCGGTGAATTTCTGGAACCAGGGCCTGCACCAGGGCGCCTCGCTGTCGCTGAAGGCGGGCGAGCGGATGTCGCCGGTCTACAAGTATCCGCTCTATCTGTGCATGCTGGGGTTCTTCCTGCTGTTTCTGGCGCTGCTGCTGGTGCGCACCCGCACCGAGATCCGGCGTCGCCGGACGGCCGCGCTGATCGCGCGCGAGGTAAGATCATGATCGAACTGGGCGATTACGCCGCCTCTGTCCTGTCGGCCTGGGCCATATCCGTCCTGCTGCTGGCGGGCCTCGTGGTGCAGACCGTCGCTGCGAACGCCCGTGCCCGCAAGCGCCTGCAAGAGGTGGAGCGTCGCCGTGGCTAGGATCTCGCCGTTGATGCTGCTGCCGCCGCTGATGTTTGCCGGCATCGCGGGGGTGTTCCTGTGGGGCATGGGGCGCGACAACCCGAACGAGATTCCGTCGGCGCTGGTCGGGCAGGCCGCGCCGGTCGTGCCGCAGACGACACTTCCCGGCAAGGATCAGCTGACCGATGCCGATCTGCGCCAGCCGGGCGTGAAGCTGGTGAATTTCTGGGCCAGCTGGTGCCCGCCCTGCCGCGCCGAGCATCCGACCCTGACGGCGCTGGCCGCGGAAGGCATCCCGGTGTTCGGCGTCGACCTGAAGGATCCCGAACCGGCCGCGCAGCGCTTCCTGTCCGACTACGGCGATCCCTTCGCCAAGCTGGCGACCGATCCGCAGGGCAGGACGGCAATCGACTGGGGTGTGACGGCACCGCCGGAAACCTTCATCCTCGACGCGGACGGGACCATCCTCTACCGCCATGCGGGCCCGCTGGTGGACGCCGATTACCTGCACCGGTTCCGCCCGGAACTGGACAAGGCCCTGCAGGGGAACTGACCGCGGCCCGAGCGGACGGGTCACGCCGAAACGAAACGCCGCCTCGCGACAATGCAGCGCGGGGACAGGGGCCACATCCGGCCTCGGGCAGATGCGAGCTTTCCGGGGGTATCTGCGACCGCGAAAAAATTGTGTCTGCGGCATATCGACCGGCCCATGCTGGCAATCCGGCCGGCACGTTACCTCCCCAACAAGCTTCCGCCTGATCGGCGGCCTCGCTATGCAGCTCGGTGCCGGGCCGCGACTGCGCGCCCCCGATCTGCGGATGCGAGCCAACGGCAACACCGTGACCGGCTTTTGCCCAGAATACGCGTGCCAGGGCTCGCCTTCACATGCAATGTCGGCGGATTGCCGGTTTGCGATCTGACGATCCACACTCCGAACCCCTCGCGCTGCCCGAATGACGACGCACGCACGACGGGACTAGAGCACGACCTCGATCAGGAACGGGCCTGACTGACCGAATGACGCCGACAGAGCAGAGGTCAGGTCTTCGGCCGTCTCGGCCCGGATCGCCTCGACACCCATGCCGCGGGCGATGCTGACCCAGTCGAGCGCTGGATCATCGATCTGCAGCATCCGATCGGCATTGCGGCCGTGCTGGCCCACCCCGACATTCTTCATCTCGGCCTGCAGGATGGCATAGGCCCGGTTGGAAAAGATCACCGTGGTCACGTTCAGCCCCTCACGCGCGTGGGTCCACAGCGCCTGAACCGTATACATGCCGCTGCCGTCGGCCTGCAGACAGATGACCCGCCGGTCAGGGCACGCGATCGCTGCGCCAGCGCCCAGCGGCATCCCGATCCCGATCGAGCCCCCGGTCAGCTGCAGATAGTCGTGTGGCGGCGCCGCCTCGGAATGGGCGTAGAAGGAGCGCCCGGAGGTCACCGATTCATCACAGATGATCGCGTGCTCGGGGACCATGGCTGCGACGATGCGGCACGCCGTGTCCGCCGTGAGAACTCCGCTGAGTGCGATCGCTTGAGGAGAAGTTTCCTGGATGCTTTGATGAGTCGGCGGCCTGGCGGAAGCGTCGACCGCATCCGCCAGAAGGTCAAGCGCGCCCTTGAGATCGTCCAGCGGGCGGGCGAGTTCCACCACACGACATTGCTTGGGAACAAGGTCGCTCGGCTTGCCGGGATAGGCGAAGAACCCCACGGGACGCTGCGCACCGATTAGGATCAGCGTGTCGACATCGGCCAGCGCCGCGATCGTCGCGTCGATCGGATAGGCCAGCTTCCGGATGGGCGTGCGTCCCGCGCCACGCTCGATCCGCTGATTGAAGTTCTCGGCCATCATCTCGGCGTCGGTCACCGCCGCGATGCGTCCGGCGACCTCCAGCGGCTCGGCGCGCAAGGCCCTGCCGCCCAGCAGAAGGACGACCCGGTTGCCGCTGCGGATGGCCTCGGCCGCCTCGTCGACGTCGTGCTGCTCGACACTTGGCCGGGGCGCCGGCTGGACCCTGTGGATGGGGCCGTCCGGTGCCGCCCCCCATGCCGCGTCGGCGGCCAGGATCAGCGTCGAGATGCCGGATCGCTCCAGCGCCGCACGACAGGCCTCCGATGCGACATCGACAACCGTGTCGGGTTTGTCCGCGCGTCCGACCCAGTCCGACATCGGCCGGGCGAGGCTTTCGACGTCGCTGGTCAGCGGCGCGTCGTAGGGCAGATGATAGGTCGCGTGATCTCCGACGACATTGACGATCGGGGTCCGGGCGCGCCGCGCGTTGTGCAGATTGGCCAGACCGTTCGCGAGTCCCGGCCCCAGGTGCAGCAGCGTCGCTGCCGGCCTGTCGGTCATCCGGCCATAACCGTCGGCCGCGCCGGTCACCACGCCTTCGAACAGGCCCAGCACACAGCGCATCTGCGGCCGTCGGTCGAGAGCCGCGACGAAGTGCATTTCCGAGGTGCCCGGATTGGCAAAGCAGACATCGATATCGTTGGCCAGCAGCGTGTCGCACAGCCGTTCGGCGCCGTTCGGATTGCTCATCGCCATCCCTTCCGTTCTGGTCGGCACCATCGGGATGGCGCCCGCTGATGCGATCTTGCTGTTCGATCCGGGTGCCTCGCGCAGCAATCGCAGTCTGAGGGCCCCGCGATTTGATCTGCCATGTGGCCGGCGCGCGACCCCGGGAAAGGTCTAGCAGTAGCCGGCTCACGCACCCGGTGCGCCCGCCAGCATGGGGCAAGCCGCTCGCAGGGTGTCAGCGCCGCGCGCGGACGTCAACGTGCCGGCGGTTGACAAATCCTCGCCCGTGGCCTGCCTTGGGGCGCGGACGGCAGCAGCGATTGGGGCGGCGGCGCAGCGCGCGGCCTGTCTCCGGTCTCAACGAGAGGGAATCCCGCATGGTCAACCCACTGGACCTGACCGACAAGGTCGCGATCATAACGGGATCGAGCCGCGGCATCGGGCGCGCCATTGCCGAATTGTTCGCCCAGCTTGGCGCTCGCGTCGTGGTGTCCAGCCGCAAGCCCGAGGCATGTGAGCCGGTCGCAGCCGGGATTCGGGAAAGCGGCGGCGAGGCGATCACGATTCCCTGCAACATCACCCGCAAGGACGAGGTGGAGGCGCTGGTAAGCGAGACCGAGCGGCAGCTTGGCCCCGCGGATGTCCTGGTCTGCAATGCGGCTGTGAACCCGGTCTATGGCCCACTGTCGCAGCTGACCGACGAGGCCTTCGACAAGATCATGGGCGCGAACGTGAAGAGCAATCTGTGGCTGTCCAACCTGACGATCCCGTCGATGGCGGAACGGGGCGGCGGCGCCGTCGTCATCATCTCGTCGATCGCGGGGATCCGGGGCACCGACCGGATCGGCGCCTATGGAATATCGAAATCGGCCGACTTCGCCCTGGCCCGCAACCTCGCCGTCGAGTGGGGGCCGCGAAACGTCCGCGTCAACTGCGTGGCGCCGGGACTGATCAAGACCGACTTCGCACGGGCGCTGTGGGAGGACGAGGAGGCGCTGGCGCATCGCAACCGCACCACGCCGCTGCGCCGCATCGGACGGCCGGAGGAGATCGCGCCCATCGCGGCGTTTCTTGCCTCGGATGCCGCGAGCTTCATCACCGGTCAGACGATCGTGGCCGATGGGGGCGTGACGATCGCCTGATCAAAAAGGCGGAGCGCGTGGATCGCGTCATTCGGCCGTCCTGTCCGCATGTTCCCAGTAGGGCGCGCGCAATTCGCGTTTCAGGATCTTGCCGATGTCGCTGCGGGGCAGGGCGGTACGAATCTCGACAGCGGACAGGCGCTGTGTCTTGCCCAGTTGCCGGTTGGCGAAATCCCGCAGCGCCTCGGCCTCGACCTGGGCGTCCGGCTTCAAGACCACCAACCCGAGCGGCGTTTCACCCCAGGCGTCGCTGGGAATGGCGATCACCGCCGCCTCTGCCACCGCATCGTGGCGCGTCAGCACCTGCTCCAGATCCGCCGCATAGATGTTGAAACCGCCGGACAGGATCATGTCCTTGCGCCGATCCAGCAGGTACAGAAAGCCATCCGCATCCAGGCGGCCCATGTCGCCGGTGCGGATGAAGTCCTCGCCCTGCGGACTTTTCCAAAGAATTTCCGACGTCTTGGCCGGCGCATTGTGATAGCCGGGCATCATCGTCGGGGACCGGCCAACCACCTCGCCGATCTCGCCGCGGGGCAGTTCGTGACCCTGGTCATCGAGGATGCGGACCTCGGCGCCTTCGACCGGTCGGCCGACGCTGTCCAGCTTGTCCGGAAAGCGCCCACAATCCAGCACCGTCGAAACGCCCCCCTCGGTCATTCCGTAGATTTCGAACAGCTTGCCCGGCCAGCGCCGCAGGACCTCGCGCTTGAGTCGGGCGGGAAACGGGGCGCTGGTCGAAAGCTTGACCCGGAAGGCAGACAGGTCGAAGCGATCGAAATCGGCCGCGTCGAGAATCCGGTCGTACTGCACCGGAACAAGCATCGCATGGCTGACACGGTGCCGCGCGCACAGCGCCAGAAAGCCGCTTGCGTCGAACTTCCTCATCACCACGACGGTGCCGCCGTTCAGCAGCACCGGCAGCACGGCAACCAGCGTAGTGTTGGAATAAAACGGCGTCGACATGGTCAGGATCGCGTCCTGGTCGAGGCCATAGCTGCTCATCCTCAGGATCTGGCGCAGCCGGAAGCGGTGGTCGTGCAGGATGCCCTTCGGATCGCCGGTCGTGCCGGAACTGTAGATCATGTCGAACGGGTCATCGAGATTTGCGGTCGAGCGATCGGCGGGCGCGGGTAGGCGCTCGTTCCGCCAGCCGTCCAGCCTGTCCATTTCGACGAGTTCGACTTCGCCCGTCTGCGTGGCCGTGGCCTGTGCGGCCGCCGCCAGCGCGGGTGAATGGAACAGCAGCGCCGCCCCACTGTCGCGCAGCATGGTTCCCAATGTGTCCGGATGGGCCCCGCCCGGCAGCGGCACCATGCAGGCGCCGATCCCCACCACGGCGAGATAGACGACCACGTGGGCCGCCGAATTCTCGGCAAGGCTCGCCACCATGCTGCCACGCCCGATCCCGGCGGCTGCAAGCTTGATGCGAAGCCGATCTACGCGCGCGAACAGTTCCGCCCACGTGGTTGCCTGATCGCCGTCGATCAGGGCCACGTGCTCGGGCCGCGCCCCGGCTGCACGGCGGAGTTGTTCGGTGAATGCTACCGGGGTGTGATCCGGATAGTCGGCGGGCTGCAAGCGGGGGATGAGCGGTTCAGTTTCGGTCACAGCGTTCTACCCTTCCACGGTCGCAATACGGCCCACCGACAGCGATCCTTGCGCTGGCTTCGTCCGGTTGACAGGCCCAGATCCCTTACCTACGATTTTTCTAACGTGACGGGGCCCGGTCGACAATTCCGGTGCGCTCCCCGCCCGATCCGCCGCGAGCTGCTGGGGCGGAACTGACCAGATCGGCGGGCGGATTTGTCCGCCCCGTATCGCAGCACTCATGTCTTTGGGAGGAGAACCATGAAGCTTCTGAAATGGGCAGGCCGCGCATCCGCGGGGCTGGTGGCCGCTGCCGCGGTCCTGACCGCCGTCGCCGCCAGTGCGCAGGACGTGACCCGCTGGCGCGTGCAGAGCCACTGGCCGAGCTCCAGCTCATCCTATTCCGACAGCCTCGAGCATCTGAAACAGACACTGGAGGAACGGACCGATGGCCGGCTGGTTCTGGAGCTTTTCGAGGCCGGTGCGCTGATCCCCGCCGAGGAGATCTTTCCGGCGGTAAGCCGGGGTGTGGTCCAGATGGGCACGATCTCACCTGCCTATATCCGCGATCAGGTGTCCACCGCCGGGATCGCCTCGGGTTTGGCCTTCGCATTCCAGAACGTCTGGGAAGCGGCCTATTTCCACAAGAGCCTTGGCCTCGAGGACATGCTGCGCGAAGAAGCGGCTGAACACGGCGTGTATTACTCGACCGACAAGGTCTATCCGACCGAAATGGTGGTGACCAAGCCGATCGAGAAGCTGAGCGACTTCCAGGGGCTGAAGATCCGGTCATCGGGTGCGCTGTCGGAATTCCTGACCGCGGCCGGCGCCGCGGGCACGTATCTGCCGGGACCCGAGCTTTACACCGCCCTGTCCACCGGCGTGGTCGATGGAGCCCACTGGGGGGCGTCACAGGGCGCGTCCAGCATGGGCCTGTACGAGGTCGCGAAGTACCACATCCTCCCGCCGCTCAACATCGCGGGGACCGACGCGTTCGTGATCAACCAGGCCGCGATCGACGCACTGCCCGAGGATGTGCGCCAGACCCTCATGAGCACGCTGGAAGAACAATTCTGGTTCCGGACGAACGAATACCAGTATCAGGAACGGATCGCGCTCGCGAACGCCGTGAAGGAGCAGGGCGTCACCGTCATCGAACTGCCCGAGGAGGTGCGGACGCACCTTGTCGAGGTGGCGCTGAGCACCTGGGACAAGGAAGGCGAAAAGAGCGAGAAGGCGGCCGAGGCTCTGAGCAGTCTCAAGAGCTTTCTGACCGATCTTGGTCATCTGCAGCCCGAGGCCGCAGCAGCAGCGGACGGCGGCGCTGGCGCGGAGCCCGCCACACAATAAGGCAAAAAGGCTCCGGACTCGCTGTCCGGAGCCTTTTTTCACCCTGTTCCGGTTCCTGCAGGCGAAAGGATCACCCATGCGACCAGCGGACTGGTTCATCAGGGGCGTGTCCTATGTGAATGAGCGCGTGGGGCGGATCGCAGCGCTGCTGATCCTGCCGATCTTCGCGCTACTGCTGCTGGAGGTGGGACTGCGCTATGTCGCGGGCTCCCCCACCGTCTGGACGAACGAACTGTCACAGTTGCTGTTCGGGTCCTACGCGCTGCTGGCCGGCGGATACCTTATCCTTCATTCCGGCCACGCCAACGTGGACATCCTTCACTCGGCGCTGTCGCCGCGGGTGCGGGCCGCGGTCGACATCGCCACCTCGGTCCTGACCTTCATCTTTCTGCTCGCGTTCCTCTATTTCGGCGTGTCGATGGGGTGGGAATCGCTGAGCCGTATGGAAACGTCCATGTCGGCGTGGAATCCGCCGATCTGGCCGGTCAAGCTGCTGATCCCCATCAGCGCCCTGCTGCTGCTGCTGCAAGCAATTGCCAAGCTGATCGACGACATTCGGATCGTCATGGGCCGCCCGCCGACCCTGCCGCACAACGCCACGGCGCTCGAGGATCGTCCGGTCACCCGCATCGAGGAGAGAGAGATTTGAGCATCGAACTCCTCACCGTCCTGTTCTTCGGATCGCTTCTGCTGTTCCTGCTGCTGGGGCTGCCGCTGGTCTTCGTCCTTGGCGGCGTATCGGTGATCTTCCTGTACTTCACCTGGGGGCCGATTGCCTTCTACCTGCTGCCGTCACAGATCTGGGGATCGATGAACAGCTTCACGCTGGTGGCGATCCCCCTCTTCGTGTTCATGGCGATGGTGCTGGAACGAACCGGCGTGGCCCGGGCGCTGTACAACGCCATGCATCTGTGGTGGGGCGGCGTACGCGGCGGCCTGGCGATCGGCACGGTGCTGATCTGCGCGGTCTTTGCTGCCATGTGCGGCATCAGCGGCGCGGCTGTGGTGGCGATGGGAACCATCGCCCTGCCGAACATGCTGGAGCGCGGCTATGATCGCAGGATGGCGCTGGGCTGCATCAACGCGGGCGGCGGGCTTGGCGTCCTGATCCCCCCCAGTGTCCTGATGATCCTGTACTCGCTGATCACCGGCGTGTCTGTCGGAAAGCTTTTCGTGGCGGGGATCCTGCCGGGCCTTCTGCTCACGGCGCTGATCTGTGTCTACATTGCGATTCGGTGCTATTTCCAGCCGCAGATGGGTCCCGCCCTGCCGCGCGAGGAACGCGACGTCGGTTGGGGCCCGAAATTCGCGGCGCTGCGCGCGGTGCTGCTGCCGATGCTGATCGTCGTCATGGTGCTCGGCTCGATCATCGCGGGTATCGCGACCCCGACCGAGGCCGCCGCCATGGGCGTCGCGGGATCGCTGATTTCCGCGGTGGTCTATCGTCAGTTCACCTGGAGCCTTCTGAAGGACGCCTCGATCCGCACCTTCCGGCTGACGGGCATGATCATGTGGATCCTGTTCGCGGCCCACGCCTTCAGCTCGGCCTATCAGGGGATGGGCGCACAGGACCTGATCCGCGACTCGATCATGGCCATACCCGGCGGGCCTTGGGCGGTCGTGATCGTGATCCAGCTGATCGTGTTCCTGATGGCCATGGTGCTCGACCCGCTGGGGATCATGCTGATCGTCCTGCCGGTGGCGGCCCCTGTGGTGGTCAGCCTCGGCTTCGATCCGGTCTGGTTCGGCATCCTGTTCATCATCAACATGGAAATCGGCTACATGACGCCGCCGTTCGGCTTCAACCTGTTCTACCTCAAGGGCATCACGCCGCCCGAGATCACGATGGGCGACATCTACAAGTCGGTGGTGCCCTACACGGCGGTCTGCCTGCTGGCGCTGGCGATCGTCATGGCCTTTCCGGCGATCGCCACCTGGCTGCCATCCCGGCTGATGTAACCCGGCGCGCAACGCCCCCCGTCTTGGCCGCACCTGACCCATTCCTGCGGGCCAAGCGCGGTCGCCGCGACAAGGAGGTCGAACATGGACCTGGAGAAGTTTCGAACCGAGACTCGCGCATGGCTGCAGGCGAACTGCCCGGCCGAAATGCGCGAGCCGGTGCGATCGGATGCCGATTACTGCTGGGGCGGACGCCGCGCCGTCTTTTCATCCCCGGCACAGCAGCAGTGGCTGCAGCGGATGGCCGAACGTGGCTGGACCGTGCCAGACTGGCCCACCGCCTATGGCGGCGGCGGCCTGTCTGCGGCCGAGACCAAGGTGCTGCGCGAGGAGATAGCGGCGCTGGGGGCGCGCCAGCCGCTGAAGTCCTTCGGCATATCGATGCTGGGCCCGGCGCTCCTGAAATACGGGACCGAGGCGCAGAAGCGCGAGCATCTGCCCAGGATCGCGCGCGGCGAGATCCGCTGGTGCCAAGGTTACTCCGAGCCCGGGGCCGGGTCCGATCTGGCGGCCCTTTCCACCCGCGCCGAAGACCGGGGCGACCATTTCCTGGTGAACGGCCAGAAGGTCTGGACGAGCTATGCGGACAAGGCGGACTGGATCTTCTGCCTTGTGCGCACCGACCCGAAGGAAAAGCACAAGGGCATCAGCTTTCTGCTTTTCGACATGGAGTCTAATGGCATTTCGACGCGTCCCATCCAGCTGATCTCGGGCCAGTCGCCGTTCTGCGAAACCTTCTTCGACGATGTGAAGGTACCGAAGGAAAACCTCGTCGGGGAACTGAACCGCGGCTGGGAAGTCGCCAAATACCTGCTGGGCCACGAACGCGAGATGATCAGCGGGTTTGGCCTGGGCGACGGCCAGAGCTCGATCGGCAAGGCGGCGCGCCAGGCGGCGGAGACCGCGCCCGACGAGCGGCTGGACGATCCGCTTCTGCGGGCACAGATGGCCGTGTTCGACGTGCGCGCCGCCGCATTCCGGGCGATGACCGAACGGTTCATCGACGAGTTGAAGGCGGGGAGGGCGCATCCGGCCCAGCCGTCGATGATGAAATACTACGGGACCGAACTGAACAAGATCCGCCACACGCTGCTGATGTCGGCGGGCGGGTCGGATGCGCTGGAGTGGGACAGCACACGATCCGGCGGCGGGGCCGCCGCACGAGCCTGGCTGCGGAGCAAGGCCAACTCCATTGAGGGTGGCACCAGCGAAATCCAGCTGAACATCATCGCCAAGCACATCCTCGGCCTGCCGACGGCCTGACGGGAAAGACCAGAACCATGCCGCTCTACCTTGACGACGACCAGATCATTATGCGGGACAGCGCGCGAAGCTTCATGGCCGACCAGGCGTCGGTCGCGCATCTGCGGTCGCTGCGCGATGCCGCCGATCCGACCGGATTTTCCACTGATCTGTGGAAACGTTTCGTCGAGATGGGGTTCAGCGGCATCCTCATTCCCGAAGCGGACGGTGGCATGGGGCTTGGCCATGTAGAGGCGGGGATCGTGCTGGAGGAAATCGGCCGAAACCTGACTCCATCGCCGTTCCTGTCGACCGGGGTAGGCGTCGTGACGGCGCTGGGATCCGCAACGCCGATGCTGCGGGAACGGTGGTATCCGGCCATCCTGACCGGGCGGGCGATCGGCACGCTCGCAATCGACGAGGGTACAAAACACCATCCGGAGCGGATTGCGCTGAAGGCCGAGCGATCCGGCAAGGGCTTCCGGCTCAGCGGTGAAAAGCGCTTCGTACAGCACGGGCATGTCGCCGACGTGGTCATCGTTTCGGCCCGCACGGGGGGCGACGTGGACGAAAGATCCGGCGTCACGCTGTTCGCTGTCGACGGCAATGCGGCAGGCTTGACCGCAACGCCGCAGCGGCTGCTGGATGCGAGCCTGGCCAGTCGGCTGACGCTGGAAGGGGTCGAGGTCGAAGCCGATGCGGTGATCGGCGAGGTGGATGGTGGCTGGGACACGCTGTCCGGCATTCTCGATGCATGCCGGGCGGCGGCCGCGGCCGAGCTGGTCGGTGTCGCCGATGCCGCCATGGCGATCACGCTGGCCTATATCCGCGAGCGCAGGCAGTTCGGCGTTCCGGTCGGCAGCTTCCAGGCCCTGCAGCATCGCGCTGCGCATCTCTACAGCGAGATCGAGGTTGCGCGGGCGGCGGTCCTCAAGGCCCAGCAGCGACTGGATGCCAAGGCGCCGGGGGCCGGACGCGATGTGCTGGTGGCCAAGGCCATGGCCGGTCTGGCTGCGTCACTTGCGGCCCGGGAGGGCGTGCAGATGCACGGCGGCGTCGGCATGACTGATGACTATGACATCGGCCTTTACATGAAGCGCGGCCGGGTGCTCGAGGAACTGTTCGGCGACACGAACCGGCTCGCAGACCGACTGGCACAGCTGAACGGGTACTAGGCGTCGGGCCGGGGTGCCGTGCTTCGCCAGCCACGGGTTGGTGGCTTCGCTCGCCGAAAGCAGCACGGGTCCGACCGGTCTTGATTAGCGTCAAAGCAGGCGAGGTGGTTCGGCGACATACACGCGCCATGACCCGGCTGCTCGCCCTCTTTCTGTCGATCCTGATCGCCACCGCGCCGCTGCTGCCAGTGCGCGCCGGTGCGTCGGGTGTGGTCATCCTCTGCGCGGACGGAATCGAGGTCGTCGTCGCCGTCGACGACGCTGGCAGACCGGCGGAGAGCCAGGCGGGCACCCACTGTCCGGACTGCGTCATCACGCCGCTGGCGGCGCTGCCCGCCGGCTTCCGCCTGGAGCGGCCCGCGCAGGTGGAGCTGCGGCTGCGCGCGCCGCAGCGGAACTGGCGGGTCCGCACCGTCATCCAGCCGAACCGCCTCGCCCGCGGCCCCCCATCCGGGATCATCTGATGCGATTTCTTCGACTCCTGTGCGTTCTGCTTGCCCTGCTGCCCCTGCCTGCCGCCGCGGCCTCGGTACTCGAACAATTCCTGCCCGACATTGCTGCATCCGACCTGATTGAGGGCGCGGACAGCTATGGCCCGATCCGGTCCGACGTTCCCGTCGTCCCCGTCCTGAACGGCGACGAGACGCTCGGGTACGCCTTCATCACCTCCGATTTCGTGGGCACCACCGGCTATTCGGGCAAGCCCATCCACACCATCGTCGCGGTCAGCCCCGAGGCCAAGGTGTTGGCCGTGCAGCTGGTGAAGCATTCGGAGCCGATCGTGCTGATCGGCATCCCCGACGCAAAGATGAAGCAGCTGGCCGCCGATTATGCCGGCATGGATCTGGCGGCCGAGGCCGCTTCGGGCGGGACGACGCACGATCTGAACATCATTTCCGGCGCGACCGTAACGGTGATGGTGATCGACGATTCCATCGTCCGTTGGATTGAAGGTCGCCCGGTCGCTGGGGCTGGGCGGGCTGGCGATCGAGGCGGCGCCGACCGGCCCGGTCGCCACGATGGATCCCGATGCCCCCGCAGCCGGGGACTGGCCGACCCTGGAAGGCGACGGCACGCTGCGCCGGCTGTCGCTGGACGTGGCCGATGTGAACGCCGACTTCGCAGCGCATGCCGACACCCGGGCAGCCAGCCGGCCGCTGCCTGATGCGCCGGAGACCCGGTTCATCGATCTCTACATGGCGCTGGTCAGCCAGCCGAACATCGCCCGCAGCCTGCTGGGCGAGAACCAGGCAACCAATCTGCAGGAGTGGCTGGGCGAGGGCGATCACGCGATCCTGCTCGCCGCCAGCGGGCTCTACAGCTTCAAGGGGTCCGGCTATGTCCGCGGCGGAATCTTCGACCGGGTCGTGCTGATCCAGGACGACGTCTCGATCCGGTTCCATGATCGCGACCACCGCCGCGCCACGGTCGCAGCGGCGGATGCCCCGCCGCTGACCGAGATGGACCTGTTCCGCATTCCCGCCGATTCAGGGTTCGATCCGGCCAAGCCGTTCCGGCTGCAACTTCTGGTGCAGCGCGAGGTCGCGGCGATCGAGAAGGCGTTCCTGACCTATGACCTGGCCTACGAACTGCCCGAGCAATACCTGACCATCGTCGCCCCGCCGCCTGCAGTCGAGCCGGCGCCCGATGTGGCCACGGCCGCGGTTGACGACCTGAACCGCACCGAATCCGAGGCACAGGCCGCCCTGTGGAAGCGCATCTGGGAGGGGAAACGGATCGAGATCGCCGCCCTTCTGACCATGCTGTTTGCGCTGACCATCGCCTTTTTTGGGCAGGAGTGGCTGTCGCGCTCGGAACGTGCGGTCAGCTGGTTCCGCACCGGCTTTCTGCTGCTGACGCTGGTCTATCTGGGCTGGTACGCCAACGCGCAACTGTCGGTCGTCAACCTGATGGCGCTGGCCCATTCGCTGGTCGACGGGTTCACGTGGCAGGCGTTCCTGCTGGATCCGCTGACCTTCATCTTGTGGTTCTCGGTCGCTGCCGCGTTGATCTTCTGGGGACGCGGGGCGTTCTGCGGCTGGTTGTGCCCGTTCGGCGCACTGCAGGAGCTGACCAACCGCGTCGCTCGCAAACTGCGTGTTCCGCAGGTCCAGGTGCCGTGACTGGTGCATGAACGGCTGTGGCCGATCAAGTACATCATCTTCCTGGTGTTGTTCGGCACCTCGATGGCGTCGATGGAGCTGGCCGAAAAGCTCGCCGAGGTCGAGCCGTTCAAGACGGCGATCATTCTGAAGTTCGATCGCGCCTGGCCGTTCGTGACCTTCGCGATCGGATTGCTGGTCATCGGCCTGTTCGTCGAGCGGTTCTATTGCCGCTATCTGTGTCCGCTGGGCGCTGCGCTGGCGATCCCCGCCCGGATCCGCATGTTCGACTGGCTCGAGCGCTATCGGGAATGCGGCAACCCGTGCCAGACTTGCGGCAACGAATGCATGGTGCAGGCGATCCACCCGACGGGTGAGATCAACCCGAACGAGTGCCTGAACTGCATGCATTGCCAGGTTCTCTACCATTCCACAACGAAGTGTCCGGTGGTCATCAAGCAGCTGAAACGGCGTGCCTCGGTCGGCGCGGCGCCGATACTGGACCGGAACCTCGCCAACCATCCAAATCGCAGGGAGACAGCGATATGAGTGACAAGATCAATCACGGCATCAGCCGGCGTGGCCTTCTGGGTGCGACGGCGACCGTGGGCGGCGTCGCCGCGCTCGGCGGCGCCGGCATGGCGCGCATGGGCCTGATGGGCGGTGCCGGCGTCGCCGCGCTGGCGACCTCGACCGGACCCGCCGCGGCGCAGGCGGACGAGGGGAATTCGTGGCATCTCAAGCCCGGCGAACTCGACAGCTACTACGGATTCTGGTCCTCGGGGCAGACCGGCGAGGTGCGGATCCTGGGCATTCCCTCGATGCGCGAACTGATGCGGATCCCGGTCTTCAACCGCTGCTCGGCCACCGGCTGGGGCCAGACCAACGAGTCCCTCAAGGTCCTGACCGAGAACATGACCGAGAAGACGCGCAACTACCTCGCAGCCCAGGGCAAGAAGATCCACGACAACGGCGACCTGCACCACCTGCACATGAGCTATACGGACGGCACCTATGACGGCCGCTTCCTGTTCATGAACGACAAGGCCAACACCCGCGTCGCCCGCGTGCGCTGCGACGTGATGAAGTGCGACAAGATCGTCGAGATCCCGAATGCCAAGGCCATCCACGGCCTGCGCCTGCAGAAGGTGCCGCGCACCAACTACATCTTCGCGAATGGCGAGGACGAGACGCCGGTCGTCAATGACGGCACGGTGCTGGACGACAAGTCGCAATACGTGAACTTCTTCACCGCGGTGAATGCCGACGAGATGACCGTCGCATGGCAGGTGATCGTCAGCGGCAATCTCGACAACTGCGAGGCCGACTACGAGGGCAAGTATGCCTTCTCGACCTCCTACAACTCCGAGATGGGGGTGACCTCGGCCGAGATGATGGAGGCCGAACTCGACCATGTCGTGGTCTTCAACATCGCCAACATCGAGGCAGGCATCGCCGCCGGCGACTTTCAGGAGCTGAACGGCGTCAAGGTTCTGGACGGGCGCAAGGAAAACGCGGCCAAGAAATACACCCGCTATGTCCCGATCGCCAACAACCCGCACGGATGCAACATGGCGCCCGACAAGAAGCACCTGTGCGTGGCCGGCAAGCTGTCGCCGACCGTGTCGGTGATCGATGTGACCCGGCTTGAGGGGGTGTTCAACGACCAGGCCGAACCCGCGTCCGTCATCGTGGCCCAGCCTGAACTGGGTCTCGGGCCACTTCACAGCGCGTTCGACGGCAAGGGCAACGCGTTCACCACGCTGTTCCTGGACAGCCAGGTGGTGAAGTGGAACATCGAGGACGCGGTTCGCGCCCATAACGGCGACAGCGTGGACCCGATCCGCGAAAAGATCGATGTCCACTATCAGCCCGGCCACCTGAAATCGTCGATGGGCGAAACGCTGGAGGCGGATGGCCGCTGGCTTGTCTGTCTCTCGAAGTTCTCGAAGGACCGGTTCCTCAATGTCGGCCCGCTGAAGCCCGAAAACGATCAGCTGATCGACATCTCCGGCGATCGCATGGTTCTGGTCCATGATGGCCCGAACTTCGCCGAGCCGCATGATGCGATCGCAGTAACGGCCGACAAGATGAGCAACGTCATCAAGTCGGTCTGGGAGCGCAACGACCCGTTCTGGGCCGACACCCGCAAGCAGGCCGAGGCTGACGGGGTCGACATCGACGACTGGGCCGACACGGTGATCCGCGACGGCAACAAGGTGCGGGTCTACATGTCCAGCCAGGCCCCGAACTTCAGTCTGGAAAGCTTCACCGTGAAGGAAGGCGACGAGGTCACGGTGATCGTAACCAACCTCGACGATCTCGACGACCTCACGCACGGGTTCACGATGGGCAACCATGGGGTCGCGTTCGAGATCTCGCCGCAGGCCACCGCCTCGGCGACGTTCACGGCGGCGCAGCCGGGGGTCTACTGGTATTACTGCCAATGGTTCTGCCATGCGCTGCACATGGAGATGCGCGGCCGCATGTTCGTCGAGCCGAAGAGCGTCTGAGTCGATGCATCGCACTGCTGCCTTTCTGCTGCTGCTTGTCGCTCTGATGCTGCCCGCATCAGGCGCAACGGCGGCCGAGCGGCTGGTGCGGCCAGGGGCCGGGGAGCTGGCCGCAGCAGTTGCTGCGGCGGCGCCCGGCGACGTACTGATCCTGGCCCCCGGGCAGCACCAGGGGCCCGTCGTCATCGACAAGCCCCTGACGCTCGACGGGCGGGGCGAGGCGCGGATCGACGGCGGCGGGCACGGCAGCGTGATCACCATCACCGGCGAGGGCGCGGTTGTCCGCGGCCTCGTCATCACCGGCTCGGGATCCGAGCACGAGACGATCGATTCGGGCGTGCAGTTGACGAAGACGTCAAGCGGCGCGGTGATCGAGGGCAACCGGATTCTCGGCAACCTGCACGGCGTCGATGCGCATGGCAGCCGCGACACGGTGATCCGGAGCAACCTGATCGAGGGTCGGCAGGACCGCCGGATGAACGACCGCGGCAATGGCGTCTATTCCTGGAACACCCGCGGCCTGGTCGTTCAGGGCAACGACATCCGCATGGGCCGGGACGGCATTTACGTGGTGCTATCACGCGATGCCCGCTTCATCGAAAACCGGTTCACCCGCCTGCGCTTTGCCGTCCATTACATGAACACCCATGACAGCGAGGTGTCGGACAACATCTCGGTCGGCAATCACCTTGGATTTGCGCTGATGTATTCCGACCGGCTGATGGTGCGGGGCAACATCAGCCTGGCCGACCGCGACCATGGGCTGATGCTGAACTATGCCAACAGTTCGGACGTCACCGGGAATCTGGTGCGTGGCGCCGCAAAATGCGTCTTCATCTACAACGCCCACAAGAACCTGCTGGCCGGCAACCGCTTCGAGGGCTGCGGCATCGGCATCCATTTCACCGCAGGTTCCGAGCGCAACGGATTGAGCGGCAATGCCTTCCTCGGCAATCGTGAGCAGGTCAAGTATGTCGGGACGCGCGATGTGGAATGGAGCGTGGAGGAGCAGGGCAACTACTGGTCCGACCACCCTGCCTACGATCTGAACACCGACGGCATCGCCGATGCCCGCTATCGCCCCAACGACCTGATGGACCACATCCTGTGGTCACAGCCGGCCGCCGGGCTGCTGACCGGGTCGCCCGCCGTGCAACTGATCCGCTGGGCGCAGGCGTCCTTTCCCGCGGTGCTGCCGGGCGGCGTTGTGGACAGCCATCCGCAGACCCGCCCGGTAGAGATCGCGGTTCCTGCCGAGATCGCCGAGATCGCCGCCACCACGACACCCGCCTGGCAGAACGAGCAGATTGATGACTTTGACCCTCTCGCAGCTCACTAAGCGCTTCGACGGCGTGGTTGCGCTGAATGGCGTAAGCCTGCGGGTCGAGCCGGGCGAGCGCGTGGCGTTGCTGGGGCACAATGGCGCGGGCAAGTCCACGCTGATGAAGATCGTGCTGGGGCTGATTCCGCCCACGAGCGGCGAGATCCGAGTCGCCGGCGCGGTGCCGGGCAGTCCGTCGGCCCGCCGGGTCACCGCCTATCTGCCCGAGAACGTGGCGTTCCACCCGGCGCTCACCGGCCACGAGATGATCACCCACTATCTGCGCCTGCGCGGACGACCCGTCGCCGAAGCGGCGGGGCTGCTTGGCCGAGTGGGGCTGTCCGACGCCGCCGACCGCCGCATCGGCACCTATTCCAAGGGCATGCGGCAGCGTGTCGGGCTGGCCCAGGCACTGATCGGCCAGCCGCAGTTGCTGGTGCTGGACGAACCGACATCCGGGCTGGACCCGGTGTCGCGCCGCGAGTTCTATTCGATCCTGGACAATCTAGCCGCTGAAGGTGCGGCGATCCTGCTGTCGTCCCACGCGCTGACCGAGGTCGAGGCGCGGACCGACCGGATCCTGATCCTGTCGCGGGGCAATCCGGTCGCGCACGGAACGCTGGCCGATCTGCGCGCCGGGGCCAATCTGCCGGTGACTCTGGTCCTGACCCCGCGGAACGGGGCCATCAGTGCCCTTGCGACGGCGCTGCCCGATGCGCGGCCGGACGGCAGGTTCCTGATCCTCACCGTGCCGCAGGGCGACAAGCTGGCGACCCTGGCGCGGATCACCGCGTTGCCGCAGCTCGCCGATCTGGATGTGCTGCCGCCGTCTCTCGAAGACATCTATGCGCATCACTCGGCGCAGGAGGTTGCGGCATGAACCGTGTGCTTGCCGTGAGCCAATCCGAATTCCGGATCGCACTGCGCAACCGTTGGGTCGCCATCGCGATTCTCATGATGGCGGTGTTCTCGCTGGTGCTCGCGGCAGCGGGGTCGGCGCCGACGGGCGCGCTGGGAACGGACCGGCTGTCCGTGACCGTGGCCTCGCTGACGTCGCTGGCGGTCTATCTGGTGCCGCTGGTCGCGCTGCTCATGTCGTTCGATGCCATCGCGGGCGAGGTCGAACGCGGTACCCTGCCGTTGCTGCTGACCTATCCGGCGAGCCGCGCCGAGATCGTGCTGGGCAAGTTCCTCGCCCATCTGGGCATCCTGGAACTGGCGGTCGGGATCGGATATGGGCTGGCGGCCGCGGTCACCATCGGGCTCGATGGCGCGGCGCTGTCAGGTCTGCCGGCCCTGGTCCGCCTGTTCTGGACGTCGCTGGCGCTGGGTGCGACGTTCATCGGGATCGGCTACCTGGTATCGTCGCTATCCCGCCGGCCATCCGGGGCTGCCGGGCTTGCAATCGGGGTATGGCTGGTGCTGATCGTCCTGTACGACCTGGGCTTGCTGGCGATGGTGGTGGCGGACGAGGGCGGAGGGCTGACGTCTCGCGTTCTGGCTCCGGCGCTGATCGGGAACCCGGCCGATGCGTTCCGGCTGTTCAACCTGGCCGCCTCCGAAGCGACGGCTGCCGCGGCGGGGCTGGCCGGGGCCGCGTCCACCATTCCGCCCGTCTACGCGCTCGGTTCCCTGCTGATCTGGCCGGCCGTGGCGTTGGGACTGGCGATAATTGCTTTTCGCAGGGTGACGCCATGATGCCTCGTGTGACCGTCCTGTGCCTGGCACTCTCGGGCCTGCCGGGCTGCAAGCCCGAGCCCACCCTGCTGCCCGATCCCATGCCACTGACCGAGGCGTCGGTGGGCCATTTCTGTCAGATGAACCTGATGGAACATGACGGCCCCAAGGCGCAGGTGCATCTGCAGGATGTGCTTGCACCGCTGTTCTTCAGCCAGGTGCGCGACGCCGTCGCCTACCAGCGCATGCCCGAACAAAGCCACGAGATCCTCGGCATCTATGTCAACGACATGGGGGCCGACGGGGTCAGTCGGGCCGAGCCGGGCACGACCAACTGGATCAGGGCCGAGGACGCCGTCTACGTAACCGGCTCGCGCCGCGTCGGCGGAATGGGCGCCCCGGAACTGGTGCCGTTTTCCGATCACGGCAAGGCCGAGGCGTTTGCAGGTCAGAACGGCGGCACGGTCGTCACCCTGGCCGAGATCTCGGACGCTGAGGTGCTGGCCGCCGTGTCCGACACGAGCCAGGACGCTGCACCTGCGGATCACCAGGATGACTACGCCGCGCGGCTCAGGGCGCTGGGCGAGACCACCGGAGCGAAGCCATGATGAATGCCGTGCACAAGACCATGAGCACAACCACACGCCGCCGTTTCCTGGCGATCAGCGCCGGGGCGACCGTCGGTGCCATGCTGCCGGGACTGGGCAGAGCTCGGGATGCCGCGGGAGCAGTACATGTCTGGCGCGGCGTAGCGATGGGCGCGGCAGCGACAATAGCGCTGGACCACCCCGATGCGCCGGCCCTTTGTGCGGCCGCGGCGCGGGAGATCGACCGGCTGGAGGATATCTTCAGCCTTTACCGCGCCGACTCCGCCCTGTCGCGCCTGAACCGGACCGGGTCGTTGACCGCCGCGCCGCCCGAGCTTCTGGACTGCCTTTCCCTTGTCGGGCTGACGCATGATGCGACCGATGGCCGTTTCGACCCGACCATCCAGCCGATCTGGGCGCTGTATGCCGCGCGGTTCAGCGCCGGCAGGGTCCCATCAGAGGAGGAGATTGCCACCTCCCTGACGCGCGTCGGGTGGGACCGGGTGGCTGTGCGAGGCAGCGACATCACGCTGCGTCCGGGCATGGCGCTGACCCTGAACGGCATCGCCCAGGGCTATGTCGCGGACAGCGTCGTCGCGCTGCTGCAATCGCGGGGCCTGAGGGACGTGCTGATCGATACCGGTGAAACCCGCGCCCTCGGGGGGGCGCCGGACGGGGACTGGTCGGTGGAACTGCCAACGGGTGATCGACTGGGGCTGAGAAACCGTGCGCTTGCCACCTCCGCGCCGCTGGGCACGAGCTTTGACCAGACGGGTAAGGTCGGGCACATCATCGATCCGCGCAGCGGGCGGCCGGCGATCTCGCCCTGGCGGCAGGTTACGGTCTCGGCGCCCCGTGCGGCGGTCGCCGACGCGCTGTCCACGGCCGGGTGCGTGCTGCCGGACCGCCAATCGATCGAGCGCGCTGCGGCCGCATTTGCCGGGGCCCGGATCGAGGCACTGGTCGGCGCATGACGCGGCACCACGCGGCAGAACATCCTTGAATGGATACGTCCGATCTTTCGCCGGCTAGGCTCTCCGCGATGTCAGCCGGTTCGATCTCTGCCTCGTGCCATGGTTCAGGTTCCGCTGACCGATCCCGGCGCCTGAACATCCTTGCACCCGATCCGGTTCGCCGGTAGTCAGTCCGGCGCGCGGGTATGATGTAATGGTAGCCTGTCAGCTTCCCAAGCTGAACGCGCGGGTTCGATTCCCGCTACCCGCTCCACTTCCGCCTCATCGATCGCGCTGGACCGACACTCATCACGTCGATGGCTGAACGGCGCTCGCGGCAGGCAGGCCGTGTGTCAGCGCAGTCCCATCTCGGCCAGCTCACGCGCCAGGGCCGGGGGCAGGGCGGGCTCGGCCTCGCGTCCCCGCGGAACGTCGCGGGGTGCATCGCCGGGATCCAGGTAGCGCCAGCCTTGGAATGCGCGGCGGGGCAGCGCGGCCACCCGGATTACCTCGGGATCAAGGATCAGGGCGCATCGACGGATCCCGTCCGGACCGATCCGCTCCTCGAGCCCCAGCAGCCGCTGCCGGGCCAGCATCGTGCCCTTGAACACCCAGTAGATCGATCCGCCGGCCAGAAGCTCTGACTCGCGCTTGGGCCACATGCGGGTGACGTGCTGCGCCGGGTCGGCCCCGAACCGCTCGCGCTGCCAGCGCTCCAGGACCTCGGGGCTGGCGGCGCCGACGCACAGCTTCATCAGGTGCAGCATGGGTGCGGAGGCGGGCGCGTTGTCAGGCATGTCGCGGATATAGGCCAAGTGTCCGCGCGGTCAACCGACGGTGGGTGTCTGCCAGGCGCGGGACTTGCGGCGCGGGGGCGACGGGCATACGGCACGAGGCTGACCCAGAGGATGCAAGCCATGGAAGACCAGCGCCGGACGACGCAGATGCGCGACACGACGGTGCCGCTGCCCGCAGCCGGGGCGGCCCCGGCCGACCCGCAGGGCGCCGGACCCGGGTCGGGGCGCTCGGTGACGACTGCACCCTCGCGGGGCGCGCTTCCGCTGCCCGAGTTCGTGGCGCTGATGGCGTTCCTGACCGCAACGGTGGCGTTTTCGATCGATGCGATGCTGCCGGCTCTGCCCCAGATCGCGGCAGAGCTGGTCCCGCAGGATGTAAACCGGGCACAGCTGATCCTGATCAGCTTTGTCGCGGGAATGGGGGTCGGCACGCTGTTTGCGGGACCGCTGTCCGACGCGATCGGACGGAAATGGACGATTGCGGCGGGGTTCGGCATCTATCTGCTGGCCGCGGTGGCGGCGCTGTTCGCCGGCACGCTGGACGCTCTGCTGATCGCACGTTTCGTGCAGGGGCTGGGCGCCGCCGGGCCGCGCATCGCCAGCATGGCGCTGATCCGCGACCAGTACGAGGGCCGCGAGATGGCGCGGATCACCAGCTTCGTGATGATGGTGTTCATGCTGGTCCCGGCGCTGGCCCCGTCGCTGGGGCAGGGATTCATCTGGCTGGGCGGCTGGCGGGGAATCTTCGGCGCCTTCATCGGCTTTGCCCTGATCGCGCTGGTCTGGTTCGGCTTGCGCCAGCCCGAGACGCTGCCCCCGTCCCGCCGGCGGCCGTTGAACCCGGGACGCCTGTGGGCCGGGGTGCGCGAGGTGCTGTCCAATCGCGAGGTGGTGCTGTGCACGATCACCATCGCGCTGGGGTTCGGCCAGATGTTCGCGTTGCTCGCGTCGTCGCAGCAGCTGTTCGCCGAGACGTTCGACAGGGGCGCGGGCTTTCCCCTGTGGTTCGCGGCCGTGGCGCTGCTGTCGTCGACCGGGACGATCATCAACGCGCGGCTGGTCATGCGGGTCGGCATGTATCGCATCGCCCGCACGGCCTACGCGCTTCAGGTCGCCTCGTCGGCGCTGTTCCTGGTGCTGATGACCATCGACGACGGCTGGCCGCTGACCCTGCGGTTCGCCGTCTTCTTCATGTGGACGGTTGGCGTCTTCACGATGGCGGGCCTCACCTTCGGCAACCTGAACGCCATGGCGATGCAGCGCATGGGGCACATGGCCGGAATGACGGCATCCGTGGTGTCGGCGCTGTCGACCACCGGCGCGGTCCTGATCGCGGCGCCGGTCGGGCTGGCCTATGATGGCAGTCCGGTGCCCGTGGCCCTTGCCACGCTGGTGTGTTCCGGGCTGGGCTGGCTGGTCATGGGGCGGATGCGCCGGTGACCTTTCGGGCCGCGCGGGTCCGGTTGACACCGACTGACGCGGGGGTATAAGCGCCGCTTCCATTGGTGTTGGTGGACCCCGCAAGGGGAACCCTGTCGCCCCGCGTCGGATCGATCCGGGGAAAGGACAACGCCCTTTCGACATCGTGAAAGGAGATCAGCGATGACCAAACGCACCGCTGCCAAGTACAAGCTGGACCGCCGCATGGGCCAGAACATCTGGGGCCGCGCCAAGTCCCCGGTCAACCGCCGCGAATACGGACCCGGCCAGCACGGCCAGCGCCGCAAGCAGAAGCTGTCCGATTTCGGCACCCAGCTGCGCGCCAAGCAGAAGCTGAAGGGGTATTACGGCGACCTGACCGAAAAGCAGTTCCGCCGCATCTATGCCGAGGCCGAACGCGTCAAGGGCGACACCGGCGAGAACCTGGTCGGCCTGCTGGAGCGTCGTCTGGACGCCGTCGTCTATCGTGCCAAGTTCGTGCCGACGATCTTTGCCGCACGGCAGTTCGTGAATCACGGCCATGTGCAGGTGAACGGGCAGCGGGTGAACATCGCGTCCTACCGCGTCAAGGAAGGCGACGTGATCTCGGTTCGCGACAAGTCGCGGCAGCTGACCATCGTTCTGGAGGCAGTGGGCCTGCCGGAGCGTGACGTGCCCGATTACATCGAGGCCGACCACAACAAGATGACCGCGACCTTTGTCCGCACGCCGGCGCTGGGGGATGTGCCCTATGCCGTGCAGATGGAACCGAACCTGGTCGTCGAATACTACGCGCAGAACTGATCTGCCGCCTGTCCGATCAAGGGGGCCGTCCGTGGGGGCGGCCCCTTTTGCATGCCGGGCGTTGACAGGCGGGCAGGTGTCCCCGACGCTCTGGCCATGACGCGTGTCCCCCATCTCTCTGCGGTTCCGACCGCCCCGCCCGCAGCTGATCCTAGGGCCATGCCGGACGAGGCGGTCCCCGGGGGCGTGGCGCTGATCGTGGACGTGCCGGGCTATGACGGGCCGCTGGACCTGCTGCTGACACTGGCGCGGACCCAGAAGGTCGACCTGATGCAGATCAGCGTTCTGGCACTGGCGGAACAGTACCTGGCCTTCGTCGACGAGGCGCGCAACCTGCGCATGGAACTCGCGGCCGACTATCTGGTGATGGCGGCATGGCTCGCGTTCCTCAAGTCGCGGCTGCTGTTGCCACCGGACCCCGAAACCGAGGGACCATCGGCCCAGGACATGGCTGCGCATCTTGCGTTTCAGCTGGAACGGCTGCAGGCGATGCGCCGGGCGGCGGCGCAGCTGATGGCGCGCGACCGGCTGGGCGTGAACCGCTTCGCGCGCGGCTCACCCGAGGCCGCCACACGGGTGCGGCACGTGGAATGGCAGACGGGGCTGATCGACCTGATGCGCGCCTATGCCCGGCTGCGGACCCGCGACGAGTTCCGCCCCTATGCCTTCGACCGGCGCGACGTCTACACGATGGAACAGGCGCTGGACCGGATGCGCGCAATGATCGGGTTCGCGGGCGGCTGGACGGAACTGGCCGCGTTCCTGCCGGATGGCTGGGGCACCTCGGCGGAGCGACGGCGATCCGCCACGGCCGCGACCTTTGCCGCTTCGCTGGAACTGGTCAAGCAGGGGCAGGCGCAGATCCGGCAGCATGACTGCTTTGCGCCCATTTCGATCCGGGGACGGCCTGATGCCCGAACCTGATGATGAAGGTGACCATAGCGTCTCGGCGCTGCGCCCGCCTGCGCTGGATCAGCAGGAACGCATGGTCGAGGCGCTGCTGTTCGGGTCTGCCGGCCCGATGCGGGTGGCCGATCTGGCGGCGCGGCTGCCTGCCGGAAGCGACCCGGCCGAGGCGCTGGCCGGACTGCGGCGCCGCTATGCGGGCCGCGGGGTCGAACTGGTACGGGTGGGCGACGCCTGGGCGTTCCGAACCGCGGGCGATCTGGGCTTTCTGCTGCACGAGCACGTGGTCGAACAGCGCAAGCTCTCGCGCGCCGCCACCGAGACGCTGGCGATCGTCGCCTATCACCAGCCGGTGACCCGGGCCGAGATCGAGGAGATCCGCGGCGTCGCGGTCAGCCGCGGCACGCTGGATCTGCTGATCGAGATCGGCTGGGTGCGGGTCGGAAAGCGTCGGCAGACGCCGGGCCGACCCGTCACCTTCGTGGTGACCGAGGCGTTTCTGGATCACTTCGGTCTGCACCACACCCGCGACCTGCCGGGTCTTGCCGAATTGCGCGCGGCGGGACTGCTGGACGCGCAGCCATCAGGTGCGGGGCTGCCCCTTGCGCCCGCGCCGGGCGACGCTGATATGGACGAACGGGACGCGCTCCCGGCCGAGGACCTGTTCGAGGACGAGTGAGGGCAGATCCGGCGCGACTAGGACAGGAGGACAGCGGATGATCGGCGGTCAGATCTTCTCGATGATTGCGCGCATGCTGACCCGGCGCGCGGTGAACTGGGGCGTGCGCAAGGGCATGGCTCGCATGTCCGGGGCAGCCAAGACGCAGCCCCGAGGCAAGGTGACGCCCGCCGCGGCAAAGCGGGACGCCGACATGCGAAAGGCCGTGAAGCGGGCACGTCAGGCGGCGCGGGTCACAAGGCGGCTGGGACGCTGAACCCGCAGAGTTCGGTCAGGGCGGTCAGCGTCCGTAACCCGTCATCTCCAGATACCCGCGGCCCGCGTCCGATCCGCTGATCCGGACCGGGCCTTCCCAATAGGGTACCGTTGTCGTCATTCGGCTGTCGGGATTCACCGCCTCGATGCTCAGGTCCAGCCCCGCGGCGGGAACGGCGACGGCCCATGACACGGGCGGGCTCGCCGACCCGGGTCGCAGAGACAGGTCGTCGTCGGTCAGCGTCTGCACCTGCCCATCGGGCGTGATCAGGCTGCCGAACACGAACGGCGTTGCGCCCCTGACCCGCGCCGCCATCAGCTTGCGGCCGTCATCCAGATGCAGGGCCATCCAGTCCCATCCGGTCTGGGTGCGATCCAGCGGTTGCGATGACCATTCCCGGTCCAGCCACGCCTGCCCGCTCACCTCCACCTCGCCTTCCGGCAGGGCCAGCCGTCCGCTGACGTTGTAGAAGGGCTGGCTGTAGTAGTGGCTGGCCTGCCCGGCAGCGCCCTTGGTCGAGAAGCCGTTCTCGCCATGTGCGACAAGCGGGCCCTCGGCAGTTGCGCTCAGCTCATACGCGAAATCATTGCCCCGCGCCGTGATCTCGAGGTCCTCGAGTCCGCTCGAACCGGGACGTGCCCGCATTCGCCAGTCGTCAATGGTGGCATCGAAGGGGGCCGCCGTGACGCCGGCCTGGCCGATGCCGTCGCGGGCGAACCGTTCCGCCAGGTAATGCGCGTCCGGCGTGGTGACCGCGGCGTGGGCCATCCATAGCTGCGGGCTGGTCCAGCCGTCGGACGGTTTGTCGGGCGCAAGGGCAGACCGGAACAGGGTCCATTGCGCGCCGTAGTCGCGCCCGGCAGCGTCGCGCAGATTTGCCGTCAGGTACCACCATTCGATCCGGAACGCGTCGTGGGTACCGTGGTCACGCGGAAAGTCGAACCGATACCCGGGATCGGCGAGCGCAAACCCGCTGCTGTCGCTGCCCAGACCGGCAAAGCCCCGATTCTGTGCCCATCCGGGCAGGGCCGCCACCAGCAGCACCGCGATGATCCACCTAGCGCTCATCGGCAAACACCCTGAGCAACCGGCTGGGGGTGATCCTGGCCAGACGCCACGCCGGCAGGGCGCCCGCCGCCAACGCCGTCAGCAGCGCCGCCAGCCCCAGCCGCGCCAGCAGCCCGGGTGCGACCTGCATCGGCAGGCGCCAGCCGAACGCCTCGACATTGACCACGGTCAGCAGCATCCATGCCAAGCCCAGCCCCACCGGGACCGCGTAGATCGCCGTCGCCGCGGCCAGCAGCAGGGTCCGCAGCAGGTCCAGACGTGCCAGCCGCGCGCGCGGCAGCCCCGCAGCCCAGACGGGTGCCAACTGGGGCAGCCGCATCGAGGCGAGCGTCAGCAGCCCGGTCAGCAGCGCGATCCCGGCGACGCCCAGGGTCAGAACATTCAGCGCCGCAGTCACCGCAAAGGTGCGGTCGAAGATCTGCAGCGAGACCTGCTTGGCCTGATGCTGGTCCACGACAGCGCTGGCTGGCAGGTCGAACCGGTCCCGCAGCGCCTCGGCCAGGGGTGCCGCCCGGTCGGGCGCAACCCGCACGGCTTGGTACAGGCGCGGCGTGTCGGGAAAGCGGCGGGTGAAGTCGTCCAGCCCGACAATCGCCTGCGGGCTGGGATTGCCGTAATCCGAATAGATCCCGGCGATCGGCAGGGCGCCGCCCGGGAGCTGCAGATCGTCGCCCAGCGTCAGATCATGCCGTCGTGCCAGCTGCTCGTTGATCAGGACGACACGACCTTGCGCGAGCTCATCCCAGACGTCGGGCCGGGCTGACAGCAGTGGCCAGTGCTCGCGATAGGTTTGGTGGTCTGCCACGCCGTACACCTTGCCCGGTTGCCCCATCAGCGGCGCGTCCGCGTTCCAGATCGGCAGTATCGCATCGACCCGTGGCGCCAGCCAGCGGCGCAGCGCCGCTGCCTCATCCTCGGTCCGCGCCGTGACGTAGAGTTCGGAGGCGAGCCGCTGGTCCAGCCAGCCGGTGAACGTGCCCCGAAAGCTGCCGACCATCGTACCGACCCCGATATTTGCCGCCAGCGCCAGCATCAGCGCCATCAACGCGAGCGACAGCCCCCCGAGCTGCTGCCGGGTATCGGCGACGAACCAGGACCCCAGCACCCCGGTGACGCGGCGGCGCGCCAGTCGCAGTGCGCCGTCCAGCGCCACCGGCAGCAGCAGGGCCGCGGCGAGCAGCCCGCAGGCCAACGCCGCAAAGCCCCCCACCAGCCCGCCGATCACAAGGCACAGCGGCACCCCCAACGCGAGCACCATGGCTGCGGCCGCCTGGCGCCGCAGCGACCGGCTGGTCGCATCCGCCCAGGCGGTCGACTGGCCTGCGGCCAGCAGCGGCATTCGTGCGGTCCGGATCAACCCCTGTGCCCCCGCCAGCGCCGTTCCGGCCAGCGCCATGCCCAGCCCTGACAGGATCCAGACCGGGCGCAGCGCCAGCGTTCCGGCGACGTCGGCGCCGTAAAGTCCTGCCAGCGTTGCCGCCACCCCGGGCATCAGCGCCGCGGCCATGACCCAGCCCAGCACGATCCCGGCCGCCCCGGCCAGCAATGCCGCCAGCACGAGTTCGGCCGCGATCACGCCCAGAACCTCGGACCGCGGGACGCCAAGGGCACGCAGGGTGCGCACCATCGGGCGACGCTGTTCAAAGGCCAGGCCCACGGCAGACTGGGTGATGAACAGGCCGACGATGAAGCTGAGAAGCGCGAATGCGGTCAGATTCAGGTGAAAGCTGTCGGTCAGCGCCGCCGGGTCGGCTCCACCCTGGCCCGGATCGACGACCACCAGGTCGGGGGCGATCCGCGCCAAGGCGGGCAGCCCGGCGGGCTGATCCGGCGCAAGAGTCAGGGCGGTCAGCTGATCGCCAAGGCCCAGCAGCCGCTGCGCGATGCCCACATCCACGATGAGCGTGTTCGGCGGGGTTTCGGGATCGACCCGGAGCACCAGTCCGCCAAGGTCGACACCTTCGAGGATCGCCGCGGTCGATGCGTCGGAATACCCGATTCCCGGCGCGGTGATGAAGCCGTGCAGATCGCCGGTCGGATCCGGCCCCGGGCCGTCGGCCTCGGGGGTCAGGCCGATCCGCGTCAGCGGCTCGATGCCCAGCACCGCGACGCGGGCGGACCCGGCCCTCAGGCGCCCTTCGACGACCGGGGACACCAGCCACCCGGCGCGGCGCAGCGCGACGTGGTCGGCGGTGGTCAGTGCCTGTCCGGGTGCAGGCTCCAGACGGGACAGGCTGCCAGCGCCGAGGCGGTCGGACGCGGCGGCATAGCTGGCCCGCGCCTCGGCGTTGACGGCCTGGACGCCGGACCACAGGGCGGTCGCCAGCATCAATCCCGACAGCAACATGGCGAGTTGCAGCGGATGCCGGCGCCAGTGTGACAGCAGCGCCCACAGCACCAGGCGCGCGCGCCCGATCACGCCAGCCGCCCTGCCCGCAGGTGCACCCGCCGGTCGCACAATCCGGCCAGCCGGGGCGAATGGGTCACCAGCGCCAGCGTCGTCCCCTGCTGCCGCACCAGGGACAGCAGCAGCCCGGCAACCGCGTCGCCGGTCTCCTCGTCCAGGTTACCGGTGGGTTCGTCCGCCAGCACCAGCGGCGGATTTGCGGCGAGCGCGCGTCCGATCGCCACCCGCTGCTGCTGCCCGCCCGACAGCTGTTCGGGATAGCGGTCCATCAGTGCGGCCAGTCCCAGATCCGCGGCCAGTCGGGCCACCCGGCCAGGGTCGTACCGCACGGCCAGACGCGCCTGAAACGCCAGATTGGCTGACACCGTCAACGAAGGGATCAGGTTGAACTGCTGAAAGATCATGCCCACGCCGGTCCGCCGCAGGGACGCACGAGTTCGGTCGTCCGCCCGCCTCAGGTCGGTGCCCAGTACGGTCAGCGTACCCGCGTCCGCCACATCCAGGCCCCCGATCAGATGCAGCAGCGTGCTTTTCCCGCTGCCGGATTCGCCGGTGATCGCGACGCTTTCGCCCCGAACCAGGGACAGGTCGACGCCGCGCAGCACCGGCACCTCGCCCGCGGGGGTCTGGAACGACTTCACCAGATCCGCGGCGGACACGGCAATATCCGGCCGGTCCCCGGCGCTATCGATAGGCGCGCGCGGGCCAGAGGACCGGATGTCGCTCAAGGCGAGCGCTCCCACGGACGCAGAGGGGCGAGGGCCGGATCCTGCAGCAAGGGATCGTCGGGATTCATCAGCCGGGCGTGCGGAACTGCTTGGCGAGCTTCAGCCCCTGTCCCTGGTAGTTGGAGGCGATGCCGGCACCGTACAGCCGGTCTGGCGTCCCCTGCATCCGCTCGTACAGCAGTCGGCCCATCATCTGGCCGTGTTCCAGCGCAAACGGCGCCTCGTGGCAGCGAACCTCGAGCACCCCCCGCGCGCCCTGGCCCGCGGTTCCATAGCCGAAACCCGGATCGAAGAAACCGGCGTAGTGGACCCGGAACTCGCCCACCATCGCCAGGTAGGGCGACATTTCGGCCGCATGATCGGGCGGGATGGTCACGGCTTCGCGGCTCACGAGGATGTAGAACGCCCCGGGATCCAGGATCAGGTGGCGATCAGAGGTCCGCAGCTCGTCCCAGAATTCGCGCGCGTCATAATGCCCGACGCGGTCCAGATCGACGACGCCGGCATGGGGGCGGGCGCGGTAGCCGACGAGGTCGCCCGAGGCCGGCTGCAGATCGACCGAGAACCCGAGGCCGCCGTCGATCACGGGCGCGCCGCCGCTGACCAGTGGAGTCCGGTCGTGCAGCGCCGCCAGTTCGGCATCGTCCAGCACCGCGTGACCGGCACGCAGCCGCATCTGGTTCAGCCGCATGCCCGGACGCACCAGCACCGAGAAGCTGCGCGGGCAGATCTCGGCGAACAGCGGGCCGTCATAGCCATCGGGCAGGCGGTCGAATTCGGTCCCGTCATCGGTGATCAACCGGGTCAGCAGGTCCAGACGGCCGGTCGACGACTTCGCATTCGCGACCGCCTCGACCCCCGCGGGCAGGCGGACCCGTTCGGCCAAGGGGACCAGATACACGCACCCCTTCTCGAGAACCGCGCCGTCGGTCAGGTCCATCCGGTGCATCTCGAAATCCGAAAGCCGGTCGGCCACCCGCCGTCCCTTTCCCGGCAGGAACGAGGCACGCAGCCGCGCGGCGCTGCTGCCCAGCCGCAGGTCAAGGCTGGCAGGCTGCACCTGATCGGGATCGATCGGGTCGTCGGCGGTGATGTGGTCGTCGGCGATCAGTCGCCGCAGGTCGCGATCGGGAAGGACGCCGGCCATCACGCCTCCTTGTGGCGGCGGATTGCAGGCCGAGGCGCGCGATCAGCCCAGTGACGAACGCCCGCCCTGTCAGGGCGGGCGTTTCCGAAATGGTCGGGCCGGCGAGATTCGAACTCGCGGCCTTCCGCCCCCCAGACGGACGCGCTAACCAGACTGCGCCACGGCCCGACGCCGGCCATATAGAGCCAAGGCGTCTGACAGCACAAGAGCATGGTCCTCAAAAACCGGCCCTCGGGTGCCGTCACGCTTCGGCACACGCCTCGTGCAGTGCATGGACCAGTGCGCCGGCCTCGTCGGGCAGCGGCTCGGTGCGGCTGCGCAGATGGTTCGCCGTGGTCGTCAGCCGCGTCAGCCAGGATGCGGACCAATCCCGATCATCTTTCGTTTCGCTCGACCGCGATGCGCCGGTAGAGGGACCGGCCGATCCGGCGGGTCCTTGAGTCCCGGTGGACTTGCTTGCGCAGATAGCCGCCGCGTTTTCCCGTGGCGCGGCGGCCGCTGCAGACGGTCGGGCGGTGTCCGGATCATCCTTGTGACGGCCCAGCACGCCGGAGAGCCGCTCTGCCCCCCGGGTGCGCAGTCCGTGGCCACGATCAGCGGCGATCAGCCGCTTGGCACCCCGGATGGTCAGCCCGTCCTCGCGCAGGACCTCGCACAGCCCTGCCGCCAAGTGCACGTCGTCCAGACGATAATAGCGTCGCCCGTCGGCGCGCTTGACAGGCGACAGTTCGTCGAACTGCGCCTCCCAGTAGCGCAGGACGTGCGGGGCCACGCCGATCAGTTGGGCGACCTCGCCGATCGAGCGGAAGGCGTCAGGCGACTTGTGCATGGTCAGCGCTTGTTCCCCGCTGCCACCCGGTCCTTCATCAGGTTCGACGGGCGGAACGACAGCACGCGCCGCGGCGTGATCGGGACCTCTTCCCCGGTCTTGGGATTGCGCCCGATCCTTTCGTTCTTGTCGCGCACGGAGAACGTGCCGAAGGACGAGATCTTGACCTGTTCGCCCCGGACCAGCGCGCTCGAGATGTGATCGAGGACGCTCTCGACCATCTGCGCCGATTCCTGCCGCGACAGCCCGACGTCGCGGAACACGGCTTCGGCGAGATCCATGCGGGTGACGGTCTTGTCGCTCATCAACGGTGCCTTTCGAATGCGGGCAGGGTGGGGTCTTGCGGAATGCAAGTCAACGGCGGCTGTGCCGCATCGTTCCCCGCTTTGCTTGATTTGATTGTGATTTCCATGGAAGCCATCCACCGATGTTATACTCACCGCCGCGCAGGGTGGAAGGAAAGGACGAGATCATGGCCGGAGGTTGGGCGCAGGACGGTGCCGTGAACGAACAGATCGAGGTGAGCACGCAGGAGGCGCTGGCCCGCGCCCGGCGCAGACAGCCGGCGGGCGAAAGCCTGCGCGACTGCGCCGAATGCGGCGAGCTCATACCCGAACCGCGCCGTGTCGCCCTGCCCGGGGTGAAGCTGTGCATCGACTGCCAGACGGCCCGGGACAGGGCGTGGAAGCCCGCCGGCGGCATCAACCGGCGCGCCTCGAAAGACAGCCAGCTCAGGTAATCCGGGCAGAACGACGATCCGGTGCGGTGGACCGTGCCGGGCCTACCAGCGCAGGACGACGCTGCCCCAGCTCAGACCGCCGCCGATCGCCTCGGTTACGATCACGTCGCCCTTGGCAAAGCGGCCCTGGCTGTTCGCCACGGACAGGGCCAGGGGGATGGAGGCTGCCGAGGTATTGCCATGATCGGCCACGGTCAGGACGACCTTGTCCAGTGGCAACTGCATCTTCTGCGCAGTGGCCGTGATGATCCGCAGATTGGCCTGATGCGGGACGAGCCAGTCGACATCACCGGCGGACAGTCCGGCCTTGTCCAGGGCACGATGCGCGGTTGCCGCCAGTTTCTCGACGGCATGCCGGAACACCAGATTGCCCTGCATCCGCAGCTGTCCCGCAGTGCCGGTGGAACTGACGCCGCCGTCCACGTGCAGCAGATCCTTCAACCGCCCGTCGCTGTTCAGGTCGGTGGCAAGGATCCCCCGGTCGTCGCTGGTGCCGTCACCGTCCTCGGCTTCCAGCACGACCGCACCGGCCCCGTCGCCGAACAGGACACAGGTGCCGCGGTCGGTCCAGTCCATGATCCGGCTGAAGGTCTCCGCGCCGATCACCAGCACCCGGTCGGCCTGGCCGGCCCGGATCAGGCCGTCGGCGTTCGCCAGGGCAAAGACGAAGCCGGCGCAGACCGCCTGGACGTCGAAGGCAAAGCCGCGGGTCATTCCCAGCCCGGCCTGCACCATGGTGGCGACCGCGGGAAAGGTGAAATCCGGCGTGGAGGTGGCGACAACGATCGCGTCGATATCGTCCGGCTGCATCCCGGCCGAGGTCAGCGCCGCGCGGGCCGCGGCGATGGCCAAATCGCTGGTGCACTGGTCGTCGGCCGCGAAATGGCGCCGTTCGATCCCGGTGCGACCGCGGATCCATTCGTCCGAGGTGTCCAGCGACTCCGTGAAGTGATCGTTCGTAACCACCCGCTCGGGCAAGTAGTGGCCGGTGCCGCGGATGACCGAGCGGCGGACGGTCGCGGCTTGGCCTGGACCGGAGGGTGCGGCGGGCGCGGTCACGATGCGGCCCCGGTGACGGCGCTGCTGCTTGCGGCTGCTTCGTCGGGCTGTTTCTGCTCGCGCATGGCCTGCGCCACCCGTGCGGCCAGCCGGTCGTGGAACCCTGACTGGGCAAGCTGGAAGGCCAGCTTTATCGCTGCCGACACGCCCGTGGCGTCAGCCGACCCGTGCGACTTGACCACGGTTCCGTTCAGCCCGAGGAACACGCCGCCATTGACCCGGCGCGGATCGATGCGCTTCTGCAATCGCTTGAGCGAGGTCATCGCAAGGACGGCGGCGAACTTGGACATGACGGAGTTGGCGAAAGCCTGCTTGAGGAAGTCTCCGACCAGCTTGGCCGTGCCTTCCCCGGTCTTCAATGCGATGTTGCCGGTAAAGCCGTCCGTGACGATCACATCCACGCGCGCCCCCATGATGTCACCGCCCTCGACGAACCCGACATACTCGAACGCGCCATGCTCCGCGGCCGGCTCGATCAGGTCATGGGCAAGCTTAAGTTCGGCGCGGCCCTTGTGCTCTTCGGTGCCGACATTCAGCAGGCCGACCCGGGGGCGTTCCAGTCCCAGGCCGTTGCGGGCATAGCTGGCGCCCATCATCGCGTATTGCAGCAGGTCGGGCGCGTCCGCGCGGATGTCGGCCCCGCAATCCAGCAGGACGTTGAACCCCTGCGGATTGCGCGACGGCCACAGGCAGGCAATCGCCGGCCGGTTGACGCCCGGCAGCTTGCGCAGCCGCATCATCGACAGCGCCATCAGCGCCCCGGTATTGCCGCAGCTGACCGCAACCGTGGCTTCGCCGGCGCGCACCGAGTCGACGGCCGACCACATCGACGTGTCCTGGGCGCTGCGGATCACTTGGCTGGGCTTGTCGTGCATCGTCACCACGCCGTCGGCGTGGCGGATGTCGCAGCGGGCGGCCAGTTCCCTGCGGCGGCCGATCAGGCGCCGCAGCTCGCGCTCCGGCCCGTGGACGATGAAGCGGATGTCGGGGTTCTTCTCGGCGCTTTTCGCGATGCCGGCCACCACCGTCGCGGGACCGTTGTCACCCCCCATCGCGTCGACGGAAATCACGACGTTGGCCGGACCGGCCGCCCCGTCAGTCGAATCCGCCTGCCCGGAAGTGGCCATCTTCACCCGCCGCCAGTCTGATGTCCCGTGCTCGATGGTCGCTGATCGAATCGGATCAGGCCGCGTCGTCGTCCAGGTCGACGGTGGGCTGCGCCACGACTTCGCGGTCCGCGTAATGTCCGCAGGACGGGCAGACGTGGTGGGGGCGCTTCAGCTCACCGCAGTTGGAACATTCGTTCGGGTTCGCGGCGGACAGCGAGTCGTGGGCGCGCCGCATGTTGCGGCGGGACCGCGTGACTCGGTTCTGTGGGACGGCCATCTCGTACCTTTGATCATGATGTGGGGCGCGCGGATCCGGCCCCGCTGGTGTTTCGGATCGAACCGCGGCAATACGGCACAACGATCGGACCCGCAAGGCCCAAGGGCTTTCCCGCCGGCCCGCTGGGAAGGGTTTGCGGGCGCCAGACGGGCCGAAGCCCAGCCGCCGGTCCGCGCAGTGCCGGGCCGACCGACGGGAGAATAGCGGGAATGTTCCCCTTGAGCTACGAACATTTCCTGCTGCTGCTGGGCGCCGGGATCCTGGGCGCCACGATCATGCCGGCGGTGACGCAGAAGCTGCGATGGCCGATGCTCATCTCGCTGCCGATCGCCTGCCTGCTGGGCGGGATCGGCACCGGGCTTCTGTTCGACGTGCCGCGCATCGACGTCCTGGGGCAGGGGCCCGTCATCCAGCGGGTCACGGAAATGGCGGTCATCCTGTCGCTGACCGGGTGCGGGCTGAAGCTCGACCGGCCGCTGGGGTTGCGCAGCTGGGGGTCGACATGGCGGCTGCTGGGGATCACGATGCCGCTGTGCATCGCGGCCATGACGCTTGCCAGCTGGTCGATCCTGGGGTTGCCGCTGGCCGCCGCGCTGCTGCTGGCCGCCGCGACCGCCCCGACGGACCCGGTGCTGGCCTCGTCCGTGCAGGTCGGCCCGCCGGGCGAGGAGGAGGAAGCCGAGGCACGCTTTGCCCTGACGTCGGAGGCGGGGCTGAACGACGGGCTGGCCTTTCCGTTCATCTACCTGGCACTGGCGGCGGCGGCCGCGATGTCGGGCAGCAGCGGTGCCCCCGGTGACGAGGGCCGGTTCAGCGACGAGGTGATCCGGAACTGGCTTGTGATCGACGTGGCGTGGAAGATCGTGGCGGGCACGGCAGTGGGTTGGCTGGTGGGACGTGGCATTGCGTGGCTGGCCTTCCGGGTGGCGCCGCCCAACGGGATCGCCGATGCGTTCCTGGCCATCGGGCTGACCTTCGTGTCCTACAGCCTGGGCGAGGTGGCGAACGGCTATGGTTTCCTGTCGGTCTTTGTCGCGGCGCTGACGTTCCGGCGCTACGAGCGCAATCACAAGTTTCATGTCGAGCTGCACCATTTCGTGGAACAGGTCGAACAGCTGTTCCTGATCGGGGTGATCTTCGCGACCGGCGTGGCGCTGGCGCAGGGGTTGCTGATCCCGATCCGCACGCCGGGGCTGGTCGTCGTGGGGCTGTTCCTGGCGGTGATCCGTCCGGTCGCCGGGTGGATCGGACTGATCGGGAACGGGATGCCGCGGGACGAACGGTTTGCAGTGTCGGTGCTGGGAATCCGGGGGGTTGGCGGGTTCTACTACCTTGCCTATGGCCTTTCCCACGGGCCCTTTTCCATCGAGACGGGACAGATCCTGTGGGGCGTCACGGCGCTGATCGTGGCGGTTTCGGTGGTGCTGCACGGGCTGACGGCGCCCGCGATCATGGACCGGCTGACCGGCAAGAACCGGCCGAGTTGATGCGGCCGCAGCGCCGCCGCGACGCCTGCAATTTTCATGTGATGTTCACGCATGGTTCATGCAGTTTTCATGCATCGTTCTCACCCCGCGGGGGCTGACCGGCTGACGGCGGTGCCGCGGCCCCGGTCTCCGCCCGGACGGATCAGCAGACGGATCAGCTGTCGGGCTTGCGGGCCAGCAGGTCGGCCAGCCCGGCAAAGGGGCGGCGGGTGTCGTCCGCCTCGTCGCCGCCCTGATCGCCCGTCACCGCGTCGAGATCGGCGCCGGGGGCCCGCGGATATTCCGGCAGGGCCAGCGCCAGCGCCTCGACCATGACCGCACCCACGTCGATGGTCTGGTCCAGCGGTTCGATGTCGGGATCGGGCATTTCGACATCCTCGGCCGCGGGGTCGGCCGCATGCGGGGAAAAGACGCGGTGCACGGGTTCGTCCAGCGCCGTCTCGACGGGGTCCAACGTGACCACGCAGGGCTGCACGACGCGGGCCTGCAACCGGCCCTGCAACTCCCAGGCGTCCTGTGGGGCGGGCGCCAGCCGGGCCGTCATCCGCAGCTGCGGCAGCGCCTGGATCTGCAGCTGTGCCGCGATGGCCGCACGCTGCGCCGCGTCGGGTTCCAGCGTCAGGTCGGTCGGGCCGCGCCCGTTCAGATGGGCCACGCGCAGGCGGTGGGAAAAGGCGGTGGTCACGGACATGGGGTCCTTTCCGGCGGGCAGGCCGCCTGTCTGTCTGGCAGCTGTCTGGCGGGCCCGCAGGGCGGCGCGGCGGCATTCCGAAGACCCCGCACCGCCGCGCAAGCGAGTTCCTTGAGGCAACCCGCCGAGTTTGCTAAGCGTGCGGGGCGCAGTCAACACGATGCTGCGACGCGGCAGCGCCTGGGCGCGGCGCCGTGACAGGACCGTTGCAGCGACACCGTTGCAGCGACGTGGGACGAGGAACCGGATGACGACGACACGCCGACGGCTGATCCTGGGGGCGCTGGCCGTGCCTGCAAGCGCCGTGCTGGCGGGCTGCACCCCGATTTACCGCAACCACGGCTACGTTCCGTCGGATGACGAGCTGGTCCAGGTCGTGGTCGGGCAGACCACCCGGGACGATCTTGAGGGGCTGATCGGACGGCCGAGCGCCCAGGGCGTGCTGACCGGTTCCGGATGGTACTATGTCGGGTCGCGCTGGGAGCATTACGGCGCCCGCGCCCCGCGCGAGATCCGGCGCGAGGTCGTCGCGATCAGCTTCGATCCGTCGGGTCTGGTGGCGAATGTCGAGCGGTTCGGGCTGGAACGCGGGCGTGTCGTGACCCTGTCGCGCCGGGTGACGGACACCGGCGTCCAGGGTTCGAACCTCATCGGGCAGCTGCTGCGCAATATCGGCCAGTTCGACCCGGGCGGGTTCATCGACCAGGAATAACCGCTGCGGGCACCCGCGCGTCGGGCGCCGTGGCGTCGCGGCGGGTCAGCCCTCGGGGACGAAGCGCAGCGACACGCCGTTGATGCAGTAGCGCAGCCCGGTGGGCGGCGGGCCGTCGGGAAAGACATGGCCCAGATGCGCGTCGCAGCGATGGCAGGTGACCTCGGTCCGGACCATGCCGTGGCTCGCGTCGCGATGTTCGTCGATCGCCCCGCCGGGGGCCGAGAAGCTGGGCCAGCCGCAATGGCTTTCGAATTTCTGGTCGCCGTCGAACAGCTTTTCCCCGCAGCAGGCGCAGACATAGTGCCCCGGCCCGTTCGGGAAGCCCGGATGCGAGAACGGGCGTTCGGTCCCGGCCTGTCGCGTGACGCGATAGGTTTCGGCGTCGAGAAGGTCGCGCCACTCGGCATCCGTGCGGACAAGCTTTTCTGACATCGGGCACCTGCTGTACTGTTGACGTCACAACATAGGGCTGGTGCAGGCGGCGACAAGATGTCCACAGTCGGGTGCGCAGGCCGGGTTCCATGTCGGACGCGGTCCGGGGCAGGGGAACAGACCACCATGCGGGCGATGCCGACCGGTCGATATCGAGTCCGCCTGGCCACGACCGAGGACGATCTGCGGGCAGCCCAGCGGCTGCGCTTGCGTGCCTTTGTCGGCCACCCCGCCTGTCTTGCGGACGACCTGCCGGGGTCGGAGCGGCTGGAGAGGGATGACCACGATGCGATCTGCAGCCACCTGTTGATCGAGGACACGCGCAGCGGCGCGCTGGTCGGCTGTTTCCGGATCCTGCCCCTGGCCAGCGGCGCCGAGATCGGGCGCAGCTATTCGGCCCGCTACTATCACCTGTCGGCGTTGCGCCGGTTCGCCGGGCCGATGATCGAGGTGGGCCGGTTCTGCGTCCACCCCGATGTCGTCGATCCGGCCATCCTGCGCGAAGCCTGGGCGGCGTTGGCCCGGATCGTGGACGATCGCGGCGCCGAGATGCTGTTCGGCTGCACCTCTTTCACCGGGACCGACGTGGCCGGCTATCAGGATGCCTTTGCGATGCTGCGGGCCCGGCACCTGGCGCCGCGCCGCTGGCTGCCGCGGGTCAAGGCGCCCGACGTGTTCCGCTTTGCGCGGCTGCTGCGCCGCCGCGCCCCCGACGCGCGGGCGGCGATGGCCGAGATGCCGCCGCTGCTGCGGTCCTATCTGCTGATGGGCGGCTGGGTCAGCGACCATGCGGTGGTGGATCGCCAGATGAACACCCTGCACGTGTTCACCGGGGTCGAGGTCCGGTCCATCCCGCCGGGCCGCGCCCGGCTGCTGCGCGCAGGCGGTATCGACGCGGGACCGATCCTGGCGCGACCGCCGGAGGTGACGGCGGCGGTGACGGCGGAGGTGACGGCCGCCGCGGGACGTTGCGGCCGCGATGACGCGCCGATAGAAGCGGCGTTCCTGCACGGCTGACGCAATCCACGGACCCGATGACCGGCTTTTCCTTCGACGTGAGCGCGACCGACGGGCGTGCCCGGACCGGCGTGATCCGCACCCCGCGGGGCGAGATCCGCACCCCCGCCTTCATGCCGGTCGGCACGGCGGCGACGGTCAAGGCGATGCTGCCGGAATCGGTGCGCGCGACCGGCGCCGACATCCTGCTGGGCAACACCTATCACCTGATGCTGCGGCCCGGGGCCGAGCGGATCGCGCGGCTGGGCGGGCTGCACCGGTTCATGAACTGGGACCGGCCGATCCTGACCGATTCGGGCGGTTTTCAGGTGATGAGCCTGGCCGATCTGCGCAAGGTGACCGAGGACGGCGTGACCTTCGCCAGCCATGTGGACGGGTCGCGCCACGTCCTGTCGCCGGAAACCAGCATGGAGATCCAGCGGCTGCTGGGATCGGACATCGTGATGGCGTTCGACGAATGTCCGGCCCTGCCGGCCACCCACGACCGCCAGGCCGAGGCGATGCGGCTGTCGATGCGCTGGGCGCAGCGGTCCCGCGACGCCTTTGGCGACCGCCCCGGACACGCGCTGTTCGGGATCATGCAGGGCGGCGTGGAACGTGACCTGCGCGAGGAATCGGCCGCGGCGCTGCGGGCCATCGGGTTCGACGGCTATGCGCTGGGCGGGCTGGCGGTGGGTGAGGGGCAGGCGGCAATGTTCGGGGTGCTGGACTATGCCGTGGAGCTGCTGCCCGCCGACCGGCCGCGCTATCTGATGGGGGTCGGCAAGCCCGACGACATCGTGGGCGCGGTGCTGCGCGGCGTGGACATGATGGATTGCGTGCTGCCGTCGCGGTCGGGGCGGACCGGGCAGGCCTTCACCCTTCGCGGCGTGGTCAACATCAAGAACGCCCGCCACTCCGACGATCCGCGCCCCCTGGACCCCGACTGCGGCTGCCCGGCCTGCAGCGGCTATTCCCGCGCCTATCTGCACCACGTCTATCGCTCGGGTGAGATCATCGCGTCGATGCTGATGACGTGGCACAACCTGCGCTATTACCAGGACCTGATGGCCGGGATGCGCGCGGCGATCGCGGCCGGCGGGCTGGCCGACTGGGTCGCGGCGTTCGAGGCGAGCCGGGCCCAGGGCGATCTGGAGCCGTTGTGAGGGCCGCAATCCTGTCGCCCGGTCGCGCGGCGGGCGGGGTTCTGCGCGAACCGACCTGTAATCACGGGGTTTCCGTTCGGGGTGGCGATGCAGCGGCTTTGCGATTAAGGGCAGGAGCAATGGCAAACGACACGCCGCTGCGAAAGGCCGACATGGCGACCCCCGACATCCGCACGATCACCACCACCCAGGATCTCGCCGCGTTCTGCGAGCTGGCGCAGACCCACCCCTACGTGACGCTGGACACGGAATTCCTGCGCGAGCGCACCTACTACTCCAAGCTGTGCCTGATCCAGATGGCGCTGCCGCCGGCCTCGACCCCGAAAGTGGCGGGCGGCCCCGCGGTGCTGGTCGATCCCCTGGCCGACGGCCTGTCGCTGGAGCCGCTGTACGACCTGTTCCGCCACCAGGCGACGGTCAAGGTCTTTCACGCCGCGCGTCAGGACCTGGAGATCTTCTACCACGACGCGGGGGTGCTGCCCGACCCGCTGTTCGACACCCAGGTGGCGGCGATGGTCTGCGGGTTCGGCGAACAGGCCGGCTACGAGACGCTGGTCAAGAAGATCGCCCGGCAGCCGCTGGACAAGTCGTCGCGGTTCACCGACTGGTCGCGCCGGCCCCTGTCGGACGCGCAGGCCGTCTACGCGCTGGCCGACGTCACCCATCTGCGGGTCATCTACGAATATCTGGCGGCGCAGCTGCAGAAGACCGGGCGCGAAAGCTGGGTCGCGGAAGAGGCGGCGGTGCTGCTGGACCCGCGCACCTATGTGACCCGCCCCGACGAGGCATGGGAGCGGGTGCGCACGCGGTCGAACTCGCCGCGCTTCCTGGCGGTGGTGCGCGAGCTGGCTCGGTTCCGGGAAAGCTATGCGCAAGCCCGCGACGTGCCGCGCAGCCGGGTGATGAAGGACGACGCGCTGATCGAGCTGGCCTCGACCAAGCCGCTGACCGAGGAGGATCTGGGCCGGTCGCGGCTGCTGCTGCGCGAGGCGCGGCGCGGCGACATCGCCCAGGGCATCCTGGAAGCGGTCAGGGCGGGGATGGAGAGCACCGACCTGCCGGTGCCGCCGCCCGAGGTCGCCGGCAAGCCGGGCAATGCCGCGGTGTCGGATCTGCTGCGGGTCCTGCTGAAGGCGCGGTCCGAGGCGGAAGGAGTGGCGGCCAAGCTGATCGCCTCGGCCGCCGATCTGGACGCCATCGCCGCGGGCGCGCGCGACGTGCCGGCGCTGACCGGCTGGCGGGCCGAGGTGTTCGGCAACGACGCGCTGCGCCTGGCCGAGGGGCGGATCGCGCTGTCTGCGCATGGTGGCGCGGTCAAGGTCGTCACGGTCGGCTGAGCGCCGAGGAGCGCTCCCCGGGTCAGGTCGCCCGCGGCAGCTGGGGTCCGCGCATGGCCGCGACCATCACCGGGGAATGACGATCTCGGCCCGCAGGCCGAGCAGGTGCTGGCCGTCCCCGAGACGCAGCTGCCCGCCATGTGCCCGGGCGACATCGGCGGCGATGGCCAGTCCCAGCCCGACCCCGCCACCCCGGTCCTGGTTGCGGGCGGGGTCGAGGCGGGTGAACGGCCGCTGCGCCTCGTCCCGGCGTTCGGCCGGGATACCGGGGCCGTCATCCTCCACCGAGATGCGAAAGCTCTTCGGCCCGACCGCGGCCTCGACCTCGGCGCGGGTCCCGTAGCGCACCGCATTGCCGATCAGGTTCTCGACCGCCCGGCGCAGCGCTTGGGCCCGGAACGCGACCTGGTCGGTCGGGGCGCCCTGCAGCTCCGCCAGCCGAACGTCCTGCCCCGCCCGCACCGCGTCGGCGACGATCGCCTGGACGAAGGGCAGGGCCGGCTGCAGCTGCACCGGCGCGTCATGGGCGGCGTCGCGGGCGTGATCCATGAACGCGTCCACCAGACGCCCCAGCTCGGCGACGTCGCGATGCATGTCGTCGATCTCGGCCGGGTCCGGCGGCAGGTCGGGGGACAGCATCGACAGCCCCAGCCTGAGCCGGGTCAGCGGCGTGCGCAGGTCGTGGCCCACCCCGGACAGCATCAGCTTGCGCTGGTCGTTGTGCCGTTCCAGCCGGTTGCGCATGTCGAGAAACGCGTTCCCGGCGCTGCGCACCTCGGCCGCGCCGGCCGGGCGATAGGGCACGATCCGGCCGCGGCCATACGCCTCGGCCGCCCGCGCCAGCCGCGAGATCGGCCGCAGCTGGTTGCGCAGGAAGACGGCGGCGATCGCCGTGATCAGCAGCGACGTCGCCAGCAGCAGCACCAGCAGCTGGTGCGGGTTCGACGCGCTGACCCGCGACCGCGGAAAGCTCATCGCGAAGGGGGGCGTGCCGATCATCGCCACCCGGACCTCGCGCAGGTTCGACAGGTCCACGCCGGTGACCGCAGGCAGCTGTTCGTGCAGGCGGGCGATGACCACCCGGCCGGAGAAGTCGATGAACACCCGCCGATCGGCCACCGGCGGCGCAGGCACCGTCAGCTCGATCCCCAGCGGCACGGCCAGCGCCCGCGCGGCATCGATCGCCTGCGGCGACGGCCCGGCCATCCGGTCGGCGACCAGCGCCAGCTCGCGCGCCATGTTGTCGGTCATCTGCCGGGTCACGTCCTCGAAATGGCGCTGCAGGAACATGATCGTGACGACCACCGACACCACTGTGACCGGCAGGAACAGGATCAGCGCGGCGCGGCCATAGAGCCCGCGGGGCATGATCCGCTTGAGCCAGGAAAAATCCATGCCGGTCAATTCCCGTGGCACCCCCGGTGACGAGCCGCTAGCCTAGTGGGATGAGCAGCGCGGTGAAAGAGCGGGTCGTCCTGGCCCCGAACCCTTCGGCATTGACCGGCCCCGGAACCAACAGCTTCCTGCTGGGCACGCGCGAGATGGCGGTCATCGACCCCGGGCCCGACATCCCCGGCCACCTGGACGCGATCATGGCCGCGGCGGCCGAGGCCGGGGGCCGCATCACCCATATCCTGGTCACCCATGCCCATCTGGATCACAGTCCGGGCGCGCGCCGCCTGGCCCGGATGACCGGGGCGCCGGTGCTGGGCTTCGGCCCCGCCGCGGCCGGACGATCCGCGACCATGGCCCGGCTGGCCGGGCAGGGTCTGCAGGGGGGCGAGGGGGTTGACCACGACTTTGCCCCCGACATTACCCTGGCCGACGGGGCGGTGGTCGAGGGCCCGGACTGGCGCCTGACCGCGATCCACACCCCCGGCCACATGGGCAACCATCTGAGTTTCCAGGCGGACGACACGATCTATTGCGGCGACGTCGTGATGGGATGGTCGACCACCCTGATCTCGCCCCCCGACGGGGATCTGGCCGACTACTTCCGCACCCTGGACCGGCTGGCGGCGACCGGCGCGACCCGGCTGCGGCCCGCGCACGGGGACGCAGTCGAGGCGGTGGCGCCCCGGCTGGCCGAGCTGGCGGCCCACCGCCGGGCCCGGACCGGACAGATCCTGGCCGCCCTGCGCGACCGCCCCGGCAGCGCCGCCGACCTGGCCGCCCGCATCTACGACGTGGCACCGGGGCTGATGCCCGCCGCCACGCGGAACGTCCTGGCACATCTGCTGGCCCTTCAGGACCTCGGCGCCGTGCTGCCGCTCGGCGCGCTGCACAGCGACGTGCGCTGGCAGCACGGCTGACCGCGCGGGACCGTCATTTTCCCCTCCGGGGGACTGGACGCCCGGAATCCCGGATGCTACATCGCCCCCGTGTTCCGGCGTAGCTCAGCGGTAGAGCAGTTGACTGTTAATCAATTGGTCGTAGGTTCGATCCCTACCGCCGGAGCCAATACTCAAGAAAATCCTGCGAATTCTTAGAGTTATCCGGGGTCACTGCGACTCAACTCTAATCGTCCTCTGTGCCCATTGCTGTGCCCGCGGCTGTGCCCGGAGACGCACGACAACGCCCAGATCACCCTACCTGGTGAAGCGCGGAAACATGTTCTTCTGGCGCCGGCGCAGGCCCGTCTTAACGCTTCCGCAAGTTTCCCGTGGCACTGACATGACCGGCACGGAGACCGGCGACACCCGGATCGGAGCACCCGGACATTTCGCAGTCAGCCTGCGCAGCACCTGTCCGAAGGAAGCCGGTCGGCGCGCCGCGCGCATGGAACGCACGGGGAAATGAGCGGACTCTTGCCGCCGACAAGTGGCGCCGGCATCCTCTCGATGCCGAGAACCCTTTTTGTCAGAGGCCCATGTGAGAGCTTCCCCGATGTGGGCCGCACTCAGGTTGTCACTTAGCGTTTCACCACTTTCAGGTTACAAGTTAGCTCTCAGGGGGGAATCAGATGTTCAAAATAGTCACACTATTTTTGCTTGCCGCCACCACAAGCGCAGCGGCCCAGGGGATCACAAGCTCGGAACTGCGGGACGGCTTCCTTGGGGAGCGGTTCCAATGGAAACACGTCGCCGGTGTGGGCGGCGAGACAATACATAATGCCGACGGAACGATGACCTACGATAGCGACGGCGTTGTCAGGGATGCCAGATGGACGTTTAGCGACGGCACGTTCTGCGTCAATGCGGGTGAGAACGACGAACTGTGCATTACGCTGGTTGCGAATGGAGACGGCTTTGCTGCGGAAGATGGCAGCTTAACTTATGCACCGATTGAATGAAGCGGCTGTCGAATCGCATTATGGCCCGCCTTCAGTTTCAACAGCAAACCAAAGTCGTGCCACAGTCTGACGCTGGCATGGCCCCGGCATCATGCCGATGTCGAGGCCCTGCTGCTGCCAGCATTCCGCGTGTCATCTGCCGTTCCGCGGGCCATTCGGCCTGACTGGTGGCCGTGCCGCCCCGTGCAGGTTTACGCCGTCGCGCCGTGACGGGGTTTTCTGCCAATGGATAGCCGGGCACTCACCGTTCAATCCCCGATCCTTCGCGGTAATGAATAACCCGCCAAGCGCATCCTGCCCTCTCCGCGAAGCGACCGGCGAGGGGGGCGTAGCGGGCAGCGTCGGGGTCCGCGGCGGTGCCGGAGGCGGCGCGGTCCGCGATGCCGACGAAGATCACCGCGAACCGGAACAGCGCGAAAGCGATGTGGAATGGTTGTGGCGGTGGGACCTCGGGGTAGACCTCACGATAGGCGGCGAAGAACTCGGCCTCGGTGGGGATGCCCTTGGTCTGGGCGCCGAGGATGCCGCCATATTCGTCGGGACTGGTGTGGAAGGGCATCGCGGCGAAGCCGAGATCCGCGAGCGGATGGCCGATCGTCGACAGCTCCCAGTCCAGCACGGCAATCACCCGCGGCTCGGTCGGGTGGATGAGCATGTTGCCCAGGCGGAAGTCGCCATGCGCGATCGAGGAGAGCCCGTCATCCGGCGGCTGCAGCTCGGCCAGCCGTTCCGAAAGCGCGAGCAGCACCCTATCATTCGCGAAGCTCGACGCCCTGAGCTGGCTCGTCCAGCGGTGGATCTGTCGGGCGAAATAGTCGCCAGGGCGGCCGAAGTCCGCCAGACCGATCTCGTCGGGCCGGATCCGGTGCATCCGGGCAAGGGTGCGGACCATCGACAGATAGACCGCGCGCCGCTCGGCCGGGGAGAGGTCGGGCAGGCGGCAGTCGGAGAAGACCCGGCCCTCGACGAAGTCCATCAGGTAGAAGGGCGTGCCCAGCAGGTCCCTGTCCTGATGGAACAGCAAGGTGCGGGGCACGGGCACATCGGTGCCCTGCAGCGCGCGCATCACCCGGAATTCGCGGTCGACGGCGTGGGCGCCTTTCAGGATCTCGCCCGCGGGCTGCTTTCGCAGCACCATCCGGCGGTCGCCGTGATCGACGATGAAGGTCGGGTTCGACTGCCCGCCGCCGATGCGCGTCAGGCGCGTCGCGCCGGGCCCGAAATGCTCCACCAGGAAGGGGTTGAGCCGTTCGGGCGTGACGTCGCTCATGCCTGTTCTCCGCTGACCGGCCAGGACCAGAAGGCCCGGCCCTCGGCTTCCAGGTTGCGGCTCAGCACCATCTTGTGGACCTCGTCGGCGCCATCGACCAGCCGCGCCTGCCGGGCGTAGCGGTAGATCCATTCCAGCGGCGTGTCCTTGGAATAGCCCCGCGCGCCGTTGATCTGGATCGCGGTGTCGGCGGCCTTGTGCAGCACGTTGGCGACATGGACCTTGGCCATGGACACCTCCTTGCGGGCATAGCTGCCCTGGTCCAGCGCCCAGGCGGCCTTCATCACCAGCAGGCGGCCGACCTCGATCTGCATGGCGAGGTCGCCCAGCATGATCTGGATGCTCTCGCGCTTCGACAGCCGCTCGCCGAAGGCGAAGCGCTCATGGGCATAGGTGGTGGCGATCTCGACGCAGCGCTTGGACAGCCCGAGCCAGCGCATGCAGTGGGTCAGGCGCGCCGGCCCCAAGCGCATCTGGGTCAGCTTCAGCCCGTCGCCCTCGGTCAGCAGCAGGTTCTCGGCCGGGATCTCCATGTCCTCGAAGACCAGCTCGCAATGGCCGCCATGTTCCTCGGGGCCCATGATCGGGATGCGCCGGTCGATCCGCCAGCCCGGGGTGTCGCGGTCGAACATGAATGCGCTGAGCCCCTTGCGCGGGTCGTCCGAAGTCCGCGCGATCAGCATGAAGTGCTGCGCGTCCTCGGCCCCGGTGATGAACCACTTGCGGCCGCGGATCAGGTACTTGTCGCCCGCGCGTGTCGCGGTGGTCAGCATCATCCCGGCGGGATCCGAGCCCGAGCCGGGATGCGGTTCGGTCATCACGAAGGCGGACCGGACCCGGCCCTCGACGATGGGCTCGAGCCAGCGCTCCCTCTGTTCGGGCGTGCCGGCCTTTTCCAAGACCATCATGTTGCCGTCGTCCGGCGCGGCCGAATTGAACACCACGGGGCCGAAGATCGAGCGGTTCATCTCCTCGTAGCAGACCGCCATGCCGACCTTGCCCAGGCCCTGGCCGCCGGTTTCCCGCTTCAGCTGCAGGCACCACAACCCCTCGGCGCGCGCCTTGTCCCGGATGGTCTCCAGCACATCCAGGCGGATGTTCTCATGCGGATCGTAATTGGCGCGATCCGCCTCCAGCGGCAGCAGCTCGTCCTCCACGAAGCGGGCGATCCGGCGGCGGTAATCCTCGATGCGCGGCGAAATGGTGAAATCCATGAAACCCCTCACAGGCTGGAACAGAGATGGCCGCCATCGACGACGACGGATGAGCCGGTCATGTAGCGCGCCTCGTCCGAGCACAGCAGCCGCAGCGGCGCATCGAGATCCGCCAACTGCCCGAGTCTGCGCTTGGGGATGCGCCGGATCAATGCCTGACCGGCCTCGGTCGCGAAGAAGTCGCGGTTCAGCGGCGTCTCGATATAACCGGGGCAGAGCGCGTTCACGCGGATGCCGTAGCGCGCCCATTCCAGCGCCAGCGCCTGCGTCAGCTGCACGACCGCGGCCTTGGACGCAGCATAGGCCGCGACGTTGCCCGCGACCCGAAAGCCCAGGATCGAGGCGACGTTGACGATCGCGCCCCCGCCGGTGTCGCGCATCCGCCGCGCCGCCGCCTGGGCGACATGAAAGACGCCCTTGAGGTTGGTGTCCACGACGGCGCCGAACTCGGCCGGGTCGGTGTCGAGGGCGGGCGACGTCGCGGTGATCCCGGCATTGTTGACCACCACGTCGATCGCTCCGTCGATCTGGTCGAAGCCGCGCGCGACCGAGGCGGGATCGGCCACGTCCATCGCCACCGCCTGCGCGGTTCCGCCCGCGGCCCGGATCGCCTCGACCTGCCCGGCGGTCTTGCCCGCGCTGCGTGCGGCCAGGACCACTTGCGCGCCGTCCGCGGCCAGCAGCTGCGCGAAATGCGCCCCGAGACCGCTCGATGCACCGGTCACGAGGATTGTTCTGGGGAGTATCTGCACTTCCTTTGTCATGTCCTTATCCCGGCAGGATGTCGTGAAAGAGCGCATTGGCGGGCACATAGCTGATCGCCGCCAGCATCAACAGGCAGGTCACGGGGAACAATCCGATCTGGCGCACCAAAGCCGTGACTGGAATTCGTTTGTCAACGACGCCGCGTGTGGATTGGCCGCAAGCGACGTGTGAGCAGACCCGTCCTGATGTTGATGACCACAGAAATCCCGAAGTGCACCGGGTCGATGCCGCACGCAGCTGCGGCGCGCGCCGGCATCATACATCGCGCAGGAAGCCATGCACGCTGGTGAACAACCGACCCGCCTGTGCCTCGGCATTGATGAAGTGGGTGCCATTGGCGATTTCGACATATTGTCGTCTGGTCGCGCTCAGTCGATCGAAAAGAGCCAGCGCATCGGTGCGGGTTGAGGTCGGGTCCTGTGCGCCGCGCACGAGCATCACCGGGCAGGTCAGCCGGAAGGGATCGTAGGGTTCGCGCGCGTTGAACGACTCCCACAGATCCACAAAGGCGCCGTTGGGTACCCGGAAGGATGGGGGATCGGTGGCGTCGCTGGCGGGGTCGTCCTCCAGAGAAGCCGCAACAAGGGCTTGAAGTACCGCTTCCTGCCGCCAGTCCCCGGCACCTGCAGGGATCTGAGCGTCCCAGCGCGTGCGTGTCGCGGCCAAGTCCACCCGGCGAAATGCGCGCAGGGTGGAAATACGTGCAGGATCGGCCGGATCGGCCAGCATTCCGAGCCACTCGGCGTTTCGTTCGGCAAAGATCGGGGCGTAGAGCACCAGCGCGGCCACCTTATCCGACCGGAGTTCGGTGATGTAGCGCGCCGTGGTGATGCTGCCCCAGGACCAGCCGACCAGCGCTATGGCTGCGCCTCCGTGACGCGCGGTAATCCAGTCCACGGCATCTGCAATATCGCAGATGGCCTCATCACCCGTGGCATAAGGTGGCGCATCGACGGACAACTCGGCGGGTTTCGAACGACCGTAGCCGCGAATGTCCAGCGCATAGGGCGACAATCCAGCAGCTGCAGCGGCCGCAAGCCAATTCACGCCCGCATGCGGTATATCGAAAAGCCGGCTGGAAAAGGTCGCCCCATGCACGAACAGCACCGGTCTGCCGTTCCCCGCGTCTCGTGACCGCAGGTGCAGCTTCAGATCGGGCGTCCTGGTTGATGAGATCAGATGGCTTTCGGAGGTATCCAGGTCACGGCCGTCCTCCATGTCTCAGGCTACCTTCAGGACGACTTTTTCAATGTGAACTGAGCTCTCCATCCGAGCATGCGCCTTCGCCGCATCGACAAGCGGGAATTCGCTGTCCATCACCGGGCCGATGGATCCATCGCTCAGATGGGGCCAGACTTGTGACTCCAACGCTCGGGCGATGGCGGCCTTGGCTGCCGGGGATTGGGGGCGCAGGGTGGACCCCGTCATGGTCAGACGACGTGTCATCACCTGCATCAGGTTCAGTTCCACGTCCGCCCCTTGCAGAAAGGCGATCTGCACCAGCCGGCCGTCATTGGCCAGCGCGTCCAGATTGCGGGAAATATACGATCCACCAACCATGTCGATGATCAGATCGGCGCCGCCCCGGGCCTTCATCTCCTGGACAAAATCGACATCGCGATAGTTGAAGGCCGCCTCGGCTCCGAGATCCGTGCAGACCTGGGATTTTTCGTCCGCGCCGGCAGTGGCAAAGACGCGGGCGCCGTGCAGGGCGGCCAGCTGGATCGCGGTGGTGCCGATGCCGGATGATCCGCCATGGACCAGGAATTTCTCCCCTGCCTTCAGCCCGCCCCGCTCGAAGACATTGGTCCACACGGTAAAGAATGTCTCGCAGAGAGCGGCGGCACGGTCCATCGCCATGCCTTCGGGCACAGGCAGGGCATGTTCGGCATCGGTCAATGCATATTCGGCATAGCCGCCGCCGGGCAGCAGGGCGGTCACGGCATCGCCTGGCTGCCAACGGGTCACGCCGACTCCGACCGCAGCGACATGTCCTGCGGCTTCCAGACCCGGAAGCGGCGAGGCATCAGGTGGGGGCGCGTAACTTCCTGCGCGCTGCAGAGCATCGGGGCGATTCACCCCGGCATATGCGATGCGGATCAGGATCTGCCCTGGTCCGGGCTGCGGCACAGGAACCGTTACTGGTTTCAGAACTTCCGGTCCGCCGTAGGCAGAGATTTCGACGGCGGTCATGCTGGAGGGGATCTGCATCCAAGCTCACTTTCAGAGTTCTGTTTCTGGTGGGCCAGCGCCGCGGGGCGGCGCTGGCCTTGTCACGATCTTGGAGATCAGGTGCGCCCAGTGATCCTGAGGAACTCGTGCAGCATCTCGCCCACGCGGCCGCTGTACTTCGGGTCCTGCTTGGAGAAATCATCCACCACTTCCAGCGAATACCGGCGAAGGTTGTTCTGGGCCTCCTCGTCCAGCTGCACCAGTTCGCCGCCCATGGCCACGAAGTCCTGCTTGCGCAGCAGGTCACGGTGCACGAAATGGGCCGATGCATCGGCCGAAGTGGCGCGTACGATTTCGTTGAAGGTGGCCTTCAGATCGTCGCCGATCGCGTTCCACTGTTCCATGCCGACCATGACCTCGCCGTTCAGATGGCCCAGCAGGTCCGGTTCGATGATGTACTTGTTTACCTCCTGGAAGTTCATGCCCCAACCGGTCGAGGTCGAGCCCCAGTGAGCGCCCTCTACGACGCCGGTCTGCAGTGCCTGATATAGCTCGCCGCCCGGGATCGACACGGGCGTCGCTCCCATCTTGGTGAAAACGAGCGCCGCCGCCCCCGTCGAGCGAACGCGCCAGCCCGAGAAATCGGATGTCGTGCGCAGCGGCCGGTTCGAATAGATCGTCAGACCCGCATAGGAAACGGGACCCGCCTGATAGACCCCTTGCTCGGCATACGCTTCGCGGATCACGTCAAGGGCACCCATCTCGTAGAAGAAGGCGTGCATCTCCTCATGTCGATCCCAAGCGCCGATATGTCCGTTCAGGTGGGCCGCGACGGGCATGCGTCCGATCCAGTAGGCCGGGTAGATGAAGGCGCTTTCAAGCAGGCCGCGACGCACCGCGTTCAACACCTCGCCTGTCGGAACGATGCCGTCGTTCTGCACAGGCTGGATGGTCAGTTCTCCGCCCGTGGCCTCGGTTATGCGGTTGCAGAATTTGACGAAGACACCTTCGTAATACCAGTTACCGGTCGGCCAGTGGGTCTGCATCCTCCACGTGACGTTTCCCTGCGCGATTGCAGGCGGCGCGGCCAGGGTCGTCGCGGCCGCCGCTCCTGCGGATGCGGCGAAGAACTTGCGGCGTGAGAGTGTTGCGGATTTCGCAGTCTTGGTCGTCATGATCGTTTCCTCCTCTGTATTTTTGGGTTTCCCGGGCCCTTGGGTCAGATCGCCGTGAAAGCGGTGATTGTGGCAGGGAACGTGAAGATCAGCGCGCCGGTCAGAAGCATCAGCAACAGGAAGGGCATCACCGCGCGGTAGATATCCGTGATCGGCGTCTCGGGGCTGAGGCTTTTCAGATAGAACAGGTTGTAGCCGAAAGGCGGCGAGATGTAGCCGATGCAGAGGTTCAGCTGGAACAGGATGCAGAACCAGATCGGATCGAAGCCCAGTTGCACCACAATGGGATAGAAGATCGGCAGCACCAGCAGGATGATCCCGATCGGGTCCAGGAACATGCCCAGCACCAGGGTGATCGCCTGCATGATCAGGATCATCACCAGCGGATGCACGTCCATGCCCGCCAGCAGACCTGTCATGAAGGCCGTTCCGCCGCCACCGCCATAGATCGCAATGAAGGCAGAAGCCCCGAAGACGATCCAGATCACCATGCCTGTCATCGTGGCCGTCGCGTGGCTGACATCGCGGATGTATTGCAGGTTCAATTCGCCGCGCACGGCGACGGAAAAGACCACCGCGGCAGCGCCCAGCGCGGCGGCCTCGGTGGGTGTCGCGATGCCTCCGAAGATCGAGATCAGGACCGACAGGATGATCATGAGCGGCAGGATGACGGAGCGCAGTGCACTCATGCGCTCGGACAGCGGCGCGCGCACGTCGGCACCCGGGGCCAGTTCGGGGTGGATCCGCGCACGAATCCCGATGTAAAGCAGGAAAATTGCGAGCAGCAGCAGGCCCGCGATCAGCCCGCCCATGAAAAGGCGCCCCACTGACTGACCCGTTTGCATCCCGATCAGGATCAGCGTGATCGAGGGCGGAATCATGATCCCGAGCGTGCCGGAGGCGCCGATCGTGCCCAGAACGAAGCCACGATCGTAATGGCGCTGCTCCATCGCGGGCATGCCCACGAGCCCAGTCGTCACAGTGGAGGCCGCGCAACTGCCCGTCATTGCAGAAAGCGTCGCGGCAAAGCCCGAGGTGCCGAGCAGAAGCCCGCCGGGCGTGCGACCGGACCAGAGATAGAAGGCGTGGTAGAGATCGTTGGCGATGCGCGACTTGGCCAACGCGACTCCGATGAAGACGAAAAGCGGCACCGCCGACAGCAGGATGGACCACATGTTGCCGAACAGCGTGGTCACGATGGAATACATCCCGTTCGGCCCGAACATGAGCGCGCCGAAGATAACGGCCGTGCCGCCCATCGCGAAGGACAGGGATACGCCGGTGATGATCGCGAACAGCACGAGGCCGAACATGCCGATGGTCAGAAGTTCAGGGCTCATGCAGCTTCGCTCCGCTTCACGTCGGCTTGGGGATTGATGAGCAGGACAAGAGACCGGACAGCTTCGGCGATCCCCTGCATGGTGATGAGCGCCGCCCCCAGGAACAGCGCCAGCTTGATGGGCCACATCGGATGGCCGAGCGCGCTGTCGTCACGTTCGTTGAAGGACCAGGCGTCGTCGAAGAACAGCCAGCCCTCTCGTGTCAGGATCACGCCCCAGAGGATCAGGAAGGCGTAGTTGAACAGGTCGAGCCCGGCGTTCACGCGCGGCGAGCGGGTGTTGAGCAGGATGTCCACCCGCACGTGATCGCGCTTGATCAGCGTATAGGCGCCGACGAGCACGAAATACGCGCCGAAGATGCGTTGCGTGTACCCATGCGCCCAGAGCGTGGGCTGGCCAAAAACGTAGCGAGCCACAACCTCGTAGCACAGCACGACGATACCGGCCCAGATCAGATAGCTGACCCCCTTTCCGATGGCGATGTTGATCCGGTCAATCAGCCTCAAGAAGATCATGTCCTGTTCCGTGGTTTGTTGCTCGCGCGATCGACGGGCCTTCGGGCCGGGCGCGAACGCGACGCGCCTGCCGAAGCTATGGTGTCACGAGGCACGACGCTGGCGACGCGGTGCCAAGCCGGGTGGCCGAGGGAGAATGTTGCAGAAAGGAACACCGGGAGGGGGCCTTGGCTCTGGCGCAGATCGTGAAATGCGCCCGGCGTGGTGGAGTTGTCAGGGTCGTCAAAGCCCTCCGCTACTTCAGAACCTATTTTCGAGCGAGTGCTCGTTAGATAGGCTAGAGTGGAAAGTGAACTCGGGCAAGCACTCCCTGTGTCATTGTCCCAGGTCCATCACCGCAAGGCAGAAGGAACCGCTCAGGTGCTGAACTACGAGGATCTGACGACCGAGTCACTCTGCCGGTCCATGCTCGACCGCCACCGTGACACGGTTCGCGTGCAGAAAACCGAGGTGGCCCTCCGCAAGCTGAGCGTCATCATCCTCGCGGCGCTTGAATTGTCGAACAGCAAGGGCTTTCAAAGGATGTCGCTGCGCGATCTGTCGCGGGCATCGGGTGTGTCGATGGGTGGGCTGTATGCCTATTTCGACAGCAAGAACTCGCTGCTGGAAATGATCCTGTCCGAGGTCACGGCGAAGGTCGAGCGCGTTCTGTCCGCTCCTCCCGCGGCGTTGGGCACCGATCCCGCCGCGCATCTACGCTGGCTGATCGAGGCGCATGTGCGCATGACCGAGGCGATGCAGCCCTGGTTCGTCTTCGCGTTCATGGAAGCCAAGAACTTCCCACCGGCTGAACGGCGCAAGGCCATCAGGAGTGAGGAACTGACCGAAAGCTACCTTGCCGCCGCGATCAATGAGGGGATCGCCAGGGGCGTGTTCCGGTCCGACACCTCTCCGCTGATGGCTGCCCTCATCAAGCCGCTGCTGCAGGACTGGTATGTCAAGCGTGCCAAGTATCGCCGCCGTCAGGTGGCGATCGACACCTATGTTGCCGCGGTGCAGCACATGGTTCTGTCAGCCTGTCTGGCAGAACCTGCAGACCTTGCCAGACATTCAAGCCCGACGGCCTGAAACCCGATCCCATCAAGGAGCGCTTTCACATGAGAGATCACACCCGCGACCTGCTGACGAACAGCCATTGGGGTACCTATTGGGTGCAGACGGAAGACGGCCGTGTCACGGGGCTGCGCGATTTCGAGGAGAACGCCGACCCGTCGCCCATCGGTCACGGCATCGTGGACGTGCTTGACGACGACCTGCGGATCACCCGTCCTGCGATACGGCGCAGTTGGCTGGAACATGGGCCCGGCAGCCATGGCGATCGACGGGGGTCGGATGAGTTCGTACCGGTCAGCTGGGACGAGGCGAAACGGCGCGTCGCCGCCGAATTGGTCCGGGTCCGCGCCGAGTACGGCAACGAGGCCATATTTGCCGGTAGCTACGGCTGGGCGAGCGCTGGACGGTTCCATCACGCGCAAAGCCAGTTGAAGCGGTTCCTCAACTGCATCGGCGGCTTTTCCTATTCGGTCAATACCTACAGCTTCGCCGCAGCTGAGGTGGTGGTGCCGCACGTTCTGGGCGATTTCTTCGAACAGCTGGAGCGCGCTACCTCTTGGGAGGCGCTCGCCGAGAGCTGCGAGCTGTTCGTGGCCTTCGGCGGATTGCCCGTCTCCAACGGGCAGATCGGTCAGGGAGGAACAGGCGCGCATGTGCAGCGCGGGGGTATGCTGGCTGCGCATTCGAATGGAACACGCTTCGTGAACATTTCCCCGTTGCGGTCGGATATGCTCGAGGAGTTGGACGCAGAATGGCTGGCTCTGCGGCCGTCGACCGACGTGGCGATGATGCTGGGTCTTGCGCATGTGCTGTTGGAGGAAGGCCTGCATGACCGGGGCTTTCTCGACAGTCACACGGTCGGCTTCGATCGCTTCGCCGACTACCTTCACGGCGAGATGGATGGCACGCCAAAGACCGCCGAATGGACGGCTGCGATATGCGAAGTGCCGGCCGAGCGACTGCGTGCGCTTGCCCGCGAGATGGCACGGAAGCGCACGATGATTTCGATGTCCTATTCCCTGACCCGGCAGGATCACGGGGAACAGCCCTATTGGGCGGCAATCACCCTGGCCGCGATGCTGGGCCAGATCGGCCTGCCCGGCGGCGGCTTCGGCTTCGGGTATTCGGCCATGAACAACAACGGGCTGGAGCGACGCATCGTGCCTTATGCCGCGCTCCCTCAGGGCCGGAACCCCGTACGCAGCTTCATCCCTGTAGCGCGCATCACCGACATGCTGGAAAATCCGGGAGGCAGCGTCGACTACAACGGGCAGAAACTCACTTATCCGGATGTGCGTTTGGTCTGGTGGGCTGGCGGGAATCCTTTCCATCACCACCAGGACCTCAATCGGCTGCGTCGTGCCTGGGCAAAGCCGGACACGGTGATCGTGAACGACTGGTGCTGGAACAGTCTGGCACGGCATGCCGATATCGTGCTGCCGTGCACCACGTCCCTGGAACGCAACGATATCGCGATGTCGCCCAAGGACCCATACGTAACGATCATGGACCGCGCTGTCGAACCCGTGGGCGAAGCACGCGACGATCACACGATCCTCAAAGGCATCGCCGCCCATCTTGGCGTGGAGGAGGCCTTCTCCGAAGGCCACAGCGCCGAGGATTGGGTGCGCCGGCTTTACGACCTGTCGCGCGAGAAGGCCGCAGGGCAGGGCATAGATCTGCCTTCCTTCGAAGAACTACAGCAGAAAGGCTGGACTCGTGTGCCTGCGCCCGAGCGACGGACGATTCTGCTGGAGCAATTCCGCGGGTATCCTAAGCGTCATCCCTTGAAGACGCCGAGCGGCAAGATCGAGATCTTCTCCGAAACGATTGCAGGCTTCGGCTATGAGGATTGCCCCGGTCACCCTGTCTGGCTGGAGCCTGCAGAATGGCTTGGGAAGACCGGAGCGCACACAATGCTGCACATGATCTCCAACCAGCCCAAGACCAAGCTGCACTCGCAGATGGATCATGGGCCGGTAAGTCGCGCCGAACGTATCCAGGATCGTGAGCCGGTCCTGATGCATCCCGCTGATGCAAGCGCCCGCGGCCTTAAAGAGGGTCAGATCGTTCGCATCTTCAACGCCCGCGGCGCTTGTCTCGCAGGCCTGCGGATCAGTGACTCAATCCGGCCCGGCGTGATCCAGATTGCCACGGGGGCTTGGTATGACCCGGACGGTGAAACCTGCCTGCATGGCAATCCGAACACACTGACGCTCGACAAGGGTACGTCGAAACTGGCGCAGGGTCCGATTGCGCACAGTTGCCTCGTGCAGGTCGAAACTGCGCGGGACATTCCGGATCTGCGCATCTACCACCGCGTTTTAGGAGACGGGCGCGCCCCGGATCAGCCTTCCGCGAGGGCCGATCGACCTGCTTAACGCAATGCCTGCTGCGCGCTTCAGATCGCGAAACCGCGAGCGCGGAATGGGCGGGCACTTCTGCTGGCCGACGAGCAGCTGCTGCCATTCTCCCGCAGCCCGGGGACAAGCCGCCCGAGCGTAAGCGACAAGTGCTGATCGGGCACGTCGCCCATGGCTGAACTGCCAATGTGAAGCGCCTTGGGCTTCCCGGAGGTGACCTGCCCCTGAGCCCGGGGCGACGTCCGGCAGCGGCGGCGTGACAGAGGCGCTCGATCGGCGGCAGGGCACCTTTCAGCGTGCCGCCCGCCTGTCGTGGCGTTTCCGGCATGATCCGTGCGTTTACGTCATCAGGCCCGGTGTCGCGCACCACGGTCAGGTGTGAACTACCTGGCGCGCCGCGAAGGCGGGCGAGCCTCAGCATTCCCGTCCTCAGAACACCAGGACCTTGTCCGCTGCCAGCACAGCTTGCGCGAGTTCGTCCATGGTCGAGCGGGTGGCCCCCTCGAGCATGTCGGCCTCGGTCAGACCGCGCGCGTCCATGCACGTCCCGCACATCAGGACCCGCCCGTTTGCTGACAGGACGCGACGGACCATGCGTTCGAGGTTGTAGTAGCCGTCCGGCGTCTTCTGCCCCGTCTTGGCGCAGAGCACCGCATCGGATATCAGGAAGACGGTGATCTCGGCCTCCGGGTCGTGCTTGGCCAGCGCGTGGGCCATGCGCAGGCCGTTGAAGCTGCGGTCGGTGCCATAGGGCGGGTCGTTCAGCAGGATCAGGTGTTTCATGCGGGTGCTCTTTCGCGGACCGGGTTGAGGCGCGGATGGGTTTCCTCGCCGAGCCAGAACAGCACGGCGCCGGACAGGAACATCGCGATCGCGACGAACCAGAAGGCAGCTTCGGCCGCGCCCGTCATGGTCGCGGCGAGACCAAGGCCCAGCGCGCCGATCGCGTAGCCGAGGTCGCGCCAGAAGCGGTAGATGCCGATCGCCGAGCCGCGCCAGGCGGGCGGGGTGATGTCGGCCACCGCCGCCGAAAGGTTCGGGTAGAGCAGCGCCATGCCGAAGCCCGCCACCCCGGCCGAGACCGACCACCAGAGCGTGCCGGCGCCCAGCACCGCCATCGCCACGCCTGCGCCGCAGATCCACATGCCGAGCACGTTGGGCCAGAACCGGCCGACATGGTCCGAGAGCCGCCCCGTGGCGAGCTGCGCGCCGCCCCAGACGAAGCCGTAGACGCCGACGATCCAGCCGACCTCGGTCAGGCTCGCGCCCTGGCCCACGAGAAAGACGGGGAACAGCGCCCAGACGAGGGCATCGACGAACTTCTCGACGAGCCCCGCCTGGGATATTGCGAAGAGACGCCGGTCGCGCCAGCTCATCAGCGCGAACACCTCGCCCGTGCCGGGGTGTTCGGACACGCCCTGCGGGTAGCGCGGCGGGTTCTTGGGCGGGGCGGCCTTGTGGGCGGCCGTCTCGGCCTTGGCCCAGGGCAGCGTGTCCTTGACCCAAACCACAGTGAGCAGCAGCGCCAGCAGGACCACGGCCATGCCGAACACAAGAAGCCCGGTCCGCGCCCCCAGCCATTCGGCGGCGTAGGCGGTGAGGATGCCCGCGATCGCGACGCCGACATAACCCGAGAACTCGTTGAGCCCCATGGTCAGGCCGCGTTCCTCGGCTTTCGTGATGTCGAGCTTCGCGGTCTGCGTCATCGACCAGCAGAGGCCCTGGTTGACGCCGAGCAGCACGGTCGCCGACGATCCAGCTCCAGTCCGGCGCGTACCAGATCATCACCGGGATCGGCAGCGCCACGATCCAGCCCCAGAACAGCACCCGCTTGCGTCCGACCCGCTCGGACCAGCGGCCGGCGACGAAGTTCATCACCGCCTTCACCGCACCGAACGCCACCACGAAGGAGGCCAGCAGCAGGAACGAGCCGCGCTCCAGCCCGAACTCGCTTTCGGCCATCGCCGGCACCACCGTGCGCGTCATGCCGATGGCGAAGCCCACCAGCAGCACCTGGACGAGTTGGTGGGCCACCTGTTGCCAGTTCTCGCGGATGCCACGACGCAGCGGGGGGTTCGACCGGCCGCTGTCAGGGGTATCCGCCATCGGCTATTTCAGCGCGGTCTCGGTCGGAAGATCGTGCTTGGCCCAGGCCAGCATCGAGCCGTCATAGAGCGAGGCGCCCTGATAACCGAGCAATTCGCTGAGCACGAACCAGGAGATCGCGGAAACATGGCCGGTGTTGCAATAGGCGGCGACCGGACGATCCGCTGCCAGCCCCACGGCGGTCGCCGCGGCGTCAAGTTGTTCCGTCGGGCGGAACGTCAGATCCGCCGTGAAGACGCCGTCGAAGGGGAACAGCGCGGCAGTGGGGATATGGCCGGCCTTCGGGATGGTGTCACGCTTGTCCATGCCGACGTAGAAACTGAAGAACCGCGCATCCAGCACGTCCTGGCCGGGGTCATCCACCATCGCCTTGACGTCCTCGGTGGTGGCGTGGACGGCGTCATCCGCTTCGGCCGCAACGAAGTCGCCGGGCTCCGGCTCTTCCTCTTCACCCCAGAACTCGCGGTCCTCGGCAATCCAGCGGTCGGTGCCGCCATCCAGCAGCGCCACATTGTCGTGGCCGTAGTATTTCAGCTGCCAATAGACGTAGGCCGCGTAGCCGACATCGTCGGGCCCGCGTCCGCGGTGGGTGAGCACGACCGGCTCGTCCTGATCGAGGCCCACCGATTGCATCAGCGCCGAGAACTCTTCCGGTGGCAGGTTCATGCTGTCGAGCGTGACGCCGCCTTCGTCTTCGCTGCCGCGCGCCTTGCGGAAGTCCAGGGGGATCGCGCCGATGATGTGGCCGGATTCGAGGAAGCTGGCGTCATCGTTGCGCACGTCGAGGACCAGCACCTCTTCCTGATGTTCCGCCAGCCAGTCGGTGCTGACCAGCGGACCCGGCAGGTCCACGGCCCAGGCGGTGCTGGCCATAAGGCAGAAAGTGCTGTGGCGTAGATGTGTTTCATGATGTTCCTCCGTTGAGTTGTCCGGTGACGACCGGCCAGGCCATTCTTTGTCCGCCTGTGCAGCGGCGCGGTCCCCCGGTAAGACATCGGAACGCGGCAAGTCTGAACGTCTGTTTCGGTTGCCAGGATCGTCTCGGACATGGCTTGCGGGTTGTGGACCATGACAGAATCACTATCCTTCAATCTTTCCCTTGAATGATCTTTCGTCCGGAGACGCTCCGTGTCAATCAGCCCGAAGACATTCCTCCTCGAGGAGTACGCCCTCGTCGCCCGTGCCCTGTCGGCTCCGGCCCGGCTGTCGCTCCTCGAACAGCTCGCGCAGGGTGAACGCGGCGTGGAGGCGCTGGCCGAAAAGACCGGCCTCACCGTCGCCAATTGCTCGCAGCACCTGCAGCAGTTGCGTCGCTCGGGCCTCGTCACCAGCCGCCGCGATGGCAAGGCAGTGATCTATCGTCTGACCGACGCCAGGACGCTCACGTTGATGGACCTGCTCCGCGTCGTCGCCGAACGGAACCTCGCGCAGGTCGAGCGCATCCTGCGCGGGCTTTCAGGCGGCGAGGACGCCCCCGAACCCGTCAGCCGCGCGGAGCTCGCCGCGCGGCTCGCGGAAGGCTCCGTCACCGTGCTCGATGTCCGGCCTGCCGACGAATACGCGGCGGGCCACATTCCCGGCGCGCTGAACGCCACCCCGACGGAGCTGGACCGGCTCCTCTCGACGCTCGCGCCGGACGCCGAGATCGTCGCCTATTGCCGCGGTCCGTACTGCGTCTACGCCCACCAGGCCGTCGCCACCCTGCGCCGCCACGGCCTCAACGCGCGGCGGCTGGAGGGCGGTTTGCCGGAGTGGCGCGAGGAGGGAAGACCGGTGCTGACCGCTGTGCAGTAAGCCGGCGGGACTTTCGTGACGATGCCTGATCAGATCCCCTCGTGCTAGCGGCAGTGATTGCACATCATGCCAGATGGCAGGACGGTGTGCAGAACTGCCATTTGCCAGAATAGGAAAGCTGTTCGATGAGCCTGTTCACCGGCCTCTCTGCATTCCCCCTGACGCCCACGGATGA
>NZ_CANMEH010000008.1 GCF_947496875.1 uncultured Paracoccus sp. | reverse complement strand
GCAGGCCGGCAGCATCGAGGTGGCGGACGGGGCGGCCCGGGTCACCCGCGAGGTCGATGGCGGGCTGCAGACGATCGCGGTCCGGCTGCCGGCGATCGTGACGGCGGATCTGCGCCTGAACGAGCCGCGCTACGCGTCGCTGCCCAACATCATGAAGGCGAAGAAGAAGGAGCTGACCGAGAAGTCCGCCGCCGATTACGGGGTGGACGTGTCGCCGCGCCTGACGGTGGTCAAGACTGCCGAGCCCGAGGGCCGCAAGGCCGGGATCAAGGTCGGTTCGGTCGATGAGCTGGTGTCGAAACTGAAAGCTGCGGGGGTGATCTGATGGCTGTCCTTCTGCTGGCCGAGATGGCCGAAAACGGGCTGAACATGGATGCGACGAGCAAGGCGGTGACCGCGGTCGCGCCGCTCGGCGATGTGACGCTGCTGGTCGCGGGGGCGGGAGCGCAGGCCGCCGCGCAGGACGCGGCCTCGATCGAGGGCGTGGCGAAGGTGCTGGTTGCCGAGGGCGACGCCTATGCGCATCGCCTGGCCGAGCCGATGGCGGCGCTGCTGGTCGAGCTGGCCCCGGGCTACACCCATATCGCGGCGCCGGGCACGACGGATGCCAGAAACATCCTGCCGCGCGCCGCGGCCCTGCTGGACGTGATGGTGATCCCCGAGGTCAGCAAGATCGTCGATGCGGACACGTTCGAGCGCAGCGTCTTCACCTCGGCGGCCATCCAGACCGTCAGGTCGTCCGACAAGGTCAAGGTCCTGACTGTCCGCATCGCCAGCTATGACGCGGCGGGCCAGGGCGGGTCGGCCCCGGTCGAGGCGGCGCCGGCGGCTGCCGATCCGGGGCTGTCGTCCTGGGTGTCGGACGAGGTGGCGCAGTCGGACCGGCCCGAGCTGACCTCGGCCAAGCGGGTGGTGTCGGGCGGCCGGGCGCTGGGGTCCAAGGAGAAGTTCGCGATCATCGAGCAGCTGGCCGACAAGCTGGGCGCGGCGGTCGGCGCGTCGCGGGCGGCGGTGGATTCGGGCTATGCGCCGAACGACTGGCAGGTCGGACAGACCGGCAAGGTGGTGGCCCCCGACCTCTACATCGCGGCGGGGATTTCCGGCGCGATCCAGCACCTGGCCGGGATGAAGGACAGCAAGGTGATCGTCGCCATCAACAAGGACGAGGAGGCGCCGATCTTCCAGGTCGCCGATTACGGCCTGGTCGGCGACATCTTCACCGTCCTGCCGGAACTCACCGAGAAACTGTAGGCGACCCCCACCGGGGTCACCCCTTGCGCCGCAACCGGACCGCCCGCCTTCGCGCGGGCGGTTTGGCATTGAAGCGTCCTTGCGCTTGGTCCTATCGTCCGGAGGGACAAACGGGGGCTTGAAGATGACGATACAGTCGGTTGGCGTGGTCGGCGCGGGGCAGATGGGCAACGGGATCGCGCATGTCTTCGCCCTTGCCGGCTATGACGTGGTGATGACCGACATCAGCGCCGAGGCGATGGAACAGGCGCTGGCCCTGATCGACAGGAACCTGGAACGGCAGGTCAGTCGCGAGCGCATCACGGCCGAGGAAAAGGCCGCCGCGATGAGCCGCATCAGCACCACGACCGAGCTGACGGACCTTGGCAAATGCGACCTGGTGATCGAGGCGGCGACCGAGCGCGAAGACGTCAAGAACAAGATCTTCGCGGAGCTTCTGCCGCATCTGTCGCCCGACACGATCCTGACGTCGAACACCTCGTCCATCTCGATCACGCGGCTGGCCAGCCGCACCGACCGGCCAGAGAAATTCATGGGCTTCCACTTCATGAATCCGGTTCCGGTGATGCAGCTGGTCGAGCTGATCCGCGGCATTGCCACCGACGAAAGCACCTATCGCCAGCTGTGCGACGTGGTCGAGAAACTGGGAAAGACCAGCGCCAGCGCCGAGGATTTTCCGGCCTTCATCGTCAACCGGATCCTGATGCCGATGATCAACGAGGCGGTCTACACGCTGTACGAGGGTGTCGGCAGCGTGAAGTCGATCGACCAGGCGATGAAGCTGGGCGCCAACCACCCCATGGGGCCGCTGGAATTGGCCGATTTCATCGGGTTGGATACCTGTCTGGCGATCATGAACGTGCTGCACGACGGCCTGGCGGACACCAAGTACCGTCCCTGTCCCCTGTTGACCAAATATGTCGAGGCGGGATGGCTGGGTCGCAAGTCGGGGCGCGGCTTCTACGACTACCGCGGCGACAGCCCCGTGCCAACGCGCTGAGGCCGGCCAGAGCGGGGCAGGTCAGAGCGTGATGGTCAGCCCGTCCGCCGCCGTCTCGAACCCGATCTGATCCAGACGCGACAGGACCTCCTCGCCCATATGGGTGAGGACGACCCGCTTGGCCCCGACCTCGGGCAGATTCTCGCGCAGCGTCGTCACGTTCATGTGGCCCGGGACGTTGCGGTCCCAGAAGCAGGCCTCGGATACCAGCAGGTCGGCGTCGCGACCAAGGTCGATGAGCGCGGGGATCCACTCGGTGTCGCCAGTATAGGCCAGCACTTTCCGGTCGACATCGAAGCGGTAGCCGAGACAGGTCATCGATTTCGCGTGCCGCACCTCGGTGGCCGTCACGCGAAGCCCGTCCGCCTCGCGCGGGGCGCCCGGCGCAATCTCCTCCAGCTTGACTTCGAAATCGCGCGCGGCCCTGGACGACCCGGGGAACGCCGTTTCCATGGCGCGCTCGTACTGCGCGGCCAGGCCCTTCGGTCCGACGATCGTCAGCGGCGCTGTGCGGTTGCCGAACTGCCCGTCCAGCACCAGGAACGGGATGCCCATGAAGTGATCGGCATGGAAATGGGAGACGAAGATCGTGGCAATCTGGCCGGGGTCGAGCCCCGCCCGCTTCAGCGCCACCAGCGATGTGGCGCCGCAATCGATCAGGAACGGCGCCGCGCAACCGTCGACGTGAAAGCAGGTGTTGAACCGGCCGCCACTGCCAAACGCGTCCCCGCAACCGGCAAAGGTGATCTGCATGGCTGTCTCGCTAGCTGGAGCCGGCCCGACGCGCACCGGCGTGCCTTGCCCTTCCGGATGGGACCGATCGGTCAGGGAAGGGAACGCGGTCGCGGCTTCGCGCGTTCCCGACGGCAAGCCGAAAGGACGGGCGTGAACGTTCCCCTGATCGAACCGCTGCCCGCCGAGGGCGGGGCTACCACCGATGTGCGCCTGCTGGGGCTCGCGACGGCGCTGCCGCCGCATGTCCTGCCGCAGGATCAGGTGGTGGAGCGGGCGCGCGACCTGCTGGCGCCGCGCTACGCCCAGTTCGAACGCATCGTCACCGCGTTCGAGAATGCCGGCATCGACAAGCGCCATTCGGTGGTGCCGTTCGACTGGTTCGGCGACAGTCACGGCTGGAAGTCGCGCAACGATGCATTCCTCGCCGGGGCCGTGGCGCTGTTTCGCGACGCCGCAGGCCGCGCGCTGGCAGCAGCGGGTCTGCAGGCCGACCAGATCGACGCGATCGTCACCGTGTCCTCGACCGGCGTCGCCACCCCGACGCTGGAGGCCGTGGCGGCGCTGGAGATGGGGTTCCGGCCGGATGTGCTGCGGGTGCCGGTGTTCGGCCTGGGCTGTGCCGGCGGCGTGTCCGGCCTGTCCATCGCGCGCGAACTGGCCGTGGCGCGGCCGGGGTCCCGGGTGCTGATGGTTGCGGTGGAAACCTGCACGCTGCTGTTCCGCATGGACCGGATGGACAAGGCCGACATCATCGCCACGGCGCTGTTCGGCGACGGCGCCGCGGCCGTCGTGCTGGGATCGGCGGACGGGACGAGCAGCGGGTCGGGCGATGCCCCGCGCATCGGCCGCGGGCTGCAGCACATGTGGCCCGATACGCTGAACATCATGGGCTGGGATGTCGACGATATCGGTCTGGGGGTCATCTTCGACCGCTCGATCCCGGCCTTCGCGACCGAGCGGCTGGGGGCGGCCTTCGACGGCATGCGGGACGATCTGGGTCCGGTGCCGGTGACCCGGATGGTCTGCCATCCCGGCGGCGCCAAGGTCGTCACCGCGATCGAAACCGCGCTGGCGCTGCCGGCGGGCGCGCTGGATGTCGAGCGCGAGGTGCTGCGCGACGCCGGCAACATGTCGGCGCCGACGGTGCTGTTCGTCCTGGAACGGGTGCTGCAGCGCCAGCCGCGCGGCCGCTTGCTGCTGTCTGCGCTGGGTCCGGGATTCACCCTGTCACTGCTGCCGCTGGATGTCTGAACCGGTCTGGCCGGCGGCGCTGTTCATCGCCTTTCTGATCGTCCAGCGGTTGGGCGAACTGGCCATCGCCCGTCGCAACACGCGCCGGTTGCTGGCGCGCGGGGCGGTGGAACATGGCGCCCGCCACTATCCCCTGATCGTGGCGCTGCATGCCGCGTGGATCGGGTCCATCGCCGTGCTCGGCTGGGGCGAGCCGATCCGCCCGATCTGGCTGGGGCTGTTCGTCATTCTGCAGGCGCTGCGGTTGTGGATCCTGGGGACGCTGGGATCGCGGTGGACGACCCGGATCATCGTTCTGGATGAGCCGCTGGTGCGGCGCGGACCGTTCCGGTTCCTGCGCCACCCGAACTACACGCTGGTCGTAGCAGAGATCGCTGTGGCGCCGATGGTGCTGGGTCTTGTCTGGGTGGCGGTGGTCTTTTCGGTCCTGAATGCCGGCGTTCTGGCGATCCGGATACGGGCCGAGAATGCCGCGCTTTATCGCCGCTGACCGATCCGCGGTTCGGTGCCGGTCCTGATCCGCGCGATGTTGGTCCGGTGCCGCAGCAGGATCAGCAGGGCCATGAACGCCGCCACGGCGGCCAGTGCCGGGTGGCCCGCCAGCAGCGCGATGACCGGCGTGCCGAATGCGGCGACCAGGGCGGCCAGCGACGAGATGCGGAGGACGGCGGCGGTGACCAGCCACGTGGCGCAGGCGATCAGGCCGATGGGCCACGACAGGGCCAGGACCGTTCCCAGGAAGGTCGCCACGCCCTTGCCGCCCTGAAAGCGCAGCCAGACGGGGTAGAGATGCCCCAGAAAGGCCGCCCCGCCCGCAACCAGCGCCGCATCCGGTCCGGCAAGCCAGCGGGCCAGCAGCACCGCGATGGCGCCCTTGCCGCTGTCCAGCAGCAGGGTTGCCAGTGCGGCGCCGCGGTTGCCGGTGCGCAGCACGTTGGTCGCGCCGATATTGCCCGAGCCTATCTGGCGCAGGTCGCCCAGCCCGAGCGCCCGGGTGATCACGAGGCCGAACGGGATCGACCCCAGCAGATAGCCGATCAGCCCCCACAGCAGCATGGTCATGCGGCCATCCCAAACACGCGCCGCCCGCCGACCCAGGTGCCCAGCACCCGCCCCTCCATCCGGGCCCCGTCGAACGGCGTGTTCTTGGATTTGGACCGCAGGCGGAACCGGTCCAGCACGAACGGCGCATCGGGATCGAACAGCACCAGATCGGCCGGCGCTCCGATTCCCAGCTGGCCGCCGGGCAGGCCCAGCCGCGCTGCCGGGTTCAGCGACATTGCCCGCCACAGCCGCGCCAGCGGCACGGCCCCCTGATGGTACAGCCGCATCGCCGCTGGCAGCAGGGTTTCCAACCCGACCGCCCCCGGGGCCGCGATCTCGAACGGCAGGCGCTTGGCCTCCTCGTCCTGGGGGGTGTGAAAGCTGCCGATCACGTCGATGGTGCCGTCGGCCACCGCCTCGACCAGCGCCGCGCGGTCATCCTCGGCGCGCAGCGGCGGGGTCAGGCGGAAGAACGTGCGATAGTCGCCCACGTCGAATTCGTTCAGCGTCAGGTGATGGATCGAGGTCCCGGCGGTGACGTCCAGCCCGGCCGCCCGCGCCCGGTCCAGAACCGGCAAGGCCGCCGCGGTGGTGATCTGGTCGGCATGCCAGCGCACGCCCGTCGCCTCGACCAGCGCGAGATCGCGTTCAAGCCCCATCCGCTCGGCCAGGGGCGACACGGACGCGATCCCGTAGAGCGAGGCGAACTTGCCGCTGGTCGCCGCCGCGCCGCGCGACAGCCCCGGGTCCTGCGGATGGCCGACGATCAGCGCGTCCAGACCGCGGGCATAGGTCATCGCCCGCTGCAGGATCCTGGTGTCCGCAACCACCCGCACCCCGTCGGTAAAGGCCAGGGCGCCGACGTCGCGCAGAAACCCCATCTCGACCATCTCGCGCCCCTGGCGACCGCGGGTCAGGGCGGCCTGGTGGCGGATGCGAACCGGCTGGTCGGCGGCCCGGCGGGTGACGAATTCCAGCGATTCGGGCGCGTCGATCGGGGGCAGGGTGTCAGGCCGCGCGACGATCGTGGTGACCCCGCCGGCGGCGGCGGCCAGCGCGGCGCTGCGCATCGATTCCTTGTGCCGTTCGCCCGGCTCGCCGATCTTGACCCCCCAGTCGATCAGCCCGGGCGCCAGGCATTTCCCGTCACAGTCGATCACCGTGGCGCCTGACGGTGCGTCGCCGTCGACCGCGGTGATCAGCCCGTCCTGAACCGTCAGGCTGCCCGGCTCGTCGGTCAGTGCCTCGGGGTCGATCAGCCGGGCGTTGGTGAAATGCAGGATCATCGCGACGATCCTGTTCCACTGTCCGGGGCGCAGGACCGATCAGACATACACATCCCCCGCCGCCCTGGCGCCCCGTTCGGCGCGCAGGTTGCGGGCCAGCAGGTCCATCGCGGCCATGCGGACTGCCACACCCATCTCGACCTGGTCCTGGATCACCGAGCGGTTGATGTCGTCGGCGATCGTCCCGTCGATTTCCACCCCGCGGTTCATCGGTCCGGGATGCATGACGATCGCATCGGGCTTGGCCAGCGCCAGCTTCTCGGCATCGAGCCCCCAGCGGTGATAGTATTCCCGTTCCGACGGGATGAAGCCACCGTCCATGCGTTCCTTCTGCAGGCGCAGCATCATGACCACGTCGGCCTCGTCCAGCCCGGCGCGCATGTCCTCGAACACCTCGCAGCCCAGTTCGGCGACACCGGACGGCATCAGGGTGGCCGGGCCGACCAGGCGCACCCGGTTTTCCATCTTGCCCAGCAGGATCAGGTTCGACCGCGCCACCCGGCTGTGGGCGATGTCGCCGCAGATCGCGATGGTCAGCCGGTGCAGCCGCCCCTTGGCGCGACGGATCGTCAGTGCGTCCAGCAGCGCCTGGGTCGGGTGTTCGTGGCGACCGTCGCCTGCGTTGATGACCGCGCAGTTGACCTTTTCGGCCAGCAGGTTGACCGCGCCGCTTTCGGGATGCCGGACGACCAGCAGATCGGGGTGCATGGCATTCAGGGTCAGCGCCGTGTCGATCAGCGTCTCGCCCTTCTTCACGCTGGACTGGGCCACCGCCATGTTCATCACGTCGGCGCCCAGCCGCTTGCCGGCCAGTTCGAAGCTGGACTGCGTGCGGGTGGAGGCCTCGAAGAACAGGTTGATCTGGGTCAGCCCGTCCAGGGCGTCGCCGTGCTTGACCGTGCGCCGGTTCAGCGAGACATAGCTTTCGGCCAGATCCAGCAGGGTGACGATCTCGTCCGGTGCCAGCGGTTCGACCCCCAGCAGGTGACGGGCACGAAACGACATGCGGCCTCCGTTCGATACGGGGCCTGTATGGCAACATCCCGGTTTCGGGGCAAGGTCGGGCAGCAGCCGGCCCCTGTCGTCCGGCAGACTGCGTCAGGTCAGGAAGCTCAGGCGTGGCCTGCCGCCGACGACAGCATCACCGGGTCGATGCCCAGCGACTTCAGCGCGATCTGCCATTTGCGCTCGTTGTCGGCGCCGAACAGGATGTCGTCGCTGGCCTCGGCCGTCAGCCAGCCATTCGCCAGCATCTCGCGTTCCAGCTGGCCGGCATCCCAGCCGGCATAGCCCAGCGACAGCACGGCGTGATCCGGGCCCTTGCCGCGTGCCAGATCCTCAAGGATGTCGCGGGTGGTCGTCATTGCCAGATCGCTGTCGCCGATCCGCATGCGCCCCTCGGCGTCCGTGTCGGGACCCACCGCGGCCCGGTGCAGCACGAAGCCCCGTCCGGGTTCGACCGGACCGCCGAAATGCACGGGAACGTCCCGCGTCTGCGGGGTGGCGTCGATGTCGAGCTGTTTCAGCAGGTCGGTGAAGTCCAGCCCGGTCAGCGGGCGGTTGACCACCAGCCCCATCGCGCCTTCGTCGCCATGCGCACAGACCAGCACGACAGAGCGCGAGAACCGGGGGTCATGCATGCCGGGCATCGCGATCAGGACCTTGCCGGTCAACCTGTCTGTGTTCTGCATCGCGCCACCTTTCGTCCCCAGCGGTGTGTCAGCAAAGATCGGCATTGAAGCCGCATCGTGCAAGCCCGTGGCAAAGATGTGACTTCACCCGCGGTCCCGACGTCCCTACATCTGGGGCATGACGATCAGGACATCCGCTGTCTCGCTTGCGGCCGCACTGGCCGCGATATTTGCCGCACCGCTGGTGCATGCGGCCGAACCGGGGGGCAAGCTGCCCTACGGCCTGCGCTCGGCCGAGTTGCTGCCGCTGCAGTCGGGGCCGGACCGCACGACGGTCACCGCGGTCCGGCTGGTGCTGGAACCGGGGTGGAAAACCTATTGGCGCAGCCCCGGCGACACAGGGGTGCCGGCCAGCTTCGACTGGTCGGCCTCGACCAATCTGGCCGAGGCGCAACCGCTGTGGCCCCGGCCCGAGGTGATCGACTCGGCGGGGGAACGGACGCTCGGCTATCACGACGAACTGGTGCTGCCGATCCGGATCGCGGCCGCTGACGCGGATCGCCCGGTCGGGCTGAAGCTGTCGATGGATTTCGGCCTGTGCGAGGAGATCTGCGTTCCGGCGCGGGTCGATCTTGCCGCATCCGCCACCCATCCGGACGATCTGCCGGCCGGACCTGACCCGCAGCTGGCCGCGGCCCTGGCGCGCGTCCCCGACCGTGGCGACGATTCGGTCACCTGCACCCTCACGCCCATCGACGACGGCGTGCAGGTCGCCGCCACTGTTACCGATGCGGGGCCCGACTCGACCGCGGCGCTGGAACTGATGCAGGACGGCGTCTGGGTGTCGCAGGCCGAGATCAGCCGCGCCGACGGGCGAATGACCGCGGTGGCGGATTTCGTGGCCCCCAGCGGCAAGCCCTTTCCGCTGGACACCAACAAGCTGCGCCTGACGCTGATCGCGCCGGATGACGCCGTTGAATATCAGGGCTGCGTCCGGTCCTGAGCGGTCCCGCCCTCGGGCGACGATGCCCCGCCCGCGGCTGACGATGCCAGCCGGGCGGTGACCTCCAGCAGGTCGGCCCAGGCCTCGCGCTTGGCGATCGGGGTCCGCAGCAGATAGGCGGGGTGGACCATCGGCATGGCAGGGCGGTAGAACGCCGTGGTCCAGGTGCCGCGCAGGCGCAGGATGCCCTCGCGTCCCAGCCCGGCCTGGCACGCGGCGTTTCCCATCAGGATCAGCACATCCGGCGCGACCAGTGCCACATGGCGGGCCACGAACGGCCGCATCGCGGCCACCTCCTCGGGCGTGGGACGGCGGTTTCCGGGGGGGCGCCAGGTCAGGACGTTGGTGATGTAGACCGCCCGATCCGGTGTCGCCGAATCCCGCGCCAGACCGATCGCGTCGAGCATCCGGTCCAGCAACTGTCCGGCCCGTCCGACGAACGGGCGGCCCAGCCGATCCTCGTCCTCTCCCGGCGCTTCGCCCAGGATCATGACCCGGGCGGCCGGATTGCCGTCGGAAAAGACGAAGCTGCGCGCGCCCTTGCGGATGTCCAGCCCGTCGAACCGTTCCATCACCTCGCGCAGTTCAGTCAGGCTGGTGGCCCGGGCAGCGAGCGCCGCGGCCTGGGCCGGCAGGTCGTCCATGCCGGGCAGGGTGGGTGAGGCGGTCGGTATGGCAGGCTGCGACGGCGGTATCGCCGGTGCGGGGGGCGCGGCGGCCCGGGCGATCTCGGCATAGCGGTCGACGGGGCTGTCGAGCATGGGCTCGTCCACGCCCATCTCGCGCTGCCACTCCAGCAGCGCCAGCGCGGTCTGCGCGTCGAGCGCGACCCCCTGCCATGTCGGGTCCGCGGTCATGGGCGCAGGCCGGACCAAGGCCGCGCGCGGGGAGCGGCGCGGTGCGGGATCGGGCGACGCGTGACCGGGCCCAGCATCATCGCGGGGCCGCCGCGCGGCGCAGCCGGTCATTGATGGCCAGGCCCAGGCCGGTGTCGGGAATCGGGGCCACGGCGATCGGACGATCCAGCCGGTCGGCCTGGCGCAGCACGTCGAAAAGCCGGGCCGCAGCCTCGGCAAGATCCGCGCCGGGCGACAGCGTCAGATCACCCGGGCCAAAGGCGATGAACGTCTCGCCCGGTCGCGGCGTCTCGGCGTTCAGCCGCAGGCTGGCGCGCGGGGCATAGTGGCTGGTCAGCTGCCCGGGCGCGTCCGGCGCGGCGAGATCCGTGCCCCGGTCCACCGGCCCGATCAGCGCCTCGATCCGGTCCACCGGCACTCCGCCCGGGCGCAGCAGCGTGGCCCGTCCGTTCCGCCAGCCGAGAATCGTGGATTCCAGACCGACCTCGCAGGGGCCGGCATCGACGACGGCGGCGATCCGTCCGTCCAGCCCGCCGTCGGGGTCGAGGACGTGTGCCGCCGTGGTGGGACTGATCCGGCCCGAGACATTGGCCGACGGCACCGCCAGCGGCCCACCGAACGCCCGCAGGATGGCCCGGGCGGCCGGATGGGCTGGCACGCGCACCGCCACGCTGTCCAGCCCTGCTGTGACCAGCGAGGCGATGCCGGCGCCTGGGCGCAGCGGCAGCACCAGCGTCAGCGGCCCGGGCCACAGCGCCTGGGCCACCTGGCGAGCGGCGTCGTCGAACACGGCGATCGCCTCGGCCGCGGAGGTGTCGCCCACATGGACGATCAGCGGGTTGAAGTCCGGGCGTCCCTTGGCCTCATAGATCCTTGCCACGGCCGCGGCATTGCGAGCATCCCCGGCCAGCCCGTAGACGGTCTCGGTCGGGATCGCCACGACCTCGCCTGCCGCGAGCAGCCGGGCCGCTTGTGCGACGCCGTCCGCGTCGGGGCGCAGGATCGCCGTGGTCATCCGGCCGTGACGTGATGTTGCGGCTTGCACGCCGGTGGGGTCCATCTAGGTTGGCGGGACACTCACTGATAGGCACGCCCGTGGCGGTTGCCAAGGCGCAAGGGGGGAACATGGCTTATCGCGCACCTGTCGAGGATATCGGCTTCATCCTGCGCAACATCGTACCGTTCGGAAAGGTGGCGGGCACCGACCGCTTCGCCGAGGCGACCGACGACACGGTCGAGGCGATCCTGACCGAGGCCGGGCGCATGGCCTCCGAGGTGCTGGCGCCGCTGAACCGCGGCAGCGACCTGCAGGGGGCGCGGCTGGAAAACGGCGCCGTCCGGTCCTCGCCGGGGTTCGAGGCGGGTTTCCGCGCAATTGCCGAGGGCGGCTGGATCGGACTGTCCGCCGACCCTGACTATGGCGGAGCGGGTCTGCCGCAGGCGCTCAACGTCGCGGTCAGCGAGATGATGGCGGGCGCCTGCCTGTCGCTGCAGCTGAACCCGCTGCTGACCCAGGGCCAGATCGAGGCGCTGGAACATCACGCCAGCGACGAGTTGAAGGCGGTGTACCTGCCCAAGCTGATCTCCGGCGAATGGTCCGGCACGATGAACCTGACCGAGCCGCAGGCCGGGTCGGATGTCGGCGCGCTGACCACCCGGGCCGAGCGTCAGGACGATGGCAGCTATCGGGTCACCGGGCAGAAGATCTACATCACCTGGGGCGACAGCGACGTGACCGAGAACGTCTGCCACGCGGTGCTGGCCCGGCTGCCGGATGGCGGGCCGGGAACCAGGGGGATCAGCCTGTTCATGGTTCCGAAATACCTGCCGGACGAGAACGGCAAGCCCGGCGTCGCCAACGATCTGCGCGTGGTCAGCCTTGAACACAAGCTGGGCATCCACGGCAGCCCCACTTGCGTGATGAGCTTTGAAGGCGCGAAGGGCTGGCTGATCGGGACCGAGCACAAGGGCATGGCGATGATGTTCACGATGATGAACAACGCCCGGCTGGGTGTCGGAACGCAGGGCGTCGCGGTGGCCGAGGCGGCGCTGCAGCATGCCGCGGCCTATGCCGCCGAGCGCGAGCAGATGGGTCCGATCATCCGCCATGCCGACGTGCGGCGGATGCTGGCCACGGCTCGCGCCGAGGTGTTCGCCGCCCGCGCCATCTGCCTGTCCTGCGCGGTCGCGCTGGACATGGCACGGGCCACCGGCGACGCCGACTGGGCCGCCCGCGCCGCGCTGCTGACGCCGATCGCCAAGACCCACGGCACCGACGTGGGGGTCCGGGTGGCGGATGTCGGCGTCCAGGTTCATGGCGGCATGGGCTTCATCGAGGAAACCGGCGCGGCGCAGTTCCTGCGCGATGTCCGCATCACCCCCATCTACGAAGGCACCAACGGGATCCAGGCCATGGATCTGGTCGGCCGCAAGATGATGGACGACGGCGAGGCGGCGTTCCGTCTGCTGGACGAGGTGGCGGACGCGGCGCAGGCGGCGCAGCCCACGCTGCCGGAACTGGCGACCCCGGTCTGGGAAGCGGCCGAGGCGCTGCGCGAGGCGACCACGCTGCTGGTCGGGCAGGGCATGCAGGACCGGTTCGCCGGCGCCATGCCCTATCTGAACGCATTCGCCCGGGTGCTGGGCGCCAGCTTCCATCTGGCCGCGGCGGTGGAAGGTGACGACGCGCGCAAGGCGCTGGCCCGGATCTACATCACCCGGGTGCTGCCGCGCCACGCCGCCGATCTGGCCGAGGCCAGGGCGGGGGTCGAGGCGCTGAACGACGTTCCCGATGCCGCGTTCGCCGGCGCGGCGTGACGATCCATCACCCCTGGGACGACGCGCCGGGCGAGGGCCGGGCCGTCGAGCTTGCCGCCGACGTGCTGTGGATGCGGCTGCCGCTGCCGATGCGGTTGAACCATGTCAACGTCTACGCCTTTCGCGATGAAGACGGCTGGACCATCGTCGACACCGGCTTCGACACCGGGCGCGGTCGGGCGATCTGGCAAATGCTGCTGGACGGACCGCTGGCCGGGGCGCCGGTGGCGCGGGTCATCGCCACCCACCAGCACCCGGATCACATCGGTCTGGCCGGCTGGTTCCAGGATCGCGGGGCGGCGCTGTGGACCAGCCGCACCAGCTGGCTGTTCGCCCGGATGCTGCAACTGGATGCGCAGGACCGGGTCAGCGACCGGCAGGTGGCGTTCTGGCGTGCGGCGGGCATGCCGGCCGACCGCCTGGCCGCGCGCCAGGCCGAACGGCCATGGAACAGCGCCGACGTGGTCCACCCGCTGCCGTTGGGCTTTACCCGTCTGGTCGAGGGCCAGGTGGTGCGGTTCGGCAGTCGCGCCTGGCGGGTCGCGATGGGCAACGGCCACGCCGCCGAGCATGTCACGCTGTGGTCGCAGGACGACGATCTGGTGATCGGCGGCGACCAGCTGCTGCCCGGCATCTCGCCCAATCTGGGCGTCTATCCGACCGAGCCGCTGGCGAACCCGGTCCAGGACTGGCTGGACAGCTGCGCCCGGCTGGCCGCGCTGGCCGAGGACCGGCATCTGGTGCTGCCCGGTCACAAGCTGCCGTTCCGGGGCCTGCCGGCGCGGCTGGACACGATGGCGGAAAACCACGAATCCGCGCTGACCCGGCTGGCCCAGTCGCTGGCCGAACGCCCGCGCACCGCCGTCGACTGTTTCGACGTGCTGTTCAAGCGGTCGATCGGAGATGCGGAATACGGGCTGGCGCTGGTCGAGGCCGTGGCCCATGTGAACTGCCTGCACCAGCGTGGCCTGATTGCGCAGGTGGGCGTGACACCGGATGGCGGGACGGTGTGGGGGCGTGACACCGCGCCGGACCTGCGCTAGCAGGATGGCGAGACCGACGGGAGAAATGACGAAGATGGCCAGCACCCACCCGACCACCCCCCAGCCCGACACGCATGTCGGCCACGGCGACGCGCGGACCCACACGGCTTCGGCAGGGACTGCCCGGCTGCATGACGCCCACCCGGCGTCGGCGCATGGCGACCATGTCGTGGGCACGATGGACGTCACCGCCCAGCAGCGGACATTCAACGGCTTTGTGCGCGCCATCGCCTGGAATGTCGTGGCGATGCTCGCCGTCCTGATCTTCCTGGCGCTGACCAACGCCTGACGGCGGATCCGCTATCCGGCGGCCGGTCCACAGAAGACCGGCACCGACACGAGGGGCAGACAGATGCACAGACGTTCCTTCCTGGCGCTGGCAGCGCCGGCGCTGCTGGCCGCGTGCGGCGCCGAGAACATCTGGGCCTCGGACGAGGCGGTGCGCGCCGCCCGGTTCACGTCGTCCGAGCCGCCCTCGATCACGCTGTTCACCATCATCGGCATCCCGCGGGGCGAGGGCGGGCATTCGGCGCTGATGATCAATGGCAGCCAGCGGGTCATCTTTGACCCGGCGGGCAGCTGGGAACACCCGCAGATCCCCGAGCGCGGGGACGTGCTGTACGGGATCACCGACAATTTCAAGCGGTTCTACATCGACTATCACGCGCGCAAGACCTACTGGGTGGCCGAGGACCGGGTGCCGGTCACGCGCGAGGTGGCCGACATCGCCATCCGTGCGGCCGAAGCGAACGGGCCGGTCAGCCAGACATTCTGCGCGGTCGGCACCGCTGGCGTCCTGAGCCGGGTGCCCGGCTTCGAGGGGGCGCCGCGCGGGCTGAGCCCGCTGCGCCTGCGCAACTGGTTCATGAAACGTCCGGGCGCCGTCTCGAACCGGTGGATGGACGGCGATCCCGCGAACAACCACGACGTGCTGCTGCGCCAGAAGAATGGCATGATTCAGGGCTATCGGGACGGACAGCTGCAGGCCGGGCCCGCCGTTCAGCCCCAGTAGCTGCCGGCCGCCAGCGCAGCCGCGCCCGCGACGATCGCGGCCAGCGTGTTGCGGGTCAGCAGCCCCGCCGCGAGCGTTGCCGCCGCGGCGGCCAGCCGGACCGGATCGGGGCGCCCGTCGGTCGCGGCGGGCCACAGGATCCCCGGCGCGACCAGCGCCGGCAGCACCGCGACCGCCGTGTAGCGCAGCAGCCGCTGCCCCCATTCCGGCAGCGGGCGGTTGCCGATGGCGCCCAGGAACGACCAGCGCAGCAGGAACGTCCCGACGCCGAGCGCCGCGATGATCAGCCAGATGGTAGGGGATGAGAACTGCATCGGCGATCAGCCGCGGCCCATGATCGCGCGGCGGATCATCCGGGTTTCCACCCAAGCCCCCGCCGCCATTCCCAGCGGCGCGGCGATCAGCAGCCCGCTGCCGTTGGGCAGCCCGGCAAGCGCCAGCGCCGCGACAACCCCCACCACCGCCGCGGCCACATGCGCGCGGGTGCGCAGCATCGGCGCGATCATCGAGAGAAAGGTGATCGGCACCACGAAATCCAGCGGCCAGTGGGCCGGGACGATGTTGCCGAGGGTGGCGCCGACATAGGTGAAGATGATCCAGGGGGGGCAGATGACCAGCGCGGCGCCGAGAAAATGCGCGAGGCGCTGGGGCACGGACAGGCCGGGATGCGCCTCGGCGTTGGCGATCGCCAGCGCATAGGACTGGTCCACCAGCAGATAGGCGACCAGCGCCCGGTGCCAGGACCGCGCCGATCCGAAGTACGGCACCAGCGACGCGGAATACATCGCCATGCGCAGGTTGACCGCCAGCGCCGAGGCGATGATTAGCAGCACCGGCGCGTTCTGGGCGATCAGCTCGACGGCGGTGAACTGCGACGCCCCGGCCAGCACCAGGACCGAGAAACCGATCGTTTGCAGCAGGTTGAGGCCGGCGGCCTGGGCCACGACGCCGAACAGCAGGCCGTAGGGGACCATCACCAGCAGGAACGGGACCGCCTGCGCCATGCCCCGGCGGAACGCCTGACGCGGGCGTTCGGCCGACGCGCGGGACGTGGACACGTGCAGTCCGGCGGACGTGCCGGCGGTGCTGCCGGAAGGGGCGGGTGAGGGCATGGGGATCGTCGCTCTGCGGATCGCGCGGACCATAGGGGATCGGGCGGCGGGTACAAGCCGGACCCGGCACGGCGGGGGTGCGGGACATGCGACGTTCACGCATGGTTCATGCAGCTTTCATGCATTGTTCCGGTCTCATCCGCAGCGCCCCGCCACGGCTGTGCGGCCGCCGGCGAGGAGGAGGCCCGGCCGCGGCGCGGCGGGTCAGGCGTCCGGCATGGCGCGGATCGGCAAGTCATGCGCCGGCCGATTCCACGATCAGGGCACAGAGCGGGGCGGCGAGGAAGCCGGTCCGATCATCGCCGGTCGCGGCGGCGAAATGCGATGCGAAATGCAGCTCCAGCGCGGCGGCGGCCGCCCGGCCCTCGAGGGCGCGATGAATGCGGTACTGCGGCAGCACCGCCGACCGAAACCCGTCGCCGCCGCAGCGTGCCATCGTGGCCGGCCGGCGAGGAGGAGGCCGGGCGGTGGCGTGGCCGGTCAGGCGTCCGGAATGGCCTGGATCGGCAAATCGTGCGCCGCGGCCAGTTCCATAATCCGGGCACAGGGCAGGGCGGCGAGGAAGCCGGTCGGATCGTCGCCGGTCACGGCGGCGAAACGCGATGCGAAATGCGGCTCGAGCGCGGCGACCGCCGCCCAGCCGTCGGCGGCGCGATAGATGCGGTATTGCGGCAGCGCCCCGGACAGGAACCCGTCGCCGACGGTGAGGCCGAAGCGCACCGGGGCGTCGAGGCTTTCGGCCGCCTGGCGCAGGCCCACGGCACGGTGGCGGTCGGGCCGGCCCAGCGCCCGGCCCAGCAGCAGCGCCAGCGCCGCGCGGGCGGCGTCGCCGGCGCCGGCAAGATCGGCCAGCAAGGTGCGCGGCATCGCCGGCGGCTCCAGCAGCCCGGCCTCGAACTGGTAGGTCAGGTCGTGGCCGGGGATGTCGGGGGCGTGGACGTCGCCGACGATCTCGACCCAGCACAGATCGGGGTTGATCACAGCAAGGCTGTCGGCGGTGAGCCCCAGCCGGGTCAGCGCGCCGCGGCGCTGGCTGGTGATCAGCAGGTCGGCGTCGGCCAGCAGGGCGCGCAGGGCGGCGAATCCCTCGGCGCCCCGCAGGTCCAGCGCGCGGACCTCGACGCCGTCGTTCAGCTCCGCGTACCAGCCCGGCGCGGCGCCGGTCAGCAGGTCGCCGGCCGGACCCTCGATCTTGACCACGGACATGCCGTCGGCGGCGAGCAGCGCCGCGGCGGCGGGCCCGGGCACGTTCGCGGCCAGCGAGACCGCGCGCATCCCGGCCAGCGGGCCCTGCGCGCGGGCGGGCGCGGCGGGGCCGCCGGGGCGCGGATCAGCCGCCATGCCGGACCATTCCGCGCAAGGCTGCGCCGGGGTCCATGTCAGCCGTCATCCCGCGCCTGTCCCTTGCCGCCAGTTCCGAATATCCCGGAAATCTGGGCCAGCAGGACAAAGGCACGGCCCGACCGTGTCTCGGCCAGCGCCGCCAGATAGTCGTCGTCCAGATCGGGGGCGAGCCGGGCCAGCATCCGGTCGAACTGGCGCAGAAAATGATGCGCGGCGTCGCGGAAGATCTCGTCCTGGCGGACCAGCGTCGAGGTCGCGTCCAGGGTCCCCTCATCCTCGACCCCGGCCAGCGCGGCCATCTGCGGACCCCGGGTGCCCTCGGCGAAGTCGCGCCACAACGGGGCGGGGACGGGGCGGGGATCGAGGTCGTCCATGTAGACCCCGGCCTGGGCCAGCAGCGTCACCACGTCCTGCGCGGCCCGGATCAGGCGCATCGTGTCGTGGTCGGCCAGCGCGGCCCGCAGCGCCTCGATCGCCTGAACGTCGTCCGGCCCGTCGGGAAAGTTCAGGGCGCGCAGCAGGTCGATCGGCGACACCGGCACCGATTCCGCCTCGCCCAGCGGCAGCGGCGGCTGGCGTGCGTCGGCGGCGCCGGCGGGGCGGGGCGGGGTCGCGCCCTGCGCGGCACGCGCCGGGGCTGCGGGACCGCGGCCGGTGGGCGGGCCCGCGGTGGCGCGGCCGGGGGTCCCGATCACGCCGGGGCGGGCGGCCGCGGCGCCGGCGCGGCCCGGCGGGGGGGATGACGCGGGTCGGACGCCGGGCCGCAGGGCCTGGTCGCCGCCCGGCATGGCCGCGGGCGAATCGGAGTGGGAGGCAGGCCGTGCCGCAGGGCCGCGATCCTGCGGATAGCGGCCGGCAAAGGCCGGGTCCGACCCCATGCCGGGATCGCCGGCCGCGCCCCGCATCCGCTCGAGATGGGCGCGCAGGTCGTCCGCCTCGGCCCGCAGGGCGGCGATCGCGCGGGCCAGCCCGACTGCCAGCCAGGTCAGGGCGACCGGCATCACGATCCCGGCGATCGTCACCAGCCGGGCGGTGCCGCTGGGAACGGTGCCGTCCGGGCCGAACAGCCAGAACATGGCGACCAGCGCCAGCCACAGCCCGGTCACCACCAGACCGATCACCACCAGCCGGTCGCGGTCGGCCTGTTCGCCCAGCAGCCGGCGCACCCGGTCGCGCATGTCATTCATAGCGGATGGACAGGATCTCGTAGGATTTCTGGCCCCCCGGTGTCACCACCTCGACGCTGTCGCCCTCGTCCTTGCCGATCAGCGCCCGGGCCAGCGGCGAGCGCACGTTCAGCAGGCCGCGTTCCAGATCGGCCTCGGGTTCGCCGACCAGCTGGAAGGTCTTTTCCTCGTCGGTGGTCTCGTCGACCAGGGTGACGGTCGCGCCGAACTTGATGCTGCCCGACAGCCGCGTCGGGTCGATCACCTCGGCCCGCGAGATGATCGATTCAAGTTCCTTGATGCGGCCCTCGATGAAGCTCTGCTTTTCGCGCGCCGCGTGGTATTCGGCGTTTTCCGACAGGTCGCCATGTTCGCGCGCCTCGGCGATGGCGCGGATCACCGCGGGACGGTCGCTGCCCTTGAGCCCACGCAGTTCCGCGTCCAGCTGGTCGAAGCCGGCGCGGGTCATCGGTATCTTTTCCATCGGTCCTCCGGGATCGGCCCGTTCAAGCAAATCGAACGCCCCCGTCATTCGGCGGGGGCGTTCGTCCGTGTCCCATCGTGGCGCGATCCCCGGGATCATGCAAGCTGCCGTCGCTGTCGGCAGGCGCCGTGCAACCATAAAGTGTGATGTGGGGCCGCAATGACACGGCATGGGCTGCCCTGTCGGCGGCTCAGGCTCCGCGGAGCCGGGGCGCGGCGGTGGCGGGTGCGATTGTGGCCCCGGAAAAGACTGACTAGGTTGGGGACAAGCAGCACTGGATGAAGGGACCGGCCATGGAGCACGTCGAACGCGAATCGATGGACTATGACGTCGTGATCGTCGGGGCGGGACCCGCCGGCCTGTCAGCCGCGATCCGCCTGAAGCAGCTGGACCCCGATCTGAGCGTCGTGGTGCTGGAAAAGGGCTCCGAGGTGGGGGCGCACATCCTGTCGGGCGCGGTGCTGGATCCCGGCGCGCTGACCCGGCTGATCCCCGACTGGAAGGAAAAGGGCGCGCCGATCCGCACCGAGGTGACCTCGGACAGCTTCGTGGTGCTGGGCGAGAAGGGATCGATGCGGGTGCCGAACTGGCCGATGCCGCGGCTGATGTCGAACCACGGCAACTACATCGTCAGCCTGGGCAATGTCTGCCGCTGGCTGGCCGAGCAGGCCGAGGAGCTGGGCGTCGAGGTCTTTCCGGGCATGGCGGCCAGCGCCCTGGTGATGGAGGGCGTGGCGCCCGACGGGTCGGACGGCGCGCAGGATGCAGACGGCGCGGACCCGGTCGACACCGCGGACCTGAAGGTGGGCGACAACAGCCGCCTGGCCGGGGGGCGGGTGGTGGGCGTCGTTGCCGGCGAGATGGGGCTGAACCCCGATGGCACCCCCGGCCCCAGCTACGAGCCGGGGATGGAGCTGCGCGGCAAGTACGTGTTCATCGCCGAGGGGGTGCGCGGCTCGCTGGCCAAGCAGCTGATCGAGGGGTTCGACCTGTCGGAGGGGCACGAGCCGCAGAAATTCGGGATCGGCCTGAAGGAGATCTGGGAGGTCGACCCGGACAAGCACCGCCCGGGCCAGGTGGTCCACACGATGGGCTGGCCGCTGGGCAAGAACGCCGGCGGCGGGTCGTTCATCTATCACGCCGAGGACAACCAGGTCTATGTCGGCTTCGTCGTGCACCTGAACTACGAGAACCCGTATCTGAACCCCTACATGGAGTTCCAGCGCTTTAAGCACCACCCGATGATCGCGCATCTGCTGGAGGGCGGCAAGCGCGTGGCCTATGGCGCCCGGGCGATTTCCGAGGGGGGCTGGCAGTCGATCCCCAAGCTGACGGTGCCGGGCGCGGTGCTGCTGGGCTGTTCGGCGGGGCTGGTCAACGTGCCGCGGATCAAGGGGACGCACAACGCCATCCAGTCGGGGATGCACGCCGCCGAGGCGGCGGTCGCGGCGATCGCGGCGGGCCGCAGCGGCGACGAGCTGGTGGAATACGAGGACGCGCTGCGCAGCGGCCCGGTGGCCGACGACCTGAAGCGGGTGCGCAACGTCAAGCCGGCCTGGTCGCGCACCGGGATGATCGGGTCGCTGGTGCTGGGCGGCACCGACATGTGGTTCGCCAGCCTGTTCAAGCGCAACATCCTGCGCACCTGGAAACACGGCAAGACCGACGCGGCGGCGACCGGCAAGGCCGAGAAGTTCAAGCCGATCGACTATCCCAGGCCGGACGGCAAGCTGAGCTTCGACCGGCTGACCAACGTGGCGTTCAGCTTTACCAACCACGAGGAAAGCCAGCCCAGCCACCTGAAGCTGAAGGACCCGACGGTGCCGATCCGGGTGAACCTGCCGGACTACGCCGAGCCGGCGCAGCGCTACTGCCCGGCCGCCGTCTACGAGGTGGTCGAGGATGCCAGCGCCCCCGAAGGCGCGCGCTTCGTCATCAACTTCCAGAACTGCGTCCACTGCAAGACCTGCGACATCAAGGACCCGTCGCAGAACATCGTCTGGACCACCCCGCAGGGCGGCGACGGCCCGAACTATCCCAACATGTAGGACCGCGACCGGGCGGGGCAGGACATATGCCCTGCTCGCCCGCTCCGCTCGCTTGGCCCGGCAGCGGCGGTTCGCCGCCGGCCGGGTGGCGCGGATCGGCTGATTTTCACCTATCGAGGGTGAAGAGCGGATTTGACTCGCGAGGAGCCTGTCAGCGTCCTTAACAAATCGTTACCTCCCTGTTTCCGGCATCCCGACCGAGACAGGAACCGATACCATGAGCCGCAGGGTCGATCTCTTCTACCACGGGTTCGAGGTTCAGGCGCTGGACCAGCCCCTTGGCCGGCTGCAGTCGCATGCGCGCCTGGCCCTGCGTACCGCGTACCGTACTCTGCGCGGGCGGCAGCCCTATACCGGCTTCTACACGGCGTTCCGCAGTCTCAAGGAAGGGCTGGAAAGCGTCGGGGTGGATGTTCACGTCAACGACTTTGCCTATGCCCGCCGCCATCCGGATCAGCCGATCGGGGTGATCGGCCATGACGGGGTGCTGGACCGCGTCGACCTGCGCAACCCGGCGGTGTTCGGCCCCGGGCATATCGGCCCGCCGCGCGAATTTGCGGCATCGCTGAAGGGCCGCAACGTGCGGGTGATCGTCGGCGCGTCGCAATGGCCCTGCGACATGCTGCGGCCCAGGCTGCAGCGCAATGTCCAGCCGCTCTTCGCGCCGATCTCTCTGGCGAAATGGCCCGACCTGTCCGGCCACGCCAAGACCTGCGACGTCGTCATCTATGACAAGATCCACTGGAACCGCGGCGAGATGGTGCCCCGGATCCGGGATCGGCTGCGCCGCCACCTGGACGACCGTGGTCTGAGCCATGTCGTGCTGCGCTATGGCGAGCACACCCTGTCGCAGTACCGCGCGGCCCTGGCCAGCGGGCGCACCCTGGCGTTCCTGTCCGCCCACGAGACGCAGGGCATCGCCTATCAGGAGGCGCTGGCGTCGGGCCTGCCGGTCTTTGCCTGGGACGAGGGCAAGCTGATCGACCCCGAGGATGTGCGGACCGCGCCGGCGAACCTGGTCGTGTCCTCGGTGCCGTATTTCGACGAGCGCTGCGGCGTGACCTTCACCGAGCCGCAACTCGAGGCGCGGTTCGATCGCTTCTGGGCAGCGCGGGACGGTTTCGCGCCGCGCGACTATGTTGCCGAGAATCTGAGCCCAGAGAAAAGCGCGCGCATGTACCTCGACCTGCTGGACCAGGCGGCGGCCAGCTGACGCCGGCGCGCCGGCCGGACCGCGCGGCTGGTGCGCGGGACCGGGCCGCGGGACGCATTGCCGCTGGACTCCCGGTCAACTAGGGTACGGGTCGATCTCGTTCATTTCTGCATCTGCCGGGACTGTGCCGCCTCATGACCCCCCTCAAGTTTCTGGCGACCGTCCAGGCCGTTCTCTTCCTGTCCACTGCTGCGGGTCTGGCGCATGACAGCTCGGCACGATCCACCGGGGACGCGGCCCGCCCCGCGGGGTCAGCAGCGTCCGGCTTGCGTCTGACCCAGGACGCGGCCGATCCGCCGCCGGCGCCGGGGACCGACGCCCCGTCAGAGGCCGGCGGGTCGCTCGATCCCGGGGTCGCGCTGTCGGGGCTGGCTGGACCCTATCTGGCGGCGCGGGCGGCGGCGATGCAGTCGGATTTCGTGGCCGCGGCGCAGTGGTACGGCCGCCTGCTGAAGCAGGACCCGAAGGACCCGGTCCTGCAGGACAGCACGCTGGTGGCGCTGATTTCCGCGGGGCAGGTGGACCAGGCGGTGGGGCTGGCGACCGCGATGGCGGGCGAGGGTCAGGCGACGCCGCTGTCGACCATTGTCGTGCGGGCCGAGCGGGCCCGGACCGGCAGCTGGGACGAGCTGCTCGCCGATCTCGAGACGCTGGACAGCCCCGCGGACCTGTCGGGCGGGGCGCTGCTGGACGAGATGATCCGCGCCTGGGCGCTGCTGGGGTCCGGCCGGGCCACCGACGCCATGGCCGCTTTCGCGGCGCTGGAGGAAAGCGAGGGTGCGGCCGCGATGGCGCGCTATCACCTGGGTCTGGCCCGGGCCACGGTCGGCGATTACGAGGGCGCGGATGCCGCGATGACGCAAACCGGCACCGGGGCGCATCTGCTGGGCGTGACCGCGCATGCGCAGGTGCTGTCGCAGCTGGACCGCAACGATGACGCCGTTGCGATGATCGACGAGTTGGGCGGCATCGAGGCCGAGCCGGCGCTGGTCGACCTGCGTGCGCGTCTGGCCGCGGGCGAAACCCTGCCGTTCACCGCGGTCCGGTCCCCGACCGACGGGATCGCGCAGGTGTTCCTGACCTTTGCCGGGGCGCTGTCGGGTGGCCCGGATCCCGATCCGCTGGCGCTGCTGCATGCGCGCCTGGCCGCGCATCTGGCGCCCGACCTGGGCGAGGCGCGGCTGATGGTGGCGCAGCTCCTGCAGGAGGTGGGGCAGTTCGACCTGGCCGAGCGCGAGTTCACCGCCATGCGGGAGCTGGGCGAGCTGCGGCCGGTCGCCGAGCTGGCCCAGATCGACGCGCTGGTCCGCGCCGAGCGGATGGAGGATGCCGAACGGGCCGCCCGGGCGCTGACCGAGGCGCAGCCGCGGCTGGCGCCCGCCTGGACCGCGCTGGGCGATCTGCTGCGCCAGCAGGAAAAATGGACCGAGGCGGTCGCCGCCTATGACCGGGCGATCGAGATTCTGGCCGACGATCCCGATCCGCAGGCCAGCTGGTTCGCGCTGTACGCGCGCGGCATCGCGCTGGAACGGTCGGGCGAGTTCGACCGGGCCGACGCGGACATGCGGGCGGCGCTGGAACTGCAGCCCGACCAGGCGCCGGTGCTAAACTATCTGGGCTATTCCTGGGTCGAACGGAACGTCAACCTGGACGAGGCGCTGAAGCTGATCGAACGCGCGGTCGAGTTGCGCCCCGATGACGGCTACATCCTGGATTCGCTCGCCTGGGCCTATTACCGGCAGGGCCGGTTCGAGGAAGCGGTCGCGCCGATGGAGCGGGCCGTCGCGGCGATGTCCGACGACAGCCTGGTCAACGACCACATGGGGGACATCTACTGGAAGGTCGGCCGCAGGCGCGAGGCCGAGATCCAGTGGCAGCGGGCGCTGAGCCTGTGGAAGGAAGCCGACACCGACACCGACCGCGACCGGATCCGCGCCAAGCTGGCGGTCGGGCTGGACGCGGTGCTGGAGGCCGAGGCGGCGAATGGCGGCAAGCTGCCCGAGGGCTTCGCGGAACCGCCGGCCGAGGCGGAGGAGGCGACGGCCGAGGCAGACGGCGCCGCGGGCACGGGCGCGGGCGAGGACGCCAGCGGCGCGCCGTCGGACACGCCGAGCGCCGCGGATGACGATGCGGACCCCGACCGCCCGTGATCGCAGCAGTTCGGGACGAGCCCGCGCCGGCCAAGATCAATCTGGCCCTGCATGTCACCGGCCGGCGGGCTGACGGCTATCACCTGCTGGATTCGCTGGTCGTCTTCACCGAGATGGGCGACCGCGTCCGCGTGGCGCCGGGACCGCTCTCGCTGGCGGTGACCGGCCCCTTTGCCGCCGACGTCCCGGCCGGCGACGACAATCTGTGCCTGCTTGCCGCCCGCGCGGTCGGCGCGTCTGTGGCGATCACGCTGGAGAAGGCGCTGCCGGTCGCATCCGGGATCGGCGGCGGGACGGCGGACGCCGCGGCGCTGCTGCGCGCGGTCGGCCGCCGTCCGACGAATCCCGAGGCGTTGGGTGCCGACCTGCCGGTCTGCGTCGGCTCGGTCCCGGCGCGGATGCGCGGGGTCGGTGACAGCGTCGAGCCGGTGGCGGGGCTGCCGGTGCTGCATCTGCTGCTGGTCAATCCCGGCGTCGCGCTGGCGACGCCTTTGGTCTTCGGGGCGCTGACCCGCCGCGACAACCCGCCCCTGCCCGATCTGCCGGGCGATCTGACCGACCGGTCGGGTGCGGCGGCGCTGATCGAGTGGCTGCGGGGCTGCCGCAACGACCTGCAGCCCGCCGCGCTGGGCCTGGCGCCGGTGATCGGGGACGTGCTGGCGGCGCTGGACGGGCAGGGGGCGGTGCTGTCGCGGATGTCGGGGTCGGGGGCGACGTGCTTCGGCATCTTTCCCGATGCGGGCGCCGCAGGGGCGGCGGCGGGCGCGATCGCCGCCGCGCATCCGGGCTGGTGGGTGGCGGCCACGCCGACCCTACCCTCGCCCGCCGGGGCACGCTAACCTGCCCGCGCAAGCTGGCGGGGAGGCGCGGGGATGCTGCGGCTGGGTGTGAACATCGACCATGTGGCCACCGTGCGCAACGCCCGGGGGACGCCGTGGCCGGACCCGCTGCGCGCCGCCCTGCTGGCCGAGGCGGCCGGCGCGGACGGCATCACCGCCCATCTGCGCGAGGACCGGCGCCATATCAGCGACACCGACATCGCGCGGCTGATGGACGGGCTGCGACTGCCGCTGAACCTGGAAATGGCGGCGACCGCCGAGATGCAGGCCATCGCCCTGCGCCACCGCCCCCATGCCGTCTGCATCGTTCCCGAAAAGCGCGAGGAGCGCACGACCGAGGGCGGGCTGGACGTGGCGGGGGAGGAGGCGCGGCTGGGCGACTTCATCGCGCCGCTGCGCGCGGCCGGCTGCCGGGTGTCGCTGTTCATCGGCCATGACCGCCGCCAGATAGAGGCCGCGGCCCGGATCGGCGCGGCGGTGGTGGAGCTGCACACCGGCGCCTATTGCGACCTGGACACCGAGGGTCGCACTGCCGACTGCGCGGCCGAGCTGGACGGGCTGTGCGCCGGCGCCGCACTGGCTGCGTCGCTGGGGCTGGAGGTGCATGCCGGGCACGGCCTGACCTTCGACACGGTCGGTCCGGTCGCGGCCATCCCCGAACTGGCCGAGCTGAACATCGGCCACTTCCTGATCGCCGAATCGATCTTTACCGGGCTGGGGCCGGCGATCGGCGAGATGCGCGCCCGCATGGACGCGGCGCGGCAGGGATGAGCTTTTTCCCCATCGACTATGGGGCGCTGAACGCCCGGCAGAAGGAAATCTACAACTTTCAGAAGATCGCCGCGCGGCTGGCCGACTATGGTTATCATTCCATGTGGCTCAGCGACGACTGGCAGGGAGCCGATTTCCTTGCCTGTCACATCGACGGCGCGACCGTGCTGCGGATACAGCTCAAAGCGCGGTTGACGCTCGACAAGAAATATCTAGGCAAGGGTCTGCACATCGCTTTCCGCGATGGTGGACGGGTTTTCGTCTATCCTCATGATGCGCTGCTTGCTTGGGTGTTGCAACGGGGCATTTTGAACGAGACGTCGGCAGCCTGGCAGGACGAGGGAATCCGGCACTGGGGGCGGCCGCCCACCTGGGCGGCTGAGTTCCTGGGGGGGTACGAAGTTAAGGCCATAGAACCATGATCCTCGGCATCGGCACCGATCTGGCCAATATCGACCGGATCGCCGGGGTGCTGGCGCGGTTCGGCGACCGGTTCCGGCACCGGGTCTTCACGCCGGTCGAACTGGCGCGGGCCCGGCGCCGGCCCGACGAGGCGGCGACCCTGGCCAAGCGATGGGCCGCCAAGGAGGCCTGCAGCAAGGCGCTGGGCACCGGGCTGGCGATGGGGATCGCGTGGAAGGACATGGCGGTGACGAACCTGCCCGGCGGCCAGCCGCAGATGACCCTGACCGGCTGGGCGGCCGACCGGATGCAGGCCCTGACCCCGGCGGGACACCGGCCGGTGGTGCATGTCACCCTGACCGATGACCACCCCTGGGCGCAGGCCTTCGTCGTGATCGAGGCGCTGCCGGACGACCGCGGCACCTGACGCCCGCGCGCCCGGACCGGCAGCTGCCCCGGTGACCGGCGGATCCGGCCTGCGGGCCGTGCTCGCATTGGACAGGCGGGACCGGACCTGTTAACCGGCGGGAACATCGCGCCACAGGAAAGCCGTGCCATGTCGCATCTTGATGCCGTCACCGATCACGCCACCCGCCGGGTCTGGACCGCGGAGGCGGCGCGGGCGGTGTTCGACATGCCGTTCATGGACCTGCTGTTCCAGGCGCAGACGGTGCACCGCGCCAATTTCGACCCGAACCGCATCCAGCTGAGCCGGCTGCTGTCGATCAAGACCGGCGGCTGCCCCGAGGATTGCGGCTATTGCAGCCAGTCGGCGCGCCACGGCAGCACCCTGTCCGCGTCCAAGCTGCTGGAGGTCGAGCGGGTGCTGACCGAGGCGCGCAAGGCCCGCGACGCCGGGGCCACCCGCTACTGCATGGGGGCGGCGTGGCGCAGCCCGAAGGCGCGCGACATGGACCAGGTCGTCGCGATGATCGAGGGGGTCAAGGCCCTGGGGATGGAAACCTGCATGACGCTGGGCATGCTGGACGGCGACCAGGCGCGGCGGCTGAAGCAGGCCGGGCTGGACTACTACAACCACAACATCGACACCTCGGAACGCCACTACGCGAACGTGATCACCACCCGGACCTTTGCCGACCGGCTGGACACGCTCGCCCATGTCCGCGACAGCGGCATCAAGGTCTGTTCCGGCGGCATCCTGGGCCTGGGCGAGGGGCAGCAGGACCGGGTCGACATGCTGGTGACGCTGGCCAACCTGCCCGAGCCGCCCGAAAGCGTGCCGATCAACATGCTGATCCCGATCCCCGGCACGCCGCTGGCCGATGCGCAGCCGGTCGATCCCATCGACTTCGTCCGCACCATTGCCACCGCCCGGATCATGATGCCCACCAGCCATGTGCGGCTGTCGGCAGGCCGGACCGACATGACGGACGAGATGCAGGCCCTGTGCTTCCTGGCCGGGGCGAACTCGATCTTTGTCGGCGACACGCTGCTGACCGCCGACAATCCGGCAGAGGATCGCGACATGGCGCTGCTCGCCAGGCTCGGGATGCAGCCGATGGTGGCGCATGAGCATCTGCCGGCGGACCGGGCAGACGATCGTGATCATGCGCCGGCGCCCCGAGCGGAGATGCCGGTCCCGATCCTGCGCTGAGCCGTGCCCCGGGGGTCCGATCCGGCCGATGCGCCAGCTGACCGTCTGGCCCCGTTCCGCCGCGACCTAGAGGCGCTGGCGGGCGAAGGACGCGCCCGGCGGCTGATCGGGCGGGCCGGCGTCGATTTCGCCTCGAACGACTATCTGGCACTGGCGGGCGCGCCGCGGCTGGCCGCGGCGATGCGCCGAGCGCTGGACGACGGCACCCCGGTCGGCGCGGCTGGGTCCCGGCTGCTGCGCGGCAATACCCGGTGGCACGAGGCGTTCGAGGCGCAGGCCGCGGCCTTTTTTGGCGCCGAACGGGCGCTGATGTTCGGCGGCGGCTATGTCGCCAATCTGGCGCTGTTCGGCACTTTGCCGCAGCGCGGCGACCTGGTGCTGATGGACGCGCTGTCGCATGCCAGCACCCAGGAAGGGGCGCGGCTGACCCGGGCCGAGACGGCGCTGTTTCGGCACAATGACGCGGACCACGCCGCGGATGTGATCACCGGCTGGCGGCGGGATGGCGGGCGCGGGTCGGTGTGGATCGCGGTCGAGAGCCTGTACAGCATGGACGGGGACCGGGCGCCGCTGGACGCGCTGGCGCAGCTGGCCGACGCGCACGGGTTCCTGGTGGTGGACGAGGCCCATGCCACCGGCGTCTGGGGGCCGCACGGCCGGGGCCTCTCGGCGCATCTGGAAGGGCGCGGCAACGTCATCACCCTGCACACGCTGGGCAAGGCGCTGGGCGGGTCCGGGGCGCTGCTGTGCCTGCCGGCGGTGCTGCGCGACTTCATCGTGAACCGGGGCCGGCCGTTCATCTTTGCCACGGCGCCGTCGCCGCTGATGGCGGTCGCGGGGGCCGAGGCGCTGGCAATCCTGCAGGACGAGCCCGACCGGCAGGCCGAGCTGCATCGCCGTATCGCATTGTTCGAAAAGGAACTGTCCGCACGGTTGCCGCAGCTGCCGGTCAGTGGCAGCCAGATCGTGCCGCTGATCCGTGGGCCGGCGGCCGAGACCATGGCGCTGGCCGGGCAGTTGCAGGCGCGCGGGTTCGACCTGCGCGGGATTCGCCCGCCCACCGTCCCCGAGGGCACCTCGCGGCTGCGGGTGGCGCTGACGCTGAATGCGGAGCCCGCCGACATCGTCCGGCTGGCCGAAACGCTGGAGGAATTGTGGGACGGTTCGTGATCACCGGCACCGGCACGGACATCGGCAAGACGGTGTTCGCGGCGGGGCTGACCGGGCTGATCGGGGCCGATTACTGGAAGCCGGTCCAGACCGGTATTTCGTGCGATGTTCATGCACGGTTCATGCAGCTTTCACGAAACGTTCCTGCGCCGGATGTGCCCTATCTGCCACAGCCCGGCAGCGACGCGGAGTTCGTCGCGCGGATGACCGGCGCCCGCATCCACCCCGAGGCGGTGATCCTGCCCGAACCGCTGTCGCCCCACCGCGCGGCCGAGCTGGCCGGGGTGACCATCGACCCCGACGAGCTGGTCCCGCCCGGTGCCGACCGGCTGGTGATCGAGGGCGCCGGCGGGGTGCTGGTGCCGGTCACCCGCGATCTGCTGTCGGCCGAGCTGTTCGCGCGCTGGGACCTGCCGGTGATCCTGTGTGCGACGACGGGGCTGGGCACGATCAGCCACACGCTGACCGCGCTGGAATCGCTGCGGGCGCGGGGTTGCCGGGTGCATGGGGTGGCGTTCATCGGCGACGACAATCCCGACAACATCGCCACGATCGCGGCGCTGGGCGCGATCCGGGTGCTGGGCCGGTTGCCGCGGCTGGCCCCGCTGGACGCGGACAGCCTGGCCGCGGCGATGCGCGCCCATTTCCGGGCGGGGGATTTCCAATGATCGACGGGCCGGTCTGGCACCCGTTCACCCAGCATGCGACCGAGCCCGCGCCGCCGGTGGTGCAGCAGACCGATGGCGCCTATCTTGACACCGACCGGGGCCGGCTGATCGACGCGATCTCCAGCTGGTGGGTGATCACCCACGGCCACCGACACCCGGCGATCATGCAGGCGATCACCGAAACCGCCGCGCGGCTGGACCAGGTGATCTTTGCCGGGCTGACCCATCAGCCGGCCGAGGATCTGGCCGCCGGGCTGGTGCGGCTGGCGCCTGCGGGGCTGACAAGGGTGTTCTATTCCGACAGCGGATCGACCGCGGTCGAGGTCGCGCTGAAGATGGCGCTGGGCTACTGGCAGGCGCGGCCGGGCGGGGCCGGGTCCCGGCACCGGATCGTGGTGATGGAGCATTCCTATCACGGCGACACGATCGGCACGATGAGCGTGGGCGAACGCGGGGTGTTCAACGCCGCCTACGAGCCGCTGATGTTCGGGGTGGACCGGATCCCGTTCCCGACCGGCGACGGGCGGAACACGGGCGAGGCGTTCCGGGCGCTGGCCGCGACCGGCGAGATCGCGGCGCTGATCGTCGAGCCGCTGGTGCTGGGCGCGGGCGGGATGCTGATGTACCCGCCCGACATCCTGCGCGACCTGCGGGCGATCTGCGACGCGCACGGGGTGCTGCTGATCGCCGACGAGGTGATGACCGGCTGGGGCCGGACCGGGCGGCTGTGGGCCTGCGATCATGCCGAGATCGCGCCGGACATCCTGTGCACGTCCAAGGGGCTGACCGGGGGCGCGGTGCCGCTGGCCGCGACGCTGGCCAGCGAGCCGGTCTATCAGGCGCATTTCTCGACCGACCGAGCGCGGACCTTCTTTCATTCGTCCAGCTATACCGCCAACCCGATCGCCTGCGCGGCCGGGCTGGCCAACCTGCGGCTGTGGGAAGCCGGCGGGATGCAGGCGACGCTGGACCGGGTGGCGGCGCTGCAGGCCGAGCGGCTGGCCGACTTGGCGGCGCGGCCCGGCTGGGTCAACCCGCGAAGGCAGGGGACCATCGCCGCCATCGACCTGAGCGTCGCGGCGGCGGGCTATCTGGCCGAGGACGGCCCGCGGATGCGGGCGCATTTCCTGGATCACGGGGTGCTGCTGCGGCCGCTGGGCAACAGCGTCTACGTGCTGCCGCCCTATTGCGTCACGGCGGCCGACCTGGACGCGGTGTGGGGCGCGATCGCCGCCTATCGGCGCGGCTGAGAACGGCCCCGGTCGGGGGCCGCCCGCGTTGTTCCGGCCGGCGGTGCGAGCGCGGCCGCGGCGGGCTACAGCCCCAGCGCGTAGTAGCTGTCGGCGATGCGGCGGATCGCCACCATGTAGCCGGCGGTCCGCAGGTCGGGCACCCGGCTGTCATTGTCCATCGCCGTGACCATGTTCTGGAACGCCGCGCGCATGGTATCGTCGAGGCCCGAGCGCACCAGCTCCAGCTCGTCGGCCCCGGTCAGGTAGCGCTGCTTGAACCCCGCCGACAGGGTCCAGCCCAGCCCGGTGTCGTCGGACAGCCGTTCCAGCTCCTCGACCAGCAGCCGGTGGCGGTCCTCCTCCTGCCGGCGTTCCAGCCGGCCGAAGCTGATATGGCCGATGTTCTTGACCCATTCGAAATAGCTGACCGTCACGCCGCCGGCATTGGCGTACATGTCGGGCACGATCACCACGCCGCGGTTGCGCAGGGCGGCGTCGGCGTCGGCGGTGATCGGGCCGTTCGCGGCCTCGACTATCATCCGGGCGCTGATCTCGGCGGCGTTGCCTTCGTGGATCACGCCCTCCATCGCGGCGGGGATCAGGATGTCGCAGTCGAGCGTCAGGGCGCGGGCCGATTCGGGGTCGAAGCTGCGCCCGCCCTCGAAATCGCGGACCCCGCCGGTGCGGCGCAGATGCGCGGCGAGTTCCTCGATGTCCAGCCCGTCGGGGTTGATGACGGCGCCGTCGCGTTCGGCCACCGCGATGATCCGGGCCCCGTCTTCCTGGGACAGGAACTTGGCGGCGTGATAGCCCACGTTGCCCAGCCCCTGGACCACGATGCGCTGGCCGTCGAGGGTGCCCGACAGCCCGGCCCGGGCCAGCAGCTCGGGGGTGCGGAACACCTCGCGCAGGGCGTACTGCACGCCGCGGCCGGTCGCCTCGGTGCGGCCGGCGATGCCGCCCATGCTGAGCGGCTTGCCGGTGACGCAGGCGCGGGCGTCGATATCCTCGGGGTGCAGGCGCTTGTAGGCGTCGGCCATCCACGCCATCTCGCGTTCGCCGGTGCCCATGTCGGGGGCCGGGACGTTCTGGCTGGGCGAGATCAGCCGGCGGCGGCTGAGCTCGTAGGTAAAGCGGCGGGTGATGCGCTCCAGCTCGTCCTCGTCCCAGTCGCGGGGGTTCAGGCACAGCCCGCCCTTGGAGCCGCCGAAAGGCAGTTCGACCAGCGCGCATTTGTAGGTCATCAGCGCGGCCAGCGCCTCGACCTCGTCCTGGTTGACGCTGGAGGCGTAGCGGATGCCGCCCTTGACCGGTTCGTTGTGTTCGGAATGGACCGAGCGATAGCCGGTGAAGGTGTGGATCTGGCCGCGCAGCCGGACCCCGAAGCGGACCGTGTAGGTCGAGTTGCAGACCCGGATCTTTTCGGCCAGTCCCGGCGGCAGGTCCAGCAGCCCCACCGCCTGGGTGAACATGCTGTCGACCGAGTCGCGGAACGATCCCTCGGGCGGCACCGGGTGCGCGGCGGGAAGGGTGGCGGGCGGGGTGATCGCGTCTGACATGGACGTCTCCTGCGCAATGAACCGGGTGAGGGCAGGCTGACACGGATCGGTGCGTGGCGAAAGCCGCAGGATGTCGGCGGGCGGCGGCGGCGGGCGGGGGCGACGGGGCAGGCCGGCGCAAGTGCCGGGCGGGACGCGGAAACTTGAACGCGGTACGGTGCGGGGCCGGTTCTCAAACCCCCGCGGCAAAGGCTATAACCCGGGAACCGACTTACAAGCGATGGATGAGATGATCGACAGACTGTTCGCCCCGGCCCTGCTGTCCGTGCTGCTGGCCGCCTGCGCCCCCGTCGCGGTTGCGCCGCCCCCGGTCGAGCCGGTGGCTGCGCTGCCGGTGGTTCCGGTGACCGGCATCGCCGGGCTGGAGGAACGTGAGCCCGACGCCTGCCATGCCGGGGACTATGTCGCCGCGCTGGGCCAGCCGGGCACCATCATCCCGTCGCTGGGCGTGTCCCGCGCCTATCGCGTGGTCGAGTATCGCGGCATCGAGCCGCAGGAATACGACCCGCTGCGGATCGTGTTCCGGCTGGACCAGGCCGGCAACATTTCCAACATCGACTGCGGTTGAGGAGCGTGATGATGACCCGACTGATGCTGACGGTTCCGCTGCTGGTGCTGGCCGGCTGCGTGGCGCCGATGCCGCCCGCCGACCCCCAGCCCGACCTGGATGCCTGCAAGGCGTCGGCCTATCAGGGGCTGGTCGGCCAGCCCCGGTCGGTGCTGCGCACCATGATGCTGCCGGCCGGCAGCCGGGTGATCGGACCCGGCGACGCCGTCACCATGGATTACAACGTCGAGCGGCTGAACGTCGAGATCGGCGTCGACGAGCGGATTTCCAAGGTCGCATGCTATTGATGCAGAAGGCCCGTCCGGTCCCGGTTGATTTGCGATTGATCGGGGCCGGGCGGGCTGTCACGCTGGCGTCATGCTGACCCCGCTTTCCCCGCCCGCCTCGCCGCCCGGTTCGTCCGGGTCGGGGCAGCCGCAGGGCGGGCCGTTCCCGGCCCCGGCACCGCCGCAGACGGCGTTCGACCGGGCCGAGCTGGCGCTGATCCTGTCGGTCTATGGCCGGATGGTGGCGGCCGGCGAATGGCGCGACTATGCGATGTCGTTCCTGCGCGAGGTGGCGGTGTTCAGCATCTTTCGCCGCGCCGCCGAGACCCCGATCTATCGCATCGAGAAACGGCCCAGGCTGCGTGGCGCGCAGGGGCAGTACGCGGTGATCGGGATGGACGGCCGCATCCTGAAGCGCGGCCACGATTTGCGTGCGGTGCTGCGGGTGTTCGACGGCAAGCTGATCCGCGCGGTCTGATCCTGTCGCTGCCGGTCGCGGGCTCCGGTGTGAACCCGCGGGCCGTTGCAGCGTCCGCAGCCGGGTCAGGCCCTCGGCGCCGACCCGCCGTCGCCGTCGCCGTCGCGGGCGGCCGGGTCCGCGTCCGGCCTGATCCGGGCGGCGGTGCCCCTGGCAAAGGCCTCCAGCCGGGCGCGCGCGGCCTCCTGCGTGTTGACGACGCCGGCGACCACCGACTCCGCATAGGCCGCGTCCAGCGCCGACATGTTCTGCATGTGGCTGATCGCCGAGCAGATCGCGAAGTTCGACAGCGGCGGGTTCTGGGCCGCGGCGCGGGCGATCTCGAACGCCTTGGCCTCGCTGTCGTCGACCCGGTACTGGGCCAGCCCGACATCCACCGCTTCCTGCCCGCGATAGAGCCGGCCGGACAGCATCATGTCGATCATCCGCGCCTTGCCGATCAGGTCGGCCACCCGGATCGTCGCGCCGCCGCCGGTGAACAACCCGCGCTGGCCCTCGGGCAGGCCGAAATAGGTGCCCTGGTCCATGACCCGGATATGCGCGGCCGAGGCGAGTTCCAGGCCGCCGCCCACCACCGCGCCCTTGAGCGCGGCGATGATCGGGACGCCGCCATACTCCATCTTGTTGAACGCCTCGTGCCAGCGCAGGCAGACATGCATGAAGTCGCCGGCCGAGCGGTCGGCCTGCCAGTGTTCGACCAGGTCCAGCCCGGCGCAGAAATGCGGGCCTTCGGCGCGCAGCACGCAGGCGCGGGCCCCGGCCCGGGGCAGGGTCGAGAACAGCTCGATCAGTTCGTCGATGGTGGCGGCGTCCAGGGCGTTGCGCTTGGCCGGGCGGTTCAGGGTCACCACGGCGATCCCGTCCTCGTCCATCGTGAACAGAAGGTTTTCGAGATGCAGTTCGGAAATCTTGCGCATGGATCAGCCCCTTGTGATGGCGTGGATGACGATCGGGACGGTCACGATGCTGACCGCCGTGGAAATCAGGATGGCGGCCGAGACGCGCTGTTCGGCCACCCGGAAGTGATGGGCGAGGATGTAGACATTGCCCGCCACCGGCAGCGCCGCGGCGGCGACCATCACGCCCGCCGGCCCCGCGGCCACCCCCATCAGCAGCGCGGTCGCCCCGACCGCGGCGGGGTGCAGCACCAGCTTGGCCCCGCTGAGCCAGATGGCCGGGCCGATCCGCCCCACCGGCCGGCGGGCCAGCGAGGCGCCGATGGCGAACAGCGCGCCGGGCGTCGCGGCGCTGCCGAGCAGGGTCAGGAAATCCATGAACGGGCGCGGCAGCGGCAGGGACAGCGCGGCCCAGGCCAGCCCCGCGACCATCGACACGATCATCGGGTTTGCGACCACCCCGCGCAGCGCCGCGGTCAGCGTGCCCAGCCCGATCCGCCCGTAGCGCGCGGCCGAGATGATCAGGGTGATCATCGTCGAGAACACGATCATGTCGAGGGTCAGCACCATCAGCACCGGGCCGATCGCCGCGTCGCCCAGCAGCACGACCAGCATCGGCACGCCCAGAAAACCGGTGTTGCCGATCATCCCGGTATGCGCCTCCATCGCGGCCTCGGCCAGGCGCGCGCCGCGCATCCGCGCCACGACGAAGCAGACCGCCCAGACCGCCAACGACCCGGACAGATAGGCCACCGCGAAGCGCAGGTCGAACAGCGCGGCGATGTCCAGCGTCGCGGCCAGGCGGAACAGCATCGCCGACAGCGCGAAATAGAACACGAAGCGGGTCAGCCAGGCCGTCGCATCGGGGGGAAAGACGCGCAACCAGCCGGCCGCAAAGCCCAACCCGATCAGCGCGAAGAAAGGCAGCGTTTCAAGGAAAATCGCCTGCACCGGCGCTCTCCTCATCCGTCATGCCGTCGCCGCGCGCACAGAACCATCTCTGCCCCGGGGGTGCAAGGCGGCGGGCAGTGCGGGGCGCGGCCGGGGGGGCCGGTCAGCCGCGGCGGACGGTGAAGACGCGGGCGCCGTCGGGGGCGCTGTCGGTGGCGATCAGGACATGCCCGGCCTGGTCGCAGAAATGCGGCACGTCGATGACCGCGGCCGGGTCGGTCGCGATCAGCCGGACGAGGCGGCCGGGCGGGGTTCCCGCCAGCACCTTGCGCAGCCGCAGCACCGGCAGCGGGCAGAGCATGTCGCGGGCGTCGATCTCGCGGGGGGCGAGGTCAGGCGGGGAGGTGCCGGACCCGTCTCGGCCGGGTCGGCCAGGCTTGTCGGCGTCAGGATGGTCGAGGCCGGGCACGGCGGGCGATCAGGCGGCCGCGCGCAGTGCCGCGGCTTGGCGGCACCAGTCCAGTGCCGCGTCGGGGGCGACCGGCCGGGCCAGATCGCCGGCGAAATTGGCAAAGGGTCCGGCAAACCGCGCCGCGACCGCGACCAGAACCGGGATCCCGTCGGCCAGCGCCCCGGCGATCAGGTCGCGAAAGCCGCCGCCCTCGGCCTCGATCTTGCCGAACTTGTTGACGATCACGAGGTCGGCGCCGCGATCCAGCACCACGGCCGCGCGCCCGGCGGCGACGGCCAGCGCCCCGCCATCGACGCGGCAGCCGGACGAGCCGTTGCCCAGCGACTGCGAGATCCGGATCGGCGGGCCGTCATCGCCCAGCACCGTCAGGTCCATGTCGCAGCTGCAGTCGGCGCCGCGGTCCAGGTTGGTCTGCACCGCCCCGGCGAGGCGCAGCCCGTCCGCGGCGAGGGTTTCGGCGATGTCGGCAAGCAGCCGGTCGGCGGCGCCGGGTGTATCGGGCAGGGTGACATACGCGAGCATGGCGCCAGCATAGGGCCGCGCACCGGCCCCGGCAACGGCCACGTGTGGTCGCAGCAGGCCGGGGGCGGTGGCGCTTGCATCGCCGCCGCGGCTGCGCAGGATGCGGGGCGATGGATCACGCCTGCATCATCCTGGCCGGGGGCGCGGCGCGGCGCATGGGTGGCGGCGACAAGCCGCTGCTGCCCCTGGCCGGGCGGCCGCTGATCGCGCATGTGATCGAGCGGCTGGGCGCGGCACACGCGATCAGCGCCAATGGCGATCCGGCCCGCTATGCAAGCTTCGGCCTGCCGGTGCTGCCGGACCGTCTGCTCCCCGGCACCCCCGACCGGCCCGGTCCGCTGGCCGGCGTGCTGGCGGGGATGGACTGGGCTGCCGGGCGCGGCATCGCCCGGATCGTGACGGCGCCGGGCGACACCCCGTTCCTGCCCCGCGACCTGGTCGCGCGGCTGCTGGCGGCGGGCGGGACGGTGGCGATGGCCACCCATGAGGGGCGCGACCATCCGGTCGCCGCCGCCTGGGACGTGGCGCTGCGCGACGAGCTGCGCGCGGCGCTGGCCGCGGGGTTGCGCCGCCCGGTGCTGTGGGCCGACGGGCTGGGGGCGCGGCGCGTGGCATTCGCGGGGGACGACCCGTTCTTCAACATCAACACGCCCGCCGATCTGGCGGAGGCCGGGCGCCGCACCGCCTGACCGCGGACGGGCGGGGGCGAGGCTGGACAATCCGCCGCGCCCCGCCTCTAGTGGCGCGACTTCTGGCGTGCAGCATGGCGGGAAAGCGGATGGACCTGCGGGCGATCCTGATGGGGCTGGCCTTTGCGCTGTTCTGGGCGTCGGCCTTTACCACCACCCGGGTGATCGTCACCGCCGCGCCGCCGCTGACCGCGCTGGTGATCCGCTTTGCGCTGTCGGCGGTGCTGGCGATCGGGCTGGCCCGGCTGCTGGGGCAGCGGATGCAGTTCTCGGCCCGCGAATGGCGGGCGCTGGTGATCTTTGGCCTGTGCCAGAACGCGCTGTATCTGGGGCTGAACTGGGTCGGCATGCAGACCGTCGAGGCGTCGGTTGCGGCGATCATCGCGTCGATGATGCCGCTGCTGGTGGCGCTGTTCGGACGGGTGTTCCTGGGCGAACGGCTGCGGCCCATCGCCGTGGCCGGGCTGGTCACCGGACTGCTGGGCGTGGCGCTGATCATGGGGGTGCGGCTGTCGCGGGGGCTGGACCCCTGGGGGACGGTGCTGTGCCTGATCGCGGTGGTCGCGCTGACCGTCGCAACGCTGACGGTGCGGGGCACCGGCGGCGGCCAGAACGTGCTGATGGCGGTCGGCGCGCAGATGGCGGTCGGCGCCGTCGCGCTGGCGCTGCCGGCGCTGGTCTGGGAATACGGTCAGCCGATCCGGTGGAGCTGGACGGTGGTGCTGGCGTTCCTCTACACCGTGGTCGCACCGGGGATCGGCGCGACCTTCATCTGGTTCCTGCTGGTCAAGCGGATCGGCGCGGTGCGCGCCGCGACATTCCATTTCCTGTCGCCGCCATTCGGGGTGGCGATCGCCGCGGCGCTGCTGGGCGAACGGTTTGGCGCGTCGGACGTGATCGGGTCGATCATCGTGGCGGCCGGCATCCTGATGGTGCAGCTGGCCCGGCTGCCAGCGGTGCCGCAGGCGGTCGGGCAGCTGCGCCGCTGACCCGGCGTCACGCAGGCGTCGCCCGGGAACGCGCGGGCGGGCAGGGGGTTGAACGGGATGCGTGCCGACGACGTGCTGTACCCCACCGAGGCCGGGCTTTACTGTGCGCCCGGCGATTTCCACATCGACCCGGTGCGGCCGGTTCCGCGGGCGCTGATCACCCACGGCCACGGCGACCACGCCCGTGCCGGGCATGGCAGCGTGCTGGCCACCCGCCAGACGCTGGAGATCATGGCGATCCGCTATGGCGAGGATTTCTGCGACCGGCGGCAGGTGGCTGACGGCCCGGTCGAGGTGAACGGGGTCCGGGTCAGCTTTCACCCGGCCGGGCATGTGCTCGGGTCGGCGCAGATCCGGGTGGCCGCGCCCGGTGCGCCGGTGATCGTGGTGTCGGGCGACTATTGCCGGACCCCGAACCCGGTCTGCGCGCCCTGGGAACCGGTCGCCTGCGACGTCTTCGTCACCGAAGCCACCTTTGGCCTGCCGGTGTTCAAGCACCCCGATCCGGCGGCGGAAACCCGGCGGCTGCTGGCCAGCATGGCCGAGTTCCCCGACCGCGCGCATCTGGTCGGCGCCTATGCGCTGGGCAAGGCGCAGCGGGTGATCGCGCTGCTGCGGCAGGCCGGCCATGACCGGCCCATCCATCTGCACGGCGCGGTGCAGCGGCTGACCGACTATCACGTCGCGCAGGGGGTGGAGCTGGGCGACCTGCGCCCCGCGACCACCGCCGGCGAGATCGAGGGGCAGGTGGTGATCGCGCCGCCCTCGGCCTTTGCCAGCCCCTGGGTGCAGCGGTTTCGCGACCCGGTGATCTGTTTCGCCAGCGGCTGGATGGCGGTGCGGGCGCGCGCCCGCCAGCGCGGGGTGGAACTGCCGCTGATCGTCAGCGATCACGTCGACTGGCCGCAACTGACCGGGACCCTGCAGGAGCTGCGCCCCGACGAGGTCTGGGTGACCCACGGCCGCGAGGAGGCGCTGGTCCGCTGGTGCGAACTGAACCAGCTGCGGGCCCGTCCGCTGCGGCTGGTCGGCTATGAGGACGAGGCCGAATGAAACGCTTTGCCGCGCTGCTGGAACGGCTGGCCTTCACCCCGTCGCGCAATGCCAAGCTGCAGATCCTGCGCCACTATCTGGAACGCACGCCCGATCCCGACCGGGGCTATGCGCTGGCGGCGCTGACCGGTGACCTGAAGCTGCGCGCCGTCACCCCCAGCCTGCTGCGCAGACTGGTCGCCGAACGCTTCGACGCCGAGCTGTTCGCGCTGTCCTATGATTTCGTCGGCGATCTGGCCGAAACCATCGCGCTGATCTGGGACGGCACCCCGCAGGGCGACCTGTCGCTGGCCGAGGCGGTGCAGATCCTGGAAACCACCGGCAAGGCCGGCCTGCCCGCCGCGATCGCCCGGGTGCTGGACCGGCTGGGCCCGTCCGAACGGCTGGCCTTCCTGAAGCTGGCGACCGGCAATCTGCGGATCGGGCTGTCGGCGCGGCTGGCCCGCACTGCACTGGCGGGGATGGGCGCGCCAGACATCGCCGATATCGAGGAGATCTGGCACGGGCTGACGCCGCCCTATGCCGAGGTGTTCGACTGGATCGCGGGCGGGCCGCGCCCGGCCCATGCGGCGCGGGCGCCGTTCCGGCCGGTGATGCTGTCCACGCCGGTCGACCTGGACGATCTGCGGGGGCTGGACCCCGCCGACCACGTCGCCGAGTGGAAATGGGACGGCATCCGGGTGCAGGCGGTCAGCGACGGCGGGGTGCGGCGCCTGTATTCCCGGACCGGAGAGGACGTGTCGGGCGCCTTTCCCGACGTCATCGCCGAGATGAATTTCGAGGGCGCGGTCGATGGCGAGCTGCTGGTGCGGCGCGCGGGCGAGGTCGCCAGCTTCAACGAGCTGCAGCAGCGGCTGAACCGCAAGACCGTCAGCCGGGCCATGCTGGGCAGCCATCCGGCCGGGCTGCGGGTCTATGATCTGCTGATCTGGGGGGGCGAGGACCTGCGCAGCCGCCCCCTGATGGACCGCCGCGCAGTGCTGGAAGCCGCGGATTTCGGCAGCGACCGGATCGACGTCTCGGCGCTGCTGGCGTTCGACGGCTGGGACGATCTGGCCGCGCTGCGCGCCGACCCGCCCGCCGCGGTGATCGAGGGGGTGATGATCAAGCGGCGCGATTCCCCGTATGTCGGCGGTCGCCCCCGCGGGCCCTGGTTCAAGTGGAAGCGCGATCCCCGGGTGGTGGACGCGGTGCTGATGTACGCCCAGCGCGGCCACGGCAAGCGGTCCGGGTTCTATTCGGATTTTACCTTCGGCCTGTGGGCGGACGATCAGCTGGTGCCGGTCGGCAAGGCCTATTTCGGGTTCACCGACGAGGAGCTGCGCCAGCTGGACCGGTTCGTGCGGTCGAACACGACCGAGCGGTTCGGCCCGGTCCGCGCCGTGGCACCCAAACTGGTGCTGGAGGTCGCGTTCGAGGGGGTGAACCGCTCGACCCGGCACAAGTCGGGGGTGGCGCTGCGCTTTCCCCGGATCAGCCTGATCCGCTGGGACAAGCCGGTGGAGGAGGCCGATCGGCTGGTGACGCTGGAGGCGATGATCGAGGGCGAGGACGCGGCGCGCCCCGGCACCCGGCACGGCCGGGCCAGGCGGCGCGGGACGGAGGCCCCGGTCGCGGACCCCGACGAGGGCGGCGCATGACCCTGCCGCCGGCGTTCCGGGACTGGTTCGCCCGGCAGGGCTGGACCCCGCATCCGCACCAGCTGGAGCTGCTGGCGACGCAGGACGACACGCTGCTGATCGCGCCGACCGGCGGGGGCAAGACGCTGGCCGGGTTCCTGCCGTCGCTGATCGACCTGAAGGACGGCTGGACCGGGCTGCACACGCTGTATGTGTCGCCGCTGAAGGCGCTGACCGCCGATATCGGCCGCAACCTTGCCCGGCCGGTGGCCGATCTGGACCTGCCGATCCGGGTCGAGGACCGCACCGGCGACACCAAGTCCGCGGCCCGCCAGCGCCAGCGCACCGATCCGCCCCAGATCCTGCTGACCACGCCCGAAAGCCTGGCCCTGATGCTGTCCTATCCGGAGGCGCCGCGGATCTTCGGCAGCCTGCGCCGGGTGGTGCTGGACGAACTGCACGCGCTGGCCGAATCCAAGCGCGGCGACCAGCTGATGCTGGGTCTGGCCCGGCTGCGCGGGCTGGCCCCCGGGCTGCGCGTCACCGGCCTGTCGGCGACCGTCGAGGACCCGGACGCGCTGGCCCGGTTCATGGGCGGCGCGCAGGTGCTGCTGGCCGATCCGGGCCCGGACCCGGACATCGCCATGCTGCCCACCGCCGCTGCCGCCCCCTGGGCCGGCGGCAACGGCCATTACGCGGTCCCCGAGGTTCTGGCGGCGATCCGCGGCGCCACCACGACGATCGTGTTCATCAACACCCGCGCCCAGGCCGAGCTGTTCTTTCAGGCGCTGTGGGCCGCCAATGACGACAACCTGCCGATCGGCCTGCACCACGGCAGCCTGTCGCGCGAGGCAAGGCAGAAGGTCGAGGCGGCAATGGCCGCCGGCGCGCTGCGGGCCGTCGTGGCGACCGGCTCGCTGGACCTGGGGATCGACTGGGGCGGGGTCGATCTGGTGATCCAGGTCGGCGCGCCCAAGAACGTCAAGCGGCTGGTCCAGCGGATCGGCCGCGCCAACCACCGCTACAACGCGCCGTCCCGGGCCCGGATCGTGCCCGCCAACCGGTTCGAGGTGATCGAGTGCGTGGCCGCGCTGGAGGCGGTGCGCGAGCGCGACCTGGACGGAGAGCCGCGCGGTCCCGGCCCGCTGGACGTGCTGTGCCAGCATATCCTGCTGACCGCCTGCGCGGGGCCGTTTGACGCGGATGCCCTGTTTGCCGAGGTGGCGGCCGCCGGCCCCTATCTGGACCTGGCGCGGGACGATTTCGACGCCTGTCTCGATTTCTGCGCGACCGGCGGCTACGCGCTGAAGGCCTATGACCGCTGGCGGCGGCTGATGCAGGTTGACGGGCTGTGGCGGCTGCGCGACCCGCGCGCCGCCCGCGACCTGCGGATGAACATCGGCACGATCATCGACCCCGAGGTGATGAAGGTCCGGTTCCGGCGCGGCGGCCAGCCGCTGGGCGAGGTCGAGGAGGGGTTCGCGGCGACCCTGGTGCCGGGCGACACGTTCCTGATCGGCGGCATGACGGTCCGTTACGAAGGGCTGCGCGAACTGACGCTGGAGGTGACGCCGAACCCGCACAAGGAGCCGCGCATCGCCACGTTCAACGGACTGAAGCTGGCCACCTCGACCGAGCTGTCGCACCGGGTGCTGGCGCTGATCGGCGACCCAGACCGCTGGGACGCGCTGCCGGCCAACACCCGCGACTGGCTGGCCCACCAGGCCGCGGCCTCGGCCCTGCCGCAGCCCGGGACGCTGCTGTCCGAAAGCTTCCGGTTCGACGGGCGCTGGCATTTCGCGCTGTACGGGTTTGCCGGGCGCAACGCGCTGCAGACTCTGGGGCTGCTGATGACCCGCACGATGGAGGTGGCGGGGCTGGGGCCGCTGGGGTTCCTGGCCACCGATTATGCGCTGCTGGTCTGGTCGGTCGATCCGGTGACCGACACCGCGCCGCTGCTGGACCGGGCCGCGCTGCGGGCCGGGCTGGGCGACTGGCTGGCCGGCAATGCGGTGATGAAGCGGACCTTTCGCAACGTCGCGATCATCGCCGGGCTGATCCAGCGCAACATGCCGGGCGGGCGGCGCAGCGGCAAGCAGGCGACGTTTTCCAGCGACATCCTCTACGACACGCTGCGCCGCTATGACCCCGACCACCTGCTGTTGCGGATCACAGCGATCGAGGCCGGTCGCGGGCTGGTGGATTTCGGCCGGATCGAGGAGATGCTGGAGCGGTCGCCCCGGCTTGACCACCGGATGCTCGACCGCGTATCTCCGCTGGCCGCGCCGCTGATGCTGGAAATGGGGCGGGTGCGGATCGACGGGCAGGGCCGGATGCGGCTGGCCGAGGCAGAGGCAGAGGCGATGATGCGGGACGCAGGGCTGACCCTGACCCATGATCCTGCGCAGGCGGCGGTGCAGGCCGGGATCGGCGACGGGGTGAACCGGCCGGCGACCGGGGTCGGGCGGCGGGCGCGCGGCACCACCACGCCGCGGCCCCGCCGCGCGCCCCGTCCGGCCACGGTGCCGCTGCCGCGATGACGGGTTTGCGATGACGGGGTTCCGGTTCGTCTGGCAGGGGCTGACGCTGGAGGCGCGCTGTTCGGGCGCGTTGTGGATGCCGGACGACCGCTGCCTGGTCGTGGCGGACTTGCATCTGGGCAAGTCCGAACGCATCGCCCGGCGCGGCGGCGCGCTGCTGCCGCCCTATGACGCGGCCGAGACGCTGCGCCGGCTGGACGAGGAGATCGCGGCGCTGGCGCCGGCGCGGGTCATCAGCCTGGGCGACGGGTTCGACGATGACGCCGCAGCCGAGGCGCTGGACACCGACGTGACGGCCGGACTGGCCCGGCTGGCCGCGGGGCGCGACTGGGCGTGGGTGGCCGGAAATCACGACCCTGCGATGCGGGGGACCCGTCTGCCGGGCCGCGCGGCGGCCGAAATCCGGCTGGCCGGTGTGACGCTGCGTCACGTGGCGGTGCCGGGGGACGGGCCGGACATCAGCGGGCATTATCATCCCGTGGTGCGGCTGGCCGGCGCACGGCGTCGGGCGCTGCTGGTGGGGCAGGACCACCTGATCCTGCCGGCATTCGGAAGCTATACCGGGGGGTTGGATGCCGGAGAACCCGCGCTGGCGGGGCTGGTTCATGGCGGCTTTGCCGTGGCCTGCCTGCACCGGGCCTTGCCGGTGCCGCTGGCGGCGCCGACCGGACCGATGATGCGACGGGCCCGACAGAACGTCACATCATAGCTGCGTGCCGCTGCGTCCGCGGAACGGAATGGCTGCGATGCACGTTTCTGCACTGCAGCATAGCGAAAGGACTTTCTTGTGGAACTTCCCCTGTTCACGTTTGGAGACTGGGTCAAGGCCGCCTTCGACCTCGGGTCGGGAGGGGGCATCGATCATCCGGCGGCGGCGGGCGGCATGTCCGGCAGGGCGTCCGTGGATCCGGGCACCGGCAGCCTGATCGAGGCGCTCGGCGTCACCCCGCATGGGCAGCGCGACTATCTGCTGTTCATTCCGGCCCGTCCTGCCCCTCGCCCGATGGTCATCCTGATGCTGCACGGCTGCGGGCAGAGCGCCGCCGACTTCATGGCGGCATCACGGATGAACGACCTGGCCGCCGCGCACGGTGCGCATGTGATCTGGCCGCAGCAGGATCGCCGCGACAACGGCATGCGCTGCTGGAACTGGCATGACCCGCAGCATCAGGGCAGCGATGGCGGCGAACCGGCACTGCTGGTCGAATTGCTGGACCAGGTGCTGCAGGATCATGGCCTCGCAGATGCCGACGTGTATGCCGCGGGCCTGTCCGCGGGGGGATCGATGGCGGCGGTGCTGGCCGGCGCCTTCCCGTCCCGGTTCAGGGCGATCGGGGTCCATTCCGGGCTGCCGCCGGGTGCCGCCGCGAGCCTGTCCGAAGCGATGCGTGCCATGCGCGACGGCGCCGCACCGGGGGCCGACAGTGGCGTCCCGATGATCCTGTTCCATGGCGACCTGGACGATGTGGTCAGCCCGGTCAACGGCGACGCGCTGGCCCATCACATCGACGGGTCGCCCGAATCCGGTGCGCATGAGGGCCGGCACGAATGGACACGGCGGCAGGGCCAGGGGGGCGAGTACTGGCTGATCCACGGCTTGGGCCACGCCTGGTCCGGTGGCGCGGCGGGGCTGGACCATTCCGACCCGGCCGGGCCCGACGCCAGCAGCGAGATGATGCGGTTCTTCCTGCAGCATCGCAGCTGAACCGTGTCGACGGCCACGCCTGCTGCCGCTGACGACTGACCGACACCAGCGATGGCCACTGACACGGAAAAGCCGCAGCCAAGGGGCTGCGGCCTTGTTCAGATCCGGTCGCAGGCGATCAGAACTGGAAGTTCACGCCGACCTTGACGTTGTGGAACGACGGGGTTGCCACGGTCGTCCCGCCCACCACGTCGATGTCGGTCGTGCCGAAATCCCGGTACTCCCATTCGCCGGTGATCGAGGTGCGGTCGTTGATCTTGCGTTCCGCACCCAGTCCCACGACGTAGCCGGTGGCGTCGTAATCGTACTCGTTGCCGGCAACGGTGTAGGTGAAGTCGCCGTGGCTCGCGCCGATGGTCCCGAAGATCAGCGTGTTCGGCTGCACCTCGTAGCCGGTCTTCAGCTTCAGGTCGGCCACGTAGTTCACTTCCGAGGTGACCTCGCCCACGCCGGGGATGTCGATGTCGTCCTCGATGTTGCCGCCCAGGATCGACAGTTCCGGGCCGATCACCCACTGCGACCGCTGCCAGCGATAGCCGGCGCGCAGTTCGGCATTGGCGCCGTTGAGTTCCAGCGTGTCGAAGCTGACCGGTTCCGACGCACCCGGCGCCTGCAGGCCGACCTCGTCATCGCCTTGGAAGGCATAGCCGAGGCTGCCGCCGACATAGCCGCCTTCCCAGCTGCCCACGCTCGGGGCCACGATGACCGGCTCGGGCGGGGCGGCGATCACCGGCGCAGTGAACCCGCCGGCGGTGGCGGAACCTGCGATCCCCAGCGCGGCAGCGCCAGAAAGCATGAGGGTAAGCGTACGCATCGACAATCTCCTGAACACCCGTGGGTTCACGGCACGTGACCGTCTTCACATGGAAATAGGACGGCTAATGGCCTCTGACAAGCTCGGGCGCGACAGTTTCGGGCGCAGTGTCGCATTTGCGGGCTAGGCCGGCGGCCGGGCCGCAACAGACGCCCGATCCGCAGCGCCGGTTCAGGTGTCCAGGTTTTCCACACTCAACGCATTCTGCTGGATGAAGTCGCGGCGCGGCTCGACCACGTCGCCCATCAGTTTGGTGAAGATGTCCTCGGCCTCGGTCACGTCCTCGATGCGGACCTGCAGCAGGGTGCGGGCCACCGGGTCCAGCGTGGTTTCCCACAGCTGTTCGGGGTTCATCTCGCCCAGACCCTTGTAGCGCTGCAGGCTGAGCCCCTTTTCGCCTTCAAGGAAGATCGCCTGCAGCAGCGACAGCGGGCCGGTGATGGTCGTGTCCCGGTCCTTGCGGACCAGCCGGGCGGGGCGGGCATAGACTTCCTGCAGGGCACCGGTCATGGCGCCAAGCCGGCGGCTTTCACCGGAGCGCAGCATCGGTCCTTCCAAAGTGCGTCCCTCTTCCACGCCGCGCACCAGGCGGGACAGGCGGATGCCGCCGTCCTGGGTGGGGCGCCCGGACCAGCCGCGCTCGTATTCCAGGGCGATCATGTCCAGCCGTTCGGCCACCGCCGTTGCGGCGGCCTGCGGATCCTCGTCCACCCGGCCGGGCAGCAGCGCCCCGGCGATGGCGGCCTGTTCGGTGATGTGGGGCGGGTAATGGGTGGGATAGGTGCGCAGCACCCGGCGCGCGGCCCGCGCCTCCTCGACCACGCGGGCCAGGTCGGCGCCGACGATCTCCTCGCCGCCGCCCAGCTTCAGCGTCGCGCCCTCGATGCCCTGCTGGATCAGGTAGTCCTCGAGCGCGGCCTCGTCCTTCAGATACACCTCGGACCGGCCGCGGCTGACCTTGTAGAGCGGGGGCTGAGCGATATACAGGTGCCCCGCCTCGATCAGCTGCGGCATCTGCCGGAAGAAGAAGGTCAGCAGCAGCGTGCGGATATGGGCGCCGTCCACGTCGGCATCGGTCATGATGACGATCTTGTGGTAGCGCAGCTTGCCCAGGTTGAACTCGTCCCGCCCGATGCCGGTGCCGAGCGCGGTGATCAGCGTCCCGATCATGTCGGACGACAGCATCCGGTCGAAGCGCGCGCGCTCGACGTTCAGGATCTTGCCGCGCAACGGCAGCACCGCCTGGTTCTGGCGCGACCGGCCCTGTTTGGCGGATCCACCGGCGCTGTCACCCTCGACGATGAACAGCTCGCTCAGCGCGGGGTCCTTTTCCTGACAGTCGGCCAGCTTGCCGGGCAGGCTGGCCACGTCCATCGCGGTCTTGCGGCGGGTCAGTTCGCGGGCCTTGCGCGCGGCCTCGCGCGCCAGCGCGGCCTCGACGATCTTGCCCAGGATCGACTTGGCCTCGGCCGGATGCTCCTCGAACCACTCGGAGAGTTTTTCGGTCAGCAGGTTCTCGACCGCCGGGCGGACCTCGGACGAGACCAGCTTGTCCTTGGTCTGGCTTGAAAACTTGGGGTCGGGAACCTTGACCGACAGCACGCAGGTCAGCCCCTCGCGGGCGTCGTCGCCGGTAAAGTCGACCTTTTCCCGCCGCGCGATCCCGCTGGACTGCGCATAGCTGTTGATCACGCGTGTCAGCCCGCCCCGGAACCCGGCCATGTGGGTGCCGCCATCGCGCTGCGGGATGTTGTTGGTGAAGGGCAGCACCGTCTCGTGATAGCTGTCGTTCCACCACATCGCGACCTCGACCCCGATGCCGCCGCGTTCGCCGGTGATGAAGATCGGCTCGGGCATCACCGTGGTCTTGCTGCGATCGAGGTACTTGACGAATTCCCGGACGCCGCCCTCGTAGAACAGCTCGGTGCGCAGCGGTTCGGCCGGGCGGTCGTCCTCGAGGATGATGCGCACGCCGCTGTTGAGGAAGGCCAGCTCGCGCAGGCGGTTTTCCAGGGTCTTGAACTGGTAGTCGAGGTTCAGGAAGGTGCCGGTGCCGCCATCGACTCGCGACGAGGCCAGAAACCGGACCTCGGTCCCGCTTTCGCCTGGGGCATCGCCCACGACGCGCAGATGCTCGACCGTATGGCCGCCCTCGAAACGGGCGAAATGTTCCTTGCCGTTGCGCCAGACGCGCAGTTCCAGCCAGTCGCTGAGCGCGTTCACCACGGACACGCCGACGCCGTGCAACCCGCCCGACACCTTGTAGCTGTTCTGGTCGAACTTTCCGCCGGCATGAAGCTGGGTCATGATGACCTCGGCGGCGCTGACGCCCTCGCCTTGGTGCACGTCCACGGGAATGCCGCGGCCGTTGTCGCGAACGCTGACGCTGCTGTCGGCATGGATCTTGACATGCACATAGTCCGCGTGCCCGGCCAGCGCCTCGTCGATGCCGTTGTCCACGACCTCGTAGACCATGTGGTGCAGGCCCGAGCCGTCATCGGTGTCGCCGATATACATGCCCGGCCGCTTGCGCACGGCCTCGAGTCCCTTGAGTACCTTGATGGAATCGGCGCCGTAATGGTTCGGCTGCACCGTGGCTGCGCTCATGCGTCTGTTATCCTGCGGTTGACCCGCATCATATAGCGGTGCGGCCGCCGCTTGTCACGGCAGAGCCACAATATTTTGCGGGATTTCCGCCGCGTAGTGGCACGTATCAGGCTGCTGCCCGGTCCGTCGGCGGTCAGTCGCGCATCAGGCGGCGCAGCACCCTTTCCAGCAGCGCCGCGCCGACCGGGGCCATTGCCTTGGTATGCGCATGGCCGATCGGCTCGGACGACAGCCCCGCGCCCATGTTGGTGATCACCGACACGGCCGCGCAGCGCAGCCCCAGGAACCGGCCCAGGATGATCTCGGGTACCGTGGACATGCCCACGGCGTCGGCGCCCAGCACCCGGGCGGCGCGGATCTCGGCCGGGGTTTCGAAGCTGGGCCCGGAAAACCAGCAATAGACGCCGCCGGGCAGGTCGATGCCCTCGGCTGCGGCGGCTGATCGGAGAGCGGCGCGGATCTGCGGATCGTGGGCATCGGTCATCGGCACGAACCGATCCTCGGACGGCTCGCCGATCAGGGGGTTGGTGCCGGCAAAGGCGATGTGGTCGTCCAGCAACATCAGGCCGCCCGGCGGCATGTCGTCGCGGAGCGATCCGGCCGCGTTGGTCACGATCAGCCGGTCGCAGCCCAGATCGCGCAGCACCTCGAGCGGCAGGCGCATCGCGTCGGCGCGGCCATGTTCATAGTAATGGGCGCGTCCGCCGAACACCGCGACGCGGCGGTCCTCGAACCATCCCACAGACAGCCGTGGCACATGGCCCGACACGCCGGCCGCCGGAAAGCCGTCCAGATCGGCATAGGGGATGGTGGCGCCGTCGACCATGTCGGCGAGGTGGCCGAGTCCGGAGCCGAGGATCAGCCCGTAATCCGGCGGCCGGTCGCCGGCGCGCTCGCGGATGATGCGGGCAAGCTCACCGCTCCTTGACATGGGGTCCTCCTCTGGCGCGGGCGGGGTGGCCTGCCGACGAACCCCGCCAGCATGATCACCGTCAGGACATAGACAGGGCGTTCATCACCGTCGAGGGGATGACGACCGGAGCCAGCTCGATCGCGGGAAAGCGGTTGGCCACGGCCCCCATCAGCCGGAACGGGAACGTCGCGCCCAGGCCCGCCACCGCGCCAGTTGGCAAAGATCAGCGCGCCAGCTAGACATGACCACGCAGGGCGGGCCCCAACGGCAGTCGACGGCGCTACCGGTCCGGGCCGGATCGCCGCCTTGTCACAGGGACGTGGTCAGAATCAGTGCGTCGATGCCCGGGCCGTAATAGCTGCGCCGCAACCCGGATTGCCGCCAGCCCGCCGCAGCATAGAGCGCCTGGGCGGCCCTGTTGTCCGACGCGACCTCCAGATAGCCGCTGCGCGCCCCGCTGCTGCGGGCCTGCCCGGCAAAGTGGTCGAGCAGCGCACGACCGATGCCCTGGCGTCGGTGGTCCGGATCGACAGCCAGGGTCAGCAGCTCGGCCTCGTCCAGCACGGTCCGTCCGATCAGGAAGCCGTGCGGGCGCAGCATCAGAAAGCTGCCGGGCAGGCCGGAAATTTCGGCGATCTCGGCGGCAGACCAGGGGCGTGGGAGGGTGAAGCAGCGGGCGTGCAGCGCCGCCATGTCATCCGTCGTCACGGCAGGATGACCGGCCCGGGATCGCGCGGCGGAGCCGCGTCGGGAGGGCGCAGGTAAACAGGCGCGGGGCGGGGCCAGATCGTCGGGCTATGCCCCACGGTGACGACGTGGCGCCGGGCTGCAAGGCGGGCAATCGCGACGGCGAGCGGCTGGGTGGGTTCGGCACGCGGCGGCCCCGGGGGCAAGGCGTGTTCCGTGCCTTCGGCGGGGTCGGTCAGCGGGCCGTCGGGTCCGAAATCCTGCCAGAACACCTGCCCGGCCCGTCCGGGTACCAGGGCGCGGCAGGGGCGGGCCGCATCCAGCGTGGCAGCCTCGGTCACCGTCACGCCGATCGCGGGGATGGAAAGCGACAGCGCCAGTCCGCGCGCGGCCGCCACGCTGATCCGGATGCCGGTGAAGTTGCCCGGACCGATGCCGACTCCGATGCAGGTCAGATCGGCCCATCCCGCCCCGGCCTCGGCCAGCAGCTCGTCGAGCAGCGGAAACAGCCGCTCCGCCTGGCCCCGGGGCATCGGCTCGATCCGATGCGCCAGCACCCGGTCACCCGAAACGACAGCGGCCGCGCAATGCGCGGCCGACGTGTCGAAGCCGAGCGTCAGCGCGTCAGGCAACCGGCCGCACTTCGGTGACCTCGGGGATGTAATGGCGCAGCAGGTTCTCGATCCCCATCTTCAGCGTCAGGGTGGACGACGGGCAGCCGGCGCAGGCGCCCTTCATGTGCAGATAGACGACGCCGCGGTCGAACCCGTGGAAGGTGATGTCGCCGCCGTCCTGCGCCACGGCCGGGCGGACCCGCGTGTCCAGCAGTTCCTTGATCTGGTCCACGATTTCGGAGTCCGGGCCCGAATGGGGCGTGTGCCCGTCGTCGGCGGCGGTCGTCTCGACGATGGCGGGCTGGCCGGACTGGTAATGTTCCATGATCGCGCCCAGCACCGACGGCTTGATCTGATCCCAGACCGCCGCGTCGGTCTTGGTCACCGTCACGAAGTCATGGCCCAGAAACACGCCCGTGACCCCGGGAACCGCGAACAGCCGCTGGGCCAGCGGGCTGTTGCCCGCCCCTTCGGCGGCGGGGAAATCGGCGGTGCCGGCCGACATGACGGTCTCGCCCGGCAGGAACTTCAGCGTGGCGGGGTTCGGCGTCGTTTCGGTCTGGATGAACATGGCAGGCTCCTTTGACCTTGGGATATGGTCCCCCATGCCCCCGCGGTCAAGCGCGGCCGCGGCTGGGACCAGTGGCCAAAGTCCGAAGCGTGTCCATCGCTCAGGTGATTTCCTTCAGCCGGTCCAGCGAGATGTCGCCGGGCACGATGGTCAGCGGGCAGGGCAGCTGCGCGACGTCGCGCAACAGACGGGTGACCAGCGGCCCGGGCCCCGACCCGTCGCTGGCGGCACCCAGCACGCAGATCCCGATTTCCGGGTCGGCGCTGATCTGGGCGAGCAACTCGGTCGAGGGCTCACCTTCGCGGATGACCAGTTCGGGTTCGACCCCCGGGCGTTCGCGCATCCATTTGGCAAACACCTGAAAATGCGCCTCGATCCGCTCGGTCGCCTCCTGCCGCATGACGTCGGCCACGCCGAACCCGTGCTGGATCTCGTCTGCGGGAATCACCGCCAGCACCTGCACCGTGCCGCCGGTCGCCGCGGCGCGCAGGGCCGCGAACCTGATCGCGTTCAACGATTCGCGCGTGTCGTCCAGGACGACCAGGAACTTGCGCAAAGACTTTCCTTCCGGGCAGGATTCAGGGTCGGGGCACCGTGGCAAAAACGCTGCCCTTCTGCAAGATTCGGTGAGTTCTCCGGCCGATGCATTCCCTTTAAGGAGACGTGATGCTAGGGCTGCCGTGAAGGTCGAGACCAGGATGGAAGGGGCGTGGTGACTGCGCGGCGACATGAGCTTCGTGGGACCGCGGCCGCCGCTGCGCGAATATGTCGAGCGCTTTCCCGTCGAATACAGCCAGGTTCTGCGTACGAGGCCGGGGGTGACCGGGCTTGCCACGCTGATCTATCACGCGCATGAGGACAAGATCATGGCAGCCTGCCCGTCCGCCGAGGCGACGGAGCGGGCCTATTATCGCCGCTGCCTGCCGACCAAGCTGCAGCTGGACATGATCTACCAGCGCCGCCGGACCTTGGCGCTGGACCTGTGGATCGTCTGGAATACCGTGATGACGGTGATCATCCCGAACTGGAAGCGGGTCCGCTGAACGGGTCCTGGGGGTAGCCCACCCCGGCAAGGTACAGCCCCTGCGGCGGGCAGACCGGGCCGCACTGGCTGCGGTCGCGGGCCATCAGCGCCTGTGCCACGCGCTCGGGCGGCCAGGCCCCGGCACCGACACGCTCCAGCGTGCCGACGATGGACCGCACCTGGTTGTGCAGGAACGACCGCGCCCGCAGGTGAAACCGGTATTCGGTTCCGTGGCCGGCCGGGTGCAGGGCGATGGTGATCTCGTCCAGCGTCTTCACCGGACTGGCTGACTGGCACATGGTGGACCGGAACGTGGTGAAATCATGGCGGCCGATCAGATGGGAGGCCGCCTGCCGCATGGCGCCGACATCGAGCGGCTGGCGCACCTGCCACACCTGCCCGCGGCCGTGCACGGCCGGCGCGCGCCGCGCCAGCAGGCGAAAGCAGTAGCGCCGTTCCGTTGCCGTGAACCGGGCGTGGAAGTCGTCGGGCACCCGGGCTGCGGCGAGCACCGCGACCGGATCGGGCTTCAGATGCCAGTTCAGCGCCTCGGCCAGCCGGAACGGGTCCCAAGCCCGTACCAGATCGGCATGTGCCACCTGGCCGGTCGCATGAACACCCGCATCGGTCCGGCCCGCGGCCACGATCCGGGCGCCCGCGGCAAAGCCGGGGTCGAGCGCCGCCAGCGCCCGTTCCACGGCGGCTTGGACGGAGGGCTGGCCGGCCTGCGCCTGCCACCCCGCGAAGGGCCGGCCGTCATATTCCAGCTTCAGCGCATAGCGCGGCATCGACAGGTCAGCGCCCGGCCTTCTGGTCGGCCGGCATGCGGAACAGATCCTCGGCCTTTGCGGCCGACGGCTGGCTGCCGATCAGAGGCGTTTCCGACGGCATCCGCACCCCTTCGCGCGCCAGCCGGTCCCGCAGGACGCTGATCTCGATCTCCATGTCGGTCCGGCCGCCTTCGTGCAGGCGCTGGGAGAGGGCCGAGAAGTTGCGTTCCAGATCGGTCAGCAGCGCCTCGTAGTCGGCGCGGGCCCGCGGATCATGGGTCTGGGCGTAGAGGTCGGCGAACTTCACCGTCGCGTCGCGGGCCCCCATCAGGTAGACGCTCAGATACCGCCGGGCGGCGGACAGATCGTCCGGGTCCTGTTCGACCCGGTCGAACAGGTTGCGCGCGGTCGCCGCAAAGATGTTGACCCGCGCCTCGAGCTGGCGGTCCCGGGTGCGCAGGATCGCGTCCGACATGCCCTTCAGGTAGTTCTCGGCTTCTTCCAGCATCCGGGCGACCCGGTCCTGCTGGAACTGGTCGACGCCCTCCATCCCCTTGTCCTTGGTCGGATCGGGGCCGAAGGCAAACCAGTGCAGGATAGCCGCGGTGAAGCCCAGCACGCCGGCGCCCGCCACCGCGTCGGGTTCGACGGCGCCCACGGCAATGCCGAGCCCCGTGACGATGCCGCCGAACAGCTTGCGCGGAATTGCGGGGCGCCGGGCCAGGCGACGCGCGTCATAGGCCGCTTCGGCCTGCAGCCCTTCGCGGGTCAGCCACATGCCGCCGGCGATCAGCCCGAACCCTGCAAGACTGGTCGCCAACTCGAAGGGGGTGCCCTGAACGAATGCGCCCAGCAGGAACGGCGTGGCCATCACCGTGACCCAGGTGGTCCGGGTTTCGAACTTGTGCCGCGCCTCGCCAGGTCGCGGCGCCGAGGGCAGCGGTGCTGCAGCGTTGCCGGACTGCCGACCGGGACCAGGTGAATACTTGCCGCCGAAACGCCGTGCCATGGCCCGCCTCAGCCCGCGCCGACGAGCGAGGCGTAGAGCGTCACACCCATCAGAAGGTAGAACGACAGGCGATGCATCGCAGCGCGGGACATGGCGATCCTTTCCGGGCTTTACTCATGTCCCATATCGGGCGGACGGCCCGCGTGATCAACCCGCGAGCGGCGGGCTTGTTCCGCACCGGCGACGTGTCGGATTCTACAGGCTTCGCGGCAGCCTCGAAGCTGCGGTATCGCCCGTCCCGGAATGGGCCTTGTCCCCGACGAGAGGCAATTTATGCTGGCGGCCGAAGCGCGCGGCGGCTGTCGGCGCATCGCCCCCGCCGGTCCGCCGGCCGTCATGCAGAGCACGCCGATGACCCGCTGGACCCCCACCGACTACGACCCGGACGACTTTGCCAACCGTCGTCATATCGGCCCCAGCCCGGCCGAGATGGCCGAGATGCTCAAGGCCGTCGGGGTCGCCAGCCTGGACGAGCTGATCGACCAGACGGTGCCGGAATCGATCCGGCAGGCCGACCGGCTGGACTGGCCGGCCCTGTCGGAACGCGAGTTGCTGGCGCTGATGCGCGAGGTGGCGGGGCAGAACCGGGTGATGACCAGCCTGATCGGGCAGGGGTATTACGGCACGGTCACGCCGCCGGCGATCCAGCGCAACATCCTTGAAAATCCCGCCTGGTACACGGCCTACACGCCCTATCAGCCGGAAATCGCGCAGGGGCGGCTGGAAGCCTTGCTGAACTACCAGACGATGGTCGCCGATCTGACCGGCCTGCCCATCGCCAATGCCAGCCTGCTGGACGAGGCGACGGCGGCGGCCGAGGCGATGGCGATGGCGCATCGGGTGGCGAAATCCAAGGCCAAGGCGTTCTTCGTCAGCGACAACCTGCACCCGCAGACGATCAGCGTGATCGCGACCCGCGCCGAACCGCTGGGGATCGAGATCATCCGCGGCGCCCCCGCCGACTGCGACCCGGCGGCGGTGTTCGGCGCGATCTTCCAGTATCCGGGCACGTTCGGCCATATCCGTGACATCACGGCCGAATGCCAGGCGCTGCACGAGGCCGGCGCCGTGGCCATCGTCGCGACCGACCTGCTGGCGCTCTGCCTGCTGCGGGAGCCCGGCGCGATGGGCGCCGACATCTGCGTGGGGTCATCCCAGCGGTTCGGCGTGCCGATGGGCTATGGCGGCCCGCACGCGGCATTCATGTCCTGCCGGGACGACTTCAAGCGGGCGATGCCGGGGCGGATCGTGGGGGTGTCGATCGATGCCGCCGGGCGGCAGGCCTATCGCCTGGCGCTGCAGACCCGCGAACAGCATATCCGGCGGGAAAAGGCGACCTCAAACGTTTGCACGGCGCAGGCGCTGCTGGCGGTGATGGCCTCGTTCTATGGCGTGTTCCACGGCCCCGTGGGCCTGCGCGCGATCGCGCAGCGCGTGCATCTGCACGCGGCCACGCTGGCCAACGCGCTGCGTGCCGCCGGGGCAGAGGTCGACCCCGATGCGTTCTTCGACACGATCACGGTGCGCGTCGGTGTCGGGCAGGCCGGGATCCTGGCGGCAGCACGACACCGCGGCATCAACCTGCGCGCGGTCGGGCGCGACCGGGTCGGGATCTCGGTGGACGAGACGACCGACGCCGGCGTGATCGCGCGGGTGCTGGACGCGTTCGGCATCGTTGATCCGGCGGAACCGGCCACGGCACCGGCGATCCCCGACGATCTAATGCGGACCAGCGACTTCATGACCCATCCGGTGTTCCACATGAACCGGGCGGAATCCGAGATGATGCGGTACATGCGGCGGCTGTCGGACCGGGATCTGGCGCTGGACCGGGCGATGATCCCGCTGGGGTCCTGCACGATGAAGCTGAACGCCGCGGCCGAGATGATGCCGATCACCTGGCCCGAGTTTTCCGCGCTGCACCCCTTTGCCCCGGCCGATCAGGCGGCGGGCTATCACCGCGTCTTTGCCGACCTGACCGACAAGCTGTGCGCAATCACCGGCTATGACGGGTTTTCACTGCAGCCGAACAGCGGCGCCCAGGGCGAATACGCGGGGTTGCTGACGATCGCCGCCTATCACCAGGCGCAGGGCGAGCATCGCGACATCTGCCTGATCCCGGTCAGCGCGCATGGCACCAACCCCGCCAGCGCCCAGATGGCCGGGATGCGGGTCGTCGTGGTGAAATCCGCGCCGAACGGCGACATCGATCTGGAAGACTTCGCCGACAAGGCGGCGGCCGCGGGCGACCGGCTGGCGGCGGTGATGATCACCTATCCGTCGACCCATGGCGTGTTCGAGGACACGGTGCGCGAGGTCTGCCGGATCACCCATGACCATGGCGGGCAGGTCTATATCGACGGCGCGAACATGAATGCGCTGGTCGGGCTGGTGAAGCCCGGCGAGATCGGCGGCGATGTCAGCCACCTGAACCTGCACAAGACCTTTGCCATCCCGCATGGCGGCGGCGGCCCGGGCATGGGCCCGATCGGGGTCAAGGCGCATCTGGCCCCCCATCTGCCCGCCGATCCGCGCGACGGCATCGGTGCGGTCAGCGCGGCGCCCTGGGGGTCAGCCTCGATCCTGCTGATCTCGTGGGCCTACATCCTGATGATGGGCGGCGCGGGGCTGACCCAGGCGACCCGGGTGGCGATCCTGAACGCGAACTACATCGCCGCGCGGCTGGCGGGGCGCTATCCGATCCTGTTCATGGGCAACCGGGGCCGGGTCGCGCATGAATGCATCGTCGACACGCGGCCCTTCGCGGCCGAGGGCGTGACGGTCGACGACATCGCCAAGCGGCTGATCGACACCGGGTTCCATGCGCCCACGATGAGCTGGCCGGTGCCGGGCACCCTGATGGTCGAGCCGACCGAGTCCGAGACCAAGGCCGAGCTGGACCGCTTCATCACGGCCATGCTGGCGATCCGCGACGAGATCGCCGATGTCGCGGAAGGTCGCGTCGACGCCGACGCCTCGCCCCTGCGTCACGCCCCGCACACGGTCGAGGATCTGCTGGGCGCGTGGGAGCGGCCCTATACCCGCGAACAGGGCTGCTTCCCCCCGGGCGCGTTCCGGGTGGACAAGTACTGGCCGCCCGTGGGCCGGGTCGACAACGTGCATGGGGACCGCCACCTGATCTGTACCTGCCCGCCCGTCGAAGCCTATGCCGAGGCGGCCGAGTGACTTGATCGGCGGCTTGCCGGTGATCATATCCGGGTTGTCGCATATGAGAGAGGCGCCATGCCGAGCACCCACACGCTGACCTGCCTGGAATGCGGTCAGGGCAATCGTCTGCCCGCGGACCGGCTGAAGGCAGCCCCCCGATGCGGCACCTGCGGCGCAGCCTTGGTGCCGGGCAAGCCGGTGGCCGTCGATCTGGCCACCCTTGAAAAGGCCGCGCGGCGCGACACGCTGCCGCTGCTGGTCGATTTCTGGGCGCCCTGGTGTGGTCCCTGCCGGGCGATGGCACCGGAATTCGAAAAGGCGGCAGGGCTTCTGTCCGGACGTGCGCGGCTTGCCAAGATCGACACCCAGAGCCATCCGGACGCGTCCATCCGCTTTGACATCCGCGGCATCCCGGCCTTCATCCTGTTCCGCGACGGGCGCGAAGCGGCGCGGCTGGCCGGGGCCCGCCCGGCGCCGCAACTGGTCGAGTGGGTGACCCAGCAGGGCTGACCACCTTCGGCACCCGGCCGGTGGTTCCGCATCTGCAAGGCCCGGCTTGACATCACGCCGCACCGGCGTCAGATACCGCCACCGTGGGGCCGTAGCTCAGTTGGTAGAGCGCATCGTTCGCAATGATGAGGTCAGGGGTTCGATTCCCCTCGGCTCCACCAGGTATCCATAAGCTTGTTTGCGGGTGAAACGGCGCAGCTGGATACCAAGCCTGCACGCTGTCAAAGGGGGAGGGTAGGCGGCGAAGCCGATAGCCGATCCGCCAAGTCCCTTGACCTCCAGCTGCCGCAACCTGCCTCAGTAATCCCGTTCGTAGAACAGGCCCAGCGTGCTTTCGCCGTCGCTGGCCACCGACCCGCGTGCGGTCAGCTCGTCCGAGACATCCAGGTTGAGGTTGATCTGCGACGTGCCCTCGGCGTCGACCTCGACATCGGTGTAAAGGTTGCGGGACAGGTACTTGCCGGCGCGCACCGACACCTCGCCGTTGTCGTCGGTCGTCAGGTCGAGATCGTCCAGCCCGACCGAGCCGCGCAGCTGCGACACGATCCCCTCGCTGCCGGTACCGGCCAGCACGGCGATCGCATTCGCGAGCTGCGCGGCCTGCAGGGCGCTGATGTTGTCCAGGCCGCGGCCGAACAGCAGTTGCGACAGCACCTCTTCCTCGGGCAGGTCGGGGTCCGATTCGAACCGGATGTCGGGGCTGCGCAGGTCGCCGTCGATGATGATCCGCGTGGTGATGCCGTCCTGCTGCGTCTCGGCCACCAGGCGCAGCACCGGCACCAGGTCGCCTTGCAGCTCGATCAGGCCCTCGGTCATCGTGAACCGCTTGCCCAGCAGGTCCACCCGACCGCGGATCAGCTCCAGCTGTCCGACCGGCACGACGGTGCGGGCGGTGCCGGTCAGCCGGATCTGGCCGCCCAGTTCGGCGTCGACCCCGCGGCCGCGGACGAACACCTGGTTGGGGGCGTCGATCGTCAGATCCAGCCGGGCCGCCACCTGGGGCGGCGAGGCGGGCGGACCGGCCAGCCCGGCGATGCGGCTGTCGGCGCTGGGAAATGGCAGCAGCCCGGCCTTGGCGCGGGTCCCGCGCACCGGCGGCCGGTCGCCCAAATGGGTGATGTCGGGGATCGCCCTGGCACCACCCAGCCCCGTCGACGGGATCCGGAACTCGGTTTCCCGCAGGACGATGCGTCCGGCGATCAGCGGCCCGTCGGCGGTGGCGCCGGTGATGGTGACCGCGCCGTCGGCGACGGTCTCGTAGAGGTTCGGGTCGCGCAGGACCACGCCGTCCAGCGTCGTCCGCAGGTCCAGCAGCGGGGTGCCTCCGCGCAGATCGACCGTCCCCGCCAGCGTCAGCCGCCCGCCGGCCTGGAAATTGCCGGCGGCGGCCACGTCGATGACGCCGTTGCGCAGGTCGGCGGTCGCGGCCAGGTCATCGATGCGCAGGCCAAGCCGCGGGTCGGACAGGCGCGCGCCCGGCAGGCGGATCGTCCCGCTGAGCGCGTCTGTCGAGGGCGGCCCCTGCATTTGCAGGTCGAAGTTGACCGGCCCCTCGATCGAGCGCACCCGCAGGAACGGGTTCGCGATGGCCGCGTCGGTCACCCCCGCGATGCGCAGGTCGGTGCTGGACCCGTCGCGCGCGGCGGTGCCGCTGATCTGCGCGCGGGTGCCGCCCGGGGCAGTCGCCGCGATGTCCACGACAAGGCTGTCGCCCTGCTGACGGATCGTTCCGGTCGCCGTCGCCGGGCCGGGCAGGCCGGGCACGACCTGGCCGAGGTCCGACAGGGCGGCGTCGACGGTCAGCCCGGCACCGGGATCGCCCTGCGCGCTCAGCCGCAGCTGCCCGTTGCGGACGTCCAGCCGCTCTACCGCGACGCCGCCGGCGTCCTGGGTGGCGGCCAGGTCGAAGGTCGTCTGCCCGGACAGCAGCGGGTCGATCCTGTCCTGTCCGATCGACAGCCCGGTTGCCGTGCCCTCGGCGGTGATGCGCCGCACCCCGTCGCCGGCATCGACCAGCCGGCCGCTGGCGGCCAGCGCGCCGTCGATGCCCCGCCCCAGGAACTCCAGAGTCTCGGCCTGAACGGTGGCGGTCAGGTCGGTGCCCCCCCGGCCGACCGTACCCTGCGCATCGGCGGTCAGCCGCGCGTTGCGGACCGTCGCATCCTCGATCGTCAGGATGCCGTCGCGGTCGACGCCGCGCAGGGTGACCTGGGTGGGTCCGGCCAGCGCCGCGTCCAGGTTGGCCTGGCCCAGCGACAGGTCATTCGCGGTGCCGTCCAGGATCAGCCTTCGTGCCCCGTCCCCGTCATCGGCTAAGCTGGCATCGGCCACGAAGGATCCCTGCCAGCCAAGCCCCAGCGCGGCCAGGTCGCGCAGATCGACCCGGCCCTGCAGGTCGGTCCGGGCGCCAACGGTGCCGGTCGCGGTCACCTGCGCCTTGGGGTTGTCGATCACCGCCTGGTCGATGCTGAACACGCCGTCGCGCTCGGTCGCACGGACCGCCAGACGGGTTTCGCCGTCCAGCACGCCGTCGACATTCGCCTGTCCCAGCCGCAGATCGCGGCCCACGCCGTCGACGGTCAGCTGACGCGCCCCGGACCCGTCATCGGCGAAACTGCCGCTGGCCTGCAGCGAGCCGCCCCAGCCCAGCCCCAGATCGCCCAGATCGGCGATTTCCAGGCGGCCGGTCAGATCGGTATCGCCCTTGCCCAGCCGGCCCTCGGCCCGGATCTCGGCCCGCTCGTTCGCGATCTCGCCCTGTTCGAGGACAAATCCGTCGGCCTGCTGAACCCCGCGGATCGCGATGCGGGTGGTGCCGGCCAAAACCCCGTCGGCCTGTTCCTGTCCCAGCGACAGGTCCTCGCCTGTCCCGGTCACGTCCAGCCGGCGGCCCCCCTCACCGTCATCGGCCAGCGAACCGGTCAGGGCCAGCGATCCGCGCCATCCGCGGCCGAACGCGGCCAGCGACCGGATGTCGACGCTTCCCTGCAGGTCGGTGACGTTCTCGCCGATCTGTCCCTGGGCACGCGCGCTCATCTGCTGATTGTCCAGTTCCAGCGTCTCGACCGTGATGATCCCGTCCCGCTGGGCGGCCTGCAGGCGCAGCTGCGTCACGCCGGTCAGGGCGCCGTCCACGTCGGCCTGCCCCAGACGCAGATCGTTGCCTGTGCCGGTCAGGTCCAGATGCCGGGTGCCGTCGCGTTCGGTGACGGTCGCCTGCGCCCGCAGGCCGCCGGACCAGCCCCGACCCAGCACCGAGATGTCTGGCATGGCAAGGTCGAACCGCGCGTCTACCGCGCCCCGGGCCAGGCTGCCTTCGCCGTCGACCGTGATCTGCGGATTGGCCAGCCGCAGTTCCTGCAGCTGAAAGGCGCCGTCCTGCTGCTGGGCGAGGACGGTCAGGTTGGTGACGCCCTGTAAGGCGCCGTCCAGCTCGCTGATCCCGAGGACGAGGTCGGTGGCTTCGCCGTTGATGGCGACCCGCCGGGCGCCGCTCGCGCCGGACAGCACCGCCTCGGCGGTCAGGCTGCCGGCCATCTCGGGATCCGCGTCAGTCAGGCTGGCCAACTGCAGCGTCGCCCTGATATCCGCCATCTCGCTGGTCAGCAGCCCCTGCGCCTGAGCGATCAGCCGCTGGGCGTTGATGGTGAGGTCCCGCAGGTCGATGCCGTCCTCGTCCCGGCGCACGCTCAGCGTGATGGTGGAATCCTCGGCCAGCAGCCGGTCGAGCTGTTCCTGGTCAACGGTGATGTCGGTGCCGTGCACCTCGGCCTCGATGTCGAAGCCGCGGGACAGCACGGTGTAGAGGCCGGTCAGCCGGGCTGCCGCCTGCCCGGTCAGCGGCCGCCCCGCCAACGTGGACAGGCGCGACAGGTCCTCGTAGCCGGCGTCCATCTCGCCCGAGATGGTGATGCCGCTGCGCAGCCCGTCGGCAAGAAGGGTGCCGAACAGGCCGAAACCCTCGCCGGTCACGGACAGGTCGGTCAGCTCCATCGCGTTGCCGGGGGTCAGGTCGAAGCGGGTCTCCCCGTTTATCGTGCGGCCCAAGGCCTGCTGCAGCCCCGCATCCGCCAGCGCCAGATCATCGGCGCCGAACACGATCTGGCCCACGACCTGTTCCAGATCGCCGTCCGCCAGCACCACGCTGCCGCTGCCGTCCAGGGTCAGGGCCCCGATCCGGTCGCCGTTGCGGATCAGGTCGCCGATCCGGCCGCGCGCGGTCCAGCTGTCGCCCTGCGCCGCGTCATAGGAAATCTGCAGGCTGCCTGACTGCACCGTCGTGACCTCGCGCCCCAGCGGCAGGCGGACGGGCAGGGTGGTCGCGCCCGCATCCTCGCCCAGCGACAGCAGGATCACGACCGACTGGGGCGCCCCCGTTTCGTTCAGGGCCAGCGAACCGGACAGGTTCAGCCCCTCGGTGTCGACCAGCAGCACCGGCAGCGACAGCTGCCCGTCCTGACCGCGCCATCCCTCGGCGAGCAGCGTCGATTCGGGGCCGAAGAAGGTGCGGTTGTCCGGCGGCAGCAGGCTGGCGACGTCGCCGGTCAGCTCCAGCCGGAACCCGGTTCCGGGGGTCCCGTCAGGACCGGTCTGCGCGTGCGCCGAGGCGCGACCGGTTACGCGGTCCTGCCCGTCGGTGGCCAGCCTGATGTCGGCCATGAAGTCCGACAGCGGCCCTTCGCCGCTGATCTCGGCGCGCAGCGCGGGTTTGTCGTAGAGATCGACCAGATTGGCGAACAGCCCGTCGCGCGCCTCGTCCAGAGTCAGGGCAAGTCGCAAGTTGCGGGTTTCGTTCGAGAACGCGGCATCCAGGGCGAAGACGCCGGTCTTGCCGTCCACCCGCTCGATGCGCAGCTGTGCCTCGCCCTCGCCGCCACCCAATTGCATCGAGCCGGCGACGCTGACGGCGGCCTCCTCGCCGATCACCGGCTCGCCCAGTTCGACCCGCTCGGCCGCGATCCGGGCGATGTTGACCGACACGGGCAGGGTGGGCAGCTGGAATTCCCTGATCTCGGGGGTACGGGCCTGGCGCTCGCCGGCGGGCAGGCGGGGCAGACGGATCTCGCGGGCCGACAGTTCCTCGATCTCGATGCGTCGCCCGAACAGGGCCGAGCGGTCCCACTGGATCGCCCCATCAAGCAGTTCGATCCACACCCCCTCGGCATCGGCGATGGTAATCGAGTCGAAGGTGGCGCGGGACGACAGCGCGCCGTCGAACCCGGTGATCACGACCCGGCGGCCCGCGTCGGACAGGTTGCGTTCCAGAAAGCGGGTCAGAAACCCTCGGTCGTCCTCGACCTCCGCCGACAGTTCGGCCGCATCCGTGGCCACGTCCCCGGGGGTCGCCGTTCCCGTCGCCTCGGTCTGCGCAAACCCGAGCGTTGGTGCCAAGATCAGCCACAGGGCAAGAAGAAGCCGGATCATCAGAATGCCTGTCCCAGGCCCAGATAGACCTGAACCCCCTCGCCGGTATCGCCGCCCACCGGCCCGGCCACGTCGAAGCGCAGCGGGCCGATGGGGGTGTTGTACCGCACGCCGACCCCGGCGCCTGCGTGCCAGTCGCTGTCGCCGTCCCAGCCCGAATCGGTCCAGACCCGCCCGGCATCGGCAAAGGCGGCCAGCCCGAACCGTTCGCGCACCTGATAGCGCAACTCGGCCGTGGCATTCGCGACGCTCATGCCGCCGGTCTTGATCGGGCCCTCGCTCGAGGAAATCGCCCGCACCCCGAGCGACTGGTAGGGCTGGCCGCGAACCGATCCGCCGCCACCCGAATAGAACAGGTATTCGCGCGGTGTCTCGACGATCTCGGGACCCAGGATCGACCCGGCGCGGGCCCGGCCCGCCAGGGTCAGGCGGTCGTCCTGGCCAAAGCTGCGATAGGTGCGCCCCTCGCCCAGGACGCGCAGCCCCGATCCGGTTTCGTCGTCAGCGCCCGCGAACGGGGTGACTTCTCCGCTCAGCCAGAAGCCCCGCTTGGCGTCGGTTTCCAGCGGCTCGCGTCGATCCCACGTGATTTCGGTGGGCAGCGCGACCACCGCGAAATCCGATGCATCGTCGGGGTCGGTCACGCGCGACCGGCGATATTCCAGCGCGACATCGCCGGTCAGCCGCTCGCTGGGCTGGTATCGGAAGCCCAGACCCAGAACACCCAGGTCCTGGTCGTAGTCTTCTTCTCGCAGGCGCTCGGCGCCCGCCTCGACATAGGCGGTGGTGTCCGCATTGGGCGTCGCCGGCCGCTCGACCCTCACCCACACGCGGCTGTCGCGGCCCGACAGGCCGGAGCCGATGTCGCCCACCTCGGCATCGACCCGCAGCCGCTCGCCCCCGCCCAGCAGGTTGCGATGCATCCAGTAGCCCGAGACGCGGGCGCCATCGACGGAGCTGATCTCGAACCCCGCGCCGACTCGGCGGGGCTTCTGCTCGACCACCGTCAGGTTGACGTCCAGCGTGTCGTCGGGGCCGAGGAAATCGGCCTCTTCCAGGGTGATGGCGGAAAAGACGCCGGCACGGCGCAGGCGCCGGCGCACGGTTTCCAGCTCGTCGGGGTCGAAGACCTCGCCGGACGGGAATCCGGCGATCTTGCGAAGCCGGCGCGGGTCCATGCGCTGGTTGCCCGCAATCGTCAGCGTGCCGAACCGGACGGCCGGGCCGGGCGTCAGGGCGATGCGGCTGTCCACCGTCGCGGTCGGGTGGTCGGCGGTGATCGCCGTCGCCGCAACCTCGGCCTTGGCATGGCCCTGCTGCCGCCATCCCTCGACCCCGGCGCGGGCGGCCCGCCGCATGGTGGAGGTTTCCGCGACCTCGCCCGCGGCATAGTCCGTGGGCAGATCGGTTTGTGGCGCCACGGGTGCGATCTGCGCCCGGCTGTAGCGGAAGGCCGGGCCGGGATCGACATTCACCACGACCTGACGCACCACCGCGGGCGCATCCAGCGGCGCGATGGTTGCGGCCTCGACCCCGTCCAGGCGGATGTCGATCACCACGCTGTAATGGCCGTTGTCGTATAACGTGCCCAGGATCCGCGCATAATCGGCCCGGGCGGCAGCCAGGATGTCCTGGCCGGTCACCCGACCCTCCTGCAGCGCGCCGGTCAGCAGGGAGGTGTTGCGGATGGCCCGTTCCAGCCCCCCGTCGTCCCCTGCCACGCGAAACTGCAGATCGACCGGCGAGTTGGTGCCCGGTCTGCCCCCGAACAGGCTCGAAAACGGCGACGAGATCGGCGCCAGGGATCCGGCGGACTGGGCTGGTGCCATCAGGGGTGCCGCGATCAATGCGGCCACAAGCCCCGTGCCCCACAGGACGGCGGCCGAATTGTCGGACTGCCCCTGTCGGCCGGCGCGACGCCGCCCGTGCCCCCGGTTGATGTGCATCGCTGCCTGCCCGCTCGCTTCGGTCTTGTTGTTGCAACCAGTGTTGCAGCACAGCGGACCGAAATCCAGACGCGCGAGGGGGCGGGGATCACATTTCGGTCAGCTTGGCCAGTCTGCCAGCATCGCCATGCAGCCGCGCAAGGGCGCCAGATCGTCGACGATCTCGATCACCGGCATGCACCCCAGATGTTCCCTGAGACTGTCCGGCAGGGCAGGGTGGCCCAGCACCTCATCGAAGCCTGCAAGAAACGGCGTTCGATCCGACACCATCGCCCGTGCCGCGCTGCCGGTCAGCCACAGCCCCCGGTCCGGCCAGTGCCGCAGCGCCAGATCGGCACAGACCATCCCGAACAGCCGCGCGGCGAGGCGTCGGGCGATGTCTTCATCCTGCCCGCGGCTGCCCAGTTCGCGGATCAGGCGGGCGAGCCCCGGACCGGAAATCAGGTGCTCGATGACCAGAACGGCGTCGGCCGAACGCCCGAGTTCCGCCTTCAGTATCGTCGCGATGCCCGCCGGCAGCGCTGCGTAGCCGGTCTCAGATTCCAGCACGATCGACCGCCCATCGACCTGCCGGACGGCACACACGTTAAACCCGGTTCCGACATTCACCACCAGCGCCTGACCGTTCCCCGGCGCGACGGGCCGGCCCGGGCGGATCATGCCGATGCCATCGCCGGACAGCGCAGGCAGCGCCCGCCCGGTTGCCGCGAGGTCGTTGATCAGCCGGACCTCGGTACCGAGGTCGCGTGACAACTCGACCTCGCTCAGGGTCAGGGCGCGGTTGGTCAGGTGGGCAACGCCGCCGATGACCGGCCCCGCGACGGACAACACCGCCCGCTGTGGCGGTTCGCCGGCTTGGGCGGCAAAGCTCCGGATGATGTCGACCAGCTTGGCTTGATCAAGACTGCCGCGGACGCTTTCGGTGTCGACAAGACGCGACTCCCTGACCAGCCCCAGTCGCAGGTTGGTACCGCCCAGATCGGCAACAAGGTCAGTCACGTGGGTTCACCAAGACCACGGGGCATCACGAAAGCCTTACCCGGCTTCAGACCGGTTCGGACATGCGGCCGGAACCTGGTCACCCCCGGCGAGTTTATCCTTGACAAGACCAACAAGATTTTTTGCCGAGGTTTACCGTTATGTGTTTTGCCCGCCAAGTCGCAGCGTTCCTGACCGCCACCGCCGTTCTGTTTCCAGTAACTGCCGCGCAGTCCGCTGTCGAGCCGCCCGTAAACCAGCCGCTCGTCAAGGCCTGGTCGGCCGTCAGCGGGATGAGCGCGCAGCAGGTGGTGGACCTCGCAACGACGCTGCCAGCCGGGGTCGACGATGCCGGAACGCCGTGGTGCGACGCGACCGCCGAGGTCACCGGCACCTTGCAGGGCGAGTTCGGCGAGACGCTGGTGGCACACAACAATGACGGACTCCATCTCTGGGGTTCGGAGCAGATGGGGACCTGGACGATGGTGCTGGCCCGTCCGGACCGGACCAGCTGCGTCGTGGCCTCTGGCATCGGCTATACGGGCGATGCCAGCCCTGTCGCGATCTTCAGTACCGCAGGGTTGATCTGAATCCCGCACCGTCTCGCCCCTCCGATCGGGTCCGGTGATTGCGTCCGGACGCCGGCTGTGACATGCGGACGCGGGTTATCTACAGGCACAGGGTTCCATGCAGACCGAAACCGCTTCGATCATCCGTGACATCAGCCTGGCCGAATTCGGCCGCAAGGAAATCGACATCGCGGAGACCGAGATGCCGGGCCTGATGGCCCTGCGCGAGGAATTCGGCGCCGAGCGCCCGCTGGCAGGCGCCAGGATCGCCGGGTCGCTGCACATGACGATCCAGACAGCGGTGCTGATCGAGACGCTGGTGGCCCTGGGCGCGGACGTGCGCTGGGCGTCGTGCAACATCTATTCCACCCAGGACCACGCCGCCGCGGCCATTGCAGCCACGGGCGTGCCGGTCTTTGCCATCAAGGGCGAGACGCTGGCGGATTACTGGGCCTATACCGACCGGATCTTCCAGTTCGGGGACGGCACTGCCAACATGATCCTGGACGACGGCGGCGATGCGACGCTGTACGTCCTGCTGGGCGCCCGGGTCGAGGCCGGCGAGAACGAGCTGATCGCCGCGCCCCAGTCCGACGAGGAACAGGCGCTGTTCGCGCAGATTCGCAAGCGGATCACCGAGACGCCCGGCTGGTTCGCCCGTCAGCGCGACGCGCTGCGCGGGGTCAGCGAGGAAACCACCACCGGCGTCCACCGCCTGTACGACCTGCACAGGCAGGGTCTGCTGCCGTTCCCGGCGATCAACGTGAACGACAGCGTCACCAAATCCAAGTTCGACAACAAGTACGGCTGCAAGGAATCGCTGGTCGACGGCATTCGCCGCGCGACCGACACGATGATGGCCGGCAAGGTCGCCGTGGTCTGCGGCTATGGCGACGTCGGCAAGGGATCGGCCGCGTCGCTGCGCGGGGCCGGCGCGCGGGTCAAGGTGACCGAGGTCGATCCGATCTGCGCGCTGCAGGCCGCGATGGACGGGTTCGAGGTCGTTCGCCTGGAAGACGTGACCGCCAGCGCCGACATCTTCGTCACCACCACCGGAAACCGGGACGTCATCTGCGTCGAGCACATGCGCGAGATGAAGGACATGGCGATCGTCGGCAATATCGGCCATTTCGACAACGAGATTCAGGTGGCTGCGCTGCGCAACCACAAATGGACGAACATCAAGGATCAGGTCGACATGATCGAGATGCCGTCCGGCAACCGCATCATCCTGCTGTCCCAGGGCCGTCTGCTGAACCTCGGCAACGCCACCGGTCACCCCAGCTTTGTCATGTCGGCCAGCTTCACCAACCAGGTTCTGGCGCAGATCGAGTTGTGGACCAAGGGCGACGACTATCCGCCGGGGGTCTACATCCTGCCCAAGCATCTGGACGAAAAGGTGGCGCGCCTGCATCTGGACCGGATCGGCGTCCGCCTGACGGAGCTGCGTCCCGAGCAGGCCGACTATATCGGCGTGCCGGTGAACGGGCCCTTCAAGTCGGAACATTATCGCTACTGAGATGCGGGTATTCTGGGGAAGCGTCGGGATCCTGGCCGTTGTGCTGGCGTTGACGGGGGCGGTACTGCCGATCCTGCCCACCGTGCCGTTCCTGCTGCTGGCGGCCTTTGCCTTCGACCGGTCCTCGCCCCGGTTCCATGGCCTGCTCATGGCGCATCCGGTCTTCGGACGTCAGATCCGCGAATGGCGGGAGCACGGCGCCATCGCATCGCGGGTCAAGGTCCTTGCCATCGGGGGCATGGCCGTGGGGCTGGGGGTCAGCGCCTTCGTCCTGCCCGTTCCGCTCTGGCTCGCACAGGTCACCGTCCTGACGCTGGTCGCGCTGTTCATCGCGACCAGGCCCGTGCCGCCGCCCTCCGGCCTGAGGGCCGAACCGCGTATGCGCGGCTGATCGGGTGCAGTTCAGCGCCGGCCGATCATCTCCTTGATGCGCTGGACATGGTCGCGACCGGCTCCCAGCACGTCACGGCACAGGTCGCGCGCGATATCCAGCAGCGCGGCGGGCTCGGCGATCCGGTCGATCAGACCCCAGGCCAGCGCCTCGTCCGCGTCGATCCGCTGCCCGGCCATCAGGATCATCGCCGCCCGCGCCGGGCCGACCAGTGCCACCAGCCGTTCCGGGTCGGACGGCTGCGGCAGGAATCCCAGCTTCATCACGGGATAGAAGAACCGGGCCGTGGGCACGGCGACCCGCAGATCACAGGCCAGCACCATGCCGAAGGCCCCGCCGACGACCGTGCCGTTCAGTGCCGCGATGGTCAGCACCGGCAGTTCCGCGATGGTGCCGGACAGCCGTTCCCATTCGTCCGACGTGGCCAGTCCCGCCCGCGCCGCGTCCAGATCGGCGCCCGCGGAAAACACCGGACCGCGTCCGGTCAGGATCAACGCGCGCGCATCCGACCGGCCGACCGTGGCCGCTGCGGTGGTCAACGAATCCAGCATCTCGGCGGTCAGGGCGTTGGCCTTGTCCGCGCGGTCGAGCGTGAGCGTCACCACCCCGCTGCCCTGATCGTCAACCTGAATCATTCATCTGTCCTTGGAGCCACCGGCCCCCTGTGCGACAAGGGCGCAAACGCCGCGCTGCGATGCCATATCTGAAAGGAAAAGGCATGTCCTTCCGTACGAAGAGTTCCCTGCTTGCCCTGCTGGCCACCACCGCGCCGGCCGTTGCTGACGTGACCCCTGTCGAAGTGTGGCAGAACTGGCTGTCCTATTACAAGGCGAACGGCTACGCGGTCACCGAAGGCGCGCGGGAAGAGGCGGGCGACACGCTGACCATCCGCGACGCCGTGTTCGCCAACACGATGCACGACGGCGATGTGACCATCACCATCCCCCAGGTGACATTGCAGGCCACCGGCGACGGTCAGGTCCGCACCACATTCTCAGACAGCGCGAGCGGAACCTTCACCGGACCCTATCACGACTCGGACGACGATGAGGCGGATGACGACGGGTCCGAGGCCGACGACACGGGTGCTGACGCCGAGACCGCCGACAGGGTCGCACCTGAAACCGGCGACACCGTCGAGGCCGAAGCCGGCGCGGACCAGACCGGCGACACGGCGGCCGCGGACGCGACCGCGGCCGACCAGCCGGGCGATGCCGGCCAGACGGTCGAGGTCAAGTTCACTGCAGAGATGCCGGGCGCCGAGGTCCTGTCATCCGGCAGTGCGGGCGACATCACTCACGACAGCCGCGTCCCCGCGCTGACCCTGAAGATCGATCAGGTCGTCTCGCCCGAGCAGACCATGGATGATCTGCTGACCATCACCGTGGCCGATCTTGCCTATCGCCAACACGTGGCCGAGGGCGATCTGACCAGCATGGACTTCGACATGACCGCAGGTCGTGCCGAGGCGATCCTGAAGGCGGCCGGCAAGGATGATGACGGCGAGGATTTCAGCGCCGACGGCACGCTGTCGGTCGCCTCGCTGACCGCCGCCGGGCGCGCCGCCCTGCCGGCGGACCCGAACGGCGATGCCGACATGCCCGCAGCGTTGCGCGCTGGTCTGGATGTCCAGGCGGACATTGCACTGGGTCCGCTGACGCTGGATTTCACGGCAACCGATGCGGGCGAGGATGGTGCGCCCGTTCCGGTGTCGATGGACGCCGAGGTGGAGGGAATCTCGGTCAAGGTCGGGCTGTCGTCGGGCGGGCTGAACTATCAGCTGGACAGCGACGGGTCCCGTGTCCGCGCGACCTCTCCCGAAATGCAGGTTCCGTTCAGCTATGCCACCGACAGTTCCGGCATGGTGGTGCAACTGCCGGTTTCCCCGGCGGATCAGCCGCAGCCGTTCAAGCTCGCCTATTCGGTCGCCGGTCTGACCGTCGGCGACGAGATCTGGGCGATGTTCGACCCTGACGGCAAGCTGCCCCGCGATCCGGGCAACCTCGACATCGACCTGACCGGGATGGCGCGGGTCACCGCCGACCTGCTGGGGGACATGGACGCCCGGCACGGCGCGGCGGATGAGGCCGCCACCGGCGCGGCTGCGGACGCGGCCGGCGCCGGCCAGCCCTCAGCAGCGGACGCCGCGAATGCGCAGGCTACGGCGGATGGTGCGGATGGTGCCGGGTCGGCGAGCACCGGGACGGCGTCCGACGATGCTGCGCCCGACAGCCCCGATGACGACGAGGACATGCCGTTCGAGCCGGTGCAGATCACCCTCAACCAGTTCGCCCTGGACGCGCTGGGGGCCCGGATCACCGCCGACGGCAGCATGGCCGCGCCCGAGGGCGGCAGCCTCGAAACCCCGGTCGGCACGATCAACGTCCGGTACGAAGGCGTGAACGGCCTGATCGACACGCTGACCGAGATGGGCTTCGTCAAGCAGGAGGACGTCACCGGACTGCGCCTGATGCTGGCCATGTTCGCCAAGCCTGCGCCCGAGGGCGGCGACGTGTTGACCACCGAACTGGAGGGCAGGGAAGACGGAACGGTCTTTGCCAACGGCCAGCAGGTGAAGTGAGCCCCGGCGCAGCATGCAAACGGGGATCGGGCAGCAGCCCGGCCCCGCTTTCCCCAAGAGGTGCCGATGATCCCCGATGACGTCGATTTCCCGGCGCTGACCGCAGCCCTGCTGGATGCGGCCCGGTCCGCCGGCGCGCAAGACGCCGATGCCGTTGCGGTCAGCGCCTCGTCGCTGTCGGTCGAGGTGCGGGACGGGGCGCTGGAACATGCCGATCGTGCCGACGGCACCGAGCTGGGCCTGCGGGTGCTGGTGGGCGGCCGGCAGGCCTGCGTTGCGGCCAGCGATCTGTCGCCTGACACGATACGCGACATGGCCGAGCGCGCCGTCGCCATGGCCCGGGAGGCGCCGGTCGACGATGCGCTCGCGCTTGCGCCCGCGGATGCGCTGGCGCGGCCGGGTGCGGATGACCCGCTGCAGCTGGTGGATACCGATGCCGCTCCGTTGCCGGCCGCGCTGCAGGACATCGCGCTGCGCGCCGAGGCTGCTGCCGCGGGTGTCGCGGGCGTCCGGGTGGTCGACAGCGCCAACGCCTCGTATTCCGCCCGCAGGCTCTATCTGGCGACCTCCAACGGCTTTTCCGCTGGCTATGGTCGAACCTCGCATTCCGTGTCGGTCGTGGCCATCACCGGCGAGGGCACGGGGATGGAGCGCGACTGGGCCGCCGAGGCCCGCGTCTGGGCCGAGGACATGCCCACGGCCGAGGAACTCGGGCGGCTGGCCGGCGAACGCACCGTCGCCCGCCGGGGCGCGCGCAAGCCGCCCACCGGGGCGTTTCCGGTCCTCTACGACGAACGCATCAGTGCGGGCCTGATCGGCCATCTGCTGTCCGCCGCCAACGGCAGTGCGGTGGCGCGGGGCGCGAGCTGGCTCCGCGAGTGCCTGGGCGAGGCGGTTCTGCCGGCCGGTCTGGACCTGACCGAGGATCCGCACCGCCCCCGGCAGAATGCCAGCCGCCCTTTCGACGCCGAGGGCCTGCCGACCCGTCCGCGCGCGATCGTCCAGGCGGGCGTGTTGCAGGGCTGGACGCTGGACATCGCCACCGCCAACAAGCTGGGCATGGAGTCGACCGCAAGCGCGGTGCGCGGCACGTCCAGCCCGCCATCCCCCGGCGTGTCGAACGTTGCGCTGACCCCGGGCACCGCCAGCCGCGACAACCTGATCCGCGACATGGGCCGCGGACTCGTCGTGACCTCGCTGATGGGCGCGTCGATCAACCCCACCACCGGCGACTATTCGCGCGGCGCCTCCGGCTTCTGGGTGGAAAACGGGCAGATGGCCTATCCCGTGAATGAATGCACCATCGCCGGCAACCTGCGCGACATGCTGATACGGATCACCCCGGCGGATGACCTGCCGGTCTGGCGGACGCATCGGGTGCCCAGCCTGCTTGTCGAAGGTCTGACGATTGCCGGCAGCTGACCTGTCCCTGCTGATCGACGCGGCGCGCGACGCCGGCCGTATCGCGCTGCGGTACTGGCGGCGCAGTCCGCGCAGTTGGGACAAGGGCGGCGGACAGGGCCCGGTGACCGAGGCCGACCTAGCCGTCAACACGCATCTGGAAACGGTGCTGCGCGGCGCGCGCCCGGACTACGGATGGCTGAGCGAGGAAAGCGCCGACGACCCGTCGCGGCTGTCGGCGGAGCGATGCTTCATCGTCGATCCCATCGACGGCACCCGCGCCTTCATCGATGGGCAGGAGGGGTTTTCCCACGCGCTTGCCGTGGCGCATCGGGGCCGCGTCGTCGCGGCCGTCGTCCATCTGCCCGCCCGCGACACGCTGTATGCGGCCAGTTCGGACGCGTCGGCAACCTGTAACGGACGGGCGATCTCGCCCTCGGACGCGGGGCTGCAGAATGCACGGGTGCTGACGAACCGCGCCTCGCTCGATCCCGCGCTGTGGCGGGGCGGCAACAAGCCGGCGTTCCGGCGCGAGTTCCGGCCTTCGCTGGCGTGGCGTCTCTGCCTCGCGGCCGAGGGACGGTTCCACGCGGCGCTGTCGCTGCGTCCCGCCTGGGAATGGGACATCGCTGCGGCCAGCCTGATTGCCGAGCAGGCGGGTTGCGTCGTCACCGACCGGACCGGAGGGGAGATGCGGTTCAACACGCCCCGCGGGCTGGTCGACGGGGTGATCGTGGCCGGACCGCGGCTGCATGGCCTGATCCTGCAGGAACTGGCGCCGATCGACGCGCTGGTCGGGCAGGCTGGGCGATGACGCGGCTGCCACCTGAATCGCTGGACCGGATCGCGGATGCGATCAGCTTTCATCCAGAGACGGCCGAGGCGCGCACGCTGCGCGAGGCGCTGGGGCGGTACGCCACCGGTGTCACCGTGATCACCGCCATGGGGCCGAACGGGCCGATGGGCATGACGGCGAACAGCTTCACCAGCGTCTCGCTGGACCCGCCGCTGGTGCTGTGGTGCCCGGCGCGCAGTTCGTCGCGCCACACGGCCTTTGTCACCGCACCCGCCTTTGCCGTGCATGTGCTTGGCGCCGAGCAGCTGGATCTGTGCCTGCGCTTTACCCGAGGGGGTGAAGGATTCGCGGGGTTGGAGGATGGGCAGAACGCCGACGGGGTACCGGTCATCCCGGGCGTTGCTGCCCGGTTCGACTGTCTGCGCCATGCCATCCACCCGGGCGGCGACCATACCGTGGTGATCGGTCTTGTCGCGCGGGTCACGGTCGGCGGTCCCGATGATCACCCGCTGGTGTTCGCCGCGGGCCGGTTCGGCGCTTTCCAGCCCGATCTGGGGTAGGCCGGCGGGCCCCCTTTAGCTGCCGACCTCGATCTGCTCGTCCACCGGTTCCAGCGGCGGCAGTGGCTCCAGCGGCAGAAGGGGCGCGGTGTCGAAGAAGCTGTCCGGGCTGGGGGCACTGGTGGTGATCGTGTCGCCGGGACCGCCCAGCACCGCAATCTGCTGGGCTAATTGCGCAATCGCCTGGTTCTGCGCCGCTGCGATTGCGATAGGCGGAGCGCCAGCTTTGGCGGCTCTGCCGAACAGTCCGCCGGGTCCGCTGCCTGCAGCTTCCTGCGGGACGGGCAGTGCAACCTGGATGTCGAACCGACGGGCGTGGTTGGCGCCGCCTGCGCTCTCGTCCGCGACGTAATAGGCGCCCTGCAGACGATAGATGCCGTTGAGCTGGGCGAGCGCCTTTTCGACCCGCACCTCGATGCGGCGGCGGGGCGGTTCGGCCAAAGGCCATGGCTCGGCGATCACCGTGGCGCCGGACATCTCGGAAATCGACCGCGCCAGGGTCAGCGTGAAGGCCCGTTCCGGCTCATCGGCCCACAGGCGCTTGCTGTTCGACCGCACCGCGCCGTCTTGCGTCTGCCACGACACCTCGCCGGCCTCGGCGTATTCCGGCAGCGACACGTCGCGCAACTCGGCGGTCCCCAGATTGTTGCCGACCCGTTGTTGCAGGTCGGGCGGGTCGATCAGGTAGCGTTCGGTGCTTTCCGGGTTCGAGCACCCTGCCAGCGCCAGTCCGGCCAGAAGCATCACGGGAAGGGCAAGGCGCATAGTCAACGTCCCAGGATAAAGGCGCGGGGGTTGCGTTCGATCGTCGCCGACAGGCTGCCGAACGATTCCGCCGCGCGGCGCAGGCTGCGCAGCGTGTTGATCAGTTCCGTCTGGAACGCGCCGCGGTCGCCATAGGCCGCGATCACGCCCTCGCCGCGCGCGGCAAGTTGCTGGAACCGCTGCGAGAGCGCGGGCAACGTGTTCGCCGCGCTGGCGATCTGGTCCATCGCGCGACGAGCGGAATCGAGCGCCGCGTTCAGGCTGCCGGCGGCGTTTCCGTCGCGCAGGTCGTTCAGCAGACCGGATGCCGCTTCCAGCGTGTCGGACAGGTTGCGCGGCAGCTGTTCCGCATCCTCGGTGCCCAGCATGGCGCGCAGGTCCGCGACCAGGCCTTTGGTTTCGGCACTGACGCCGGCAAAGTCGAATTCGTCGATCGACACCGCTGCTTCATCGACCCGGTCCACCATCTCGGGCACGTCCACGGCAGCCTCCTCGACCGCCTGGAATGCGGCCGAGGCTTCGTCCAGCGCCTGGGTCAGCTTGGCCGAGGCGCCGCCCTGCCTCAACTCACCAGCCAGCGCGCCGATGTCGGCTGACGCCGACCCCAGGCTGTCGACGGCTGCCGCAAGGCGCCCCGGCAGCGCTTTCGCGGCCTCGGTCCCGATGACGCCACGCAGGTCGGTCAGCGCCGCCTGCGCGTCGGCGGCAAGCGCCGCGAAATCGACCTGGGCCGCGGATGCGGTCGCGGTGTCGAGCGAGTCGACGATGGACGGGATCTGGTCGGCTGCGGTGTTCAGCTTGCCGGCGAGCGCGCTGGCCGCCTCGGCCGCGGCGGCGATGTTGCCGACCGCCCCGGACTGTCGCAGTTCCTCTGCGGTGCTGCGCAGGTCGGTCATCGTGACGCGCGCCTCGTCGATCGTGCGGCGCAACGCCTCGGGGATCGCGCGCGTGTCCTGCGATCGTGCCAGCGCGGTGACGCTGTCCATCATGTCCGTCGCGGAGGTCAGCAACTCCTCCAGTTCCAGGTTGCCGAGCCGGTTCAGCAGCCCCTGGGCAGACGTCGAGATGTCCGACATGTCAGCCGGCGCCACCGGCATGATCGGATGCGGTTCGGCATCGGTCACGATCTGGGCGGCCGGCGCCTCGGGAACCTCGACCAGTTCGATCATCAGCGATGTTCCCAGCAGGCCTGCACCCGCGACACGCGCCCGCAATCCTTCGGCGACCCGGCCCGCCAGAAAGCTGAGCGCATCGGCGGCTGTCGCCTCGTCCCGCAGCCCCAGCCGCTGCGGAGAAATGGCGATCGTGATGTCCTGCAGGACCTGGCGCGACTGGCCCGCCCCGGCCGGGACCAGCCGCACCGCCAGGTTCGTGACCCGTCCGACGTTCAGCCCCTGAAACTGCACCGGCGCGCCTTCGGTCAGACCCTTGATCGCCTCGGGCAGCAGCAGGCTGAGCCGCAATTCGCTCTGCGGCGCGCCCGAGAACAGGCTGTTCTGCGCGGCCTCCTGATCGGGTTGCAGCTGATAGACGTGGCCCGAGCGGATCGGCTGACCGCCGGAAATCAGCGTCGCGAACTCGACCCCGCCCTGCAGGAGCGAGGTGACCGCAGTGACGTTCAACTCCACACCCTGCGGACCCAGGCCGACGCTGAAGCCGGAAATGTCCCAGAATACCGTGGCCGTGGTCAGCCGCTGGTCATGGGGGCTGGACACGAACACGTCGGCGAGCACGGTCTCGTCACGCTCGGACAGGCGCAGGTTCTGCATGCGCCCCACCGTCAGACCGCGGAAGAAGACCGGCGCCCCTTCGCTCAGTCCCTTTGCGCTGTCGCTGGCAAGCGTCACCCAGGTGCCCTGTTCGTTGCTGCGGGTCAGCGGCGGCTTGTCCAGGCCGACATGGATCTCTTCGCCCGTCGGACCGGGTTCGTCGTCCCAAGACCCCTCGATGAAGGCCCCGGTCAGGACGGTGTCCAAGCGGGAAATCCCCTGGGTGGAGACCTGGGGCCGGACGATCCAGAACTCCGCAGCGTCATCGATGAACTGCGCCACGTCCTCGGCCACCCGGATGTCCACCAGCACGCTCCGCAGATCGCCGGTGAACCGCACCGCCTCAACCTGACCAACCGCGATTTCGCGGAACCGCAGCTGCGTCTCGCCGGGGGTGATGCCGGCCGCGTCGGTAAATGCGACCGAGATCAGCGTGCCCCGACCCGAATAGGCGTTCCACGCCAGCCCCAGGGTGACCAGCAGGGCGATGACCGGCACCAGCCAGATCAGCGACACCCCGGCCCGCGCCGCCCGCGCCGCGGTGCGCCGGACGGGGCTTGCCGGCCGCAGGGGCGCGGCCCCCTCGGAAGACGGCTGCGAAGGGGGCGTGTCGGTCATCCGGTGGTCGTGTCCCTGCGGCTTCGCAGCGGCAAACCGCGCCAGATCAGCCGCGGATCGAAGCTTTGCGCGGAAAGCATCGTGAATGCAACCGAGAGGGCAAACGACACCGCCGCAGGTCCCGGATGGATTGAAGCCACGAAACCCAGCTGCACCAGCGCCGACAGGATCGCGACCACGAACACGTCGATCATCGACCAGCGGCCGATGAACTCGACCACCTCGAACACCTTCAGCCGGGTGTGGGCGGCCTCGATGGTGGCGGGCCGGCCAGCCACGACGGCGAGCCAGGAGATCGCGAGGAACTTGGCCAGCGGCACGATAACCGATGCAGCGAACACAATCGCGGCGACGCCCCAGTTGCCATAGCGGATCAGCTCGATGACGCCGCCGACGATGGTCGCCTCGCCTGATCCCTGCAGCCCGGCGAAGGTTTCGGTGCGCAACATCGGCAGGAGGTTGGCCGGGATGTAGAAGACAATGCCGGCCGCCAGCCACGCCCAGACCGCCTGCAGCCCGCGCCGGTCCGGCGGGTGCAGCGTCGCGCCGCAGCGCCGGCAGGTGGTTTCGTCCTGCGGCCACACCCGGCCACAGGCATGACAGCCGATCAGCCCCGCCCGATGCGCCGTCAGCACCGGTCCGTCATCCTGCTGGCCAGGCCGGGGATGCCCGGCGGCGGGTTGCCCGTTCATCCGCGGATCTCTTCGGCACCCTTCTGGGCGAAGGCGGCTTCGGGCACCACCTCACGGCCGTCCGTGCGGGCGCCCTGATCCTCGAGCGCGTCCCAGATCGTGGTCGAGCATGTGAAGACGTTGCTGGCCGCGCCGACGAGGATCAGCGCGCAGAAGGCCCAGAACGCCGGACCGATGCTGATCGTGGCAAGCCCCGCCACCTTGACCAGCGCGACGGACGTTCCGATCACAAAGATCTCGGCCATCGACCAGGGGCGCAGCAACTCGGACGCGCGAAAGGCCGCACCGGCGTGGGTCGCGGGCCGCCGGCCGGCGGCCATCGGCAGCAGCGTGTAGATCAGCAGCAGCGCACGAAGCACCGGCAGCCCGACGATGAACGCGAACACTGCCGCCGTCAGCGGCATCAGCCAGCCCTCTGAAAAGGCCAGCGCCACGCCGAAAAGCGAGGTCGCATTGCCGATCCCCATGCGCGAGATTTCCAGAAACGGAAAGAACACGGCGGCGACCATCAGCACGACCGAGGTGAAGGACAGCGCGACGATCTGGGTGAACGCCCCTTCCCGCGGACGGGCGAGAACCGTGTTGCAGCGCACGCAGCGCGCGGTTTCCCCGAGCGCCAGTTCTTCCTCGACATGCAGCGCGTCGCAGCGCGGGCAGGCGATCAGCCCCGCGCCGGTCGACAGGTCGTACTGGCCCTCATGCAGCATTGCGCAAAGATAAAGGGCGCGGGGCGCCACGCAACCCTGTGCAGCGCTGCGCCGCAGATCGTGTGGCGGGACGGCCGCTGTGGGTCTTGTGCCCCCAAGGGGCATCGCTAGCATCGGGCAGGCGACAGGGGCGGGGGCGTAGATGGCGGATGTTGCGGGACAGCAGTTCGACGTGGTCATCGCGGGGGCGGGAAGCGCCGGATGCACGCTGGCCGCGCGCCTGTCCGAGGATCCGCGATGCCGCGTGCTGCTGGTCGAGGCCGGGGGCCGCGACAGCTATCCTTGGATCCACGTGCCGATCGGCTATCTCTACTGCATCGGCAATCCCCGCACCGACTGGATGTACAAGACCGTGGCCGAGCCGAACCTTGGCGGCCGCCAGTTGCTGTATCCCCGCGGACGGGTGCTGGGCGGCAGCAGCGCGATCAACGGGATGCTGTATGTCCGTGGCCAGGCTGCGGACTATGACGGGTGGCGGCAGATGGGGTGCACCGGCTGGGGCTGGGACGACGTGGAGCCGCTGTTCAAGAAGTCGGAGGATTACTTCGACGGCCCGTCCGAACATCACGGCGCGGGGGGTCCGTGGCGGATCGAGCGACAGCGTCTGCGCTGGGACATCCTGGACGACTGGGCGCGGGCGGCCGAGGCCGTGGGCATCCCCTGCGTGGACGATTTCAACACCGGCAACAACGAAGGCGTGGGCTATTTCAAGGTCAGCCAGAAGAACGGCTTCCGGGTGTCCGCCGCCCGGGCGTTCCTGAGACCCGCGCGCAAGCGGCCGAACCTGACCGTGCTGACCGACAGGCATGTGCGCCGCGTGGTGTTCGAGGGCAAGCGCGCGGTCGGGCTGGAACTGTTCTCGGACGGTCGGAGCGAGGTCGTGCGCGGCGGGCAGGTCGTCCTGTCGGCCGGGTCGATCGGCACGCCGCAGATCCTGCAGCTGTCCGGCATCGGGCCCGGCGCCCTGCTGCAGGACATGGGGATCCCCGTCCTGCGCGATGCGCCGGTCGGCGAGAACCTGCAGGATCATCTTCAGATCCGCTGCGCCTGGAAGGTGTCCGGCGGCCGGACGCTGAACCAGCTGGCCCGGCGATGGTGGGGGCGCGGCCTGATCGGCGCCGAATACGTGCTGCGCCGCACCGGGCCGATGAGCATGGCCCCCAGCCAGCTGGGCGCCTTTGCCCGGTCCTCGCCGGATGTGGAGACCCCGGATCTGGAATGGCACGTGCAACCGCTCAGCCTCGAGGCGTTCGGCCAGCCGCTGCATGATTTCCCGGCGATTACCGCCAGCGTCTGCCATCTGCGCCCGCAAAGCAGGGGGTCGGTCCGGATCACCTCGCCCGACCCGATGCAGGCGCCCGAGATCGCGCCGAACTACCTGTCCGATCCCGGCGACCGGCTGACGGCGGCGCGCGCCATCCGGCTGACCCGCAGGATCATGGCGCAGGAGCCGCTGGCACGCTATCGACCGGAAGAGTTCAAGCCCGGGCCCGGCCCCGACACGGACGAGGCGCTGGCCGAGGCGGCGGGGCGCATCGGCTCCACCATCTTCCATCCGGTCGGCACCGCCCGGATGGGCGCCGATCCCGCGTCGGTGGTCGATCCCGCCCTGAAGGTCCGCGGCCTCGACGGCTTGCGCGTGGTCGATGCCTCGATCATGCCCACCATCACCTCGGGCAACACCAATGCCCCGGCGATCATGATCGCCGAAAAGGCCGCCACCCTGATCGCGGCCGAAATGCGGGGTGTCTGACTGTCGCCTGCGATGCCGGGCAGGGCTCCAGCCCGGTCCGCCGGTCCTCACATCCGGCGCGAACCTTCTGTCCATCCGGTCCGACCGCTACGGTGTCCCCTACGCACAGCACGGGCGGCGTTCCTTGCGAGGTGACTGCCTCCGGCTCTGGAAGTTCCGTTTGCTGCCGGTGCTACGCCGGTCCGTTGACGGGCATGTCCGATGGCTCGGTGTGCGGCATGGCTACGGTGGGTAGCTGCTCGCGAACGGGACCCAGACGCACCAGTTCACCGGCAGCCACCTCCGCCCCATCGACCTCAATCGTCAGCACGTCCCCCGCACCGCGGTCGACTTGGATCTGCGTTGTGCGACCGTCCAGCCGGATCGTGGCGCGATAACCGGGCCAGTCCGGCGGCAACGCCGGATTTACGACAAAGCCACCGGGGCGGCGCTCAATGCCCAAGATGCCCTCGACCGCAGCCCGGTACAGCCACCCGGCCGAGCCGGTGTACCAAGTCCAGCCGCCGCGGCCGGTCTTGTCACGACCCGCATAGATGTCGGCCGCCGCCACATAAGGTTCCACGCGGTAGGTATCGGCAGACCGCTGGTCGGCGGAGTGCGAGATCGGGTTGATAGCGTCGAACAGCCGATGCGCGCGGGTTCCGTCGCCACTGCGCCCCAGGGCATACACCATCCACGCGGCGGCATGGGTGTACTGGCCGCCATTCTCGCGGACGCCCGGGGGATAGGCTTTGATGTAGCCGGGCTGCACGGCCGAGCGCGCGAAAGGCGGGGTGAACAGGCGCATCAGCCCTGCGTCCCGGTCGAACAACTGGTCCAGTGCCGCATCGACGGCCATCCGCGCGCGGTCGGGCCGGCCCGCACCGGACAGCAAGGCCCAGCTCTGCGCGATCGAATCGATCCGGCATTCCTCGCTTTCGGATGATCCGAGCGGGGTGCCATCGTCGAAATAGCCGCGCCGGTACCAGGTGCCGTCCCAGCCGGATTCGTCCAGGGCCGCGGCCACCGCGGCGCGATGCGCCTCCCACGCTTCGGCGCGCGCGATGTCGCCGCGGGCCCGCGCCAGCGGCGCGAACTGATCGATCGTGGCGCAGATGAACCAGCCCATCCAGATGCTCTCGCCGCGCCCCTGTTCGCCCACCCGGTTCATCCCGTCGTTCCAGTCGCCGCCCAGGATCAGCGGCAGGCCGCGTTCCCCGGTGCGCGCCATCGCGAGGTCCAGCGCCCGCGCACAATGTTCGTAGAAGGGCGCGATCTCGCCCGAGGGCTGCGGGGTCATGAACTGGTCGTGCTGACCGGGCGCGAGCTGCGGGCCGGCGATGAATTCGACCGGTTCGTCCAGCAGCCCGGTGTCCCCCGTCGCCTTGACATACTGGGCCGCAACGTGGCCCAGCCAGACCACGTCGTCCGAGATCATGGTCCGCACGCCCGCGCCACTGCGCGGCAGCCACCAGTGCTGCACGTCCCCCTCGACGAACTGGCGGGACGCGGCATTCAGCAGTTGCTGACGGCACAGCGTCGGGTTCTGCAGCAGCAGCGCCGCCGTGTCCTGCAGCTGATCGCGGAACCCGAACGCGCCGGACGCCTGGTAGAAGCCCGTCCGCGCGCGGATCCGGCAACCGAGCGCCTGATAGGGCAGCCAGGCATTGACCAGCAGATCCAGCTTGGGATCGGGGGTCTCGACCTGCAGGCTGTCCAGCAGCTCGGACCATTGGGCCCGGCTCGCCGACAGCGCAACGTCGGCCGCATCGTCGGTCCGGACCGCGGCCAGAACCTCGCGGAGCCTTTCGGGCGGGGACTCGGCAAGGATGATCGTGGTTTCGACGGTCTCGTCCGGTTCGACGTCCATGCGCCAGCGGATCGCGGCAGCGGGATCCCCGTCGGTGGCCAGTTCCGCGCCATTGCGGTGCCCGGGCCATTCGTCCAGAGCCGCCGGACGGGTCATCGAGCCGCCCCGGCCCAGGAAGGCGAGGCGCGAGGCGCCGTAGGCGTCGAGCGGCCGGTCGCAGGACAGCGCCACCGCCCGGTCGGCATAGTCCGGTGAGAACGGATTGCGCGCGATCACGGCATTCGCATCGCCGTCGAATCTGGCCCGGATCATCGGCGCCGTGCGGGTCCTGTCCTGTCCCAGAACCAGCTCCAGGAACGCCGCACCGGCGAGCTGCAGCCGCCGCTGGGTCCGGTTGTGCACCTTCAGCCGGGTAAGGCGCGCCGGCTGGTCGGCGGCGAGCGTCATCACGGCTTCGACGGTGACCCAGCCGTGATCGGCCGAGAACCGCGAATAGCCCAGCCCGTGCGCGGTTTCGAACACCGCCCGATCGTCGCGAGCCAAACGCAGGAACGGGGTCGCGACCCGGCCCGTCTCGGTATCGACGATCCACAGCCCGTCGCCGGGGCGGTTGACCACCGGATCGTTGGACCAGGGCGTGATCTGGAAATCGCGCGAGTTCACGGCCCAGCTGTAGGCGGCGCCCTCGGCCGAGACATGGAACCCGAAATCGTCCCGGGCGATCACGTTGATCCAGGGGTGCGGGGTCGGGCGGCCAAGTGTCGTCCGCACCACGTATTCGCGGCCGTCCGGCGCGAAACCACCATAGCCGTTCCAGTGATCCAGTCGCGACTGCGACGCGAGCGCAGGCTTCGGTCCCATCAGCAGCTTGCCCGGCGCGGCGACCGCATCCGCGGCGATCTCGGCCGGCGGCTCCCCCGTATCCGGCTGTTCCAGCCGCTCGATCTGTTCGGCCAGCCGCCCGTTGCGGGTGTGCAGCACCACCCGGGCCGCGGCCAGCAGCGTGTCGAAGGACTCGTCCGAGATCAGGTCACGGCGGACCGCGTGCAGCCGGTGCGTGGCGTCCATCTGGGGTTCGGCCGCGTCGATCATCGACTGCAGCGCGTGCTGCAGGTCCTGGATGTAGCTGCTGGCGCGTTCGTTCAGCAGCACGACATCGTGGGAGACCCCGCGGGCGCGCAGGAACTGATGCATCCGTAGCACCTGCCGCACAATCGGCAGGTCGTCGGTCCCGTCGATGCGGATCAGGATGATCGGATCGTCGCCCGAGATCCCCATCGGCCACAGGGCCGACTGGGGTCCGAGGCGTTGCGCAGCCCCGTTGTCCAGCGCCAGGCGCAGGTCGGGCCAGATCAGCAGCGCGGCAAAGCGGCGGAACAGACGCGCATCCTGCAGGGTGACGCCAAGGTGGCGCAGTTGCACCTGGGAATAGGTCCAGGACAGGCGCAATTCGTTCTCGAACACGGCAGATCTGACGTAGTGCGACGCCAGCCGGTCACGATCTTCCGCCGTGTCGGCGACGAGGGTCCAGAAGACCAGCGACACCGACTTGCCTGCCGGCACCCGCACCCGTCGCCGGATCGCGAAGCACGGATCCATGGTGTGCCCCTGACCCCCGGTCAGTTCGGCCCCCGGATCGAAGGCCGCCGGGTTGGCCAGGCTGCGGCCCCGCCCGATGAACGCCCGCCGGTCGGTTTCCGCCTCGGTGGCGGGGGTGCCGGCGCTGTCCGGTCCGGCGATCAGATGCGCGAAATAGCGGGTCTTGCCCTCCGGGTCGCGGGGCTGGCGCTGCGCCACGATCAGGGCCCCGCCGTCGCGGATCTCGGTTTCCACGAACATCTTGGAAAACGCGGGATGCGCGCGGTCGGCGGCTGGTGCGTCAAGCACGATCTCGCCGTAGGAGGTGATCTCGATCGTGCGGTCCGCGCCCGATCGGTTGCGCAGCGTCAGCCGGCGGCCATCGGCACTGGCCTCGGACGCGGCGATGACCTCGAGCTTGCTCTCGATGGCGTTCGCGGTCTTGAAGAACTCGGCCTTGTGATCCGAGAAGACGGCCCAGTTCCGTTCGTTGGGACCGGTCCTGGGCGCAGCGGTTGCCGACCACCATTCGTTGGTCTGGGCGTCCCGCATCAGCAGGAAGATGCCGCCGTCGTCGATCGCGGGGTCGGGGGACCAGCGGTTCACCGCGATGTCGCCGACCATCGAACGGCCTGCACCGGTCGACGAGACCAGCGTCGCGAACCGGCCTGCCGACATTAGCGCCACCTCGCGGTCGGCGCGCTCCGGGTCGGTGACCACGGTCAGCGTGTCGCCGGAGGGAACGCCGCTGCCCAACCCCACATGCGACCGCGACGGCGCGCGGGTGACCGGGACGATGTCGCGCGGGGATTTTTCCTGCAGCATCAGTTCGGACGCGCGGACGACCGGATCGGCATGGAAGCGGTCGCGATGCACGCCGTCCAGAACCGCGTTGGCGACCGCGAGGATCGACATGCCGTGGTGATGGGCCATGACGTTGCGGACCACGGCATAGCGCCTGCCATCGCGCAGGCGCGTCCGCGTGAAATCGACCGCGTCGTAGAATCCGTACCGCCCCTCGGCGCCGATCCGGCGCAGTGCGGCCAGGTTGCGGATCGCGGCCTGCGGACGCAGCTGGGCGCCAAGGATCGAGGCATAGGGCGCAACGACAAGATCGTTGCCGGCCCGCTTCAGCGCCAGCGCCGGCACGCCGAACGCGTAGTACTGGTAGTTCATGTCGCGGTCGCGCGCGTTGAACGCGCTTTCGGACACGCCCCACGGCAGGCCGCGCGCCCGGCCCCAGGCGATCTGGACGTCCACCGCCATCTGGTTCGAGTGGTTCAGGATCCCGCCCTGGCGTTCCTTCAGCAGCAGGGGCGGCATCAGGTATTCGAACATGCAGCCGGACCATGACAGCAGCGCGCCGTCATTGCCGATGTCCGCAAACGGCCGCCCCAGCCGCCGCCAGTGTTCCTGGCGCAGGTCGCCCTTGGCCACGGCGAGGAACGACGTCAGCCGCGCCTCGGACGCCAGCAGGTCATAGCAGGATTCGTCCAGCTGCTCGGCATCGGGGCGGTATCCGACCGACAGCAGCATCTTTTCCGGATCGACCAGCATGGTGAAGTCCATCTGGAACGCCAGCATCCGCGCCCGTTCCGCCATCACGTCGGCCCGCAGGGTAAAGGCATGCAGGGCGTCGCGCCCCTCGGGCAGGGGCTGCAGCACGTCGTTGCAGTGCCGAACCAGCGCATGGGCCCAGTAGACGATCTCGTCGCCTTCGCCGGCGGGCAGGCTGCCTTCCAGATCCGCGACGAGCCGCTCGATTTCTGCGGCAAGGGTGCGCAGCTGGATCTGCACGACGGACGCGGTGCCGGGGCTGGTGTCGATCTGGGCCAGCGTCGCGGCAAACCCCGCGACGGCCGTGTCGAGCGTCTGCCGCAGGTCGCGCAGGGCGCGGCGGGATTCCGGCAGTGCCGCCAAGCGGGCGCGTAGCACCCCCAGGGTGTCGGCGATGCCGTGGGCGCGTGGCTGGCGGACCGCGGCCGCCTCGCGTCCCCAGCTTCGCAAGCCGGATGCGAGCGCGATCAGCAGTCCCGCAAGGTTGCCGCTGTCGACCGACGAGACATAGGGCTGGGGCAGGACGGTCAGGTCGCGCGTGTCGTACCAGTTGAAGAAATGCCCGCGAAACCGCGGCATCCGCTCCATCGTGCTCAGGGTCGCGTCGATCCGCGTCAGGGCCGTCTGGATGCCGATCCAGCCCAGGTCGTGGGCCGACATCACCGACATCAGGTACAATCCGATATTCGTCGGCGAGGTGCGCTCGGCCAGTTTCGGGGCCGGTGTTTCCTGGAAATTGTCGGGTGGCAGGTGGTTGGTGTCGGGGCCAACGAATTCCTCGAAGTAGCGCCAGGTCAGGCGGGCGACCCGCCGCAGCTCGGCCTCGTCCTCGGGGCTGAGGGTCAGGCGATCCTCGGTCACCAGCGGCCGCGACGCGCGGTGCATGATCCACGGGGCCGCGATCCACAGCCCGCCGAGGGCCAGCGCCGGCGGCAGCGCGACGGGGTTGAACATCGCCGCCGCCACCACGCCGGCCCCACCGATGACCACCGACCCCGCCATGTCGCGATACGCGTTGGCGAGGGTCGCCGGGCCGCGCCCGACCTGACTGGCGGGGGTCCATTCCAGCAAGTGGCGGCGGCTGACCAGCAGCCGCCACAGCGTCCGCGAAATGGCATCCACGGATCGCGCCGCGCGGTGCGCGATGGTGGTAAGGTTCAGGCCCAGCTCGGTCAGGTAGTTCAGCAGGTCGCGCAGCATGTGGCGCAGGTGATAGCTGATCGAGATGCCGTGCTGGCCGGTCAGGATCTTCAGATCGACCTGCAGGATCGCCACCAGAGCCAGCAGCAGGATCAGCGACGCCTGCCAGATCAGCGGCCACGCCGCGGGCAGGACCAGCCATCCCGTGACGGACGCCGCGACGAAGGCGGGCGCCAGCAGGCTGCGCCGCAGGTTGTCGATCATCTTCAGCCGGGCCAGCCCGTCCAGCCCGTTGCCGGGGGTCAGGATGAAGGACAGCAGCTGCCAGTCGCCACGTATCCAGCGATGCTGCCGGCTCGACTCGGTCGCGTAGCGCAGCGGGAAATCCTCGACCACCTCGATGTCGGTGACCAGTGCGGCCCGGGCCAGGCTGCCCTCGAGCAGGTCGTGGCTGAGTACCGCGTTCTCGGGCATCCGGCCGTGCGTCGCGCGTTCGAATGCATCGATGTCGTAGATGCCCTTGCCGGTGAAGCTGCCGGCGCCGAACAGGTCCTGGTAGATGTCCGATACCGTGAAGACATAGGGGTCCAGCCCGCGGTTGACGGAAAACACCCGCTGGAACACCGAGGCTTCGGGCCCGGTGGTCAGGGACGGGGTGACGCGGGGCTGCATGATGCCGTGGCCCCGCACCACGATCCCGTCTTCGCGATGGACCGGGCGGTTAACGGGATGCGCCATCTTGCCGGCCAGGGACGACACCGCGTCGCGGGGCAGGCGGGTATCGCTGTCCAGCGTCAGGACATAGCGGATGCCCTCGGACGGGGTCGGCCCGGCGGGTACGAAACTGGTGGTCGGCGCCCCGCGCAGCAGGGCGTTCAGTTCTGCCAGCTTGCCACGCTTGCGTTCCCACCCCATCCAGACGCCCTCGGCCGGGTTCCAGTGGCGCCGCCGGTGCAGCAGGAAGAAGCGCCGAACCCCGCCATGGGCATATTGCTCGGCCAGGGCGTCGATGCGGTCCCGGGCATGGTTCAGCAGCCGTTCGTCGTCCGGCATCTGTTCTGCCGGGGCATCGCGCCAGTCGGTCAGCAGGGCGAAGCTGACGGCGCCCTGGGGGTTGGCGAGGTAATGCGACTCGAGCATGTCGGCGAGTTCGTCGACCGCATCGATGCTGGCCAGCATGCCGGGGATGACCACCAGCGTCCTTGCCTCTTCCGGGACGCCGGCGCGGAAATCGAAGGCCGGCAGCCGCTGCGGGGGCACCAGCCGCGACGTGGCAAAGGCGACCAGGCGCATCGCCGTCTCGGATGCGACCAGCGCCGCCGCCGCCACCAGCCCGAGTTGGGTCCAGAGACCCATCCGATCCTCGGGCAAGATTCGGAACAGCAGCCAGACCAGCAGCGCGGTGATCGCCAGCAGGACGACGATCAGCCCCGCGACCCCGCTGGTTCCGATCGCATGCCCCAGCCTTTCGGAAATGGTCGGGCGATAGCCGCAGCTGGCCGCAAAGCTGCGACGCTCGTCCCCGACCAGAAGATGGCCGATCTCGGCCGTGCATTCGATGCCGTCGGTGCGTTGACGCGCGACCTGCAGCGCCCGGTCCGCCACCTGCAGCTCGGTCATGTCCGAGCGGCGGGCGATGCGTTCGATGGCGTTGCGGTAGTCGGTGCGGGTAGCCTGATCCAGCTGCGGAAACTCGCAATCCGCCGCCAGCATCCGGTCGATCAGGCTGACGCCCTCGAACCAGACCATCCAGTCGATGTCGCCCATCCGGCGCAGGCTGCGCATGATGTTCCCGACGGTGACGTTGCCCCCCGACTGGCGGGCGTACTCCGCCTCGACCGCCCGTTCGGCGGCGCCGGGCTTCGCCAGCAGTCGATCGATCGCCTGCAACGCCACCTGGCCGTTCGCGCCCGCGTCGCGCAGGCGATACAGCAGCTGCGCCGCGACCGTGTCGTCGGCCAGCAGCACCGCATCCCGTTTCAGGGCGCCCCTTATCTCGTCCGGGTTGTCCAGCCGGGCCAGTTCATCGGCCAATGTGTTGGCGGACACGCGGCGGTCCCGCGCCACGCTGACCCGGTCCGACAGACGGCGCAGGTTCTCGACCAGGACAAAGCGCAGAAAGGTCGGAACCGCCCACAGTTCGGCGATTTCCAGAGGGACGCGGGATTGGTAGCCGCGCAGGAAATCGGTCAGAGACCCGGGCGAGATCTCCGAGTTGGTCAGCGCCACGTAGTACCACGCAATCACCATGCTGCGCGGGATGCGTCCGCCCTGGGCCAGCGGTTCCAGCGGCAGCCGGTGCAGGAAGTTCCGGTTGAAGCCGTCGCGCAGCTGCCGCAGGTTCTCCTCGACCATGTGGTGGTTGTCGATCAGCCATTCGGCCGCCGGGGTCACGTCCTCGCCGGCCTCGGCCGCCGCGACGGTGACCAGGTAGTTGCGCTGGATCGCGGCCTGGTTTTCTTTGAGCCGGCTGACCAGGCGGGTGGGGGCGTCGGTCAGGGGGGGGAAATCGATCTTGGCCAGTTCCACCCCGGCCTCGTAGAGCGAGCGGCCGGCCCAGACGTCAAAGCGGATCGGCTGGGGCAGCTGGCTGGCGGCGACGGCAGCCGAGGTGCGCCGATCGTTGGTGCCGCGCCGTCCCTGCAGCCCGATGCCCGCATTTCCGATCATGTGCATGCCTCGCCCGTTTATTCTTTGCATCGACCGTAAGGACTGGGGCAAACCCCGGCAAGCGGCGCCGCCGCGCCAGGCCTAACGACTTTCCGCGGCGATGCGGGTGCTGCCCGGGTCCGGCGCGCCGATCCGCGGTCGACGCGCAGCGGCCGGAACCCGGCTGCGGGTTGGCCGTTCCGTGAGCGTGCTGCAGGAGTTGCCGATGACCGACCGTATCCACACCGTCCCGACCGAGCCGTTCGACGGGCAGAAGCCCGGAACCTCGGGCCTGCGCAAGAAGACGCGGGTCTTCATGCAGCCGCGCTATGTCGAGGCGTTCACGCAGTCGATCTTTGACGCGATCGGGGGTGTGGCCGGCAAGACGCTCGTGCTGGGGGGCGACGGGCGGTACTTCAACGATCGGGCGGCGCAGGTGATCCTGCGGATGGCGGCCGCGAACGGGGCCGCGCGGATGATCGTGGGACAGGGCGCCCTGCTGTCCACGCCGGCGGCATCGAACCTGATCCGGCGCCGCGGCGCCGATGGCGGCATCATCCTGTCGGCCAGCCACAACCCGGGTGGCGAGGACGAGGATTTCGGGATGAAGTTCAACGGCCCGAATGGCGGTCCTGCGTCGGAGACGGTGACCGACGCCATCTTCGAACGCACCCGGACGATCCGCGAATACCGGATCATGGATGCCCAGGATGTCGACCTGTCGCGGCTCGGCGAGGTCCGGTTGGGCGACACGGTGGTCGAGGTCGTGGACCCGGTGGCGGACTATGCCGACCTGATGGCACAACTGTTCGACTTTGCCGCGATCCGGTCCATGTTCGCGCGCGGGTTCGCGATGCGGTTCGATGCCATGCACGCGGTGACGGGCCCCTACGCCCGCGAGCTCCTGGAAAACCGTCTTGGCGCAGCCCCGGGCACCGTCGTCAACGCGACGCCACTGCCGGATTTCGGCGGCGGCCATCCCGATCCCAACCCGGTATGGGCCAGCGACCTCGTCGATCTGATGATGGGGCCGAACGCGCCGGATTTCGCCGCGGCCTCGGACGGGGACGGCGACCGCAACATGATCCTGGGTCGGGGGATCTATGTCACCCCGTCCGACAGCCTGGCGGTGCTGGCGGCCAATGCCACCCACGCGCCGGGCTATGCGAGGGGGCTGGCCGGCGTCGCCCGGTCGATGCCGACCAGCCGTGCGGCCGACCGGGTCGCCGCGGCGCTGGGGATCGAGGCCTACGAGACGCCGACCGGCTGGAAGTTCTTCGGCAACCTGCTGGACGCCGGCCGCGTAACCCTGTGTGGCGAGGAAAGCGCCGGCACCGGTTCGGACCATGTTCGGGAAAAGGACGGGCTGTGGGCGGTGCTGCTGTGGCTGAACATCCTGGCGGCACGCGATCAGCCGGTCGACGCGATCATGACCGACCACTGGGCGCGGTTCGGGCGGGATTTTTACAGCCGCCACGATTACGAGGCAGTCCCGACCGAGCGGGCGAACGCCCTGATCGACCGGTTGCGCGGGATGCTGGAGTTTCTGCCGGGCCAGAAATTCGGCGAGCTGACCGTCGCGCAGGCCGATGATTTTTCCTATGTCGATCCGGTCGACGGCTCGGTGTCACAGCGCCAGGGCATCCGGGTTCTGTTCACCGATGACAGCCGGGTCGTGTTCCGCCTGTCGGGTACGGGCACCGAGGGCGCGACCTTGCGGGTCTATCTGGAACGCCATGCCGGTCCCCATGCCGACCACGCGCAGGATCCGGATCAGGCACTGGGCCCCGTCATCGCGGCCGCCGAAGCGGTGGCGCAGATCCGGGAGCATACCGGGCGCGACCGGCCGGACGTGACCACCTGACGCCCCTCTGGCGGACAGAGGTCACAGCCGGGTGCTTCATCGTCAGTAGATGTAGCGGATCTGTTCGGACCAGAATCGTTCGATGCGTCGGAACTGCCGGTTGACCTGGTCGAGCGGGGGGTCGTCCAGCACGCCCGACGCCTCCAGCCCGTGGGCGTGGCGGGTGAACAGCGCGCCGACAATGTCACGCACGGCGCAGCCCTCGTCGGTCAGGCGCACCCGGACGGACCGGCGGTCCTGTTCGCTGCGCTGGTGGTGGACATAGCCCATCTGCACCAGCTTCTTCAGATTGTAGCTGACGTTCGACCCCTGATACATGCCGCGGGACCGCAGTTCGCCCGCGGAAACCTCGGCCGATCCCAGGTTGTAGAGCAGCAGCGCCTGAACGGGGGTCAGGTCGGATCGGCCCAGCCGCTCGAACTCGTCCTTGATCAGGTCCAGCATCAGACGGTGCAGCCGGTCCAGGATCTGCAGCGTGTCCAGATAGCAGTCCGCGACGGATTCGACGGCGGGCGCGCCCGAGGGGGTGTCGCGCGGGATCAGGGCAAACCGGTTCATGGCAGGGTCCAATCTGTTGCCCTGACACGATGATGGGAAATGACCAATATTCCGTTAAAGGTCTCGGCTTTTTTTCATCCGGTTGGCGGCGTGCCCGGCGATCAGGTCCAGCAGAGGGTGCAGATGCGCCGGCCCGGCGGCCGCTTGCACCCCTGATCCGGCCTGCGCCGGGCGCGTTCGCGCCGTGACCCACTGGTAGAGATCATGGTCATTCTCGTCCAGCAGCCGCTCGTACACGTCCAGGGTCGCGTCGGATTGGGCGCTCAGCGCCTCATCGGCGAACGGCCCAAGGATCAGGTCCATCTCCTTGATGCCCCGGCGCCAGCTCCGCAGGCGCGCCCGCTTCAGCCGTATCTCACGATCGTCCATCCGTGTTCGCGCCCCGCACAAAATGGCCTGCACGCCATCATGCTTGTCGGCTGATGGCGGTCCGCCTATGACCCCAGAAAGCACCTGAAAGGCAGCATCAATGGGCTTTCTGTCCGAGACGCTCGGCCGCGTCAAACCCTCGGCCACCATCGCCATGACCAACCGCGCCCGCGAACTGGCGGCCGAGGGGCGCGACATCATCAGCCTGTCGGCAGGCGAGCCGGATTTCGACACCCCGGCCCATGTCCGCGAGGCAGCCAAGGCTGCGATTGACGCCGGCCACACGCGATACACCGCCGCGGACGGGATTCCCGCCCTGAAGCAGGCGGTCCGCGACAAGTTCGCGCGCGAGAACGGGCTGGACTACGACCCGTCGCAGGTGACGGTGGGCACGGGCGGAAAGCAGGTGCTGTTCAACGCGTTGATTGCCACGCTGAACCCCGCGGACGAGGTGGTAATGTCGGCGCCCTACTGGGTCAGCTATCCCGACATCGTGCGGCTGGGCGGCGGAACCCCGATCGTCGTCGAGACCCGCGCCGAAGCCGGGTTCCGGATGACGGCCGACCAGCTGGAGGCGGCGATCACCCCGCGCACCAAATGGGTGATCCTGAACTCTCCGTCGAACCCGAGCGGGGCGGCCTATGGCGAGGCCGAGCTGCGGCCGCTGACCGACGTGCTGATGCGCCACCCGCATGTCTGGGTGCTGGCCGACGACATCTATGAACACATCGTCTTCGACGATTTTCGCTTTGTCACCCCGGCCCAGATCGAACCGGGGCTGAAGGAGCGCACCCTGACCCTGAACGGGGTCAGCAAGGCCTATGCGATGACCGGCTGGCGGATCGGATACGGGGCCGGGCCGGTGCAGCTGATCCGGGCGATGGGCACGATCCAGTCGCAATCGACATCGAACCCCTGTTCGATCAGCCAGTACGCGGCCTTGGCCGCACTGACCGGACCGCAGGACCATATTCGTGACAGCCGGGCGGCGTTCCAGCGCCGGCGGGATCTGGTCGTGGCGGGGTTGAACGGCTGTGAGGGCATCGACTGCCCCACGCCGCAGGGCGCGTTCTATGTCTATCCCTCGATCGCAGGCCTGATCGGGCGGCGGACCCCGCAGGGCGCCGTGATCGCCACGGACGAGGATTTCGCCACCGCCCTTCTGGACGCCACCGGGGTCGCGGTGGTCTTTGGTGCGGCCTTTGGGCTCTCGCCGCATTTCCGGATCAGCTACGCGACCGGGGACGAACTGCTGGGTGAGGCCGTACGACGCATCGCGGGTTTCTGCGCCAGCCTGAGCTGACCCGCCCCACGGAACCGGGTCAGGCACGCCGCGTTGGCCCGCGAAGTCACGCGAAAGGATCGAACATGTTGTCTCTCAACGCGCTGGTCGTGGTCGCAGACGGCCACCAGGCCGTGCTGTTCCGCAACGTCGCCAAGCACGGGATCGAGCTGCAGGAACAGGGCCGGATGAGCCCGACCAACCTGCAGGACGAAAGCCAGGGCAAGCAGCCCGAGGAAACGACCCCCCGGGACGAGGATGAGGCAACCTTTGCCAAGCAGCTGGCCGAACGGCTGAACCAGATGGTGCTGCAGAACAAGGTCGACGAGCTGGCGATCATTGCCGACCCGTCCACCTTGGGCAACATGCGCAAGCACTACCACAAGATGCTGGAGCAGAAGCTGGTCAAGGAACTGCCGAAGACGCTGACCAGCGCGACGGGCGAGGAAATTGCCCAGGCGCTGCGCGGCTAGGACCCGAGGGCCCTGCTGCCGTCCGGGTCAGTGCTGCTGGCCGAGCCGGCAGCGCCCGCGGACCTGAAAGAACCCGTCCGCATCTTCTTCGACCAGACACAGCTCCTCGATCAGCCAGGGGTTCGACAGCCTGCCGGCGAAATGCTCCGCGGCGGCCATGCCGACCGGCGGGAATTCCTCGGGGGCAAGCTGGTCGGTCAGGGTCAGGTGGAACCGGAACTCATCCAGGACATAGGGCGTGCCGTAACGCGCCAGCATCAGTTGCTGGGGAATGCTGAGAGCGCCCGGGTTGCGCCGCGTGATCTCTCGCTGGCTGAGCGGCCGGCGCAGCCTGTCGAGGTCTTTCACGACCGTGGCGGCCAAAGCGTTCAGGGCGGCGGATTGTCGGCTCGTGCGAAAGGCGATGAACGACTCTGCCGCGCTGAGCGTGAGGGGCGGCAGCTCGATCGGTGCGGCGCGGGTGCAGAGGGCCTGCAGTGCCGACAGCAGCTCGGCACAGGTCGCGCCGGCGACCAGATGCATGGGCGGCCTGATCGTGGCGTGGAACCCGTAGCGCCGGGGACGCTGGGTCAACTGGGCCAGCGGACGCGGCAGACCCGGGGGATCCGGCTGGTCGATCTTTCGTCCACCGTGCAGGTCCCACCCCAGCCACTGCGCCCCCGCCTCGCCGAACGCGCCATCAGGGGCGGCGAAGACCGCGTAACGGGTTGCAGCAAGCCTGTCGGACCCCTGGCGAGATCCGTTGTTCCGGGTCTTGGTCTCGATACCGGTCTCGTTCATCCCGCAGCACCCCGACGATCGCGCCCTTGTTAGGTTTCGCAAGATTCAGCTAGGCATATCGAAACGCGTTCAGCAACTTGATGTTGATGAAGTCGCCAGTCGCCTCGCCTTTTATGTGGGCCGTTATGTCTGCAGGAATCCGAAATCCCGCAGCATCCGCGGCAGGTCCGCGCGCAGACGGTCCATCCCACCGGGCCGCCAGCCGAGCTTCTCGAGCCGCCCGCAGCCCATCACCGACAGCCCCGCCCGGTCGGCGCGGTCCGGGAGCCTGTGAGGGCAGCCAGTCAGCTGCGCAACTTCGGCCAGCAGGTCATGTCGGTCCAGCACGAGGTCCGAGGCGTTGAGGAGGCCCTGCACGCCCTCTCTCAGGATCAGCAGGATCGCGGCCGCCAGATCGTCGCCGTGGAGTTCGGTGCCGACCCGCGAAAGGATCGGTCGGCCCGCCAGAAAGTCGGCGAACAGGGCGGTCCATTTGTGTCCGGGTCCCGGACCGTAGATCCCGGTGGCGCGCAGGCTGGTCGTGGCAAAGTCCGGCCCCGCCATGCTGGCCAGCGCCGTTTCCGCCTGCAGCTTCACCTGCCCATACAGGCTGTGGGGCCGGGGCGGCGTGCCGTCCGGCAGGAACGTTCCCGGTGGCAGCCCGTCATAAACTGCCCGCGAGGACAGGAAGACGACTTGCCGAACACCGGTGCGCCGGGCATCCCGGAACAGCCGCAGCGTACCATCCAGGTTTGCTGAAATGAATCCTGCCGGATCGTCCCCTTCGCCGCCGCGATAGCGTCCGGGCAGATGCGCGAAGGCCGCGTGGATCAGCGCGTCGCACCCGTCCAGCGGTGCCGGATCGCCCAGCCGCCAGCCGGGCAACGGATCGATGCGATGCCCCGCCGCCTGCAATCCCGCGACGATGAACCGGCCGACCAGACCCGTCGCACCGGTGACGGCGACTGTCGAATCGGCGGTCACGCCGGATCTTGCAGGGTCCGGCTGTCCGGCACCCGGCCGTCGCCGGCATGGGCCTGCCACAACTCGATCAACGGCCGCAGACGGTCAGCCTTGGCGTGATCCTGCCACGGCTTCTCGTACTGGAAATGCAGGATGCGGATGTCCTGCCAGCGCCACAGCTCGGGCATGGCGAACCAGACATACTGCAGCATGTTCATGAACACCGGCAGCCCGTGCCAGTCGGGGAAGTAGTGTTGCAGGAACGTCTGGTCGGTGCGGCGCCAGAACGCCCCCGGCACGTCCAGCTGCGCCAGCATGTCCGCGAAGGTCGCCCGGTCCGGACGAGCCGTGAACACCCCCGAGTTCATGCGGTGAAAGTCGGCCAGGCTCTCGTAGACATTCGGGGCGGCGCAGAATTGCGGATAGTCGAACAGCTTGTCCACGTTCTGCAGGACCAGCGCATCGGCATCGATGAACACGACGCGGGCGTAGTCCAGCTGCCACAGCCGCAGCTTGGCGAAATTGTCCAGCGGCGTGTGAAAGGGCGGCTTTTCGCCCTTGGTGAAGGCGGCCCTGCCGTGCAGCGCGTCACGGGCATGGCTGGCGTTGAACGCGGCCGTCGTGGGCAGCAGGTCACAGCGCACGCATCGTGCCCCCAGGGCGCGCAGGGGGATCAGATCGCGGTCCGCCACGTCGGTGTGCAGCACGCAGATGTCCGCGGACGTGCCTGACAGCACGATCGAGCGGACCAGCGCCCGCGCCCCCCGCGCGTAATCGGCATTGGTCACCAGCGTGACATAGGCACGGTCCGACCGGGCGGGCCGGTCCGCAGCAAGGCCGTCGGGCAGCAAGGTCAGACCGCCTTGAGCTTCTTGCCCTCGGGGTCGTGATCGACGCGCTTGGCGATGTCCCTGGTCCAGGCGCTGACCGCCGGCACGCGCGAGCGGTCGATCCGATGCGCGTATTTCCGGGCGACGTCCACAACCTCGGCCAGCAGGCCTTCCTGCAGGGTGGTCGGGTTCAGGCCCAGCGACAGGAACTGGTCGTTCTTGACGATCAGGTCGTTCTCGTCGGCCTCTTTCCGGGGGTTGGGCAGGAACTTGACCTCTGCCCCGGTCATCCGGGCGACCAGATGGGCCAGGTCGCGGACCCGGTGCGTTTCGGTCATCTGGTTGAAGATCCGCACCCGCTCACCCGTCGCGGGCGCGTCGGACAGGGCCAACTCGATGCAGCGGACGCAGTCCTGCAGGTGGATGAAGGCGCGGGTCTGGCCGCCGGTGCCGTGAACGGTCAAGGGATAGCCGATCGCCGCCTGGATCAGGAAGCGGTTCAGCACCGTGCCATAGTCGCCGTCATAATCAAAGCGGTTGATCAGCTGTTCATGCCGGCGGGTCTGGTCGGTGTGGGTGCCCCAGACGATGCCCTGATGCAGGTCGGTGATCCGCAGCCCGTCATTCTGCGCATAGAACTGGAACAGGATCTGATCGAGACTCTTGGTCATGTGATAGACCGAGCCGGGCCGGGTCGGGTACAGGATCTCCATCCCCTTCTTGCCGGACGGGGTGTCGATCTCGACGTCCAGATACCCCTCGGGGATCGGCGCGCCGACGCTGGAATAGCCATAGACACCCATCGTTCCCAGATGGACGAGATGCGCGTCGATGCCGGTTTCGACCAGCGCCGCCAGCAGATTGTGGGTGGCGTTGACGTTGTTGTCGACGGTGTAGACCTTGTGGCGGTCGGTCTTCATCGAATAGGGCGCCGCGCGCTGTTCGGCGAAATGGATCACCGCGTCAGGGCGGGTGTCGGCCAGCCACTGCTTCAGCCGCTCATATTCGCGGGCCAGGTTCAGCAGATGAAAGTGGATCGTCTCGCCGGTTTCCTGTTTCCAGATCCGGCAGCGTTCCTGGATGCTATCCATCGGCGTCAGCGACTGCACGCCGAGCTCGGTGTCGATCCAGCGGCGCGACAGGTTGTCGACGATATGGACCTCGTGGCCCAGACTGGACAGATGCAGGGAGGTGGGCCAGCCCACGAAGCCGTCGCCGCCAAGAACCGCGATCCGCATGTCAGACTCCTTCGTCTTTGCGCGTCTGCCGGGCCTTAGCGTCAGACGGGGGCGCTGTCGAATGAAGATATGACGACAGCCTGATGGTTTTGTGACGGCCCGCCCATATCCGCCGGCCGGTCAGGCGACAAGCTCTGCCGCGAGCGTCAGGTCCTCGACAAGCTGCGCGCGTGCCCGGTCCGCCGCGGCCCGGTCGGGCACGCGCAGGATGTACGAGGGGTGCCAGCTGAGCAGGACCGGCCCGGCCGCGGTGTCCTCGACCTTGCCGCGCCGACGGGTAATCCCTTCCTTGCGGCCGGTCAGGGCATAGGCAGCCGTGCCCCCCAGGCCCAGTGTCAGCTTTGGCTGGATGAAGCGCTGTTCCAGGTCCAGCCACCACTTGCAGATGTCGATTTCCTGCCGGTCTGGGTTCTGGTGCAGGCGCCGCTTGCCGCCGCGCGCCGTCATCTGCGGCTTGAACTTGAAGTGCTTGACGGCGTTCGTCAGCCACACCGCGTCGCGATCAAGGCCGGCCTTGCCCATCGCCTCGGCCAGGACGTCCCCGGCCGGCCCGACAAAGGGGCGGCCCTGCAGATCCTCCTGATCGCCGGGCTGTTCCCCCACGATCATCAGCCGGGCATCCGGCGCGCCTTCGCCCCAGACGGTCTGGGTGGCGTGGCAGTAAAGGTCGCAGCGCGTGCAGGTCCGCGCGGCTGCCGCGGCAGCGTCCAGCGTGTCGATCTTTTCGGGCGGCTTCGGCATGGCGGCACGATACCTTTCGCTGATCTGCGCGGCGCGGCCGGGCGCCACGGTTGCAGCAGCCGAACGCATCTGCGCCACTCTTCGTTCGGAATCGGCCAGCATGGCGGGAATCTGGCGCGTTTCCGGCAAGTTCCTCCAGTACTTCACCGGCATCTCGGACCGCATCGCCCCCAGCTTGACGCGGGCCGGGTTGAAGATGTTGGTGAAATAGGTGGCCCACAGCGCCTCCGACGCGTCGTCGGGCAGGTCCGGTCGCGGGACGCCGGCGCCAAGGCTCAGCTCGCCCCCGATGAAGTCGGCGCGCTCGTCCGGGGTCAGGATGGTCCAGTCCATGTCGGCGAACCGACGGGCAAAGAAGGGGGCGTTCCGCGCGACGATCAGGTGGTCGGGTTCGAACCACGCCGCAAAGCGCCGCCGGGCGCCAGCCGCCGGAAGTTCGCGAAACCGGACGAAGGCGCGCATCTTGTGGCTGTCGCGGCGGACCGCCTTGGCCAGCCCGTGCAGCCGTGCCACCAGCGGATCGGCGGGGTTGTCCAGAACGCGGCGGTCCTGCCGAAGCCGGCAAAGCAGTTGATAGAGCAGGGCGAAGCGTTCCGGATCGCGGTGGCACAGCACCGCGTCCGCCAGGTCGACAAAGGCCCGCGGCGCGGATAGCGGGCGTTCGGGGGGCAGGGGGGCCGCGGCAAACAGGCCCGGCGCGGTTGTCCAGGTCACCTGCTCGGGTGGGATCCCCGCGGCAGCCAGCCGGCGCGCTGCATCGCGCCACGCCTCGCGCCACCCGTGGTCCGGCAGGACGACGACCTGCATCAGATCAGCTGCAGCTGTTCCGCCGGGGGCGCGAAACGGGCGCGCAGATCGGCGCTGTCGGTCAGCGCCCGCGGGCTCCACCCCGGCAGGCTGACGAACGCCCGCGCCTTTTTCATGCCCGCGCCCATCCGCAGCAGATCGTCATAGCGCAGCACCCCGTGTCGCCGCGCCGTCATGATGCGGTTCACCGTTTTGGTGCCGAACCCCGGAACGCGCAGCAGCAATTCCCGCGGCGCGCGATTGACGTCCAGGGGAAAGTCGTCGCGGTGCGCCAGCGCCCAGGCCAGCTTGGGATCGACCTCCAGATCCAGGTTGCCCGAGGGGGCGGCGCCGGCGATCTCGTCCACGTCGAAGCCGTAGAAGCGCATCAGCCAATCGGCCTGGTATAGTCGGTGTTCCCGCATCAAGGGCGGACGAACGAGGGGCAGCGCGCGGCTGGCATCCGGGATCGGGGAAAAGGCCGAATAATAGACGCGCTTGAGCCCGTAGCCCGTATAGAGGCGGGCGGCGGTGGACAGGATCGCGGTGTCGTTCGCCTGATCGGCGCCCACGATCATCTGGGTCGACTGGCCGGCGGGCGCGAATGTTGCCGGCCGCTTGCCGCGGTGGCTGCGGTCGCGGCTGGCCTCGCGCGTGAGATGGACGCGGCCCATCGCCGCCCGGATCGTCTCGGGGCGCTTTTCCGGGGCGAGTTCGCGGATCGACGCGTCCTGCGGCAGTTCGATGTTGATCGACAGCCGGTCGGCGTAGAGCCCGGCCTCGTCCAGCAGTTCCGGGCTGGCGTCTGGGATGGTCTTGAGGTGGATGTAGCCCTTGAAGCCGTGGTCGGTGCGCAGCGTCCTGGCGATGCGCACCATGTCGGCCATCGTCGCGTCGGGCGAGCGGATGATGCCGGAGGACAGGAACAGCCCCTCGATATAGTTGCGGCGATAGAATTCCAGCGTCAGCGTCACGACCTCGTCCACGGTGAAGCGGGCGCGTTCGACGTTGGAGCTGACGCGGTTCACGCAGTAGGCGCAGTCGAAGATGCAGAAATTCGTCATCAGGATCTTCAGCAGGCTGATGCAGCGGCCGTCGGGCGTGTAGGCGTGGCAGATGCCCGAGCCTTCGGTCGAGCCCAGCCCGCCCGTTCGCGCGTCGCGGCGTTCGGTCCCGCTGGAGGCGCAGGAGGCGTCGTATTTGGCGGCGTCCGACAGAATCGCGAGCTTGCGGTCGAGGCTGAGGGTTCCCATGCCGCGACGCTATATGTTCCTGATATGTTCTGCAATCGGGAACGCGGCGTCAGCCGCCGCATTCCCCGCGGGGGTTCCGCTAACCCCTTACCAGTGACCGGTATTTTCCATGCTGGCCCAGGGTTCCTTGGGCGGCAGGGGGGCGCCGGCCTGGAGCAGTTCGACGGAGATGTTGTCGGGGCTGCGGATGAAGGCCATGTGGCCGTCGCGGGGCGGGCGGTTGATCGTCACGCCGGCGTTCTGCAGCTTTTCGCACATCGCGTAGATGTCGTCGACGCTGTAGGCGAGATGGCCGAAATGGCGGCTGTCCGAGGGCAGGGCGTCGTCGCCGTCCCAGTTGTACGTCAGTTCGACGGGCGTTTCCTCCTGCCCTTCCGGCGCCATGAAAACCAGTGAAAACCGGCCCTTGTCGTTGTCGACGCGGCGGGTTTCGCGCAGGCCCAGCAGGCCGAAGAAGCGCATCGTGGCGTCCAGATCCTTGACCCGGACCATGGTGTGCAGATAGCGGATCGTCATGCGGTCATCCCTGTTTGCGGTGGTTCCGGGGCAGGGTGGCAGAGCCGTCCGGCGGGGTCCAGAGGGGCACGGGCCAGCCACCCGGCTGCTGCGCCGGACCGGGCGATGTTCATGCAGCGTTCATGCATGGTTCATGCAGTTTTCCTGCCCCACCCCGATCCGCCGCCCACAACAGATGGCCGGTACCACCACAACTTGTGTTGAAACACCGGCACCCCCACAATGCCCGGGACAGATGCCGAAGGAATCGCCCCATGACCCTGACCCCTGACCAGCAGCAAGAGATCGAGGCCGCCCGCGCCGAGCGGCACCAGACGCTGCGCGCCACCGCCCCGGGGATCGAGGCGCATCTGCATGTCGCGCATCCGGTGCTGGACCACGGCATGGTGCGGGTCGTCGACTACATGGGCGACGACGCGGCGATCGTGCAGGCGGCGCGGGTCAGCTATGGCCGCGGAACGAAGGCGGTGCAGAATGACGAGGGGCTGATCCGCTATCTGATGCGGCACTGGCACTCGACCCCGTTCGAGATGTGCGAGGTCAAGTTCCACGTCAAGCTGCCGGTGTTCGTGGCGCGGCAGTGGATCCGCCACCGCACCGCCAACGTGAACGAGTACTCGGCGCGCTATTCGATCCTGGACCGCGAGTTCTACGTGCCGGCGCCGGAGCAGCTGGCGGCGCAGTCCACGATCAACAACCAGGGCCGCGGCGCGGCGCTGGACGGGGACGAGGCGCAGCGGGTGCTGGAGTTCCTGAAGGGCGACGCGTCCCGGGCCTATGACCATTACGAGGCGATGCTGGGCGACACCGCCCCGGACGGGTCGCCGCAGCAGGGGCTGGCCCGGGAACTGGCGCGGATGAACCTGCCGGCCAGCATCTACACGCAGTGGTACTGGAAGACCGACCTGCACAACCTGTTCCATTTCCTGCGGCTGCGGGCCGACCCGCACGCCCAGTACGAGATCCGGGTCTATGCCGAGGCGATCGCCCGGATCACCGCCGACTGGGTGCCGCTGGCCTACAAGGCCTTCGCAGATTACCGGCTGGGCGGCGCGTCGCTGTCGGCCACCGGGGTCGCGGTGCTGAAGCGGCGGCTGGCCGGCGAGGCGGTGACCCAGGAAAACTCCGGGATGAGCAAGGGCGAGTGGCGGGAGTTTTTGGAGGTTTGGGGTGAATAAGTCGTATACGTCAGAGGCGACAAATACCGGTTATCTCGTTCGTCAAAAGGACCATGCCTTTGTCCTCGACTTCGACGCGATGCGCAAAGCGATTTTCTTTAATCCCGTAATTGCGGGACGAGTCGCGCGAGATTATGGCGCCCCACCGGGAACCGTTGGCGACGAACTCAAGGACGCCGTAGCGTCGAAGTTTCAACCTCTCCTTCCATCCATGGGTGCTGGTGCTGCGTCCCCCGATGATGAAGTATTTACGGCCGCTGCTCTGGCGCTTGCAAGCAACAGCCGTAATTGGAGCAAAGTGATCGCGAAGTTAGAAGATCTCAAATCCGCACTTTTAAAGTTTGATCCTGTTGCCGTCGCATCGGTCGCGGACGCACCAACGGAGAGAGAAGCGCTTCTCGCCCGGCTGACTGCGATCTTAGGGGGGCAGACGGCACGGCAGGATTCGAAGTCTATTATCCGCTTTGCTCAATTTCTTCGATCAACACCTGAGTACGGCCATTTGCTGAATGAGGCGCGCGAGGAGTTGCGAGAACGGGATTCGCGACTTAGCGACACGAAGTTGACGGCGGCAGTCAGCCTGCTGCTCGCCAAAGGGGACAAAGCTCTACGATCCAGCCCCGACGTTAGCGCGACAAAGATATTCGGTATGGGTCCGGCGCTCGCGTCCGAGTTTCTGCGGAACCTCGGCTGGCAATCGTTCAAGCCTGACCGTCACGTGATCAGACTGCTCCGCGCCTGGATGCCGCAGGATGCGCGGGACGCGGTGACGAATGGGTATCCACCGGACGTTCTGTTCAAGGGTCTCTCGAAGGAAGAACGTGACTTCTGGAAATACGCGATAATAGGTGAAGCCGTCACGCCGAAAGGGGAGAGCGTCAACGATGCGGATCAGCTGCTTTGGATGATGGGCGCTTATGTCATCCGTCCGAAACGAAAGCAGCGTGCCGGCGTGAAAAAACCACTTCCATCAGAAGCACAACTCGTCGGCTTGATGGCGCAATTTTATTCCGCAGGTCTAGATCAGGCAATAACAGAGACCGCCAAGATCCTTGCAGCTAATTGGGGCTATCATGAAGATGCGGCACACTACGAAGCGAGGACAGTGGCGGACTCGATCAGCGCTCGATGGACGGTTTTGATACCAAGCCCGCGCTAAATGACTTGGAAGTGCGCCGCGCGACATTGGTGCGATGGGCGTCGGGCAACCGAAGCGCGCTGCGGAGATCCCTCGCGAGGGGCGCCAGCCCAAAATTCGGGCCGGCTGGCGCACGCCTGCGGACCGCTGGTAAGTTGATGATGCATCTTGATTAACGGAAAAAATTCTGTTATTCGAGAAAGTTATGGAAGGGAGGGCTGTCATGAACAGGACCTCGCGGACTGCCATTTTCGTCCTTCTGCTTTCCACGATCGGAATGATCGGAAGCGCCCAGGCTGAACCCCGGGACGACGTCAGGGAGCGGTTCGACGCGTTCGTGGCGGCGCAGAACGCCCACGACATCGAGGCGGCCGGCACGTTGCTGCAGGACTCGCCCGCGTTCCTGTGGATCACGCGCGGTGCGCCGATCTGGGGCAGGGACGCGGCGCTCGAACGGTTCGGGACGCTCTACCAGGGCACATGGTCGCTCGACCCCATGCTCGACGACCTGAAGATCGTCGAGCTGGGTCCCGACGTGGTGCAGCTTTACGTGCCCGTCACGTTCATGATCGCCCCGGCCGGTCAGGACGCGCAGCCCGCGCGCTTTCTGCTCAACCAGATCTGGGTCAGGGAGGGCGACGCGTGGAAGATCGCCAGCATCCTGCCGATTCCGGTCCCGCCGTCCTAGGTGGGCGCCAGACAGAGAGCGGCTGACCGCCCGCCGCCCGCACCACGCCCATTTCGTCGAATCGTTGCCATTTCCCTGATCGTGACAGGAGCAGAACGAGATGATCGGAAAACGTGCGTCCACCCTGCTGCTTGGTCTGCTGGCCCTCCCTGCGACGGCCACGGCGCAGGGGGCCTATGATGCGCTGCCCCGCGCCGACTCGCTGCCCGAGGGTGTCGTGCAGCTGTCGCCCACGGTGCCCGGGATGGGCGCGCATTGGGGGGCGCCGGCAACCATGCCGCTCGGGCCCATCTACTGCGTGCACCAGGGCAGGATCGTCTGCCTGGAGTTCATGATCGCCCAGGACGAGTTCGCGGCAGGGAAGTCCTGGCCGGCCCTGTCGGGGATGGCGGGGCTGCCCGCCGTCGATCACGTGAACATCGGCTTTGAGCCGGAGGGGCACGCGGGATTCGAGGTGCCGCATTATGACATGCACCTCTACTTCCTCAGCCCCGAGGAGATGGCCAGGGTCCGGCCCGAGTAGCGCCGCCCTGACGGACCGAACCGGACCGGTCGCCGCGGGTCAGGGCAGCCAGATCTCGACCGTGCCGATCCGCGGCGACGGGCGGAAGGTGGTGAAGTCGGAGACGGTCGCGGGGCCGCCGCCGCCGACGAGGTCGGCGATGACGTAGGAGACCGCGCGGTCGGCGGGGTGGTAGTAGCGGATGCTCTGCCGGTCGACCGGGTAGCGGACGGCGCGGGTCTGGATCTCGCCGGCGCCGGCGGCGAGCAGGGTGGCGACCAGCCGCTGGGACCGCGGCCGGCCGTCAAGTTCGGGATAGTGGATCACGACCCGGGCCTGGGCCAAGGTGCGGAACGGCGCGGGGGCGGTGGACGCGGGCGCGGTCCGTTGGGTCGTGGCGGCGGGCGCGCTGCGCGGGGTGGCCGCGGCGGGTGCGCTGGGCGGGGCTGCGGGTGCCGTCGGTTCAGGGACGGGTGCGGGTTCGGGGGTTGGCGCTGGTTCGGGCGTGGGTGCGGGTTCGGGCGTGGGCGCAGGTGCCGGTTCAGGCGCGGGTGCCGGAGCGGGCGCGGGTGCCGAGTCAGGCGCCGGTTCGGGCGGCGCCGTGGGCGCCGGCTCGGGGGCGGGCGTGGGTTCCGGTGTGGGCGTGAGGGTCGGCGCCGGTTCCGGCGCGGGCGCGGGTTCCGGTTCGGGCGTGGGGGCAGGCGCGGGCGCCGGTTCGGGCGCCGGAGCGGGTTCGGGCTCTGGGGTCGATTCGGCGGGGGGCGACAGGTGCCGCCAGATCTCGCTGGGGGTCGGCAGGTCGCCGCTGGTCTGGGCGCCCGCTTGTGTCGCGAACAGGCAGGCGATCAGGGCCAGCGTCCGGGGACGGGTCGGAGGGTGGCGGTGCGTCATGGCGCGGGCCTTTCGCTGTCGCTGCGCGGCCTGCCGGTCCGGCCGGGCCGCTGCTGTTAACCACGAAGTTTCCCGATCCATAAACGACCGGGCGCGCGTGTCACCTCACGTCGTGGTCAGGCGCGCCGGACGGCGGAACCTTGCCCAAACCGGCCGACCGGACCCGCACCGGCCCGGTCAGGCCCGCCATTCTGCGCGAAAGCTTGAAACAGTCGCGCGAACTCCGACAAGGACCCGCCCGGCCACTCGCCCATAGGCTGCCCGGATCGGCCGTGCTGCCCCGGGTGGATGCTGGACGGCTGGCAGGGCCGGTGACAGGATCGCGGGCAGGATTGAAGCAGACCGGCCCCGGATGCCGGCGAAAAGGGCCGCGGCAAGCGGCCGCGAGGGAGAGGGGCAGGATGATCGCGGACTACTTCAGGCTGGAGGCGCACGGGACCACGGTTCGGACCGAGCTGGTTGCGGGGGTCACCACCTTCCTGACCATGGCCTATATCATCTTTGTCAACCCGGACATCCTGTCGACCACCGGGATGGACCGGGACGCGGTGTTCGTCGCCACCTGCCTGGCCGCCGCGATCGGCTCCGCGATCATGGGGTTGTGGGCGAACTGGCCGATCGGCATGGCGCCGGGCATGGGGCTGAACGCGTTCTTCGCCTTCACCGTCGTGGGCGCGCTGGGCTATACGTGGCAGCAGGCGCTGGGCGCGGTGTTCATTTCCGGGGTGATCTTCCTGATCCTGTCGGTGACCGGGATCCGGCGCTGGCTGATCGCCGGCATCCCGCATTCGATGCGCAGCGCCATCGCCGCCGGGATCGGGCTGTTCCTAGCGATCATCGCCCTGACCTCGTCGGGGCTGGTGGTGGCCAGCCCCGCGACCTTCGTCACGCTGGGCGACGTCACCTCGGCCCCGGTGCTGCTGACGGTGACCGGGTTCCTGGTGATCGCGGCACTGGACGCGCTGAAGGTGCCGGGCGCGATCCTGATCGGCATCCTGGCAGTGACGCTGCTGTCGATCGCGGTGGGCAACAGCGAATTCGGCGGGATCCTGTCGGCGCCGCCCTCGGTCGCGCCGACCTTCATGCAGCTGGACGTGATGGGGGCGCTGGGGCTGGGGCTGGTCAACGTCGTGCTGGTGCTGGTGCTGGTCGAGGTGTTCGACGCGACGGGCACCCTGATCGGGGTCGCCAAGCGCGCCGGGCTGCTGGTCGAGGGGCCGCAGCACAGCAACAAGGGTCTCAGCCGGGCGCTGATGGCGGATTCGACGGCGATCGTCGCCGGCTCGATGCTGGGGACGTCATCGACCACCGCCTATGTGGAAAGCGCCGCCGGGGTGCAGGCCGGCGGCCGCACCGGGCTGACCGCGCTGGTCGTGGCGGTGCTGTTCCTGGGCGCGATGTTCCTGGCGCCGCTGGCCGGGTCGGTGCCGGTGCAGGCGACCGCGCCGGCGCTGCTGTATGTCGCGACGCTGATGCTGCGCGAACTGGTCGAGATCGACTGGGACGACGTGACCGAGGCGGCGCCGTCGGTGCTGGCGGCGCTGGCGATGCCGTTCACCTATTCGATCGCGAACGGGCTGGCCTTCGGCTTCATCAGCTATGCGGGGCTGAAGCTGCTGACCGGCCGGTCGCGCGAGGTGCATGTGGCGACCTGGGTGGTGGCGGCGCTGTTCGTGATCCGTTTCGTGCTGGCGCCGCACGAATGATTTCGAGAGGGAGGGACGATGGACGCGACGATGGATGAGGCCGGCCGCGCCGGGGTGCACCCGGTGGACGAGATGCTGCCGGCGCCCAAGCTGCTGACGCTGGGGTTCCAGCATGTGCTGGTGATGTATGCGGGCGCCATCGCGGTGCCGCTGATCGTGGGCCGGGCGCTGCAGCTGTCGCCCGAGGAGGTGGCTTTCCTGATTTCCGCCGACCTGTTCGTCTGCGGCATCGTGTCGATCATCCAGAGCCTGGGGGCGACCCAGTATTTCGGGGTGCGGCTGCCGGTGATGATGGGCGTGACCTTCGCCGCGGTCGGGCCGATGGTCGCCATCGCCCAGACCACGCCGGGGCACGAGGGGGCGCGGGCGCTGTTCGGGGCGATCATCGCGGCCGGGATCATCGGAATCCTGATCGCGCCGCTGGTCAGCCGGATGCTGCGGTTCTTTCCGCCGGTGGTCACCGGCACGCTGATCCTGACCATCGGCATCACCCTGATGCCGATCGGGATCAACTGGATCTTCGGCCTGCAGGTCGGTCCGACCGCGCCGCAGATCGTGGACCCGGCCGCCGCCGCCTGGCTGGAATCGGCCCGGGCCGCGGGCGAGGTGCCGGCCAGCGTGCAGCTGGCGCCCACCGTGGCGAACCCCGCCTACGCGTCGGGGCAGAACATCGTGATCGCGGCGCTGGTGCTGGGCACCATCCTGCTGGTGTCGCGCTATGCCACCGGGTTCCTGGCCAACATCGCGGTGCTGATCGGGATCATGGTCGGCGGGGTGATCGCCGCGCTGCTGGGGATGATGCATTTCGACAAGGTGGCCGAGGCCGGCTGGTTCGCCTTCATCCGGCCGCTGCAGTTCGGGACGCCGACCTTCGACCCGATCATGATCGCGACGATGGTGCTGGTGATGCTGGTCACGCTGATCGAATCGACCGGCATGTTCCTGGCGCTGAGCGACATCTGCAAGAAGCCGCTGACCCAGAAATCGCTGGCCGCCGGGCTGCGCGCCGACGGGCTGGGCACCACCATCGGGGGGCTGTTCAACACCTTTCCCTATACCTCGTTTTCCCAGAATGTCGGGCTGGTCGGGGTCACCGGCATCCGGTCGCGGTTTGTCTGCGTGGCCGGCGGCGCGATCATGATCCTGCTGGGGCTGATCCCCAAGATGGGGGCGCTGGTCGAAAGCCTGCCCACGACGGTGCTGGGCGGGGCCGGGCTGGTGATGTTCGGGATGGTCGCGGCGACCGGGGTGCGGATCCTGTCGCGGGTCGATTTCGCCGGCAACCGCCACAATTTGTTCATCGTGGCGATCTCGGTGGGCGTCGGGATGATCCCGCTGATCGCGCCCAAGTTCAACCAGTGGATGCCGCACGCGATCCACCCGCTGATCCATTCCGGCATCCTGCTGGCGGCGATCTCGGCGGTGCTGCTGAACTGGTTCTACAACGGCGCCCCGCATGTCGACGAGGATGCGGTCCGCGAGGCCGGCCATGCCTCGGATGCCCACTGATCCGGGGGCGGGGCCGGCCGCGCAGGCGTCCGGCGGGCGCCCTGCCGCCGGTGCCCCGCGGTCGCGGCTGCTGATCCGCGGCGCCCGCGTCGTCGTCACCATGGACGACGCGCTGCGCGAGATCGCGGACGGCAGCGTGCTGGTCGAGGACGGGGTGATCGTCGCGACCGGCGCGGCGCTGCGGCGCGACGATCCACGGGCCGCCGGGGCCGAGATCGTCGATGCCGCCGGCTGCGTGGTCACGCCGGGGCTGGTCAACACCCATCACCACCTGTTCCAGACCCTGACCCGGGCGGTGCCGGCGGCGCAGGACGCGGCGCTGTTCGGCTGGCTGCGGGCGCTGTACCCGATCTGGGCGCGGCTGACGCCCGACGACATCGCCCTGTCGGCGCGGCTGGGGCTGGCCGAACTGGCGCTGTCGGGCTGCACCTGTTCGTCCGATCACCTGTACCTGTTTCCGAACGGCGCCCGGCTGGACGACAGCATCGCGGCCGCCGCCGATATCGGCATCCGCTTCACCGCCACCCGCGGCGCGATGTCGATCGGGGAAAGCCAGGGCGGGCTGCCCCCCGACGCGCTGGTCGAGGACGAGGCGGCGATCCTGCGCGACTGCGACCGGGTGGTGTCGGCGTTCCACGATCCCACGCCGGGCGCGATGCTGCAGGTGGCGCTGGCCCCCTGCTCGCCGTTCTCGGTCAGCCGCGAGCTGATGCGCGACGCGGCGGTGCTGGCCCGCGAACGGGGGGTGCGGCTGCACACCCACCTGGCCGAGAATGACGAGGACGTGGCCTATTCGCGCGAACGCTTCGGCATGACGCCGGGCGATTATGCGGAAAGCGTCGGCTGGACCGGCGACGACGTGTGGCACGCGCATTGCGTCCGGCTGTCGGACCCGGAAATCGCGCTGTTCGCGCGGACCGGGACCGGGGTCGCGCATTGCCCCTGTTCCAACGCGCGGCTGGCCAGCGGCATCGCCCCGGTGCGGGCGATGCGCGACGCCGGGGTCCCGGTCGGGCTGGGGGTCGACGGCTCGGCGTCGAACGACAGCAGCCATCTGGGGCTGGAGGCGCGGCAGGCGATGCTGGTGGCGCGCCTGCGCGACGGCCCCGGCGCGATGGGCGCCCGCGAGGTGCTGGAGATCGCGACGCGGGGCGGGGCCCGGGTGCTGGGCCGGTCCGACATTGGCCAGCTGGCGCCGGGGATGCGCGCCGACCTGGTGCTGTGGGACGTGGCCGAGATCACCGCGGCGGGGCAGTGGGACCCGGTCGCGGCGCTGGTGTTCGGCGCGCCGGTCCGGCCCCGCGCCGTGTATGTGGAGGGCCGCGCGGTGGTGCAGGAGCACCGGCTGACCACCGCCGACCCGGCCCGGATCGCCGCCGACGCGGGGCGCGCGGTGCAGCGGCTGATGGGCTGACGGGCTGCGTGTTGGCTGGCCGTCAGCCGGGCAGCACGGTCCACGGGGCGGGATAGACATGTTCCTGCAGGTTGGGACCGTCGGCGCAGCGGTCCGCCACCGCGAACAGGCCGGGATCGGCCAGCGGGGTCAGCACCCCGTGCCAGACGTTGCGGCCGATATTCACCCCTTGGCCGGGCGCGGTCAGGAACGCCAGCGGATCGCCCGGACGGTCGCCCAGATCGGGGGCGACGATGACCAGGAACGGATGTTCGGTCATCGGCAGGAAAGCCTGGCTGCCCAGCGGGTGACGTTCGACCAGATCGAAGCGATAGGGCAGCGTCACCGATTCGGACCGGAACACCGAGATCCCCGCCCGGTCGGCGATGTCGAGCCGGGCGAGGTCGTGGTGGCGCCCGCAGCGCCCGGCGTTGATCAGCCGGTCGGGCGGGCCCACGGCCTCGATCACCTGGCCGAAGGGGGCGAAGGCCGTGGCCTGGAGGGGTCTGGTGTGCAGGACGCGGGTATCGGTCATCGGGTGATCCCTCTCGATGGGACGTGCGGTTCAGCCCGGATGGGGCGGCCTGACGGATGGCCTGTCACAGCTTGAGCTTGTCCTTCAGCGCATCAATGCGCTTGGACGCCTCGGCCTTGGACAGGTCCTCGGCAAAGGCGTCGGGATCATGGGCCTGTTCCGACAGCGTCTTGAGATAGGATGTCTGCGCGCCGGTCATCGGTTCGTCGCCCGAGACCCAGTCGTCGGGGTCCTTTTCGGTGTTCGACTGAGGGTCGGGGTCGGCCTTGGGGTTGTGGTCGGTCTTGTCGTGATCGTCGGTCATGGTGATCGCCTTGTGCAGAGTATGTTCTTCTAACGTTCCGGTCCGGGTTGCGTTCCCGTCCGGCAGGTTTGGCCCGTCCTTTCGCAAATCTGTAAACTGCATGTGGATTCGCGCACTGTTCGCCGGGGCGGGCGCCGGGCTAAGCAGGTCGCGGCGGCGACATGCGCAGGGAAAGGCGGTTCGATGGACGGATATCTCACCACCCATGTTCTGGACACGGCGCGGGGACGTCCCGCAGCCGGGATGGAGATCGTGCTGCACCGGATCGAGGGCGCGGCGCGAACCGAGCTGGCGCGGGTCGTGACCAATGCCGACGGCCGCACCGACGCGCCGATCCTGCCCAGAACCGATTTCGCGCCCGGCGTCTACGAGCTGGTGTTCCGGGTGGGCGCCTGGCTGGACGCGGGCGACATGCCCGGCCCGCAGCCGCGCTTCCTTGACGAGGTCCCGATCCGGTTCGGGATGGCCGAGGCCGCGCATTACCACGTGCCGCTGCTGGTGTCGCCGTTCGGCTATTCGACCTACAGGGGCAGCTGATGGACTGGGTGATCCTGCACGACTGGGCGTCCTTCGCGATCCGCTGGCTGCACGTGGTCACGGCGATCGCGTGGATCGGCTCGTCGTTCTATTTCATCATGCTGGACCTGGCCCTGCAGAAGGCGCCGGGCCTGCCGCCGGGCGCGCATGGCGAGGAATGGCAGGTGCATGGCGGCGGGTTCTACCATGTCACCAAGTTCCTGGTCGCGCCCGAGCGGATGCCCGAGCACCTGACCTGGTTCAAGTGGGAAAGCTATTCCACATGGTTGAGCGGCGCGGCGCTGCTGATGGTCGTCTACTGGGCGCAGTCCGAGCTGTTCCTGATCGATCCGGCCAAGCTGGACCTGGCGGCCTGGCAGGCGATCCTGCTGTCGGCGGGGTCGCTGACGATCGGCTGGCTGGTCTATGACCGCCTGTGCAAGTCGGGGATGGCCGAGCGGCCGACGGCGCTGATGCTGGTGCTGTTCGTGCTGCTGGTGGCGATGGCCTGGGGCTATGACCAGGTGTTCACGGGGCGCGCCGCGCTGCTGCATCTGGGCGCCTTCACCGCCACGATCATGACCGCGAACGTGTTCTTCATCATCATGCCGAACCAGCGGATCGTCGTCGCCGACCTCAAGGCCGGGCGCAAGCCGGATGCGAAATACGGCAAGATCGCCAAGCTGCGCAGCACCCACAACAACTATCTGACGCTGCCCGTCGTGTTCCTGATGCTGTCGATCCATTACCCGCTGGCCTTTGCAAGCAGCTGGAACTGGCTGATCGCGGCGCTGGTGTTCCTGATGGGGGTGTCGATCCGGCATTTCTTCAACACCATGCACGCCCGCAAGCCCTGGCCTTGGTGGACCTGGGGGGTGACGGCGCTGCTGTTCGCGGGCATCGTCTGGCTGTCGATGCTGGGCGTGCAGCGCGATCCAGCCGAGGTGGGCGACGAGACCGCGATGACCGACACCCAGCAGCGGCTGGCAGACAGCGCCCATTTCGCGGACGTGCAGTCGATCGTGCTGGGCCGCTGTTCGATGTGCCACGCGGCCGCGCCGTCTTGGGACGGGATCGCCGCGCCGCCGCGGGGGATCGCGCTGGAAACCGACCGCGACATCGCCCGCGCGGCGCGCGAGATCTATCTGCAGGCGGGGCTGACGGACGCCATGCCGCCCGCCAATGTCACCTTCATGGAACCTGCCGAACGGGCCACGATCCGCGCGTGGTTCCGGTCGGCCGACGGCACCGCGATCGCCGCGAACTGACGGCCCTGCGCTGAGGGATTGACGCCGACGGGCCGGGGATCAGACCGCGCCCCTGAGTTCGCGGGTGGCGAAGTCGACGAACAGCCGCACCTTGGGATCCTGCAACTGGCGGTGCGGCATCAGGCAGCCGAACTGCGCCGCGACCGGGGGCGTGTCGGGCAGCACCTTGACCAGCCGGCCGGCCTCCAGATCGGCCGCGACCTCGTAGCGGGGGCGGTTGGCGATGCCGGCGCCGTCGCGCGCCCATTCGGCCAGCACCTCGCCGTCATCGGCATCGAAGCGGCCCGACACCATCAGCTTGCGCCGTTCGCCGTTCACCTGCAGCTGCCAGAAATATTCCGGCGAGCGGGGAAAGCGCAGCAGCAGGCAGTTGTGGTTCTTCAGATCCTCGGGGGTCTGCGGCGTGCCGCGGCGCGCCAGATAGGCGGGCGCGGCGACCAGCACCCGGCGGCAATCGGCGATCTTGCGCCAGCTGAGGGTCGAATCCTCGGGCTGGCCCAGGAAGAAGGCCACGTCGATGCCGTCCTGCACGATGTTCACCTGCCGGTCCGACAGGCGCAGCCGGACATCGACCTCGGGCGCGTCCTCGCAGAACCGGGGGATCAGCGGCGCGACCAGCCGCCGGCCCAGCCCCAGCGGCGCCACCACCCGCAGCACGCCGTGCGGGGTCCCCGAGAAGCTGGACACGATCGCCTCGGCCTCGTCCAGCGCGGCGATGACCTTGCGGGCGTTTTCATACAGCACCTGGCCGACCTCGGTCGGGGTCAGGGTGCGGGTGGTGCGGTTCAGCAGCCGCACGCCGAAGCGGGTTTCCAGATCCTTGATCCGGTTCGACGCGCCGGCCGGCGACAGCCGCAGATCCCGGCCGCCGGCGGTGATCGAACCCAGCTCGACTACGCGGACGAACACGCGCAGGCTGTCCAGATACGACATCCGAGTCTCCGTCTTTCAGGAAATCGTGTAAACTGTTCCCATGCTAGCGCGCTTTATCCCGCGGTAAAGTTTCCCGATGTTGGTGCGACACACGGGTGGGGCACACATGACCGGCGACGTCCAATTTCTGTTGAACCACACCGATGTCCGGCTGGACGCGGCGGGGCCCGCCGACACGCTGCTGGATTTCCTGCGCCTGGGCCGGCGGCTGACCGGCACCAAGGAAGGCTGCGCCGAGGGCGATTGCGGCGCCTGCACGGTGCTGGTGGGACGGCTGCACGAGGGCGTGCTGCGCTACGAGCCGGTGAACGCCTGCATCCGCTTCCTGGCGTCCTGCCACGGCTGCCACGTGGTGACGATCGAGCACCTGAAGGGTGCCGATGGCGGGCTGCACCCGGTCCAGCAGGCGATGGTCGACCACCACGGCAGCCAGTGCGGGTTCTGCACGCCGGGCTTCGTCATGGCGCTGTACGCGCTGTGGATGGAGCATCCCGACCCGACCGTCGTGCAGATCGAGACCGCGCTGCAGGGCAATCTGTGCCGCTGCACCGGGTATGAGCCCATCATCAAGGCGGCGCTGGCGGCGGCCAGGGCGGGCGGGCAGGCGATGGACGCGCTGGCCCGCGAACGCGACGAGGTGACCGCGCGGCTGGCCGCCATCCCGCCGGGCGCCGACGTGCGGCGCGGCGACGAGCGGGCCATCGTGCCGGCCGACACCGACGCGCTGGCCGCGCATCTGCTGGATCACCCCGAGGCGACGATCGTGGCGGGCGCCACCGATGTCGGCCTGTGGGTGACCAAGATGCTGCGCCCGATCAGCCCGGCGCTGTTCATCGGCCACCTGATGAAGGACGTGACCGTCACCGACGACGAGATCCGGCTGGGCGCCGGGGTGACCTATACCGAGGCGCTGCCGGTGATCGAGGCGCACCATCCGGAGGTTGCCGATTACGTGCTGCGGATCGGCGGCTGGCAGATCCGCAATGCCGGCACCATCGGCGGCAACATCGCGAACGGCTCGCCGATCGGGGAAACCCCGCCGCTGCTGATCGCGCTGGACACCCGCATCATCCTGCGCCGCGGCGACGCCCGGCGCGAGCTGCCGCTTGAGGAGTTCTTCGTCGCCTACGGCAAGCAGGACCGCCGGCCCGACGAGTTCGTGGAAACCGTGATCATCCCGCGCGCGGCGGGCGCCCGGGTCGCCGCCTACAAGGTGTCCAAGCGCGCCAATGCCGACATCTCGGCGGTCGCGGCGGGATTCCGCATCCGGGAGGAGGGCGGAATCATCACCGATGCCCGCGTCGCCTTCGGCGGCATGGCCGGCACCCCGAAGCGCGCCCGCGCGGCCGAGGCGGCGCTGCAGGGACAGCCCTTTGCGCAGGAGAGTTTCGAGGCGGCGGCCCGTGCCGTCGCGGATGACTTCACCCCGATGTCGGACTGGCGGGCCAGCGCCGCATATCGCAGCGCCGTGGCCGCCAACTTCTTTCGCCGGTTCTGGCTGGAACAGGCGGGCGAGCCGGTGCGGCTGAACCGCGCCGTGGGAGATTGAGATGAAGCAGGACCGGATCACCCCCGACCTCGCCCCGGATCGCGCCGTCGATCCCGCGCCGGCCACGATCGGCGGCGGGAGCCACGCGCCGACGCCGCACGATTCGGCCCGGCTGCACGTCACCGGGCAGGCGGACTATACCGACGATCTGGTGGAACCGATTGGCACGCTGCACGCGGCGCTGGGGCTGTCCACCGTGGCGCATGGGCGGATCACCCGCCTGGATCTGGCCCCCGTCCGGACGATGCCGGGCGTCATCGACGTGCTGACCGCCGACGACATCCCGGGCCGCAACGATGTCAGCCCCACCGGCCGTGACGACGATCCGATCCTGGCCCGCGACATCGTGGAGTTCTGGGGCCAACCGATCTTTGCGGTGATCGCCGAGACGCGCGATCAGGCCCGTCGTGCCGCCGCCGCGGCGGAGGTCGAGTATGAAGAGATACCGCATCATCTGGATCCGGTCGTCGCGCGCGATGCCGGCATGGGCTACGTCACCGAACCGCTGACCCTGCGCCGCGGTGACGTGGCGGCCGGGCTGGCCGCGGCCCCGCGCCGGCTGGCGGGACGGTTCGTGATCGGCGGGCAGGACCACTTCTACCTGGAAGGGCAGATCGCGCTGGCCGTCCCCGGCGAGGATGACGAGGTCACGATCCACGTCTCGACCCAGCACCCGACCGAGGTCCAGCACATGGTCGCCCATGCGCTGGATGTGCCGGCGCATGCGGTGGTGGTGAACGTGCGGCGGATGGGCGGCGGCTTCGGCGGCAAGGAAACCCAGATGAGCCTGTTCGCCTGCGTCGCCGCGGTGGCCGCCAAGAAATGGCGTCGCGCCGTCAAGCTGCGCCCCGACCGGGACGAGGACATGACCGCGACCGGCAAGCGGCATGATTTCGTCGTCGACTACGAGGCCGGCTTCGACGACAGCGGGCGGATCCGGGCGGTGTCGGGCGACTGGTATGCGCGCTGCGGGTTTTCGGCCGACCTGTCGGGGCCGGTGACCGACCGGGCGCTGTTCCATGCCGACAACGCCTATCACTATCCCGATGTCGAGCTGCGGTCGCACCCGATGAAGACCAACAGCGTGTCCAACACGGCGTTCCGCGGCTTCGGCGGCCCGCAGGGGGTGATCGTCGCCGAGCGGATCATCGAGGACATCGCCTATGCCACGGGGCAGGACACGCTGGCGGTGCGCCGGCGCAACCTGTACCAGAATGGGCAGCTGACCCCCTACCACCAGACGGTCGAGGACCAGATCCTGCCGCGAATCCTCGATCAGCTGGAAACGTCCTGCGACTATGCGGCGCGGCGGCAGGCGGTGCTGGACTGGAACGCGCAAGGCGGGATCATCCGGCGCGGGATCGCCCTGACCCCCGTCAAGTTCGGGATCAGCTTTACCGCGACGCATTACAACCAGGCCGGGGCGCTGGTGCATGTCTATACCGATGGCTCGATCATGCTGACCCATGGCGGGACCGAGATGGGGCAGGGGCTGCACACCAAGGTCGCGCAGGTGGTGGCCGAGGCGTTCCAGGTCGATCTGGCCCGGATCAAGATCACCCGGACCAGCACCGAAAAGGTGCCCAACACCTCGGCCACCGCGGCGTCGTCGGGCACCGACCTGAACGGGATGGCGGCGCTGGACGCCTGCACCCAGATCAAGGACCGGCTGGTGGCGTTCCTGTGCGAGGCGCGCGACGCCACCCCGGACGAGATCAGCTTCGTGCCCGACCATGTCGTCGTGCGCGGCGAGGCGCTGCCGTTTTCCGAGGTGATCGAGGCCGCGTATCTGGCCCGCGTGCAGCTGTGGGCGGCGGGGTTCTATGCGACGCCCAAGATCCACTGGAACCGCAAGACCGGGCAGGGGCGGCCGTTCTACTACTTCGCCTATGGGGCTGCCTGTTCCGAGGTGTCGGTCGACACGCTGACCGGCGAATACGTGATCGAGCGCAGCGACGTGCTGCATGATGTCGGCCGGTCGCTGAACCCGGCCATCGACAAGGGCCAGGTCGAGGGCGCCTTCGTCCAGGGCGTCGGCTGGCTGACCAGCGAGGAACTGTGGTGGGACGATGCCGGGCGGCTGCGCACCCATGCCCCCTCGACCTACAAGATCCCGTTGGCATCCGACCGGCCGAAGGTCTTCAACGTGGAACTCGCCGACTGGTCGGTGAACGCGGAGCGCACGATCAAGCGGTCCAAGGCTGTGGGCGAGCCGCCCTTCATGCTGGGCATCTCGGTGTTCGAGGCGATCGGGCACGCGGTCGCGTCGGTCGCCGATTACCGCGAGGCGCCGCGGCTGGACGCCCCGGCGACCCCCGAACGGGTGCTGCTAGCGGTGGAACGGCTGCGCGCCGGGCAGCGGGACAGGGCCGGGGCATGATAAGGGTCCGCATTGATCGCGCCCGCGGGTCGGCGCCGCGCGAGGTCGGGGCCGAGATGGTCGTCGGCCCGGACAGCGTCACCGGGACGATCGGCGGCGGGGCGCTGGAATATCTGGCGATCGATCGGGCCCGGCAGATGCTGGCGCGCGGCGAGGCGACGGCAATGATGGACGTGCCACTTGGACCCGAGATCGGGCAGTGCTGCGGCGGCCGGGTCGAGCTGGTGCTGGACCGGACCGCCGCGACGCCGCCCCAGGCCGGGCCGTCGGTGCTGGTGCTGGGCGCCGGGCATGTCGGCCGGGCGCTGGCCACGGCGCTGTTGCCCCTGCCGGTCACGCTGCGGCTGATCGATACAAGGCCCGCCGAACTGGCGCTGGCCGCGCCTGGCGTCAAGACGACCCTGACGCCGCTGCCCGAGGCCGAGATCAGGGCGGCGCCGCCGGGCGCCGCCTATGTCGTGCTGACCCATGATCACGCGCTGGATTTCCTGCTGGTGACCGAGGCGCTGGCGCGCGGCGACGCGGCCTATGTCGGCATGATCGGCAGCCGCAGCAAGCGGGCGAGCTATGCGCGCTTTGCCGCGCAGCAGGGGCTGTCGGTGGACGGGCTGACCTGTCCGCTTGCGGCCGACGCCCCCCGCGACAAGCGCCCCGCCGTGATCGCGGCCTTTGCCGCGGCCGAGATCATGGCGCGGTTGCTTTCCCCGGCGGCGGATGCCGTGATCCCGCGGCGCCGCACGGTCGGCGCGGACGGCTGAAGGACCCCGACATGCAGACCCTGATCCGCGGCCGCGTGCTCGGCTTTCATGCCGACCCGGCGGAGACCACGACGAGTTATGCCTGGCACGAGGACGGGGCGATCCTGATCGAGGATGGCCGCATCGTCGCGGTGGGCGATCACGCGGACCTGGCCCGCGCCGGTGTCGCCGAGATCGATCACCGCCCTTGTCTGGTGATGCCCGGCTTCATCGACCCGCACATCCATTTCCCGCAGGTCCAGGTGATTGCCAGCTGGGGCGCGCAGCTGCTGGACTGGCTGACCACCTACACCTTCCCCGAGGAAGCGCGCTTTGCCGATCCCGATCATGCCGCGCGCATGGCCGAGGCGTTCCTTGACCAGCTGATCGCGCATGGCACGACCACGGCCTGCGCGTTCGGATCGGTCCATCCGGGCAGCGTGGACGCGCTGTTCGCCGCCGCCGCGGCCCGGGACATGGCACTGATCGCCGGCAAGGTGATGATGGACCGCAACGCGATCCCCGCCGTGCAGGACAGCGCCCGGCAATCCTATGACGACAGCAAGGCCCTGATCGGGCGCTGGCAGGGAAGCGGGCGGCTGCGCTATGCGATCACCCCCCGTTTCGCGATCACCTCGACCCCGGAGCAGCTGGCCGCGGCCGGGGCGCTGGCGGCCGAGCATCCCGACCTGCACATCCAGACGCATCTGAGCGAGAATCGCGACGAGATCGACTATACGCTGCGGCTCTATCCGCAGGCCCGCGACTATCTGGACATCTATGACGCTCATGGCCTGCTGGGACCGAACAGCCTGATGGGCCATGCCATCCACCTGTCCCCGCGCGAGATCGCGCGCATGGCCGAGACCGGGACACGGGCGATCCACTGCCCGACCTCGAACCTGTTCCTGGGGTCGGGGCTGTTCGACGAGGCCGGGCTGCGGGCCGCCGGGGTGGTGTCGGGGGTGGCGACGGATGTCGGCGGCGGCACCAGCTATTCCATGCTGCAGACGCTCAACGAAAGCTACAAGGTGTTGCAGCTGCGGGGCCAGAACCTGCATCCGCTGGCGGCGTTCCACTGGGCCACCCGCGGCAACGCCATCGCGCTGGGGATGCAGGACCGGATCGGCACGCTGGCCCCTGGCAGCGACGCCGATCTGGTCGTGCTGGACTGTCGCGCCACCCCGGCCATGGCGCTGCGGGCCGAACGGATCGGGACGCTGGCCGAGGAGCTGTTCCTGTTGCAGATCATGGGCGACGACCGCGCCGTGGTGCAGACCTATGTGGCCGGACGCCCGGCCAAGGCCAGCCCCGCGGCCGCGGGCTAGGCCCGGCCGCGGCCGTCGGGTCCGCCCCACAGCGGCGCGTGGCGGTTCACGTCCTTGTACAGCAGATAGCGGAACACGCCGGGCCCGCCCGCATAGCAGGCTTGCGGGCAGAACGCGCGCAGCCACATGAAATCGCCCGGCCCGACCTCGACCCAGTCGCGGTTCAGCCGGTAGACGGCCTTGCCCTCCAGCACGAAGAGCCCGTGTTCCATCACATGGGTCTCGGCGAAGGGTATCGAGCCGCCGGGGGTGAAGGTCACGATCGTGACGTGCATGTCGTGGCGCAGGTCGGCGGGATCCACAAACCGGGTCGTGGACCAGGCGCCCTCGGTTTCCGGCATCGGCGAGGGCGGCACCTCGCGTTCCTGGGCGATGACCGGGTCGGGGCGGTCCAGCCCGGCGACCGGCTGCCAGCGCTTGCGGATCCAGTGAAAGCCGCAATTCCCGTCACCCGGGTTGCTGACCGTCCAGTCGGTGCCCGGGGGGACATAGGCGAAGCCGCCCGGGGTCAGGCGATGCGACGTGCCGGCGATGGTGATCCGCAGCTCGCCCCCGGTCACGAAGATGGCGTGCTGGATCTCGGGGTCGTCGTCGGGGCGATCGCTGCCGCCGTCCGGGGTCAGTTCCACCACGTACTGGCTGAAGGTCTCGGCGAAACCGCTGAGCGGCCGGGCCAGCACCCACATCCGCATCCCGGTCCAGCCGGGCAGGTACGAGGTCACGATGTCGCGCATCACGGTGCGCGGGATCACCGCATAGGCCTGGGTGAAGACGGCGGTGTCGGTGGTCAGGCCGGTCTGCGGGGGCAGCCCGGCGACCGGACCTGCGTAGCCGGGCTCGCGCAGGTCGGCCGGGCGTTTCGATCCGGGCAGCCGCGCCGGATCGCCGGTCGGCGCGTCGGCGGGGCCGGGCGGGAACGGCGCCTGTGCCGGCTGCGCGGCGGGATCGCTTGTGTCGCCCGCGGCGTGCGGGGGTGGGGCGTCGGTCATGTCAGCGCCTCCTTCAGACGCAGTTCGGCGATCCGCGTCACCTGGCGCTCTGCCTCGGCGCGCTCGGTCGCGGTGTCGTTGTCCACGCGCCGCTGCATGGCCCGCAGGATGCCCGCCTTGTCATGGTCGCGCACGGCGATGATGAACGGAAAGCCGTGCCGGTCCACATAGGCCGCGTTCAGCCGCTGGAACGTGGCGCGCTCGTCGTCGGTGAGCGCGTCGAGCCCGGCCGAGGCCTGTTCCGCGGTGCTGTCCGCGGTCAGCCGCCGCGCCGCGGCCAGCTTGCCGGCCAGGTCCGGGTGGGCGCGCAGCACGCCCAGACGCTCGTCATCCGACGCCGCGCGAAAGATCTGCGCCATGCGGGCGGCAAACCCCGCCGCGCTGTCGTGGGCGGGTCCCATCTCGCCATCCCAGGCCCGCTCGGCAACGAATGGGGAGTGTTCGTAGATGCCGCCGAACCGCGCCACGAAGCTGTCGCGGTCCATCTGCGAGGGGCGGTCGCGCGGCACGAACGGGTGGGTGGCCTGCCAGTGACGGGCGATGTCCAGCCGGGTGGCGAACCAGACGCCCTGATGACCGCGCGCGTAGTCCAGGAAGCGCTGCACCGCCGCGGCGCGCCCCGGGCGCCCGGCCAGCCGGCAATGCAGGCCGACCGACATCATCTTGGCCGCGCCCCCGGCACCCTCGGCATAGAGCGTGTCGAAGCTGTCCTTCAGATAGGCGAAGAACTGGTCCCCGGAATTGAACCCTTGCGCGGTGGCAAAGCGCATGTCGTTGGCGTCCAGCGTGTAGGGCACGATCAGTTGCGGCCGGCCGTCATGGACATGCCAGAAGGGCAGGTCGTCGGCATAGCTGTCGGCCAGATAGTCGAACCCGCCTTCCTCGCAGCCCAGCGCCACCGTGTTCATCGACGCCCGGCCCTGGTAGAACCCGCGCGGCCGGCTGCCCGTCACCTCGGTGTGGAGGCGCACGGCCCGGGCGATGTGCTCGGCCTCGACCTCGCGCGGGACGTCGCGATAGTCGATCCATTTCAGCCCGTGCGTGGCGATTTCCCAGCCCGCCTCCTGCATGGCGGCGACCTGTTCGGGGCTGCGTTCCAGTGCGGTCGCGACGCCATAGACGGTGACCGGCAGGTCGTTCAGGATGCGCCATAACCGCCAGAACCCGGCGCGGGCGCCATAATCGTAGATCGTTTCCATGTTCCAGTGGCGCTCGCCCGGCCAGGGCGCGGCCCCGACGATTTCCGACAGGAACGCCTCGGAGGCTGCGTCGCCATGCTCGACGCTGTTCTCGCCGCCTTCCTCGTAGTTGAGCACGATCTGCACGGCGATCCGCGCGCCCCCGGGCCAGGCGGGGTCGGGCGTGGTGCGGCCGTAGCCGCGCAGGTCGCGTGAATAGCGCATCGGGTCCCTTTCCTTGGCGGGCAGGTTGCCGCCATTCCGCGGGCCGGCCAATGGTCAAAGCGGCGAAAGCTGTTTCGCGTTACGGACAAGGACCGCGGACCGGCCGGGTCGGGGCCGAGGCGGCGGACCAGCGGGTCAGGCGCGCCATCCGTCGGCCCGGCCGCCGCGTCGCTGCTCAGGCGCTGCGGACCGCGTCCAGCCAGCTGCGGATCGCGGCCACGGCTTCCGGTTCGTCCAGCCACGGGATATGGCCGCGGTCCGGCACCCTGGCATAGATCATGTCGGGGCGGCGCTCGCGCATCTCGGCCACCGTCTCGTCGCCCAGCAGGTCCGAGCCCGCGCCGTGGATCAGCGCCACCGGCATGCCCTGCAGCGCATCGAACAGCGGCCACACGGTCGCGTCGGGCGTCTTCATCGATTCCAGGAAGCTGTCCCGCAGGGTGGGATCATAGGTCAGTGCGACGCCCTCGTCCGTCTGCCGGAAAAGCCGCGCGGCCTCGGCCTGCCAGCGTTCCGGTGGCACGTTGGCGAACCCCTTAAGGGTCTGGGGCAGGCGCTCGGCCACCTCGGCCAGGGTCCGGGCGCTGGGCGCACGGCCAACATATTCCATGATCGCGTTCAGGCCGGAGATCTGCAGGGCCGGCCCCACGTCGTTCAGGCATACCCCGCGCAGGCGGTCGCGCGCCGTCGCCGCCAGGAACATCGAGATCAGCCCGCCGCGCGAGGTGCCGACCAGCGCTGCCCGGTCGACGCCCAGGTGGTCCAGCAGCGCCAGCGCGTCGGCCGCTTCGTGCGGGACGGTGTAGGTCCCCGCGCCGGTCCAGTCGGACTGGCCGCGGCCGCGGTAATCCATGCGGATCATCCGGCAGTCGGACAATGTGGGGGCCAGCAGGTCGAAATCGTCCATGCTGCGGGTCAGGCCGGCGAGGCACAGGACGGGCAGGCCGTCGCCCTCGTCCTCGTAGGCGATGCGGGTTCCGTCGGGGGCGTTGAAGAACTGGGTCATGGGAATACCTTCGGGATCAGGTCGGGGTCGGAGTGGCGGGCACGGTCCAGCAGGGTCAGGAACGCCGGACCGGGGCGGGCGTCGCCGGGGCCGATCGCCGAGAAGCTGCCATCCGCTTCCAGCACCACCGCCAGCAGCTGGGTCGTGTCGGTGAATCCGCTGCCGCGGGCGGCCTGTTCCAGCACGTCGGAACCCACCGCCTCGGCGCGCATCGCGTTCGGCAGCGCCCGGCCGTCATACAGCAGCAGCCGCGGCTCGGCCGTCGCGATCCGCGAGAACGTCCCGCCTTTCGAGGTCAGCCGCGACACCAGGACCTGCAGCAACGCCAGCGTGCCGATGCCCGCGATGCCGGACCACAGCGACACGTCGCGCAGCAGCATGACCGACGCGAAGACCGAGCCGATGGCGACCGCCACGGCGAAATCGACGGCATAGATCTGGGACAGGCTGCGCTTGCCCGTCAGCCGCAGAACCGCGACGATCGCCACGTAGAACAGCGCCGTCCCCAGCACCGTGCCCAGCAGCGACCCCGGCGAGGTGTCGAACAGCTTGACGGTCCAGTCCATCACGAACTGCCGTGTCCGGGCGGCCGGACCAGGGTCATGCCAGTCCGGTCAGGTCGGTGACGATCCGGCCGGGCCGGGCCGGCAGGTTGTCCACCGGCAGGCCGGCGCGGTTCACCCAGACGCTGGCAAAGCCGAAGCGGGTCGCGCCATAGACGTCCCACCCGTTCGACGAGACAAAGGTGATCTCGCCGGGCAGGCAGCCGAAGTGGTCGGTCACGATCCGATAGGATGCCGCCGCAGGCTTGTAGACGCCGGCCGTTTCGACCGACAGCAGCGCGTCGAACCCCTCCAGCCGGCTGGACGCGACCGCCTCGGCCAGCATCTCGGGCGTGCCGTTGGAAAAGATCGCCAGTTGAGCGCCACGCTGACGCAGGGTGGCCATTGCGTCCGCAGCCTCGGGATAGGCGGGCAGGTGGCGATACAGATCCAGCAGCCGGTCACGCTGCGACGGGGCCAGCCCATGCGCCTCGGCCGCCCAGTCCAGCGCCTGCGCGGTGACGGTCCAGAAATCCGCGTGATCGCCGGTGATGGCGCGGATCCAGGAATATTCCAGCTGCTTGCGCCGCCAGTCGTCCGCCAGCCGGGGCCAGATCTCGGCCAGCGCCGCGTCGTCAGCCGCCGCGACCCGCGCGGCGCCCGCCACGTCGAACAGCGTGCCATAGGCATCGAAGACATACCGGTCCGTTGCCATCCTTGCCCCCGATCAGATGTTGTCGGGCTGCGGCATGCCCAGCACGTGATAGCCGCCATCGACCCTGACCACCTCGCCGGTGGTCGAGGCGCCCCAGTCGCTGCAGAGCCAGACGGCCGTGCCGCCGATCGCCTCAAGCGTGGCGTTGGCGCGCAGTGGGGCGTTCGCCTCGGTGTGGCGATAGGTCTTGCGCGCCCCGCCGATCGCGGCACCGGCCAGCGTCTTCATCGGCCCGGGGCTGATCGCGTTCACGCGGATCCCCTCGGGGCCGAGATCGTTCGCCAGATAGCGCACCGCCGATTCCAGCGCCGCCTTGGCCACGCCCATGACGTTGTAGAACGGCGTCACCCGGTTAGATCCGGCGAATGTCAGGGTGATGATCGACCCGCCGGGCTGCATCAGCGGATGGGCGCGGCGCGCCACCTCGATCAGCGAATAGCAGGACACGTCCAGCGACTGCTTGAAATTGGCGCGGCTGGTGTTGATGAACCGGCCGGTCAGTTCGTCCTTGTTGCTGAACGCGATGGCATGGACCAGGATGCCCAGCCGATCCCAGCGCCGGGCCAGGGACGCGAAGGCCGTGTCGAGGCTGTCGTCGTCAGTGACGTCCACGTCCAGCAGCAGATCCGACCCGACGCTGGCGGCCAGCGGTTCGACCCGCTTGCCGAACGCCTCGCCCTGGTAGGTGAAGGCCAGTTCGGCCCCCGCCTCGGCCAGCGCGCGGGCGATTCCCCACGCGATCGACCGGTCGTTGGCCACCCCCATGACGAGGGCGCGCTTGCCTGCAAGCAGTGCGGTCATCGGGATCAGTCCCGGTACGCGGACAGGACCAGCGTCGCGTTGGTTCCGCCGAACCCGAAGCTGTTGGACAGGACGCTGTCGAACTCCACCCCGTCGACCCGCTCCATGGCGATCTCCTCGGGGCGGATCTCGGGGTCCAACTGGGTGATGTTGGCCGAGGCCGCGATGAAGCCCTGCTGCATCATTAGCAGGGAATAGATCGCCTCGTGCACCCCGGTCGCCCCCAGCGAATGGCCGGTCAGCGACTTGGTAGAGCTGACCGGCGGCACGGACCCGTCGCCGAACACCCGCCGCAGCGCCTTGATCTCGGTGACGTCCCCCGCCGGGGTCGACGTGCCGTGCGCGTTCACGTAGCTGATCTTCCGCCCCTCGGGCAGGGTGGACAGCGCCAGCTTCATCGACCGTTCGCCCCCCTCGCCGCTGGGCGCCACCATGTCGTGGCCGTCGCTGGTGGCGCCATAGCCGGTGACCTCGGCATAGATCCTGGCGCCGCGCGCCAGCGCATGCTCCAGCTCCTCCAGCACGACCACGCCGCCGCCGCCGGCGATCACGAACCCGTCCCGGGTCGCGTCGAAGGGGCGCGAGGCGGTTTCGGGGGCGTCGTTGTATTTCGACGACATGGCGCCCATCGCGTCGAACAGGCAGGACAGGGTCCAGTCCAGCTCTTCGCCGCCGCCGGCAAAGACAATGTCCTGCTTGCCCATCTGGATCTGTTCGACGCCGTTGCCAATGCAGTGGGCACTGGTCGAGCAGGCCGAGGTGATCGAATAGTTCACGCCCTTGATCTGGAACGGGGTCGCCAGGCAGGCCGAGTTGGTGGACGACATGCAGCGGGTGACCATGAACGGTCCCATCCGCTTGGGCGAGCCCTTCTCGATGACGATCCGATGGGCGTTGAAGAAGTTCGAGGTCGATGGCCCGCCCGATCCGGTGACCAACCCGGTGCGCGGGTTCGACACGTCGGATTGCTCGAGCCCGCTATCCTCGATCGCCTGCTGCATGGCGATGAAGTTGAAGGCTGCACCCTCGCCCATGAAGCGCAGGTCGCGCTTGTCGATGTGGTCTTCCAGGACGATCTGGGGCTTGCCGTGGACCTGGCTGCGAAAGCCGTGTTCGGCATAGTCCGGCGCGAACACGATCCCCGAACGCCCGTCACGAAGCGATTGCGTGACCTCGGTCGCATTGTTGCCGATGGGCGAGACGATCCCAAGCCCGGTGATGACGACGCGGCGCATGAGCACCCCTCCCTTGAATCGGATCAGCTCTCGGAAAGAGCGACCTTCATGTCCTTGACCTGGTAGATGACGTCGCCATCGGCCTCGACGATGCCGTCGGCCACGCCCATGGTCAGCCGGCGGGTCTGCACGGCCTTGGTGAAGTCGACCTTGTAGGTCAGCATCCTGCGATCGGGCCGGACCATGCCGGTCAGCTTGACCTCTCCGACGCCGAGCGCATAGCCGCGCCCCTGCCAGCCGCGCCAGCCCAGGTTGAATCCGGTCAGCTGCCACAGCCCGTCCAGGCCCAGGCAGCCAGGCATGATCGGGTTGCCCGGGAAATGGCAGGCGAAGAACCACAGGTCCGGATGGATGTCGAACTCGGCCACGACATGACCCTTGCCGTGAAGCCCGCCGTCGCCCGAGATGTCGGTGATCCGGTCCATCATCAGCATCGGCGGTTCGGGCAGCTGGGCATTGCCCGGACCGAACAGCTCGCCCCGCGCGCAGGCCAGCAGGTCGTCGCGGCTGAAGCTGGTCTGTTCCATCGCCATGCGGCTTGCCCTTTTCGTTGCGGCCCGGGGGGGGGGGCAGGTGTTGCCGTCCGGGTGTATCATCCGCCCCGATGCACGCGCAAGCGGGGCACATGGTGGGGCGCGGGCGGGGCCCAGGCGAGGCGCAAACCTGTCGCTGCTGGTCAGATCGCCGGGCCTATGCCAGACAGGCGGGCAGGACCGGACACTGACAGTCGGCGGGGTGGGCGTGGAGATACTGAGGGAGCTCTACAGGGGCGACACGACGCGCGCGCATCGCTTCCGGTACGGGCTGCTGATCCTGGACCTGCTGGTCATCGTCTATGTGGTCGCCACGTCCTTCGTGGACCTGGGGCGCTGGATCGTCGTGATCGACGTGATCCTGGGCGTGCTGATCCTGGCTGATTTCGCTGTGCGGATCGTGCTGGAACATGATCGCGGCCGGTTTCTGCTGCGCCCCGCGACCTGGGCCGATGCGATTGCAGCCGCGGCGTTCCTGGCGCCCGTCATCGGCGACGACCTGGGGTTCCTGCGGGTGCTGAGAACGCTGCGGTTGCTGCACACCTATCAGGTGGTGCGGCGGCTGCGCAAAGACCACGCCTTCTTCCGCCGCAACCAGGAACTGATCCTGGCGCTGGCGAACCTGGCCGTGTTCCTGTTCATCATGACGGGGCTGATCTACGTCACCCAGCACCAGACCAATCCCGACATTCGCAACTATGCCGACGCGCTGTACTTCACCGTGACCACCCTGACGACCACCGGGTTCGGCGACATCACGCTGGAAGGGACGCGCGGACGGATGCTGTCGGTGCTGGTGATGATCATCGGCGTATCGCTGTTCCTGCGGCTGCTGCAGGTATTGTTCCGCCCGACCAAGGTGCGGGTGGAATGCCAGAGCTGCGGCCTGCTGGTGCATGACCTGGATGCGGTCCACTGCAAGCATTGCGGGGCGATCATGCACATCGAGACCGAAGGCCTGCTCTGACCCGGGGCAGCCCCGCGTCGTGCGGCCGGCGTCACCGGGACAGGAGATGCGTCGTGGTGACCTCGACCAGCGGGCGGCCGGCCTCGGTCGCGACCACGGTGCGGACGGTCGACAGCGTGCGACCCCGCTTGACGAACCGCGCCGTGGCTACCAGGGCGTCGCGGTCGGTGTTCGACAGCAGGTTCGCAACCAGGTTGATGGCCAGAGGAAAGCCGGACATCCCCGCCGTGACCGGTCGACCCTGCAGGACGAGGCGGGTCGCCACGACATCCGCAAACCAGATCATCGCACCCGCGTGCACGCTGCCGAACGGGTTCAGCATGGCCGGGGCCAGCGCCATCCGCCCCTCGGCCTGATCGGGCGATACGCTGACCACGGTGAAGTCGACCTCGCCGTGATAGCTGCGCTGTCCGGTCTCGTCGGTCATGCCGGGGCTCCCTTGGTGATCCGTTGGTGGTCAGGCTGTCAGAACCATTGTCCGGGTTCCATCAGCCCAAGTTCAAGCAGTTGATGCGAGGACCAGCGGAACGGGATCGAGTTGTTCCACGTAAAATCGTGGATCTGGTCGCGGGAGCCGGGGTTGCGGGCCAGCGCCTTGGCGACCCGGAACGACGCGACCGCCGCGGTCAGGCTGTGATGCCATGGGCACGCATAGGTGTTGTATTCCTCGTCATTCAGCCGGTGATCGGCCAGCAGCCGCAGACCCTTGCGGGTCCGGAACAGCGCGATGCGGTCGATCCTGCGGCGGTCCGGCGGCAGGTGCTCTTCGAACCGCCAGCGCAGCCCGCCGAAGAAATCGAGCTGGCGGGCCTTGAACGCGCCCTGCCGGTCGCGTCGCGCCAGCGCGAAATAGCCGGTGCGATCGAACATCGCCTCGTCCACGCTGACGGCGTGGGGAAACCGCGACAGGTCCGGCGCGTACAGGTCGATGACATAGGTCAGCATCGCACGCCGCCGTTCCTCGGCGTGGAACGTCAGCAGTTCGCCGACGCTGCGTGTCTCGGCAAACGGATGGAACAGGTATTCGGCGTTGTAGCCGTAATACATCCAAGTATCGGGTGGCGCCCGGTCCATGACGGCGTTCAGCACCCGCACATGCGCCCCCGGGCGGCGCGTGTCGTGGGTCAGGTTGATCACCCGGTCGCCACCTGCTCCGGGCAAGTCGCCCGGCGGCAACGGTTCGGGCGAGACTGCCAGAATCCGGGCGAACCCCGCGCGCAGATGATGGTCGAGTGTCGAGCGGATCTCGACCGCATCCTCGACCAGGATGACCGCGACGGGGCCGCGCGCCAGGGCGTCGCCCGGGCGGGCCAGGAACGCGTCGAGCGAACGGGTCCGTGCCACCGCCGGCGCCATCATTCCCACGCTTCCGCCGACGGATCGTTGGGGTGGACGGTTCGCCGTGGCGCGGTGGCGGCAGTCCGGTCCCTGCATCGCGTCGGCCTGCGATCGGACGCCGCGCCGCTGGTCACCTGAGGATCGCCTTCACCTGTTCAAGCGCCGACCGCAGGATGGCCGGATTGCCTTCGGCGGCGTTCACCACCGCCTTCAGCGTGGTTTTCTGCGCCGGATCGATGCTGCTGTCGTCGATCAGGCGCGCGACCCGCGTCGCGTCGAAACCGTCGGGGGTCAGCAGCGTCGCGATCTCGGCGGTGGTCATCGTCGCTTCGGCCGCGGCCTCGGTCGCCGCTGCCGCCTGGTCGGCGGCGCTGCCCGCCGCCTGCGCGGCATCGCGCGCGGTGGCGATGTCGCGTTCCGCCGCGTTGTCGGCGGCGCTGTCTGCCGCCTGCGCGGCGTCGGCCGCGGCGCGGATGGCCTGTTCGGCTGCAGCCTCGGCCTCGGCGGCGGCGTCGGCCGCGACGCCCACCTCGGCATCCTCGGCCTCGGCGGCGGCCTCGGCTGCGGCGTCGGCGGCCATGGCCGCCGCATCGGCGGCGGCATCGGCGGCGCTGCCGGCGGTCTCGGCCACCTCCGCCGCCTCCTGCGCCGGGTCCCGCGTCGGGCCGTCGTCCGTCGCCGTGCCGGGTGCTGCGGATTCGGCGGTCGCGTCCTCCGACGGGGCAGTTCCGGACTCGGCCGGCGGCGGGGATCCGGCCGGCGCGGTCAGTTCCGGCGGTGCGGGCCGATCGGCGATCATCCCGTCGTCGCGGCCCTGCAGCCACCACCACGCGCCGGCCGCAACCAGCAGCAGCGCGAACGCAAGGCCAAGAAGTCGCAACATCGGCACACCTGTGGATGGGGTCGGGACGCGATCTGTATGGCACAGCCGCCGCGCCCGGGGAAGCGGCGGCGGCGGCGCCGCGCCGGTCCGGCCACGTCGCACTGCTGCAAATCCGGTTGAACTTGACAGCCGGGTTCCCTAATCTCTTGGCGTCTCATCCCAGCGATACAAGGATCACTCCCATAGCCCGCAGACCGCACAATGCGCCACCCACGCGCGACACCGGCCCTCGCGTCAACGACCGCATCCGCGTTCCAGAAATCCGCCTGATCGGCGCCGACGGCGAGAATGTCGGTGTGGTGACCCCGTCCCGGGCGATGCAGCTGGCCGAAGAGGCCGGGCTTGATCTGGTCGAGATTTCGCCGAACGCCAGCCCGCCGGTCTGCAAGATCATGGATCTGGGCAAGTTCAAGTACGAACAGCAGAAGCGCGAAGCCGAGGCCCGCAAGAAGCAGAAGATCATCGAGATCAAGGAAGTGAAGTTCCGGCCCGGAACCGACACCCACGATTACGACGTCAAGATGCGCAACGTGATGCGGTTCCTGGAAGACGGCGACAAGGTCAAGGTCACGCTGCGGTTTCGCGGCCGGGAAATGGCCCACCAGGATCTGGGGCTGGACCTGCTGAACCGCGTCCGCGACGACGTGGGCGAGGCCGGAAAGGTCGAATCGATGCCCAGGCTGGAAGGCCGGCAGATGGTAATGATGATCGCGCCCCGCTGACCCCGGGCACCCCGATCACCAACGATCCGGCCTGCCCAAGCGGCAGGCCGTTGTGTTTCAGCGCTGCGTCTGGCCCGCTGTGCCGGACGCAGGAGGCAAGGCCCGGGCAGACATGCAGCCACCCCAAATCCTGATCATGCGCGACGCGGGCGCCGACCCCGCGCTGCCGCTGCCGGTCTATGCGACGGCCGGCGCTGCCGGTGCCGACATCCGCGCCGATCTGGGGGGCGGCGCGATGACCATTCTGCCGGGGCAGATCGCGGCCGTGCCGACCGGACTGCGGATGCAGATCCCCGACGGGTGGGAAATGCAGCTCCGGGCGCGTTCCGGGCTGGCGCTGCGCCACGGGATCACGCTGGCGAACGGGATCGGCACGATCGACGCCGATTATCGCGGGCCGGTCGCGGCGATACTGGTCAATCTGGGACCCGAGCCCTTCGTGATCCGCCACGGTGACCGGATCGCCCAGGCGGTGCTGGCGCCGGTCCACCGCGCCCGGTTCAGCGAGGCAGAGGCGCTGGACGGGACCGACCGGGGTAGCGGTGGCTTCGGATCGACCGGGTTGCGCGATGACGTGGCGCCCGGCCGACCGCGCGGCGACCCGCCAACAGACGGCTGATGGCCGGGCTGGCACTGATCGCCGCGGTGGCAATGGTCGCGAATCTCGCCGTCGGCTGGGCTGGGTGGCGACTCGCGGCCGTGGTGGCTGTCACATGGGCGGGGCTGCTGGCTGTGCTGGTGGGCGCGCCGGATGGCGGACTGGCGCGGTTTGCGGGCATGACTCCGCGCGGCTGGGCCGCGACGGGGGTGCTGGGGGCGCTGGTGCTGTCCTATCGCGCCGCCGTCCGCTGGGCCGGGCGGCACGCCCGTTCCGTCGAGAGCCATGCCGATGCGGTGGCCAAGCCCGGCCCGAAGTCGCGGCAGGCGGCCCCCGCCCCCGCCCCGCCAGAGGCGGCACCGGACCCCTCGGGTCCGCTGAGCGATGCCGAACTGGATCGCTATGCCCGTCACATCGTGCTGCGCGAGATCGGCGGCCCCGGGCAGCGCCGGTTGCACTCCGCGCGGGTTCTGGTCGTCGGCGCGGGCGGGCTGGGCGCGCCGGTGCTGCTGTATCTGGCGGCGGCCGGGGTGGGGCGGATTACCGTCGCCGACGACGACCGGGTCAGCCTGTCGAACCTGCAGCGGCAGGTGATCTTCGAGACCGCCGATGCCGGACGGCCAAAGGCCGAGGCTGCGGCGGATGCCGCGATGCGGCTGAACCCCCATGTCGCCGTCACCGCCCTGACGCGCCGGATCACCGTGGACGACATCGACCTGATCGCCGCCCACGACCTGGTGCTGGATGGCACCGACAGTTTCGCCGCCCGCAGCGCCGTCAATGTCGCCTGCGTCGCGGCCCGGGTGCCGCTGATCGCCGGGGCCATCGCCCAGTGGGAGGGGCAGGTGTCGCTCTACGACCCGGCGCGCGGCGGCCCCTGCCTGGCCTGTCTGTTCCCCGAGCCGCCGGCCCCCGGACAGGCGCTGCCCTGTGCCGAGGCCGGCGTGGTCGGCGCCCTGCCGGGCGTGGTGGGCAGCCTGATGGCGATCGAGGCGATCAAGCATCTTGCCGGGGTCACGGACCGGGGCGCCGGGCAGGGGCTGCGCGGCCGGATGATCCTGTTCGACGGCCTGTGGGGCGACACCCGCAGCCTGACCATCACTGCCCGCCCCGACTGCGCCGTCTGCGGCGGCCGGGATGGGTCGGCACACAGACAGCCACGCGAGGGAGCACGCCCATGAACCCGGAACTCGTCCACTGGTCCGGTCCGCACGGACTGCCGCGTTTCGACCGGATCGCTGACGAGGATTTCGGCCCGGCCTTCGATGCCGCCCTGGCCGATGCAGACGCGGCCCATCGCGCCATCGCGGGCAATCCCGCGGAACCCGACTTTGCCAACACCATCGCGCCGCTGGAAACGGCGGCGCAGGCGCTGGAACGGGTCAGCGCCGTGTTCTTCACCCTGGCCGGCCTTTGTTCGACCGATCGGCGCGAGGCATTGCAGCGCGACATCGCCCCGCGCCTTGCGGCGCATCAGGCCCGGGTGATGATGGACCCGGCCCTGTTTGCCCGCGTGCAGGCCGTGGCGGACAGCCCCGACGACCTGTCGCCGCAGGACCGGCGCATCACCGAACTGACCCTGCGCGACATGCGCCGGGCCGGGGCCGCGCTGGATCCGGACGCGCGCGACCGGATGGCGGCGATCCGCAGTCGCATGGCCACGCTGTCCACCGCGTTCACCCAGAACGTCCTGGCGGACGAACGCGGCTTCGTTCTGTCGGTCCCGGATGATCGCCTCGACGGCCTGCCCGACCAGCTGGTGGCCGCCATGCGGCGTGCCGCGCAGGATCGCGGCATGGCCGGTCAGGTGGTCACCCTGGCGCGGTCGCTGATCGTCCCCTTCCTGGAACATGCAACAGACCGGGCGCTGCGCGAGGTCGCGTGGCGCGGCTGGGTCGCGCGGGGCAGCGGCGAGGGCGCGGGCGGGGCCGGCACCGACAACCGGGCCATCGCGACTGAACTGCTGGCGTTGCGGCACGAACGGGCGCGGCTGCTGGGCTATGCCGACTTTGCCGCCTTCAAGCTGGACACGGAAATGGCGCGGGATGCCGACCAGGTGCAGACGCTGCTGGACACGGTCTGGGCGGCGGCCCGTCCCCGCGTCGTCGAGGAAGAGGCCACATTGGCCCGCCGGATGGCGAGCGAGGGCATCAATGGCCCGCTGGAGCCGTGGGACTGGCGGTTCTATGCGGCGGCGCAGCGTCGGGACGACCTGTCGATCGATGATGCCGAGGTAAAGCCGTTCCTGTCACTGGATGCGATGATCGCCGCCGCGTTCGACGTGGCCGGGCGGCTGTTCGCACTGGAATTCACCCCTTTCACGGCGCCGCTCTGGCATGACGACGTGCGCGCCTGGACCGTCACCCGCAAGGGCCGGCACATGGGGGTGTTCCTCGGCGACTATTTCGCCCGCGCCGGCAAGCGGTCAGGCGCATGGTGCTCGGCGCTGCAGCCGCAGCATCGAATGGGGGCAGGGCAGCGGGCGATCGTCGTCAACGCCTGCAACTTCACCCCGCCGGCACAGGACGGCGCGCCGGCGCTGCTGTCCTGGGACGATGCGCGGACGCTGTTCCACGAGATGGGGCACGCGCTGCATCACCTCCTGTCCGAGGTGGACTGGCCGTCCGTTTCGGGCACGGCGGTGGCCCGCGACTTCGTGGAACTGCCCAGCCAGCTGTTCGAGCACTGGCTGGAACAGCCCGAGGTGTTGGCCGCGCACGCCCGGCACGTGGACAGCGGCACGCCGCTGCCGCCGGATCTGCGCGACCGGATTCTGGCCGCCGAGCGCGCCGGCACCGGCTTTGCCACGACCGAGTATCTGGAAAGCGCGATGGTGGATCTGGCCTTTCACCGCGGCGAGCCGCCGGCCGACCCGATGGCCGCGCAGGCGCAGGTGCTGGCCGGCATGGGTGCCCCGCACGCCGTGCCGATGCGCCATGCGACGCCGCATTTCGCCCATGTCTTTGCCGGTGACGGCTATTCGGCCGGGTATTACAGCTATTTGTGGTCCGAGGTTATGGATGCCGACGCCTTCGCCGCATTCCGCGAGACGGGCGATGTCTTCGACCCGGAGGTGGCCGAACGGCTGGAACGCACGATCCTGGCGCGCGGAAACAGCCGTGCGGCCGATGATCTGTGGCAAGAATTCCGCGGCCGCCGCCCGGGGGTGGAGCCGCTGCTGCAAGGCCGCGGGCTGCTGCCGGGCTGAGGCGGACGGACGGCGCTGCGCGCGGCCCTCACCAGGTCAGTCGCGCAGTTCCTGCGGATCGACGCCCCACAGGACGGGCTTGGGCACCCAGCCCTTTTCTCCGCCGCCGGATACCCGGCACCATTCGACGCCGCATTCGTGCAGCCGCACGATCGCGCCGCGCTCGGCCCGCGCGACCACCGCGGCATTCGTGTCGGCCCGGGCGCGCAGCTCCACCATGTCGTCCATCACCAGCGCGGTCCGGACCCCCGACAGCAGCGAATAATGCACCCAGCCGCCGGCGCCGTCGCGGTCCTCGACCCGGCGCCAGTGCCCGAACTCGGCCACCACCCGCAGCGGCATGCCGGCGTGGCGGAAGACCCAGTCGATGCGGTGCGACAGGCTGGGTCCGCGCCGGGCGTTCCCCTCGCTGCCCTTCAGCGAGACATAGCGGGGCAGCGGCAGGTTGGTCACCGGGCCGCGGTTCGGGTCGCGCTGAGCCGCCTGGTTCCGGCTGATCAGGCTGTCCGCCGTGACCTGGCGCGGGTCGATCTGGATTGTCGCGGCGCCCTCTGCGGGCGGGTCCTGCTGGGCCATGGCGGCCGGCGCGGCAAGCGCCGCGGCAACGGCCAGCACGGCGCCACGGATCGCCGGATAAGCAGCCCGTGCGGTAATCATGAACTCTGCCCTCATCTTCGGCGCTCTGGTCGGCACCTGACTGTTTCTCCGGCACACCGAAGCATGGCCGGGCGGGGTCTTGTGTCTGCCCCGTGCAGACTGCAGTTTGCCGAAAGCCGGCCCGATTTGGAAGAGAGGACCCCATGCCCCCAAGCTCACCCTTGCGTCAGCGTCAGCGTCAGCGCCCGCGGGTCACGGTGACGCGCCGGCTGCCGCTGGCGGTCGAGTCCCGCATGGCCGAGCTGTTCGACGTGCATCTGCGCGAGGTCGACACGCCGATGTCGCGGCAGGAGCTGGTCGAGGCGATGGCCGACAGCGACGTGCTGGTGCCGACGGTGACCGACCGGATTGACGCGTCGCTGCTGGCGCAGGCCGGTCCGCGGCTGAAGCTGATCGCGAATTACGGGTCGGGCGTCGATCACATCGATGTCGAGACCGCCCGGCAGCGCGGCATCCTGGTGTCGAACACCCCGGGCGTCGTCACCGAGGACACCGCCGACATGACCATGGCGCTGATCCTGGCGGTCACCCGGCGGATCCCCGAGGGTCTGGCCGAGATGCAGGCGGGGCGGTGGCAGGGCTGGGCGCCGACCGCCTATCTGGGGCGCCGGATCGCCGGTTCGCGGCTGGGCATCCTGGGCATGGGCCGGATCGGGCAGGCCGTGGCGCGGCGGGCCGCGGTGTTTGGCATGCAGGTGCACTATCACAACCGCCGGCGCCTGCGGCCCGAGATCGAGGAATCGCTGCAGGCGACCTGGTGGGAAAGCCTGGACCAGATGCTGGCCCGGATGGACATCGTGTCCGTGAACGTCCCGCACACGCCCAGCACATTTCACCTGCTGAACGCCCGTCGGCTGAAGCTGATGAAACCGTCGGCGGTGATCGTGAACACCTCGCGCGGCGAGGTCATCGACGAGAATGCGCTGACCCGGATGCTGCGCGCGGGCGAGATCGCCGGCGCCGGGCTGGACGTGTTCGAGCATGGGCACGAGATCAATCCGCGGCTGCGCGACCTGCCGAATGTCGTGCTGCTGCCGCATATGGGCAGCGCCACGGTCGAGGGCCGGGCCGAGATGGGCGAGAAGGTGCTGCTGAACATCAAGACCTTTGCCGACGGCCACCGGCCGCCGGACCTGGTCGTGCCCGGGGTCCTGTAGCGCGCGGGTCTGCCGGAGGTCACGGCGCCCCCGGGGCGCTGGGGGGCAGTCAGCTGTCGCGCCGACCCTCTGGGCTGCGCGCCCTGCCGGGGCGTCGACAGCCCCGACCAGAATGACAGACAATGCAAAAGGCCGGCCCATCAGGACCGGCCTTTTGCATTGGAGCGGGCGATGAGATTCGAACTCACGACCCTAACCTTGGCAAGGTTATGCTCTACCCCTGAGCTACGCCCGCGCTCCGTCCCGATGGCCTGCGCCGCCGGTGACGGGGATTTAGGAAAACCGGCGGCGGGGTGCAAGCGGAAAATGCGCCGCTGCGCTCCTCGGAGCGGCGTACCGCCCTGCCGGGCGGCGCGCCGGCCGTTCAGTCCAGTTCGACCAGCAGGTCCTTGGCGTCGATCTGCTGGCCGGGGGTGACGTGGACGGCCGTGACGGTGGCGGCCCGGTCGGCGTGGATGCCGGTTTCCATCTTCATCGCCTCGATGGTCAGCAGCATGTCGCCGGCATTGACCTTCTGGCCGGCGTGCACCGCCACCGTCGCCACCACGCCCGGCATTGGCGCGCCGACATGCCCGGCATTCGACGGATCGGCCTTGGCCCGGGCCGCGGTGGTGGCGCGGACGGCGCGGTTCGGCACCCTGACGCTGCGCGGCTGGCCGTTCAGCTCGAAGAACACCTTGGCCTCGCCCGTGTCGTCGGTCTCGCCCACGGTCTGCATCCGGATTTCAAGCGTCTTGCCGGGATCGATCTCGACGCTGATCTCTTCGGCCGGCTCCATCCCGTAGAAGAAGGCCGGCGTGGGGAGGGTGCGGACGGGGCCATAGGTCTTGTGACGCTCGGCATAGTCGCTGAAGACCTTGGGATACATCAGCCAGCCGTTGAAGTCCTCGTCGTCCAGCTCGGTGTCCAGCTTCGCCTGCACCTCGGCGCGGGCGGCGGCAAGGTCGACGCGCGGCATCAGCGCGCCGGGACGCTCGGTGATCGGCGCCTCCCCTTTCAGGACCTTCTTCTGCAGCGCCTCGGGCCAGCCGCCGGGGGGCTGGCCCAAATTGCCGCGCATCATGTCCACGACCGAATCCGGAAAGGCGACCTCGACGGCCGGGTCCTCGACCTCGGCCCGCGTCAGCCCCTGGGCCACCATCATCAGCGCCATGTCGCCCACCACCTTGGACGAGGGCGTGACCTTCACGATGTCGCCGAACATGCGATTCACCTCGGCATAGGTCTCGGCCACCTGGTGCCAGCGATCCTCCAGCCCCAGGCTGCGGGCCTGGGCCTTGAGGTTGGTGAACTGGCCGCCGGGCATCTCGTGCAGATACACCTCGGACGCCGGCGCGCGCTGGCCGGCCTCGAACGCGCAATACTGGTCGCGCACCCGCTCCCAGTAATTTGAGATCTCGCGGATCGCGCCGATGTCGAGCCCGGTGTCGCGGTCCGTCCCGTCCAGCGCCTCGACGATGGACCCGAGGCAGGGCTGCGAGGTCCCGCCCGACAAGGCATCCATGGCCGCGTCCACGATGGCCACGCCCGACTCCGCCGCCGCGAGCACGGTGGCCCCACTGAGCCCGCTGGTGTCATGCGTGTGGAAGTGGATGGGCAGGCCGACCTCGTCCCGCAGCGCCTTGAACAGCACCCGCGCGGCGGCGGGCTTGAGCAGCCCCGCCATGTCCTTGACGCCCAGCAGATGCGCGCCCGCGTCCCGCAACTGCCGCCCCATGTCCACGTAATAGGCCAGGTCATACTTGGACCGGTCCGGGTCCATGATGTCGCCGGTATAGCAGATCGCGGCCTCGCAGACCTTGCCCGAGTCCACCACGGCGTCCATCGCCACGCGCATGTTCTCGACCCAGTTGAGCGAGTCGAAGACGCGGAAGACGTCGACGCCGGACCGCGCCGCCTGCAACACGAAGCTCTGCACCACGTTGTCGGGATAGTTGGTGTAGCCCACCCCGTTCGAGGCGCGCAGCAGCATCTGCGTCATGATGTTGGGCATTGCCGCGCGGATGTCGCGCAGCCGCTGCCAGGGACATTCCTGCAGGAAGCGATAGGCCACGTCGAAGGTCGCGCCGCCCCAGCATTCAACCGAGAAGAGCCCCGGCAGGTTCGCCGCGTAGGCCGGGGCGACCCGGATCATGTCGATCGACCGCATCCGCGTCGCCAGCAGCGACTGGTGCCCGTCGCGCATGGTGGTGTCGGTCAGCAGAACGCGCTGCTGGCGGGACAGCCAGTCCACCACGCCCTGCGGGCCCGCGCGGTCAAGCAACTGCCGCGTGCCCTCGGGCGGGTCCTGCCGCGGGGCAGGCGGTACGGGCAGCTTTGCCTCGGCCGGACGCGGACGGCCCTTGGTCTCGGGATGCCCGTTCACGGTGATGTCGGCGAGATAGGTCAGGATCTTCGTCGCCCGGTCCTGCCGGGGCGAGAAGTCGAACAGCTCGGGCGTGGTGTCGATGAACTTGGTCGTGGCCTGGTTCGACAGGAACACCGGATGCTTCAGCAGGTTGATGACGAAGTCGATGTTGGTCGCGACGCCGCGCACCCGGAATTCCCGCAGCGCCCGGTCCATCCGCGCGATCGCCTGGTCGGGGGTCTGCGCCCACGCGGTGACCTTGACCAGCAGCGAATCATAGAACCGGGTGATGACCGCGCCCTGGTAGGCGGTGCCGCCGTCCAGCCTGATGCCGTTCCCGGTGGCGGTGCGGTAGGCGGTGATGCGGCCGTAGTCCGGGATGAAGTTGTTCTGCGGGTCCTCGGTCGTGACCCGGCACTGGATGGCGTGCCCCGACAGGGTGATCGCGTCCTGGCCGGCGTGTCCGGTGGCCTCGGCCAGGGTCGCACCCTCGGCGATCCGGATCTGGGCCTGCACGATGTCGATGCCGGTGACCTCTTCGGTGACCGTGTGCTCGACCTGGACGCGGGGATTGACCTCGATGAAGTAGAACGCGCCGCTGTCGATGTCCTGCAGGAACTCGACCGTGCCGGCATTGCGATAGCCGACGGCGCGGCCGATCTGCAGGGCAAGGTTGCAGACCTCCGCCCGCTGCTCCTCGCTCAGATAGGGGGCCGGGGCGCGTTCGACGACCTTCTGGTTGCGGCGCTGCACGGTGCAGTCGCGTTCATACAGGTGGTACAGCCCGCCATGGCCATCGCCCAGCAGCTGCACCTCGACGTGGCGGGCGCGCTGGATCATCTTTTCGAGGTAGCCTTCGCCATTGCCGAACGCGGCTTCGGCCTCGCGCCGGCCCTCGCGGACCTTCTCGGCCAGTTCCTCGGGGCCCAGGATCGGGCGCATGCCCCGGCCGCCGCCGCCCCAGGACGCCTTGAGCATCAGCGGATAGCCGACCGCCTCGGCCTGCGCGCGGATCGAGTCGAAATCATCACCCAGCACGTCGGTTGCCGGAATGACGGGAACGCCTGCCTCGATCGCGACCTGCCGCGCGCTGGCCTTGTCGCCCAGGGCCCGCATGGTGTCCGCGGTCGGCCCGATGAAGACGATGCCGGCGGCGGTACAGGCGTCCACGAAGTCCGGGTTTTCGGACAGCAACCCATAGCCGGGATGGATCGCGTCCGCCCCTGCGTCGCGCGCCACCCGGATGATGTCGGGGATCGACAGATAGGCCGCCACCGGACCCAGCCCCTCGCCGACCCGGTAGGCCTCGTCCGCCTTGAAGCGGTGCAGGCTCAGCTTGTCTTCCTCGGCGTAGATCGCGACGGTGCGCTTGCCCAGTTCGTTGGCCGCGCGCAGGACCCGGATGGCGATCTCGCCACGGTTGGCGACAAGGATCTTGTTGAACATGCAATGGTCCCCTTCTGGTGGCGGCAGCTTTCTGACAAACCCGGTCGCGGCGCAACCGTCAGCGGCGCTGCGCGAAGAACTGCCTCAGCAATAGCTGCGACTCGGTCGCGGCAAGCCCGTTATAGATCCTGGGTCGATGATGGCACTGCGGGTGGTCGAAGACCCTGGCCCCATGCACCACACCGCCCATCCGCGGGTCGGTGGCGCCGTAATAGAGTGTGGCGATCCGCGCGGCCGAAATCGCCGCCGCGCACATCGGGCAGGGTTCCAGCGTGACCCACAGGCTGTGGCCCGGCAGGCGCTCGGACCCGGCCGCGACACAGGCCGCACGGATCGCCAGGATCTCGGCATGCGCCGTGGGATCGGCCAGTTCGCGGGTGCGGTTGCCGGCCGCGGCGACGACCTGTCCGGCCGCATCGCACAGGACCGCGCCCACCGGCACCTCGCCCCGACGGGCGGCGGCGCGCGCCTCGGCCAGCGCCTGCGGCATGTGGCTGCGAAACATCATGACCGGTGCTTGCCCTGCAGGCCGCAGCGGCACAAGCGCGACGGGCGCCTTTCGCGGGCAGAACCGCTTTCGCCGCCTGGGCGTTGAGGCTATCACAGCCGCTTGCCATCGCAGCGATGCGCCAGGAGATCGCCATGACCGACCAGACCCCCGACGAACCGACGCAAGAACCGGCCGCAGAGGAGCCCACGATCCGGACCAACGACGAGGCGCCGGATCGCGCTTCGGAGCAGTCGGCGGAACAGACCGCCAGCGACGGCGCCGAGCCGTCAGGCGACCCGGCCAGGGAGCGGATTGCCAATGTGAGCCCTGACGATCTCGTCGAGCCCGCCGACGCGTCCGAGCATGTCGACACGCAGTTGCCGGATGTGGAGCCGTTTGCGGCCGAGCACGAGGTACAGGACGACGACAGCGTTTCGGACGACAGCGTGGACGGAGAAGCCGAGTCCACTGCGCCGCCCGTCGATCCCGTCGATGATGAAGATGCCCACGACGACGGGTCTGCCGACGCCAGCCCGGCCGAGGGCGAGCCCGGGCCGACCCGGCGCCCGGCTGAACGGGTCACGTCCGGGGGCGAGCGGATCGCCAAGATGATGGCCCGGGCCGGGGTGGCCAGCCGGCGCGAGGCCGAGCGGATGATCGTCGAGGGGCGGGTGACGGTGAACGGCGAGAAGATCACTTCGCCTGCGCTGGACATCTTGCCAAGCGACCGGATCAGGGTGGACGGCAAGCCGATGGAGGCGCCGCAGGAAACGCGGCTGTGGCTCTACTACAAACCGCTGGGGCTGGTGACGTCCGAATCGGACGAGAAGGGGCGGCAGACCGTATTCGACGCGCTGCCGCGCGACCTGCCGCGGGTGATGAGCATCGGCCGGCTGGACATCAATTCCGAAGGGCTACTGCTGCTGACCAACGACGGCGAGTTGAAACGCCGGCTGGAACTGCCCGCGACGGGCTGGCTGCGCCGCTATCGGGTGCGGGTGAACGGCAATCCCAGCGAGCTGACCTTCGACCCGCTGCGCCGCGGCGCCGTGATCGACGGCGAGGAATTCCAGCCCATGGAGATCCGCCTGGACAGCCAGAAGGGCGCCAATGCCTGGCTGACGGTCGGCATCCGCGAGGGCCGCAACCGCGAGATCCGGCGCGCCATGGCGCATGTCGGCCTGCAGGTGAACAGGCTGATCCGGATCGGCTACGGGCCCTTTCGACTGGAAGGGCTGGAGGAGAACGAGGTGCGCGAGATCAAGCGCCGGGTCCTGCGCGACCAGCTGGGCGGCCTGCTGACCGGCGACGCCGAGGAACTGCCGCACAGCCGAGGGGCGCGTCGGGGCGCGGCCGAGACGCAGGGCGACCGGCCGGCGCATCCGGGCGGTCGAGATCGGTCTTCGCCGCAGGATCGCCCGGCGCGCGGCGATCGCCCCGAGCGCGGTGACCGGCCACCCCGGACGGGCGACGACCGCGCTGCGGATCGCGGCGGGGCCCGCCCGCCCCGCGGCGGACAGGGCGGATCGGCCGAACGGGATGACGGCCGGCCGGCGCGACCGGAGGGCGGGTTCACGCGCAAGCCCCGGCATGGAAGTGCCGGTGCGTCGCACGGCAAGCCCCGCACCGGCGGGCAGGGCGGACCGGCGCGGGCCCCCTGGGGCGAGCGGGACCGGAGCTATGGCCCCCGGCCCGCGCGGCCGGCCGAGGGAGCAAGCCGGACGGCCCGTGGCCCGGGCGATGGCGGGGCAGGCAAAAGCTCCCGGGACAGCCGGGCCGTATCAGGTGCGCCGCGACCGGACCGCAGCCGCGATGCCGACAGCCGTGACCGCAAGCCGAGAACCGGCGGCAACAGCGGCGGGTTTGGGGATCGGCCGCGATCCGGCTACGCAAAGCCGGCGCAGGATGGGCGACCACGGGACGGCGGTCAGGACGGCGCGCGCAGCCAGCAGCGCCGGTCCGAGTCACGCGTCGAGGGCGACGCGCCGCGTGCGCCGCGGGCCGCCGGCTTTGCCGGCAAGCCGGCGGCCCGCGGCGCAAAGACCGAGGGTGGCTGGCAGGGCGGTCGCGGCGAGTCAGGTCGTGGCCCGGGTGACCGCCCGGCGGGCACCCGGGATCGTTTCGCGAAGCCCGGCGGCGCCGGCCCGCGCAGCACATCCGGCCCCCGCGCCGACCGACCGGCCGGTGGACAACCCGGTGGAAAACCGGCGAGCAAGCCCGGTGGGAAACCGGGTGGATATCGTGGGGACAGGTCGGGACCGCGGCCCGGTGGCAAGCCGGCGGGGACGCGTCCCGGCGGATCGGGACCCCGCGGTCCGCGTCCCGGTGGCGGAGCGGGAAAGCCGCGCGGACCGGGCGGCGGTGGGATTGGGCGCTGAACGCGCCCGCCCGTCACTTGGTCAGGATCAGCTTTCCGGCCCGCGTGATCCGCAGGTTGTAGAGCTGATCCCCCAGGGCGATCAGCGCCTGGTTGCCGCCCTGGGTCAGCGCCGCGGCGTCATGCACCGGCACCTTCGCCAGCCGGATGTCGGGGAGGGTTGAGAAATCGGGCGGGTTGATGGTCATTTCAGCGATCCTTCCTGAGCCTCGCTGAAATCTGACAATTACAGTCAGGCTTGTCAAAGCCTTTCTGGTCCGTCGCATTTCGCCGGCTTGCAACGCCGGCGGTAAGCCGGGCTAGATGGCGATTTCGACCTGCGGTCCCGACAACCACGCTGCGCGCAAGCTCATTGGCAAGCTGTCCGCGCTGCCAGCGTAGATGAAGTCCAACGACAACCCGTATGTAGTCCGAAGCGCCAAGGCCCCATCATTCGACAGGCGATAGCTACCCGATTCCCAGTTGGACAGTTGCGTCCGCTTCAGCCCGGCCCGCTCTGCATAGGTGCGCTGATCCAGCCCCTCCTGACTACGGTGCCACACGAGTCTGTCGGCGATGTCGCCGAACGGCCGAGCCTGACGCTGGCTTGACGGCATCATGACGCAAAAACCAGCCCGACCAGCACCCCCGCCGCGACCAGGGCCGCCGACGCCGCGGGCCAGGGCAGGCCGCGGCGCACCTTCACGCGGACCGGGGGCGACGGTTCCGTCAGCCGGTCCATCGCCTGGTCGATCAGGTCCGGCAGCTTGGGTCCGTAATGGCCGAGCGCCCGGACCGCGCGGGACAGGTCATGGGCGGCGGCGCGCGGGCCCAGATTGTCCCGGATATAGGGTTCCACCGCCGGACGTGCCGCCGTCCACATGTTGATCTGCGGGTCGAGCGACCGGGCCACCCCTTCGACCACGACCATGGTGCGCTGCAGCAGGATCAGCTCTGTCCGGGTCTGCATGCCGAAGCGTTCGGTCACCTCGAATAGGTAGGACAGCAGGTTCCCCATCGAGATCCGGCTGGCATCGGCACCGAAGATCGGCTCGCCCACGGCGCGCAGGGCGCGGGCGAACTGGGCCATGTTGCGGTCCCGGGGCACGTAGCCGGCCTCGAAATGCACCCGCGCGACCCGGCGATAGTCGCGCTGGATGAAGCCGTACAGGATTTCCGCGTAAACCCGCCGGGTGTATTCGTCGATCTCGCCCATAATCCCGAAATCGAAGGCGACGATGTCGCCATTCGCCGCCACCCGCAGATTGCCCTGATGCATGTCGGCGTGAAAGAACCCGTCGCGCAGCGCGTGGCTGAGAAACAGCTGGATCATGCGCGTGGCGATGGCGGTGGTGTCGTGACCGGCGGCGCGGATCGCGTCCACGTCGCCCATCGGGATGCCGTGCACCCAGTCGCTGGTCATCACCCGCCGGGATGACAGCGCCCAGTGCGGTTCCGGCACGGAAAATCCCGGGTCACCCTTGGTGTTCTCGGCGAACTCGGACGACGAAGCCGCCTCCAGCCGCAGGTCCAGTTCGCCGAGGACCACGGATTCGAAATGCTTGACCACGTCGCGCGGCCGCAGCCGTCGGCTGGAGGGCGACAGCCGCTCGATCAGGTTGGCGGCCACGTGGAAGGCGTCGATGTCGCGGCGGAACGCAGCCTCGATCCCCGGGCGCAGCACCTTGACCGCGACCTCGGCCCCGTCCTCGGCCCGCCGGGCGTAATGCACCTGCGCGATCGAGGCTGCGGCCACCGGTTCCGAGAAATCGGTGAACAGGGTCTCGACCGGGTGCCCCAGCTCCGCCTCGATCATCCTGCGCGCGATCGGGGTGGGGAAGGGCGGCAGGCGATCCTGCAGCATCCGCAACTGCGCAGCCATTTCCGCACCCACGACATCGGGGCGGGTCGACAGGATCTGCCCGAACTTGATGTAGGCGGGCCCCAGCGCGGTGATCGCGCGGGTGACCGGCGGCAGGGCCGGATCGCCGGGATAGCCCAGCCACGCGAATGGCCAGCCCAGCACCCGTGCGGCCAGCCGCACCCGGGCCGGGGCGGCCATCGCGTCAAGCGCCGCGCCCATGGCGCCGGTGCGTTCGAACGTGGCGCCGGTCCGGATCAGGCGCCAGATGTTGTGGGGACCGCGCATGGTGTCAGAGCTTCCATCCGGAATGCAGCGCGGCGATTCCCATCGACAGGTTGCGATACTGGACCCGGTCGAACCCGGCCGCGCGGATCATCTGCGCAAAGCGCTCCTGATCGGGAAAGCGGCGGATCGATTCGACCAGGTACTGGTAGCTGTCGCGGTCCTGGGCGACCAGCTGCCCGAGCGGCGGAATGACGTTGAAGGAATAGCGATCATAGGCCCACTGCATGGCGGGCACCGGCAGCTGCGAGAATTCCAGCACCATCAGACGGCCGCCCGGCTTCAATACCCGGTACGCCTCGGCCAGCGCGTCGGGGATGCGGGTCACGTTGCGGATCCCGAAGCTGATCGTGTAGCGGTCAAAGCTCGCATCGGCAAAGGGCAGGGCCATCGCGTCGCCGGTGACCCAGTCCAGGCGGTCCGCCAGGCGATCGGCCTCGGCCCGCTTGCGGCCCTCGATCAGCATCGACTCGGTCATGTCGCAGACGGTGACCCGGGCGGTGGGGGCGCGGTCCAGAAAGCGGAAGGCGATGTCGCCGGTGCCGCCCGCGACGTCCAGCAGGTGCTGGCCCGCGCGCGGCGCCAGCCAATCCATCATCGCCGTCTTCCACAGCCGGTGGACGCCGACGCTCATCAGGTCGTTCATGATGTCGTATTTCGATGCGACACGGGAAAACACCCCGTGCACCAGCCCCGCCTTTTCGGTCTCGTCCACGTCGCGAAAGCCGAAATGGGTTTGCCTGGGCCGGTCGTCGCTCATAGGTCTGCATCCAGTCGCCTGTTCCGGGCGGCACCATGCGACGGATGGGGTCGGATTGCCAGAACTGCCAGAGGTAGAAACGGTCCGCCGTGGCCTTGCGCCGCATCTGGAAGGCCGCGCCATCGCCCACGTCGATCAGCGCCGCCCCGATCTGCGCTGGCCGATGCCCGTGGACCTCGTGCAGGTGCTGACCGGCGCCCGGGTGACGGCGCTACGGCGGCGGTCGAAATACATCCTGGCCGACCTGAATCGTGGCCCCAGCCTGCTGCTGCATCTGGGCATGTCGGGGCGGGTGCGGATCGAGGATGAGCGGCTGGGGCAGTTCCATCATGACGCGAGCATCCTGCCGCAGCATGACCATCTGGTCCTGACCACCGACAGGGGCACGCGGATCACGCTGAACGACGCCCGCCGCTTCGGTGCCGTCGATCTGGTCCGCCCCGGCGAGGCGCATCCGCTGCTGGCCGCCCTGGGTCCGGAGCCACTGGGCGACGACTTCACGCCGGACCGGCTGGCGCGGGCGCTGGCCGGCCGCGCGCTGCCGGTCAAGGCGGCGCTGCTGGACCAGCGGATCGTCGCGGGGCTGGGCAACATCTATGTGTGCGAGGCGCTGCACCGCGCCGGCATCCACCCGCGCCGTGCGGCCGGGCGGATCGGGCGGGATCGGCTGGCCCGCCTGCACGCCCAGATCAGGGCGGTGCTGACCGAGGCGATCGCGGCGGGCGGGTCAAGCCTGCGGGATCACCGGCAGGCCTCCGGCGAACTGGGTTACTTCCAGCACAGCTTCCAGGCTTACGGGCGCGAGGGGAAACCCTGCCTGCGCCCCGGCTGCACGGGCACGATCCGCCGGATCGTCCAGTCCGGGCGCTCGACCTGGTACTGCCCGGTCTGCCAGCGCTGATCAGGGTTCCGCCGCCACACCGCCCCTGCTAACACTCGGCTGTCCATAAGGGAGAAACATCCGATGGCCTACCAGACGCTGATCGTCGAGATCGAGGACAAGGTTGCCCTGGTCCGGCTGAACCGACCGGATGCGCTGAACGCGCTGAATGCCGAGCTGCTGGGCGAGCTGGCCGACGCGGTCGAGACGCTGGACGCGGACAAGAAGGTGCGCTGCATCGTGCTGACCGGCAGCGAAAAGGCCTTTGCCGCCGGTGCCGACATCAAGGAAATGTCGTCGAAGTCGTTCGTCGAGGTGTTCGACGAGGATCTGTTCGGCAGCGACATCGACCGGATCGCCCGCACCCGCAAGCCGATGATCGCGGCGGTGTCGGGTTATGCGCTGGGCGGCGGCTGCGAGTTGGCAATGATCTGCGACTTCATCATCGCCGCTGATACGGCCAAGTTCGGCCAGCCCGAGATCAACCTGGGGGTCGTGGCGGGGATCGGTGGCACCCAGCGGCTGAGCCGGTTCGTCGGCAAGTCCAAGGCGATGGACATGAACCTGACCGGCCGCTTCATGGACGCGAACGAGGCCGAGCGGTCGGGCCTGGTCAGCCGCGTGGTCCCCGCCGACAAGCTGATCGAAGAAGCGATGGGGGCGGCGCGCAAGATCGCCGACAAGTCCCAGATCGCCGTCCGGACGGCCAAGGAGGCCGTGAACCGGGCGTTCGAGACGACGTTGCGCGAGGGTCTGCTGTTCGAACGGCGCGCGTTTCATGCGCTGTTTGCGACCGAGGACCAGAAGGAGGGCATGTCGGCCTTCCTGGAAAAGCGCGAGGCGCAGTTCCGCGACCGGTAAGGGTGCCGGGCGACGCGCTCCGTCTTCGCGGCGCGCTGCAACGGGCGCGGCAGTTGCGCATCCCCATACGATCGTGCCCCGGCCGGGTTGACTCGGCGCGCGGGTGAACCTAATAGCACGGCTTCAAGATTTCCCGGAAGCTTCATCGGAACCGCACCAGACATGGCCAACACGCCACAATCAAAGAAGCGCGCGCGCCAGATCGAGCGCCGCACCGCAGTCAACAAGGCGCGCAAGTCGCGCATCCGGACCTTCATCCGCAAGGTCGAAGAGGCGATCGTCGGCGGCGATCCCCAGATCGCAGCCGAGGCGCTGCGCACGGCCCAGCCGGAGCTGATGCGCGGCGTGTCCAAGGGCGTCGTCCACAAGAACACGGCATCGCGCAAGATTTCGCGGCTGTCGGCCCGCGTCAGGGCGCTGAGCGCCGCCTGAAAACCGTGGTGAGCGGGCGCGGATGCGCGCCCCGCAGCACTCGCGAATATCTGCCACGGGGCGCACCAGCGGTGCGCCCTTGTTCATTCCAATGTGCTGTTTTGGAATGTGTTTTGCCGTTCTGCATCGGTTCTCCAGATTCGCGCGACCAACAACCTGTCAAGCGCGAAGATGAGTTGCGAGCTATCCACGGTTGAGCGTAGCTTCGGGAAGCGATTCACGTCGCGCCATCTTGGGAGACATCGCCCGCCGCTGGTTCTGCCGCCAGCACAGGGCGCCACAAGCGGGGTCGGATGACCGCGCTTCGGGAACGCTGCCGATCGACTGCCAACGATCGTCCGCGTTCTGTCGATGAAAAGCCACGCGGCCGCGATGCGGCTGTTTCCGGACGGCGATTCGCCGGACGATGGCTTCTGCCCTGTTGCTGGCGCCCGCGATTCGCTGTCCCGCCGGGTCCTGCCGGCGGGGATCGGGGACAAGAGGACGAAATGACAATGGACAGTATCTGGGGCGAAGCCCAAGGAGAGCTGGAGCAGCTGGTCGGCACCAACAACTACGCCAACTGGATTCAGCCGCTGCGTCTGACTTCGCTGAGCGATGGGACGGCAGACCTCATCAGCCCCACCAAGTTCCTGTCCGAGTGGGTGTCGCGGCATTATGCCCGCCCCATCATGGACGTGCTGGCCCGCAAGGGCTGTTCCGTCGATCGGCTGAACATCCGCGTCGATCCCGCCACCGCACTGCCGAAACAGCGCAACGTGCCGGCCCCGTCGGACGGTCCGGCCGCAACCCAGGCGGGTCCGGTCCGGTTCGGGGCAAACCGCGGCGGTGTGGCGCGGTCTGACGAGGACCTGACCGCCGCCCTGGACGCGCGGTTCACCTTCGACAACTTCGTGGTCGGCAAGCCCAACGAACTGGCCCATGCCGCCGCCCGCCGGGTGGCCGAGGGCGGGCCGGTGTCGTTCAACCCGCTGTTCCTTTATGGCGGGGTCGGGCTGGGCAAGACCCACCTGATGCACGCGATCGCCCGCGAACGGCAGGCCCGCGACCCCGAGGCGCGGATCCTGTATCTGTCGGCGGAGCAGTTCATGTACCGCTTCGTGCAGGCGCTGCGCGAACGCACGGTCATGGACTTCAAGGAGCTGTTCCGCACTGTCGACGTGCTGATGGTCGACGACGTGCAGTTCATCGCCGGCAAGGACTCCACGCAGGAGGAATTCTTCCACACCTTCAACGCGCTGGTCGACCAGGGCAAGCAGATCGTCATTTCCGCCGACCGCGCCCCCGGCGAGATCAAGGATCTGGAGGAGCGGATCAAGTCGCGCCTGTCCTGCGGGCTGATCGTGGACCTGCACCCCACCGACTACGAACTGCGCCTGTCGATCCTGCAGTCCAAGACCGACCTGTTCCGCGCCACCTATCCGGGTCTGGTGCTGGGCGGCGGCGTGCTGGAGTTCCTGGCCCACCGCATCACCTCGAACGTCCGGGTTCTGGAAGGCGCGCTGCAGCGGCTCTTCGCCTTTGCCAGCCTGATGGGGCGCGAGATCGACCTGGACATGACCCAGGAATGCCTTGCCGACATCCTGCGCGCGTCCGACCGCAAGGTGTCGATCGAGGAGATCCAGCGCAAGGTGGCCGAGCATTACAACATCCGCCTGTCCGACATGATCGGGCCCAAGCGGGTGCGCACGCTGGCGCGGCCCCGGCAGATCGCGATGTACCTGTCCAAGCAGATGACCAGCCGCAGCCTGCCCGAGATCGGGCGCCGGTTTGGCGGGCGCGATCACACCACGATCATGCATGGCGTCCGCAAGATCGAGGAACTGCGCGGCGAGGACCGCAGCCTGGCCGAAGATATCGACCTGCTGCGTCGCACGCTGGAAGCGTGACACCCCGGGCTTGACCCCCGCAACGCATTGACGAAACTGTGCCCTCGCGCCGCGCAACCTCGCGCGGCGCCTGCGGCGACAGCAAAGGGCAGGACCCATGAAATTCTCGATCGAACGGGCCGTGCTGGTCAAGGCCGTGGCGCAGGCCCAGTCTGTCGTCGAACGCCGCAACACGATCCCGATCCTCGCCAACGTGCTGATCGAGGCCGAGGGCGAGGGCGTCAGTTTCCGTGCCACGGATCTGGATACCGAAGTGGTGGACAAGGCACCAGCGATGGTCGAACGCCCGGGCGCCACGACCGTGTCCGCCGCGCTGCTGAACGAGATCGCGCGCAAGCTGCCCGACGGGGCGCTGGTGTCGATCGCGGCCGACGGGGCCGAGGGGCGGTTGACGGTCCAGGCGGGACGATCGAATTTCAGCCTGGCCACCCTGCCGCGCGAGGATTTTCCGGTGATGGCCTCGTCGGAATACACGGCCAACTTCACTGCGCCGGCGCCGCTGCTGCGCCGCCTGTTCGACAAGTCGCGCTTCGCGATCTCGACCGAGGAGACGCGCTATTACCTCAACGGCGTCTACATGCATGTGGCCGACGGCGCGGACGGGCGGGTGCTGCGCTGCGTGGCGACGGACGGGCACCGGCTGGCCCGGATCGACGCGCCGCTTCCCGACGGGGCCGAGCAGATGCCCGGCGTCATCGTTCCGCGGAAGACCGTCGCCGAGCTGAAGAAGCTGCTGGACAGCGATGACGTCGAGATTTCCGTGTCGGTCAGCGAGACCAAGGTGCGCTTTGCCACCCCGACGATCACCCTGACCTCCAAGGTGATCGACGGGACCTTCCCGGATTACAGCCGTGTCATCCCGCATTCGAACACCCGCAAGCTGGAGGTCGATGCCGCGGATTTTGCCCGCGCGGTGGACCGGGTGGCGACGGTCAGCTCGGAACGCTCGCGTGCGGTCAAGCTGGCCCTGGACGAAGACCGGCTGGTGCTGTCCGTCAACGCCCCCGACGCCGGCGCCGCGGACGAGGAACTGGCGGTCGCCTATGGCGACGACCCGCTGGAAATCGGGTTCAACGCCAAGTACCTGCAGGAAATCGCCCAGCAGGTGGACCGCGAGAACGCCGTGTTCCTGTTCAACGGATCTGGCGACGCGGCGCTGATCCGCGAGGGTGGCGACGACAGCGCGGTCTATGTCGTCATGCCGATGCGCGTGTGACCCTGACGACGCTCGGGCTGGCGCAGTTCAGATCCTGGGCACGGCTGAACCTGTCGCTGGACGATCGTCCGGTGGCGATCCATGGACCGAACGGCGCCGGCAAGACCAACATACTCGAAGCCGTGTCGATGCTGTCGCCGGGGCGCGGCTTGCGCGGTGCGGCGCCTGGCGACCAGGCCCGGCAGGGGGCGGGGACCGGCTGGCGGATCCGCGCGACGGTCGATGGCCGCCCGGTCGAGACCGCAGCCCTGCCCGGCGAGGCGCGATCGGTCAGCATCGACGAAAAGCTCGCCACGCAGGTCGCGCTGGGCAGCCTGGTCAGGGTGATCTGGCTGATCCCTTCGATGGACCGGCTGTGGACCGATCCGCCGGACACGCGGCGGCGATTCCTTGACCGGCTCACCCTGTCCTTTCACCCCGATCACGCCGGCCATTCGCTGGACCATGACAAGGCGATCCGGGAACGCAACCGCTTGCTGCGGGATCAGGTGGCGGACGATCGCTGGTACCGGGCGCTGGAAACTCGCATGGCGCGGGCTGGTGCGGCCATCACCCGCAACCGGCTGGATGCGATCGAGCGCATCATCCGCGCGCAGCAGGACGCCGAGACGACCTTTCCAGCGGCCCGGTTGGCGCTGCTGCCGGGCGACGGGCACGCCGACGACACCGAACCGGACAGCATCGCGGAGCGTCTGGCGTCATGTCGTCCGCGCGACATGGCGGCCGGCCGGACCCTCAACGGACCGCACCGGGCGGATTTGGGCGCCCATTGGGGCCCGCAGGACATGCCGGCGGCGCTCAGTTCAACGGGCGAACAGAAGGCGCTTCTGCTGTCGCTGATCCTCGCCAATGCTCGCGCGCTTGCCGCCGAACGCCCGGTGCTGCTGCTGGACGAGGTGGCGGCCCATCTGGATGCGCCCCGCCGTGCGGCACTGTACGACGAGGTCGTGGCCCTGCCGGCGCAGGTGCTGCTGACCGGAACCGGGCGCGAGTTGTTCGCGGCGCTGCACGGGCGCGCCCGGTTCCTGGCCGTCGAACGCGACGGAACCGGATCAACGGCAGTCGAGGAGTGACGAGGTGCGGACTGCGGATGCAGTTTACCAGAGGTCCGGCCGCGGCGACGCGGCCAAAGCGGCCCAGCCATGGCTGCGGTCGCCCCGCCGTCGCGTGACGGGCAGCTGAGATGGAGTGGACGGGCGAGGGCACCGTGATCGCGCGCCGCCGCCACGGTGAGACCGCGGCGATCCTGACCGTGCTGACCCCCGATCAGGGGCTGATGTCCGGGGTCGTGCCGGGGGCCACCAGCCAGCGGCGGGCGGCGATGCTGCAGCCCGGTGCCCGGCTGACGCTGCGCTGGCGGGCGCGGCTGCACGACCAGCTGGGAACCTTTGTCGCTGAACCGATCCGGACCCGTCCCGGGCTGATGACCGATCCCGACGCGCTGGCAGGGCTGAACGCGGTCAGTGCCCTGCTGGCCTATGCGCTGCCCGAACGCGATCCCCATCCGCGCCTGGCCGCGCGGACCGAAAGCCTGCTCGATGCGATGGATGCGGGCGGGGCGTGGTGGTCCGGCTATCTGGGCTGGGAACTGCTGCTGCTGGACGAGCTGGGCTTCGGGCTGCAGCTTCACCGCTGTGCGGTCACCGGTGACACGACCGGGCTGGCCTATGTCAGCCCGCGCACCGGCCACGTCGTCACGGCGGCGGCGGCGGGCGACTGGGCGCCGCGCCTGCTGCGCCTGCCTGGGCCGCTGGGCGGGCCCGATGGGGGCCTGGCCGAGGCGCTGGCCGTCACCGGGCATTTCCTCGACGCGCATCTGGCGCAGGGACAGATCGGCCGACCGCTGCCCGCTGCCCGCGCGCGCTTGATCAGGCGGTTGCAGCGCCGGCCCGACGCGGCTGACTGATGCCGTCGCGCGGTGAGGGCGGTCAGTCGCCGGTGCGTTCCAGCGTGATGTAGGTCGGTCCGATGATCTTCAGCACGCCGCCCTGCCATTGGGCCGACTGGGCCTGGGTCAGCGCCTGGAAGAACCGGTCCTCGAACCCCTTGTGCCGGCAGACCTCATCGGTCCAGTTCATGCTGGTGATCTGGATGGCGGGAAGCGTCGCAGCATTCACGGCGGTGAAGCCGTTGCAGGGGCCATTGCCGCTGAGCGTGCCGGACCGCAGCGTGATCCGGCCGTCACGGGTGGGCACGGCCTCCTTGCCGAAGCCGACGACGGTATAGGTGCCGAACGGAATGCCGCCTTCGTAGGGCGTTCCGACGGAAGGTGCGGCAGCGTCCTCGCAGGCGGCCAGGGTGGCCAGTGCCGCGGCGGCGCAGGTCAGTCGAATGATCGCTTTCATCACGGAATCCCTCAACGAAACAGCATATTGGCTGGAACGCGTGTAGCACGGGCGATGTTCCGCGCCGCACGCTTCTGCACAGCTGCCGTGACGCGTCCGCCACAGTGTGGCGGATGGGACGCATGCGTGGCGGTCAGCCCAGCAGCCGCCGGGCGATCACCTGGGCCTGGATCTCGGCCGCCCCCTCGAAGATGTTCAGGATCCGGGCGTCGCACAGGACGCGGCTGATCGGGTATTCCAGCGCGAAGCCGTTGCCGCCATGGATCTGCAACGCGTTGTCGGCCGCGGCCCACGCCACCCGGGCACCCAGCAGCTTGGCCATCCCGGCCTCCAGATCGCAGCGGCGGTCGTGATCCTTCTGCCAGGCGGAATGATAGGTCAGCTGCCGGGCGATCATGATCTCGACGGCCATCATCGCCAGCTTGTCGGCCACCCGCGGAAACGCGATCAGCGCCTTGCCGAACTGTTTGCGGTCGATCGCATACTGCATCCCGAGTTCCAGCGCCGACTGCGCCACGCCGATCGCCCGCGCGGCGGTCTGGATGCGGGCGGACTCGAAGGTCTGCATCAGCTGCTTGAACCCCTGCCCGGGCTGGCCGCCGAGCAGATTGTCCGAACCGACGCTGAACCCGTCGAAGCCGAGCTCGTATTCCTTCATCCCGCGATAGCCGAGTACCTCGATCTCGCCCCCGGTCATGCCGGCCGTGGGAAACGGGTCCTCGTCGGTGCCGGGGGTCTTTTCCGCCAGGAACATCGACAGGCCGCGCCAGTCGGTGCTGTCCGGGTCGGTGCGGGCCAGCAGCGTCATCACGTGGGTGCGTGCCGCATGGGTGATCCAGGTCTTGTTGCCGGTGATCTCCCATCCATCCTCGGTCCGCACGGCGCGGGTCCGCAGCGACCCCAGATCCGATCCGGTATTCGGCTCGGTGAAGACCGCGGTGGGCAGGATCTCGCCCGACGCCAGCCCGGGCAGCCACTTTGACTTCTGCTCCTCGGTCCCGCCGCACAGGATCAGCTCGGCGGCGATCTCCGACCGGGTGCCCAGCGACCCGACCCCGATATAGCCGCGCGACAGTTCCTCGCTGACCACGACCATCGACGCCTTGGACAGCCCCAGCCCGCCATGTTCCTCGGGGATGGTCAGCCCGAACACGCCCAGCTCTGCCAGGTCGTTGATCACCTCTATCGGGATCAGCTGGTCCTTCAGGTGCCAGTCATGGGCATGGGGCACGACCTTGTCGTCGGCATAGCGCCGGAACTGGTCTCGGATCATCTCCAGATCCTCGTCGAGCCCGGTCGCGCCGAAGGTTGCCTGACCGCGATTGTCCTGCATCAGCTCCACCAGACGCTGGCGGGCGGCGGGGCTGTTGCCGGCCATCGCGGCTCGCGCGGCGTCCGAAGGCTGCCAGTCGACATCCAGATCGGACAGGCGGGCAAACTCCGTCTGACTCATCGGGATGCCACCGGTGATCTGGGTCAGGTATTCGGCGAACCCGATCTGCAGCAGCAGTTCCTCGATGTCGCCCAGCCGGCCCTGTTCCGACAGCCGGTCCGCCCAGGCCGACAGCTGCCTGAGGGCCTCGACATAGGTGGCAAGCCAGGACAGGGCGTGCGCGGCGTGCTGTTCATCGTCCAAGGCGGCCGCATCGACCTTGCCATTGCCGACACGCTGGCGAAGGGCGGTGGTCGCCCGCTCCATCAGGGTATCCAGTTCCGGCAGCAGCGTCCGGGCGGTATCGGCGGTGATCGGCGTCTGGGTCATGGCAGCCTCGCTTGCGGATTGCCGCAGCCCTTAGCGCCTTCGCACCTGCAGCGCAACGATGCTGCGCAGCAGCTTTGCAGCACGCAGCTTTCTGTCGCCGTCATCCGCTTGTACGCCGGTGGGATCGGGCTAGTGTGCCGCGGATGAGCGACCTCGACCCCTCCCAGATCTGGCTGGCCCTGGCCGTCACGCTGTTCGCGGGGTTCGTGAAGGGCGCGATCGGGTTCGCCATGCCGATGATCATGATGTCGGCCTTTGGCTCGTTCCTGCCTGCGCCGGTGGCGCTGGCCCTGCTGATCGTCCCGACCCTGATCACCAACCTGCAGCAGTCGTTGCGCCAAGGGGTGCGGGCGGCGGCCCGGTCTTCGCGCCGCTATGTTTGGCACATCGCGTTCGTGTGCGCGTTCATGTTCGTGGCGGCGCCTTTCGCGCGCCTGCTGCCGCAGCCGGTGATGTACGCAGCCCTCGGCGTCCCGATCACCGCCTTTGCCGCGTGGCAGCTGTCTGGACGGCCGCTGCAGCTGCCCATCCGCCACCGCCGCCGGGCCGAGGTCGTCAGCGGGATCATCGGCGGGCTGTATGGCGGCATCTCGGGGATCTGGGGACCGCCGCTGATCGTGTTCCTGCTGTCGATCGGCGCGTCAAAGCAGGAACAGATCCGGGTGCAGGGCGTGGTGTTCCTGATCGGGGCGGTGGCGCTGACATTTGCGCATCTCGCCTCGGGCGTGCTGAATGCGGGGACGCTGCCGCTGTCGGTGCTGATGGTCGTGCCGGCACTGATCGGCATGCAGTTGGGCTTTGCCTTGCAGGACCGCATGGACGTGGTGCAGTTTCGCCGCTGGACGCTGGTGCTGCTGGTGCTGACCGGCACGAACCTGATCCGCCGCGCCCTGACGATGTGAGATTTGATGCCGATCGACGCCGCCGCCCTGACCGCCCGCCTGATCCGCTGCCCCTCGGTGACACCGGACGAGGGCGGCGCGCTGGTGTTGCTGCAGGACATGCTCGAACAGGCCGGGTTCGCGTGCACCCGCGTGGATCGCGCCGGGACGCCCAACCTGTTCGCCCGGTGGGGCGCGCGCGGCGCGCGCGGCCTGGGCTTCAACGGTCATACCGATGTGGTGCCGCCCGGGGACTTGGCCAGCTGGACCCACCCGCCGTTCTCGGGGGTCGAGATCGACGGCGTCATCTGGGGGCGCGGGGCCACCGACATGAAATCGGCAGTGGCCGCCTTCGTCGCCGCGGCGATCGATTTCGTCACCGAAACGCCGCCGGACGGGGCGGTGATCCTGACCATCACGGGTGACGAGGAAGGCCCCGGCCGCGACGGCACCATCGCGATCCTCGACTGGATGGCCGCGCAGGGCGAACGGATGGACGCCTGCATCGTGGGCGAGCCGTCGAACCCCAGCGTCATGGGCGAGATGATCAAGATCGGGCGACGGGGCAGCCTGACCGCGACGATCACCGCCACCGGGACGCAGGGCCATGTCGCCTATCCGCACAAGGCGTTGAACCCGCTGCACCCGCTTACTCGCCTGCTGACGCAGCTGGTCGACACGCCACTGGATCAGGGCACCCCGCATTTCCAGCCCTCGAGCTTGCAGATCACCTCGATCGACGTGGGCAATAGGGCGACGAACGTGATCCCCGAGCGGGGCCGCGCGGTCGTCAACATCCGCTTCAACGACAGCCATTCCGGCGACAGCCTGACGGCCCTGCTGCGCGAGCAGGCGGCCGCAATGGAACGGGAGACCGGGGTCCGGTTCGAACTGGACGTCGCCCTGACCGGCGAGAGCTTCCTGACCGAACCGGGGCCGTTCGTCGCGCTGGTCCGGGAGGTGGTCGCCGAATGCTGTGGCACCGAGCCCGTGCTGTCGACCTCGGGCGGGACGTCGGATGCGCGCTTCATCAAGGACGTCTGCCCGGTGGTCGAATTCGGCCTGGTGGGCGCATACATGCACAAGGTCGACGAGCGGGTGCCGGCCGATCAGGTCCGGCAGTTGAAGGACATCTACCGGGCCATCCTGCAGCGGTATTTCGCATGATCACCATTGGGCGCACCGACGATCTGGACGCCTGCCTGACGATCCGCCGCGCGGTCTTCGTCGAGGAACAGAACGTCCCCGAAGCGCTGGAGCACGACGGGCACGACGCGACCGCGGTGCACCTGCTGGCTAGCGAGGCCGGGCGGCCCGTCGGCACGGCGCGGCTGCTGATCCGGGGCAACACGGGCAAGATCGGCCGCGTCGCCGTCCTGGCCGATCGCCGCGGCCAAGGACTGGGGGCGGCATTGATGCGTGCGGCGCTGGACGAGTTGCGCGCCATCCCGGGGGTAAAACTCGCCAGGCTGGGCGCGCAGACCCACGCCTTGGCGTTCTATGAAAAGCTGGGCTTCACCGCATCCGGACCGGTCTACGACGATGCCGGAATTCCGCATCGCGACATGAGCCGTCCGCTCTGATGCGACCCGCCGCGGGCGTGGGCCGCCGATGCTGATCCGCCCCGAACTGGCCGCCCGTCTGCACCCCTGGCGCGAGGTCCTGGCCGCGGTCGCCCTGATCGGCGCCGGTCTGTGGATGTTCTCCTGGGGCGGGTGGATCTATGGCGGGGTCGGGGCCGCGATGGTGGCCGTGGGCGTGATCTGGGGCATGGATGCGCGCCGCCGCATGCGATTTCGCCGCGACATCGCCGCCCCCGGCGTCGTCGAACTGGTCGAGGGCGCCATCCGCTATTACGGCGCCCGCACCCTGGGCGGAGAGATCGCCCTGCGCGACCTGGCCGAGATCCGGTTGCTGCGGCTGGACGGACAGGCGCACTGGCGGCTGCGCGCGACGGACGGGCAGGCGCTGCTGGTCCCGGTCGATGCCGCGGGCGCCGCGCTGCTGGCGGACGGGTTCGCGGCGCTGCCCGGGTTCGACCTGGGCGCGGCGGCCGACGCGCTGGAGGGCGAGCAGGCAGTCTGCACGGTCTGGCGCCGGAAGTGAACGCAAGAGGGCCGCGGTGATCCGCGGCCCCGATGCAGATTGCAGAAGGTGGCGGCCCGTGTCCGGGCGGCCCTGACGCGTCAGTTCTGCGCCAGCAGTTCGGTGATCCGGCGGACCGAGGCACGACGGTTCGCGCGGACGTCGCCCTCTGCCGGGACGCGCAGGAACTGTTCGCCGTAACCCTGCACGACCATGTTTTCCGGCGGCACTTGGAAATACTCGGTCAGGGCCAGCGCGACCGATTCGGCGCGGCGGTCAGACAATGCCAGGTTGGACGCATCCGACCCGACCGTGTCGGTGTAGCCTTCGATCATGAAGACCTCGCGCGGGTTCTGGCGGATCGTCTCGGCAATCGCTCGGCCGAGCGTCGCCAGCTGCTGCGCCTGATCGGGCTTGATCGCGGCCGAGCCGGTGTCGAAGGTGATCGAGTTGATGTCGATCGGGGCCACCAGCGCGCGCACCGCAGGGATGTTGCGAATCTGGCTCAGGGTAAAGCGGCGATCGACCGCCACCTCGCGCTGCAGAGCCGCGCGCAGATCCTCTTCGGACAGCGGGCGGTCGCTGGCGACCAGCGGCCGGGCGGGCGGCGGCAGTTCGGACACGTTCACCGGCTGCACCTGGACGGTTTCGTCGATCAGCGTGGTCGAGGTGCCGTCAGGCGCGATCACCGTGCGGCGCAGCACCCGCAGGTCGGCATCGCGGATGGTGACGACGGTGCTGCCGTCCTGGCGCACGACGGTGCTGCGGCTGGATCCGTCGGCGAAGTTTTCGGTCTGCACGTTCGACCCGGGCTGCATCAGCAGCGCGTTGTCGTTCTTCAGAACCTCCTGACTGCCGTCGGGGCGGGTCACGACCACCCGGTCGCCCGTGGTGAGCGCAACCTCGCGGTCGTTCGACAGCATCTGTCCGACCACCAGCCCGGCGAGGCCGGCAAGCGCCGCGCGGGCCACGTCGTCGCGGTCGTCATCGTCCTCGCGCGCGGCCAGCTCCTCCTGCAGGTCCTGCGCGGTAGCGGGTGCGACGCCGGGCGTCTGGGCCGTCGCATCGGCCTGGGCCGCGGCATCGGCCGGTGCCTGGGCCTGCTGACCTGTCTGCTGACCCGCCAGCGCGCCGGCCGCCGCGCCGGCCGCGGCGGCACGGGCCGCCTCGGCGATGCTGGTGGCGAAATCCTCGGTCGAGGAGCGCGCGTTCTCCTCGGTCACCTGGGTCTCGACCACTTCGCCGGTTTCCTGGGCGTCCGGGTCCAGCGCCGCGGCCGTGACCGGCGCGCTGCCGGCTGCGGCCTCGCGGGCCGCCTCGGTCTCGGGCGCCTGGGCTTCAGGAACGGCGACGGCCTCAGCTTGTGCGTCGGCGGCCTGTGCCGGCGCCTCCGCCGCCTCTGGCGTTGCGGGTGCGGCGGTCGTCTCTTGTTCGGTTGGTGCATCGGTGTCGGCTGCCGCGGCATCGGCTGGCGGGGTCTCCGCGTCGGCGGCGTCGGCTGTAGCGGAAACACCCTCGGCGGTCGCGTCTGCCGCCGCTTGAGCTTCGGTCGCCTCGGCCGGCGCATCCGCGGCCTGCCCTTCGACTTCCTGGGCCAGCGCCCGCTCCAGTGCGGCTGCGTCCGGCAGGTCGGGTTCGGGGCTTTCCTCGGTCACCTGCGCCTCGGCGCTTTCAGGCGCGGGTTCGTCGGCAGGCGTGCTGGCCGCTTCGGAGGTCGCTGCCTGTGTCGCCGGTTCGGGTGCTGGCGCCGCTTCGGCTTCTGCCGGCGGGGCAGTGCCGGCATCGTCCGCAGCGACCTCGGCGGTGGGTTCGTCGGTGGGTTCGTCGGCTGCCTGCGCAGGCGCCGGGGCGGCCTCCTGCGCTGGTGCGTCCGGCGCTGCTGAATCTGCAGGCTCGGCTTCGACGACCTCCGGCGCAGGCGGCTCGGCAGCGGCGGCATCAGCTTCGGCTTCATCCGCGGCAGCCTCGTCGGCCGCAGTGGTCTCGGTGGGGGCGTCTGGGGCAGCGGCGTCCGGGGCAGGGGTACCCGGCGCAGTGGCGTCGGCCACCGGCTCTTCCGCCGCGGGCGCGTCGGCTGCAGGTGCATCGGCCGCCTCTGCCTCCGCCTCCGCGTCCGCCTCAGCCGCGGCGCCCGCGTCGGCTGCAGCTGCATCCGTGTCCGCGTCGGCTTCACCCGCGGTTGCATCGGGCGGGGGCAGTTCGGCAGGCGCCTCCGCCTCGGCAGGCGCATCCGCCGCTGCCATCACGACGGTCTCCTCACCGGCTTCCTGGTCGGACGCCGGATCTGCTGCCACGTCCTGCTGGCCGGCCGGCGCCGCCTGCATCAGCACCGCGTCCGGGTCGGGCGTCAGGTTGCCCTCGGCATCGGCCTGATGCGTCTGCATCACTTTCTGGGCCAGAAAGATCGCGCCGTCCTGCGACACCTGAACGGCGACCCCTTCAGGAGTGAACCGGATGTCGCTGGGGCAGGGCTGGGGGATGTTCATCGGGCAGACGAGGGCTTCGGCGGTCAGGCCCTGATCCAGTTCCCGCTGCAAGGCGGTCTGCAGGTTCGGCATCTCGGCGGCGCGCTCGGCCGCGGCCTGGTCCGCTTCGGCACTGGCGACAGGTTCCACGGGGGCGGTCTGCGCCGCTGCGCCATGGGGAAGCCACAGGGCCAGGCCCAGGGCGATCGCGGTCGAGTTGGTAAAGATCCGGCGCATGTGTCCTCCGACGTCAATCAATAATCAGGTCAGGTCGGCGCTCGGCGCGCCAAGGCTCCGCAATCTAACAGACAAACAGCCTTCGCGTTCCCGAAAACCGTGTGATGCGGTCGTGAACGGCGATTGCCTCCCCCGGGCCGAGCGCCTATCAGGACCCACCAGATGGAGGGAAAGATGCCGCTATCGCCGAAAGACCGTCCCGATCTGAACCAGTTCGACTGGGAAGATCCTCTGCGCCTCAACGACTTGTTGAGTGAAGAGGAGCGCATGCTGCGTGACTCGGCACGCGCCTATGCGCAGGAAAAACTGCAGCCCCGGGTGATCGCCGCCTATCGCGAGGAACGGACCGATCCCGAGATCTTCCGCGAAATGGGCGAGATGGGCCTGCTGGGCGTCACCGTGCCCGAGGAATATGGCGGGCTGGGGGCCGGCTATGTCAGCTATGGCCTGATCGCGCGCGAGGTCGAGCGGGTCGATTCCGGCTATCGCAGCATGATGTCCGTGCAGTCGTCGCTGGTCATGTATCCGATCTATGCCTACGGCTCGGAAGAGCAGCGCCAGAAATACCTGCCCACGCTCGCCTCGGGCGAATTCATCGGCTGCTTCGGCCTGACCGAGCCCGATGCCGGTTCCGATCCCGGCGGGATGAAGACGACGGCGAAGAAGACCGCCAACGGCTATGTGCTGAACGGGTCCAAGATGTGGATCTCGAACAGCCCGATCGCCGACGTGTTCGTGGTCTGGGCCAAGTCCGACGCGCATGGCGGCAAGATCCGCGGCTTCGTGCTCGACAAGGGCATGCCCGGCCTGTCGGCGCCCAAGATCGAAGGCAAGCTGAGCCTGCGCGCCTCGATCACCGGCGAGATCGTCATGCAGGATGTCGAGGTCGGCGAGGACGCGCTGCTGCCCAATGTCGAGGGGCTGAAGGGTCCGTTCGGCTGTCTGAACCGGGCCCGCTACGGAATCAGCTGGGGCGTGCTGGGTGCGGCCGAGTTCTGCCTGTACGCGGCGCGGCAGTACGGTCTGGACCGGCACCAGTTCCGGCGACCGCTGGCGAATACGCAGCTGTACCAGCTCAAGCTGGCCAACATGCTGACGGAAATCAGTCTGGGTCTGCAGGCCAGCCTGAGGGTCGGGCGTCTGCTGGATTCGGCAGAGGCCGCGCCCGAGATGATCTCGCTGGTCAAGCGCAACAACTGCGGCAAGGCGCTGGACATCGCCCGGATGGCCCGCGACATGCACGGCGGCAACGGCATCAGTGAAGAATTCCAGGTCATGCGCCACGCCGCCAACCTGGAGACCGTGAACACCTACGAGGGCACGCATGATGTGCATGCGCTGATCCTGGGACGTTCGATCACCGGCCTGCAGGCGTTCTTCTGATCATCGCGGGCCTGGCAGCCGCCTGAACGGTCTGCCCGGCCCGCACCCCTCCGCCGCCAATTCCGGGTCGTGGCGGCTGGACAGTTCCCAGCTCATCAGGTTCATGCGGCGCGGGTTGTGCGCCATCCGGCGAGCGGCGGAACCAGCGACGGCAGGCGGGCGAGGCCCAGCCCCGCTGTCGTGACCAACAACAGAACAAGGAGACGGCGCGCATGGCGCGGATCGACGAAAAGCTCGAACCCATTCTGGAGACGGTGAAGCAGCGGAACGCTGGCGAACCCGAGTTCCACCAGGCGGTGGTCGAGGTGATGGAAAGCCTGGGGCGGGTCGTCGCCAAGCACCCGGAGTACCTGGAAGAAGGGCTGATCGAGCGGATCTGCGAACCGGAACGGCAGATCATCTTCCGGGTGCCGTGGATCGACGACCAGGACCGGGTGCAGATCAATCGCGGGTTCCGCGTCCAGTTCAATTCGGCGCTGGGGCCGTACAAGGGCGGGCTGCGGTTCCACCCGTCGGTCAATGTCGGAATCATCAAGTTCCTGGGCTTCGAGCAGACCTTCAAGAACGCGCTGACCACCATGCCGATCGGCGGGGGCAAGGGCGGCTCGGACTTCAATCCCAAAGGCAAGTCCGACCGCGAGATTATGCGGTTCTGCCAGTCGTTCATGACCGAGCTTCACCGTCACATCGGTGAATACACCGACGTGCCGGCGGGGGACATCGGCGTGGGCGGGCGCGAGATCGGCTACATGTTCGGGCAGTACAAGCGGCTGACCAACCGCTACGAGGCCGGCGTTCTGACCGGCAAGGGGCTCAGCTATGGCGGCTCGCGCGCGCGGCCCGAGGCGACGGGCTTCGGCACCGTGTTCTTCGTGCGGTCGATGCTCGAGGCCAAGGGCGACGGGTTCGAGGGCAAGACCGCCGTCGTGTCCGGGTCGGGCAACGTCGCGACCTTCGCCATCCAGAAGCTGCAGCAATACGGCGCGACCGTCCTCGCCTGCTCGGATTCCGGCGGCTACGTGGTGGACGAAAAGGGGCTGGACCTCGACCTCGTGCGCGAAATCAAGGAGCGGCGCCGTGGCCGGATCTCGGAATACCACCGCATCAAGGGCACCGGCACCTACTTCATCGAGGCGGGCAAGGGGTCGATCTGGGACGTGCCCTGCGAGATCGCGCTGCCCTGCGCAACGCAGAACGAGCTGAACGGCAAGCAGGCGGCGACCCTGATCAAGAACGGCGTCCGCGTGGTGGCCGAGGGCGCCAACATGCCCTGCACCCCCGAGGCGATTGCCGCCTTCCAGAAAGCCGCCGTGCTCTACGCCCCGGGCAAGGCCGCCAATGCGGGCGGCGTCGCCACCTCGGCGCTGGAAATGCAGCAGAACGCGTCGCGTGACAGCTGGACGTTCCAGCAGACGGTCAGCCGGCTGGACGAGATCATGACCGACATCCACCGCGTCTGCGCCGATACGGCCGAGGAATATGGCGCGCCGGGCGATTACGTCCTGGGCGCCAACATCGCGGGCTTCGTCCGCGTTGCCGAGGCGATGCGCGCACTGGGCGTGATCTGATCCGCGGCATTCGTCGGCTGGCCGCTGAGTCGTAGCGGTTGGGGGGCGCCCAGGGGCGCTCCCTTTTCGTCTAAGGATCTTGTCCCCCGCGGGCGATCCCCTCACGGTTGCGGAACGCGTCGTCCATGCGCTGGCGGTCTCGCGTCCATCATCGAGGATCTCTGATGACACCAGACCCGGATCTGGAGCGACGCATCGCCCAGGCGCGCGGCGACGAACCCGCCGACCTCGTGCTACGTGGGGGCGAGGTGTTCGATCTGGTCACCGACGCCATGATCCCCGGCGATGTCGCGATCTGCGGGTCGCTGATCGCCGGGATCGGCGCGTCCTACGAGGGGCGCGAGGTGATCGACGTTGGCGGCATGGTGCTGGTGCCGGGCCTGATCGATACGCATCTGCATGTCGAGAGCAGCATGATCACGCCGTTCGAATTCGACCGCTGCGTCACCCCGCGCGGGATCACCACCGCGATCTGCGACCCGCACGAGATCGCGAATGTCGTGGGGCTGGACGGCATCCGCTATTTCCAGGCGGCTAGTGAACATCTGCTAATGGACCTGCGGGTCCAGCTGTCGTCCTGCGTGCCCTCGACCGACATGGAAACCGCGGGCGCCCGCATCGACGCCGGCGACCTGCGGGCGGTGATGGGCCATCCCTCAGCCATCGGGCTCGCCGAGTTCATGAACTACCCGGCCGTCATCCACCGCGACCCGGCGGCAATGGCCAAGCTGCGGCTGTTTGCCGGCGGCCACATCGACGGCCACGCGCCTCAGCTGTCCGGCCGGGACCTGAACGCCTATGTCGCGGCGGGGATCCGGACGGAACACGAGGCGACCACCGCCGCCGAGGCGCTGGAAAAGCTGCGCCGGGGCATGCGGGTGCTGATTCGCGAGGGGTCGGTGTCCCGCGACCTAAACGCGCTGCAGCCGGTCCTCACCGATATCACCGCCCCCTACATGTGCCTGTGCACCGACGACCGCAATCCGCTGGATATCGCCGAACATGGCCACATCGATTACATGGTGCGCCGGCTGATCGAACTCGGCACCTCGCCGCTGGCCGCGTATCGCGCCGCGTCGCTATCGGCGGCCGAGGCGTTCGGGCTTCGCGATCGCGGGCTGATTGCGCCCGGCCTGCGGGCCGACATCGTCGCGCTGGACGGGCTATCGGAGTGTCGGGCGCAGCTGGTCCTGGCGGCGGGCCGCGTGGTCGGCGACGCCGCGTTTTCCGCGCGGGGCGCCGTCGCCCCGGTGGGCCGCGCATCGGTCCGGGCGCCTGCGATCGGCCCTGCCGATTTCCGCTGCACCGGCAACCGGACCGACACGGACGTGATCGGCATCATCCCCGGCAAGATCATCACCCGGCACCTGCGCGAACAGGTCGCCCCGGTTGACGGAGACAAGCCCCCGGACACGGCACGCGACCTGGCCCGGATCGCGGTGGTCGAACGGCACGGCCGGAACGGCAACATCGCGACGGGGTTTGTCCGCGGCTTCGGACTGCGGCGCGGCGCGATCGCCTCGACCGTCTGCCACGACCACCACAACATCGTCGCGGTGGGCGTCGATTACGCCGACATGGCGCTGGCCGTGAACCGGCTGGCCGCGATCGAGGGCGGCCTCGTCGTCGCCCAGGGCGGACAGGTGCTGGCCGAACTGGCCCTGCCGGTGGCAGGGCTGATGAGCCTCGAGCCGTTCGAGGTTGTCCACGACAGCCTGGCCGGGCTGCGCCGGGCGGCCAGATCGCTGGGCGTGACGCTGGACGAACCGTTCCTGCAACTGGCGTTTCTGGCGCTGCCGGTGATCCCGGCCCTGAAGATCACCGACCGCGGCATGATCGACGTCGAGCGGTTCGAGATCATTTCCGGCTGACGACCAGCGGTGGCGCGGCGCAAGGCGGTGGTCCGCATATGCAGGACGATGCGCGACGGGGCTTGAAAAAAGCTGCGGCTCGCTGCATATCCCCTGCGCCTGCGTTTCCGCGGGACGCTTTCAGGAGAGACCATGGCCAAGGAAGAGATGCTCGAATTCCCAGGCGTTGTGATGGAGCTTTTGCCGAATGCGACGTTCCGGGTCGAGCTCGAAAACGGCCATGAGATCATCGCGCACATGGCCGGCAAGATGCGCAAGAATCGCATCCGCGTGCTGGCCGGCGACAAGGTGCAGGTGGAAATGAACACCTACGACCTGACCAAGGGCCGGATCAATTACCGCTTCAAGTAGGCCGGACCGCCCGCGTCTGGTCCTGGCGTCGGCAAGCCCGCGCCGGCTGGATCTGCTGGCGCAGATCGGCATCGTGCCCGATGCGGTGGTCCCTGCCGAGATCGACGAGACGCCCGGCCGGGCGGAACCGCCGCGCGACTATGCGCGGCGCATGTCGTCTGAGAAGGCGCAGGCGATCGCGGCTGTCCATGAGGGGGCCATCCTGGCGGCCGACACGGTCGTCGCGGCAGGGCGGCGAATCCTCGGCAAGCCCGCCGACGCAGGCGAGGCTGCAGCCTTCCTGCGGGTGCTGTCGGGCCGCCGGCATCGGGTGATGACATCGGTCACCCTTCTTCACCGCGGGCAGGCCCGCGACCGCTTGGTGGAAACCGTCGTGCGGTTCCGGCCCCTGACCGCAGCCGAGATCGACGGCTATGTTGCCACCGGCGACTGGCACGGCAAGGCCGGCGGCTATGGCATCCAGGGACCCGCCGCAGCCTTTGTTCCCTGGTTGCAGGGATCGTTCACCGCCGTAGTCGGGCTGCCGCTGGCAGAAACCGCGACGCTGTTGGCGTCGATCGGATTGCGGGGGATGTCGTGAAGGGCCGTGTGATCGTTCTGGACCGGCTCTGGGGGCGCGAGGCCGCGGCCCTGATAGTGGACGGCCAGTTGCAGGATCTGCGGCTTGATCCCGGCGGGCTGACGCCGCTGTCCCCCGGCACCATCTGCCGCGGCGTCGTGGACCGGCTGGTCAAGGGGCAGGGCGGGGTGTTCCTGCGCCTGCCCAATGGGGCCCGCGGGTTTCTGCGCGACGTGAAGGGCATGTCCGAAGGTCAGGCGCTGATCGTCCAGGTCACCGGCGTACCGGAGGAGGGCAAGGCGCTGCCCGTGACCCGTCGGGTCCTGTTCCGTGGCCGCAGTGCCATCGCCACCCCCGCTGCGCCGGGGGTGAACGTGTCCCGGCGGATCCGTGATGATGCGGAATGCGACCGCCTGAAGGCGCTGGGAGAAGCCGCTCTGGCCCGGGCTGATGCGCCCGAGGATCTGGGGCTGGTGCTGCGGACCGCCGCTGCCACCGAGGACGAGGCGGACGCAGCCGAGGAGATGGCGACACTGGCGCAGTTGGCCACCCAAGTCATGGCGGATGATCAGGGCGGACCCGAACTGCTCGTCGATGCCGATCCGCCCTGGCGCGCGGCCTGGATCGACTGGGCCGATCCGGGGCCGGACAGCGTCGACGATTCAACCGGCGCCTTCGATGCACATGGGGTGTCGGAGCAGATCGACGCGCTGTTGCGGGACGATCTGCTTCTGCCCGGCGGCGCACGGGCGACGATCGAGCCGACCCGGGCGCTGGTTGCGGTCGACGTCGATACCGGGCCCGACAACTCGCCCGCCGCGGCGCTCAAGGCCGATATCGCCTTGGCCCGTGACCTGCCGCGGCAGCTGCGCCTGCGCGGGCTGGGCGGGCAGGTGGTGATCGATTTCGCGCCGGTTCCCAAACGCGACCGGGGCACGCTGGATCAGGCGCTGCGGGCCGCGTTCCGCGCCGATACGACCGAAACCACGCTGATCGGGTGGACGGCGATGGGGCTCTACGAACTCAGCCGCAAGCGGGACCGTGCCGCCCTGGCGCAGCTGGCAGCGGCCACGGCCGGGACCGGCAGCAAGGCGGGGCGTCGCTGATGGCCTGTCCGATCTGCGGCAAGGACAGCGACGCGAAGTATCGGCCGTTTTGCTCGCGTCGCTGCGCCGACGTCGACCTGGCCCGCTGGCTGCGCGGCGACTACGTCGTACCGGGGGACGCTGCGCCGATCCCGGCGAGCGACGAGGAAAGCACCGGCTGAGCGGCAGATTCAGGCTGGACAGCCCCGGTCCCGTTGTCTAGTTACGCGGCACCTCGGAACGCAGGCCGTTCCTCCGGGGCCCGGATAGCTCAGTTGGTAGAGCAGCGGATTGAAAATCCGCGTGTCGGTGGTTCGAATCCGCCTCCGGGCACCACGATTTTCCAGCGATAACAGAAACTTCCTCCTGACTCGTTGTGTGGGTCGAGACGCAGATAGCATCTCGGGGTGGCGCCGGGGTGGCAGAGCTTCGCTCCTGGTGGTCCCCACCGACGCGCGGCATCGATCAGTCTCGTGATCCGGTGTTCCATGTCCACCCCGAGCGGAGGGATGCTGGCGTCCCTCGCTTCTCTGCAGATCAGCCGGTCGTGAGGGCGCTATGTCCGAATTCGCCGCTGGTCCGAGTCAGCACGAGCGTTACCAAGCGATCGTGTAACTCGGCCCACCGCTGCGGAGCCGCGCCTCGTGCGGGAGCGCTCGGCCGCCACCCGCGCCGATCCGCCGTCTGACCAGGCGCGAGATGCTGTCGATCGCGGCCGTCAGCAGACCGGCGGCAACCAGCAGGACCATCGCCCGGTGGAGGCGGAGCTCGGCGACCGCGCTGTCGATGAAGAAGCCGAGTGTGGCAATACCCAGCAATCCCATCCCGGCCGTTTCGCGGACGATAATCTCCCAGCGGTAAAGACACAGCGCCAGAAACGGGCCGAGCAGCCGCGGAGCGAGCTCGTAGCCCCAGAGCGTGGCCCCGCGCGGCGCGTCGGCGCGCAGTTGCCCGGTCATGGCCCCGGCCTGGCGGCCGACCAAATGGGCGATGATGGGCCGCACTGGATCTGGTGGAACTTCGTCTCATCGCGCAAGGAGCGGATCGAGCAAGCGCAGGAAGAATGGCGGCGTGGGCGCTTCGACACCGTCCCGGGCGATGAGGCAGACTTCATCCCGCTTCCCGAGACGAATACCAAACCCCGCCGAGCGGTCGGCGGCGTGTTCTACCCGTAGGAGCAGCGCCAAGGCAACAATCGGCTCTCTGGGGGGGCGTCTCGCCTCGTTGAAGCCCGCACATCCGATGCAGGAGGGAAGGCACTTCATGGCGACCATTCGTCGGTGATTTCAGTGAAGTGACAGCCGCGCAAGGAGAGGTTCTTGCGCAGGGCGACCTTCAGCGGGAATTGGGTGGGCTCATTGCTGGGTGCACCGTGGATGACGATGGTGCCACGGAGACGGATGGTCTCGGCAGTAACGGCAACCTGTGGCCCGTCAACCGCATCGAAGGCGGCGTCGATCCATTCGGAGCCGCAGCTGCAAATCGGACACTGCCGTAGGATCGCCGAGTGCCGGTTCGGATTTCGCCAGAATGGGCTCAGCCTGATTTCGGAGCCGTCATTGCGCACCAGTCGACTGGTGCGCAGTGCGTGGCGAGGTCAGAGTCGCGCCGCACACTGCCGACATGGCCGTTCGCTGCGGCGCATCGACCGGTCGCACAGGGTTCGTTCGACCAGATGATCGCATCGGCGGCGATCGAGTTGCTCGCCCCTCATCTCCAGGGATCGCGCGGTGGACGGCGAGCAGCCTCACTCCCTGACAGATCAGCCCCGCGCGCTAATTCTCGAGTGTAGCCGGGCCGTCAGCGGCGTCAGTTGCAGCAGGGTCACCCCCTCCCACCGCCGCGGGTCCGGGTGCAAGCGCGTCGGAGTCCCTCAGCCCTGACCGCGCCTGCGAAGGTTCCGGGCAGTTGCCCAATCCCACCACCGGATCGCACTGGCCTTCGATGCCGGTTCTCTCGCAGTCCACAGGTTGGCCCTGCCGCTCAGACAGCGGGACAACGGGCGCGGGGTTGGTGGTCGGGATCGACGTCGAGGTGCCGGGCAGCGGGTTGCCGCGCAATGCCGTCGGCGAGCCGTCCGGCCCTCCCGTCAGCTCACCCAGCATCTCGTGAGGATTGGCGGGCATATCACCGGCGCTCTCCTGCAGGACGGGGGCAACGGGCTTGGTTTCCGCGGCCGACTGGGCAAGGAGTGGCGCGGACAGCAGGAGTGAAACAGCCGCCGCTGTCGCAAGTCGTGCCCCGGGGGCAGCGAACAAGAAAATCATGGCTCGGGTCTCCCAGATGGGTGCACGGGTGAGGGAAAGCGCCATATTCAGGCAAATCGTTCACCAGACGCTCGATGTCGGTGAAACAATCATTCGCGGCGCTTCCCTCCTTGACACGTGCCATCCGGCAAACACCCAGTCCTCGATCCAGATCACCGAATGCCGCTCGCAGGCGGTCCATTCTTGGTCAGTGCTCAGATTGAAAGGATTTCGGCATGTCCGCCTTCCCGCTTTCCCGCCGTGGATTCATGCAGACTGGCGTGGCAGCCCTCGGTCTTGCCGGAGCCGGACGGTTGCTGAACAGCTCCGCGCTGGCGGCGATTGATCCCAATTCGCACGGGCAGCGGGTGTTCCACGCCTCGCACTGGGGACCGTTCGAGGCCGTTGTCCGCGATGGTCGGCTGGTCGGGATCAGCCCCGTTGTCGAATTGGACAAGCAGCCCACCGACATGCTGATGCTGGGTACCATCGACCGGGTCTATGACGACACCCGGATCCTCTATCCGATGGTCCGTAAATCCTATCTGGACGGCTGGCAGACGGGTGACACCAAGCCCGAGTTGCGCGGCAAGGAGGAGTTCGTCCGGGTGGACTGGGACACCGCGCTGGCCCTCGCCGGCAACGCGATCCTCAAGACCATCGAGGAGAACGGCAACGAGGCGATCTTCAGCTCGTCTTACGGCGGCTGGTCCAACGCCGGTTCGTTCCGCCCGAACGTCATGCAGCAGCGCTTCTTCAACCTGTTCGGGAGTTGCACGATCACGCAGGGCGACTGGTCGGCGGGCGCAAGTCAGGTCGCCTTGCCCCATATCATCGGCGACATGGAGGTCTATTCGCCGCAGACGGCGTGGGAGGTCGTGCGCGACAACACCGAGGTCTTCGTGCTGGTGGGGTGCGACCCCATCAAGAACAACCGGATCGAATTCACCGTGGCCGACCACGGCATGTACGGACCGTGGGCCGAGATCCGGGACGCGGGCTGCAGGTTCATCTCGATCAACCCGCAGCGCACCGCCTCGGACGAGTATCTGGCGGCCGAATAGGTGCAGATCATTCCGAACACCGACATCGCGCTGTTCCTGGGAATGGCCCATCACGTCCTTGCGGAGGGACTGGAGGACCGCGAGTACATGGCGATGTACACCGTGGGGTCCGAGGAATGGATCGCCTATGTCCAGGGCGAAGGCGACGATGACACACCGAAGACGCCGGAGTGGGCCGCCGCCATCACCGGCATCCCGGCCGACAAGATCCGCGAAATGGCCGAACTGTTCGCCAATTCGCGTACCCAGTTTGCGGGGGCATGGTCCTTGCAGCGCGCCCATCATGGCGAGCTCGTCCACCACGCCATCATCAACTTCGCGGCGCTGATCGGCAAGATCGGCAAGCCGGGCGAAGGTGTCGGTTTCAGCTGGCACTACGGCAATGGCGGCATGCCCCAATCGGGTCAGCCCACACCGACGGGTCTGTCCTCGGGAAAGAACCTGGTAGACAAGCTATGCCCCGCCAGCCGCATCACCGAGATGCTGGAGAACCCCGGCAAGGAGTTCTTCTACAACGGCCAGATCCGCACCTATCCCGACATCCGGATGATCTATAACGCCGGCAACAACTTCGTGTCACACCAGCAGGACCTGAACCGGCTCATCAAGGCGTTTTCCAAGCTGCACACGATCGTCAGCCAGGACGTCTGGTGGACGGCGGCTGTCCGCTGGGCGGACATCGTGCTGCCGGCCTCCTCGACGATGGAGCGAGACGACATCTCGGTCGGCGGGACCTATTCCAACGACAAGATCTACGCGATGAAGAAATGCATCGAGCCGCAGGGCGAGTCAAAGAGCGACTACGAGATCTTCGAGGCGCTGGCCGACAAGTTCGGCCTGTGGATGCAGTTCACCGACGGGCTCGACTTCATGGAGCACATCCAGGCTGCCTACGGCCGCACCGGCGCCGCCCAGACCACCCCGTTCGAGGAGTTCTGGGAGAAGGGCTACGCCCTCCAGCCTCCGCCGCCCGAAGCCCGCAAGTGGGTCCGGCACGGGGAATTCTACAACGACCCCGATGGCCATCCGCTGCATACGGTGTCGGGCAGGATCGAGATGTTCTGCCAGACCATCGCGGACTATGGCGTGGCGGACAATCCCGGCATGCCGATCTGGCAGGAGCCGCTGGAATATCTCGGGAATGCTCAGGAGGGTCAGCTGCACGTGGTCAGCCCGCATCCCTGGTATCGCCTGCACAGCCAGATGGGGAACTCGGCCCGCTTGCGGGAGCTCTACATGATAGACGGACGGGAGCCGGTGCGGATCAACCGCCAGGACGCCGAAGCGAGGGGAATCGCGGACGGTGACCTGGTCGAGATCCGCAACGATCGTGGCGCGGTCATCGCCGGGGCGGTGCTGTCGGACGACATCATGCCCGGGGTCATGTCGCTCTACGAAGGCGGCTGGCCGGATCTGGACAGCAAGGGCCGGTGCAATTCGGGCCAGATCAACTGGCTCACCTCCGAGCGGCCGGCGACGGGCCTGACGCAGGCGACAATTGCCAATACCTGCGTGGCGTCGCTCAGCAAGTGCGAGGATGCGGAGCGTCCGAACCGGGCCTATGCCCCGCCGGTGGTCCTGAGCGACTACCAGTTCGCGGCGATCGACGAGGATGCGCTGGCCCTGGACCGCGTCTCGGAACTGGTGGAGTCCCTCTACGCCGACATGGAGCCCGGCGAGCGGATCTTCTATCAGCGCTGCACGGTCTGTCACGGCCCGCGTGACCCTAAGGGATTCACCCAGCTGCAGTGGCGGGGCATCACCCCCTCGATGTACCCGCGGGCGGGCCTGGACGACACGGAGGCCACATTGGTGACCGAGTTCCTGATGAAGAACGCATCCGACGCCCCAGCGGTCAACTGAGCCACGCGAGGGTGTCGCGGAAGTCTGCCTGGCGGCGGGGTGAGGATGTCGGTGCCGAACGGACCGAGAGCTGCGATAGCAACGACGAGGAAAGGCCGGCAGCTTCATCGCGCACCCTGACGGGTCTTGGCTGCGGGTTCCCCTTGGCGCGGATCTGCTGGCTGACGGCTGAGGAGGAGACGCCCAGTTCCTCCGCCGGCTTGGACGAACGTCAAAGTCGCGCAACGGCTGCGACGCATTCGGCTGCGTTCAGCTTCAGGTCCCGCATAGGGCTACGGTAGACGCTTGTGCCTGATGTGTTTTAGCCGTGCCATGCAGCCCGGGCACGCGAGCAAATCGGCGAGTCTCCCACGCTGTGTGCAGATCCCCTGCCGCGGTTTCATCCGTCGCAAGCCCGCTCCTGACCTCGCAGGTCGAATTACGGCTCGCAGAAGGGCTGAAGCCTTCGTGGAGATCGACGCGGCGCGCCCGGATCTCCCCTGCCCGCATTGCGGCGGACAAGAGCGGTCCTCTTGGGGATCGACCCGGACGGGCCCGCGTCGCTGGCGCTGCATGGACTGCGCCGCACCCGGTGCGGAGCAACCGGGACCCTCATGGCCGGGTGCATGGCCCGGGCTTGCTTGTCGAGGTGGTGCGCGACATGTTCGAAGCTGAAGGGCCTTGGTCGTGCCGGACCGGCAGCCAACGAACCCGGGATCTCCAGGCACACGGCGTGGCGGTGGCGGTGGCGGTTGGCCCTCCGCTGCGAGTGTCGGCAGATGGGAACGGGGCTCTTGCGGGCATCATCGAGGCCGACGAGGCGCGCCAGCGCGAGAGCCGCAAGGGCTCTCGGGAATGGGCGCGGCATCAGGCAAACCAGATGGCACACCCAAAGCCGCCCCGGAAGCGGTGGTCATTCTATCTGCGCCGCAATGCGCCCGTGAAGACACCGCCCGGCTGATGGCGCGCCTGGGACAGGAACCTGCTCGGGGCGACGGACAGCTCCGGGCACCGCGCCTTCGAGGCGGTCGCGAATGTCAGCCTTCGATCTCGGCGGCTCTTCTGCCCGTTATGGCGCCCGCCGCCGTGCTCTGCACGGACGGGCACCTGACATATGAGCAGCGCGCCAAGGCGGGCATGACATCGCGTGCGGGGGCGCTTGCCCGGCACCGAAGAGGAAATCAGGCTGTCCCGAAGCCGGACGGACCGAACGACCTGCTTCTGCCGGGCATTGGACAGGACGAAAAACTTGCGCTCGATCTGAAGTGCCATGCAGCCTCGACGGTGTCGGTCCCAGGGAGGACGGGCCTGTCTGAGGAACGAGCCATCTGAACTGGAGTCACCCGAAGCTTTGTGGCTCGTGCCCGACTGCGGAGCAGGGCAGCTGCTCAGGCGACCGGAAGCTCCCGGTCAGTCCGGAACAGCAGTCCAAATCGTGTGACGGGTACCTTGATCTTTGGCCCGACCCTCGCGATCGGCCGGTCCGCGGCCAGCGGACGTGGGCGGTTCAAATACCTGTGAGGAAGGCGTGCTCTCGTTTCCGCGTCTCTCAAGGCGACCCGACCTCCCTTCTAACCAAGGAGATTACCATGAGCGCCTTACAGCCGCACGCAGAGTGTCTGGTCCGAGTCTCGACCCTTGTCGAGATGCTCCAGCGATCGAGGGCCAACATCTACCGCGACATCCAACGCGGCTGCTTTCCGAAGCCGCTCAAGCAAGGAAGCTCATCCCGGTGGCGGATGTCCGAGATCATGGAGTATATCGAACATTGCTCCCAAGCCCACTTCGGCGAAGGGGAATAGGCATTCTCGATTGTGGCGTCAGACCAGGTCGCCATCGCCGTGGGCGGGGCGGTTCCGAGGATCCAGTCCTGCTCTCAGGTACATTCAGGCCTTCTGTCGCGATCTCCGGGATTTCGGTCCTGGCAGCTGCCCTCAGGTCGACCGCGGTGTCCGCTGCATCTTGGAAGCCGCAGCCACATGCGGCTATGGCCACGGGGTTTCGTCGGACTCCGGCTTTCAAGGTACGTCGCCGCACAACTTAACGGCGGCGTGGCAACTTTTACGGCCGACGACGAGGAGCCAATGCCCTCGTCATCCGCCTCGCGTGGTGGGGAACTGATCGCCGTGCACCATGTGGTCGCGCAGAGCTGGGGATGGGATGGCTCACTGCCGGCAAGCTCTGAAGACCGCGGTCGGTCCGGGAGGAGCCGGAACTGGATGAAATCTGACCGGATACCCCGCCCCATCAACAACCCCGCCAACTGCCCTATTCCTCACCCGTGAACTTGTCCTCGCCGCGCAGCCAGCGGTCATAGCGGGAGTCGAAGGGCGCGAACTCCGGCGTCTGCTGGTAAGCGGCAAGTGCCTCGGACACGGCAGCGAAGGTTCGATCTGCGTCGTCCAGCGTCCCGCGGCCCCATAATTCTTCGAACTCGGCCGTGTAGGCGGGATCGGCTGCAAGGCGGGCGGCGACCGTTTCCTTGTCAGGCATCGCCATCTCGACGGGGTTCAGCATTGGCTGGCCGGCCTGGTCCCGCAAGTTCGCGGCCCGGCCATCCCAGAACTGCCCGCCCTTGTAGACCCCCGCGTCAGACAGGTGGAACTCGGGACTGAACCCAACATATCCCAGCGTCGGCGTGTTGCGGTCGCCATGAGACTCGCCGTCGTCGCCGACGGAGACGGCAAGCTTGGCCCTGCCCTCGCGCGGGTCCGTGAACGCCCGGGCAGGATCGTGGCAGGTCGCACAGGACTGGCTCTCGTTCCTGGACAACGCCGTTTCGAAGAACAGCCGCTCGCCCAAGGCGATCAACCGGCCGGAGTCGGGCGTCCGGTTCCTTGCAGGCTGGGCGATGGCGGCAAGCGCAACTGCCGCCCAGCAGCAGGTGACGATGGCACCAAGGCCCAGAGCCCCCCTCAGCATGACGCCGCCTCTGGAACGGGTAACCGTGCCGATGCGTCCAGCGCGCGCGCGCTGACCTCGGACGAAAGCAGGCGATGAGCCACGAGATCGGCCAGGTTCGCCATCCGCGAAAGCCGCTGGCGGTCCGGCAGCGTGTCGCACAATGGCAGCCTTACGCCGTCCGGCCGACCAGCCGCTGGTGCCACGGCTGCAGTACCGCGAGCAGCTCTTCAAGATTTAGCCCGATGAGCGTCTGATCGTCGGCGCCCGCATGAGCGAGCATCTGGGTCGTCACGCGGAAGTCCGCCACATCGACGTGGCGGCGCGCCGGATCACCCTTGTTCGCCGCGTGTAGCAATCCGAAGGCCGAAAGCAGTCGCGTGCCCGGCTCGGTCTGCCGTCCGTCTGCGGCGGGGCCGCCCACCTTGACCACACGGCCATCGTGATCCTTCAGGTCCAGCTCGGGCGCCTTGTCACCGATGTCAGGCCCGTGGTCGGTGATCATGGCGTCCATGGGCGAACTGCGTTCGTGCAGAAGCCCGACTTGCCGCAGCAGACCAAGCATCACGATGGTCACGCCGAGGAAGGCGATCCACAGCATGACGTTGGAAACGATCAGGAGATTGGTCATGTCAGCGTCCTTTCGACGAGATGGTTTGCGCGGCCAGGAGCCCCCCCAGCGCCGCGGCGCTGAGGTAGAGCATCAGGGCGACCAGCCCGGCCATCAGCCCGACAAGCGCCTCGGCCGGCATCGGCCTGGTTGTGGCGGGCAGAAGCGCTGCGACGATCAGGGCGGCGCCGGCCATTGCTGCATTTCGGACGACCAGCGCCCAGCCGACCTGCTGCTTCAGACCGTTGCGAAAGCAACCGCAGTCGATCGAGGTCCGGCCACGCAGCACGTTGATGCCGATGGCCATCCCGAAGACCGTCAGCAGCGCGGCCCCGACGATCGCCGCCGGCACCGCCGTCGCGCGGATCAGCAGGCCCGCGGCGACGGCGAGCTCGACCACCGGCAGTACAAGCGCGGTCAGGCGGGACAGCCCGTCGGGCAGGATGCGGAAGTTGCGGACGACGCCATAGAACTCCTCGGCGTGGCCCAGCTTGGACAATGCGGCGGTGGCGAAGACGAGCGCCAGGAAAACGCGGACCGCCAGCAGCAGCGCGGGGTTTGCGACAAGCTCGTACAGCATGCGCTCAGCCCATGTCCGGGTCACGTCCGTCAAGCTGGTGTAATTTCCCGGATGGCCTGAGGGCATGATCAGGCGGCTTTCGTTGTGATGCTGAG
>NZ_CANMEH010000007.1 GCF_947496875.1 uncultured Paracoccus sp. | reverse complement strand
GCCCAAGGCTGCCAATCCACGCAGACCGGCATGAGCGCTGGGGCTGCGCTCCACCTGGGTCCGTAGCGTGGTGGCTAGAAAACGTGCAAAATGTTTGTCCGCGGCCAGCCCGCCTCCGAGCGCGAGTGTGCCTGAAGAGGCGTCCATCATCTCGTGGCTCTTGCGGGCCACGAAGGCCAAGGCCTCGCGCGCTGCCCAGGCGATCTCGCGAGGATGAGCGGCGGCCGTCAGCCCGAGAACCGCACCTCGGGCATGCAAATCAGTCCAGGGAGCTCGCTCGCCTCCAGGTTCGAAGAAGGGGTGGAGCACCAAGGCGGAATAGTGCGGTTCGGTGCAGCGCGGTATGGCCGCGAACTGCTGGTGCAAATGCTGCAGAACGGTTGCGCCATTGAATGACGGGTGAAAGCACAGATAGCGATCGTCCAGTGCGAACCGCTGCACCATGGCACCCGAGGGGGTCTCGCGCATCTCGTCTGGCGAGGTCGCGAGGCAGGCGTGGATCGCGCTTGTCCCGAAGATCGAGGCGCGCGTCACCCCGCTTCGGCTGCCTAGTCCCAGACCGATCAGCGTCGCCTGCACGTCCCCCGTCCCGAGGAGCACTGGCACGCCCGCGGGAAAACCAGTGACTGCCGCCGCTGACGGCGAAAGGTTCGCCCTGCAGGACTCGATGGGGGTCAGCTCGGGCAGAAGCTCGATCCCCCGGCGGAGGCCGAGTGCCTCCTGCACCAAAGGGGTAGCTTCACCCTTTCGCCAACTCCCCCAAACCGGCAGGACGGCCGACGGCTCCGCCATCACCCGGCCCGTCAGCGACAGGAACAGCCATTCCTTCAGGCGCAGGGCGTGCGCGATGGCCCCGAAGCGCGCCGGATCGTTTTGTTGCATCCACAGGAGTTGCAGGCTCTGGGCGGCTGCGGTGGGACGCGATCCCGTCGCCGCTTGGATGACATCCAGTTCCGGATCCAGCTCGGCGGCCAGTCGCGCTGACCTTGCGTCCAGCCAAGTGATCGCGCGACCAACGGGCTGACCTTGCCCATCCACCGGCCAGAGCCCGTCGCCTTGCCCGGTGATCACGCAGCCGCTGACGGGGTTATTTATCTGTTCGGTGCACGCCCGCAGGACGGCGAAGGCCTCGCCACGGCTGACCTCCATGTCCTGCTCGACCCGGAGCCCTTCTCGACGCAGAGCGCCATTTGCGCGTTCAGCGGAGGCGATCATGCGCCCGTTCTCGTCGAAGGCCGCGGCCTTCACCGCTGTCGTGCCGGAATCGAGGCAGACAAGGACAGGGTGCATCGCGTTCACGAGGCCTGGCGAAGCCCCTCTCCCGTGGGCGTGCCTTGCTGGCCGTAACTCCTGAACTTCACCAGCACGTCGGCTATCTGGCTTTCGGACAGGACTGGCGGATCGCCCAGCGGCAGGCAGAGAAGATATTGGTGGGCCAGTTCCTCCACTGTGACCGCGAGCGCCAGTGCCCGTGCGATCGACACATGCGCGGCGATCACTCCATGATGCGCCATCAGGCAGGCGCGGCGACCCTCAAGCGCCTTCACCACCTGGTCGGCCAGCTCTTGCGAACCGAAAATCTCGTAAGGCGCGCAGCGTATGCTGTCGCCGCCCGCTGCAGCGATGACGTAGTGGATGGCGGGGATGTCGCGTTCGAGGACAGACAATGCGGTGGCATGGACAGAGTGAGTGTGGACCACCGCGTGCAGGTCGGGCCGCGCCTGCAGGATATCGCGGTGAAAGCGCCACTCGCTGGACGGCAGAACGTCGCCTGCAAAGGTGGCATCCCAGTTCATCGCAACGACATGCTCCGGCGTCAGCTGGTCGTAGGGAATGCCCGTCGGAGAGATCAGGAACCCGTCGCCGTGGCGAACGCTTATATTGCCTGCCGTGCCATTGTTGATCCGCAGACGGTTCATGCTGCGGCATGCCTCGACGAGTTCGCGGCGCAGATCCAGCTCGTTAGTCGTCATCGGAAGCTCACTTGCATGGGTGAAGCGGGGCGTCGCCCCCGAGAATACGCGCGATATCTTCGGCGATCATCCGGGCGGCCTTGGTGATGGAATAGCGCGAGGCACCGGCGATGTGGGGTGAAAGCGTCACGTTCGGCAGTCTGAGCAGGGGCCAGTCGGGCGGCGGCGGCTCCGGATCGAAGGTGTCGAGAGCGGCACCCTTAAGATGTCCGCGCGCCAGCGCCTCATAGAGCGCTTCGTAGGCTAGCACCTGTCCTCGCGTGGTGTTCACGATATAGGCGCCGGGCTTCATCATCTCGATCTGCGCTCGCCCAATCATCCCTTTGGACTGGGGCGTGACGCGCGGGTGCAGAGTAACCACATCCGAGCGGCGCAAAAGGTCGTCGAGTTCGACCTTCTCCAGACCCCGCTGCCTGTCCTCCTCGTTCAACTCCTTGAAGGGATCGTAGATCAGGAGTGGGCAGCCGAAGGGGTGAAGCAGCCGGGCGACGCGCGTGCCGATGTCGCCGTAACCGACAATCCCGACGGTAAGCTCACGCAGTTCCGGACCAGCGTGGTCGTAATGATAAAAATCGCGTCGGAAATCGCCGCTGGCGACCGACAGATGACCTCTGATCAGGTTGCGCGTCTCGGCGAGAAGCGAGGCGACAGTAAACTCGGCTACCGCCGATGCGTTGCGGCCGGGGGTGTTGACAACCGTGACGCCATAGTCGCGCGCGGCCGGCATCTCGATGTTGACAGGGCCGCCGCGGGACACTGCGATGATCCGGAGGTTTGGCGCATGGCTCAGGCTTGTCGCGGTCACAGGGGCGAGGTGCGTGACCAAGACGTCCAGATCAGCAAGGAAGGCAAAATAGTCCTCGGGCTGCCCTACGAACTCGGCAACCGGCAACAACGGATCGCGCTTGGTCGATTGCACCTTGAGAGGCCAGTCGAGCTGCATTCTGCGGAACAGCAGGTTTCGCCCAGCGAGGCGCTCTTTCAGGGCCTCCTCGAAGAAGCGGGGTTGCATGAAGCCATCGCCGATGATGCCGATAATTAGCGGGCGTGTGGTTGTGTCCATCCAGTCATCCTCAGGTCCGCGCCGGGTCGGAATCTTGTTCAGTCGCAGGGCCCGCAACGGGGAGCACGTCGCGGTAGTCCTCTGGCTCAACGGCGATACTCGCCAGAACCTCGGCCGTGTGCTCCGCGAACTTCGGCGGTGCACGCCTATAGCTGGCCGGCGTGCGCGACAACTTTATCGGACTGCCGGTGCCGCGATACTCTCCGATGTCGACCACCATCCCGCGGTGGAGCGTGTGCGGATCAGCCACCACTCGGTCGATGGTCCGCACTCCGCCGCAGGGGACCCCCGCCTGGATCAACGTTTCCGCCAGCTGATCGCAATCGAAGACCCTCAGCGCTTTCTCAAGCTCGACCTTCAGCTCATCACGGTGCTTGTTTCGCTGGCTGTTCGAGGCAAAGCGGGCGTCGCCCGGAAGATCCGGACGGCCGATTGTTGTGCAGAGCGTAGTGAACTGCCGGTTGTTGCCTACCGCGAGGAAGATCGGGTCTGTGCCAGTGGCGAACGTGTCGTAGGGGCAGATGTTGGGATGAGCATTGCCTGATGGCGCTGCCACCCGGCCGGACAGATAATAGTTCGGCAGATGCGGGTGCAGCAGCGACACGCCGCAGTCGTAAAGGCTCGTTTCGACAAACTGTCCGGTGCCGCTCAGCGCACGCTCGTTCAGCGCCATGAGAATGCCGATGGTTGCGTTCAACCCGGTCACCATGTCGACCACCGGCAGGCCCACGCGCAACGGAGCCCCGCCGAGTTCGCCGTTGACGCTCATGATGCCGCATACGGCCTGGATCGCCGCGTCGTAGCCCGGTAGTCCCCCCATTGGCCCATCGGCGCCGAAGCCGGAGACCCGGCAATGAATCAGTTTCGGGAAACGACGCGACAGGTCGTCATATCCAAGACCCCAGCGCTCCAGCGTTCCGGTCTTGAAGTTCTCCAGGAACACATCCGCATCCCTGAGCAGCTCCATCAGCAGCTCGCGACCTGCCGGCTTCCCGAGGTCGACGGCTATACCGCGCTTGTTGCGATTCAGACCGAGAAAGTAGCTGGCTGCCCCGTCCAGGAAAGGCGGGCCCCAACCTCGGGTCTCATCGCCTGCCGGGGGTTCAACCTTGATCACGTCCGCCCCGTGGTCAGCAAGTATTTGCCCCGCATAGGGCCCGCCGAGGACGCGGCTTGCGTCGATCACCTTCAGGTTTGCTAGAGAGCCGGTGTGCGTCATGGGTCAGTCCGATCGGTCAGTGAGCCTCACCGAGACCCGCGAGATCGCGGCGCCAGTCGGCGACATAGGCAGGATAGGTTTCTTCGAGTTCGTTCAGCACCTGCCTTCGAAGAAGCCCAAGCGTGCTGGCGTCGAGCGCTGGCGTGACCGGTGGGTTTGCGGGATGGGCGAAGTCGAATCCTGTGGCTTCCTGCACTTCCATCAGGTCGTGACCCGGGTGAAGGCTGTCTAAGGTGAAGCCAGGCCGCTGTCGGTCGAAGCTGAACAGCCCCTTGCCAGTGAGCAGCGCCACCGGGCCGCCCGGACGATAGACTTCGGGGGAACTGACTCCGGGGGCACTGATGAAGTCGACATTCTTGACGAAAACGCGGGGCGTATGCTCCTCTCGGAACAGGATCACGCGCGGAACGACAAAGTAGAGATAGGCCGATCCAAAGGAGCCGGGCCAGCGCACCTCTGATCTCGGGTAATCACCGAGACCGACCAGATTTACGTTCGCCTGTCCGTCAATCTGACCGCCGCTCAGAAAGAACGCGTCTATCCGACCTTGCCCGGCCGCATCGAACAGCTCCGCGGAGCCGTTGGTGAAGAAATTGTGCCTGACCGACCCGAGGATGGAGAGACGTGCCGCTGGGACACCGTTGCGTTCGTCCAGCGCGCGACGCAGCATCGCCCCTGCCGCAGGTATGGGCGATGTGGCCCCGACCGCTACGTGCCGCACACCTTCTAGCAGGCGTGCGATGGTGCCGATCAGCAACTCTCGCGGCAAGGTTTCCGCGCTCATGGATGCACGCGAAGTGCTTCGGACATGTAGTCCGCGAAGCCCTGGGCCGAGCGGGCGGCCACGGCGTAGCGCTTCAGTTCGTCAACATCCGTCGCGTATTCGCCCCAAAGACCATACGGCCAAGCCCCACGCGGCGCTTCGGCGATTGCCGTGACATAGAGCGCGGGAAGAACCCCGGCCGCAGTCATTTCGTCGTCAACAAGGCTGCCGTCTACAACGCGCTCGACGGTCACAAGAGTTTCGCCCGAGGCATATGCCATGGCAGCGAGTTCCCGCCGCCTGCCGATCCAGACATTGCCGAAGCGATCCGCCATAGGAGCGTGGAAGACGGCGACATCTGGCCGGATGGCCGGGATCAGGACGATCGGGTCGCCCGCTGCTGCAAATGGATTGTCCATCACACGCCAGTCGTCACGATTGCGAAGCACATCCGACCCGATAAGGCCGCGCATCGGCATGAATGGGATGCCCTTCTGCGCCGCCATGAGTCCTGCGTGAATCGCCGGGCAGGTAGCGTCGCTCAGATGTATCGCTCCATCCTTAACCGCCTGGTTGAAGCGCGGAGCCCCGCCCGCTTCCCCCAGGCTGACCGCGCTTGTCTCTATGGAGTGGACAAGACCCGCGCCTATCAACTGGTCCACCTGAAGACCGCCGGTGGGAACGCACACAAGGTGCAGCTCTCCTGCTCCGTGCGCGATGATGGGCCGCGTCATAGCCATCGCGACACCGGCATAGTCGACCGGCAGGGCGACGTGCATGCGGGGCCCTATGCGGGCGGCCATCTCGTCCAGGTTGCTCAGCACGTTCAGGCTTCCTCAATCGAACGCAAAAGGCGTTCCACATTTTGAAACACGTTTCCAAAACACGATAGCTAACGCCGAACAGAGGTGTCAATCGCTCTTCCGGCGCCTTCGCACGGTGGGCTCGGCTCCGAAGCCGCCTGCCTAGCGAAACGCCTTGACAAGCCTCGGGCACGCCAGAAGATGAGAAACAGAATGACGTTCTATATTGTGGAACACGCAGGGGGGACGATGGTGGACACTGCGGCGCGGCGCTCGTCACGAACCGAGCAAACGCTCTCCATACCTGTGCAGGAAACTCGTGCTCAGGGCGTTATCGGCTCCAGCATATCCATACGGGAGGTCGTCAAAGCCTACGGCACCTTTCGCGCAGCGGACCGGATCAGCCTTGAAATTCAGTCTGGAGAGTTCGTCACGCTGCTTGGCCCTTCGGGCAGCGGAAAAACCACGCTCCTGAATCTCCTGGCCGGTTTCCAGCGGCTGGATGGCGGCGAGATCCTGATCGATGGCAAGCCGATCCATAACGTTCCGACTCACCGCCGCGGTTTCGGCATGGTGTTCCAGAGCTATGCCCTGTTCCCCAACATGACTGTCGCGCAGAATGTCGGTTTCCCGCTGCGCATGGCAGGCGTGGACCGCGCCACCTCCGAGCGGCGGGTCGCTGAGACGCTCGAGATGATGCGCTTGTCCGAACATGCGAAAAAGGCGCCGACCGAGATGTCGGGTGGGCAGCAGCAGCGTGTCGCCATTGCTCGCGCGATCGTAATGCGCCCGAAAATCGTTCTCATGGACGAACCGCTGAGCGCGCTTGACCGTCGCCTTCGGGAATCCATTCAGATCGAAATTCGTGATCTCCATCAGAGAATTGGCAGCACCATCCTGTTTGTCACTCATGACCAAAGCGAGGCCTTGACCATGAGTGACCGGATCGCCGTTATGGATGCAGGACATATCGTCCAGTTCGGTCGTCCAACCGAGATCTATCGTCACCCGGAAAGCCGGTTCGTCGCGTCCTTCGTAGGGGAGAGCAACCTTATCGAGGCCGACATCCTGCAGAAGCGCGGAACCACGATGATTCTGCGCAGCCGGTCCGGTTACGTGTTCCAAGCAGAAAGCCGCAGCGCACCCAGCGAAGATCATGTCACGGTGCTCGTTCGGCCCGAACGGGTGGTCCTGCACGAGTCTGCGTCGGACGCGACCGCTTCTACCATCGTCGTTTCGTCCCTGTTCTTGGGAGAGATGCTGCGGATCGAGGTTGAAATGGCAGGCGGCGAAAGATTGCTGATCCGTTGCCCGGATGCGCCGGGACGGTCTCTCCCACCGGTTGGAAGTCGCCTGCATGTGAGCTGGGGTGCTGAGGACTGCTGGGTGCTGTCATGACCCACGCGCCGCGTTTGCAAGAGGCGGCGCCGTCGCCGCGACTAACAAGCCCAGGGTTGTTGAAGAACCCGGCGCTGCTGCTGGTCCCGGCGGTGGTCTTCCTGGCGGTCATCTATCTGCTACCGCTGTTCGACCTGGCGCGGGTCAGCGCCTCGGGAACCCCGTGGTGGACCCATTTCGAACGCGTATTCTCCGTCCCGCTCTACTGGGAATCACTCCTGAGAACGATGCAGATCGCTCTCATCGTCGCGATCATTTGCGCTGTTTTTGGATACCCGACGGCGCTTCTGATCCACCGAAGCCGTGGCATTGCACAAACATTGATCACTGCGGCAATCGTCCTACCCTACTTTATCGCCATCCTGATCCGGACTTACGCCTGGATGGTGCTCTTGGGTCGCAACGGCCCGATCAACAAGTTCGCCATGTGGCTTGGCCTCTACGATGAGCCGCTTGGCCTGCTGTTCAATCGCGGCAGCGTGCTTCTGGGCATCGCGGCAGTGCTGATGCCGCTAATGGTCCTGAGCATTTATTCGAGTCTGGCGCGCCTCGACCCGAGCCTCACCCGTGCCGCACTGGCCAGTGGGGCGGGACCCTTGGCAGTCTTCTGGCGCGTGCTTTTGCCGCTCACCTTGCCGGGTGTTGGGGCGGGCTTCCTGCTGGTTTTCGTCAGCGCCCTCGGCTTCTTCATCACACCCACGCTGCTTGGCGGGCCGAGCGACCAGATGTTTGCGATGCACATCACGCAGCAGGCCGACTCGATTACCGGCGAGGGTTTCCTTCAGGCGCTCGGGGTCGTGCTTCTAATCATTACTCTCATAGTTGTGGGGATCGCCGGGCGCTTGCTGGGACTGGAGTTCATATGGGGCGGCGGCAAGTTGTCGGAAGCGGAAGTGCAGCCGCTGAAGTCTTCAGCGACATCTTCCGCAGGCAGCCGGCGCAAACTGGGCGCCATGATCGCGGATGCGGTGGGATGGCCAGTCTTGCGGTTGCTGGGGCGCCTTCCCGCCGAGTGGGGCACATGGACGGTGCGCCTGATGGGAGGGTTCGTGATCTTCATGCTGATCCTGCCGCTACTCGTCGTGATCGTCATTTCGTTCAGCAAAGCAAGCTACCTGACCTTCCCTCCCGCTGCGTATTCCTTGCGGTGGTATGAGAAGTTTTTCTCGGATTCGACTTGGATGACGGCCTTCTGGAACTCGCTGACGATTGCGGCGCTCTCAGCCTGCATTGCCGTCACGCTCGGCGCCACGGCGGCTATGGGCATCGTGCGCAGCAGCATCCGCGGTAAGTCCGTGCTCATGCTGCTGCTGGTCAGCCCATTGATCGTGCCGCCGGTGGTGCTAGGCCTTTCACTTTACAGCCTATTCCTCAGGCTCGATCTCGTCGGAACCTATTGGGGCCTTGCGGCGGCGCATGCGATCGGGGGCATTCCGATCGTGGTGGTAATTGTCTCCGCCTCCCTGCAGGCAGTGGACCGGAGGCTTGAACAGGGGGCGGCCGTGCATGGCGCCTCGCCCCTCACGGTTTTTCGCACGGTTACGCTGCCAGCGATTGCTCCAGGATTGGCAGCGGCGGTGTTTTTTGCCTTCCTGCACTCATTTGATGAGCTGGTGCTGTCGCTTTTCCTGTCCAGCCCGCGCATGCGCACGCTGCCACTGATGCTGTGGGCTGACGTCAACTATCAACTGAACCCCGTGCTGGCGGTGGTCTCGACCCTTGAGGTGCTGCTGGTCGTTGGAGGGATAGTCCTCGCGCGCCCGGTCCTCGCGCGCTCCCGCGGAGCAACCTGAACCGGAATCGATTCTTACAGTGGAGGAAGACGGAATGCTTGGACTGAACCCGATCAAGGGCATGGTGTCGGCTCTGGCCGCAACCACTCTACTTGCAGCAGGCGCTGGGGGTGCCTGGGCGCAGAGCAACGAAGTCATCATGCAGGACCCTGGCGGCGGCTACGGCGAGGCGCTGCGCGAGGTGATGTATGATCCTTTCGAGGAGGAAACTGGCATCGACGTTATCACGGTGCAGGAAGCCCGCAGCGGGCCGCGCATCAAGGCGCAGGTAGAAGCCGGCAAGGCAGAGTGGGACCTGACCTTCATCTTCGATCAGGAAACCAAACTGCTCGGCGACTGCTGCCTGGCCGACATCGATTATAGCATGATGTCCGAAGAGGCGCAGAATACCCTGGCCGCTATGCCCGACAATCTGAAGCGGCCGAAGGGCGTGGCGCTGCAGGTGATTGGCGTGGGTCTTGTCTACAACACCGATGTCTACGCCGCGGACGCCGCGCCGCAGAGCTGGGCGGACTTCTGGGATGTCGAGAAGTTTCCTGGCAAGCGCTGCATGCCGGCATGGCCGCGCTTCACAATGGAAGCGGCGTTGATGGCGGACGGCGTGGCGAAGGAGGACCTTTACCCCTTGGACGTGGAACGGGCACTGACAAAACTGGAGCAGATAAAACCTCACGTCTCCAAGTGGTGGACAACCGCCGCACAACCACCCCAGCTGCTTCTGGATGGCGAGGCGGACATGTGCATGGCTTACACCGGTTCGACCAGTCAGCTGGCACTGGAGGGCGCCCCGCTGGAGGTCGAGTGGAACCAGGGCTTCGTCTACTACGATTTCTTCTCCATTCCCAAAGGCGCACCGAACATCGAAAACGCACACAAGCTGCTTTCCTGGCGCCTGGAACCGCAGCGCGCTGCCGAGTTGACATCGAACTTCCCGGTTGCGCTGCCTTCGCCAGTCGTTTTCGAGGCGGCAGATCCGGAAGTCAGCAAGTATTGGGCCAATAATCCGGCGAACACAGCGAAGGCGATCGAGTGGAGCCCTGACTACTGGGGTGCGCCTTCGCCCGACGGCAAGACCACCAACGAGGAATATGGCCAGGAACGTCTGAACTCCCTACTCGCGCAATAGGCAGCAGGGGCGGTCGCGACAGCAATGTCGCGGCCGTCACGTCTCGCGCACCCGGCATATCGCTGCCCGGATGCGGGAGGAACGAGATGTAAGGAAGCATGCAGTCAATGGAAAAAGCTCTGGTCAAAGGACTGCGCCTGATAGAACTGCTCGCCACTAGCGAGCAGGCCCGCGGCGTAACCGATTTGGCGGCTGAACTCGAGTTCACCAAGAGTAATGTCCATCGACTGCTCAAGACGCTGGAAGCGTATGGCTTTGTCCGACAGAACTCACAGAGCACCTATGAGCTCACAACAAAAGTGTGGGAACTTGGCAGCCACGTGATCCGCCGAATGGATCTGACCAAAATCGCCAAGCCTGCTATGACGCAGCTGGCAAAGGTGACCGGCGAAACGATCCATCTTTCCGTGCTTGACGATACCGACGTGATTTACGTGGACAAGGTCGAGAGTGCCCACCACATTCGCGCTCACACGAGCGTGGGTGCGCGCGCCCCCGCTTACACGGTGGCGACCGGCAAGGCGATGCTCGTGCACATGCCAGACGATTATCTTGACCGCTTCCGTCCGCATCTGCGCCGCTACACGAGCACAACACGGGTCACGATCGAAGACTTGCGTCAGGACATCGAACAAGCGCGGCGGCTGGGTCATGCAGTCGTGCCGAAGGGCGAGTGGCGCGAAGGCATAGCAGCATGCGCCTGCGCGATACTCGGACGCTCCGGCGAGCTGGTGGGAGCAATCGGAGTATCTGGGCCGGACTCACGAATTCATCACGAGCAGCTGCAGGATTTTGCGATTCATGTCATGGAAGCCGCCAGGACCGTTTCAGTTGCGCTCGGTTACTCCGGCCCCGCTGGCGACCGCCGATGATGTCCGCATCAGCAAGGCGGCGCGGATTCTTTCAAGAAAGCCGAAACATCTGCCAAGACGGGCAAGCCCAGCACCTCTTCGCAGGCCAGCGCCGTCTTAAGCAGCTTCCGGTCTGACCCGGGTGGGCCCATGAGCTGAATGCCCGCAGGAAGGCCGCCTCGGGGTGTGGGCAACGGCAGGTTCGCGCCGCAGAGGTCAAGATAGTTTCCGGGCTGGGTGTTCCGCGTCACCCCCAGCGCCAGCACCAAGCCGGCCTGCGGGTCTTCCAGGTCACGCACCCGTGCGGCGGTGCCCATCGTCGTGGGTGTGACCCAGCCATCGCACCCGTCGAAGCGCCGCAAGACCGCCTGGCGGCTCGCCGTTCGCTTTGCCTCAAGTTGGAGCAGCTCGACCGCCTTCACCTCGAGCCCCGAGACGACACGCTGTGCGACGACGGGGTCCATTTGTCCCAGGCCCGCCTCGGCGCGGGCGCGACCCAGTTCGGCCACGAGACTGACAGGAAGGACGACCGGAAAGTAGGCCTCGCGCTCAGGCGCCTCGGGAACGTCGACATCGGCGACCCGCGCGCCGGCCTTCGTCAGCGCGGCGATTGCAGCCTCTGTTCGCGCAAGAACCTCATCCGAGATCATCTCGAAGAAGTAGGATGTCGGCCGTCCCAGCCGGAGCGAAGCGACCGAAGCCGGCGAGACTATCGGCGTACCGGTCATCACACTGTGAACGATCGCCGCGTCCTTGGCAGAGCGGGTCAGATAGCCGATACTGTCGAGATGCCGCGCAAGCGGAAATGCGCCATCGGTGGGCAGGACACCGGTGGTGGTCTTCATGCCGAAGACGCCGTTCAGCGCGGCTGGAACGCGGACCGAGCCACCGGTGTCGGAGCCTAGCGCAAAGGCGCACAGTCCCGCCGCGACAGCCACACCCGAGCCTGAGCTCGACCCACCCGGCAAGCGCGCTTCGGCGCTGTCCCACGGGTTCATCGGCGTGCCGCGCGTCGATGAAATCCCGGTGGCACCAAGGGCAAACTCTACCATCTTGGTCTTGCCAAGGATGACACAGCCCGCGCGGCGCAAGGTCGCGACGACGGAACCCTCGTTCCCGATCAGATCCGAGACGTCCAGATCCGTTCCGGCTCGCGTGGGCATGCCATCTACTGCAAGCAGATCCTTTATGGCGATGGGGACGCCCATCAACGGCCCGAGATCTGTTCCCGCCTTGCGCAAAGCATCGATCGCGCGGGCAGTGGCTATCGCAGTATCATGTGCAACATACTCGAACGCGCCAAGCCGATGGTCTACGGCGTCAATTCTCGAGAGATAGGCGCGCGTCGCCGCCTCGCTCGTCAATTCTCCCGAACGGAACCGCCTTGCGAAATCACTCAACCCCTCAGTTCCGAGTGGATCCTGCTCGAGTTCCGCCATTCATTCCCCCGCCACGTCCGATTCTAATTCGTTGAACTTGGGTTTGCAGACTCGGCCGAAAAGACGATCGTTCACACGGAGTCGGCTCCGCCGGCGCCAGTTGACATGCACATCCCCTTACCGCCAACTGCCCATCGCTACAATCAACCGCCTCTGGCCGTGCAGGGTTGCCCGTCGGACAGAGACGTCCTGGGGAGGAAAATCACATGAAAACAGCAGTTGTCGCCGTGATCGTCGCGGCGCTGGGCCTATCCACGGCGGCTCATGCCGATGTGGAGATCGGCGTCGTCAACTCGCTCTCCGGTCCGTTCGCCGCGTTCGGCGAGCGCTACCGCACGGGCATGGAACTGGCGGTCGAAGAGATCAACGCTGCCGGGGGCATCAATGGCGAACCGCTGGCGCTGGTTGTGCAGGACGATCGATCCGAGGCGCAGAGTGCACTTGCCGCGGTCGAGCAACTCTCCGGGCAGGACGTGCCGATGATCATCGGGTCCTACGCGTCGTCGATCACGGGACCAATGGCGCAGTTGATGACCCGGCAGGAAATACCGCTGCTGGTGCTGGGTAGCGCCGATGACAGCATTACCAAGCCCGGCTCAGATTGGGTCTTCCGGGCCAAGCACAACTCGACGATCGTTGCCAATACATACTTCGATTTCTTTGACTGGCTGAAGACAAAGGAGGGCGGTGAGGAAATGACCACCGTCGCGATGCTCTATGGCAATGGTGCGTGGCCCACCTCTCTTGCCGAGCGCGGAAAGGAGATTGCGGCGGAGCGTGGCTACGAGGTTGTGGGCGATCAGGCCTATGACCAGGGGGTCACCGATTTCCGGCCCATGCTGAACCGCTTTCTCTCCGCCGAGCCGGACATCCTGTATATCGTGTCCTATGCCGAGGACGGGGTGGCAATCACCCGCCAGATGCGTGAAGTCGGACTTTCCGCGAAGGTCATCGCCATCGACACCTCCGCCGCGCTCCCGAGCTTCCCCGAGCAGGTGGGCGATCTTGCGAACTACGTCGCGACCGTCGTCAGCTGGAGCAAGGACGTCCAGTATGAGGGGGCGCTGGACCTGAGCGAGCGTCTCAAGGCAAAGACCGGAAGCGATCCCTCGTTCTACGAGGCGGAAGGCTATCTGGCAGTGCGGGTCGCGGCTGATGCCCTGACACGGGCGGGTTCGACCGACCGCACGGCAGTGCGCGATGCGCTTGCATCGACGGATCTGCAGACCCCCGTGTCGACGGTGAAGTTCGAGGAATACGACGGGTTCAAGAATCAGAATCCGATCCGCAGCCTGGTGCTGCAGATCCAGGACGGGCAGCATGTGACCGTCTTCCCGGAGGACTTGGCTGCCGCGCCGGTCCTGTTCCCCGCGCCTGCATGGGATGCGCGCTGAGTTTGCACACTCCTCTTTAGGCGGCTTCAAGACGCCCACGGTCTAGCCGATGTCGATCGGACGTCGGCTGGACCTGATTATTCCACCTGACGGAGCCGTCATGTCCGAACTTGTCCCCTTGCTGCAGAATATCTCCAACGGGCTTCTGATCGGTGGGGTCTACGCGCTCATCGGGGTCGGCCTGACGCTGGTGTTCGGCGTAATGGGAACGATCAACTTCGCCCACGGAGACTTTGTCGTTCTGGGAATGTACAGCGCGGTTCTGTTCAACGCAGTTTTCGGGTGGGATCCCTATATCTCGCTACTCATCGCCGTGCCCGTGGGTGTTCTTGTTGGGATCGCAGTGGAGCGCGGCATTCTTGCGCGGATCGCCGACGCACCGCCAGAAAGTGCAATGCTCGCGACGCTCGGCATCTCGCTCATCATCGGCAACGGGCTGCTGCTTACTTTCGGAGGCGAGCCCAAGTCCGTGCAGGTCTCCTACGCATCGTCGACGTTGCCGATCGGACCGGTCAACATCTCGATAGTGCTGCTGCTGGCTGGGCTGGCGACAGTGCTGGTCATCCTTGGTCTCTACATGCTGCTGAACCGCACCGAGATCGGGCGGGCGATCCGTGGCACGGCAGAAAACCGCCTTGGAGCCGAGCTGGTCGGCATCAACACGAAGCGCATCCACTCCATCGTGTTCGGGATCGGCGTGTCGCTGGCGATGACAGCCGGTGTGACGCTGATCCCGATGCTGTTCGCGACGCCGTCCGCCACCGGTGCGATTTTCACGCTCAAGGCTTTCGTGGTGACGGTGCTCGGAGGTCTCGGCAATATCGGGGCAGCGATCGGTGGCGGGGTGTTGCTCGGCCTCGTCGAGGTGCTGGGGGCATCCTATCTCGACGCGGCCTATCGGGATGCCTACGGGCTGATCGCATTCCTGCTGATCCTGCTCCTGCGGCCCGAGGGTCTGTTCGGCTCGACGGTGAAGCGCGTATGATCCGGCACTTCACAGTTCTCGGGATCGCAGTTCTCGCAGGACTTGCCTATCCGCATCTGTTTCCCAACGCTCTGACGATCGCCATCTCGGTTCTGCTGTTCGCCGGATGGGCGACCTCCTGGGACATCCTGGGCGGCTGGGCCGGGCAACTCAGCCTTGGTCACGCCGGCTTCGTGGGGCTGGGGGCCTATTTCGTGGCGATCGGGCAGTCCGACTACGGTCTCGCGCCTTGGTGGGCGATGATGCTCGCCATGATTGCCGCGGCGGCTTTGGCCTTTGCCTGGGGCCGGATAACCTTCGGCCTCCGCGGGCCCTATTTCACTCTGTCCACTATCGCCGTTGCAGAGATCCTGCGGATGATTGCGATTAATGAGGGCTGGCTGACGGGGGGGGCTACCGGCGTTTTCATCGCCACCCTGCCCGAACCATTCGGAATCGACCTGTTCTCACGCGTCGTGCACTTCCACATGGCTCTGGCGTTCTCCGTCTTGACCGTCGCCATTGTCATCATCATTTCGCAATCGCGCTTTGGCTATCAGCTTCGGGCGGTCCGCGAAGACGAAAGCTCTGCAATGGCTGCGGGGATCAACCCCGTGGTCGTGAAGTTGAAAGCGTTCATGCTGTCGGCCGCACTCGTCGCGCTTGGAGGCGGCATTTACGGGATATTCCTCTCCTTTCTCGAGCCGCATATCCTGTTCTACCTGTTCCTTTCGATCCAGATCGCTCTCACCGCGATCATCGGGGGACGCGGGACGATCTGGGGCCCGTCGATCGGGGCGTTGCTGCTGATCGGCAGCGGCGAGATCTTTCGCGCGGCGTTTGCGCAGGCAAACCTTCTGATCTACGGCCTGCTGATCCTGGTCGTGATCCTGTTCCTGCCGCGTGGCATCTTCGGCGAGATCCAGCGCAGGGCTGTAAGGAGGCGCTATGCTCGAAGCACTCAGGGCTGAGGGCATCACGGTCCGGTTCGGGGGCGTCACCGCCGTGGACCACGTGTCGCTTACGCTGAAGGATGGCGAGATCCTCGGGCTGATCGGGCCGAACGGCGCTGGAAAGACCACCCTGTTCAACGCGCTCACCGGCTTCGTGCCTGCGGGCGAGGGCAGGATCACCCTCTACGGGCAAGACGTGACGCGCGATCCGCCCTATCAGCGGACCCGCGCGGGTATGGGCCGGACTTTCCAGACCGAACGGCCGTTCGAAGAACTGACAGTGCTGGAGAACGTTCTGGTCCCGGCCTTTCTGAAAACGAAGGGACGCCACGAAGCCAGGGCTTTGGCCTTGGAGATGCTGGATCAGGTGGGGCTTGCCGATCGTGCCGAACAGCCGGCCCTGGACCTCAACCTGGCGCGCCGGCGGCGGCTGGAGCTGGCCAAGGCACTCGCCGTGCGTCCCCGCATCCTGTTCCTCGACGAAATCATGGCCGGCCTGAACCCACCTGCGCTGCGCGAGATGATCGGCTTTGTCGCAGGCCTGCGCACGCAGGGGCTGGCGATCGTCATGGTAGAGCACATCATGCAGGCCATCATCGAACTGTCCGACCACGTGATCGTGCTGGCCAGCGGCAAGATGATCGCCGAGGGAACGCCCCAGGCCGTCACCTCGGACGACCGCGTCATCGAAGCCTATCTGGGGACCGACTGATGGCTGATCCGATCCTGCGGGTTGAGGACGTCGACCTCGGCTACGGGCCCCTGACAGTCGTTTTCGGTGCGACGCTGGAGGTCGGGCCGGGGGAACTGGTGGGCCTCGTTGGAGGCAACGGCAGTGGCAAGTCGACAATGCTGCGCGCCATCTCGGGCATGATCGCGCCCAAGCGCGGCCGGATCATCTTCTCAGGCCAGGAGATCGGCAAGGTCCAGCCGCATCAGATGGCCCGTCGCGGACTTGCTCATGTCCCGATGGGACGGCAGCTCTTCCCGAACATGACGGTGGACGAGAACCTGATGCTGGGCGCCTACCTTCCTGAAGCGCGGGAGGCACGCGAGGAAAACCTGGCGAAGGTGAGGACGCTATTCCCCGACCTGGTCCGCTATGGCTCCACCCCCGCCGCGGCGCTTTCGGGCGGGCAGCAGCAGATGATCGCCATCGCGCGGGCGCTGATGCTTGGCCCGAAGATGCTGATCATGGACGAGCCGAGCCTCGGTTTGTCGCCGCTGTTCGTCAAAGAAGTCATGGCAGCGATCCGCCGCGTGGCTGAGTCCGGCATGCCGATCCTTCTGGTCGAGCAGAACGTCAAGCAGGTGCTGACGGTCAGCGATCGGCTCTATGTGCTCGAGAACGGACGGCTGGTGCTGGACGGCCCCTCGTCCGAACTGCAGGGACACCCGATGATCCGGAAGGCTTACCTTGGTTTGTGACAGATCCGAAAGGAATCGCTGGTTGAACCGACCGGCGTTCTCACGCCCCTTGCAGATGGCGCAAGAGCGGGGAGTCCGACACTAGTCCAAGCGGCTCAGGGCGTGAAGCTCGAGCGTGTGGACTCTTATCGCACCCGGGCCAGAGCCTCCACCAGCAACCTGCGCAGAGCAGCGTCCGTGTTGAAACCAGCGTGTGCGGTCACGGTGACGTTTGGCAGGGACAGCAAGGGATGACTGGGCGGCAGCGGCTCCTCGTCGAAGACGTCCAGGGCCGCGTGACCGAGATGGTCGGCCGACAGGGCCGCGCCCAGCGCCACGGTGTCGATGATACCGGCACGAGCAGTGTTGACGATCACGGCACCCCGCCGCATCCGCCGCAGCGCAGCGGCATCGATCATCCCGGCGGTCTCAGGGGTCAGTGCCAGATGGAGACTGATCACGTCCGCGGCCTCCAGCAGCGCACCGAGCGGCATCAGTGGGCACGGCGCGTCATGCAGGGGCGAGCGGTTCCATCCGATCACCCGGAATCCCAAGGCTGCGGCCAGCTCGGCCGTCGCCCGGCCGATCCCGCCCATGCCGACGACGCCAAAGGTCAGGTCCTGGAACTCTCGACCGGCGAGCGGCTCCCAATGCCCAGCACGCAAGCTGCGGTCCATCGTCGCAATCTGGCGCAGCGCGCTCAGTGCCAGCGCTATGGCATGCTGGCCAACGGCCTGGTCACCATAGCCGCGGATCGTCTCGACCGTGATGCCGCGGGCGTCGACCGCCGCCATGTCGATATAGGATGATGCGCCGGTGCCCAGAAAAATGATCCGCCGCAGTGACGGGGCAGCATCAAGGTCGTCGGCGGACATGTAGGTATGACCATTCCAGACGATCTCGGCGCCAGCAATCAGGTCGCGAAGCTGCCTGGAATCAGGATCGCCTACATGGATGGTCATGTCCTCGGGGCGATCGAGATCCTGAAGCACCTGCACGCTATGCGGGGTGGCGTCCACATAGACGAGCTTGCCCATCGTCACTCCATCGGATGAATGATGCGGTGCAGGAAGTCCTGGGTCCGGGGATGCTGGGGGTTGCGCAGGACGTCCTGCGGCGGCCCCTGCTCGACGATTGTCCCACCTTCGAGGAACAGAACACGGTCGGCAACGGCGCGGGCGAACTCCATCTCATGTGTGACGACAACCATCGTCATGCCCTCGGCGGCGACATCGCGCATCACGGCCAGCACCTCGCCCACCAGTTCAGGATCGAGGGCCGAGGTCGGCTCGTCGAACAGGATCGCCTTTGGGTGCATCGCCAGTGCCCGTGCGATCGCCACGCGCTGCTGCTGCCCGCCCGAGAGTTTCGCCGGATAGACGCCCAGCTTGGATCCCAGTCCGACCTTGTCCAGCAAGGCCGCGGCCTCGTCCCGTGCGTGGGCACGGCTCACTTTCTTGACGAAGACCGGCCCCTCCATGACGTTCTCAAGCGCCGTGCGGTGCGGAAACAGGTTGAAGCGCTGGAACACCATCGACACCTGCGTGCGAATGTCGGTGATCGAGCGGTCTGCGATGTCAACCTTCGCGCCTTCGATCGAGATCGCGCCGCGCTGATAGCTCTCCAGTCCGTTGATGCAACGCAGGATCGTCGACTTGCCCGATCCGGAGGGGCCGATGATGCAGACGACCTCGCCCTTCTTCACCTCGAACGACACGCCCTTGATGACCTCCAGCGCGCCGAAGGATTTATGGATGTCCTGAACCTGGATCATGGCTGCGAATACCTCTTTTCCAGGTGCCGGGTGAGGAAGGTCAGCGGAAGGCTAAGGGCGAGATAGATCAGTGCCACGAGTGTGAAGACTGTCATGTTGTCGAAGGTCGAGGCGGCAATCAGCTGCCCCTGCCGCGTCAGTTCGGCCACGGTGATGGTCGAGACAAGCGACGAATCCTTGAGGATCATGATGATCGTGTTGCCGAAGGGCGGCAGCACGATGCGAATGGCCTGCGGCAGGATGACCCGGCGCATGACAAGCTGATCGGTCATTCCGATCGAATGAGCAGCCTCGATCTGGCCCTTGTCGATCGCATCGATCCCCGCCCGGAAATTTTCGGCCTGGTAAGCCGAGTAGGCGACGCCCAGACCGATGATCCCGGCCTGCATTGCGGTCAGGTTGATCCCGATTTCGGGCATGACGAAGTAGATGTAGAACAGCTGCACGATGATCGGGATGCCGCGGATGATCATCACGAACCCGCGGCTGATCGCGACCAGAACGGGGATGCGGGTCCATGCCATGACCGCCCAGACGAATCCCAGAAGCGTGCTGAGCACGACCGAGAAGAACGTGATGACCAGCGTCAGCCACACCCCCTCCATCAACAGCGGCAGGTAGTCGGCAGCCCGTCCCCAGAAACCCATCGGCGATTGTCCCGTTCAGTGCTTGGTCAGGCGGGACGGCAACGAACCGTTGCCGTCCCTGCTGGAATCACTCGATGCCCCACTCGGCGATGATTTCGTCCAACCTTCCGGACTCCTTGATCTTCGCGAGCCCGGCGTTCATCCGATCCAGCAGCTCGGGCTCGTCTTGGCGCACGGCGATGGCGACGTCGCCCACTATGGTGCTTTCATATTCCGGGACGAGCCGCACGTCGGCCGCACCCTGCGACAGTTGATAGGCCACGATCGGCCGATCGCCAAAGCCCGCGTCGATCCGGCCAAGCGAGACGTCGCGCATGATGTCCGCAATGGTGTCGTAGACCTTGACCTCTTTCAGCTTGCCGCTGGACTCCAGCGGTTCGACATAGGCGGTGCCCACCTGCGCGCCGACGACCTTGCCTTCGAGATCGTCAAGCGACGCATAGGCCGTCGTGTCATCCTTGGGAACGAAAAGGCCCTCGCCATAGGAATAGACCGGTTCGCTGAAGGCGACGACCTTGGCGCGCTCCTCGGTCGCATACATCGCCGCCGCGATCACGTCGATCTTGCCTGAGGTCAGCGACGGGATCAGGGCGCTCCACTGCGTTGCCTGGACATCCGGCGTGAAGCCCTCGCTTTCTCCGATCGCATTGATGATATCGACCATAACCCCGTCGATCTCGTTGGTCTGCACGTCGAGGAAGGTGAAGGGCACGCCTGACGGCGTCGAGCCGACCTTGAGGGTTTCCTGGGCCAGAGCTTGCCCGGACAGGGCAACGCTGGCCGCGAGCGCCAGCACGGCACCACGCATCGTCCGAGTCACTTGGTTCATGTTGATCCTCCCAGATCTGATTGTTGTTCATCAGCATTGAAATTCGTGGCCGCTTGTTTCAGTCTGACGAGACAAGCATCGGGTTGTCAACGCATGTTCCGCCTATGAGCCACGCCGTCAAAGCCCTGCCCCCGGACGCAGCAGACCAGGACGATCTTGGCGCGCGGCTGCGGCGGCGACGCAAGGTTCGGGGGCTTTCACTGAAAGAGGTTGCGCAGCGGGCCGACGTCTCGATCGGATTGGTGAGCCAGGTCGAGCGCGGGCTGACGATGCCCTCTGTCCGGTCACTCGGGGCGATCTGCGGCGCGCTGGAAATGCCGGTCGGCTGGCTGTTCGAGACGAGCGATGGGGGTGCCGCCGACGACCTCGTGGTAAGGCGGCATCAAAGACGGGTTCTGGACCTTGGCGCGAAGGGCATGGTCAAGGAATTGATGACACCCGACAGCTGCACCGGCATCCAGATGATGCGGCTGGTGATCCGCCCGGGCGGCTCGACAGGCGACACCCCCTATAATCACCCCAGTGGTGCGAAATGCGGCACCGTTCTGTCGGGCCAGCTGATGCTCGAGGTCGATGGTGACAGCCGGCGCCTGGACACGGGGGACAGCTTTGCCTTCGACGCGACACGCATGATCCGCTTTTGGTGCGAGGGCAGCGAGGCAGCCGAGGTTCTGTGGATCGTGACGCCGGCCGTCTACTGAGGGGATTGCAAGAAATGATTCAGAACGAAGAGGACGTGATCGCCAACTCCCTGTGGACGGCGACCGCCAACCCAGCTCCAGACTGTCCGCCGCTTCACGGAAAGGCGGAATGCGACGTGGCAGTAATCGGCGCCGGCTTCACGGGTCTTTCCGCTGCACTTCACCTGGCCGAGCGGGGAAAGCGTGTTATCGTGCTGGACACCCACGCTCCCGGGTGGGGGGCATCGGGGCGCAATGGCGGTCAGGTCAACCCGGGCCTGAAGGAGGATCCGGACACGATCGAGGCGCGCTTCGGAGCCGATGTGGGCGGCCGCATGGTCGCCATGTCGGGCGGTGCAGCGCAGTTCGTCTTTGATCTGATCGGTCGTCTGGGAATCGAATGCGATGCCCGGCAGACCGGATGGATCCAGCCGGTGCACAACGCCACGGCGGATGCGGTGGTGCGCCGACGGGTTGCCCAGTGGACCCGGCGCGGTGCTCCGCTGCGGATGCTGGATCGGGATACGACCGTGGCGCTACTGGGCACCGAGCTCTATCTTGGCGCGATGCTCGACGAACGCGGCGGAAACCTGCATCCGCTGGACTATGCGCTGGGTCTGGCCCACGCCGCGATCGGTGCCGGAGCGATCATTCACGGAAACAGCCGCGTCACTGCGCATGAAACACGTGGCTCCGATCACCTGCTGCGCACCGCCGGAGGCGAGGTCACGGCCCGCACGGTGCTGGTCTGCACGAATGGCTACACGTCTTCCGTCGTGGCGCCGATGGACCGCACCGTGGTGCCGATCCGCTCGGTTCAGGTCGCAACCGATGTCCTGCCACCCGAGATCGCGGCAAGCATCCTGCCTCAGGGTCACTCGGCCTCCGACAGCCGTCGGCTGCTCGTGTATTTCCGCAAGGACGCGGCGGGCCGGTTCGTCATGGGCGGACGCGGCAACTACTCGGCCGCGGCGACCCGACGCCAGATGCAGGTGCTGCGCGAAGCCTCCGTCAAGCTCTACCCCGACCTGCGGGACATTCCCTGGCGCTATGCCTGGGGCGGTTACGTGGCGATGACCGCGGATCATTATCCCCACCTGAGCCTTGTCGCGCCGGGCGTGATGGCGGCAATGGGTTATAACGGACGTGGTGTCGCGGTCGCGTCGGCCATGGGCAAGGTTCTCGCCGACTGGGCAACCGGCACGCCAGAGAGCGAGCTGGACTACCCCGTGACGCCGCCGATCCCGATCCCGTTCCACTTCATGCGGAAGCCTGCCGTGATCGCAACCGTGGCATGGTCGCGGTTGCAGGATCGGCTTGGGCGATAGGACCGACAGGAACTTCCGTATTGCTCGCCCATGTTCCTGATCCCGAACGCCCCACATTTGCGGTACAGCACGAGCTCTTCTATGCTTCATTTGTGCCTCGATGGCCGCCTGTCAGATGCGCGAGGCGCTGGCGCGGTAAACATCGACGTCGATTGGGCCGAATCAGGACATCTCGTTGGTTCAGGCGACGGACGTGGCTGAGCCGAAAGCGCGCTTCGGCGTCCGCACGACGAACCGCTTGCGGATACGATCTGCTTCGTCCGCTAACGTTTGAAGAGGGGGAGAAAAGCGCCGCCCCGAGATGCCCGGCAGGGAACGCACCCCGTGAACGCAATCCCAAATCCCTTGGACATCATATCAAAGCGCTGAATCCGTAGGCTCGAAGCTGTGCGCTGCCGGGCCTCCCGGCCTCGAGGCGGACCGCGAAGCGGCCTACTACCAGCCTATGTTTGCAGTTCGCGTTTGGTGCCGCTAGGGACATCCGCCATGGTGTGGCGCACGGAGGACAGGGCGCATGACGATGTGGGGCACGTTCCTGAAGCCCATGCACCCCGAGGGCTACCGCTTTCTGGCGTTCTTCGGCCTGGCGACGCTGGTGCTGTTCGTCGTGTGGGAACCTCTCGGGTGGCTTGGGGTCGGCCTGACGGTCTGGTGCTACTACTTCTTTCGTGATCCCCGCCGCGCGGTGCCGCAGGGCGACGGGCTGGTCGTGAGTCCCGCCGATGGCGTGGTCTCGCTGATCGAGCCCGCAGTTCCGCCTGCGGAGCTTGGCATGGCGCCGGTGCCGCTGACCCGGGTCAGCGTCTTCATGTCGGTGTTCAACTGTCATGTGAATCGTGCGCCTGCCGAAGGCCGAGTGGCAGTCGTCGTTTACCGCCCCGGCAAGTTCCTCAATGCCTCGCTGGACAAGGCCAGCGACGACAACGAGCGCAACGGATTGTGCCTGGAGCTGGCGGACGGCAGGCAGCTCGCCGTGGTGCAGATCGCCGGATTGGTCGCGCGGCGCATATTGTGCTGGACGCAAGTCGGGCAGCATCTGCGGACCGGCGAGCGGTTCGGTCTGATCCGCTTCGGCTCGCGACTCGACGTCTACCTGCCACCTGGCGTGACCTGCCTGGTGGCGATCGGCCAGACCATGGTGGCAGGCGAGACGGTGATCGCCGAGCTCGGGCGAGCTGGCCCGGCCCGTCCGGCGCGGGTCGACTGATCTGGCCCCCCGACCGGATCCCAAGTTGCGGTTGCCGCTGGAGCAGCTGCTGCCCAACCTGGTGACGCTCGGCGCACTCTGCGCGGGGCTCACCGCGATCCGCTTTGCAGTTCAGGGCGCCTTCGACACGGCGGCAGGGCTGATCATTCTCGCCGCAGTGCTGGACGGACTGGACGGCAGCTTGGCCCGCCTGCTGAGGAGCGAGAGCGCCATGGGGGCGGAGCTCGACTCGCTGTGCGACTTTGTGGATTTCGGCGTCGCACCGGCGCTGGTGATCCATCTCTGGGCCTACGGCGGGGCGGGCGGCGCTGGCTGGATCGCGGCGCTCGTCTTTGCGGTGGCCTGCGCCCTGCGGCTCGCTCGCTTCAACATCCACAGCCGGGTCCCGTCCACGGGCGAACCGCGCCCCAAGACCTTTTCCGGCGTGCCATCCCCCGCGGGCGCCATGCTGGCGCTACTGCCGATCTTCGTCGCCAATCTGATCCCCGGCGCTGTCCTGCCGGCGCCGCTCTGTGCGGCCTGGCTGGTCATCGTGGCGGCTCTGATGGTGAGCCGCCGTCGCACGCCCGCGTTCGGGCCGGTGCGCGTCCGAGTCTCGCAGGCACGCCTGCTGCTGCTCGCGGCGGTGGCGCTGGGGGCCGCCCTGCTGACCTATCCCTGGTTGACCCTGGTCGTGCTGGACCTCGGTTATCTGATGATGTTGCTGCCTGGGGCAGAGCTTCGTCGGCGCTTCGCACGAAAGGACGGATGAGTGGATCTGCGGGCGGTCGAGAAGTCCTATGCACGCTGGGCGCCGGTTTATGACCGCACCTTCGGCGCCCTCACCAATGTCGGGCGGCGCCGCGCCACTGCGATGCTCAGCGAGCTTGGCGGTGCGGTGCTGGAACTGGGGGTGGGCACCGGCTTGGCATTGCGCCACTACGGGCCGCGCGTCACGGTCACCGGCATCGACTACAGCGAGGAGATGCTCGCGAAGGCGCGTGCCAAGGTGGCCGCCGAGCGACTGGCGAACGTCGCAGCCCTGTGCCGGATGGACGCACGCGATCTTTCATTTCCCGACGACAGCTTTGATCACGTGGCCGCAATGCACGTCATGTCCGTGGTCCCGGAGCCCGAGCGGGTCATGGCCGAGATCGCGCGTGTTGTCCGGCCCGGCGGCACGGTGATCATCGTCAACCACTTTCGGGGCAATCGGGGTGTGCTCGCCCTGGCCGAACGCATCGCCTCGCCCTTTGCGAACCTGCTGGGATGGCACTCGGACTTCGATCGCGAACGGGTGCTGAGTGAGCCCCGTCTCCGCCTCGTCGCCGAGCAGAGGTTGCCGCCGCTCGGCTTGATGACGCTGATCCGGCTCGTCCGGGAGAGCTGACTATCGGTGTTTCGGTCTGTGATTGACCAGCCGTGCCGGGCTCGACTCCACAGTCCGGAGTCCAGTCGATTTCTGTGGGATACCAGACCCACTGCGAGCGCAGTGATCACGCGACATTGTTCACCCTCGAACCCGCAGGTTTTGTGCTAGAATTGCTCCCACCGTGTTGGGAGGTTCCGCCATGTCCCAGACCAGTCAGAGATGGATATCTCTTTTGCAGGTGATCATGCAGCGGCTCGCGCTCTTTATCATCGTGGCGCTCGCAGGTTCGAGCCTTGTCTGGTGGGGAGCCGCGCTGTTCGGGTTGGTGCCGTGGTTGCAGCTTCAGATCGATACCGGCTCGGGAACCGCCGTTGAAGCGGGGATCGCGGTCCAGTCGGTGCTGTCGCTCCTGCTTGTCGGACTGTGTTTCTTCCTGCCGACGAATGCCAGGGTGATGCAGCTCGAGCGCTCGCACCGCGAGTTCAGCGTCTCGATGGGGGACGTCGCCCGGGCCTATCAGGCGGTGCACGCCGCGGATCGCGAAGGGGTATTCGCGCTCCAGAGCGAGTTCGACAGCGTGCGCGACCGGCTGCGCTATCTGCGCAAGCATCCCGACCTTAGGCATCTCGAGTCCGAGATCCTCGAGATGGCGGCCCAGATGAGCCACGAGAGCCGCGAACTGGCCGACGTCTACTCGGTCGAAAAGGTCGAGCGGGCCAAGTGCTTCCTTCGGCAGCGTCAGGAAGAGGCGCAGTTGTTCCAGGAACGCGTGCAGACCGCGCATTCGGTGTGCCAGGACCTCAAGCGCTGGCTCGAGAAGGTGGAGGTGGAGGTGGCCATCGCCCGCTCACAGCTGCAACGGCTCGAGGACGATTTGCGCGAACTTTTGCCTGCGATTGGCCTCGACCTCTCCAGGAAACCGCTCTCCGAGGCAGAGCCTCTGCTGCCGCGCATCGCGGCGGAGTAGGCCGGCTGCGGACCCTGCAGCCCGGATCCGGACTGTTGCAGGCACAAAGTCGCTTCAACAGCGGCCAAAGCCGGCAGCGGAAGGCGGCGCTGGCGAATTACTGGTCAGTGATCGCGTTCAGCCGTGCGGCGCAGATCAGGTCGTTTTCGGTCAGCCCATTGGCAGCATGAGTGGTGAAGGTCACTTCGCAGTAACCCCAGCCAAACCGCACGTCCGGATGATGCCCTTGGTTCTCGCCCAGCCATGCGGCCAGGTTCGCCATCTGCACAGCGCGCGCGAAGCCCTTGAATTCCCATCTACGGGAAACCGCTCGTCCATCAGCGGCGGACGTCCACCCAGGCAGCGCGGCAACGGCCTTCTCGGCCGCGCCGACGTCCATTGGCGACATGGCACCAGTGCAGGGAGTGCAGATGCGGGTGGCAAGATCGCTCATCCGGCCAAGCGCGCCCGCTAGTCGTCCGGCAGCACCGCCATCGGCCAGGCCCGCCGCGATCAGCTGTGCCTGGCCGGAAGCGGCGGCGAGCGGCGTGCGCAACTCGTGCGCGGCATTCGAGGCGAACTGGCGTTCGGACTCGATGCGTGCGCGGATCTGGTCCAGATAGCCGTCCAAAGCGTGCGGGATGGGTGCCAGTTCGACCGGCAGATCCGGCGCGGTCACCGGCGACAGATCTCGCGCCGAACGCCCCCGCAGCATCTGCGCAAAGCCTGTGGCAGGACGCAGGGCGGAAGCGACCGCCCCCCGGACCGCCCACAGTGCCGCTAGCAGCACGGGCAGCATCAGGGCTACCAACCATAGAAGGCTTTCCAGAAGCTCGTCGCGCCGCCATTCGTCGCTTTGGCCAACCTCGACGATCACGCCCCCTGCGGGATCGGACAGGCGAAACACCCGCCAGCCCGCGGCATCATGCCCGCCATCTTGCGCCTGGGGCGGCCAGGGTGCGGATGCGACCTGCGCCCCAGCCTCGATAATTCGCATCGTGCCGCTGGATTGCGCCACGGGCCCCATATCCGCCCCGCCCTCATACAGCGCCAGGGTAAGACGGGCCGAGCCTTCGAGGGTCTGGTCCATCAGTTCGGACATCTCATGCGCTATGACCACGGCAGCCAGCCCGACGCCCGCCAGCCAGCTGACGCTGGCCCCCAACACGACGCGCTGCACCAGCCGTCCGCGCAGAGACCAAGCCCGCGTCACGGGATCAGGTATCCCAGGCCCCGCCTGGTCTGGATAGCGTCAGCCCCTATCTTGCTGCGCAGGCGCGAGACATAGACCTCGACTGCATTGCCCTCGACCGCGTCGCCGTAGGCGTAGAGCCGATCCTCGAGGACCTGCTTGGAAAGCACCCGGCCTCGTGCCGACAGCAGCGCGTCAAACAGCGCCCATTCGCGCGAGGTCAGGCGGATCTCGTCCGCGCCCCGGAACAGCCGCGCACCGGCGCGGTCCACTTTCAGGGTGCCCACATAGCTCTCGGCCGCTGGGTCACCCGACGCCCGGCGGCCATGCGCGCGCAGCCTCGCCGCGATCTCCGCCAAGTCATAGGGCTTGACGACATAATCGTCGGCCCCCGCATCTAGCCCCGCGATCCGTTCGGAGATCTGGTCGCGGGCGGTCGCGATGATGACCGGAACCCGGTTCTTCCCGCGCCGCTGGTCGCGCAGAAGCGTCAGCCCCGACCCGTCCGGCAGAGCGATATCTAGCAGGATTGCGTCAAACTTCGCCACGTCCAGTGCGGCCTGCGCGGTGCCCAGATCTGGCGCATGATCGACGGCATGGCCCTGCGCACGTAGGAAGCGCGCCAGCGCATCCGCAATGTCGGCCTCGTCCTCGACAAGCAGCACGCGCATGGCGCTCCCCTTCTAGCTATGCCCCCAGATGACGGGATGACGACGCCGGATCAACGCAAATTGCTGATCACGGCAACGTGGGGGAGGGCAGCGCCTCTGTAAGACTGCTGCAAGCTTGGCGGGATTTGTCGGGTTTCATCGACAGACAGCAGGTGACCCATGACATTCATCGACCCTTGCAGCGCCACCGTTAGCCATAATGCGGGTTGAGCTGCTGGACTGGCGGGAGCCCGGGTGGCAGCCCGCCGCCGCCATGATCGAGGACCATTTTCGGGCAACCCATGGCGCGCGGATCACCGTCCCGGCCTTGCGTCTCGCTGTCGCGCGCGCCGCCGATGGGCGTATCCTGGGCGCGGCAGGGCTGCGGGACGCGGCGTGCGGGTTCTTCTCGCAGGTTTATATCGACCGCCCCGTAGACGAGGTGCTGACGCGTCTGGCGGGATGCGCAGTCGCCCCCAAGGACGTCCTCGAGGTCGTCTCGATGGCTTGTCCCAACCCCGCCGCGACGCTGCCGCTGATTGAGGCGATCACCGCCGAGGGGCGCCGCCTCGGGGCAAGCTGGGGTCTATTCACCGCCACCGGCCCGCTGATGCGGCTGTTGCGCCGGACGGGAGTGCCACTGCTGCCGCTGGCGCCGGCGCAGCCTTGCCGGTTAGCCGATGCCGCCCGGTGGGGCAGCTATTACCAGACCGATCCCTGGGTCTGCACGCTGCAGGAGTGTGCCGAACCGCTGCGTTTCATGCCCCGCAGGGGCACCACCCAGACCGGAGCGCATCCTGAATGACACCGATCTTCAACGCGCTCGCCCGCCATGCAGAGGACCGCCCGGACGCGAGGGCTTTCCGCGATGGCGCACGCAGCGTCAGCTGGGCCGAACTGGCAGAGGCCATCGCCCGCGCCGCAGCGGGCTTCGCCGCCGGCCCGCGCAGGGTGGGGCTGCGCCTGACGGGCCTTAATTATGTGATCGGCGATCTGGCCGCCACGCTGGCCGGATGCAGCGTCGTGCCGGTGCCGGGCTTCTTCTCGGCCGGCCAGATAGCGCATCTGCTGCGGGATTCCGGCGCGACCCTTGTGGATCGGCTGCCGCGGATGAGCCGTTCGCAGCCTCTGGCCTATTCAGGCGGGGCCGAACGGGTCATCTATACCTCGGGGACCACGGGGCGGCCCAAGGGGGTCGTGCTGGGCGACCGGCAGCTGACGGCCTCTGCCTTTGGACTGGCGCAGGTTATCGGTGCGGGCCCGGAGGACCGCTATCTGTCGGTCCTGCCGCAGGCCCAGCTGCTGGAACAAATCTGCGGAATTTTCCTGCCGATCCTGGCAGGCGCCGAGACGATCATCTGCCCCCCGGACGCTACTGGCCTGTTCACCGGTGACGGGCGGAAGCTAGCGCGAATGGCGACCCTGTTCCGCCCCACGGCGACCGTGCTGGCCCCGCGCCAGCTAACGCTGTGGGTCGCGGCGCTGCGAGGCGGGGTGCGCGCTCCCGACGGTCTGCGCTATGTCGCCGTAGGTGGTGCGCCCGTCTCGCCTTCCCTGATCGCCGAGGCGCGGACACTGGGTCTGCCCGTGGGCGAAGGTTATGGCCTGTCCGAGGCCTGCTCGGTCGTCGCCATGACGCCTGCCGACGCGCAAGGCGGGTCTGCCATGGTGCCTGTCGAGGGCGTCGATCTGCGGATCGACGATGGCGAGATCGTCGTCGGAGGGCCGACCGTCATGTCCGGGTATCTGGATGGCACGCCCCATTCGGGGGCATGGCGGACTGGCGATCTGGGCCGCATCGAGGAGGGCCGCCTGGTCGTCATGGGACGCCGTGACGCGATGATTCTTCGCGCCTCGGGGCGCAACATCGCCCCGGAATGGGTCGAGGCCGCGGCCTTGGCCGACCCGGCCGTGCCTGCCGCGGCCCTGGTCCTTCTGTCCGACGACCGGCTGGTCCTAGTGCTTGCGGCAACCGCTGCCCCCGACATGGGGGCGCTTGTCGCGCGGCTGGTGCAATTACCGCCCTATGCCCGTCCCGAGGCACTGGTCATGGCCGACCCGCGCCATGCAGGGCTGATCCGAGCCTCGGGCACGGCCGACCGGCAGGTCGCGCGCCAGATCGCCAGTGCCGCCGGCGCGCTGATGCCCGTCCCCACACCCGGGGTAGCAGCATGACACGCCGAACGGTCCTGATAACCGGTGCCGGATCGGGCATCGGGCGAGCGCTGGCTGTCGAAGCGGACCGGCATGGTCACCGCGTGATCTTGGTCGGCCGCCGGCCAGAACCGCTGGCGCAGACCGCGACAGGGTTGCGCGACGCCCGGGTCCTGACCGCCGACGTGACCACCGTCAAGGGGCGCGCAGCCATCGCGGCGGCGGCTACGGAAGCCAGGCTGGACATTCTCATAAACAACGCGGGGGTCGTCCCATCGGGCGCCCTGAACGTGCTGGAGGACGGCGACATCGCAGCGACCTTGGCGCTGAACGTCGCCGCGCCCATTGCACTGACGCGCGATCTTCTAGGCCCCTTGACCGCGAGCCGGGGGCAGGTCGTCAACGTGGGGTCGGTGTTCGGGGACATCGCATTCCCCTATTTTGCCGCCTATTCCGCGTCGAAGTTTGCCCTGCGGGGCTTCTCGGACGCGCTGCGGCGGGAGCTTGCGCCGCGCGGGATCGCCGTCACCTATCTGGCGCCCCGCGCCACACAGACGCAGGCGGCACAAGGCTTTGCCCGCCTGGTCGGCCCGATGGCCATGGCGCTGGACACTCCCGAGGCCGTCGCCGCCCATGCGTGGCGCGCCATTGCCACGCGTCAGCGCGAACAGTTGCCCGCTTCGCGCGAGCGTCTGTTCGTCGCCATCCAGCGCCTGCGTCCGTCGATCGTCGACCGTGTGCTGATCCGTCTCGCCCGCGACCCGACGGTGATTGCCGCCGCCCGCGGCAGCCTTTCCCGACCATGAGGATATCCATGACCTACAACATCCTGCGCCACAGAGATCACCCGGGGGGCCTCGCCGATCCCGCCCTGCTGAACCGGGTCCGCGACGATCTGGCCCGCGACGGCTGGACGCTGCTGCGCGGATTCGACCCCGAGATGGAGGACTTTTCGGCCCTCGTCACCACCCTCTGCCGCCGCGTGACCTTCGACCCGGCCCGCAAACACGCGACCGCGACCACACAGATGGTCGATGCGGGCCTTGGCCCGATCGGCCTGCATATCGAGAACGGCAACAGCCCCCGATGCCCCGACATAGTAGCTTTCTTTTCGCAGAACGCTGCCTTCGAAGGCTCCCAGACCACGATCTGCGACGGGCGCGCCGTCTGGGACCGTTTCGACGACGAGCTGAGGGCGCGCTGGTCGCAGCGCATGACAGTCGAGCGCCTTCTGCCCGAGGCGTTGTGGAAACGCTATCTAGCCAACGAGCACCCCGCCATCTCGGAGCCGGGCGAGGTGACGTTGGAACACGTCATGCAATTCAAGGCCGCCATCCCCGACCAGGACTTCGACCTGCATGACGACGGAACGCTGACCTATCGGCTGACCGTCGATCCGGTGCGCCCATCAGCTTTCGGCGGCGGGGCTCGCGGCTTTGCCAATGCGATCCTGGGCCCGTCCCACAACTATCAGCCGCCGCGCTATGCGATGGCCGACGGAACCGATGTGGCCCCGGACGAGATCGAGGAGATCCGCGATCGGGCCGAAGAGGTCACCCACGAGATCAACTGGCAGGACGGCGACATTGCCGTTCTGGACAACACCCGCGTGATGCATGGCCGCCGCGCCATCGCGGACGCGAACCGCAACCTGTTCATCGGCATGGGCATGATCTGACATGGAGACGCAAATGACCCGCACCCTTCCCCTTCTGACCACGATTGCTAGCTTGACCTTGGCTGCGCTGGCCCCGGCGGCAATCGCCGCCCCCGCCGGCAGCGTGCCGGCCTCCGGCCGGCTGGCCTTTGACGTCATCCGCAAGGGCCGCGACATCGGCGACTATGTCGTGACGTTTCGCGGCGCCGGCAATGATCTGACCGTAGGCATCGCCACCGATGTATCGGTCAAACTGCCGGTAGTCGGCGTCAGTGCCTATCGCTTCACGCAGGCCAGCACCGAGACGTGGCGCGGCGGACATCTGGCCGGGCTGACCTCGCGCACCGATGACAACGGCACCGCCCATGACATCACCTTGGGTGCCACCTCGCTGATCCCGGCCAGCCTGTGGAACGCGGATATCGTGCAGTCATCGCAGGTCCTGAACACCATAGACGGCAGCACCGATGCGATCAGCGTCAGCAGCCTGGGGCTCGACACCGTCACGACCGGGTCGGGCACTGTCCGGGCCACCCATTATGCGCTGCGCGGCGGATTGGATCGTGACCTGTGGTATGACGGTGCAACCCTTGTCCATGTCCGCTTCACCGCCGAAGACGGCTCGCAGGTCGATTACGTGCTAAGGTGACCGGCGCATATTCTGGGGGAGCGTGACGAGGCGCCACAGCGCCATGGACCCGGCCAGAGGAGCTTATTCCACCCCGCTTAGCACCGCCTCACATCGGTCGCCGGCCGGACCCATCGCACTGCGTGTGGAACAGTCCACCCCGCTCGTTAGCCACGAGGTTCCGACCAGTCACCGTCGATGCGGCTCCCCCGCGAGCCGCATCAAGCTCGTCCTTGCCCGTCTGCTTAGACACGCGTCGCTGTGACAAGCACTGCAACCTGCTCGTCAAGAAGGCGTCACAACGTCGTTTGTGACGTTAGGCAGCCCGCGTAGCATTGGGCTCGTCCGCATCGTCTCACAGGCTGTCGCAGATGTCCTGAAGGACAAGGATCTCGCGTCATCACGAACGGGCGGCGGTCTCGCGCCTGCGAACAGCCGTCAGGTTCGCGATCTCGGACGGCCGCCCGCCGGTGTTGACCATAGCCAGCAGGATCGCCCGCGCCTCTTCGTTCAACCCGTCGAGCGCGCCTTGCGCCAGAAGCTTGTCCTGGATCCATCCGGACGAGAACGGTGGTCGCTGCCCTGCCATCTCTGCCTTGAACCAGAGCCCGTCCCGCGGCAACACGATTCCAGACGCTTCATTCGCACGGCGGTTTTCAGCAGAATCCGCGGCGGACCAGAAACCGTGCAAGCATTCGATCGACCGTCGCATACAGGGCAAGCGACAGCGCCACGACCACGATGAGAGCGGCGAACATCAGGTCAGTCTTCATCCGACCGTTGGCTTGGAGCATCAGCGCGCCGAGCCCGCGCGCGCCGCCGATCCATTCGCCAATGACGGCGCCTACCGGAGCATAGATCGCTCCCAACCTGACGCCGGAAGCCAGCCTTGGCAGCGCCGCGGGCAGGCGCAGATGGCGCAGCATTGCGCAGCGCGAGGGCCCCATCGTGAGAGCCACGTCCATCTGCGCCGCCGGCGGCGCCATCAGCCCGTCGTAGAGCGCCTGGGTCACAGGCACGAACACGATCAGCACCACCATGGCGATCTTGGGCGCGAGGCCAAAGCCGAGCCAGAGCGTCAGGATCGGCGCCAACGCGAAGATCGGGATCGCCTGGCTGACGATCAGCGCGGGGGCGAGCGCCCGGCCCACTGGTCTCCACGTCGCCATCGCCAGCGCAAGGGCGATCCCCAGTGTCGCACCAAGCGCCAAGCCGATCAGCGTCTCGCCCGCCGTATATGCGGCGGCCTGCGCGATCGCTGTTCGCGAGGCGATCAGTGCCTGCATCACCGGCCTGGGACCCGGCAGGAGATAGGTCGGCAGCCCGGTCAACCACACCGCCGCCTGCCACAGCGCCAGCACTGCAAGCATCCCCAGAGCCGCCCTCGTCACGCGATCAGCCTGCCGGTCAGCCTGGCCTGTGTGGCCAGCACATCGGGCGCGTCGTGGCGGCGGGGAATGGGGCCTCGGGGCGGAGGCTGCTCGGAGAGTCCCTCGGGCGTCATGACGACGATCCGGTCGCCCAGCCTTGCCGCTTCCGCGGGGTCATGGGTGACGATCAGCACCGTGCGACCCGTAAGCAGCCGCACTGCCATGTCGCCGATCAGCAGCCGCAGCCGCACGTCGAGCGCCGAAAACGGCTCGTCGAGAAGCACCAGCGGCCTGTCCTCGGCCAGGGTGCGCGCCAGCGCAACCCGCTGCCTCTGCCCGCCCGAGAGTTGCGCCGGCAGGCGGCCAGCGGAACCCTCCAGTCCCACTGCCTCTATCAGCCTCGCGGTCCGGGCAGGAGCCTCCGGCTCGCCCCGCAGCCTTGCGCCGAGACCGACGTTCTGCGCCACCGTCAGCCACGGCAATAGCCCCGCGTCCTGCCCCATCAGCGCCGCCGGCAAGCGTTCAACCCTGCCGCGGAACGCGACACCAGTCGGAAGGCCAGCCAACAGCCGGAGCAGGGTGGACTTTCCCACGCCGGAGGCGCCCAGCAGGCAGGTCACGCTCAGAGGAGGCAAGGTCAGGTCGACGGGGGCGAACAACCCCGGCGCCTCGCCAGTAACGCGGACCGAACGCGGGGCCGCCGTCATGCCCGGTCTTGGCCCCGGAGTGAGACCTCAAGCCGCGTGGCCCGGGATACCACGCAGGGCGCGAGCACGGCAAGCAGGGTCAGGAAGTCGCCCGAATAGCCTGCTTCCAGAACGAAATGCGTATAGGCGAGGTTCTCTGGCGATTCCTCCGCGGCCTCGCGCGCGGCGGCGTCGATTCTCTCGGACGCGCAGACGTCCAGATGCAACGCCATCTCGCCGTCCACGAGGGGGTGGACGGTCGCCAGGCAGGCGCGCATCTCGTCCAGCGTCGCGGCCTTGACCACCCACAACCCCCAGTCACGGCTGAAGTGGAGGAGGAAGGGATAGTCTTGCATGAGACAGGTCAGAAAGGCCGCGCGCGACAGCGTCCCCTCGCGCAGCCCTTCGACGAGGACATAAGTTGTGCAGTCGTGCCATGTGCCGGCGCTGGCATCCCGCCAAGCGGTGAAGCACCGACCGTATTGGGGGGCGTCAGGCAACGCGCTCATTCCGCCCCCGGATCGATCGCCAACTCGTCCACCGGGAGAATCTCGGGGACCATTCCGGCTTCCTGCAGGAAAGCCTCGAAGCGCGCATAGCGGCCATGATCGAGCGCCGCCGGCGAGGTGGCGAAACGGCCGAAGGTGTCGTCCCAGGCGGCGGTGTTCAGCGCGTCGCCGAGATCAGGAGCGTGACCCGCGAACAGCCGCTTCGCGTCTGCCGGATGGTTCAGCATGTATTGCGTGGCCTGTTCCAGCGCCCCGAGGAAGCGGTTGATACGGTCACGGTAGAGGTTGTCGCGATGGGCCACGAATATCAGCTCGTCATAGGCGGGCAGGCCCTCCTCCTCCACGAAAAAGCACTTGCCCTCGCCGCCGGCGATCTTCATTTGCGTCAGTTCGAAGTTGCGAAAGCCGCCGATGGTCGCATCGACCTGGCCCGACATCAGCGCGGGCGTCAGCGACCAGTTGACATTGACCATCTCGACATCACCGGGCGTCAGCCCGGCGTGCTTCAGCAGCCCGGCGACGACGGCCTGCTCGATTCCGCCGACGGAGAAACCGATCTTCTTGCCCTGAAGGTCTGCCATGGTCCTGACCGGTCCGTCCTCCCTTACCATGAGGCAGCTGAGCGGCGTTCCGATCAGCGTGCCCACGCGAACCAGCGGCAGCCCCTCATGGACCTGCAGATGCAGTTGCGGCTGATAGCCGACGGCCAAGTCAGCCTTGCCTGCCGCGACCAGCTTCGGCGGGTCGGCGGGATCGGCGGGGGACACGATCTCGACCTCCAGGCCCGCGTCGGCGAAGAAGCCCTTTTCCTCGGCCAGAATGATGGGCGCATGGTCGGGGTTCACGAACCAGTCCAGCATCAGCGTCAGCTTGTCGGCGGCCAGCGCCGGGCTGGCGGTCAGCAGCAGCGCGGCGGCGCAGGCGCTGCGGAACAGTGGGGTCATGTCGTGTCTCCGGTGGCGATCAGGGCGATCTCGTTGGGGTAATGCGCGGCGGTCGCACGGGCAGCGCGCCAGGCCCGCAGTCCGCTGCGGCAGGCGAAGACCGCGCGTGCGCCGACGGGTGGGGCGGGGGGCGCGTCCGCGTCGCCCCGCAGCGCATCGGTCGTGACCGGAACGGGGGCCTCGTCCATCCCGCGCAGATCCACCACCCAGTCGCCCGGGCCGATCCAGTCCGGGTCGATGAAGCGGAACCCGCCCTCCGGCTCGAGGGCGCCGTCGAAGCGAAACCCGCCCCAGCGCAGCCCCGGCGCGAGCGTCACAAGCTGGCCCAGCGGTGAGGGCGAAAGCCCCAGCAATACCGATAGTGCCATCTGCGCCTGCATGGCGCCGAGCATGCCGACGATCGGCCCCATGATCCCGGCGGTGGCGCAGGTGGCGGCGCGGTCCGGCAGGTCGGGGAAGATCGCGCGCAGGCTCGGGGCGCCGCCGCAGAAGCCCCCGGCATAGCCCCCCGTGCCCAGTGCCGACGCCGAGATCAACGCCACGCCTGCCGCGAGGCAGGCATCCGAAAGAATGTAGCTGACTGCGAAGCTGTCCGCGCAGTCGAGCACGATCGACGCCTCGGCGATCAGGGCGCGGGCATTCGCCGGGGTCAACGCCTCAGGCCGCACGGTGACGCTGATGTCGCCGTCGAGGGCGGCGACGAAGGCCGCGGCCGATGCAGCCTTGCCCCGGCCTACCCGGCCCGCATGGATCGGCTGGCGGTGCAGGTTCAAGGTCTCGACCCCGTCCGGATCTAGGATGGTCATCGCACCGACTCCGGCACCCGCCAGATACATGATCGCGGGCGACCCCAGCCCTCCCGCGCCGACGACCAGCACATGCGCCTGCGAGAGTCGAACCTGGCCCCGCACCCCGATCTCCGGCAGCGCAATCTGGCGTGCATGGCGTGTCACGGGGCACCTCCGTTTGCTGCCGTCGCGACAATCCATTCCCGCATCCGCGCATCCGGGTCGGCGTTCAGCGTGATGTCGGTCACGGCTGAGACCACGTCTGCGCCGGCGGCCAGCGCTGCGCGGCCGCGTTCCGGGCTCAGGCCGCCGATGGCGACCAGCGGCACATTGCCCGTCCGGCGCTTCCACTCCGTGACGCGGCCCAGCCCCTGCGGCGCCCAGGGCATCTTCTTCAGGATGGTCGGCCAGACCGGGCCCAACGCGACATAGTCGGGCGCGACCGACAGGGCACGGTCCCGTTCGGCCTCGTCATGGGTCGAGACGCCGAGCTTCAGCCCCGCGCGCCGTATGGCGGCAAGATCGGCGCCGTCCAGGTCCTCCTGCCCCAGGTGCAGCCAGTCGCAGCCGAGGTCGATGGCAATCCGCCAGTGGTCGTTGATGACCAGCAGCGCGCCGGCACGGCGCGCCATGTCCCGGGCGCGCGCGATCTCGGTGCGGGTGAGATCCTCCGGGTGGTCCTTGATCCTGAGCTGGATCAACCGCGCACCGGCGACAAGGCTGCGGGCCACCCAGTCAGCGCTGTCAAAGACGGGATAAAAGCGCGGCAGGGTCACGACAGAAACGCCTTGCCGATCACGGGAGTCGAAGGCGTGGCCATTTCCCGGGGCTCCATCGGGTCGGCGCGGTGTGCAGCCTTTCCCGCCTCGGCGGCCTGCGCCATGGCGCAGGCCATCATCACCGGGTCGCCCGCCTTCGCGACCGCGGTGTTCAGCAGGATCGCGTCGAAGCCCAACTCCATCGCCGCCGCCGCGTGGCTGGGCAGGCCGATCCCCGCATCGATCACCAGCGGCACATCGGGAAAGGTCGCGCGCAGGGCTTTCAGACCGTGCGGGTTGTTCAGCCCGAGGCCCGAGCCGATCGGCGCCCCCCAAGGCATCAGAACCTGGCAGCCTGCTGCAAGCAGCCGCTCGCAGACGGACAGATCCTCCGTGCAATAGGGAAAGACCTTGAAGCCTTGGCCGGTCAGTTCCCGGGCGGCCTCGACCAGCGCGAAGACGTCGGGCGAGAGCAGATCGGCATGGCCGATCACCTCGAGCTTGATCCAATCGGTGCCGAGCAACTCACGTGCCATCTGCGCCGTCGTCACCGCCTCCTTCACCGAATGACAGCCGGCAGTGTTGGGCAGCAGCCGCACGCCCAATGCTTCGATCAGCCGCAGGAAGGCCTGCCCGCCCCCCGCCTCACGCCGGAGCGACACCGTAGCGATACCAGCCGCCGAGGCCCGGAATGCCTCGGCGAGGATCGTCGGGCTGCGATACTGCGCGGTGCCCAGCATGAGGGGCGAGGCAATCTCGGTGCCGTAGAAGACCGGCATCTCAGCCCCCCTGCATCGGCGCGACGACTTCCAGCGCGTCACCCGGGGACAGGAGCGTCGTCGTGCGCATTGACGCCGGCACGAAGTTGCCGTTCAGCGCCGTTGCCACCCGCGCTTCGGCAAGTCCCTCGACCGCCAGCGCATCGGCGACGCTCTCGGCATCGATGTCGCGCGGCTGCCCATTAATTTTCAGTTTCATGCCAGAACTCCGGTTTTTCCCCAGTGTCGATGTGATCGGCAATCTGCAGTGCGACCGCGGGGGCGAGCAGATAGCCGTGCCGGTAAAGGCCGTTCGCATAGAGGCGGTCGCCAATCCGCCCGATCCGAGGCAGGTTGTCCGGGAATGCCGGCCGCGCGTCCGCGCCCAGTTCGAGGATCTCCGCCTCGCCGAAAGCCGGGTGCAGTGCGTAGGCTGCGCTGAGCAGCTCCAGCACCGAACGCGCAGTCACCGCCCCAATCCGGTCGCTCTCGATCATCGTGGCGCCCAGCATGTAGACCCCGTCGCCACGAGGAACGAGATAGATCGGCACCCGCGGATGCAGCAGTCGCACCGGCCGCGCCAGCTTCACTTCGGGACAACGCAGCACCAGCATCTCGCCACGGACTCCACGCAGCTCCGGCAGGATGTCGCGCGCGGAAAGCCCGCGGCAGTCGATGATCCTGCCGGGGTCGTCGGGCAGTTCGGCGGTCAGCGACACTCCTCGCTCGGCGAGGCGTGCAAGCAGCCGGGCCATGACCGCCCGCGGGTCGAGGTGCGCTTCGCTCGGAAAAAACAGCGCCCGGTCGAACCGCCCGGCCAGGTCGCCCTCCATCTCGGCGAGGCGGTTGCCCCCAATCTCCTCGTAGCCCTTGGTGCGGCGGGCAAAACGGTGGAGTTCGCGCCGATCGCGGCCGAGGGTCAGGACCAGTGTCCCCGCGCGAGTGACGCCGCCGGCATGGCGTTCCCACCAGTCGATGGCGGTCCGGCCGTGCCGCAGCACCGGCTCCTCGGCGTTCTCGAACTCGCACCAGGGCGCGAGCATGCCGCCCGCCCACCAGGAGCAGCCCTGCTCGCCCGGGCCGAGCGCCGGGTCCACGAGCGCCACGGCATGGCCGCGGCTCGCCAGCTCGGTCGCACTGGCGAGGCCCATGACCCCGGCGCCGAGCACCGTAATGGCTTGCCCCTTCGCGCCTACCGTCACGCCGTCCACCATTGGTAAAAATGATGCACCGGGCCATGGCCGGAACCGACACGAAGCCCGTCGGCCGCGAGGATTGCGCCATGTAGCCACCCGTGGGCGCGGGCGGTGGCCTCGGGAACGCTCATGCCCTGCGCGAGCCCCGCGGCGATGGCCGAGGACAACGAGCAGCCAGTGCCATGCGTGTTGCAAGTCGCGATCCGCCGGGCGGCAAAGTCGCGGTATTCCGGCCCGATCAGCCGGTCGATGCATTCCTCCCCGCCGGCATGTCCGCCCTTCATCAGCACCCACTGCGGACCCAGCGCCCGCAGCGCCTCCGCTTGCGCGAGGGTTCCGGCCGCGTCGGTTACGACCGCGCCGGCAAGAAGCCGGGCCGCCTCGGGCAGGTTGGGTGTCAGCACGGTGGCGAGCGGCAGCAGCCGCTCCTTCAGGGCGGCGACCGCCTCGTCCTCGATCAGCCGGTCGCCGGATTTGGCAACCATCACCGGATCGAGCACGATCGGCACCGCGCAGCCCGCCAGCGCCTTGGCGACCGCGAGCATCGCGCTGACCGACCCGAGCATCCCGATCTTGACCGCACCGATGTCGAGATCATCCATAACCGCGTCGATCTGGGCGCGGATCATGTCGGCCGAGACGCCTTCAACACGCGCGACGACGCGGGTGTTCTGCGCGGTGATCGCGGTCAGAACGCTCGCTCCATAGACGCCGAGCGCCGAGAACGTCTTGAGATCGGCCTGCACGCCGGCACCGCCGCCGCTGTCGGACCCCGCGATGGATAGCGCGATCGCCATTTCACTCCCTCCAGACGGAGGTCATGCACGCATGAGGAAAAGGGGGGCCGCATCAAGTCGCGGCATGGCCCGTTCCCTTCGCCGGCATGACCCGGATCAGGTTCGATGGGTGCTGTGCCTGGCACATCTCAGCCCCGAACGGGGCGCCCCAACGAGCATTCCTCGAGAGGATAGAGGTTCTGGCCCGCGAAACAAGCCGTCATGACCTGGATGGCGATGTCGAATGCTGCACGGCCCCTGTGTTTCGAGCGCCTGCCGCCACCGACGGCTTGGTTGTGTGCGGATTCTAATAGAAAGGGCGGACCGTCAGCGGCCTAGCTGCTGAGGTCCCCAACCCTTCGACCAGCATCTCAAGAGGCGTCGCTGCACCGCCGGTGACACTTCGGAACAGCAGCCCGGTCGACACGGTGGCGGCCGCTAACTCCGCGCTTCAGTTCTGGGTGACGAGGCATCGGCAAAGGATGCCGGCCCGGCCAGGCGGCGGCCGCGTCGATGTAGCTCTGGATGGGCAGGTCCTCGTCGTTGTGTTCGGATCATCGTCGGGGTCACCAGCTTCCGCGGCCATCTGATGGCGCCGGCACATTCGAATTTGAGCTTGGTCGACGGTGTCGCACGCCATCGCCAGCATAGCGATTCGCTGGCGCAGACTGCGCTCTAGCATTGGTTCTGGTCTCTGTGCCGGATGTCCTCCCAGGATAAAGGGAACTCATCCCATCGCTGCCGCAACTCCCCTCCGCTGCGCCCGCTTCCGGTCTGCGCGCGTGATCCATAGCGCGAGCGCCACCCACGAGAGCAGATAGAGCGCTCCCAGGGACAGGATGACCAAGCCGGGGATTGGTCCAACGTCGGCTCGGTCCACGAAGTCCTCGACCGACGCCACTGGGGTCGGATGCACGATCAGCTTTCCGGCAAAGGCGATCGTCTGAATGAGCAGGATCCACAGATAGTTGTTGCGCACGCGCCGCGCGACCGCCGTGAGATAACTCACGTGATATTCGGGCCTGTCGTAGTCCGTCGCCAGAATCTCCTGCCAGCCCTCCTCGGTGCGCAGGTCGCCGTCTCGCAGTATAGGCACAAAGAGGTGTCTTTCGATCCAGCGTGCCCGTCCTCGCCAGACGTTGAAATAGCGATATCGCCGCGCCTCAAGCGTGAGAAACAGCATGATCAGAATGCCTACCAGCATCAAAGGCAGGGGCGAGGCCTCAGGTGTGGAGAAGGTGATGGACAGTGCCACACCGAGGGTGACCACCGACCAGTTGGTCGTGGTGTCGAGGCGGGTGCGCCAGATGGTGGAGCGGTAGACCTCGCCCCGGTAGAGGTGGGCCAGCGCGCCGATCTCCGCCGCGCTGAACTCTTGCAAATCCGTTGACTGACGCTTGGTGGCCATCGGTCGGTCCTCCGTTTCGGTGCTGCGTCGAAGGACGCGCCTGCATGCCCTCAGGTCAAGTCGAGAAGGCTCGCTTTGAACAGGGACTCCATGAGATCCTGGATATCTGACGGGACCCACGAGGTTTCAGACAGGTCACAACTAACCTGTCACGGGATTTTTCCTGCACCTGCGATTAGAGACCGGCCCAAGGAGAGGGCAGCGGCGCCGAACGGCTAGTCCAGACCGCAGAGCTCGTGATGACGAAGATACGATGTCCGAAGGTCTGTCCCGATGATCGAAATCAATGCAGCGCTCCCCCGTGCCGTGCCAAGTGGTGCATATGGAACTGCCCTTCACGCAGGACGCCTTCTTTGCGGTGTTCGGTCGGTATAACACCACAATCTGGCCCTTGATCGCTCTTTTCTACTTGCTGGGCGGCGCTTCCGTAGGGTTGCTGTTCCGCCCCAGCAGGGCTGCGTCCACTTTCGTCACGCTCACACTTGCCTGCATGTGGCTCGTCAACGGCGTGGGCTACCACTGGACCTTCTTTCGCGCGATCAACCCAGCTGCCGTCCTATTCGGGGCGATCTTCGTGCTGCAGGCCGCTCTGCTCGTCTTCGTTTCGCTGCGCAAAACTGATCTGCGCTTCACGACGCGACGAGATGCGCGCACGGCCGTGGGACTGTTCCTGATTCTCTTCGCCGCCGTGCTCTATCCCCTTTGGGGTTGGTTCGCCGGCCATCTCTGGCCGAAGATGCCGGCGTTCGGTGTCGCCCCTTGTCCGACCACCATCTTCACGATCGGTATCCTGCTGATGGGCTCCTGGCACGTGGTGCGATGGCTGCTGATCCTTCCCGGTATCTGGGCTGCGGTCGGGGGCAGCGCGGCAATCCTCCTGGGTGTCCCGCAGGATTTCGCCTTGCTGGCCGCGCTGGTGCTCTTGATCCTGTTTGCGGTTGCACGGCTTGCCGGCGTCGGCCTGGCTCGTCATGGCGACACTGAACCCGTGTCCTGATCCACGAGCGATTCAGAGCTGCCGCGCCCAGCGGGGGTGCTGGTCGTCAACGACGAACGGATGCGCGTGACGCCGTTCACCTTTGAGATGGGGGTGGTCCAGCGGCAGGTTGTCATGCGTATGCTCGAGGATCTCGGGATCCTTCCTTGGCCAGAGGCAAAGTGCTGACAAGGCGCCGACGCCCGCCAGTGCCGCCAGCGTCCCGAGGGCCACCACCGGCCCGAACTGCGTCATCAGCCAGCCGGAGAGCGGATAGGTGACGAGCCAGCAGGCATGGCTGAGCGCAAACTGGGCGGCGAAAAGCGCAGGGCGGTCTTCCGCATGCGCAGATCGGCGCAGGAGGCGGCCGGAGGGCGTGAGCACCGCCGAGTAGCCCAACCCCACCAGCAGCCACGCGCCGAGGAGGACGGGCCAGTTGAGCCCAAGGGCGGCGACCTCTCCGGCCAGGACGAGGAGCGTCAGCACCATGAGCGCGGCGCCGGCGACCATCACCGGCCGGTCCGGCATGCGGTCGAGAAGTCGCGGCAGCACCAGCGCCGCCATCATCGATCCGGCGCCGAACGCGAACAGGGTCCAGGCCAGCGCGGCCTCGTCCAGACCCAGCGTGCTGCGCACCAGCACGACGGAGTTGACCAGCACCATGGCCCCGGCCGACGCGGCGGCGAGGTTCAGCGCCAGCAGCCCGCGCAGCCGCGGTGTCGCGAGATAGATGCGGATGCCGCGGGTGGTGCGATCGTAGATGCCCCGCGGCTCCGACGCCTTGGGGCTCGGCAGCAGCACCGAAACCACGAGCAGCGCCGAGGCCACGAACCCCACCACGGTGCCCAGGAACAGGGAATTGTAGCTCATGACCGCGAGCAGCAGCGCGGCAAGCGTCGGGCTGACAATGTTCTCCAGGTCATAGGCCAGACGCGAGAGCGACAGCGCGCGTGTATAGCGCGCCTCCTCGGGCAGAACGTCGGGGATCGTCGCCTGGAACGTCGGTGTAAAGGCGGCCGAGGCGGATTGCAGCAGGAAGATCAGGACATAGACCTGCCAGATCTCGGTGACGAAGGGCAGGCAGAGCGCCGCGCCCGCGCGCACGACGTCGAGGCCGACCAGCAGGGCGCGGCGGTTCACCCGGTCCGCGAAGGCCCCTGCGATGGGCGCGATGCCGACATAGGCCACCATCTTGATGGTGAAGACCGTGCCCAGCACCATCGCGGCCCCGTCGCCCGCAAGGTCATAGGCCAGAAGCCCCAGCGCGACCGTTGCCAGTCCCGTGCCCAGAAGTGCCACGACCTGTGCGAGGAAGAGATGGCGATACGTTCGATCTGCGAGGATTTCGAGCAAGGGGAGCCTCAAAGATAACGACAGATGGTCTTCAACTCCTCGCGGTCCGCGATTCAGCGAGGAGGGCCAGACCACTGAATACCGGATGTAGGTCGAAGGCGGACGGGTCAACGTCGATCTGCACAGCCAGGGGTAGCAGCCAGTCTGTGGTCAATACGAAAAAGAGCGGATCCACTGGGTCGGAAGGCGATGTCGTCTCAAGACGCGAGGATTATCTGTCAGCAAGCATGACTGCTTCAGGCGAGCCCCGCGAACTCAAGGGCAACTCCAGCCAGCGCGGAACAGCTGAGCACCGCGACCGCACCCAGCCTCAGGAGGAACACGGCCACGAGTGCTGCCAAAGCGAGTCCGGCCGCCGCGATATTCAGCGTGGTCGCGACGGGCACGTCGAGGTCGAGACCGAACGTGGTGACCGTTCGCGCCTCCTCGAAGACGACATGCAGCCCGAACCAGACAGCGAGGTTGAGGATCACCCCCACCACTGCCGCCGTGATCGCGGTCAGTGCAGCAGTGAGCACCTGATTGTCGCGCAGCCGTTCGATGAACGGGGCACCAAGGAAAATCCAAAGGAAGCACGGGGTGAACGTCACCCATGTGGTCAGCAGCCCGCCCAGCGTGCCCGCCGCCAGCGGCGATAGCGCACCCGACTGACGGAAGGCACCCATGAAGCCCACGAATTGCGTCACCATGATCAGCGGCCCGGGCGTGGTTTCCGCCATGCCCAGCCCGTCCAGCATCTCGCCGGGGCCCAGCCAGCCGAAGTTCTGCACCGCCTCCTGCGCAACATAGGCCAGAACCGCATAAGCGCCTCCGAAGGTCACCACCGCCATGACGCTGAAGAACCCGGCGATCTGCGCAAAGGCACTGGCCGGGCCCAGAACGGCGAAGAGAAGAGCGACGGGAGCAAGCCAGAGCGCCAGAAACACAGCCGAGATGCGAAAAGCCCAGGCACGATTGACCTGCGTATGGTCGGGCGACTCCTCGCCCAGCAGCGTGTCCGCGTCGTCGATCTGCAGCTTCCCTACTTTGCTATGCCCGGCCTCTCCCCGGAACGCGGGGAGACCCGCTCTGGCGCCGAAGAACCCGATCAACCCCGCCACCAGGATGATGAGCGGAAACGGCACCGCGAAACCGAAGATCGCAATGAACGACACGGCGGCAATTGCGATCATCGCACCGTTCTTCAAGGCGCGCGACCCGATGCGGATGACCGCCTGCACGACGATCGCCAGCACTGCGGCCTTGAGCCCGAAGAACAGCGCCTCGACCGGCCCGACATTGCCATAGAGCGCGTAGATCCAGCTGAGCGCCATGATCGCAACGACGCCCGGCAGCACGAACAGGAGCCCCGCGATGATGCCACCCAGCGTGCGGTGCATCAGCCAGCCGATATAGACCGCAAGCTGCATGGCCTCTGGGCCGGGCAGCAGCATGCAATAGTTCAGCGCATGCAGAAACCGCCTCTCCCCCAGCCATTTCTGCTCCTCCACAAGGATGCGGTGCATGAGGGCGATCTGACCCGCCGGGCCGCCAAAGCTCAGCAGGCCGATACGGGCCCAGATGCGGGTGGCCTCAGCCAGCGTGGGGTATGGTCGGTCCTGAGTCATGCTGCCTTCGGCTCGGGGCGTTGAGCGGTTCTCGGTCTCGTCGCCTGCATTCCCAGGGAACCGGAACACATGCTCATGACCCATGATCGTCTATTCCCGACCGGGTGGGGCGGGAAATCTGTGACCTCCCCGATCAGGTCCCACCCGACCGGCTCATCGGTGCTTGCTAGAACCGAGGTGTCATCACCAAGCAAGAAAGAACACCGATGGACAAACCCTTCAGCGATACCGCGGCGGCCCGGCTTCTCAGGGAGCGCCTCCGCGATCTCCGGGGCATCAAGACCCAGGCCGAGGTGGCGAAGCAGGCCGGGTTCCGGAACGCCAACTTCCTTTCGATCCTGAAATCCGGCGGCTCCAAGATCCCGCTCGACCGGGTGCCCGATCTCGCGCGGGCGCTCGATGTCGATCAGGCTTACCTCATGCGGATGGCGCTCGAACAGTCGATTGGTCCCGCGGCGGCCGCTGCCGTGCTTGCGACCTTCGGCACGCCCGTGAGCGCGAACGAACTCGGCTGGTTGGAGGAACTGAGGGACGCCTCCGATCACACCGACCCGCGGCTGACGACAAAGTCGCGGGCAGCGATCCGGGGAATTTTCGGGAAGTAGCAGACGCCCTGCGCGACCGCCGATTTGTCCCATTACCTGCTACCCTTGGAGCAGAGCGACTCGCCAGAGAAGCGGCTTGATTCAGGACAAGGCGGCAGACGAGATGACATGCAAGCTTGCGCATGGATCAGGGGCGCTCTGATGATCGTCACCGTCCCGCCTGGAAATGCCAAGCAGGCGCAACGAAAGCAGGCACTGTCTACAGCCGATGCCACGCATGGAAGTTGATGCATGAGCGTTTTCAGCTGGATGAACGACGACCTGCTGCGCATGGTCTGGCTTGATGACCTGGTCGAGGCCAGCGTTGGGGCAACGGGTCTTGATCCTGCGTCGCGTATCGGCGGGTCGGTGCAGTTCTTCGTCTACGACGTGATCAAGATCTTCATCCTGTTGTCGGTGCTGATCTTCGCCATCTCTTATGTTCAAAGCCATTTCCCACCCGAACGGACGCGCGCGATGCTGGGCGGACGCTCCGGTCTCGGCGCCAACATTCTTGCGGCGCTTCTCGGCACCCTGACGCCATTCTGCTCTTGCTCGTCGATCCCGCTGTTCATCGGGTTCACGGCTGCGGGATTGCCTTTGGCGATCACCTTCTCCTTCCTGATCTCGTCACCTCTCGTGGACCTTGCCTCGGTGATCCTGCTGGCCTCAATCTTCAACTGGCCGATCGCGCTGGCCTATGTCGCGGTCGGGTTGGTCGTGGCGGTGGTCGGCGGGACGGTGATCGGTCGACTTGGGATGGAGGGTCAGGTGGCCGAATTCGTGCGGACGGTTCCGGTATCGGGCGACGTCGCGACGATGACCCGGAGTGGTGGGCGGTGCCGGTGGCGGTTACAATTGGCATTCCCATGTATGCCGACATCTTCGGCACTCTTCCGATCGCCGAGGCGCTGGTGGGCAGGGGCGTGGGCCTCGGCACGGTGCTGGCGCTGATGATGGCGGTGACGGCGCTGTCACTGCCGTCGATCATCATGCTGAAGCGAGTGGTGAAGCTGCCGCTGCTGCTGACGTTTGTCGGCGTCGTCACGGCGGGCATTCTGACGATCGGCTTCACCTCCAACGAGGTCACCCACTGGTTCATCTGACAGGAGGCTTACAATGATCATCAAGATCCTGGGTTCGGGCTGCAAGAAGTGTCTCGCACTTGGCGAGAATGCCAAGGCAGCGGCCGCCGCGGCGGGCAAGCAGGCCGAGATCGTCAAGGTCACGGATGTGACGGAGATTGCCCGCTATGGCGTGATGTCGACACCGGGTCTGGTGCTGGACGACAAGGTCGTGTCCACCGGCAAGGTGCTGAGCGCCGAGGAGATTGGAAAGCTGATCTGATGGATGGAGCATCCGCGCCCGACTTGAACACACACACACGACACTGAGCGCGAGGGGGCGTTCCCGGTCCACCGCGAATTGAAGGGTTGCAAAGATGCGAACACTTCCGATTGTCTGGCAGCGGCTGGTCAGCGCGCAAGGCACTACCTGTCCACGGTGCCCTGGAACGGGCGAGGAGGTCCGACGCGCCGTCGCGTAACTGCGGGCGGCGCTCGAGCCCTTGGGGATCTTGCCCTTGCTTGAGGAGCGGGAAATCGATCGGGGGGCATTCACCAAGGAGCCGCTGCAGTCGAACCAGGTTCTGATCGCCGACAAACCTCTGGATTACTGGCTCGGCGGCCAGACTGGCAGCAGCCGCTGCTGCAACGAATGTGGCGACGCGAACTGTCGCACCCTCGAGGTGGAGGGGCAGAGCTACGAGATCGTGCCAGAGTCCCTTGTGGTCAGAGCCGGACTTGCCGCCGTGGCGCGTTTGGCGGCACCGTCGTGATCACCCCGCGGCGAGGGCGGGCTGACGCTCGTTGAGCAAGCACCCATAACGGGCCGGAACGCTTCTCACCAGCGACATCGCCTGTCGTGCCGACCGGACTGTTGGTGTGTCCCGAGGAGGCGTCGCAAGCTCGTCCTTGCCCCTAGGCTCATGCAGTGGTTCGCGATGTGGACAAGCGATCGAATCGCACGCCCCGGCAGACAACAAGCAGATTCGAACGGGAAGGAACAGATGGATGATCCGGACAGCAGCGGCTGGCCAAACTGTTCCGGAAATCAGAGGCGGTGGGGTGTTCCGGTCGAAATTGCCTGCCTGACTTATCCACTTGATATTTATGGATAAATCATACTGGTCGGAGCGAGAGGATTCGAACCTCCGACCCCCTGCTCCCGAAGCAGGTGCGCTACCAGGCTGCGCTACGCTCCGACCTTAGGGCGGGCACGTAGCCTGCGGCACAGCGGAATGCAAGACGTGGTCCGTGCAGTCGCCCCAATATCCGGAACCGGCCGCCGCCCCCGGTCGAGATCGGCACGTTGCCCACGATGCCTGAGGCCGTCACGGGAGTGAACGGCCGGCGCCGCGGGCCTGACGCAGCGGAGAGGTCCGCGTGACACCAGGACCGCGTCATGTGCCGTAGAGGCCATGCTGCCGACTGTCGCCCCGCGCCCCGGCGGACGGGACTCACCCGAGTGCGCCGAGCGCCTCTACGATGCGGTCGCCCATCTCGGTGGTGCTGACCGGTGTGCCACCCTCGGGACCCATCAGGTCCGCGGTGCGCACGCCGTTGGCCAGAACCCGTTCGACCGCGCGTTCCAGCAGGTCCGCCTCGGCCCCCTTGTCGAATGAATAGCGCAGCGCCATCGCGAACGACAGAATGCAGGCGATCGGATTGGCCTTGCCCTGCCCGGCGATGTCGGGCGCCGATCCGTGGACCGGTTCGTACAGCGCCTTCGGCCGGCCGTTGGCCATGGGCGTGCCCAGGCTCGCCGATGGCAGCATCCCCAGCGACCCGGTCAGCATCGCCGCAGCGTCGGACAGGATGTCGCCGAACAGGTTGTCGGTCACGATCACGTCGAACTGGCGCGGATTGCGGACCAGTTGCATCGCGCCGTTATCCGCATACATGTGGGTCAGCTCGACATCCGGATATTCGTTGTCGTGGACCCACTGGACCTCTTCCCGCCACAGGATGCCGGATTCCATGACGTTGGCCTTTTCCATGGAACAGACCCGGTTCCGGCGCCGCTTGGCCAGTTCGAACGCCGACCGCGCCACCCGCCGGATCTCGCCCGAGGTATAGCGCTGGGTGTTGATGCCGACACGCCCGCCTTCGTTGTCCGGGTTGTTGTCGTCGGGATGGATGCCGCGCGGCTCGCCGAAATACACGCCCGAGGTCAGTTCGCGCACGATCAGGATGTCGAGCCCGGCCACGACCTCACGCTTGAGCGAGCTGAAATCCGCCAGCGCGTCGAAGCACTGGGCCGGGCGCAGGTTCGCGAACAGGTCCATCTCCTTGCGCAGCCGCAGCAGCCCGCGTTCCGGTTTCACGCTGAAGTCCAGATTGTCGTAGGCCGGTCCGCCGACCGCACCCAGCAGCACCGCGTCCGCCGCCTGCGCCTTGGCCATCGTGGCGTCGGTCAGCGGGGTGCCATGCGTGTCATAGGCGCAGCCGCCGACCAGATCCTCGTCGATCGAAAAGCGCATTCCCCGGTTGCGGCCGAACCAGTCGATCACCTTGCGCACCTCTGCCATGACTTCGGGGCCGATGCCGTCGCCGGGCAGGAGAAGAAGGGAGAACGCATCGTTCATGCTGGGTCCTTTCGCGCTGTTGCCCCGGCCTAGACGGGCGGTTTCGCCGGGTCAAGCTCACGCCGAAGTGGCTTGCGATTCGGCAGAGGCTGGGGCGGGATGCAGCCCGATTGAACTGAGGGGAAACGGCATGAGGGCTATCCTTGCAGGGGTTCTGACGGCCGCCGTGGGTGCAGGCGCCGCGGGCCTGACCGCGCATCCGGCCCACGCCGATGGCGGGATGACGGTGCAGTTGCCGGATGTATCGGGCCTTCCCGAGGAGGAGGCAAAAGCGCTGCTGTCCCAGCTGGCGCAGGTCAACGTGATCACGTCCAACTGTCCCGGTTATCCGATCAGCGATGCGGAATGGACGCTGGTGACCGGAACCAGCGACCGGCTGGCGGCCAGGCTGGGACTGGACCCGCAGGCGTTCGACAGCACCTATTATGGGCCGGCCTTCAAGCTGCTGGACGATCCGGACGCCTGTGACCGGGTCGGGCCCACGGCGGGACAGCTGATCGACAGGCTGGTGGCGCTGGGGGGCGGGACCACGCCGATCAACCAGTCGCAGTGACCCGCGCGAACTGCCTCACGGCAGGGCCAGATCGACCCACACCAGCCGGTGACGGGAGGCGGTAGCGGCATCCTGCGCCAGCGGCTGGTCCGGTGCCGGCCACAGCACGCCTGAGTCGGTGACCGTCAGGCCGCGTGCCGGCAGGATCATGTCGACCCGCAGGCTTCCGGGCCCATCCGCCGCCGCCCACTGGGCCGTGTCGCGCGCGGGATCGCCTTTCTGGATCGCGTTGGCGCCCGTTTGCGGCGCCAGGCGTCCGCCGCCGCTGACCGGCGCGGGATCCTGCACATGCGGCAAGAGGCGGTCGAACGCCTCGCGCCGGCCCTCGCCGTCCACCGGGTCTAGGTTGAAGTCGCCGAGGATCACGAACGGCGCGTCGGGCAGGTGCGATGCCCAGAAGACGATCTCGTCATGATTGCGACGGCCGTTGCGATCCGTCACCGGCTCGTCGAAGACCGGCGGCGTGGCGGAGAAGGCCAGCAGACGCAGCGTCGTCGCGCCCACCGTCACCGGAACGTCCCAATGCGCGGTCGAGGACAGCCGCTGCACCGCGGCGACAGCCGCGGGGGTCTGTGGCATCAGGTTGCCTTGTTGGTCGCGCCACAGCACGGCGCTGTGGTCGGTCACGGGGCCAAGCGGCAGGCGGGACAGGATCGCCATGCCGCCCTGGCCGGTAAAGAGCCCGAACCCCTGCGCGTCGTCGCCGGTGCCCGTGCGCCCGTCGCCATCCAGATCCAGCCCGGATGGCACGCCGCTGTTCGGCTGCGCCGCGAAGCGATGGGGATAGGACGCCCCGGCCTGATCCAGCAGCATCGCGAATGCCTGCAGCGCGATCCCGTCGTGGTCCCAGTCGAAACCGGTCAGCAGCAGCACATCGGCATCGGCCGCCTGGATGATCCGGACCGCCGCGGCAATCTGGTCATCCTTGCCAGACCGGATGTCCTTCAGCAGCAGACCCGGTCCCTTGCGGCTCAGATCGGGTGACCAGGTCGCGACCCGCAACGTCTCGGCAGCAGCCGGGCCGGCCAGCAGGATTAGCAGCGCCGTTGCGCGGATCAGACCCAAGGGCGCGACTGCGCAGCCTGCTGTTCATAGCTACTGATGGAGGCCGCCTTTTCGAGCGTCAGCCCGATGTCGTCCAGCCCGTTCAGCAGATTGTGCCGGCGGTGCGGGTCGATCTGGAACGGGTATTCGGTCCCGTCGGCGCCGATCACCACCTGGTTTTCCAGGTCGATCGTCAGCCGCGCATTCGCCCCGTTTTCCGCATCGCGCATCAGCGCGTCGACCGCGTCCTGCGGCAGCGCCACCGGCAGGATGCCGTTCTGGAAACAGTTGTTGTAGAAGATGTCGGCAAAGCTGGTCGAGATGACGGCCCGTATGCCGAAATCCTTCAGCGCCCAGGGCGCGTGTTCGCGCGAACTGCCACAGCCGAAATTGTCGCCCGCCACGATGATCTGCGCGTCCCGGTAGGCGGGCTTGTTCAGCACGAAATCGGGGTTTTCCGACCCGTCGGGGTTGTAGCGCATCTCGTCGAACAGGTTCTTGCCCAGGCCCGACCGATGGATGGTCTTCAGGAACTGCTTGGGGATGATCATGTCGGTGTCGATGTTGACCAGTGGCATGGGCGCCGCGATGCCGGTCAGGGTGGTGAACTTTTCCATCATGTGTCCCTGCTTCAGACCGGTTGCGCCATCATCTCGCGCACATCCACCAGATGCCCCGCGACCCCGGCCGCGGCGGCCATGATCGGCGACATCAGATGGGTGCGGCCGCCGCGCCCCATGCGTCCCTCGAAGTTGCGGTTCGAGGTCGCGGCGCAGCGTTCGCCCGGCGCAAGCTGGTCGGGGTTCATGCCCAGGCACATGCTGCACCCGGCCAGCCGCCACTCGAACCCGGCGTCGGTGAAGATCTTGTCCAGACCTTCCTCTTCGGCCTGCAGCCGCACGAGGCCCGACCCGGGGACCACCATGCCGCGAACGCCGGCTGCCAGATGCCGGCCGCGCAGGATCTCGGCCGCGGCGCGCAGGTCCTCGATCCGGCCATTGGTGCAGGATCCGATGAACACCGCGTCGATGGCGATGTCGGACAGCGGGGTGCCCGGGGTCAGACCCATGTAGTCCAGCGACCTGCGGGCCGCCCCGACCTTGCCGCCGGTGAAATCCTCCGGCGCGGGAACCGCGGCGGTGATCGGCAGGACATCCTCGGGGCTCGTGCCCCAGGTCACCACCGGCGCGATGTCCTCGGCCCGGATCGTGACGACCTTGTCCCAGCGCGCGTCGTCGTCGGATTTCAGCGTCCGCCACCAGGCCACCGCCGCTTCCCAGGCAGCGCCCTTGGGGGCATGCGGCCGTCCCTTGACGTAGGTGAAGGTGGTGTCGTCGGGGGCGATCAGACCGGCGCGCGCACCGCCCTCGATGGCCATGTTGCAGACCGTCATCCGGCCTTCCATGGACAGGTCGCGAATTGCCTCGCCGCAATACTCGATCACGTAGCCGGTGCCGCCGGCGGTGCCGGTGTGGCCGATGATCGACAACGTGATGTCCTTGGCGGTCACACCGGGGCGCAGCTTGCCGGTGATCTCGACCTTCATGTTCCTGGATTTCTTCTGGATCAGCGTCTGGGTGGCCAGCACATGCTCGACCTCGGACGTGCCGATGCCGTGCGCCAGCGCCCCGAAGGCGCCGTGGGTCGCGGTGTGACTGTCGCCGCACACGACCGTCATGCCGGGCAGAGTCCAGCCCTGTTCGGGTCCGACGATATGAACAATGCCCTGCCGGATGTCGTTCATGGGGTAATAGTTCACCCCGAAATCGCGGGCGTTCTTGTCAAGTTCGGCGACCTGCAGGCGGCCTTCCGGGTTCTCGATCCCGTTCACCCGGTCGGGCGTGGTCGGCACGTTGTGATCGGGCACGGCGATGGTGCGTTCGGGGGAGTGAACCTTGCGGCCCGCCATGCGCAGCCCCTCGAAGGCCTGCGGCGATGTCACCTCGTGGACCAGGTGGCGATCGATATACAGCAGGCAGGTTCCGTCCGGCTGCCGTTCGACGACATGGGCGTCGAAGATCTTGTCGTAAAGCGTACGGGGGCCGGTGGTGTGCGTGGTGCCGGTCATGGCGTCCTCGGTCTGAAGAAGGGTCAACGGGCGTGGGGCGCAGCCCGCTAGAGTCGCGCCGTCACCGACAGCCTGGCGCCGTGGAACCGGCCTGGCAGGCGCACGCGGTCCTGAATGTCGAAATACCGGAACATGGCCGATAGATTACGTCGCCACCCCGGCGGTTTCAAGCATCGACGGCCCGCCGGGCGGGCGCCGGCGTCACGCGTCACTTGCGGCAGGTCTGGCGCGATGGTGTGATGGCACCGATGGAGAGCCTGGCCCCCGAAGTCTACGACGCCGGCAGAAGCCTCTGGTCCCAGATCGGGGTGTTCTTCGAACTGATGCTGCTGCCGTGGCGGTTGCGGCAGCTTGCGGTGATCCTGGGCCTGGTGCTGATCGCGCATCTGTCGCGGCTGTGGCTGCGCCCGAAGCTGGACCGCTGGCTGCGCGCGCAGGTGGGATGGCCGAAATGGCGCCTGCGGCTGGGACTGCTGGTCCAGCGCAAGCTTCGCGTGATCCTGTTTGCCGTGCTTGCTTGGGTAGTCGTGCTGGTCATGCGCGAGGTGACGTGGCCGTCGCGCAGCCAGCTTATCGCGCTCGCGGCGTCGATCGCCACCGCTTGGGTCGTGATCGAGTTCGGGGTCCGGATCATAACAAACCGCTTCCTGCGCCGCATCGTGCGCTGGGGCGCATGGATCTGGGTGACGCTGTACTTCCTGCAGTTGCTCGACCCTGCCACGGCCGTGCTGGACAGCGTTGCGCTGACGATCGGCGCTTATCGCCTGTCGATCCTGTCGGTGCTGCAGACCCTGATCGTGGCGGGACTGCTCATCTCGCTGGTGCGCGTGCTGTCACGGCTGATCACAGGCAGCCTGGCGCGCAACGCCGACCTGTCGCCATCGGTGCGGGTGCTGATCGGCATGGTGACCCGGGTGCTGCTGTTCTCGCTGGCAATCCTGCTGGGGCTCAAGGCGCTGGGCATCGACCTGACCGGCCTGACGGTGTTTTCCGGTGCGATCGGGCTGGGTCTGGGCTTTGGCCTGCAAAAGGTGGTGTCGAACCTGGTCAGCGGCATCATCATCCTGCTGGACAAGTCCATCAAGCCCGGCGACGTGATCAGCCTGGGCGAGACGTTTGGATGGATCGACAGCCTGGGCGCGCGCTATGTCAGCGTCGTCACGCGCGACGGCAAGGAGTACCTGATCCCGAACGAGGATCTGGTCACCGGCCAGGTCGTGAACTGGTCGCACACCAACGATTTCGTGCGTCTGGACCTGCGGTTCGGCGCCTCGTACCACGACGACCCCCATGTGGTCAGCCGGCTGGCCATCGAGGCCGCCAGCCACGTGTCCCGGGTCAGTTCGGACCGCAAGCCGGTCTGCTGGATCACCGGGTTCGGTGACAGCTCGGTCGAATATCTGCTGCGGTTCTGGATCACGGATGCGCAGCAGGGGCTGACGAATGTGCGGGGGCAGGTGTTTCTGGCGCTGTGGGACGCGTTCCGGGCCAACAACGTGACGATCCCCTTTCCGCAGCGCGAGATTCGCATCCTGCATGACCGCGAGACAGGCACCACGATCGCGGCCGACGAACCCAGCGCGGCCGACCGCGCGGCTGCAAAGCGTGCAGCGATGATCCCGACCGAGTGAGAAATCGCCTGTCTGGCGGTGCCGGTAATCACAAGCGGCGCAGCTTCGTTGAAACAAGACGCAATCGTGCTATCTTGTGCCTTATCCCGGCGCCGGGGCATTTCGGCGCGCTGACCGGAGGAAGTCCCCTGTCCACCACCGTCCCGTCGGCCGCAACGCCGACCGCGACCGCCGCGGAATCCAGCGACCAGTTGCTGGGCCGCATCCTGTCCTCGCTCGAAGACGACAAGGCCGAGGATATCGTTACCATCGATCTGCGTGGCAGGTCCGCCATGGCCGACCACATGGTCATCGCATCCGGCCGCAGCGCCCGCCAGGTTGGCGCCATCGCCGAAAAGCTCGCCGATCGGCTCAAGCATGAAACCGGCCGCTCGGTTCGGATCGAAGGCAAGGACACCGGCGACTGGGTGCTGATCGACACCGACGACGTCATCGTCCATGTGTTCCGGCCCGAGGTGCGCGACTTCTATCAGCTGGAAAAGATGTGGATGCCGGCCGATGCCCTGGGCGGCCTGCGGGCGGATCGCGCCCGTGAGGCCGGCATGCAGCTGAGCCAGTAGGCAGGGCTGGCGCCCGATTGTGCTGCGGGTGCGTATCGCCGCGGTCGGGCGCCTGCCGACCTGCGCCCCCGAAGCGGCGCTGATCACTGACTACCTCGGCCGATTTGAACAGACCGGGCGCGCGCTTGGGCTCGGACCCGTGCAGGTGGTCGAGGTCGAGGATCGCCGGCGCGGCGGCAGGGCAGGCGAAGCGGCCCTGCTGGAGCGGCAGATCCCGTCCGGCGCGCCGGTGATCGCCCTGGATGAAAGGGGGCGGTCGCTGTCCTCACCCGACTTCGCCGCCGAACTGGCGCGGTACCGCGATGACGGGCGATCCGACGCCGTGTTCCTGATCGGCGGCGCCGACGGACTTGACCCGGCCCTGTGTGCCCGCGCCGACCTTGTCATTTCGCTGGGGGCGATGGTCTGGCCGCACATGCTGGTGCGGGTCATGCTGGCCGAACAACTGTACCGCGCCGCGACGATCCTGGCCGGCGGCCCCTATCATCGGACCTGACGACGCGGCCCCAAGTGCGCCGCCGAAGAGCAGCTGCATTTCCGGGGTCATATTCCCGCGTCCAGTCCTTCAGGCTCCGCCCGGGGTGTCCGTTGCAGGTCTGTTGTCCTTCCCGTGCCCTGCGCCGTTTCCGGACGGGGCCGGGCGGGCGGGAGCAGGCGACCCGACCGCGGTGCCGGGCAGTTCGGCCAGCCGCTCGGCGTCCATCAGCGCGCCTGTCTCCTCGCCCGGCTCACAATCGTCGTCCGGCCAGCTGTCGATCACCGCAACGGCCTCGTCCGCCGTCTCGACATAGCGCATCAGGCCCAGATCCTCGGCGCTGATCGTGCCCGCCTCGGCCAGGGCGGCCCAGTTGATGATCCCGTCCCAGAAGTCGCGTCCGAACAGCAGGACCGGCACCCGCTGCATCCGCCGGGTCTGGATCAGGGTCAGCGTCTCGAACATCTCGTCGAGCGTTCCGAACCCGCCCGGAAAGACGGTGATCACCCGCGCCCGCATCAGGAAGTGCATCTTGCGGACGGCGAAATAGTGGAAGTTGAAGCACAGGTCGGGGGTCACGAACAGGTTGGGCGCCTGTTCGTGAGGCAGCACGATGCCCAATCCGATCGACTGGCCGCCGGCTTCGTGTGCGCCCTTGTTGCCTGCTTCCATCACGCCGGGCCCGCCACCGGTGCAGATCACCCATTCCCGGCCATAGCTTTCCATGCTGCGTTCGGTCATCAGCCGGGCAAAGCGCTCGGCCTCGACATAGTAGCGCGCCAGACTGGCCAGGGTGGGGGTTGCCGCACGGTCGGCCACGGCGGGGGCAGGGATGCGGGCGCCGCCGAACATCACCACGGTGCTTTCGACGCCGCGTTCGTCCATCACCATCTGCGGCTTCAGCAGTTCCAGCTGCAGCCGCACCGGGCGCAGCTCGTCGCGCAGCATGAACTCGGTGTCGGTAAAGGCCAGCCGATAGGCAGGCGCCCGCGTCTGTGGCGTGCTTGGCTCGTGCGCGGTGATCCGGGCATCCTGGTCGCTGTGGCGGAACACGTTGCGGTGGTCTTCTTCGGCGGTCATCCATGCCCTCGTGTCGCGCGCGCGGACCCGCAGCGTTGCGTGATCCCGGTCCCCCGCTTATAGCCCGGGGCTGACAGTTTCCACCCGCTGCCCACAGGAGGCCCCATGACCGACGCCGCGCTAGAGACCGCCATCGAGGCCGCCTGGGACCAGCGGGAGTCCATCACCCCAGCTACCAGCGGCGAAACCCGCGACGCCATCGAGGCGACGCTGGATGCCCTGGATTCAGGCACGCTGCGGGTCGCCGAAAAGCGCGGAAACGACTGGCACGTCAACCAGTGGGCGAAAAAGGCCGTTCTGCTTGGTTTTCGGCTGAAGGACATGGAGATCCAGCGCGGCGGGCCGCAGGGCGGAACCTGGTGGGACAAGGTCGACAGCAAGTTCGCCGACTGGGACGACGCCCGCTGGCGCGAGGCCGGGTTTCGCGCCGTGCCGAACTGCGTGGTCCGGCGCTCGGCCTTCATTGCGAAGGGCGCAGTGCTGATGCCGTGCTTCGTCAATCTGGGCGCCCGGGTGGACGAGGGCACGATGGTGGACACCTGGGCCACAGTGGGGTCGTGTGCGCAGATCGGCAAGAACGTCCATCTGTCTGGCGGGGTCGGGATCGGCGGCGTGCTGGAACCGATGCAGGCCGGACCCACGATCATCGAGGACAATTGTTTCATCGGCGCCCGGTCCGAGGTTGTCGAGGGCTGCATCGTCCGCGAAGGCTCGGTCCTGGGCATGGGGGTCTTCATCGGCCAGTCCACCAAGATCGTGGATCGGGAGACCGGCGAGGTCATGTATGGCGAAGTACCGGCCGGCTCGGTCGTCGTGGCCGGATCGATGCCGTCGAAGAACGGGGTCAACCTGTACTGCGCCGTGATCGTCAAGCGTGTGGACGCGCAGACCCGTTCCAAGACATCCATCAACGATCTGCTGCGCGACTGATCCGGTCAGGCCCGTCGGCGTGTGAAGCTTGCCACGAGGGCCGGACGCGGCGGCGATTCCGGTGCAAAATGTCGCTCGCCCGGTTCTCCAGGATCGTTCTGCACAGGGCGATCTCGCGATGTTACGGGTACTGCCCTGCTGCCTGTGAACGGATCACGCGCAGCAGGGCATGGCCCGGTCAGCCGCGCAGCTGTCCCAGCAGGATCGAGGTCGCATAGCCGTCGGGGGCCGCGCCGATGGATCGCTGGTAGGCGGCGATCGCCTCCATCGTGCCGGACCCGATCTTGCCGTCGATCTCGTCGGCATAGAACCCGCGCCGCGCCAGCAGGCGCTGGATCTCCATCCGTTCGGCCTGGCTCAGCGGCCGGTCGCTGCGGGGCCACGCGCCGGTGATGCCGCGCCGCCCGGCGATCGCCTCGCCCAAATAGGCCACGCCCAGGGCATAGTTGTCCGAGTTGTTGTAGCGCAGGATCGACCGGAAGTTGTCGAGGATCAGGAACGCCGGGCCCCGCGCGCCGGCCGGCCGGATGATCGACCCCGCGCCAGCGGGCAGGGGCCGCCCGTCCATCGACCTGACACCCATCGCCGCAAAGTCGGCCGACGACCGGCGCGTGCCCTTGCCCACCGCCGTGAACCCTTGGGGCAGCTGCACCTCGGTGCCCCAGGGCTGGCCCCGGACCCAGCCGTTGCGGGCCAGATAGGCCGCCGTCGAGGCAAGGCTGTCGGTCGGGTCATCCGACCAGATGTCGCGGCGGCCGTCGCCGGTGAAGTCGACCGCGTATTCCAGGAACGAGGTCGGCATGAACTGGGTATGCCCCATCGCCCCGGCCCAGGATCCCAGCAGATGCGCGGGGTCGGTGTCGCCGGCCTGGATGATCTTCAGCGCGGCGATCAGCTGGTTCTCGAACATCTGCGCCCGGCGCCCGTCATAGGCCAGCGTCGCCAGCGACGGGATCACCTGCATCCGGCCCCGGTTCGATCCGAAATTCGATTCCATGCCCCAGACGGCGAGGACGATTTCCCGCGGCACGCCATAGCGGCGTTCGATGGCCGACAGCACGCCGGCATGGCGCGCCGCCATTTCCCGACCCGTGGCGATGCGCGTGTCCGACACCGCGCCGTCGAGATACAGCCAGACGGGCTTGGTGAACTCGGCCTGCCTCCGATCAAGACGAATGACCTCCGGGTTGAAGCGGGCCAGCGCCATCGACCGGTCAAACGTGGCGGGCGCGATCCCCTGGCTCAGTGCGCGAGGGCGGAAGTTCTGCACCCAGCGCTGCAGCCCGGCCGCGTCCGCCGGGGCGGCTGCCGGGATCGCCGCGGGTTCGACGCCGGCACCCGGCACCCCGCCCGAGGTCTGGACGGCGACTCCGCAGGAGCCCAGAGCCCCGATCACGGCGGCGGAGGCGGCGAGGCGGAAAAGGGTTGGGTTCATGTCACTGTCTGCCCTTGTTGGTTTATGTTCTTTTCCCGTCAGGGTAGCGCAGTCGTGAAGACAGGGAAAGCTAGTCCTTGCCTGATTCCCGGGAAACCGGCGCAGGATGGTCTCCGTCGTAGTATGGCTCCATCTGGGCGACGATGACGGCGTTTTCCCGCAGCGCGCGATCCATCAGCTCGCGTTCGCCCGGCGGGATCTCATGACCCTGGGCCTGCCGTTCGTCCAGGCTGCCGTAACCCTGCACCTCCAGGGGGGCGAGATCAGCCTGCTTCAGCACCGCAACGGTCTCGCGCACCGCCTCGGCCTGGTCCTTGCCGGCAGCATAGCAGACCAGCCCTGCGCCCGACGCGCCGTCCGGCAGGCCGTCGCCCTCCTTGCGGCCGACCTCGACCACCAGTGTATAGACCTGCTGGGTCATCCTGCTCTCTCCCGTATCAGCGCCCAATCGAAATCCGGGCATGGGCCAGCGTGCCGGCGCTGGCAAGGCATCAACGAGCAGCTTTCCCGGGACGGACGCAGGCCGTTCAGTCCAGCTGATGCATCTCGCTGTCCGCGAACAGGCGGGCCGCGGTCCACTGCGGGTTGCCACATTGACGGCAAGGCACGTCGGGCAGCACGTTGTGCGCCTGCCGAGCATCCCCGCAGGCCGTGCAGCAGACGCGCCCGTCGATCGCCTCGCCGGGGATCCGCAGCGGCACCGGCGGGGTGACATCGTCGGGGGGAACGAGGCTCAGCCCGGGGAAAGGGGTTTCGCGGCGGAACACCGACACCCCGCCGCCCGCTTCGAGGAACGCCATTTCCACCTGTCCCAGATTGGCGACCCCGTGGGCGCGCAGCATCGACTTGACCTCGGCCGTGGACAGGTCGCGGGCGGCCCGTCCGCGCGCCAGGATCCGACCATTCCGGACCAGCGCGATCGATCGTCCGTCGATCACCCGCTTTGCCCGGTCCGAGCGTTCGATCAGCTTGTCCAGGCCCTTGTTGATCAGCACGATCACGGTGATCACCAGCATCGCCTCGAGCAGCGGCACGTCCGGATAGAAGGTGGCGTCGCCGACCGCGGACCCGAGCGCGATCACCAGCAGCAGGTCGATCATCGACAGCTGTGCGACGCTGCGCCCGCCGATCCAGCGGATCAGCGCCAGCGTGTAGCCGTAGATCAGCACCGTGCGGAACACGATCTCCAGGTAGAACAGCGGCTCGTGATCCCCCAGGAACATGCGCGCCAGCTCAAACGGGACGACGGGTTCGTCCATGCAACCTCTCCTGATGAACCCGGCGGATGGGTGTGCCGCTGGCGAGGCGGTAATGGCGAAGCTAGGGTGCAGCTGCAAGCATGCCGTGCGGACGCACGAGGACGCCGGCTTGACAAGAGAGGCTCGCGGCTGCCGCCTCAGCGGCGCGCCTCGGCCGCCGGGTCGATCTGCGGCAGCATCTGGCGTCCGGTCTCTGCCTCGATCCGCGCCGCTTCGGCGATCACCGCCTCTCGTATCTGGCAGGACTGCGTCCAGCCGGTCGAGGGATGGTCGGAGGGGAAGTAGAAGCGGACCCGCTGGCCCCATTCGCTGTGTTCGATGACGAGGACCTGAAGGCCGTCCATGTCCACCGAGTCGGGATCGTCCAGTTCCCGGACCAGATCGGCATATCTGTTCCGCAGCGCCTCGACATCGGCCGTGTGGGCCAGCGTGACCTCGACCGGCCAGGTCAGAAACTTGTTCTCGATCGACCGGTTCTCGAAGGCCTCTGCCACGAAGTCGGCGACGGGCACGATCAGCCGGGCGTCGGTCCAGACCCGCAACTGAACATAGGTCAGGTTGATCTTCTCGACCGTGCACCACTCGCCGTCATAGATCAGCTGGTCGCCGATGCGGGCCGACCCGTTCAGCGCGATCTGCAGCGACGCGATGATGTTGGACAGCACCTCACGCGCAGCAAAGCCGAAGATCAGCGAGATCACCCCCGCAGATGCCAGCAGCGAAAACCCCAGCGAGGGCAATACGTTGGAGCCTGCAAGCACCACGCCGATCGCGATGACGCTGGCCACGACCAGCACGAACTTGCGGACGGCGGAGATCGCCGTGGCGGCATTTCGGGCGGCGGCATTTTCCTGATCGGCCAGATCGTCGGGGCTGGTCTTGACGACCGACGACGCGATCCGGTCAAGCAGCGTGACGACAAACAGGATGGTCGCGACCGAATACGCCCCCAGAACCGCGGGACGGAGCACTGCCTCGATCCGGCCCGACAGAACAAAGACGTTGCTGGCAATCAGATCGACCAGGACTGCGATCGTCAGGATGATCATGGGCCAGCGCAGCGAGCGGACGATGAACCGCATGGCCGTCGCTTCGGCCGTGCGCTCGCCCAGGCTGGTGATCACGATGTAGAGCACCCGCGCCAGAACGACCGAGGCGCCGACAAGCAGGGGCACGACCAGCGCCTCCCACCATCGCAGGCCCCAGAACGCCTTCTGCCGCAGGACCTCGGGCATGGCACGTTCGACCGGGGTCGGCCCGAAGGCGTCGTACATCTCGGGCACGTAGCGCAGGGTCTGACGGGCGAACACCCAGACGGGCGATGCATCCGAACCTTCCGGCTGAAGGCGGTTCAGCCGCAGGTTCAGGGCACGCCCGTTCAGCGTCACGACACCGATCGCGATGCTGCGCCGGCTTTCCCCGGCCAGCGGATTCTGGTCGGACGCGCGCTCATACAGCGCGTCGGGGCGATCGTTGAGGGCCTGCCAGTCGATCAGAACCTTGCGGTCCAACACGGCATACAGCATCGCCGCCAGCTCCGGGCCGCGCGTTGCGCGTTCGCTTACCGGAATCTCGGTCAGGTCCAGCATCCAGGCCGCGGACCGGAAATCGCCGTTGGATCCCAGTTCCAGGAATTCGGAGACGCTGCCGAAAGGCGTGTCGCGATAGGCCAGATCCGCGTGGTCCGCAGCGGGCGCCAAACCGCGGAAGGGTTGATCCGCGGGAAAGGTCTCGTCGCTGTCCGACCCGTTTTCGCCCGCGCCCGTCTCTGCCTCGCCTCCAGGCAGATCGACCTGCGCAAGGGCCGGCCCGCTGGCGGAGAGCGACAGGCCGAGGATCACGACGGCGATCACGAGGCGGATCAGAGCGGCAACCGCACCGAGTTGCGGGGCTGGGCGCATCATGCGTGCGACACCATTCCGCAGGCCGGCTCTCAAGGGCGCCTTATCAGATCGGCGAAATGGGCAAAGACCTGATCATAGACGTGGCGCTTGAAGGGGACAATCCGGTCGACCAGCAGCTCCGGCGCCATCCACGTCCAGCGGTTGAACTCGGCGTGTTCGGTGTCCACCTTGACGTCCGAGTCCTGGCCATGAAAGCGCATCAGCACCCACTTCTGACGCTGGCCACAGAAGCAACCGTTCCAGATCCGGCCCAGCAGGTCGGGCGGCAGGTCGTAATAGATCCAGTCAGGGGTTTCCGCCTCGATCCGCACCAGGTCAGGGGTCAGGCCGGTCTCCTCGCCCAATTCGCGCAGGGCGGCCTGACGGGGGGTTTCGCCGGGGTCGATCCCACCCTGAGGCATCTGCCAGGCATCCCCGGGATTGTCGATGCGCTGTCCCGCGAACACCTTGCCCTCGTCGTTGACCAGAACGACGCCTGCACAGGCCCGATAGGGCAGGTCCCCCGGGCCCAGACGCTCGTCGGTCACGGGCGGCTCGTCGGTCGTTCGGCGGGGGCGTCCGCATCATCTGCGGACCCGGCATCCGCACCGGGTTCGGCATCGCCCGCATCGGCGCCCGCGTCGCTGTCCTCATCGGCGTCGCTCGGGACCGCGGGCTCGCCGGTCGCGTCCTCTCCGGTCACCGCGGGCTTGGCCGCCTCGGGGACGGCGGCGGCCCGGTATTCGACCGCGGCGAGGCCCTTCAGGATGTCGACGGCGTAGGCGAGCTGGTAATCTTCCTCGCGCAGCTTTGCGGTGGCCTCGACCTGCTTGGCCTCGTCCTCCATCTGCTGTCGCTCTTCTTCGCTGATCGAGTCGTTGTTCAGCGCCCCGCGCAAATCGCTTTCGAAGGTGCTGAAGTTCGACGCGCTGCGGGGCTGATCCTCCTCGCCCTCTTCCGAGGGGGGCTGGGGCGGCGGCTGCTCGACGATGATGTCGGGGTTGATGCCCAGCGCCTGGATCGACCGCCCCGATGGCGTGTAGTAGCGGGCGGTGGTCAGGCGGATGGCGCTTTCCGACGTGACCGGCATCACGGTCTGGACGGAGCCCTTGCCGAACGACTTGGTGCCCACCACGATGGCGCGGCGATGATCCTGCAGGGCACCGGTCACGATTTCCGAGGCGCTGGCCGAGCCCCCGTTGATCAGCGCGACCATCGGCTTTCCCTGCGCCAGATCGCCGGGCTCGGCGTTCCAGCGCTCGCTGTCCTCGGGATTGCGGCCGCGGGTGCTGACGATCTCGCCCTTGTCCAGAAACGCATCGCTGACCAGGATCGCCTGGTCCAGCAGGCCGCCGGGATTGTTGCGCAGGTCCACCACGAAGCCTTCGACGCTGTCGATGCCGCCCGCCTCGGCGATCGCCTTTTCCATCTGCGTCTCGAGCGTCGAGAACGTCTCGTCATTGAAAGTGGACACGCGAAGAACGATGGTCTTGCCCTCGATCCGGGTCCGCACGACGGTCAGCTTGATGGTGTCGCGCACGATCTTGACGTCGAACGGCTCGGTCTCGCCCTCGCGCAGCAGGGTGATGGTGATCTCCGATCCGACCGGACCGCGCATCTTTTCGACCGCCTCGTCCAGCGTCAGGCCCATCAACGACTCGCCATCGACATGGGTGATGTAGTCGCCGGCCTGGACCCCCGCCTCCGCGGCCGGGGTCTCGTCGATAGGCGAGATCACCTTGACCAGCCCGTCCTCCTGCCCGACCTCGATCCCCAGCCCGCCAAAGCTGCCGCGCGTCTGGGTCTGCATGTCGGCATAGTCGTCGGATGACAGGAACGACGAATGGGGGTCGAGCGAGGTCAGCATCCCGTTGATGGCCGACTCGATCAGGGTCTTGTCGTCGACCTGCTCGACGTAATCCTGACGGACCCGCTCGAACACGCTGCCAAACAGGTCGAGCTCCTGATAGACCGAGCTGTTCTTTCCGCTTTCCTGTGCGATCAGCGGCCCGGCAAGCTGAGTTGTGACCAGGATGCCCGCCAGCGTGCCGCCGATCCCTGCAATGAGATAGTTCTTCATTCGGATGTCCTGATCTGATCTGACTGTCCCACGACCGGATTCATCACGAACCAGTCGCTCGGGTCCAGCGTTTCCTTGCCTTGGCGCAGTTCGACATACAGCGTCTCGGTCAGCCCTGACGGGTTGCCGGTCGCCGAAGCCGTAGCCGGCGCAAGGCCGAATTCGGTTGCCACGCTGTCCTTTCCGCCCATCAGGCCGAGTGGTTCGCCTGCCGCGAGCACGTCGCCGATCTCGCCAAAGACCTGATCTAGTCCTGCCAGCACCAGAAGGTAGTCGCGGGCGGGTTCCACGATCATCACGTTCCCGTAATCCAGCAGCGGACCGCGATAGCGGATGGTTGCCGGCCAGGGCGTTGTAACCAGCGCCGATGGCGCCGTGGCGATGGTCAGCCCCGGCCGTTCGACACCAGCCGCGTCGGGCTCGTCATAGCCCCGCAGCACCTCGCCCATGACGGGCAGGGGCAGACTGCCTTGCGCTGCCTCGAAGTCGGCCATCGGCGCGCCGACATCCTGCTCCATTCCCACGACGCCGTTGGCGAATGCGTCCAAGGTGTCGACCGACTCGACCAGGGTGCGCAATTCCTCGGGGTCCGAACCGAACCGCACGGGGACGGATGAGCGGTCGCTGACGGCCGAGGCGAGCAGCCGGCGCGCTTCCTGCACCTGCCGCAGCCCCTCCGTCAGGGTGTTCGCCGCACTGGTTTCCAAGGCCCGAACCGTCGCGATCTCGTCCAGTCCGGCCCTGAGTTCGTCGGCCTCGGCCTGCAAGGCGGGTGCGACCGCATTCAAGATCATCCCCGACCTCGCGGTGCTGACCGGGCCCGCGGGGTGCAGCAGCAGCGCCGTTTCGGGTGACTGCTGCATGGTGGCCATCACCCCCAGAACCCGGCCCAGCCGGTCGCGGCGGGCATCGAAGCGGGCCCTGATCTCGGCCTCGCGCAGGCTGGCCCGGCGCAGACCGTCACGCAGCGCGGCCAGCCCGGTTTCATAGGCGCGGATGATCCCGGTCAGTGCCACGACCTGGTCCGTTGCGGTCAGCGCCTGATCCATCCCGCCCAGGGCCGCGCGCAGCTGATCCGCCGCGACGGCGGCGTCCCGCGCCGCGGCCTCGGCCGGCGAGGTCGGCCCCGGATCGGCGGCGGCCACCGCCATGGGACCTGACGTCAGCAGTATCAGCAGCCCTGCGGCCAGCCGTGATCCCCGGCCTTTCATGCGGGGCAGATCAGTGAGCGGCCGGTCATCTGCGGCGGCAGATCCAGACCCATCAGCTCGAGAACCGTGGGCGCCACATCCGCGAGTCGTCCGTCCGGGCGCAGCGTGGCGCCCGATGGTCCGCCATAGACGATCACCGGCACGGGGTTCGTGGTGTGGGCCGTGTGAGGACCGCCGGTTTCGGGATCGATCATGGTTTCGCAGTTGCCGTGATCGGCGATGATCACCGCGGCACCACCGGTGCGGTCCAGCGCCTCGATCATGCGGGCCAGCCCCCGGTCCACTGCCTCGCAGGCAAGAACGGCCGCGGGCAGGCTGCCGGTGTGGCCGACCATGTCGGGGTTGGCGAAATTGACGACGATCAGGTCGTAGCCGGACCCGATCGCCTCGACCAGCCGATCGGTCACCTCGGGCGCCGCCATTTCGGGCGCAAGATCATAGGTCGCCACGCCGGGGCTGGCGGGCATGAAGCGATCCTCGCCTGGCTCGGGTTCCTCGCGGCCGCCATTCAGGAAGAACGTGACATGCGGGTATTTCTCGGTCTCGGCGATGTGAAACTGGCGCAGACCCTTGCTGGCCACCCAGTGGGCGAGGGTGTTTTCCACCTGCGTCTTGGGGAAAGCGGCCGTCATGTAACCGCCGTGTCGGGCCGAATAGTCCACCATGCCCAGAACACCGGACCAGCGGGGCCGGCCCGTCGTGTCGAACGACGCGAAATCGGGCTGCGCCAGCGCCGCCATGATTTCCCGCGCCCGGTCCGCGCGGAAGTTCAGGCAGAAGAACCCGTCGCCGTCCCGCGCGCCGGTATAGCCACGCAGAACCGTCGGCTGCACGAACTCGTCGGTCTCGCCCCGGCCATAGGCGTCGCTGACCGCCGCGTCCGCCGTGTCCGCGGCCAGGCCTTCGCCCCGGACCATGGCCGCATAGGCCCGCGCCACCCGGTCCCAGCGGTTGTCGCGGTCCATCGCGTAGTAGCGCCCGATGACGGTGCCGATCGTCACCCCCTCCGGTACGGCACCCTGTAGCTCGGTGACAAAGCCCTGCGCCGATTGCGGCGGAACGTCGCGCCCGTCGGTGATCGCATGGATCACCACCGGGACGCCTTCATCGGCCAGCGCGCGGGCGCTGGCCACGACATGCTGGATGTGGCCGTGGACGCCGCCATTCGACGCCACCCCCATCAGGTGGGCAACCCCGTCGGCGGCCTTGATCCGGTTGATGAAGGCCTGGATTTCCGCGTTGCGGTAGAAGCTGCCGTTCTCGATGGCCAGGTCTATCTGGCCGAGGTCCATCGCCACGACGCGGCCAGCGCCGATGTTCATGTGCCCCACTTCCGAATTGCCCATCTGCCCGGTCGGCAGGCCCACATCCGGTCCGTAGGTGATCAGCGTTGCATGCGGGCAGTCCCGGCGCAGTCGGTCATAGGTCGGCGTTTCGGCGCAGTCCGGGGCGCTCTGCTCGGGCCGGTCCGAAATTCCCCAGCCATCGAGGATGCACAGCACGACGGGTTTCGGATGGCTCATCTGAACGGCACCTGAAGGGAAGGGTCGGTTGGGTCCGGTTACTACGCGGCAGCGGCAGATGGGGCAAGGCGCGCGGGCGGCGAGATGCCGGGTTGCCAAGTGACCCCGATGGACCGACATGGAGCGAGAACCCAACTGATCTAGGCGGCTGCCATGCGTATCCTGTTTCTGGGCGATGTGATGGGCCGGGCCGGCCGGCGCGCGATGACCGAGCGACTGGCCGAGCTCAAGACGCAGCTCAGGGCCGATTTCACCATCGTGAACGGCGAGAATGCCAGCGGTGGTGCCGGGCTGACCGGCGCCCATGCGCGGCTGCTTCTCGATGCGGGCGCGGACTGCATCACGCTGGGCGACCACGCCTTCGACCAGAAGGACATGCTGGGCTTCATCGACACGGAACCGCGCGTGCTGCGCCCCCTGAACTTTGCGCGCGAGGCGCCCGGCCGCGGCGCCGGGGTGTTTTCCGATGTCCGCGGGCGCAAGATCCTGGTGCTGCAGGCGCTGGGCCAGGTGTTCATGAAACGCCCCTTCGACGATCCGTTCAGCGCGGTGGATGCGGTCTTGCGGGCGCATCCGGCGGGCGGGATGGTGCAGGCCGCGGTGCTGGACATCCACGCCGAGGCGACCAGCGAGAAGACGGCAATGGGCCATTACTGCGACGGACGCACCAGCCTGGTGGTCGGCACGCACACGCATGTTCCGACGGCCGACGCCCAGATCCTGCCGCGCGGCACCGCCTATCAGTCGGATGCCGGCATGTGCGGCGACTATGACAGCGTCATCGGCATGGACAAGGCCGAGCCGATGCGGCGGTTTCTGACGGGCATGGGGCGGGAGAGGTTTCGCCCCGCCGAGGGTGAGGCGACCCTGTCGGGGGTGCTGGTCACCACAGACGATCGGACGGGCCTTGCGACCGGCGTGGAACCGGTGCGGCAGGGCGGACGGCTGGCACAGGCACGGCCCGGGCACTGAGCGCCGCGCGACTGCCGATCGCGGGCGTCCATTCCAGCCTGACCGCGTCCGGATGGTGGCCTTGCGGAGTTCCCCGTGCTCACAAGGACGCGATCTTGCGCGGGTCGGGGTTTTCCGGCAGGTCGGGACGGCTGCACCTGGTGCGTGATGAAGGGTTCGTCCTGATGCTGGGATTCGAACTGGCGGGACAGACCGGGGCGATCGCCGCCCTGATCATCATCGCCATCACCTTTGCGATGTTCATCCGCGAGAGCCATCCCCCCGAAGTGGTGGCGATCGGCGCCGCCGCGGCCATGCTGGCGCTCGGGCTGCTGCCCTATGAGGATGCGCTTGCGGTGCTGTCGAACGCGGCGCCGTGGACCATCGCCTTCATGTTCATCATCATGGGGGGGCTGTTGCGGACCGGGGCACTGGACGCCCTGTCGAAGCAGGTCGCCGCACGCGCCGAGGCCCATCCTGTCCTGACCATCTGCGCATTGATGGGCTTCGTGGCGGTCGCGTCCGGGATCATGAACAACACGCCGGTGGTCGCGGTGATGATCCCCATCGTCATCCAGGTCGCCCGCCGGACCGGCATCGCGCCCAGCAAGCTGCTGATCCCGCTCAGCTACTTCACCGTGATGGGCGGGATGCTGACGCTGATCGGGACCTCGACGAACCTGCTGGTGGACGGGGTGGTGCAGGACAGGGGGATGCAGCCCTTCAGCATCTTCGAAGTCGCGCCGGTCGGGCTGACGGTCCTGGCCGCCGGTGCGGTTGCGATCGCGGTGCTTGGCCCGAGGCTGCTGCCGGAGCGCACGAGCATGGCAGGGTTCCTGAGCAACCGCGCCGAGATGAAGTATTTCACCGAGGTCGCGATCCCGGAGGAAAGCTCGATCGTCGGCATGAGCATCAACGAGGTGAAGATGTTCAAGCGCGACGCGGTGCGTGTCATCGACGTGCTGCGGGGCGATGCCTCGTTGCGGCGCGACATGGAAAACGTCGTGCTGCGTCCCGGGGACCGTGTCGTGTTGCGGTCGGAAATGGCCGATCTGCTGGAGATGCAGCAGAACAAGGACCTGCGGGCGCTGGACAAGCTGTCCTCGGTCCAGACCGACACGGTCGAGGTGCTGATCTCACCCGGTGCCCGCATGGTCGGCCGGCGACTGGGTGACCTGCGCCTGCGGCGACGGTACGGGGTCTACCCGATCGCCGCGCACCGGCGAAACCAGAACATCGGCCGCAAGCTGGACGATCTGGAAATCCGCGTCGGCGACACGCTGCTGCTGGAAGGGGCGGCCGAGGATATCGCGCGGCTGGCCGCTGACATGGATCTGGTCGGCGTGACCCACCCGACGACCAAGCCGTTCCGGCGCCGCCACGCCCCGGTCGCGATCGCGGCGCTGCTGGCGGTCGTGGTGCTTGCCGCCCTGGACCTCGCGCCGATCGTCGCGCTGGCCATGATCGCCTCGGCGGTGGTGCTGCTGGCCGGCTGCGTCGACGCGGACGAGGCCTTCGACTTTGTCGAGGCGCGGTTGCTGGCGATGATCTTCGCCATGCTGGCGGTTGGCGCGGCGCTGGACCACACAGGCGCGGTCAAGCTGATCGTCGACACGGTGGCGCCGCTGCTGCAGGGGCTGACGCCGTTCTGGACCCTGGTGTGTGTCTATTTCCTCGGGCTCGCGCTCACCGAGGTTCTGTCGAACAACGCCGTCGCGGTGATCCTGACCCCCATAGCGATCGAACTTGCCCTGCAGCTGGGTCACGACCCGCGCGCCTACGCCGTCGCGGTGATGTTTTCGGCCTCCGTCGCGTTTGCCACACCGATCGGCTATCAGACCCACATGCTGGTCTATGGGCCCGGCGGTTACCGGTTCAGCGATTTCATGCGGCTGGGCATTCCGCTGGATATCATCACGGGTCTGGTCGCATGCCTGGCCATCCCGCTGTTCTGGCCGTTGTGACCGACCGGATTGGCGGACGGGGTGCGATCAGCTGGAGGCGGTTGGCGGGATCTGCAGCCCTGCGCGAACGGCGGCTTCGGCGGCGGCCGCGAGTGACTTGCGGGTGTGGCCGCTGACAGCGACCCGCGGGTGCAGGATGACCGTGACCTCACCCTGACGGGGCTGCGCCAGCACCGCCAGCAGATGCGGTCCCAGTTCCATGTCGCTCCACCAACCATAGAACCGCGCGTCACAACCGGGGGGTGACCGATAGCGTACTGTGACGGGCTGGAGCGATATATTAGCCGGCAGGGCAGGGTCGAGGAACGCCTGGAACAACGTGGGCTTGAATGGCAGCACGCGACGGCCGTCGCTGCTGGTGCCTTCGGGAAAGAACAGCAGGCGATGACCCGCCCGGGTCCGGGCGCCGAACTCGGCCGCCTGCGCGCGGGCCAGGCGCGGATCGCGGGTGACGAAATGCGTGTTCGTGACCGCGGTGAGGATGTTGATCCCCGGCCAGCCCGCGACTTCCGCCTTGCTGACGAAAAACACCGGCATGGCCGCGTTCAGGGCGAAGATGTCGAGCCAGCTGGAATGATTTGCGACGACCGCGCCCGGCCCCTGCATCGGTCGGCCGACGCATCGCCAGCGCAACGCGATGATCAGCAGGCTCAGCCGGCACACGGCTTGGACCCACGGGCCGGTCAGCGGGCGTCGGGATCCGACGAACAGGCGTTCGACCGCGCGCATCGGCAGGATCAGCGTGACGCCCACGAGCAGGACCGTCACGATGCCGGTACCCCGCAGCACCACCAGCACCCAGCCGAGCGGGCCGATGCGGGGCAGGGGCGGTGGCGCGGCGCCTCGCCACGTGGCCTCGGACGGGCGGGCCGGCGCCGGCCCCGGCCCCTGATCCCCGGTCATCGGACCGGGGGCCGTCCGGCCGCTTGCAGCCGTCGGGTCATCGTCAGTCCCTGCTCCGCTCTTCGTAGAACCGGCGGTGCCGCGCCGACATGGCCTTTGTATCCATCAGCAGCAGAACGTCGGTGGTGTTGAAGAGGTGATCCAGGAAGGCGCCCTCGCCGACCATTCCCCCAAGCCGAAGATAGGCCTTGATCAGCGCCGGCATCTTCAGCATCGCCACCCGTCGGTCCAGCGCGTCGGGCGCGATCAGGTCCATGCGCTGGTAGCCCTGCGAAAGCGCCATCGGCCGGATCGCTTCGGGCGCCATGTGGTTGTGATGCAGCCACGACAGCGCGGGCGCCAGGGGAACGGGATCGGTGCCGCGGAAGCTGGCAACACCGAACAGCACCTCGATGTCGAACTCGAGCACGTAGTCGGCGAGGCCGTTCCACAGCAGGAACATGCCGGGGCCGCCCCGATAACCGGCGTCCACGCAGGACCGGCCCAGTTCCAGCAGCGACCGTCCGGAGCCCTTCAGCCGCGACAGGTCGTATTCCGCATCGCAGTAGAACCTGCCAAAGCGTTCGGCCCGGTCACCGGGCAGCAGGCGATAGGCCCCGACGACATGATCCAGTGAAGCGGCATCACGCCGGCTGTCGATCAGGACCAGATGATCGACGATCGGGTCGAACTCGTCGCGTTCCAGGCGCGTCTGATGATCGACCATCGGTCCGTCGCCGCCCAACTCCTCGACGAAGACCCGATAGCGCAGGCGCTGCGCTCCAAGCAGATCCGCTTCGGAGCGGGCAATCCGTATCTCGAACCAGGAGGCATCGGGCGTCATCGGCGCTTTCGCAGGCTGTGGATCGTTGCGGGTCTAGGGAGGCAGCCGGCCCATTGCAACCGGGCCACACCTGGCCCCGGCCGCAAGCTCCGGCGGACGCGGTGCGGGACTTTTCTTGACGCCCGCATAGGTTGAGTTAGGCTTCGGTCATGGAGCGCTCATTCGGACACCAGTTGCAACTCGACCCGCTTGCCGTCGACGGCCTGTTTGCCGGCCTCGGCAAAGTTGACCACGATGCGGTCGCCGATGCGGGACTGGACTTGACCGATTCCCCATTCGGGCGCACCGGGGTGGCGGACCATCATCCCAGGTTCAAGGATCTCGTTCATGATGCTCAGCCCTGATCCGATTGCGACACGCGTCCCTCGCATCCGCAGCAAGGCTAGAGGCTGATGCGGGAAAGGGCAATTCCGCACCAGCCGCGCATCGCCGCCGAACGGCTCTCCGCATTGGTCGCGTCAAGGTTGTGTCACGACCTCGTCTCACCCCTTGGTGCCATCGGGAACGGCGTGGAACTGCTCGAAATGGCGCCCCCGGTCGAGGACGGCCCCTCTCCCGAACTGCAACTGTTGTCGGAAAGCGTCGAGGCGGCGCGAGCCCGGATTCGCGTTTTCCGGGTGGCATTCGGCCAAGCCTCGGCCGAACAGCGGATCTCGGTCCCGGATCTCGCAAGTCTGTTGCGCGACCTGTCGGCTGGCGGCCGGCTGAATCTGCAGGTCGATGCCCAGGGCGACATGCCGCGCGTCGAGACCCGGTTGATCCTGCTGGCGGTCATGTGTCTGGAAACCGCGCTGCCCTGGGGTGGTCGGGTGCTGGTCTGCCGCGGACTGCAGGGCTGGCGGCTGGTCGCCGAGGCGGAACGCACACGTGCAATACCGCAGCTTTGGGCGTGGCTGCAGACCGGCGATGTGCCGCTCAGTGATCCCGCGGCGGCGGAGGTACAGTTTCCGCTGCTTGCCATCCATGCCGCGGCCGCCAACCGGCAGCTCGCGGCAGAGCTTGACGAGACCGGGGCAGAAATCTCGTTCTGAAATTCGGATCAGCGGCAGTTCAGGCGCGGATCGTGCCGTCGCCCGTGACCAGATACTTGAAGCTGGTCAGCTGTTCGGCGCCGACGGGGCCGCGTGCATGCATCTTGCCGGTGGCGATCCCGATCTCGGCGCCCATGCCGAACTCGCCGCCATCCGCGAACTGCGTGGACGCGTTGCGCATCAGGATCGCACTGTCCAGCCGGGCAAAGAACTGCGCGGCGGTTGCATCATTCTCTGTCAGGATCGATTCGGTGTGGTTCGAGCCGTAGCGGCGGATATGCGCGATCGCGCCGTCCACCCCGTCGACCAGCCGCACCGCGATGATGGAGTCGAGGAACTCGTGCCCGAAATCGTCAGGTGTCGCGGGGACGGTCCCCGGGATGTCGGCAAGCTCGCCTTCGGCCCGAACCTCGACGCCGGCGGCCAGAAGGTCCTCGATCAGGACGGGCCCGTGCGCTGCGTGGAACGCACGGTCGATCAGCAGACACTCGGCCGCTCCGCAGATCCCCGTGCGCCGGGTCTTTGCGTTCAGGACCACCCGGCGGGCCTTGTCCGGATCGGCATCGCCATCGGCGTAGACGTGGCAGATGCCCTCCAGATGCGCGAACACGGGAACCCGTGCTTCCTCTTGCACCAGGCCGACCAGCCCCTTGCCGCCGCGGGGAATGATGACATCGATATAGTCCCGCGCGCGCAGCATTGCGGTGACCGCAGCCCGGTCGCGGATCGGCACCATCTGGATGGCGGTCTCGGGCAGCCCGGCCTCTTTCAGGCCCTGCGTCATGCAGGCGAGGATCGCGGCCGACGAATTGATGGAATCGGTGCCGCCGCGCAGGATGACGGCGTTACCCGACTTCAGCGCCAGCGCGCCCGCGTCGGCGGTCACGTTGGGGCGCGATTCATAGATCACCCCCAGCACGCCCAGCGGCGTGGCCACGCGCTGGATATGCAGCCCGTTGGGGCGGTCCCATTCGGCCAGCACGCGGCCCACAGGGTCGGGCTGCGCCGCAACCGCCCGCAGACCCTCTGCCATCGCAGCAATCCGCGGCGGGTCCAGACGCAGTCGGTCGATCAACGCGGGTGACAGCCCCTTGTCCCGTGCAAAGGCCAGGTCGCGCGCGTTCGCCTGCAGGATGCGATCCTCGGCAGCGGTCAGGGCCGAGGCGGCGGCCAGCAGCGCCTGCGCCTTCACCTCGGCGGGCGCACAGGCAAGCTCGGCCGCCGCCGCGCGGGCAGCGCGTCCGAGACGGGCGATCAGGGCCTCGGCGGATTCGGCGGTGGCGTCCATCGTCATCTCCGTTGCGCCGCATGGCGCAGCTTTGCAGATCGGTTGGTTGGGTGGTGCCATATACATGCGGACAGGGAAAGCCGCGGCACCCCGCCGCGCCTGTCCGGGCTCAGCGGTGCGGAACCTGTTCGACAGGCGCGCCGGCATCCCGCCATGCGGTGAACCCGCCGCCCAGATGCGCGACCGGCGTCAGCCCCATGTCCTGCGCCGTCTTGGTTGCGAGGGCAGAGCGCCACGCGCTGGCGCAATAAAAGACGAACTGCCGCGGCTCGGCAAAGATCGGCTTGTGATAGGGACTGTCCGGATCGATCCAGAACTCCAGCATGCCGCGCGGGCAATGGAAGGCACCCGGGATGCGCCCCTCGCGCTCCAACTCGCGGCGGTCGCGCAGGTCGACGAAGGTTACCTGCGGATCGTCCGCCATGCTTCGCGCCTCGTCCACCGCGATGGTGCGGATTTCGGCACTCGCCGCGTCGAGCAGGTCCTTGTAACCGATCTTCACGACGTCACCCCCGGCTTTTGCACCATGCGGGCAAACAAGAACGGCAAAGACAGCGAAGATCAAGCCACCGCCCGAGCATTGCTGACGGACGGGGATGAAATCGCCGGATGAAGGGTAAAGTGCAGGCTTCTGTTGCCAGGTGCCTGCGAACCCCGCCTGACGCTGCTAGGCGACAGGGCTTAGTTTTCGGTTACCCGAGCTGCTTACGCAGCCAGAGCGACCGGAGCACGGTTGTCGTTGGCAACTGTACTTTTCGCACCGATAACGGTGGTAGCTCACCGAGGCAAAGCCATCCCCTTTACACGTTCGTCGATCCTGTTTCGGCCCCATTCGCCCCCAACGAGGGATGTCTGGTGGAGCCGCCGGGTACCGCCCCCGGGTCCGATCCGCTTATTACGAGCGCGTTTATGCCCATAGTCCGGGCGAACCCGGACAGGTCGAATATAGGGGCGAGCCGCCGGGCGGGCAAGGGCATGAGGGACCGGCGAGATATCTCGCCCGTCGGGCAACCGGCGACGCGGTTGCGGCGTTTGGTCAGGACGCGAAATGGAGGGAATGCCCATGCGAATGACGATCCTGGCCTGTGCCGTGCTTGCCCCCGCAGCTGCCCTGGCCGAGCCGCCGCCACCGAACGCGATGCCGCTGTCGCAACTCGTCGCGACTCTGGAAGCCGACGTCGGCGCTGATCTGGCCTATGTCGAGAGCGTCGAGTGGGACGACGACGGCTACTGGGAGGTCGAGTACCGCACCGCCGACGACCGTGAGGTCGAGGTCGATCTGGACCCGACCACCGGCAAGCCACGCTGATCGGACCGGGACCGCAGCGATCCGCGGTCCCGGTGTTTGGCGCGGGTGGTCTGTAGGGCGCCAGCGACGCGCCCCATTTCTCACGGTTTGATGTAGACGAACCCTTCGCCCTGCAGCCGCGCGACTTCGGCCACGCCTGCCTGGACGATGTCCTCTGGCCACACGTCGAAGAGGTCCTTCTCCGGGTCGATGTTGCGCCCGTCCAGCGTGTTCTTGCAGACCAGGAAATCGACGCCACGTTCCTTCAGGCCGCTGATGATGGCCTGCAGGCCCTGGTCCTTCTTGGCGGCGGCGAGCAGCCCCAGCCCGTCACCATGCATCACCACCCGCAGGTCGAGATTGGCGTCGCCCACGGCATCCAGGTGGTTCTGCATGTTGTTGAGCGCCGGGCGATAGCCCGATCCGTCGATCCCGCCTGCATAGTTCATGTGATAGACGGCCTTCTGTTCGCCGTAGTCCGTCGCCTCGGCCATCTCCGCAGGCTTCCCGGCGTCCGCCGGCGCCGCCTCTGCCGCGGCAGTCCCGGTGGCTCCCGCCGTGCCGGCCGGCCCCGCCGCATCCGTCGCGGACGGCGCTGCAGGTGCTGCCGCTGAATCGGCCGGCGCGGCGGGCGTTTCGGTCTGGGCCAGTGCGGGCACGCCAGCGAGGCCGAGCACAAGTGCGACAGTGGTAAGCGTCAAGCGATTCATCGATTGGGGTCCTCCTGCATCCCGTGCACGCATGCTTGGCGTCTTGCCGGCGCGTGGCAACCCCAAACGACCGCCCTCAGCCGGCCTGCCAGTCGAGGACGAGCTGCGTCTGCGTGACGATCGCGGCCACCTTGCCGTCGGGGCGGCTGATCGTGGTCTGCCAGACCATGGTGGTGCGCCCCTTGTGCAGGGGGACGCAGCGCGCCGTTGCCACGTCGCCGATCCGCAGCGGACGCAGGAAGTTGGTCTTGCTCTCGACGGTCGTCGTGCTCTTGCCGGGCGGCAGGTTCATGGCGGTGGCAGTGCCGCCCAGATTGTCGGCAAAGCCCATCATCGCGCCGCCATGCAGCACGCCATTGCGATTGGCCAGATCCTCGGTCACCTGCAATTCGGCCACGACCTCGTCGGGGCTGACCATGACGATCCGGCTCCCGATGAAACGGGCAAAGGCGGGCTGGTCGAGCGCGATGCGTTCCTGTTCGGCGCGGTCCATGCGTCACTCCGGAAAGGGGCGCGGGCCGGCCAGCCCAGCCCGCGCAGGTCAATGGCCTGCGTCAGTCCTGTGCCGGCTCGCCGGCAGGTTCGGCGGGTGCCGACGGCTGCGCGGTGGCCTGCACGGATGCCTGGGCCGAGGTGACGAAATCATAGGGCAGTTCCGCCACCCGCAGCCACTGCTGCTGCTTTTGCCAGTACGCCAACCAGTTTTCGTAGATCTTGCGGAACGCCTCGTTCGAGGCGGCGTATTCGTCGTACAGCTTGCGCGATTCCGCGAAAGCCGCGGCCAGCACGTCGTCGGGGAAGGGGTGGACCTGTGCGCCCGACGCGATCAGCCGCATCAGGGCATCGGGGTTGCCGTTGTCGTACTTGGCGATGCAGTGCGCCATCGTTTCGGCGCAGGCGGCCTCCAGCGCGGCCTGATACTGCGGCGGCAGGGCGTTCCACTTGTCCCGGTTGATGTACAGCCCGACATTCGCCGTGCCTTCCCACCAGCCGGGATAGTAGTAATGCTGCGCGACCTTTTGGAACCCCAGCTTCTCATCGTCGAGGGGACCCGAGAATTCGGCGGCGTCGATGGTTCCGCGTTCCAGCGCCGCATAGATGTCACCGCCGGCGATCTGCTGCGGGACCACGCCCAGCCGCGCCAGGATGGTGCCGCCCAAGCCGGCGATCCGCAGCTTCAGCCCCTTGAGGTCGTCGACCGAATTGATCTGCTTGCGGTACCAGCCGCCCATCTGCGCGCCGGTGTTGCCCGCGGGGATCGACCGCAGGTTCGATTTCGCCATGAACTCGTCCACCAGTTCGCGGCCGCCGCCATAGTAGAGCCAGGCGATCGTCTGCCGGGTGTTCAGGCCGAAGGGCAGCGAGGTGTCGAACGCCCAGGTCGGGTCCGCGCCGATCTTGAAGCTGGCCAGCGAATGGGCGCATTCCACGGTGCCGTCGCTGACCGCGTCGATCGCCTGCAGGCCGGGAACGATCTCGCCAGCCGCAAAGGGCTGGATGCGAAAGCCGCCGTCGGTCATCTCGGCGATCCGCGTCGAGAGCTGGTCAGAGATGCCGTAGAGCGTCTCGAGGCTTTTGGGATAGCTCGAGGTCAGCCTCCAGTTGATGGTGGACTGGCCCTGCGCAAGGGACGGGGCGGCGAGCATTGTGGCGGCGCTGCCGACACCTGCAGTAGACAGGAAATCGCGACGTTTCATGGGCATTCTCCGGTAATCATGCGGGCACGCTACACCAGGCGCTGGGGGCCGGAACAGGCCTGCAGTGTCGCGGTTCGGCCTGAAGGCCAGAGACGCCCGCACCGGGCGCCTCTGGTTCCGACTTAAATTCGTGGGCCGGGTGGATCAGAACCCGGCCTTGATCTTCTCGAACTCGGCCAGCTGACGTTCGCGCTGGGCGGCGTCGTTCGGGGTCTGGGCCAGGATGGGGGCGTCGACGGGCCCCAGCCCCGCGGTCACCCGCGGATCGTCCTTGATGGATTCCATTCCGGCCTTGGTCGTATGACCGTAGCCGACGACGTCCAGCAGCCCCCCGGCGGCCGAGGTATCCAGCCACGCGTTGATGAAGTCGTACGCCTTGTCCTCGCTCCCCGGCCCGTCCTTGAGGTTGATGAACCCGCAGAAGAACGTCGAGCTGCCTTCCTTGGGTGCGCGTTCGAAGCCGACCGGAAAATCCTCTGCCGCAAGCTGCGTCGGGCTGTCGTTCCACGACCAGGCGATGTCGACGGCCCCCGATGCCATCATCTGGTTCAGCGACGCCGGGTCGGTCCAGTAGGCGGACACGTTCTGATGCGCCTGGCGCAGCCAGTCCGCCGCTGCCTGGAACTGTTCGTCGGTGACCTGCGTCCAGTCGGTCGTGCCGGTCGCCAGATAGCCGAGCGCCCAGACGTCGTCGGCCGAATCCGGCAGGCTGGTCCGCCCTTGGTACTTGGGATCAACAAAGACCTGCAGGGTGGACACGTCTTCTGCCGGGACCGTCTCGGTGTTGTAGGCAATCGCCGTGGCACCCCAGTCGGTCGGAATGTACCAGACGCCCTGATCATCCTTGAAGATCGGGGAATCCATGAACTTGGGGTCGATGTCCGCAAAGTTGGGGATGCGCGACGTGTCCCACGGCTCGATCAGCCCGGCATCCCGGTATTTCGACACCATCTGGCTGCAGGGATGCGCCACGTCCGCTTTGAACCCCGAGGCCAGCTTCTGATATGCCTCGTCGTCATCGCCATAGAACGCAAAGGTCGGCTCGGCGCCATGCTTGTCGACGTATGTCTGGAAGATGCGCGGATCCTCGAACCCGGACCAGTCGAACACGGTCAGCTCTGCATCGGCGGCCAGGGCCGGTGCGGTCGTCAGCGCCAGCATCATGGCGGTCGAGCGCAGAAGGGTCATCGGAATCTCCCGGTTGGTTGGTGGCGAACGCTAACCGGGGGTCTCTGCCAGCGGCAAGATGCTTGTTGGTCGGGCGCCAGCTGCGGAGCTGGCGCGCGTCGAGAAGATTAACGAAAGGCTGACAGAAAGGCTTTGTGAAAAGCCCCGATTCGTGATACATAGGCGTCATAAGGTTGCGGGCCAGACCTGTCCGGCGCGCCGCCAGTGATGCTGTGATCCTGCATGCGGTCTGCAGCGGGACAAACGGATTGAAGACTGATCAGCACCCGAGGCGGGCTAACCGTCTGGGGTTGTTTGTGCGACGGGCGTGCCCCGCGCCACCTGGAAGGAAGTGCGATGTCGAAGACCAAGAAGAACGAATTCCGCCCCGATGATTTCGTCGTCTACCCGGCCCATGGCGTGGGTCGTATCGTATCGATCGAGGAACAGGAAGTCGCCGGGCTGTCCCTCGAGATGTTCGTGATCTCGTTCGAAAAGGACAAGATGACGCTGCGCGTGCCCACCGCCCGCGCCACCGCGATCGGCATGCGGGGGCTGGCATCGCCCGACCAGATCGACCGTGCCATGGAAACCCTAAAGGGCAAGGCCCGGGTCAAGCGTGCGATGTGGTCGCGTCGCGCCCAGGAATACGAGCAGAAGATCAATTCGGGCGACCTGATGTCGATTGCCGAGGTCGTGCGCGACCTGCACCGCAACGACGACCAGCGCGAGCAGAGCTATTCCGAGCGCCAGCTGTACGAGGCGGCGCTGGACCGGCTGACCCGCGAGGTTGCCGCGGTGAGCGGCATCGACGAGGGCGGTGCGCAGAAACAGGTCGAATCGGTCCTGACCTCGCGCGCGGCCTGACGCAGTTCCGCTGTCCCGATACGCTTCGAAGGCCCGCCTAGGCGGGCCTTTTTTGTGGCACACGGCGATTCGGTGGCCGCCCCATCAGACCAGCCGCGCCATGATCCTCGCCCAGCTGCGGGCGCCCTTTGCGAAACTCTCCACGTTGTATTTCTCGTTCGGGGAATGGATGCGGTCGTCATCGCGCGCGAACCCGACGAGCAGCGAATCCATCCCGAGGACCTCGCGGAACTCGCCTGCGACCGGGATCGATCCGCCGGCCCCGATGAATGCGGCCTCGCGTCCCCATTCCTCTGTCAGCGCCAGTCGCACGGCTGCGAATGCCGGGTCCGAGATGTCCATCCGGCTGGCCGGCGCGCTGCCATGGGCGTGAAACGCGGCGGTGCAGTCGGCGGGAACGAACCGTCGGACGTGGTCCCGGAAGGTCTCGCGGATCCGGTCCGGGTCCTGACCTGCCACGAGGCGACAGCTGATCTTGGCGCGCGCCTCGGCCGGCAGGACGGTCTTGAAGCCCTCGCCCGCATAGCCGCCGGCGATGCCGTTGATCTCGAAGGTCGGGCGTGACCACAGCAGCTCCAGCCCGGTGCGGTCCTTTTCGCCGACCGGCTGGCCCAGCCCCACGCGGCCCAGAAACTCGGTCGCGTCGAAACCCAGATCGGCCCAGTCGGCGCGAAGCTGGGCAGAAAGTTCCTCGATCCCGTCATAGAAGCCGGCAAGGGTCACGCGTCCGTCGGCATCCTTGACCGCAGCCAGCGCGGTCGCCAGCACCTGGATCGGGTTCGCGGCCAGCCCGCCAAAGCTGCCCGAATGCAGATCCCGGTCAGCCGCGCGGATCACGACCTCGTCGCCCATCAGGCCCCGCAACTGGGTGGTGATCGCCGGCCGCCCGTCCGAATAGAGCGAGGTGTCGCAGATCAGCGCCAGGCTGGCCCGCAATTCGTCGGCATTGTCCTGCAGGAACCGGCGCAGGCTGGGCGACCCCGATTCCTCCTCCCCCTCGAACAGCATGACCAGCCCGTCCGGCAGTGTGCCGTGGACCTGTTTCCAGGCCCGCATCGCCTCGACGAAGGTCATCAGCTGGCCCTTGTCGTCGCAGGCGCCACGACCGCGGATCACCTTCCCCTGCGGCGTGTCCTCGACCCGCGCGTCGAACGGGTCGCCGGTCCACAGGTCGACGGGATCGACGGGCTGGACGTCATAGTGACCGTAGAACAGCAGCTTGCGCCGGCCGCCGGGGCCCGAATGCGCCACCACCATCGGCTGCCCTGATGTCTCGCGCACGCTGGCCGCGAAACCGAGATCCTGCAACTGCGCGCACAGCCATTCGGCCGCCTGCCGGGTGTCGGCATCGTGCGCCGGATCGGTGCCGACGGACGGAATGCGGATGAACGCCTTCAGTCGTTCAAGCGCCTGCGGAAGATCCGCATCCAGCGCCGAAAGCACGTCCTCCAGCCGTGACATTGTCGTCATCATTCCTCCTTTGCCGACCGTTTTCATCGGGTTCTCGTGCGCGCCCATTGGTCGCAGCCGGGAAAATTCAGGGTCGCAAAAGCTGCGCTTGACGCTTATCAAACATTCATGCCCGCGATTGGACGATGATCGCACCCAGCCAGGTAAGCAAGGGATCGAGCCGATGAACTATGATGACGCACTGGATCAGGCGCTTCGCAGGCTGCACGACGAAGGGCGCTACCGGACGTTCATCGACATCGAACGGCGCAAGGGCCAGTATCCCAGCGCCGTCTGGACCCGGGCGGACGGAACCGAAAAGGACATCGTCGTCTGGTGCGGGAACGATTATCTGGGCATGGGCCAGAACCCCGTCGTTCTGGACGCAATGCACGAGGCGCTGGACGCGACAGGCGCCGGGTCGGGCGGCACCCGGAACATCTCCGGCACCACCGTCTATCACAAGCGCTTGGAACGTGAGCTTGCCGACCTGCACGGCAAGGAGGCGGCGCTGGTCTTTTCGTCGGCCTACATCGCGAACGATGCGACCCTGTCGACGCTGCGCAAGCTGTTCCCCGGGCTGATCATCTATTCGGACGAACTGAACCACGCCTCGATGATCGAGGGGATCAAGCGGTTCGACGGGGCCAAGCGCATCTTCCGTCACAATGACCTGGCACATCTGCGCGAGTTGCTGCAGGCCGACGATCCGGCCGCGCCCAAGCTGATCGCGTTCGAATCGATCTATTCGATGGATGGCGATGTCGGGCCGATCGCCGAGATCTGCGACCTGGCCGATGAATTCGGCGCGTTGACCTATCTGGACGAGGTCCATGCCGTCGGCATGTACGGTCCCCGCGGCGGCGGCGTTGCCGAGCGCGACGGGCTGATGCACCGGATCGACATCATCAACGGGACGCTGGGCAAGGCATTCGGCGTGTTCGGCGGCTACATCGCCGCCAGCGCGCGGATGTGCGATGCGATCCGGTCCTATGCACCCGGGTTCATCTTCACCACGTCGCTGCCCCCCGCCGTCGCGGCCGGCGCGGCCGCGTCGATCGCTTTCCTAAAGACGGCCGAAGGGCAGAAGCTGCGCAACGCGCAGCAGCTGCATGCGCGCATCCTCAAGATGCGGTTGCGCGGCGTGGGCCTGCCGATCGACGACCGCGGCACCCATATCGTGCCCGTGCATGTGGGCAATCCGATCCACTGCAAGGCGCTGTCCGACATGCTGCTGGACGACTTCGGCATCTACGTGCAGCCGATCAACTTCCCGACCGTGCCGCGCGGGACCGAACGGCTGCGCTTCACGCCGTCGCCGGTGCACGATTCGAAGCAGATCGACCACCTTGTCCAGGCAATGGACGTGCTGTGGTCGCGCTGTGCCCTGAATCGCGCAGTCGCGGTTGCTTGAATCAATCTGAGGGTGTGTTGACCCGGGATCTCGTGATAACATTTTTGCAATGAAGATGGGCCAGATTCGCGGTAAGGCGGACTGGCAGATACGGGCATGGGGCAAGCGCTGATGATCGGGTTGCGGACGGACCGTCCGGCGAGCGACGATTCGACTCGGGTGCCATCGGCGCCCCGCTTCGATGATTTCGAGATGCGGCTCGGCGACGTCATGCGGGGCGAGCGCGCGACCCTCGGGAAGTCGCTGCTGGACGTCCAGCGCGAGTTGCGGATCAAGGCGAGCCAGGTTGCGGCCATCGAGAACTGCGACGTGCTGGCGTTCGACGCCCCCAGCTTCATCTCCGGCTACGTGCGGTCCTATGCTCGCTATCTCGGCATGGACCCAGACTGGACGTTTTATCGTTTCTGCGAGGAGTCCGGCTTTCAGCCGATCCACGGCATGGCCCCGGCAGCGTCGGGGCCGCGTCCGCAACGCCGCCCGTCCGATCCGGTCGAGGCGCTGGCCAATCCGCATGCGCTGTTCATCCCCCAGCCCGAAAGCTTCTGGTCGGGGGTCGAGCCGCGGGCTCTCGGGTCCGTCGCGGTGATGATCGCGATTGTCGCCGGGCTCGGCTATGGCGGCTGGGCAGTGCTGCAAGAGGTGCAGAAGGTTCGCCTGACTCCGTCCGAGCAAGCCCCGGCCGTCGTCGCGGCGCTTGACCCGGTGCAGGAGGTGCAGACCCCGGATGCTGGCCGCGATGTGGCCGTCGACCTGCCCCAGCCCGACGCTCTGGACCGGATCTATCGTCCGCAGGCGCTCGAGGTGCCGGTGATGACGCCGCGCGACGGTCCGATCGCGGCGATCGACCCCGGCCTGCCCGAACAGGTTGCGGCGGCGCCGCAGAACCAGCAAGAGCCAGTGATCGAGACGGTCGGGCTGGTGCCATCGTCGGACCTGCCGGTCCGCACTGTCGCACAGGACTCGCCCGCGCTGGAGCTGCTGGCCGTTCGCCCCGCCTGGGTCCGCGTCAGCTCGCCCGACGGAACGATCGTCCTGGAAAAGACGATGGACGCGGGCGAACGCTTCGAACTGCCTCAGTTGGAACAGCCGGCGCTGCTGCGCACCGGCAACTCGGGCAGCATCTACTTCGCCGTGAACGGCCAGACCTACGGTCCGGCCGCCCCCGGCGCCCAGGTGGTCAAGAATATCGAACTGTCCCCGGCGGCGCTGGTGGACCGTTTCGCCGCCGCGGACCTCAGCACCGATCCGGCCCTGGCCGAACTGGTGGCGCTCGCCTCTGCCGCGCAACTGATCGGCGCTGCCCCCATCGATGGTGGCACGGATGTCAGCGTCCCGCGCCCGCCGAAGCCGGCTTCCAGCGGGACCCGCTAGGGGACGCGCAGCCACGACGGCGCGGGGCGGCCGGATGACCCCGCGTGGTTGCCGTATGGCGCCCGGCGCCCTATCTGTGGCGCGTCACCGAAAGGCACGAGGCGCATGAGCATCAATCCCATCCGCCCTTGGCGCAACGTCGAGCGTCGCAAATCACGCCAGATCATGGTGGGCAATGTGCCGGTCGGCGGCGACGCGCCCATCAGCGTCCAGACGATGACGAACACCGATTCGTCCGATGTCCGGGCCACACTGGACCAGATCATCCGCGCGGCCGAGGCAGGGGCGGATATCGTTCGGGTGTCCACGCCCGACGAATCCTCCACCCACGCCCTGCGCGAGATCACGCGCGAGTCCCCCGTGCCGATCGTGGCCGACATCCATTTCCATTATCGGCGGGCGATCGAGGCCGCCGAGGCCGGGGCGGCCTGCCTGCGCATCAACCCGGGCAACATCGGCGATCCGTCGCGGGTCCGCGAGGTCGTGCAGGCTGCCAGGGATCACGGCTGTTCGATCCGGATCGGGGTCAACGCGGGCAGCCTGGAACGCCACCTTCTGGAGAAATATGGCGAGCCCTGTCCCGATGCGATGGTGGAAAGCGGGCTCGATCACATCCGGCTGCTGCAGGACAACGATTTCCACGAGTTCAAGATCAGCGTGAAGGCGTCGGACGTCTTTCTGGCCGCCGCCGCCTATCAGCAGCTGGCCGACGCGACCGACGCGCCGATCCACCTGGGGATCACCGAGGCGGGCGGCCTGCGCGGCGGCACCGTCAAGTCGGCGGTCGGCATGGGCAACCTGCTGTGGATGGGGATTGGAGACACGATCCGGGTGTCGCTGTCGGCCGACCCGGTCGAGGAGGTCAAGGTCGGGTACGAGATCCTGAAATCGCTGGGGCTGCGGACCCGTGGCGTGCAGATCATCAGCTGTCCCAGCTGCGCGCGCCAGGGCTTCGATGTCATCAAGACCGTCGAGACGCTGGAACAGCGGCTGGAGCACATCAAGGTGCCGATGAGCCTGTCGATCATCGGATGCGTGGTGAACGGTCCCGGCGAGGCGCTGATGACCGACCTCGGCTTTACTGGCGGCGGGGCGGGCAGCGGCATGGTCTATCTGGCCGGCCGGCAGAGCCACAAGATGTCGAACGCCCAGATGATCGACCACATCGTCGAGCTGGTCGAGCGCCGCGCGGCCGAACTGTCGGCAACCCCCGCCGACACCGCGGCGGAGTGATCAGGCCCTTAAGTGATCAGGCCCGCCGCGGCGTCGCCGCGTAGGCGGAGAGCGTGTAGATCGCCAGCGCGGTCCAGATCATCGCGAATGCGATGCCGTGCCAGCGGGTGAATGCCTCGCCAAACAGAACCACCGCGCACAGGAATTGCAGCGTCGGGTTCAGATAGCCGATCAGCCCGACCGTCGCCATGTCCACCGACCGCGCCGCGCGCGCGAACAGCATCAGCGGAATGGCGGTGATCGGCCCCGACAGGATCAGCAGGACGGTCGTCGGCAGGTCCGACCAGAAGGCGCCCGGCCGGGTTCGATGGGGTAGCAGACCCAGATGAACAGCAGCCAGCCAGCCGATCGCCAGTGGCGCCAGGATGGCGACCTCGGCGGTGACCGACTGCACCGGCCCCAGCGGCAAGGCCTTCTTGACCAGCCCGTACAGGCCAAAGGTGAACGCCAGAATCAGGCTGATCCACGGCGTCGCGCCCAGGCCCCAGGTCAGCACGACGACCGCCGCAGTCGCCAGCGCCACGGCAAGCTGCCCGGCGGGGCCCAGCTGCTCGTGAAAGATCACCACGCCACCTGCGACCGCGACCAGCGGAAACATGTAGTAGCCCAGCGAGCTTTCCACGACGTGGCCGTTCTGCACGGACCAGATGAACAGTCCCCAGTTGATCGAGATCATCACCGCCGCAACGATGACCCGCGCAAGATGCGGCGGCCGAAGAGCCAGGCTGATTCCCGCAAACTGCCCCTGCAGCACCATGACCAGGCCGAACAGCAACAGTGACCAGAGGGTGCGATGGGCCAGCACCTCGGCCGGCGGCACATGGCGCAGCAGATGGTAGAAGATCGGCGACGTGCCCCAGATCACGCATACCGCGATCATCGCCAGGATGCCCTTGGTTCTGTCCGTCACCAGTTCCACTCCGCCGCCCGATCCGGCTGACCCGGGGGCAAGCGGTCGAACGGATGCAACCCACCTGCCAGACCGGGACCGCTGCCGCAAGACGGCAAGGAAAAGGCCCGCCCGCGGGTGGCGGACGGGCCGTCAGGCGAGTCTGGTCGGACCCGGCGCCTACATCCGGGCGGCGACGTTTTCCCAGTTGACCAGGTTGTTCAGAAAGTTCTCGAGGTACTTCGGCCGGGCATTGCGGAAATCGATGTAGTAGGAGTGTTCCCACACATCGCAGCCCAGCAACGCCGTCTGTCCGAAGCACAGCGGATTGACGCCATTCTCGGTCTTGGTGATGTCCAGCCGGCCGTCGGCCGTCTTGACCAGCCATGCCCAGCCCGATCCGAACTGGCCGACCCCGGCCTCGGCGAATTTCTTCTTGAACGCGTCGACCGAACCGAAGCTGTCCTTCAGGGCGGATTCCAGCGATCCGGGGATGGCCCCCGGGTTGGGCGACATCATTTCCCAGAACTGGGCGTGGTTCCAATGCTGGCTGGCGTTGTTGAAGATGCCGTTCTGGGCGACGGCGCCCTTCTGATAGGTGCCGCGGACGATGTCCTCGAGCGAGGCGGTCTCCCACTCGGTGCCCTGGATCAGTTCGTTCAGCTTGTCGACATACGCCTTGTGGTGCTTGTCATGGTGATACTCCAGCGTTTCCCTGGACATGCCACCGGCGGCCAGCGCGTCATGCGAATACGGAAGATCGGGGAGCGTGAAAGCCATGTCGTTACCTTTCGAATGGATGAGTGACGCGATCGTGCAGCCTCGTGAGGCGCCCTGCAGTCCGAACGCGGCCCCCGTCCGGGGGGTTCCGCGCCGTGTCCGCATTGGCAAACGGCGTTGGCGATGTATAGAAGGGGCAAAACCAGCCCTGCCGGGATTCCGATGGCAAATCAGAACGACAGTTTCATCGACGAGGTGACCGAGGATCTGCGACGCGATCGTCTGTTCGCGGCGATGCGGCGCTACGGCTGGATCGTCATTGCCCTGATCGTGGCACTGGTCGCTGCCTCGGCATGGCGCGAATACGCCCGCTCGCGGGCCGAAGCGCAGGCGCAGGCGTTCGGCGACGCGCTGCTCGCCGCGCAGGAACAGAGCGATGCGGCGGCGCGTGCCGAGGCGCTGACGGTCATCGATCCGCTGGGCGGGGCGGGCCGCACGGCGCTGCGCGACTTGCTCGCGGCCGGGGCCCAGACCGATGCGGGGCAGAGCGCCGAGGCCGCCGAGCGGCTGACCGCGTCTGCCGCCGCAGCCGGAGATGACCGGGTGATGCAGCATCTGGCGCAACTCAAGACCGTGATGCTGCAGGGAAGTGCGATGGAACCGGCGGCGCGCGATGCGGCGCTGGCCACGCTCAGCGCACCGGGGGCGCCGTTCGAGCTGCTCGCCCTGGAACAGAAGGTCGTGGCGCTGGTCGACGCGGGCCGGCCGGACGACGCCATCGCGCTGATCGGGCAGATCCGGCAAAAGGATGGCCTGACCGAGGCGTTGCGCCGTCGTCTCTCCGACATGCTGATCACGCTGGGTGCCGAACCGGAGCCCTCGGCCGACGTGCCGGGCGATGTCGGCGCCACGCTGGTTCCTGACTGACGCGCAGTTTCATGGCCCCTCTGCGCCAGCGCTGCCGCAATCGCATCGGGTCCAGCCGCGAACCCGCCACCGAAAGGATGCCGCGATGACCAAGCTGATCGTGATCCTCGCCGTATCCGGTCTGGTGGCACTGGCCGGCTGCGGCGACCGTGAGGTCATCCTGCCCGGCGAGCGGCTTGACCCGCGCGCCGTCCTGTCCGCGAACGGACCAAGGGTGGTCGATGGCGCCCCGGTCACCTCCACGGCATTGCTGCTGCCTACCCCGGTGCCGGGCGACTGGCCGCAGCGCGGGGGCAACGCCGCGCATCTGATGGGGCACGCTCAACTCGGGCAGGGAACCCGTCGAATCTGGTCGGCGCCGATCGGACAGGGCGCCGACAAGCGCCACCGGATCACCGCCCAGCCGGTCGTGGCCGGCGGACTGGCCTTCACGCTCGACAGCCGCGCCCGCGTGACCGCGACCGCGCCTAACGGCGGCACCGCCTGGGCCACCGATCTGATCCCCGCCGGCGAGGCGGGGAACAGTGCCTCGGGTGGCGGCGTGGCCTATGACGCGGGCCAGGTCTTCGTGACGACGGCCTATGGCGAGATCGTGGCGCTGGATGCCGCCACGGGCGGGGTGCGCTGGCGACAGCGCGTCGCCGCCCCGATCAGCGGTGCGCCGACCGTCGCCGGCGGGGTCGTCTATGCCGTGGGTCGCGACGCCACCGGCTGGGCGGTCCGCGCAAGCGATGGCAAGGTGCTGTGGACGCTGACCGGGATCGCGGCGCAGGCCGGCGTCACGGGCGCCAGCACCCCCGCCGTCGCGGCAGACCTCGTGGTGTTTCCATTCGCCTCCGGCCAGCTGCTGAGCGCCGACACCGCGACCGGCGCCGAGTTGTGGAGCGCGCAGGTCGCCGGGTCCCGGGTCGGGCGGGCGATCGCCTACATCCGTGACCTGACCGGCGATCCGGTCATCCTGGACGACAAGGTGATTGCCGGAACCTCGTCGGGCCGGATGGCGGCGTTCGAACGTGACACCGGAATTCAGCTGTGGTCGGCGGACGAGGGCGCGGCCGGACCGGTCCTGGCCGTCGGCGGGTCCGTGTTCGCCATCAACGACCAGGCGCAACTGGTGCGGCTCGACGCGACCACCGGCGCACGCATCTATACGGTGCCGCTGCCGTACTACACCGATACGCGGGTGCGAAGGCAGGACAGCATCGTCGCCCACCATGGCCCGATCCTTGCAGGGGGCCGGCTGTTCGTGGCGTCCTCGGACGGGGTCCTGCGGGTGTTCGATCCGCAGACCGGCGTGCTGGTCGGACAGGGCGCGATCCCCGGCGGGGCCGCCTCGGCACCGGTGGTGGCGGGCGGCACGCTCTATGTCGCAAGCCGCGCCGGCCAGCTGCACGCGTTCCGGTAAGGCGAGATCACATGACCTTCACGCTCGCCATCGTCGGCCGTCCCAACGTGGGCAAGTCGACGCTGTTCAACCGGCTGGTCGGCAAGCGGCTGGCGCTGGTCGACAACCAGCCGGGGGTCACGCGCGACCTGCGCGAAGGCGACGCGCGGCTGGGTGATCTGCGCTTCGTGGTGATCGACAGCGCCGGCCTGGAAATGGCCGATGACGACAGCCTGCAGGGGCGCATGCGCCGCCTGACCGAACGCGCGGTGGACGAGGCCGACATCTGCCTGTTCGTGGTCGACGCCCGGGCCGGCGTGACCGCGGCCGACGAGTATTTCGCCGACCTTCTGCGCAAACGCGCCCGTCACGTCATCCTGGCCGCCAACAAGGCCGAGGGACGGGCCGGCGAGACCGGGGTCATCGAGGCCTACGGGCTGGGGCTGGGCGAGCCCCTGCAGATTTCGGCCGAGCATGGCGAAGGCCTGGACGACCTGTATCGCGTCCTCGCGCCGCTGGCCGACCAGATCGAGGCCGAGCGTCCGGCGCCGATCACCCCGGAAACCGATGTGACCCTGACCGAGGAACAGGCCGAGTCGGGCGAGGGCGCAGAGGACTGGCGCCCCTCGGCCAGCCGGCCGCTGCAGCTCGCCGTGATCGGCCGCCCCAATTCGGGGAAATCGACGCTGATCAACCGCATCATCGGCGAGGATCGCCTGCTGACGGGGCCGGAAGCCGGGATCACCCGGGATTCGATCAGCGTCACGACCGAATTCCTGGGCACGCCCATGCGGATCTTCGATACCGCGGGCATGCGGCGCAAGGCCAAGGTCACGGACAAGCTGGAAAAGCTGTCGGTGGCGGACGGGCTGCGGGCGGTGCGGTTCGCCGAGGTGGTCGTCGTTCTGCTGGACGTGGCGATCCCCTTCGAACAGCAGGACCTGCGGATTGCGGATTTCGCCGAAACCGAGGGGCGCGCCGTCGTCGTTGCCGCCAACAAGTGGGATCTCGAGGACGACAAGCCGCACAAGCTGAACGAATTGCGCGAGGCGTTCGAACGGCTGCTGCCGCAGCTCAAGGGCGCGCCCCTGGTCACCGTCAGCGCCCGCACGGGCAAGGGGCTGGACCGTCTCCACGACGCGATCCTCAAGGCGCACGAGGTCTGGAACCGCCGCGTCCCCACGGCGCGGCTGAACCAGTGGCTCGCCGCGATGACCGAGGCGCATCCGCCGCCTGCCCCCGGTGGGCGGCGGATCAAGCTGCGCTATGCCACCCAGGTCAAGACCCGGCCGCCCGCGTTCGTGGTCATGGCAACCCATGTGGACCAGATCCCCGACAGCTATCGGCGCTATCTGGTGAACGGGTTGCGGATCGATTTCGACATGCCCGGAACTCCGATCCGGCTGAGCTTTCGTGATCAGGGCGCCAAGAACCCCTATCGCGACAAGGTCAACAAGCGTCAGACCGGCGCGCTGGCCAAGCACAAGGACCGGCAGCGCCCCAAGGGCAGCTGACGGGCGCGATTACGCTGCGTCCCGATCAGGTCGTCACCCGCACCAGCACCACCGCCATCGTCGCGATGCCCAGCACGCAGGCCGTGGCCACCGTCATGCTGACGGCAAGGCTCGCTGCCGCGATTCCCAGCATCGCCCAGATGATCGCCGCCGCGTAGGTCACGTTGCTGCCCAGTTCCAGCTGCACCCGCGCCCCGATCAGCGAGGCGGCGAGCAGCCCGGCCAGGGCGGCCAGCTCTGGCCGCAGGCTCAGTTCCATCTGGGCCAGCCCCGAGGCCGCGCCGATCCCGCCCATGGTCAGCCAGCCGGCGATCAGGCCCAGCGGCCAGTCACCGGGTTCCCTGTGTTGCGACCGGCGCCTTTGCAGGATACCCGCCACCACGCCGACCGGCGCCAGCGTCGCGATGACCAGCGCCGCCGCGGGCGAGGTCGGCGCGACCCAAGGCCAGATGCCAGAGGCGATCAGCCCCAGCATGGTGAGCAGCGGCATCGGCGGGGAAAAATTCGACCGCCACCGCAGCGCCAGATACAGCACGCTGCTGGCGATCACCGCCACCAGCAGCGACGTCAGGGCCCAGTTGACCGGGTTCTGGATGATCCCGATCAGATGTTCATCCCACAGGATCGGCGCGCTGTTCATCGACCTGCCGTAGCGGCCGGACAGCATGTCGCCCGGCGCGTTCCAGACCGGCATCTCGTGATTGCGACGCATTGCGACCGCCAGGGCGCTGACGGCAAAGAACAGGACCGTTCCGATCTGGAACCATGCGTCGCGCTTGAGCTTCATGCCACCGAACGCCGGCCGGACCCGTGCGGTTTCTATGATCGGCCCGGAACCGGTTCGGGGTTCAGCCCAGTCGTCCGTCGGCGTCCAGGCGCGAGGCCCCGCCCAGATAGGGGTGCAGCGCGGGTGGCAGATCGACCGAACCGTCGGCCTGCTGACCATTTTCCAGCACGGCGATCAGGGTGCGGCCGACCGCCAGGCCCGATCCGTTCAGCGTGTGCACGAATTCGGGCTTTCCGCCGTCGGCGGGACGGTACCGGGCATTCATCCGGCGGGCCTGGAACTCGCCGACATAGCTGACGCTCGATATCTCGCGATAAGTGTCCTGCCCGGGCAGCCATACCTCCAGATCGTGGGTGATCCGGGCGCCAAAGCCCATGTCGCCGGCACACAGCACGACGGTCCGATAGGGCAGGTCCAGCGCCTCCAGCACCGCCTCGGCACAGCGGGTCATGCGATCGAACTCGGCCAGTCCGGACGCCGCGTCGGTGATCGACACCATCTCGACCTTTTCGAACTGGTGTTGCCGCAACATGCCCGCGGTATCGCGTCCGGCACTGCCGGCTTCGGAACGGAAGCACTGCGAATGGGCGACCAGACGGCGGGGCAGGGTGGCGTGTTCGACCAGATCACCATGCACGGTGTTGGTCAGCGTGACCTCGGCGGTGGGGATCAGCCACCAGCCCTCGCGGGTCTGGTAACTGTCCTCGCCGAATTTCGGCAGCTGGCCGGTCCCCTCCATCATTTCGGGCAGCACCAGCACCGGGGTCCAGGTTTCGGTCAGCCCGTGGCGCGTGACGTGCAGGTCCAGCATGAACTGCGCCAGCGCCCGATGAATACGCGCCACCGCCCCTGACAGCACCACGAAGCGGGACCCGGCCAGCTTGGCGGCTGTGGCAAAGTCCATGCCGGGTCGGACGCCGGGAATATCGAAATGTTCGCGTGGCGCAAACTCGGGCCGCCGCGGTTCGCCCCAGCGCCGGATCTCGACATTGTCACGCTCGTCTGCGCCGTCCGGCACGCGGTCCAGGGGGATGTTCGGGATGGTCATCAGCAGGTCGCGCAGGTCGCGGTCCAGCTGGTCGGCCTCGGCCATCATGGTGGCGGTCTGCGTCTTGCTGTCGCCAATCAGGGCGCGCAGGCGCTGGAACTCCGCCTCGTCGCCCCGGGCCTTGGCGGCGCCTGTTTCCTTGCTGGCGCGGTTCTGTTCCGCCCTGGCCTCTTCCGCGGCGCTGATCCGCGACCGCCGCTCGGCGTCCAGCCCGAGGATCCGGGCCGCCATCGGCGCGAGACCACGACGCGCCAGGCCGGCGTCGAAGCGGTCGGGGTTTTCGCGAATGGCGCGGATGTCGTGCATGGCGGTCCCTTTCGTCGGCGCGTCCCGGTGCGGGACCAGCAGGCGGGCGACGATTAGCGCAGCCCTGCGCCGGGCAAAAGGGTCGCCCTGCCACTCGGGGTGATCGCCTTGGCGATCCGGGTCGGATCAGCCCTGGGCGCAGAACAGCCTGTACATGGTGCCGACCAGTTCTGACGCGCGCGGGTCGGCGATCGCATAGAGCCGCGCCTTGCCGTCGCGGCGGCAGGCCACCAGCCCTTCGGCCCTCAACCGGGCGAGTTGCTGGCTGACGGCAGCCTGACGCTGGCCGAGCAGATCTTCCAGCTCGCTGACCGTTCGCTCGCCCGCGGACAGGTGGCACAGGATCAGCAGCCGGCCCTCATGCGCCAGCGCCTTGAGAAAGGCTGACGCCTCGGCCGCGGCGGCCACCATCCGCTCTGTCTCGCTGTCGACGTGCCCCTGGGCCGCCAGCGGAGCGGGGGCAATCGTCGCCTGCTCGATTGCAGTCTGGGTCATGTCCCATCTCCTCTCGTGCGCTGCACAGCTTCATCCTGCAGCATCTTGGCCAGGACCGGCCAGAAATGGGCCTGACCCGCATAACCCTCAACCCGGCTGACCTCCTGCCCGTTCCGCAGCAGGATGAAGGTGGGGGTGATCTGGGGCCGCCGGGCCAGCGCCAGGCCGTTCGGCCACGGACCGTCGACGCCGACCATCATCAGCGGGGCGGCCCGGCCCTGCGGATGTGCCTGGTAGTCCGGCAGCACCTCGGCTCGCCACTGCCGGCAAGCCGGGCAGCCCCGATCCTCGACCATCAGCAGCTGCAATCCCGTCCCCTCGGCGCGCAGGTCGGCAGGACCGGTCGCCAGGACGAGGGCGATCAGCAGGCCGAAGATCGGTCGCAGGCGCGGCAGCAGCATGTCCGGGTACCCTCAAACCAGCCGAGTCTACCGGGTCGGCCGATCTGGCACAAGCGACAGCGGGTGCCCGGGACGCCGCGCATCTTGGCATCAGCGGCGCCGGCGACTACCACCACGGGACCCGACCCGATCCGGAGGACCGGCCGAGATGCATGATCTGGCCCAGAAGCTTGCCCAGGGCGACCGTCGCGCGCTGGCCCGCGCCATCACCATGGTGGAAAGCACCCGGCCCGACCATCGCGCCCGGACCATCGACCTGATCGCGGCGCTGCCGGATCGCCAGGCCCTGCGGATCGGCCTGTCGGGAACCCCCGGGGTGGGCAAGTCGACCTTCATCGAGGCGTTCGGGCTGATGCTGACCGCAAAGGGGCTGCGGGTCGCGGTGCTGGCGGTGGATCCCAGTTCCGCGCGGTCCGGCGGGTCGATCCTGGGCGACAAGACCCGGATGGAGCGTTTGAGCCGCGATCCGAACGCCTATATCCGCCCGTCGCCCAGCCGCACCGAACTGGGGGGCGTCGCCCGCCGCACGCGCGAGACGGTGCGGCTGTGCGAGGCAGCGGGGTTCGACGTGGTGCTGATTGAGACCGTGGGGGTTGGCCAGTCCGAAACAATGGTGGCCGACATGTCGGATCTGTTCGTGCTGCTGCTGGCGCCCGCGGGTGGCGACGAACTGCAGGGCGTCAAGCGCGGGATCATGGAGATGGCCGACCTGATCCTGGTCAACAAGGCCGATGGCGACCTGAAGGCGACCGCGATGCGGACCGTCGCGGATTATTCCGGGGCGCTGCGCCTGCTGCGCAAGCGGCCGCAGGATCCGCCCGGGTATCCCAAGGCGCTGCCCGTCTCGGCGGTCGAAGGGACCGGCCTGGACACATCCTGGGACGAGATGCAGCAGCTCGTGCAGTGGCGGCGGGATCACGGCCATTTCGACCGCCGGCGGGCCGAGCAGGCGCGCAGCTGGTTTCTGGCCGAGGTTCGGGCGGGGCTGCTGTCCCGCCTGTCGCAGCAACCCGCCGCGGACCGGCTGGCGTCGCTGGCTGACGAGGTGGGCGCCGGTCGTGCCGACCCGGTCGCCGCCGCAGCGCAGATGCTGGACACGCTGCGCTGATCAGCACCCGCACGATCCGGATGTGACGCCCGGATTGCGGCTGCGCGATCCTGCGAATCGGTTAGGGTGAGGTCATGGATACGCTGTTTTCCCCCCCCGAGTTCTCCCCGGCCGACGCCCAAACGCTCTATCGCGCTCTTGTCGACCGCGATCCGGCCTATGAGGGCCGGGCGCTGGTGGGCGTGACGACAACCGGTATCTTCTGTCGCCTCACCTGTCCCGCCCGCAAGCCGCGCCCCGAGAACTGCCGGTGGTTCGCCGGCCCTGCGGCCGCGCTGGCCGCCGGGTTCAGGCCGTGCCGGCGCTGTCACCCGCTGGGGCCGCAGGCGGACGGCGATCCCGTCATCGGCCGGATGCTGACTAAATTGCAGGCCGATCCCGAGCGGCGGTGGCGCGAGGCGGACGTCGCGGCGCTGGGGCTGGATCCGTCAACGGTCCGCCGGGCGTTCCGGCGCCATTACGGACTGACGTTCCTGGATCTCGCGCGGCAGACGCGCCTGCGGGCCGGGGTGGGGGCGCTGGCCCAGGGCGCCCCGGTCATCCAGGCGCAGCTCGAGGCGGGGTTCGACAGCGCCTCGGGGTTCCGTGCGGCCTTTGCCGATCTCTTCGGCCATCCACCCCGCGCCATGCGGACGCACGACGCCGGGCTGCTGGCCGACTGGATCGACACGCCGCTGGGCGGAATGATCGCGGTGGCCGACGCGGACAGCCTGCACCTGCTGGAGTTCGTCGACGGCAAGGGCCTCGCCACCGAGCTGACCCGCCTGTCCAGGGCGGCCGGGGGTCGGATCGGTCTGGGTCGGGCCGAGCCGATCGACCGGGTCGAGGCCGAGCTGTCGGCCTATTTCGCCGGAACGTCCGCCGACTTCCAGGTCCCGGTCACCCTGCACGGCACCCCGTTCCAGCGCCGGGTCTGGACCGAACTGCGCCGCCTGAATCCCGGCGAGACGATCAGCTATGGCGCCCTGGCGGCCCGGCTAGGCCAGCCCTCGGCCTCCCGCGCGGTGGCCCGGGCCAACGGCGCCAACCAGATCGCCATCGTGATTCCATGCCACCGGGTGATCGGATCCGACGGCAGCCTGACCGGCTATGCAGGCGGGCTCTGGCGCAAGCAGGCGTTGATCGCAGTTGAGCGCCGATTGGCGGTCGGAACGGGTGCAGACCCGGCGAGGGCAGCGATTCGCGCTTGACGCACCGGTCCCGGCGCACTAACCACGCGCAACGAATTTCCGGGCGCTGCGATGCGGCGCCTGTTCATTTTCGACGGATCGCGGCTCGTCCTGCGGATGCCGTCGCTGCAACGAAGGAACAGACCATGTCGCGCGTGTGCGAACTGACCGGCAAGGGGCCGATGACCGGCAACAAAGTCTCCCACGCCAACAACAGGACCCGACGTCGTTTCCTGCCGAACCTGAACGATGTCACGCTGATCTCGGAAAAGCTGGGGCAGTCCTATTCGCTGCGCATCTCGGCCTCGGCACTGCGCTCGGTCGACCACCGTGGCGGTCTGGACGCGTTTCTTGCCAAGGCCAAGGAAGACGAGTTGTCGGCCCGTGCCCTGAAGATCAAGCGCGAGCTGGCCAAGGCCTGATCTGCCTTCCTGCCTGACGATTTGTAGCGGCCCCATCCGATCGGATGGGGCCGCTTTGTCTTGTTCAGCGGCCATTCCCGCGCGCGCTGTCGTGCTTTGCCTTTGGCGCGAACCGTGCCTATCCACGGGCATGGGGCGCGGCCTTCACCTGATCCTGATCCTTGTGCTGGTTGTCACCGGCCTGTCGCTGGGCGCCGCGCGCGGTCAGGTGCGCGCCGCAGGGCAGGTCGTCCTGTGTGCCGGCAGTGCCGTCACCCTCATCGATGTCGATCGGGACGGCGTTCCGGTGCAGCGGCCTCATCTCTGCCCGGACATGGCGCTGTCGCTGCTGGTGGGGCTCGCGACGCAGGACATCGACCTGCGGAGGCCGGCTGCGGTGGGGCGGTCCGCTCGGGTCGCTCTGATCGGTCAGCACACGCGGCCGCGGGGGTTCAGCGTACAGCCGAGAGGGCCGCCGGTGGATGCCGCCGTCCACGCCTGACAGCCCCATTCACATGAAACGGATCACATCGATGAAAACCCTTGTCTCTGCCGGGCTGCTGGCCCTGGCCCCCGTCATCGCGCTGGCCGAGGCGCCAGGCCTCACGGTTTCCGACGCGTTTGCCCGCTCGGCCAACCCGCGGTCCGGCGCCGCCTTCATGACGATCGCCAACGCCGGTGACCGTGACTGCGCGCTGGTGGGCGTCACCGCTGATGTCGTCGGCCGGGCCGAACTGCACACCCATCGCGAGGAGAATGGCGTGATGAAGATGGTCCCGGTGGACAGCATGACCATTCCCGCCGGTGGCACGCACATGCTGCAGCGGGGCGGCGACCATGTGATGTTCCTGGCGCTGGAGCAGCCGCTGACGGACGGCCAGCAGATCGGTCTGACGCTCGACCTGGGCGACTGCGGCACCTTGCCCGTGACAATCCCGGTCGACAACCAGCGGGCGCAGGCGGCGCCCGCGGGCATGCAGGGCGGCGCCGGCGCTCACGCCGGGCATGCCATGCCGGGCAACTGAGCCGCGAGACGACGTGGCCGCGGGCGGATCAGTCCGCCCGCGGCCAGCCAGCTGCCCGGTCGCCCCGGATCAGTCGCGCCACGACCGCAGCCGCAGCGCATTGGTGACCACGAACACCGACGACAGAGCCATCGCGGCCGCCCCCAGCATCGGCGACAGCTGCGGACCGCCGAACGGAACCAGCGCGCCCATCGCCACCGGGATCAGGGCGATGTTGTAGGCAAAGGCCCAGAACAGGTTCTGGCGGATGTTCCGCATCACCGCGCGGCTCAATGCGATGGCACGCGGGACCCCGTCCGGATCACCGGAGGCCAGCACCACCTCGGCCGCCTCAATGGCGACGTCGGTGCCGGTGCCGATCGCGATGCCGGTTTCGGCCGCAGCAAGCGCAGGAGCATCGTTGATCCCGTCGCCGACGAAGACGCTGCCCGGCCCGAGGTCGCGGATCGCGTCCAGCTTGCCGGCCGGCAGCACCCCGCCCAGCACGCGGTCGATGCCCAGCCTGCGACCAACCGCGTCGGCGGCGGCCTGCACGTCGCCTGACAGCATGGCGACCCGCAGCCCCATGGATTGCAGACGCCCCACCGTCGCGGCCGAGCTGTCGCGGACCGGATCGGCCATCGCCATCAGCGCCACGTGGCGGCCGTCGACCGCGAGGTGGATCGGGGTGGCGGCCTGCTCGGCCGACAGCGACGCGGCTTGATCGACCAGCGCGGCCTGAGGCGCCACCCCGGCCTGCTGCAACGCCGCCAGATTGCCCAGCACTACCGCGCGGCCCTCGACCGTGGCGCGCAGGCCGTGACCCGGCATGGCCGTCACGTCGCTGGCCGCTGGCGGGTCGATCCCCTCGGCGGCCGCTGCGGCGACCAGGGCTGCGGCCAGCGGGTGTTCCGATCGGGCCTCGGCGCCCGCGGTCAGGCGCAGCGCCTCGGCCCGCTCGATGCCGTCGGTGTGCAGGGCAACCAGCGACGGTCGCCCGATCGTCAGCGTGCCGGTCTTGTCAAAGGCGACGCTCCGCGCCTCGGCCAGGCGCTGCAGCCCGTCGCCGCGACGGAACAGGATGCCCAGCTCCGCGCCGCGTCCGGTTCCCACCATGATCGACATCGGCACGGCCAACCCCATGGCGCAGGGGCAGGCGATGATCAGCACCGAGATCGCCGCGACCATCGCGTGCGGCAGAACCGGGGCGGGGCCCACCAGCATCCACAGGACGAAGGCCAACACCGCGAGGCCCATCACCACCGGAACGAACACCCGGGTGACCCTGTCCACGAGCGCCTGCACCGGCAGCTTGGCCGCCTGCGCGTCCTCGACCAGCCTGATGATGCGCGCCAAGGCCGTATCCGCACCCGTCGCGGTCACCCGGAAACTGATGGACGACGGGCCGTTGACGGTGCCGCCGGTGACCCTGTCGCCGGCGCGTTTGGTCACCGGAACCGGCTCGCCCGTCAGCATCGATTCGTCGATCGTCCCCTGACCTTCGGTCACGACGCCATCGACCGGCAGCCGGTCGCCCGGCAGCACCGCCACGATGTCGCCCGCGACCAGCTCCGCCACGGGAACTTCGACCAGCCGTCCGTCCCGCTCGACGCGGGCCGTGTCTGGCGCCAGTTCGACCAGCCGGCGGATCGCCTGTCCGGCCTGCCCCTTGGCCCGCGCCTCCAGCCAGCGGCCCAGCAGGATCAGGGTGACGATCACCGCCGCAGCCTCGAAATAGACGGCGCGCGAACCGGGGGGCAACAGGGCAGGGGCGAATGTGGCGACCGTGGAATACAGGAACGCCGCGCCGGACCCCAGCGCCACCAGGCTGTTCATCTCGGCCGCGCCGCGCAGCAGCGCAGGGATCCCGATACGGAAGAAGATGCGGCCGGGTCCGGCCAGGACCGCAAGGGTCAGCAGGAACTGCGCAATCCACAGCCACTGCATATCGACCCGGGCCATCAGCCAGTGATGGAAGCCGGGCACCAGATGCCCGCCCATCTCGACCACGAAGATCGGCAGGGTCAGGGCGGCTGACAGGACGAACCGCCGGCGCATCCGGTCGGCATCGTCCGCGTGGTGGTCGGCGCCGTGACCGGTCGACGGTGCGTCGGCCCGATCCAGCGCCTGCATCGGATAGCCCAGTTGCGTCCCCGCACGGGCCAGATCGTCGGCCGTGACCGTCGGCAGATGCGAGACGCTGGCGCTTTCCGTGGCCAGGTTCACCGTCACGGACAGGACGCCGGGCAGGGCGGCCAGGCCCCGCTCGACGCGGCCCACGCAGGACGCGCAGGTCATGCCCTGCACCGACAGCCGGGTCGTCTGCACGGCGGCCGGATAGCCCGCGTGTTCCACGGCATCGACGGCGCGGGGCAGGGCTGCCGGCTCGCTCAGCCTCAGCGTGGCCCTTTGGGTGGCGAGGTTCACCGAGGCGTCGCTGACGCCGGGGACCGCCGCAAGGGCGCGCTCGGCGCGGCCGACGCAGGATGCGCAGCTCAGTCCGTCAAGCTGCAGTTCGAATTGTTGTGTCATGAGATCCTCTTTGATCTGAACTTGCGCTCGGGGCAAAGAGGCAGTGCGGCGGCGCCTGCGGCCGGGCCGGGGGACGGGCCGCGGCTTCGTGCGGGCGCGGCGGGGCCAGGTGCACGGGTGGACGCACGGGCGCGGTGCGGGCAGTCAGTCGCCGCCCGCGGGGGAAACAGCGGCAGCCCCGTCCGCCGCGGCCGTTGCAATCATGTTCCGCGCGCACGACCGCCCGCCGGGGCGGGCGCGCTGGCGCCGGGGGCTGGCGAGAGGCAGGCGGGCAGCAGGACATGAGTCGCTCCTATCGCGGCAAGATATGTGTCCTGCCTGCGCACCGTGCAAGCGGGCTGTCGCCGTGTCACGCCGCTTTGAGTTGATCGGGGCGTCCGATGCCGGTAGTCGCGTGGAAAATACGAACCAGATCGAAGGGACGGACATGAATCGCCGCCAGATCCTGATGCTCGGCCTGCCGCTGGCGGTCCTTCCGGGGGCCCTGCTGGCCCAGGGAAAACCGGTCGCGCAAGCCATGGCCCAGGCAGATCCCTATGCCCCGGTCGAGGTGCCGATCCGCGAGGGGTTCGAGGTCGGGTCGATCGTCGTCGTGTCCCAGGACTATTTCCTGTACCATGTCATCGCGCCCGGGCGCGCGATCCGCTATGGTGTCGCCGTGGGCACCGACGAACTGAAATGGCGCGGCCGGGCGCTGGTCGGGCGCAAGGTCGAATGGCCCAGGTGGACCCCCACCCCCGACATGATCAAGCGCAAGCCCGAGCAGTACGGCAAGTACAAGGACGGCATGGCGGGCGGCCCCCAGAACCCGCTTGGCGCCCGGGCGCTGTATCTGCATACCGAAAGCGGCAACGACACCGCGATCCGCATCCATGGCACCACCGAGCCGAATTCGATCGGGCGCTCGGTCTCGAACGGCTGCATCCGGATGCGCAACGAGGCGGTGATGGACCTGTTCGAACGGGTTCCGATCGGCACGCCCGTCTACGTCTACTGACGGCTTGCCCGCACCGCGCATTTTCCGGCTGACCGCGCTGACGGACCCCGCCCTTGCGGGGTTCGACGACGTGATCGACGTCCGGTCCCCGGCCGAGCATGCCGACGACCATCTGCCCGGGTCCATCAACCTGCCCGTGCTGGATGATGCCCAGCGGGCCCAGGTCGGCACCATTCACAAGCAGGAATCCCCCTTCGCGGCGCGGCGGATCGGCGGCGCTCTCGTCGCGGCGAACACCGCAAGGCACGTCGCCGGTCCACTGGCCGACCGCGACGGAAGCTGGCAGCCGCTGGTCCATTGCTGGCGCGGGGGGCAACGCTCGGGCGCGTTCGCCACCATCCTGGCGCAGATCGGGTGGCGCGTCTCGATCCTGGACGGCGGATGGAAGACCTGGCGTCGGCTGGTGCTGGACCAGGTCGAACAGCGCGGTCCCGGCTCGCCGGTTCTGGTGGTGGACGGCAACACCGGATCGGCCAAGACCGCCATCCTGGAACGGCTGGCGGCGCGAGGCGTGCAGGTGATCGATCTCGAAGGCCTCGCGAACCATCGGGGCAGCCTGTTCGGCGCGATGCCCGGTGGCCAGCCGCCGCAGAAGCTGTTCGAAAGCCGTCTGGCCATGACGCTTGCCCGGCTCGACCCGGCCCGTCCGGTGGTTGTCGAGGCAGAAAGTTCGCGGATCGGCACCCTCGCTGTCCCCCGCGCGATGTGGCGGGCGCTCTGCGCGGCGCCTCGCGTGCGGCTGGACGTGCCGGTGGCCGCGCGGGCCGCCTATACGGCAGACGTCTATGCGGATACAGTGTCCGAACCCGGCCGCGTCGACGACGCGGTGCAGGCGCTCTCTCGGCTGCACCCCGCCACCCGCATCGCCGAATGGCGCGGCCTTGTGCGACAGCAGGACTGGGCCACGCTGGCCGAGGCGCTGATGCGAGAGCATTACGACCCCCGCTATCGCAGCCATCGTGACAGGTTTCAGGCCGCCGAGATCGGGCAGGTCGAACTGCCGTCGCTGGACCCCGCGGCTCAGTACGCGGCGGCTGCCCGGATCGAGGCGGTGCTGGACAGCGCGCGGTTCAGGAACTTTGCGGCGGCGGAATCGCAGGGGCGCGCGCCGGCGGCGTCCTGCTCGCGGGACTGACCGCGTCAGGTCGGCCGCGCCGGGTGCCGTGGCGGTCCGGATTCAACCGAGGATCTCGTCGACCCAAGCCGGAACCGTTTGACTGGCCGGGCCGACGATGTGCCGTTCGAACAGCGGCGATGTGCGCTGCGGATCAAGGTTCAGTTCAACACAGGCGGCGCCGCATCCGCTGGCGATCTCGACGAACCCCGCCGCCGGATAGACCTGCCCCGAGGTGCCGATGGCGGCGAACAATGTCGCGTCCGCCAAGGCCTGCATGATTCGGTCCATGTGCTGCGGCATCTCGCCGAACCACACGATGTCGGGACGGCAGGCGGGTGTCCCGCAGGCCGGACAGGGCTCACTCGCCGCCATGTCGCCGCTTGCCGGCCAGCCATGGCCGCAGGCCGCACAGATAGCCCGGTTCAGCGCCCCGTGCATGTGCACGACGTCGCGCGCCCCGGCGCGTTCCAGCAGGTCATCGACGTTCTGGGTGATCAGGGTCACGTCCGCGCGGTTGGACAGCCGGGCCAGCGCGGCGTGCGCGGCATTGGGCTGTGCCCCCGCCGCCTGCCGTCGGCGCGCGTTGTAGAACCTGTGCACCAGCGCGGGGTCGCGCCGAAACGCGGCCGGGGTCGCCACGTCCTCGACCGCGTGTCGTTCCCACAATCCGTCGCCGTCCCGGAACGTCGCGAGACCGCTTTCCGCGGAAAGACCCGCGCCGGTCAGGACGACGATGCCCATGTCGGCCCCCGCTCAGCGGCTGCAATAGGCCTGTGCGGTCGTGGCGAAATTCTTGTAGCGGGCCCAGAACGCGTTGTCCGCGTCACTCTTGGACATGCGCACGTCCTGCGCCTGCTGGGCATCGCGAAAGAACACGGCGGCGCGCCGCTGGTCCGCGCGCGACAGCGTCATGTCGGCGACCTGCTGGATACAGCCGCACAGCCGCGCCGATCCGGCGCGTTGGGCGCCACTGCACGCCGAATCGATCGGGCCGGCCACGGCCAGGGGCGCCGTCAGCAGAACGGCAGCGGTCACCACTGCGGGTTTGAGCATGATCCTGTCTCCTCGTATCGCCGCCGTTTGTCGGCGGTCGCTTCCTCCTGGGGCACATGCGCGCGGTCTCCTGGGGCGCGATGCACTTCTTCAGGATACCAGAGCGCAGGCCCTGGAACAACGCGCTCTCCGACCGCTCGCAACCGCCGAGTGTGCGCGGTTCAGGGGGGCAGCCGGTGCAGCCGGCAGCCGCGCGGCGACAGGTTAAAGCCCTGCGTCCGGCCCCTGCGCTTCGTGCGCGAGCAACTGGCGTAACCGCCGCAGGGCTTGATAGTAGTTCGCCTTGCGTACAAATTCGATCGCGTCGTCCACGATGGCGCCCCTCTCCGGGTCCGGAAAGATCTCCGACAGCTGTTCCAGGCCGACCAGCAGCTCGGGATGAGCGTCCCGGGGATCGGCCTCGCCGGTCAGGATCAGCTGGGCGACATAGCAGACGCGGCTGACCGGGGTGGTCACGTCATCGGGGTGCAGCGCGTCCTTCAGGCGCAGGATATGCGCGTTCGGCGTGCGAACGGAAATGCGGGTGCGCCGGTCGCCATTCTCGATCACCGCCCCGTTGATCAGGATGCGTTCGTTCGGCGCCAGCTTGATGACCAGTCCGCCCATTCTACGCCCCCTTTCCGCACTGGCCGGTCGTGACCCGGTTGTCGTTTCCTGTTCCGGCAGCCACATCCGTCGCCCCAAGCCGCGCAAAGCGCATCCGCTGCCCGGTTCTCGAGGTGCGCATGGGCCATTCCGCCGTCCCTGCCGCTTGGCACGATTCTGCCCTCATGATCGGATCCGCAGCATCATGGTAACCGGGTCCTGTTTCGCATCGTACCTTGCGACGCACCTGCCGTTCTAAAGACGACCGGCTAAGGATTACTGAATTGGCCGAACGAACACGAAGTCCGTTGTCCGATCATTTTACCTAAATCGATGCCAGTCCTCTTCGATGCGTGGCTGCAGCGTTCGCTTGCCGTATTGCCGCCTGTCGCTGGCACCATGGCTTGCCCATTTGGACCGAGGCGCGCGAGGCGGGGCACCTGTCCGATCCAGCGCAGCCCTTGCAATGCGGGACCTGTGCCGTTCCCCGTAGAACGCCATCGCGCCGAGGCGCTTTCCGGGAGGTGCCAACCGGTGCAGAACCGCCACAGGTGAACGGCACGCGTCGGGTGTCCGGAACCGGCGCGCCGTCAACGTGTTGGCGAATATGCAACAGTGGACCGGGGCAAGGTTTGGAGGAAAGTCGACTCGCTTCCCAAGATCAGGCCTTTATGCAACTGTCGCTACGATGCTGTCGGGAACGGCAGCCTTCATAAGAAAAGTACGGAGCACCATCATGACCAAATTCGCTACCTTTGCGCTGGCCGTCGGCCTGTCCGCTTCGACCGCCATGGCTGGTGGCTATGTCGCCCCGGTCGTCGACGTTGAGCCTGTTGTCGTTGACACCCAGCCCGCTGGGACCTTCAACGCTGGCCTCGTCGTCCCGGCGCTGCTGCTGCTGGGCGTCATCGCCGCCGTTGCTTCGGATGACGATGACGAGGACGAAGGCACCGACGAAACCGATTGATCCTTTCGGATCGCGTTCAAGGGCCGGTCGAACGACCGGCCCTTTTTCGTTCATTGGTACCAGGCGGTTGGCGTCGGGGAGTGATAAAGCGCAGGGCCGATCACGTCCGCTGACGCGATATCGTAATCGCGCTCCCGGACACCATTTGGTTGTTGTGGAGCGATACGAAAACGTTCGCGAGCTTCGGCCGTCCTACCTTATGGCGGTAACTACCCCAACTTGCAGATGAAGAGAGGGGCCGCTCCGTCCGATGGCCGTCAAGGAATCAACTCTTGGCGTGAGCCGTCCGGCCTCAGATTATCGGTGGGTTGGGATTGCGCAGCCTTGGTTGTAGACAGTTGGAGTTGAAGCCAAGGGTACAGATCAGCATGCCTCGGCGCAAGATCAGCGCTTGTTCATTCTCGGTAACCTAGGTGCGCGGGCCCTCGCGTCCGTTCCGCCCCCTTGATCAGCGATCTTTGTTCACCGACAGGGCCTCAGCGAGCGGCCGACCATCGGTTCGGCCACGGCCAGGTCGGATGCGGCGCACAGGGCGATCCCGGCGGGCAGGGCCGTGGTCAGCAGCTGGCGCAGCAGGGTCGAATGACGGGGCATTCCTGCGGTCCTTTCTTGCGGTATGCGGGCCGTGACGCCGCGCCCGAGTCTAGGGGGCAACCGGATGACGGCGCCAGAAGGTCGGCGCGATCGGGGCTGCGCTGCGCCTTCGATGCAACAGGGTCAGGCCGGTGTCCGTGCCGGTGCCGCGGCTGACGGGGCCGACGTGGTGGACGCGGGGGCAGCGGCGGCAGGCTGGGCGCAGCCCTGATAGCGGTTGCCGTTGGCCCGCAGCGTTGCGGTCAGCGGCAGCGGGCCGCAATCCGCGCCGCTGACGGTCAGCGCGAAGACCCGGCCATTCAACTCACCCACGAACTCGACCCCGCCGACATAGACCAGCCGGTTGACCCTGACCTGCGCGGTGTTGGCGCCCGGCCGGGCAAAGCGGGCCGTGCCGTCGGCGATGTCGACGCTCCAGCCCTCGCCCGCTGCGGCGACGGCGGTGAGGTTGACGGTTTCCGCCTGCGCCGTGGCCCGGGGCGTGGCGCTGCCGCCAAGTTCCAGAGGCTGCTCGACGGGCGAGACCTGGGGCGGCGCGGGAATGGTGGGCTTCGCGGGTTCGGCGGGTTCGACGACAACCGGTTCGGGCTTGTCCCAGGGCATACGGAAATCGGCCATCGCCGCCTCGTCGCAGGCGCCCAGCGCCAGCGGCACCGCCAGCAGCGCAAATCGAAGATTCATCGTGATCACGTCCCGTTATGTTCTGATCCAGCACTAGCCCATGCGGTCCGCAGGTGACAAGCGGCCGCGCGCCACGCCCGCGGCGATCCGCGCCGCTACGCATCAGCGCGAGATGGTCAGCAGTTGGGAACGTTCACGGCAAGGCCGCCCAGCGAGGTTTCCTTGTACTTGTCCGACATGTCGCGCCCGGTCTGGCGCATCGTCTCGATCGCCGCATCCAGCGATACTACATGCTGCCCGTCACCGCGCAGCGACAGGCTGGCCGCGCTGACGGCCTTGATCGCGCCGACCCCGTTGCGTTCGATGCAGGGCACCTGGACCAGTCCCGCGACCGGGTCGCAGGTCATCCCCAGATGATGTTCCAGCGCGATCTCGGCCGCATTCTCGACCTGTTCGGGGGTGCCGCCCAGCACCGCGGCCAGCCCCGCTGCCGCCATCGCGCTGGCACTGCCCACCTCGGCTTGGCACCCGCATTCCGCGCCGCTGATGCTCGCATTGTGCTTGATCAGCCCGCCGACCGCCGCGGCGGTCAGCAGAAACTCGGGCAGGTGCCGGTCCGACGCGCCCGGCAGATGGTCCAGCCAGTACCGGATGACCGCCGGAACCACGCCGGCGGCGCCATTCGTGGGGGCCGTGACGACCTGGCCGCCGGCGGCGTTCTCCTCGTTCACCGCCATCGCATAGGCCGACATCCAGTCGTTGGCGACATGCGGGGCGGGCATGTTGGTTCCCCGTTCCGCCAGCAGCGAGGCGTGGATCGCGGGCGCCCTGCGCCGCACCTTCAGCCCACCCGGCAGGACCCCCGGGGTGACGAGCCCGCGGTCCATGCAGTCCCGCATCACCTGCCAGATCCTGCGCAAACCTGCGTCGATATCCGCGCGGGACCGGTGGATGCGTTCGTTCTCCAGTTTCATCGCCGCGATGGACAGGCCCGATGTCTGCGCCATGGCCAGCATCTCTGCCGCGCTGGTAAACGGATAGGGCACGGAGGGGGCGGCGTCGGTCCGCGTCTCGTCGCCGCGGGCGGCCAGCTCTGCCTCGGTCAGGACGAAGCCGCCGCCGATCGAGTAGTAGGTTTCGCGCGCGATCACGTCGCCCTGCGCATCCGTGGCCATCAGGATCATGCCGTTGGGATGTCCGGGCAGCGCACGATCATGATCGAAGATCAGGTCGCCGGCCGGATCGAAACGCAGCGGATCCAGCCCCGGCGGTTCGACCCGGCAATCACGGGCGATCTGCTGCAGCGCGGTGTCGGCGGCATCGCGGTCCATCGTTTCGGGCGTGAACCCGGCCAGCCCCAGGATGGTGGCCCGGTCGGTGGCGTGGCCCCTGCCGGTGAATGCCAAGCTGCCATGCAGGCTGGCGCGCAGCCCGTGCGGCCGGAACGGCGCCGCGCGCATCCGGTCCAGGAACCGCGCCGCAGCCAGCATCGGGCCCATCGTGTGCGACGACGATGGCCCGACACCAACCTTGAACAGGTCGAACACCGACAGAAACATGGCGGGTGGTCCTTGCCAGATCGGGGCCAGCCTGAGCGGTCGGGACGACGGGTGCAAGCCACCGCACGCCGATTGCATTCTGCACAATAAATGGGCACAAGATGTCCGGTCTGATCATTCCGACGCCACCTCACGCGGCCATGCCCGGTTCTGCGTGCGACGGTCGTGCAGCGATGACACGGACCGGCCAGAGGTAATCCATGCGCAGCCCGATTCAGCTTGGTGACTTGACGCTCGACCCGCCGGTGTTCCTTGCGCCGATGGCCGGGATCACCGACCTGCCGTTCCGCCGTGCGGTGGCGCGGCACAGCCGGGGCGGGGTCGGGCTGGTGGTCAGCGAGATGGTCGCCTCGACGGAAATGGTGACCCCCCGCCCCTCTACCCGTGCTGCCGTGCGTGCCAAGGCGATGGTCGACGCGGGCGTGCCGGTGAGCGTCCAGATCGCCGGCCGCGAGGCGGGGGCCATGGCCGAAACCGCACGCATCGTCGCGGGAATGGGCGCCCGCATCATCGACATCAACATGGGCTGCCCCGCGCGCAAGGTGACGGGCGGGATGTCCGGTGCCGCCCTGATGCGCGACCTCGACCACGCGCTGGGGCTGATCGAGGCGGTGGTGGCGGCAGTCGACATACCGGTGACGCTGAAGATGCGACTGGGCTGGAACGACGACAGCCTGAACGCGGCGACGCTTGCGCGGCGGGCGCGCGACGCGGGGGTGCGGATGGTGGTCGTGCACGGTCGCACCCGGGCGCAGTTCTATACCGGCCGCGCCGACTGGGCGGCGATCCGGGCGGTGCGGGACGCCGTGCCCGACCTGCCGCTGGTTGCCAATGGCGACGTGATTTCCCCGGCGGCCGCGCGCACGGCGCTGCGCGAGTCCGGGGCGCAGGCGGTGATGGTGGGGCGCGGCGCGCAGGGGGCGCCCTGGCGTCCCGGCCAGATCGCCCATGCGCTCTACGGCACGCCGGAACCTGTCGTGCCCCAGGGCGCCGCGCTGGTCGATGCCGTCGCCGCGCATCATGACGAGATCCTGTCCCACTATGGCGTCGATCCTGGCCTGCGTGTCGCGCGCAAGCATCTGGGCTGGTATGCCGAGGCCGCGGGCGCCGCTGATGGCCGCCGCGCCCTGATGGCAGCGTCGTCCCCCGCCGCGGCGCGGACGGCGATCGCCGCGGTGTTCGCGGGGGCGCGGGGCGATCTGCAGGCGGCGGCATGACGACCGCACATGATCCGGCGTGGATGGCGCTGCCCCTGCCGGCAGTTCTGTTTGATGCCGCGGGCCGGTTTGCCGCACTGAACGACGCGGCAGAGGCCTGGCTGAACCTGTCCGACCGGTCCGCAGCCGGACTGGCCCCGGACGATCCGCGCCTGGCCGTTCGCCTGCGGGTCGATCCGGCCCTGCCCGGCTTGCTGAAGGCCGCGCAGCAGGACAGCGAGGTGATCCACCGACCGTCGTTGCGCTGGGGGATCGGCGACCGCACCGGCGGGTTCGACGACCGCGCCGCGGCGCTGCATTTGGCACCGTTGCCCGGCGGGGGCGTCTCGGCGGTGATCGTGCCGGTGGCCCCGGTCGCGGGACACCGCAAGGCGGCCCGGGCGGCGTCGGGGATGGCCGAGATGCTGGCGCACGAGATCAAGAACCCGCTGGCCGGGATTCGCGGTGCGGCCCAGCTGCTGGCAGACGGGCTGGGGCCGGAGGATCGGGAACTGGCCGACCTGATCGTCGCGGAATCGCGCCGGATCGTGGCGCTGCTGGACCAGGTCGAAAGGTTCGGCGACACCTCGCCGCCGCGGTTGCAGGCGATCAACATCCACGATGTGCTGGACCGCGCGCGCCGGACCTTCGAGCTGACCGGGACCCGGGTGCGGCTGGTCACCGACTATGACCCCTCGCTGCCAGCCGCGCTGGCCGACCCCGATCTTGTCGTGCAGGCGGTGCTGAACCTGCTGCGCAACGCGGCCGAGGCGTTGCTGCGCGACGGCCGTGGCCCCGACGATCCGCGCGGGCCGGGCACGATCCGACTGCGCACCCTCTATGACAGTGGTCCGCGCCGGGCCGAGGACGACACCCCGCTGCCGTTGCAGGTCGAGATCGAGGATGACGGGCCGGGCGTGCCCGACACGATCGCGGACCAGGTGTTCGAGCCGTTCGTCTCGGGTCGGGAAAACGGCACCGGGCTGGGCCTGGCCCTGGTCAGCAAGATCATCGCCGACCATCGTGCCGGCCTGCGTCTGGACAGCCGCCCGGGGCGAACGCTGATCCGCCTGTCACTGCCCCTTGCCGGAAAGGAGACGCCATGGACGGCACGGTCCTGATCGCCGACGACGATCGCAGCATCCGCACGGTCCTGACCCAGGCGCTGACCCGGGCCGGGTGCAAGGTGCATGCCACCGGCAGCCTCGCCCAGTTGCAGCGCTGGGTGGAGGAGGGGCGCGGCGAACTGGTCGTGACCGACGTCATGATGCCGGACGGCAACGGGCTGGACGTGATCCCCGGGATCCGGCGGATCCGGCCCGACCTGCCGGTAATCGTGATCTCGGCCCAGAACACCATTGTGACGGCGATCCGCGCGACCGAGGCCGAGGCGTTCGACTATCTGCCCAAGCCCTTCGACCTGCCCGACCTGATGGCGCGTGTGCGGGCCGGGTTGGCCCGGCGCCCCGCCGTGCGGAGCCCCGCCGGGTCCGAGGGGGCGGAGACCGTGACAGTCGCCGATCCCACCCTGCCGCTGGTTGGCCACGCCCCGGCGATGCAGGCGCTGTTCCGGACCGTGGCCCGCGTGGTCAACGCCGACCTGTCGGTTTTGGTCAGCGGCGAGCCGGGCACCGGCCGCAGCACGGTGGCCCGCGCGCTGCACGGGTTTTCGGACCGTCGGGACGGCGCGCTTGTGGTGCTGACGCCGGCCGATCCGGTCGACGGCATGGCCGATGCCTTTGCCCGTGCGGCCCGCGGCACTTTGCTGATCGAGAATCCGGCGGGGATGACGCCGGCAGCGCAGGCCCGGCTGGTCGGCCTGATCGAGGCGGCCGAAAACGGCCCTGATCCGTCCCGTCTGCCCCGGCTGGTGTCGACCGCTGCCGCCGATCCACGCGCGGATCTGACCGCCGGGCTGCTGCGCCAGGACCTGCTGTACCAGCTGTCGGGCATCACCCTGACGGTGCCGCCGCTGCGCGCCCGGGTCGACGATATTCCGCCGCTGGCGCGGCACCTGCTGGCCCGCGCCGCAACCCTCGGCCTGCCGGCGCGCACGCTGTCCGATCCTGCCGCCGCCGTGCTGCGCGCCTGGCCGTTTCCGGGAAACGTGCGGGAACTCGACAATACCATGCGTCGGCTGGCGCTGACGGCGACGGGATCCGAGATCACCGAGGACGAGGTCCGCGCGGCACTGACCGACGCCGCGCCCGCGGCCCCGGCCGCCAAGTCCGCTGCCGCCGCGCCGCCATCGCGCAGTCCGACCAGCTCGGTCGGCGCCCCACCCGAACGGCTGGCGCAGTCGATAGAAACCCATCTGCAGCGCTATTTCGATCTGCATGGCGGCGAGCTGCCACCCGCCGGGTTGTACGACCGGATTCTGCGGGAAGTTGAGCGTCCTCTGATCGAAATCGCGCTCGACGCGACGGCTGGAAACCAGCTTCGCTGTGCGGAATTGCTGGGAATCAACCGAAATACGCTTCGAAAGAAGGTGAACGAGTTGAATATCGAGGTGACACGCCGCCGTCGCCTGATGTAAAACAGCCACAGATGGCCGGCGCAGAGTCACGCTAAGGCCACAGGGAGCCGCGACACAAGCGGCCGGCGAACGAGGCATTGGTGGCGGTGGCGCGGGCGGCAAGGCGCATACCTTGGGAACGGCTGGCGCGGCTGCGCCGGCAGCGTCGCGTCCAGAACGCGGCCACCATCGGCCTTGTCCTGCTGGGCCCGGTTCTGGCGGCGGCGACCTTCTTCGTGCTCGGGCCGCTGGCAGGGGGAACCGCCAGCACGGCGCTGCGGCTGGTGCTGCTGGCCGACCTCATCTATCTGATCCTGCTGACCGGTCTGGTCGCCGCACGGCTGGCCCGCATGGTCGCCGCGCGGCGCAACGCCGCTGCCGGATCACGCCTGCACATGCGGCTGGTCGGGGTGTTCGCGGGTCTGGCCCTGATCCCGACGGTGCTGGTGGCGCTGTTCGCGGGCCTGACAATCAATATCGGGCTGGAAGGCTGGTTCTCGAACCGGGTGCAGCAGGTCGTGGCAACCTCGCTGGCCGCGGCCGAGGCCTATCAGGACGAGCACCGGCGTGACCTGACCGCCGACGCGCGGATGCTGGCCGGGCTGCTGGATGCCGCGGCCGCCGAGGATCCACTGATCGACGACGGATCCATGCGGGCGCTGCTGGCCCAGGGGCAGGCCCGGATCCAGCGCGGGCTGCGCGAGGCCTATGTGATCGACGGCGGCGGCGCGATCCGGGCGCGCGGCGACCGGTCCTATCTGTTCTGGTATGAACAGCCGACGCCGGCGCAGTTCACCACCGCCCTGTCCGACGGGCTGATGCTGATCGAGGACTGGGACAACAACGAGTTCCGCGCCCTGGTCGCCCTGCCGCGCCTGGCCGACCGGTTCCTCTACGTCACCCGCGATGTCGACGGCGACCTGCTGGGGCTGGTGGACGAGACGCGGGCCACGGTCGGCCTTTACCAGCAACTGGAAGAGACCCGCGGCAAGGTGCTGTTCGAGTTCTCGCTGGTATATCTCGGTTTCGCGCTGCTGCTGGTCGCCGCCGCGATCTGGATCGGCCTGTGGTTCGCCGAACGGCTGTCCCGTCCGATCGGCCGGCTGGCCGCGGCGTCCGAACAGGTCGGGCGCGGCGATCTGGACGTGCAGGTGCCGGAGCCGGACACCGGCGACGAGATCCAGACGCTGGGCGAGAGCTTCAACCGGATGACGCGGCAGCTTAAGCAGCAGCGCACCGAACTGGTCGACAGCTACCGTCTGGTGGATGGGCAGCGGCGGCTGTTCGACAACGTGCTGAACTCGGTGACGCCGGGCGTCATCGGCCTGGATCCGTCGGGCGGCATCGACTTCCTGAACCGCTCGGCCACCCGGCTCGTGGGATTGGATCCGGTTCGTGACATCGGTCGGCCGCTAACCCAGGCCGTGCCGGGGTTCGGCCCGCTGTTCCAGCGGCTTCGGGCTTCGGTCGTGGAATCAATCCAGGACGAGATCCGCGTCACCAGCGATGGTCGCATCGAGAGCCTGCTGGTCCGCATCGCCGTCCGGCGTGGCGCGGCGGGCGAGGTGGAGGGATATGTCATCGCATTCGACGACGTGACCGAACTGGTCAGCGCCCAGCGCATGGCGGCCTGGGGCGACGTGGCACGCCGGGTCGCGCACGAGATCAAGAACCCGCTGACGCCGATCCAGCTGTCGGCCGAGCGCATCCGGCGCAAGGTGGCCCGGCTGACGGACGACAGCGCGCAGCGCGCGGCCGTCGACCAGTATGTCGAGGTGATCATCCGCCAGACCAACGACCTGCGGCGGATCGTGGACGAGTTCAGCCGCTTTGCCCGGATGCCGGAACCCGATCGCAAGGAAACCGACCTCGCCCGACTGCTGCACGAGGCGGTGATGCTGCAGCGCGACGCGGTGCCGGGGGTTCTGACGGCCGACCTGCCCGAGCAGCCGGTGATCGTGGATTGCGACGCTGGGATGATGGGGCAGGTCTTTACCAACCTGCTGAAGAATGCGTCCGAGGCGGTGCGCGACCGGCCCGCGGGTGACTGGACCGGCAAGGTCGCGGTGGCGATGACGACCGGTCCGGACGCGGTGGCGATCACCATCACCGACAACGGGGCGGGCCTGCCGGGCGACCGGTCGCGGCTGTTCGAACCCTATGTGACGCTGAAGCAGGGCGGCACCGGGCTGGGCCTGCCGATCGTCAAGAAGATCGTCGAGGAGCATGGCGGCAGCCTGACCCTGACGGATGCCGAACCGGACGCAACCGGCCACCGGGGCGCCCGGGCCGAGATTCGGCTACCTCGCGAACGCCAGCCGATCCGGATGGGCGTGCCGCGCAAAACCAGAACCGAGCAGGAGGCCACAGGCACATGAGCGACATTCTGATCGTCGATGACGAACCCGACATCCGCGAACTGATCGCGGACATCCTGCAGGACGAAGGCTTCGCGACCCGGACCGCCGCGAACAGCGACGAGGCACTGGCCGAGGTGAATGCCGAGCAGCCGGGGCTGATGATCCTGGATATCTGGCTGAAGGACAGCCGCATGGACGGGTTGGACATCCTGAAGCACGCCCGCGTCAACAATCCCGACGTCCCGGTCGTCATCATTTCCGGGCACGGCAACATCGAGATCGCGGTGGCCGCCATCAAGCAGGGCGCCTACGACTTCATCGAGAAGCCGTTCAACATCGACCAGCTGCTGGTGGTGATCCGGCGCGCGATGGAGACCAGCCGGCTGCGCCGGGAAAACGCCTCGCTGCGCCGCCGTGACAACGCCGCCGCCGAGATGCTGGGCCAGTCGGCGCCGTTCCGGCGGCTGCGCGACAATCTGGACAAGGTCGCCAAGTCGAACGGCCGCGTCCTGCTGACCGGCGAGCCGGGGTCGGGCAAGGAAATGGCAGCGCGCTACATCCACGCCCACAGCGCCCGGGCCGACGCCGCATTTGTCACGGTGCCCTGCGCCACCATCGAACCCGAGCGCATGGAGGAGGTGCTGTTCGGCCGCGAAAGCCCGGAGCGCGGTGTCGAGCCCGGCCTGCTGGAACAGGCGCATGGGGGCGTGATCTATTTCGACGAGGTCGCGGACATGCCGCTGGGCACCCAGCCCAAGATCCTGCGGGTGCTGACCGAACAGCAGTTCCAGCGCGCAGGCGGCTCCGACAAGGTGCGGGTCGAGCTGCGGGTCATCAGCTCGACGACACGCGACCTGCCGGTCGAGATCGAGGCCGGCCGGTTCCGCCAGGAGCTGTACGACCGCTTGAACGTGGTGCCGATTGCCGTGCCGTCCCTGTCGGACCGGCGCGAGGATATCGGCCTGCTGGCCCGGCACTTCATCGCCCAGTTCCATGCCTCGCAGGGATTGCCGCTGCGAACCCTGCCCGAGGATGCCGTGACGGCCCTGCAGACGATGCGCTGGCCGGGCAACATCCGCCAGCTGCGCAACGTGATCGAACGGGTGCTGATCCTTGGCGAGGGCAGCGGGCCGATCCTTCCTGCCGAACTGGAACCGCAGAGTGCGTTCGGCGACCAAGGCGAGGCGCTGGCGCTGGGACCGCAGATCACCGGCCTGTCCCTGCGCGAGGCGCGCGAGCTGTTCGAGCGCGAGTACCTGCTGACCCAGATCGACCGGTTCGGGGGCAACATCAGCCGCACCGCCCAGTTCGTCGGCATGGAGCGCAGCGCCCTGCACCGCAAGCTGAAATCGCTCGGCGTAGTCGGCGGGATGCGGGTGGACGACGAGGCGCTGGTGAAGTGACCGGCCGGCGCCCTGCAGGTCGGCCGGCTACGGCAGGATGGCGTGGACGATCATCTGCGCATGGCCACCTTCGTAGCGGTGACCGGCCCAGGGTCCGTGGCTTTCGACCGACAGGATGAGGTTCACCGGTGTCGTCACGTCCCATTCGCAGTTGTCCGGTAGGTCGGCAGGCGTGATCCGTCCCGCTTCCTCGTCATCGACGTAGAACACGGCTTCGGTGTCGGTCAACTCGACCTCCAGCTTCTGCAGTTCGTCGGGGCGGAACGGCATGTGCTCCTGCTCGGAGGTGACGGCAGAGCGGTCATCCTCGCCGCACGGCATGTAGACGTTCGGTGACCAGCCCAGAACCCCATCGCGCCGGGTCAGCTCGAAGTCGACTTCCTTCCCGTTGTCGTTGCTGTAGAGGAAAAAGGCCGCCACGGCTTCGGGCCGGGTGACCTGTACGATGGCCCCCCAGCGCCCCTTTGCCTTGCGGGGGCGAATGATCTGCAGCATGCCGCTGCGGCCATCCTTGCGGTGGCCGACGAAATTCAGCGTTGCAGAGCCGTCCTCATTCCACTCGACCAGCGATGGATCGCCGGTTGTCTGCACCCCGTTGAACCAGTTCGGCAGATACATGTCGTATTTCGAGAAGTCGTAGCTAAGCTTCCGATCGACACTGAACTCGGCAGGGCGGCGATAGCCTTCGGGCAGCACGTTTAAGGTCGCAGAGTGGTCCGGATCGACTGTGGCGCTTTGGGCGCGGGCTTGCCGTGCGGCAATGCCGACCGACAAACCGAGGACAACCGAGGCTGACAGGAGTACTGAACGCATGAGACAAACTTCCCAGGGCAACAGAAAACGGGTTACGAACCCAATCAATCGCGCGCATCTCGTGGACGCAAGCCACGTGTTTCCTGTCGAAGTCGCGCGGCGCAGCATACTACCAGCTCGGGTCGGGCCGCGGGCCTAGGTCTCGCGTCCGAGGGGGTCCCAGCCGCCGGGCAGGCGCTCGTCCACATCGTCGTGGTCCAGCTCGTCCGCCGGATCGTCCGAGGCCCCGTCCAGCGCCTGGAACGCAAGCTTCTGGCGTTCCGTCCACCGGACATGCAGGCGCTGTCCGTCCTCGGTCGATTCCTCGCGTTCGACGACACCGGCCGCATGAAGCCAGGCCCGCCGGCGCCCGTCGCCGAATCCGATGGTGACGACATCCGGGCTGCGCGGCTCGTCCAGCACCTCTGCAAGCCGGGCATCGATGGCGGCCACCAGGTCGTCCAGCCCCTCGCCGGTCAGCGCCGAGACGGCCTGGACATCCGCGCGGCGGGCGTCGGTGCGGCGCAGGGCCGCGCGGGTGTCGGGCGACAGCGCGTCGATCTTGTTCCACACCTCGATCAGCGCGACGTCCTCGTCGACGCCCAGGCTTTCCAGGATCTCGCCCACGTCGGCGGCCTGCTCCTCGGTTTCGGGGTGGCTGATGTCCCGCACGTGCAGGATCAGGTCCGCCTCCAGCACTTCCTCCAGTGTGGCGCGGAAGGCGGCGACCAGTTCCGTGGGCAGGTCGCTGATGAAGCCGACCGTGTCCGACAGGATCACCCGCCGCCCGCGCGCCTCACCGGCAGCACTCGGCAGGTTGATCGCGCGCATCGTCGGGTCCAGCGTTGCGAACAGCATGTCCTCCGCCATCACCTCGGCGCCGGTCAGGCGATTGAACAGGGTGGACTTCCCCGCGTTCGTATAACCGACAAGCGCGACGATGGGGTAGGGAACCTTGGCCCGCGCGGCGCGGTGCAGGGTGCGGGTGCGCACCACGCGATCGAGTTGCCGGCGCAGGCGCACCACCTGGTCGTCGATCGCCCGGCGGTCCGCCTCGATCTGCGTTTCGCCGGGGCCGCCGACGAAGCCCAGCCCGCCGCGCTGACGTTCCAGGTGGGTCCAGGCGCGGACCAGGCGGGTGCGCTGATAGGACAGCGCCGCGAGTTCGACCTGCAGCACGCCTTCGCGGGTCCGGGCACGGTCGGCGAAGATCTCGAGGATCAGCCCGGTCCGGTCCAGGATCTTCACGTCCCAGTCCTTTTCCAGGTTGCGCTGCTGGACCGGGGTGACCGGGCCGTCTATCAGGACCAGCTCGGCGTCCGCCGCCTTCAGTTCCGCCCCGATCTCGGCCAGCTTGCCCGACGAGAACAGGGTGCCGGGCGAGGGATTGCGCAGCTTGCTGACGGTGGCGCCCACCACTTCCAACGCCGGCAGCGCCCGGGCCAGTGCGACCGCTTCCTCCAGCGCCAGATCAGGCGCGCGACGCTGGCTGCGGCGGTCACCCAGATCGGGATGGACGACGAACGCGCGGGTCGGCCGGGCCTCGGTGGGCTGATTCTCGGCCAATCACTCCTCGCTTTCGTAAAGGCTGATCGGCTGGCCCGGCATGATCGTCGAAATCGCATGCTTGTAGACTAGCTGCGATTGCCCGTCGCGACGCAGCAGCACGCAGAAATTGTCGAACCATGTGATCACGCCCTGCAGCTTGACGCCGTTGATCAGGAAGATCGTCACCGGCACCTTGGCCTTGCGAACGTGATTGAGGAACGCGTCCTGAAGGTTCTGCTTGTCGCTGGCCATGCGCGGCGCCTTTTGTTGTTGTTCTGGACGGGCTGATTTCACATCTAGGCGAGCGGCTGGATTCGCGCAAGCCGGGCGCCAGTGGACGCCAAATGCTTGATCGGTCAGGCGCATCGCATCAGCATCTTTCCGCGCAGCGTGCCCGACCCTCGGTCAGCGGCGCCACAAGCCGGGGGCAAACATCGCCAGGATGGCCAGGGTTTCGATCCGGCCAGCGACCATTGCACCGGCGAGGACGGACTTGGTGAACACCGACAGCCCGGCCCAGCCGGCCCACGGTGCGCCCGCGCTGCCGGCGCTGCCCTGATAGGCGGGGATCAGGGGAATCGCCTCGGCCAGCGGCCCGGTGTTGGTCAGCGCCGCGACCGACAGCATCGTCGCGGTCTCGATCGCGATGGGCCGGATCGACACCATCACTACCACCAGCGCGATCGACATCGCGAACAGCATGAAGAAGATGAACGCCAGATAGGCGCCGCCCTCGCGCAGCTGTCGTTCACGCGTGCCGCCCCCGCCGACAGAAGCCGGGTGAACGATCCGTTCAAGCTCGCGCTGGCTGTGACGCGCAAGCGCATAGACCCGCAGCAGCTTGACCCCGCCCGCCGTGGTGGCGACGCCGCCGCCCATGATGGCGAGGCCGGCCAGCATCAGCCCGGGCGCGGACAGGCCCGACCAGGCGCGGGCGCCTTCCCAATGCACCGAGGTCCAGCCCGTCGTGGTCAGGAACGACAGCGCGCTGAACGCCGTGCCCCAGGCGGCGGCCAAGGACCGCGCGAGTCCCCCCACCAGGCCCGAGGCGGCCGGTTCCGGGGTGCTGACCGGGTCGGCGGCCCCTAGCACCCCCAGCATCGGCCTGATCACCAGGACCAGCGTGACCATGGCGACTAGCGCCGCGGCCATCCGCAGCTCCGGATCGCGGCGCAGCCTGCGGGTGGTGCGCAGTTCGTTGCCGCCCGGCCACATCCGGCGGGACAGGGCAGTCAGCAGGAACAGCGCGATCAGCGCTTCGGCGGGAACCCCTCCCGACGGCGCCCCCACGGGCCCGCCGACCGGGGAAATGCCGCTGGTCGACAAGGTGCCCATGGCCCGGCACAGGGCCACCAGCCCGCTGTCGCCGGTCAGCATAAGCCCCAACCACAAGGCCAGGGTCAGGCCCGCATAGGGCGGGGCCACCGCCGCCCCGGACCGCCACATGCGGAACGCCGGATCGGCCGAGATGCGGCGGATCCGGCTGTCCGGGCGGGCCTGGCGTTCGGTCCGGGTCCGGCCGCCCGGTCCAACGGCGGGGGCCGGCTCGGTGTCGACCACGATCTCGAACCCGCCCACATGCAGCGGCGCCAGCAGCGCCACCGCCGCGACCAGCACGAACAGCCCGCCCAGCCAGCCGACGAGGGCACGCCACAGATGCAGGCTGGGGTCCAGCAGGTCGGGGGCATAGAGCGTGGCCCCGGTGGTGGTCAGGCAGGACAGCATTTCCCACCAGGCGTTGAACAGGCCGGTGTCCGGCAGCGCGGCGGCCATCGGGATGGCCAGCAGCACCGGCAGGACCGCGAACACGCCCAGCATCGTCGGCAGCACGCCGCGCACCCGATCGGCGGCGGGGCGCCCCAGCAGCGCCAGTCCGATCAGCACCGTCACGACCGCCCCGCCGACCGCTGATTGCACGAAGATCCGGGCCAGCGGCCAGTTCAGCGTCACGGCGGCATGGATTGCCGGCACCAGCATCGCGATCGCGCCCAGGAACGCGAGTTGCAGGATGATCGGCAGGCGGGCGAGACGCTGCATGGGCGGCGATGCGTCAGAAATAGTCGATGCCGACCTGCAGCAGGCCGTCGACCTCGGCCAGATCGCCGGTCAGCGAAAAGATCAGCACCGAATCCCCCGGCTCGATCCGCAGGTTGGGCACCGGCTTGACCAGCCGGTCGCCCTTCTGCACCGCGCCGATCAGGGCCCCGGCGGGCAGCGCCAGGTCGGCAATCAGCTGTCCCGCCAACCCCGAACTGGGCAGGACCTGCGCCTCGATCAGCTCGGCCTCGGCGTCGCCGATCGAATACAGGTCGCGCACCCGGCCGTGCCGGATGTGCCGCAGGATGGTGCTGACGGTCGCGGCCCTAGGGTCGACATAGGCGTCGATGCCCAGGGCGCCACGCAGCGAGATCAGCGTGGGATCGTTGATCAGCGACACGACCATCCGGGCGCCCAGCTGCCGGGCCCGGACGGCACCCAGCAGGTTGGTCTTGTCATCCTCGGTCAGCATCAGGACGGCATCCGCCGCGGACACCCCCGCCTCGGTCATCAGTTCGGCCGACATGCCGTCGCCGTGCAGCACGACCACCCGGCGCAACCCGTCGGCCGCCGCCTCGGCCCGGCGGCGGTCGCGTTCGATCAGCTTGGCGTTCAGGTGCGGGGCATCCCGTTCGATCATCTGCGCGACGGCCAGACCGACATTGCCGGCGCCGACGACGATCACCCGTTCGGGCAGGGCGGTCGGCTTGCCGAACCGGTCCAGCGTGCGTTCCACCTGTTCGGCCGGGCAGACCACATAGATCTGGTCGCCCGCGAACAGCTGGTCGTTCGGCTCGGGGGCAAACAGCTTGCCGGCGCGGCGGACGCCGACCACGACGGCACGGTTGTCGGCGAACATGTCGTCCAGCTGACGCAGCGGCGCGTTGAGGATCGGACAATCCTCGGTCAGCGCCAGCCCCAGCATCCACGCCTTGCCCCGCATGAACGTGTCGACGTCGAATGTCGCGGGGGCCTGCAGCCGCTGCATGGCGGCGCGCGCGACCTCGCGCTCGGGACTGATGACCACGTCGACCGGCAGGTGGCTGGTGCGGTACATGCCGGCATAGCTGGGGTCGAGATAGGATGCCGCGCGCAGCCGGGCGATCTTGCGCGGGACCTGGAAGACCGAGTTGGCCACCTCGCAAGCGACGATGTTGACCTCGTCCGAATGGGTGGCCGCGATCAGCAGGTCGCAATCGGCGGCACCCGCCTGGGCCAGCGCGTCGGGATGGCTGGCAAAGCCGGTCACCCCCTGGACGTCCAGCATGTCGGTGGCGCGCCGGATCAGTTCCGGGTCGGTGTCGATCACGGTGATGTCGTTGTGCTCGCTGGCGAGATGCCGGGCGATCTGCCAGCCGACCTGACCCGCGCCACAGATGATGATCTTCATGCCCGCGCTCCGTCCTGGGTCAGGCTTAGGGACAAAGGCGGAGCGGGGCAATCCCGGCGGCGGCCAGGTGCCGGCACCGGAGGTCCGGCGCCACGCCTGGGGTGGCGTGCCCACCGCCCGTGCGGGAACCAACCCTTCACGATTCGCGGAAGGCGCGCGCGAAGTAATCCGTGAGGGGTTGCAGCAGATAGGCCATCGGGCTGCGCTCGCCGGTCTGCACGAACACCTCGACCGGCATCCCGGGAACCAGGTCCAGATCGCCGAGCCGGTCGAGTTCGGCCCGGGGGATCGTCACCTCGGCCCTGAAATACGGCACCTGCGTCGCCGGATCGACCACCGCGTCCGGCGAGATCTGCTGCAGCTGGCCGCGGATTTCCGGGGTGGTCCGGGATGAAAACGCGGACAGGCGCAGCGTGACGTCCTGCCCGGCGCGCACCTCGTCGACATGGATCGGCGAGATGCGCGCGGCAACCACAAGCGGCCGGTCCTGAGGCACCAGATGCAGGATCGGGTCGGCGGGCCGGATCACCGACCGGGGTGTGGTCACCTGCATCTCGTGGACCACACCAGAGACAGGCGCGCGTATCTCGAGCCGGGCGATCTGATCGGACAGCGACCGGCGACGCTCCGCCAGTTCCAGTTCGCGATACCCCAGATCTCCCAGTTCGGTCTCGGCGCTCTCGCGCCGTTCGGCGACCTGTTGCAGGCGGGTGATGCCGATCTCGGTCAGCCGGGTCTCGCCCTGCGCCCGCGCCGCGGTCAGTTCGCCCAGACGCCCGTCCAGGCTGGCTGCCTCGCGTTCCAGGGCCAGCACCCGCGAGGCCTGCGCCAGACCGCGGTCCAGCAGACTTTGCTGATCGGCAAGTTCGCGCTCGATCAGGCCGCGCTGCCGTTCGACGGCGGCCGCCTGCGCGTCGATGCCCTCGATCTGCTGGGCGACCTGCTCGGCCTGCTTCTCCAGCTGGTCCAGCGACTGCCGCAGGGTGTCGCGGCGGGCCGCAAACAGGCCCAGCTGCCCGTCAATCAGCGACTGCAGGTCCGGACGCGTCTCGGCACTGCGTCGCAGGTCGTCGGGGAAGACCGGGCTCGGGGCCTCGTCCCGCTCAGCCTCCAGCCGTCCCCGGCGGGCGAGGATCTCGAAATACTGGCCCTCGACGATCGCCAGTTCGGTCTGCAGCAGCTGACCGTCCAGCGTGATCAGGGGGTCACCCGCGGCCACCCGCTGGCCTTCGCGCACGAGGATGCGATCGACGACGCCGCCGTCCGGGTGCTGGACCACCTGGCGGTGCCGCTCGACCTCGACCTGGCCCGGGGCGACCACCGCGCCGGAGATGCGCGACATGATTGCCCAGCCCCCGAATCCCAGCACCAGGACCAGTAGGCTGACCAGTCCCAAGGCCAAGGCGCTGCCTACCGGCCATTTCGGCCGGGCTGGGGCTGGGGCGGCCGGGCTGGCACGGTCCGGTCCTGACCGGCGCGGCCGGCGCTGCGTCGCGGCGGCACGGGGGGACGGACCGGCCCATTCGGCCACCGAATCGACGGCCACCAGCGGCGGCACGCTGCCCCCGCGCCGGATCAATGCTGCCGCGGCGGCGGAGTCGCCGGCGGGCTGCGGCAGGGACGGGTCCGCCCGCGCAGTCATGCCGTGCCCCCCGCGGCGCCCTGGGCGCGCCGGATCTCGCCGGCATTCTGCACGGTCGACTTCAGGATCTCGTCGCGGGGGCCAAAGGCCCGGACGGCGCCGTGTTCCATTACCAGCAGCAGGTCGCATTCCGCGATGGCCGCCGGCCGATGCGCCATGATGATAACCGAGCCCCCGCGGGCCTTGACCGTGCGGATCGCGACGTTCAGCGCCTGCGATCCCTCGTTGTCCAGATTCGAGTTCGGTTCATCCAGCACGAACAGCACCGGATCATTGTAGAGCGCCCGTGCCAGGCCCAGCCGCTGGATCTGCCCGCCGGAGAGGCGCGCCCCGGCCTGCGAAAGCGGCGTATCGTAGCCCAGCGGCAGGTCCAGGATCATCTGATGGGCGGCGGCGCGGGTCGCGGCGCGCACCACCGCGTCGGGGTCCGGATTGGGGGAAAGCCGGGCGATGTTGTCCGCGATGGTCCCGTCGAACAGGGTCACGTGCTGGGGCAGATACCCGATCAGCCCGCCCAGAACGTCGGGGTCGTATTGATCCAGCGTCGCGCCATCCAGCCGGATCGTGCCCGCCGCCGGTGCCCAGGTGCCGGTCAGGGCCCGGGCCAGCGTCGACTTGCCGGCGCCCGACGACCCGATCACCCCCAGCGCCTGTCCGGGCTGCAGGGTAAAGCTGACCCCGCGCAGGGTCGGTGCGGAGGATCCCGGTGGTACCACGGTCAGGTTGGTCACCTGCAGGCGGCCGACCGGGCGGGGCAGGGGGGTCCGCGCCGCGGGCGCCGGACGGCGCGACAGCAGCACGCCCAGCCGCCGCCAGCCGTCCTGCGCCCGCTGCACCAGCGCCCAGCCGCCGACCAGTTGTTCGATGGGCGCAAGTGCCCGGCCCATCAGGATCGATGCGGCGATCATCGCGCCCGGCGTGATCTGGTCCTGCAGGACCAGCCATGCGCCTGCCGCCAGCAGCGCGCTTTGCAGGAACAGGCGGAAGGTACGGGAAAACACCGTGAATGTCGCGGCCCGGTCGGCGCCGCGCACCCCGTGCAGCATCGCCCCGTCGCGCAGCCGCTGCCATCGGGCATAGCTGGCGTTCCGCATCCCCAAGGCCCCGACCAGTTCGCCTTCGTCGCGGTAGAGGGTGGCGGCGCGGTCGGCCTGCTGCGCGGCGATCTGCGCCTGCTGCAGCGGCTCGCGGACCATCAGTTGGTTAAGCAGGGCCACGATCACCAGCACTGTCCCGCCCAGGCAGGCCACCACCCCCAGCAGCGGGTGAAAGATGAACAGGCCCGCGAGGAACATCGGCGCCCAGGGCAGATCGAACAGCGCCAGCAGCACCGGCGAGGCGACCAGCCGCTGCACCGCATCCAGATCGGCGAGCCCCGCCTGGGTCGCCGCGCGGTTGCCGGTCTGCGCGCCTTCCTGCAGGGCCGCCTGGAACACCCGTCCCTCCAGCCGGTCATGCAGCCGTGCCGCGATCCGCGCCATGACCCGGTTGCGGGCCAGGTCCAGCAGCCCCATCAACAGGAACAAAAACGTGACCAGCACGAACAGCGCGGTCAGCGTCTCGACCGACCGGCTGCCCAGCACCCGGTCATAGACCTGCATCATGAACAGCGGCCCGGTAAGGTTGAGCAGGTTCACCGCGGCAGAAAACACCCCGACCGACAGCAGCAGGTGCCATCCGGCCCGGCGCGCCGTGCGGAGTTCGGATGGTCCGTCCTGTGCCGCCTGCCTCATGGCCCCGCATTCCTGCCAGTCGCGCTGGCGATCCGACTCACCCTCACTGCGGGCGTCCTAGACCTGTCCGCGTTAGACGGAAAGGGTTAAGCGAGTGTTCCACTCCCGGGATTGCGGCGGGCGGCGTCGGTCCGCTCAGTTGGTCTGCAGCGCCGCGCCCAGTGCAGCCGCAAGGGCGTCGTCGGGCGGAACGTCCGCTGGTGGCGCGGACCCGCCCGCATCCGGGCCGGCCGGCGATGCGCCGGCGTCGGGCAGTTCGGGGATTGGCGCCATCTGAACCTGTCCGCCAAGCTGTTGCGCCGCCAGGTTTTCGGCCGCAAGGATCTCGGCCACGGCGGCGTCAGCCCCATCCTGTGCGGTGACCATCGCATCGGCCAGCGCCGCATCCAGCGATCCGGCCGCGCGATCGGGCATCGGGGCCTGCGCCCCGCCGCCCGGCACGTTGCGCACCAGCGCGGCCTCTGCCACCGCCTGCGCCAGGGCCGCGGCCAGCGGATCGCCGTCGCTGACCGCCACGACCTGCGGCACCGGGCCGCCGCCGTCCGGACCGGTGGTGTCCAGCAGCTCGTTCGGCAGGCCCTCGTGGATTTGGGCCATCACCTCGCGCCAGATCTCGGCCGGCAGGCCGCCGCCGGTGACGCCGGTCATCTGGGTGTTGTCGTCATAACCCATCCAGACCCCGGCCACGTATTGCTGGGTAAAGCCGATGAACCAGGCGTCGCGGTACGACGAGGTGGTGCCGGTCTTGCCGGCCACGTCGCGATCGCCGGGCAGGCGGGCGCGAGTGCCGGTGCCCGTCCGGATCACCTCGCGCATCATGCCGATCAGGTCGCTGGCGGCCTTGGGCGAAATCACCCGCTTGCCCAGACCCCCGGCCTGCCCCATCAGCGCGGTGTCGTCGCCCTTGATCCGCAGTTCGACAAGCCCGTAGGGCCGGACCGAGGTGCCGCCGTTGCGAATGCCCGCGTAGGCGCCGGTCATTTCCAGCAGCGTCGATTCGGACACGCCCAGCCCCAGCGACGGCCCGGATGCCAGATCATGGGCAAAGCCGAAATCGCGGGCGACGCGGCGCACCGCGTCGCGGCCCACCGCTTCCTGCAGGCGGATGGTCGAGGTGTTGATCGAGTTGGATAGCGCCGCGGTCAGCGTGATCTCGCCGCGATAGTTGCGGGTATAGTTCTGCGGGGACCATGGGCCCGACCCCCGAACGTTGATCGTCAGAGGCGCGTCCAGCACGGTGCTGCCGGGGCCATAGCCCATGTCCAGCGCCGCAGCGTACACGAACGGCTTGAACGCCGACCCGGGCTGGCGCACCGCCTGGGTGGCGCGGTTGAAGGCCCCGTTCACCGTGCTGTCGCGCCCCCCGATCATCGCGCGCACGGCCCCGTCGGCGGACATGATGACCACCGCGGCCTGCGCCTTCGACCCGGGCTTGACCTTCTCGTCGAACACCTTGTTCAGCGCGCGCTCGGCCGCGCGCTGGATGCGCTGGTCGAACGTGGTGGTGATCGTCACGTCCTCGGTCGTCTCGCTGGTCAGGAAGCCCGGGCCGGATTCCATCACCCAGTCCGCGAAGTAGCCGCCCGCGCGGGCCGCCGCCGCCTTGCTGAGCGCGGCGGGGTTCGCCTTGGCCTGGGCGAATTCCTCGTCGGTGAGGTAATCCTGCTCGTGCATTAGCCCCAGGATCACTGCCGCGCGGTCGCGGGCCCGGGTCAGGTTCCCGGTCGGCGCGAAATAGCTGGGGGCCTTGAGAAGCCCGGCAAGCATCGCGGCCTCGGGGGCGCTGACATCCGCGGCGGGCTTGCCGAAATAGCGCTGGCTGGCCGCCTCGAACCCGCGGGCCCCGGCGCCCAGATAGCTGCGGTTCATGTAGATGTTGAGGATGTCTTCCTTGGAGTACTTGGTCTCCATCGCCAGGGCGTAGGGAACCTCCTTGACCTTGCGCCACAGCGAAGATTGGCGGCATTCCGCCTCGAACTCGGCCTCGGATTTCCAGCGGGTCGGGTCGAAGCTTTCGCCCAGGCAGAGCAGCTTGGCGACCTGCTGGGTGATGGTCGACCCGCCGTTTCCTTCCAGCGGTCCGCGCCCTTCGGCCAGGTTGATCCTGATGGCGCTGGCGATACCACGCGGATCGACCCCCAGATGGCTGTAGAATCGCCGGTCCTCGGTCGCGACCACCGCGTCCTTCAGCACCGGGGCGATCTTGTCGGCGCTGACCGTGCCGAAGGTTTCGCCACGCCATGCGAACACCCGTCCGTCGCGGTCCAGCATCGTGACGGATCCGCGCGCCCGCCCGTCGAACAGCGCCTGCGGCTCCGGCAGGGTGGAGTAGTAGTAGGCCGAGGCAGACAGCAGGATCAGCAGGACGGTAAGGCCCAGCCGCCAGAAGCTGCCCCAGATGATCCGCCAGATCAGCGACACCGTCCCTGCCACCCCGCGCGTCACGACGTTCCCGCGCCGCCTGGGCGGCGCCTTTTTCGTCGAAGCGCGGCGCCGCGCCTTCTGCGGCGGCAGGCCAGCGTCTGCAGCCGGGGGCTGTGCCCCCGTCGACGCGTCTGCAAAGCGCTTGTCGGCGACGATGCGCCGGGTGCCGTTGGGTTTCTTCATGCCTGCATCCTGCGGCCGTTTGTCGGCCTTGTTCCCGGGCTGGATACAGCAATCGGGGCGGATTGAGAACCTGCGCCCGCGCCGCTGACCCACTCGTGACCTGATCATCTTCATGGCATCGGCCCCGGTTCGCTGCCCGTTTTCCGGGCAGTTCCGGAATCGGCGGGGCAACGGTGCTGTGGCGACTGGACCCGATCTGCCCTTTTCGTCGCCAGTAAGGGTCAGTGCGGGTCGCCCCCGGCCCGCTGCAGATCGACGAGGACCCATGACACACGCTCTGACCCTTCCGAAACGCCGTCCGGCAACGCCCCGCCTGTCCTGCATCGCCTGGGCGGGGGCTGCAGCCGTGACGATCGTGATGCTGACGGCGGACGTCGCGCTGGCCCAGGCGGCGGCCGATGTCGTGCCGCCGACGCCCGTCCCTGACCTGCCGGTCCCCGACAAGGGCGACACCACCTGGGTCATGGTGTCGGCGGTTCTGGTGATGATGATGACCCTGCCCGGTCTGGCGCTGTTCTATGGCGGGCTGGTGCGCTCGCGCAACGTCCTGTCGGTGCTGATGCAGGTCATGGCGACGTTCTGCGTGATGGCGATCCTGTGGGTCGCCTTCGGCTATTCGCTGGCCTTTACCGGGGCGGGCGACGCGGCCGATGCCGGTCCGCTGACGCCGTTCATCGGCGGGCTGTCCAAGGCGTTCCTCGCCGGCGTCGACACGGGGTCCGTGGTCGAGACGTTCTCGACCGGGGTCTACATCCCGGAACTGGCCTTCGTGATCTTCCAGATGGCGTTCGCCTGCATCGCGCCCGCGCTGATCGTCGGGGCGATCGCCGAGCGGATGAAGTTCTCGGCCGTGCTCGGGTTCGTGATCATCTGGTTCTTCCTGTCCTACCTGCCGATGGCCCACATGGTCTGGTGGTGGGGCGGCCCCAGCGCCTTTGACGCCCCGTCCGGTTATCTGTTCGGGCATGGTGCGCTCGATTTCGCCGGCGGCACGGTGATCCACATCAACGCCGGAATCGCCGGGCTGGTCGCCGCCCTCGTCGCCGGCCCGCGCATCGGCTACGGGCGCGAGGTGATGGCCCCGCACAACCTGACCTTCACGTTGCTGGGCGGCTGCCTGCTGTGGATCGGCTGGTTCGGGTTCAACGCCGGTTCGAACCTGGAAGCCAACGGCCTGACGGCGCTGGCGATCCTGAACACCACCGTGGCGACCGCTGCCGCGACCCTGGCGTGGAGCTTTGGCGAATGGGCCCTGCGCGGGCATCCGTCGCTGCTGGGCGGGGTGTCGGGCGCGGTGTCCGGTCTGGTCGCGATCACCCCTGCGGCCGGCTTTGTGGGGCCCATGGGCGCCATCGCGATCGGTCTGATCGCCGGGTTGGTCTGCATGTGGTTCGTGGTCACCATGAAGCGCCGGGTCGGCATCGATGACAGCCTCGACGTGTTCGGCATCCACGGCGTGGGCGGAATCGTCGGCGCCATCCTGACGGGGGTCTTTGCGGCACCTGCGCTTGGCGGCGGCGGGGTGTTCGACTATGCGGCCGGGGCGGTCGGGGAGTATGACATGGCCGGGCAGGTCTGGTCGCAGACCCTGGGCGTGCTGATCTGCATTGGCTGGTCGGGGGTGGTGTCGTTCGTGGCGATCCACGTGGTCCGGGCCGTTATCGGGCTGCGGGTCGATGCGGCCGACGAGCGGCAGGGGCTGGATCTGACCACCCACGGCGAGAACGCCTATAACTGAGCGGCCCCGCCCCCCGGTGGGATGACTTGGAACCGGACCCGGCCCCTGGCCGGGTCCTTTCCGTTTCGAACCGGTCGCTCAGGCGACGCGGGCGACGACGAAGTCGGCCATCTCGGCCAGCAGGTCGCGCACCGGATGCGGCGGCAGCGCCGCCAGCGCCGCCCGGGCCCGCGCGGCCCAGGCAACCGCGTCGGCGCGGGCCGCCTGGATGGCGCCGTGGCGTCCGAGGATTGCCAGCGCCTGGTCCAGGTCGCCGTCGCGCTGGTCGCCCCGCTCGATCGTGCGCTGCCAGAAGGCGCGTTCGTCGGCGTCCGCCAGCGCCACCGCCTTGATCACCGGCAGGGTCAGCTTGCGCTCGCGGAAATCGTCCCCGGTGTTCTTGCCGATCCGGTCGGCGATGCCGCCATAATCGAGCACGTCATCGACGATCTGGAACGCGATCCCCAGCGCATCGCCGTAATCATACAGGGCCCGGACCTGCGGCTCGGTCGCGCCGGCGACGACGCCGCCGACCTCGGTTGCCGCGGAAAACAGGGCCGCGGTCTTGCCGCGGACGACCTGCAGGTAGACGGCCTCGTCGGTGGCCAGATCCTGCGCCGCGGACAACTGCAGGACCTCCCCCTCCGAGATCGTGGCCGAGGCATTCGCGAGGATTTCCATCACCCGGAGGCTGCCCGCCTCGGTCATCAGCTGAAAGCTGCGCGCGAACAGATAGTCGCCGACCAGGACGCTGGACTTGTTGTCCCACAGCAGGTTGGCCGTGGGCCGGCCGCGGCGCTGCCGGCTTTCGTCGACGACGTCGTCATGCAGCAGCGTTGCGGTGTGGATGTATTCGACGGCCGCCGCCAGCAGGTGATGCTGCACGCCCTCATAGCCCAGCATCCGCGCCGCCGCGACGGTCAGCATGGGGCGCAGCCGCTTGCCGCCCGCCTCGATCAGATGCGCGGTCACCTCGGGGATGCGGGGGGCGTACCGGCTGCTCATCCGGGCGTGGATCAGGGCGGTCACCGCGGCCATGTCCGTTTCCAGCAGGCGGGACAACCGCTCCAGCGGCTCGGCAACGTTGTCGTTCAGACCCATGCGCGCATCCTTTCCGCAGAGCCATTGCCACGGCGTGGACAGTTTAGCAACCGAGGCTTACCGTGCGTCTGCCATGAAGGAATTGCTGCGCACCACCGACCCGCTGACCATCGTTCGCGCCACCGACCTGCTGGCCGGCGAAGGGATCACCGCATTCGCCCTGGACCAGCACATGAGCGTGCTCGAGGGCTCGATCGGCATCCTGCCCCGGCGGCTGATGGTCGCAGATCGCGACCTCTTCATGGCCCGGGCGATCCTGCGCGATCACGGGATCGGGTGACGCGGAGCGACGATTTCCTTGGGGGGCGCCTGCGGTTGACGCAGCCCGTCACCGGATACCGCGCCGGCACCGACGCGGTACTGCTCGCGGCGGCCTGCCCCGCCCGGACGGGCCAGTCGGTGCTGGACCTGGGCTGCGGGGCGGGCGCCGCGTTGTTGTGCCTGGGGGTGCGGGTGCCGGGACTGGTACTGACCGGGCTGGAACGCGACGAGACGGTGGCGGAACTCGCCCGGACCAATGCGGTGGCTGCCGGGCTGCCGGCGCGGATCGTCACCGGCGAGGTCGAGCGGATGCCGGTGGCGCTGCGGGCGGAAAGCTTCGATCACGTGGTGACCAACGCGCCGTTCTTCGGGTCCGGCACGCCTGCGCCGGACCCCTATCGCGCCGCGGCCCGCCACGAGGCCACGCCGTTGCCGGCCTGGGTGGACGCGGGGCTGCGGCGGCTGCGCCCGGGGGGACGACTGACCCTGATCCATCGGGCCGAACGACTGGACGCGATCCTGGTGGCGCTTGCCGGACGGGCGGGTGACGTGGTGATCCTGCCGATCGCGGCGCGCGCCGGCCGGGCCGCGGGCCGCGTGATCGTCGCCGCCCGCAAGGGCGCCCGTGGTCCGCTGCGGCTGCTGGCGCCCCTCGTCCTGCATGCGGCGGCGCGCCATCTGCACGACGGCGAGGACCTGACGCCTGCGGCGCAGGCAGTGTTGCGCAACGCCGCGCCACTGGACCTGCGGACCGGCGAAATCCCGGTGACAGGCGGGGTCTAATGTGATGGACTTGTGACACTGACCACCAGAACAGGAGCATGTGTCATGTCCGTTGCCTCTCATGTCCAGGAACTGCGCAAGAAGCACCAGAACTTGTCCGATGCCGTGGAACGTGCCCAGCGCCAGCCTGGAACTGACGACCTGACACTGACCGAGATGAAGCGTGAGAAGCTGCGGCTGAAAGAGGAGATCGCCCGGCTGAGCCACTGACCGCCATTGATCGCGTTCGACAAACCATTTGCCTGAACGATGCAGGGCCGGCGCGATGCGCCGGCCCTTTTCGGTGGCGGGATCCTGCGGTCCCGATCAGCTGAAGAACTGCGCCCCGTTGGCGCTGATCGTCGAGCCGGTGATGAAGCCCGCGTCGTCGGCGGCCAGGAACACGACGCAGCGCGCGATCTCTTCCGGTTCGCCCAGGCGGCCGACCGGGATCTGCGGGATGATGCGCTCGCTCAGGACCTTCTCGTCGATGGCGCGGACCATCTCCGTTCCGATATAGCCGGGGGCGACGGCGTTGACGGTGATGCCGGCGCGCGCGCCTTCCTGAGCCAGCGCGCGGGTAAAGCCGATGTCGCCGGCCTTGGCGGCGGAATAGTTGGCTTGCCCGGCCTGGCCCTTCTGACCGTTCACCGAGCTGATGTTCACGATCCGGCCGAACTTGCGCTCGCGCATGCCGTTCCAGACCGCATGGGTCATGTTGAAGAGGCCGGTCAGGTTGGTGTCGATCACCTCTTTCCACTGCTGGGGGGTCATCTTGTGGAACATGGCGTCGCGGGTGATGCCGGCGTTGTTCACCAGGACCGCGACCGGGCCCAGCTCGTCCTCGACCTGCTTCACGCCGGCGGCGCAGGCGTCGTAGTCGGCGACCGACCACTTGTAGGTCTTGATCCCCGTCTCGTCCGTGAAGGCCCGGGCCGCCTCGTCGTTGCCGGCATAGTTTGCCGCGACGGTGTAGCCCTGATCCTTCAGCGCCTTGCTGATCGCCGCGCCGATGCCGCGCGATCCCCCGGTGACGATTGCAACCTTGGCCATGGTGTTCCCCCCTTGTGGCGTGAAATCCTGTTACACCGGAAGGCTAGACGGGGACAAATTGTTGCGCAAGGCGAAGGCGCGGCGGCGCTGCGGAGCGGGAATGAGATGTGTATGTTCTTACATATCAAGTGGTTATTTTATCGTCGCGCCAGCGCGGGCTGTCACATCCGCCGCGATTCCGGGCTGGGCGAACGCCAGGGCGGCACGATTGTCGGCGCGCCGAAATAGTAGCCCTGCAGGCAGTCCACGCCCATCTCGATCAGGAACGCGGCGTCCTCGGCCGTCTCGACCGATTCGGCCACGGTGAACATGTCGAAATGATGGGCGATCGTCTGCAGCGCCCGGGCGAGGACCTGGTTGTCGCGGTGCCGCGCGATGTCGCGGATGAACCGCCCGTCGATCTTGATCATGTCGAAGCAGAAATCCTGCAGGTACCGGAACGAGGTGTAGCCGGCCCCGAAATCGTCCAGCGCAAAGCTGATGCCGCGCCCCTGCAGGTCGTGCATGAATCGCCGGACCGGATCGGGCAGGTCCATCGCCGAGCTTTCGGTGATTTCCAGGATCAGCCGTTCGGCCAGGCTTTCCCGGCCGGCGATGCCCTGCAGCAGGATACGGGTCCAGTCGGGATGGCCGATGGTGCGGGCGGACATGTTCACCGACAATCGCAGCGCCGGTTCCTGCGCCAGGGTCTGCAAGCCAAGCGACAGCGACAGGCAGTCGATCTGCCGCCCCAGTTCCATGGTTTCCACGCGGGGCATGAAATCGCGCAGGGGAATCAGGCGCCCCGTGACGTCAATGATCCGGATCAGCCCTTCGTAGAACGCCGGGCGATCCGGGCGGTCGGCCTGCACCACCGGCTGGAAGGCAAGCACACCGTCGCCGCGTGACACCGAATCCTGCACCGTGGCCAGCGTCAGGCGCGCCTGCTGGTCGATGGCATAGTCGACGGGCGACCCGCGCTCGATCTCGCTGTGTTCCGGCCCGTCGGAAAGGGTCACGCTGGCCTCCTGTCTTCTTTGGGAGCACTCTCGCCGGGAATACGTCAATAGGCCGTAAAGGCGCGGCGAAAAGCGGCAACGAGGTTAACGGTCGATGACGAGCGACACACGCGCGCGTTGCCCCTGGTGCGGCACCGATCCAGTCTATGTCGTCTATCACGACTGTGAATGGGGGGTGCCCGAGCGGGATGGCCGCGCCCTGTTCGAGAAGCTGGTGCTGGACGGATTCCAGGCCGGTCTGAGCTGGATCACGATACTGAAGAAGCGGCAGAATTTTCGCCGGGTGTTCGACGGGTTCGACCCCGAGCGGCTGGCGCGCTGGTCCGACGCCGAGGTGGCCCGGGCGATGGCCGATCCCGGCATCGTGCGGCATCGCGGCAAGATCGAGGCGGCGGTGGGCAACGCGCAGGCGTGGCTGGCCGTCCAGGATCGTTACGATTTTACCGAGTTCCTGTGGCAGTTCGTCGGCGGCGAGCCGATCGTGAACCGGTTCGCGACGGCTGCCGAGGTGCCGGCCCAGACGGTGCAATCGCAGCAGATGTCACGGGCGCTGCGGCAGGCCGGGTTCCGGTTCTGCGGGCCGGTGATCACCTATGCGTTCATGCAGGCGACAGGGATGGTGAACGATCACCTCACCTGCTGTTTCCGCCACGGACAGGTCTGACCACCGCGCCGCCGACAGCCGGATCCCACCGGCATCCGGACAGGGGATGTTCATGCATGGTTCATGCAGTTTTCATGCATCGTTCTGCTGCAAGGCGGCATAGTCTCGCAAGACCATGCCCCGGCGCACGACGGAGGCTCGTCGCGCGATCAGTCCGCCTGTCTCAGGAACGCCGCGAGATGGTTCTCGGACCCCGCAAGCAGGTTGGCGTAGGTCCGGTCGAGCGCCTCGTCATCGGTGTTGTCCGCCGCCTCGGCGATGTCGACGAGGTCCTTCTCTTCGATGTAGATCCCGACGTCGATCGCGGCCTGTTCCGACGCCAGGCCTTCGGCGGTGAGCCGGTCGTAGAGCGCCTGGAGTTCCGGGTCGTAGAACGCGCCGGTTGCGGTCGGGAGGTAGCTGACGTCCAGCCCGAGCCGGTCGGCCTGGTCGAGCATCGCGTCATAGTGCTGCTGTTCGGAGTCGATGATGTTGTCGAACACCTGCAGCCCCCACGCGTCGAACAGCGCGATATAGACGTCCCGGGCGAGCTTCTCTTCCTCGAGCATGTAGTAGACGTCGGCGATTTCCTGGTCCGACAGGTCGCTGCTGGTTGCGTCCCGGACCGGGGTCTGGGACGTGCTGCCCTGCCGTTGCTGCCCGGCGCCGCGCCCGCCCGCCGCCCCGCCGCCCTGCCCGGCACCTTCGCCTGCGGACGACCAGTCGGGTTGCGACTCGTCGGCATCTTCCCGGGGTCCGGTCAGGCCGTCGCCCCCGTCGCGTCCCGGGCTGCGCCGCCCGCCTCGCTGCCGCCCCGGTCACCGCCGTTGCCGCCGTCGCCCCGGTTGGACTGCGCCAGCGCGGCGCCGTTCAGCAGATCGCCAAGCGGCACGACCGCCGGAAGCGGCGCATACGCCAGCAGCGCCCCGGCCGCGACCAAGGTTGCGAAGCGTCGCGCCCGTGACCGGCCGCCCGCCGCGCGGCATGGTTTCGAACCGTCGATTCAGGATTCAAAGGCATCATTCTGGTCCCCCGGTGCACCCGTTTCATGGTACAGGGCGGACCGACAAATTCAAGGATGGGAATGAAGAGACCGTCACGCGGTTGCCCGGCCCTGCGGAGGTGTGAGCGGCAAGCGGGGGGCCGGTGTCTGGCCCGGGATGTTGGCGGTTGGCCCGGACCTGCGTCGGGCGCCGCCGCCGACTCAGTCGGGGGCGCGCAGCTGGTCGACCAGCGCCAGCGCGGCGGGCGAGGCCCAGTCGGCATCGCCGATCATCCGGCCGACCTCGCGCCCCTCGGCGTCGATCAGGATCGAGACCGGCATTGCCATCACCCCGAAGCCGCGGGCCAGCTGCATCCGGGCGTCCAGCAGGATCGGCAGGTCGGTGACGCCGGTTTCCTCGAAGAACTTGCGGATCGCGGGCAGCGGGTTGCGGCCGGCGGCGATGGTCAGCACCTGAAAATCGTCGCCGTTGCGTTCGGCCGCCAGCTTGTCCAGTGACGGCATCTCTTCGCGGCAGGGCGCGCACCAGGTTGCCCAGAAATTCACCAGCAGCGCCTTGCCCTGGTAATCGGCCAGGGTGACGGGGTTGCCGTCGGCATCGGTGAAGGTCGCGTCGGGCACGTCGGCGACGCCGTCGGTCAGCTTGGTCAGACCGGCATCGCGGGCGCCCTGCCAGTCCACCGGGCCGGCGGCGGCGGGTCCGCCGAGGACCCCGGCCAGCCACCCTGCCGGCGTCCCCGGCAGCGACCCCGCGAGGCCGAGGTTTGCAGCAAAAAGCAGCGACGTATAAAGGGCGATGGACCGCAGACGCATGTGAACCCCCATGAGGATCAAGTGATGACAGACGCGCGCCCGACCCCCGAGACCGCGCCCCCCGATGCGCGCCCGACCCCTGCCGCCCCCGGACCTGCCGGTGCGGCGGCCGATGCGGGCCGGACCGCGAACAGCATGTGGGGCGGGCGCTTTGCCGCCGGTCCGGACGCGATCATGGAGGCGATCAACGCCTCGATTGCCTATGACCGGCGGATGAGCGCCCAGGACATCCGGGGCAGCCGGGCCCATGCGGCGATGCTGGCCGCCCAGGGCATCATCACCGATAGCGATGCGGCGGCGATCGGGAAAGGGCTGCTCACCGTGTTGTCAGAAATCGAGGCGGGCGAATTCGCGTTCAGCGCCGCGCTGGAAGACATCCACATGAATGTCGAGGCGCGGCTGAAGGAGCTGATCGGCGAACCGGCCGGCCGGCTGCACACGGCGCGGTCGCGCAACGACCAGGTGGCGACGGATTTCCGGCTGTGGGTGCGCGACCAGTGCGATGCGGCGGTGGGGGGCTGCCGGGCGCTGATCGGGTCGCTGGTCGCGCAGGCCGAGGCTGGCGCCGACTGGGTGATGCCGGGGTTCACCCATCTGCAGACCGCGCAACCTGTGACCTGGGGCCATCACATGATGGCCTACGTCGAAATGCTGGGCCGCGACATGGGGCGGTTCGCGGATGCGCGGGCGCGGATGAACGAATCTCCGCTGGGGTCGGCGGCGCTGGCCGGGACCGGGTTCCCGATCGACCGGGATGCGACGGCGCGGGCGCTGGGCTTCGACCGGCCCACCGCCAACAGCCTGGACGCGGTGTCGGATCGCGATTTCGCGCTGGAGTTCCTGGCCGCCGCGGCGATCTGCGCCACCCATCTGAGCCGGCTGGCGGAAGAGCTGGTGATCTGGTCCAGCGCCCAGTTCCGGTTCGTCGCCATGTCCGACCGCTGGTCCACCGGGTCCAGCATCATGCCGCAGAAACGCAATCCCGACGCGGCCGAACTGATCCGCGCCAAGATCGGCCGCATCCTGGGGGCGGCGGTGGCGCTGTTCACGGTGATGAAGGGCCTGCCGCTGGCCTATTCCAAGGACATGCAGGAGGACAAGGAACAGGTCTTCGACGCCGCCGACACGCTGATGCTGGCGCTGGCGGCGATGACCGGGATGATGTCGGACCTGACGGTGAACCGCGACCGGCTGGAGGCCGCGGCGGCGTCCGGGTTTTCCACCGCCACCGATCTCGCCGACTGGCTGGTGCGCGAGGCGGGGCTGCCGTTCCGCGACGCCCATCACGCGACCGGCGCGCTGGTCGCGGCGGCCGAGGCGCGGGGCGTCGATCTGCCCGACCTGTCGCTGGACGAGATGCAGGCGGTCAACCCGGCCATCACCGCCGCGGTCTACGAGGTGCTGGGGGTCGGCAACTCGGTCGCGTCGCGCCGGTCCTACGGGGGGACCGCGCCCGACCAGGTCCGCGCCCAGGTGTCGCGCTGGAAGACCGCGATGGAGGGCTGGGCATGACGCGGCGCGGCGCAGCCATGGCTGCGGCGGCGGCAGCGGCGCTGCTGCTGGGCGGCTGCGGGGTGGACGGGCCGCCGGTCGCGCCGCAGGGCGGGTCGGGGCAGGACCTGTCGGCGGTCCCGTCGGTCAGCATCGGCGGCCGGGCCGCCGCCGGGGTGATCCGGGCCGACTGACCGGTTCGGGGGACGCTGCCGCTCTAGGCGCCCCGGCCGCCGTCGATCACGTTCACGCCGGGCGCGATCGTCACGGTTCACAAACGTCCCCCGCCGCGGCAGATTGCAGGGCAGAGGCGCCGCAGAATGCGCCCGTGAGAGGAGAGCAGCATGAACATCATCGTGAGACTGGCACGGGGCACGCGACTGGCGCCCGCCGCGGCGCTGGCAGCCCTGACCGGGCTCGCCGCCTGCGGGGGCGGGTCGGGGGGCAGCCAACTGCAGGAAATCCCGGTCGTGTCGCAGGACGTCTATGTCTACAACCCGAACGCGAAGCACCGGCCGGTGTCGCTGTCGGGCGCCGACCTGGTCGGGCTGGAGCCGATTGTTCGCTGACCTGACGCCGCTGCGGACCGCGTGGCTGATCCTGGCGCTGGCCGGCGGGTTGGCCGGCGCGGCTGGGCTGCTGCGCGAGGGCGCGGGGCTGCCGGCCGGTTCGGGTGCAGTGGCGGCGCTGACGCTGGCTCTGTGGTGCGCCGTCGAGACGCATGTCCGGCGCAACTGGGCCGCGCTGCTGACGATCCCGGCGCTGGCGCTTGGCGTCGGCTGCGCGCTGCCGCTATATCTGTTCCTGCGCTCGGCCAGGATCGACTGAATGGACCATTTCACCTATGCCGGCGGGCGTCTGCACGCCGAGGACGTGCCGCTGGACCGCATCGCGGCCGAGGTCGGCACCCCCGTCTACGTGTATTCGGCGGCGACTCTGACCCGGCACTACCTGCAGTTCCGCAAGGCGCTGGACTGGACCGACCACCTGATCTGCTTTGCCGTCAAGGCCAATTCCAACCTCGCGGTGCTGAAGCTGCTGGGCGACCTGGGTGCCGGCATGGACGTGGTGTCGGGCGGCGAATACGCCCGCGCCCGGGCGGCGGGCGTCCCGGGGGACCGGATCGTGTTTTCGGGCGTGGGCAAGACCGCCGACGAGATGCGGCGCGCGATTGCCGGGGGCATCCGGCAGTTCAACGTGGAAAGCGAGCCGGAACTGGCGCTGCTGTCGCAGGTCGCGGTCGCGATGGGCGCCACCGTGCCGATCGCGATCCGGGTCAATCCCGACGTGGACGCGCGCACCCACGCCAAGATCGCCACCGGCAAGTCGGAAAACAAGTTCGGCATCCCGATCGCCGGGGCGCCCGGGGTCTATGCCCGCGCCGCCGCCTTGCCGGGGCTGCGGGTGGTCGGGATCGACATGCATATCGGCAGCCAGCTGACCGATCTCGATCCCTATCGCCAGGCCTACGCCAAGATGGCCGATCTGTGCCGGCTGCTGCGGGACCAGGGCCACGCGATCATCCGGCTGGACATGGGTGGGGGGTTGGGCATCCCCTATCGGCGCGACAATGCCGCGCCGCCGCTGCCGATCGAATACGGGCAGGTGATCCGCGACACGGTCGGCGACCTCGGCTGCGAGATCGAGATCGAGCCGGGGCGCAACATCGTCGGGAATGCGGGTGTGCTGTTGACCTCGGTGGTCTATCTTAAGCGGGGCGAGGGGCGCGACTTCCTGATTCTGGATGCGGCGATGAACGATCTGATCCGGCCCGCGATGTACGATTCCCATCACGAGATCGTGCCGGTGGCGGAGCCGCCGGTCGGCGCCGAGGTCGCGCCCGTCGACGTGGTCGGCCCGGTGTGCGAGACTGGCGACACCTTTGCCCGCGGGGTCGAGCTGCCGGCGCTGGACTCCGGCGATCTGGTCGCGTTCCGGTCGGCAGGTGCGTATGGCGCGGTGATGGCGTCGGAATACAATTCGCGCCCGCTGGTGCCCGAGGTCCTGGTGGCCGGCGACCGCTACGCTGTGATCCGTCCGCGCCCCAGCATCGAGGAGATGCTGGCCCGCGACGTGGTGCCGCCATGGCTCTGATCCCCGGCCGGGCGCCCTGGCGGGCGCGGGGCAGGCGATGGTCGGCGCCCGAACCAAGACCGGGTGATCCGCCGTCCTCCGACCCGACCCGACCTGGTTTCCTGCCACCCGATCCGCGCGCTGCCGATCCGCCCCTTCCTGATCCGCCGTTGGTGCGCCGCGCTGTCCGGCTGACGCTCGTCGGGTTGTGGTGGGAGGCGGCGCTGCGCGCCTTCTGGCCGGCGCTGACGCTGCTGATCATCGGGTTGGCGGCGATGCTGCTGGGTGCGGTCGCGGCGCTGCCGCCGCGCGGGGCGCTGGCGGTGTCGGGTCTGTGGACCGCGGCCCTGGTGGCGGCGGTTGCCGCCGGCCTGTCGCGCTTCGCGCGGCCCCGCATGGCCCAGGCCCGGGCCCGGGTCGATGCCGGGCTGCCTGGCGCGCCGCTCGCGGCGCTGCGTGACCGGATGGCGCTGGGCGCCAACGATCCCGGCGCCCGGGCGCTGTGGCGCGCCCATCTGGCGCGGATGCGGGCCAGCGCCGCGGCGGCGCGGCCGGTGCGACCGGATGCGGGGCTGCGCCGGCGCGATCCGCTGGCTCTGCGGCTGGTCGCGCTGATCGCGCTGGCGATGGCGCTGCTGTTCGGCGGCGCGGCGCAGATGGGTCAGGGGCTCGCAGTGCTCGCCTCGACATGGAAGCCCGCGCGCGACGGCCAGGGCGAGGCAACGGCCACCGGCCCGGGATGGGAAGGCTGGGCCACGCCCCCGGCGTATACCCGCCGCCCGACGATCTACCTGAACGCGCTGCGGGATGGCGAGGAACTGGCGGTGCCCGAGGGCACAATGCTGAGCTTTCGCCTGTATGGCGGCGGGACCGACCTGACCCAGGATGTCGGGCCGGCGGTTCCCGACACCCCGCCCGAGGCGCCCGCGTTCACCGCCGAACGCGACGGCGTGGTAACCGTCGCCGGGCTGCGGCTGCCGTTTCGGGTGCTGCCCGACGCGGCCCCGACGGCCGGCATCGGGCCGATCCCCGAGCGGCGCGCTGACGGTCAGATGGTGCAGGATTTCTCCGCCGCCGACGACAACGGGGTGGAGCAGGGGCAGGCGCTGGTCACGCTGGATCTGAACGCCGTGGATCGCCGCTATGGCCTGAGTGCGGCGCCCGAGCCGCGCGAGGCGCTGGCGCTGGACCTGCCGCTGCCCGCCGCGGGGCAGCGCCGCGACGTCCGCGGGCGGCTGTCGGCGGACCTGTCGCGCCACCCTTGGGCGAACCTGCCGGTGCAGGTGGTGGTCCGGGTGACCGACGGGATCGGGCAGGCGGGGGGCAGCGCCCCGGTCCGCATGGAGTTGCCCGGCCGGCGGTTCTTCGACCCGACCGCGGCGGCGCTGATCGAGCTGCGGCGCGACCTGCTGTGGTCGCGCGACAACCGCGCGCGCACCGCGCGGCTGCTGCGCGCCGTCCGCTGGCAGCCCGACACGCTGCCGCCCGACCTGTCGCCCGAGCTGCAGGTGACGCTCGCCCAGGCGATCGACAGCCTGGAAACGGACGCCCTGTCCGAACCGGTGCGCGACGAGGTGGCCGAGATGCTGTGGGTGGCCGCCGTGCAGCTGGAGGATGGCGGCCTGGCCGACGCGCTGGAACGGATGCAGCGCGCGCAGGAACGGCTGTCCGAGGCGATCCGCAACGGCGCGAGTCCCGACGAGATCCAGAAGCTGATGGACGAGCTGCGCGCCGCCACTGATGCCTATACCCAGATGCTGGCCGAGCGGGGCGAGGATCCTGCGAACCGGTTCGACCGGTCGCCCGAGCAGGGCCAGCAGATCACCGGCGACCAGATCCAGGAGATGCTGGACGAGATCCAGCGGCTGATGGACGAGGGCCGGATGGCCGAGGCCCAGGCGCTGCTGGAGCAGTTCAACCGGATGATGGAGAACCTGAAGGTCACCCAGTCGCAGGGCGGTGAAGGCGGGCAGGGTGGCCAGTCGCGCCCGATGCAGCGGCTGAACGACACGCTGCGCGAACAGCAGCGCCTGGCCGACGAGGCGATGCGGCAGGCGCAGGACGACCCGTTCGGCACGGAGGGCCAGCCCCAGGACGGCCAGCAGCCGGGCGAGGGCCAGCAGCCGGGGCAGCAGCAGGGGCAGGGTCAATCCGGCCAGGGCCAGCCCGGCGCGGGACAGTCGCCCGAGGGCGGGCAGCAGGACGGCGGCTCGCTCGCCGACCGGCAGCGCGCCCTGCGCGAGGAGCTGGGGCGGCAGCGCGGGTTGCTGCCGGGGCGCGGCACCGATCCGGGCGAGGCGGCGGGCCAGCGGCTGGACGAGGCCGGCCGGGCCATGGAAGAGGCCGAGCAGGCGCTGCGCGACGGCGATCCCGCCGGGGCCATCGACCGGCAGGCCGACGCAATCGAGGCGATGCGCGAGGGGATGCGGGCGCTGGCCGATCTGCAGCGCGGCCAGGAACAGGGCAGCGAGGGCGCCCCGCAGGAAGGCCAGGGCCAGAGCCCCGGCCAGTCGGGCCAGTCGCAGCCGCGCGGCGGCGACGGGTTCGGCCAGTTCGCCCCGCCATCGACCGATCCGCTGGGCCGCGACCTGTCGGGGCAGGGTGGGATGATCACCACCGGCGACCCGCTGGCCGACGGGGTCGATCCCGATCAGCGCGCCCGCGAGTTGCAGGACGAGATCCGCCGGCGCAGCGCGGAACGCGAGCGCCCGCGCAGCGAGCGCGACTATCTGGGACGGCTGCTGGACCGGTTCTGAGCAGACCGCCTCGGCGGGCTGGCCGGCATTTCGGAAGCGGTCATCGGCGTTCAGCGGCGCAGGGTGCCGATGAGGCCGTCGGCACGGGTCTGCAGCCAGGCCCGACCCTCGTCCACCTGCTGGCGATAATCGGTCACCCATGCGCCGACGCGGCCCCCGTCATCCAGCCGTGGCGCCAGCGCATAGGCGGCGAGCAGCGCAAGGGCCGCCACCAGCGCCACGGTAAAGCCGGCATTGTAACCGCCGCGGCGGTTCGCGCGGGGTGCAGGCTGGGGGTGCAGCGCGGACGCCGTGGTCGGAACCGGACGGCCGCCATCGGATGGCGCGGCGGGGATGCCGTCCTTGCTGGCACCGTCGGCGGGCGCGGGGGCAGCGGGCTCGGCGTCCGTACGAAGGTCGGGCGCGGGCGCGGACGGCACATCTTGGGTACGCAGCCCGTCGTCGGAATCGGACGCGTGTGCGGCAGCGCCGGTTTTATCGTCCGCCCGAGGCGTCTGGTCCCAGCCTTCCTCGTCAGGGACGCGACGGGCCACGCGGCGCGGCGGCGGCTTGTCGTCACCTGCAATGAGGGCCGCTGCGTCGGTCCGATCCACCGGGCCGCGCCGGGCCGGGATGGCGTCCATGTCCGGGGCAGTCGTGCGGTCGCTGTCCCCATCCTTGCGGTCGGGCGCCGCATCGGCCGCGTCCAGGTCCAGTCCGAGGAGGGCGGCCGTATTGTTCGCCGAACCGGGCGGCGTCGGGTGGGTCAGCGTCGTCGCGGGCCAGAGCAGGTCGGGGGCGGTGCCGGCATCAGTCCCTGACGGTAGGGATTGGGGCGAAGGACGCAGGTCATCCTCCTCCTCCGCCTCTGCGGCGGGAGCGCCGGCGTCGCTGTCTCGGGGCGAGGCGGTCTCGTCCCCGGCGCCGCTACGGGCAACGCTGTCCCGCGCCGCTTCCTCGCGCAGGACCGCCAGCACCGATTCGGGCAGCGGGCGATGCAGCCGGGGCTGCACGCCGGACTCAGAGGACCGCGGCGCGGGCGGCTGCTCCCAGACATGGTCGCAGGATGAGCACTGGACGCTGCGGCCTTCGGCCGGGATCAGCGTCGCGTCGATCTCGTACTGGGCGCCGCAGCGCGGGCAGGTCAGCCGCATCTCGTTTCCGTTTCCCGTCCGCCGTCGTCGTCCCCGGTCGCCGCCTGCGGCTGCAGCGGCTTTCTGGTCATCGCCTTCCGGACGTTCTATCAACGGCCGGTCCGATCGCCAAGCAGGGCGAAGGCGGCCGGGATCGCCCGCACCGGGGCAGGCAAGGAGGATGCGTTGATCGACATGCAGGACGTCACCTTCGGCTATGGCCCGGGAACGGAACTGTTCCGGAACCTGTCGCTGAACCTGCCGCCGGGGTCGTTCCACTTCCTGACCGGCCCGTCCGGGTCCGGCAAGACCACGGTGCTGCGGCTCTGCTATGCCGATCTGCTGCCCAGCGCCGGCAAGATCACCGCATTCGGCCAGAACCTGTCCGCGCTGGACCGCGACGGGATCGCGCTGCTGCGCCGGCGGATCGGGGTGGTGCACCAGGACACGCAGTTCCTGGACCACCTGCCGGTCGCCGAGAACGTGGCGCTGCCGCTGACCGTGGCGCATCAGGGCATCGACATGCAGGCGATCCGCGACCTGCTGGGCTGGGTGCAGATGACCGGGCTGGCCCGCGCCCTGCCGCCGGCGCTGTCGGGCGGCGAACGCCAGCGCGCGGCGCTGGCCCGCGCGGTGATCCTGTCGCCGGACCTGATCCTGGCCGACGAGCCGACCGGCAACCTGGACTGGGACATGTCCATGCGGCTGCTGCAGTTGCTGGCCGAACTGAACCGGTCCGGCAAGACGGTGGTGGTCGCGACCCACGACATGGACCTGGTCCGCGCCGCCCGCAGCCTCGTCCAGGCGCGGGTCCTGCGCATCGTCGGCAAGCGGCTGCAGCAGGCGGGGGCGGATCTGTGAAACTAATGCAGCGACTTGGCGGCGCGCGCCGCCGCCCCTTGGCCAGCAGCCGCGTTGCCGGGGTGGACCCCGGCGCCCTGTGGCGGGGGCTGACCGGCCGCGAGGGCGGGGTCGCCGACCGCATCGTCCCGCCCACCGGCCATACCGCGACGCTGACCACCTTCAGCGCCGGGGTGATGGCGTTCCTGGCGGTGTTCGCGCTGGCCCTGGCGCTGGCCACCGGCCGTCTGGCGGATCGCTGGGCCGAGGGCCTGGCGCAGACCGCGACCGTCCGGATCACCGCCCCGGCGGGCGAGATGGAGGCCCAGGCCGCCGCGGTGCTGGAGGTGCTGAGGACCACCCCCGGCGTCGCGCAGGCGCAGGCCGTGCCCCCCGAACAGGTCGCCGCCCTGCTGGAGCCCTGGTTCGGGCCCGACATGCCTGTGGATGCCCTGCCGATCCCGCAACTGGTCGAGCTGCAGATGGAGCGCGGCGAATTCGACCACGAGGCGCTGCAGCTGCGGCTGGAGGCCGAGGCCCCGGGCGCGGTGCTGGACGACCATACCGCGTGGCGGCGGCCGCTGATCGCGGCAGCCCGCGCGCTGCGGGTGCTGGGCTGGCTCTCGCTGGGCCTGATCGCGGCCGTTGCGGTGGCGATGATCACCCTGGCGGCGACCGCGGCGCTGGCCGCGAACGGACAGGTGATCCGGGTGCTGCGCCTGGTGGGCGCGCGCGACATCACCATCGCCACCGCCTTTGTGCGCCGCTTTACCCGCCGCGCGGCGCTGGGCGCGGCCGCCGGGACCGCACTGGGCATGGGCGCGGTGGCGGCGCTGCCGGACATGCAGGCCGCGGGCGGGTTCCTGACCGGGCTGGGGTTCCATGGCTGGGGCTGGCTGTGGCCCCTGCTGATTCCGCTGGTGGCGGGGGCGGTCGGGTTCTTTGCCACCCGCCGTGCCGCGCTGCGGATGCTGCGCGAGGTGCGCTGATGAGGGCCGCGCAGGCGCGTCGAGCGGATCGGCCGGGGCGGCGCGCCGCTGCCGGTTCTGCGCGGGTGGGCGGCTGATGGCGCGCGCGGGCTATCGGCCCGGCCCGCTGCCGGCGCTGTGGTGGCTGCGATCGACAAGCTACTACATCCATGTCGGGCTCGCCACGCTGGTGCTGGGGATCTGGGGGCTGCCCAAGGCGATGCGGCACGGACGGACCGGCGCCTTGCGGGTGTCCGAGGTCTGGATCGGCTACATGCTGCGGGCGGCGCGCTGGCATTACGGGGTGCAGGTCGAGGTGCGGGGCACGCCGCCCACGACCGACTGCATCGTGGCCGCCAAGCACCAGAGCTTCCTGGACATCCTGGCCATCGCCAAGGCCTGCCCGCAGCGCGCCTTCATCATGAAGAAGGAAATCCTACGGGTGCCGATCATGGGCTGGTTCGCGCGCGAGGTGGGCTCGGTGCCCATCGACCGCTCGCGCGGCAGCGCCGCGCGCACCGCGATGGTCGCCGCGGTCCGCAACGCGCAGCGGCGCGGGCTGGGCCAGCTGATCATCTATCCCGAAGGCACCCGCACCCGGCCGGGCGAACGCCGCCCGTGGAAGCCGGGGGTCGCCGCGCTCTACGCCGCGGCGGACCTGCCGTGTTACCCCGTGGCGACCAACGCGGGCATGTTCTGGCCGCGCGACGGGTTGCGCATCCGCCCGGGCGTGGCGGTGATCGAGTTTCTGGACCCGATCGCGCCGGGGATGGCCCCGACCGAGTTGCTGCCCCATGTCGAGGCGCAGGTCGAGGCCGCGTCGGACCGGCTGATGGAAGCGGCCGGCCTCACCCCGCCAGACCGGTAGGCGCCCGGCCGGTGGATGCGCCGGGGGTGGACATTCGGACCTGCCCTGCCTAGCTGTCCGGGGTCGAATACCGGCGCCGCTGCCGCCGGCCGCGCCCTGACCGGAAAGCCCCCGCATGCCGCCGATCATCGAAATCGATCACCTCTCCAAGCAGTATGGCAGCGGCACCCGCGCCCTCGATGACGTCAGCCTGACCATCGACGAGGGCGAGATCATCGCCCTGCTGGGTCCGAACGGTGCCGGAAAGACGACGCTGATCTCGATCATCTGCGGGCTGGTGGTGCCGACCGGCGGCACCGTGCGGGTGGGCGGGCACGACATCCGCACCGACTGGCGTGCCGCCCGCAAGCTGATCGGGCTGGTCCCCCAGGAAATCGCGCTGGAGCCGTTCGAGAAGGTCATCAACGCGGTCCGTTTCACCCGCGGCCTCTACGGGGCCGCCCCGGACGAGGCCTATCTGGAACAGGTGCTGCGCAGTCTGGCGTTGTGGGACAAGCGCGACGCGCGGTGCCGCGAATTGTCGGGCGGGATGAAGCGGCGGGTGCTGATCGCCAAGGCGTTGTCGCACCGGCCCCGCGTGCTGTTCCTCGACGAGCCGACGGCCGGCGTGGACGTGCATCTGCGCCGCGAGATGTGGCAGGTCGTGCGCGACCTGCGCGCCTCGGGCGTGACCATCATCCTGACCACGCACTACCTGGAAGAGGCCGAGGACATGGCCGACCGGATCGGCGTGATCAACAAGGGCCGGCTGCTGCTGGTCCGGCCGACCGCCGATCTGATGGGCGAATTCGGGCGCAAGCAGCTGACCATCGAACTGGACGCACCGCTGCAGCATCTGCCGGAGGACTGGGCTGCAACGGGGTTGAGCCTGTCGGATGGCGGCCGGGTGCTGACCTATGACTATGACACGCGGGCCGAGCGGACCGGCATCGGCCGGCTGCTGGCCGATCTGAACGCCCGCGGCCTCGGGGTGCGCGATGTCGCCACCAAGCAGACCTCGCTCGAAGAGGTGTTCATCTCGCTGGTGTCCGATCGCGCGGAGGTCACTGCGGATGTCGAGCCATCGGGCGCAGACCCGCAGGAAGCGATCATCGCGGCGGAGGGCCGGGCATGAACTGGGGGGCGGTGCGCGCCATCTTCAACCACGAGATGGCGCGGTTCTTTCGGACCATCACCCAGTCGCTGGCCTCGCCGGTGATCTCGACGGTGCTGTATTTCGTCGTGTTCGGCGCCGCGATCGGCGGGCGCATCCAGGCGGTCGAGGGCGTGGCCTATGGCGCGTTCATCGTGCCCGGGCTGATGATGCTGACGGTACTGCAGCAATCCGTGTCGAACGCGAGCTTCGGGATCTATTTTCCCAAGTTCTCGGGCACCGTCTATGAATTGCTGGTCGCCCCCGCGGGCTGGGCCGAGGTGACGCTGGGCTTTGTCGGGGCGGCGGCGTTCAAGGCGGTGATCATCGCGCTGATAATTCTGCTGACCAGCTTCTTCTTCGTCGGGATGCACATCGTGCACCCGCTGTGGATGTTGTCGTTCCTGATCCTGACGGCGGTCGGGTTCTCGCTGCTGGGCTTCATCATCGGGCTGTGGGCCAAGAACTTCGAACAGCTGCAGGTGGTCCCGATGATGGTGATCACGCCGCTGGTGTTCCTGGGCGGGGCCTTCTACTCGGCCAGCATGCTGCCGCCGTTCTGGGAACAGGTCGCCAAGCTGAACCCGGTGCTGTACCTGATTTCCGGATTCCGCTGGTCGTTCTTCGACATTGCCGACGTGCCGGTGGGCGTGTCGCTGATCGCAGTAGCGCTGATGATCGTGGTGCTGCTGGCGGTGATCCGCTGGATCTTCCTGACCGGCTGGCGGCTGCGCGAGTGATCCGGGCCCGCCCGGCCGCGGCCCCGGTCTAGGATCCGCAGATGCGGGTCTGCGGGTCCAAGCGCTTGTATTCGGCCGCGCTGATCTTTGTCATCTTCAGCGAATGGCGCCATTCGTCCTGCCACCGGCGCAGGATGCCGCTGCGATAGTACTGGGCCATCAGCTGGTCGACGATCGGCGGCACGATGCTGGTGCCGGGCAGGCGCGGGGCATGGAACCCGACCGTGGCGCCGGGGCCCAGGCAGGCATTCGGCAGCGTGATGTAGATCGTGCAGGCCGACCGGCAGTAGCCGCGTACCTCGACCGGCCGCCCGGACCGCTGCAGCTCCTCGCGCCGGGCCATGGCCTGCAGCACGTTGCCGCCCTTGTCGTTCAGGATCACGATCGGCTTGCCGGTCGGCGCGCGCGCCGTGGCCGTGTTGGTGGCCGCGGCGCTTGGCGATGGCAGCGGATGCGCTGTCGCGCCGGTCGGTGGCGGCACGGTTGCGACGCAGCCCGCCACGGCCATGCCGAGCGCCAGCACAAGGCCGGCGCCCGGACGGATCGACCGGGGCATCGGGCGGGTCGGGGCAGGGGAAAGGGTCCAGATCATCGCGGCAGTCTGCTGCGGCGTCTCGCCCACGCGCAAGCCACGTTTCGGCGAGCAGGCGTTTGCGCCGGCGGGCCGAGGCGCTATATGCCCGCCATGACTCACAACCCACCCCTGCTGCGCCCCGACCTGGCCCGCGCCGCCATCCCCGTCGATCCGCGCCGTCCCGGCCAGCCGACCATCGGGATGGTCAGCCTCGGCTGTCCCAAGGCGCTGGTCGACAGCGAACGCATCCTGACCCGGCTGCGCGCCGAGGGCTACGCGATCAGCCCCGACTACCAGGGGGCCGACGCGGTGATCGTCAACACCTGCGGGTTCCTGGACAGCGCCAAGGCCGAAAGCCTGGACGCGATCGGCGAGGCGCTGGCCGAGAATGGTCGTGTCATCGTGACCGGCTGCCTAGGGGCGGAACCCGCCTACATCACCGGCGCCCATCCCAGGGTGCTGGCCGTCACCGGCCCGCACCAGTACGAACAGGTCCTGGACGCGGTGCACGCCGCCGTGCCGCCCGCCCCGGATCCGTTCATCGACCTGCTACCCGCGTCCGGCGTGCGGCTGACGCCGCGGCATTTCGCCTATCTGAAGATTTCCGAAGGCTGCAACCACCGCTGCCGGTTCTGCATCATCCCCGACATGCGCGGCCGGCTGGTCAGCCGTCCCGCCCATGCGGTGCTGCGCGAGGCCGAGCGGCTGGTCGAAAGCGGCGTGCGCGAACTGCTGGTGATCAGCCAGGATACCAGCGCCTATGGCGTCGACCGCCGCCACGCCACCGAGCGCGGCCACCGCGCGCACATCACCGATCTGGCGCGCGACCTGGGCAGCCTGGGCGCGTGGGTCCGGCTGCACTATGTCTACCCCTATCCGCATGTGCGCGACCTGGTCCCGCTGATGGCCGACACTGTCGCCCGTGGGACCGGGGTGCTGCCCTATCTCGACATCCCGTTCCAGCACGCCCACCCCGACGTGCTCAAGCGCATGGCGCGCCCGGCGGCCAGCGCCCGCACCCTGGACGAGATCGCCGCCTGGCGCGCCGCCTGTCCCGGGATCACCCTGCGGTCCACCTTCATCGTCGGCTATCCCGGCGAGACCGAGGCCGAGTTCCAGTACCTGCTGGACTGGCTGGACGCGGCGCAGCTGGACCGGGTCGGCTGCTTCCAGTACGAGAACGTGCGCGGCGCCCGGGCGAACGACCTGCCGGACCACGTGGCGGACCCGGTCAAGCAGGACCGCTGGGACCGGTTCATGGAGAAGGCGCAGGCGATCTCTGCGGCCCGGCTCGCGGCCAGGGTCGGCACCCGGCAGCGGGTCATCGTGGACAGCGTGGATGCCGAGGGCGCGACCTGCCGGACCATGGCGGACGCGCCCGAGATCGACGGCAACCTGTTCATCGACGACGGGTTCGAGGCGCTCGCCGCCGGCGATCTGGTCGAAGTCACGGTGGACGAGGCGTCCGAATACGATCTGTGGGGCAGGATGTGAGCTCCGGGTGGGACCCGGACGGTGCGCCCCGCAAGCCCGAGCTGATCGGGATCGGGGCGCAGAAGGCCGGGACCACATGGCTGGCGCAGATGCTGGGCCAGCATCCGCAGGTCTGGGCGCCGCCGTTCAAGGAGGTGCAGTTCTTCAACCACCGCTTCATACCGGATCATCGGCAATGGCTGCCGTGGCATTTCCGGCGCGCCCGGCTGAACATCGAGCGGCGCCATGCGGCGCGGGGCGAGGCGGTGCCGGCGGATCTGGCGGTCTATCTGGACCGGATCACCCGCGGGTCGATGTTCACCAATCACTGGTACAAGCAGGTCTTTGCCCCGGTCCCGCAGGGCACCCGGGCGATGGACGTGACGCCGGAATATTCGACGCTGCCGGACGAGGGGGTGGCGTTCGTCGCCCGTTTCCTGCCCACGGCCCGCTTCGTCTATCTGATCCGCCACCCGGTCGATCGGGCCGTCAGCCAGCTGAAGATGAACCTGACCCGGGCCGGGCGGACTCCCGCATCCGTGGACGACTGGATGGCGGAGATCGACGACCCGGTGCTGATGCATCGCGGCGATTATGCGGCCTATGTTCCGCGCTGGACGGCGCGGTTCGGGGCGGACCGGCTGCTGTTCCTGCCATTCGGACGCATCGCCGCGGACCCGCTGGGCGTCATGCGGCAGCTGGAAAAGTTCTTTGACCTCGCGCCGCACGCATACCGCGACCTGAACACCCGCGTCTTTGCCTCGTCCCGCGCGTTGTCGGTGCCCGACGCGGTTCGCGGCGTGCTGCGCGCGCGGTTGGACGATCAGTTCAGGTTCATCGAGGCGCAGTTCGGCGCCGAGTTCGCCGCTCAGATCCGCTGACCCGCAGGGACGGCCCGGGTCTCTCCCCCAACGGGGGCGGCATCTCCTTCACCTTGGTCCGGTGATCGCCTACATGTGCCGCAACCATCGGACAGGAGCGGATCATGGCCAGCTATCAGTATGTCTATCACATGGACGGCGTGTCCAAGACCTATCCGGGCGGCAAGAAGACGTTCGAGAACATCCGCCTGAACTTTCTGCCCGGCGTCAAGATCGGGGTCGTGGGCGTGAACGGCGCGGGGAAATCGACGCTGCTGCGGATCATGGCCGGCATCGACAAGGATTTCCAGGGCGAGGCCTGGGCCGCCAAGGGCGCGACCGTGGGCTATCTGCCGCAGGAACCGCAGCTGGACCCCGCGCTGAACGTGCGTGGCAACGTGATGGAGGGGGTCAAGGCCAAGCAGGCGAAGCTGGACCGCTATAACGAGCTGGCGATGAACTATTCGGACGAGACCGCCGAAGAGATGGCCAAGCTGCAGGACGAGATCGACGCCGAGAACCTGTGGGACCTGGACAGCCAGGTCGACGTCGCGATGGAGGCACTGCGCTGCCCCCCCGACGACGCCGATGTGGAAAGCCTGTCGGGCGGCGAACGCCGCCGCGTGGCGCTGTGCAAGCTGCTGCTCGAGGCGCCCGACATGCTGCTGCTGGACGAACCGACCAACCACCTGGACGCGGAAACCATTGCCTGGCTGCAGAAGCACCTGATCGAATACCCGGGCACGATCCTGATCGTGACCCACGACCGCTATTTCCTGGACGACATCACCGGCTGGATCCTGGAACTGGATCGCGGCCGGGGCATCCCCTACGAGGGCAACTATTCCGCGTGGCTGGAACAGAAGGGCAAGCGCCTTGCCCAGGAAGCGCGCGAGGACAAGGCCCGGCAGAAACAGCTGGAACGCGAACTGGACTGGATCCGCGCCGGCGCCAAGGCGCGGCAGGCCAAGCAGAAGGCCCGGATCAACGCCTATAACGAGCTGGCCGAGAAGTCCGAGCGCGAAAAGATCAACAACGCCCAGATCATCGTTCCGAACGGCCCGCGCCTCGGCGGCAAGGTGATCGAGGTCGAGGGGCTGAAAAAGGCGATGGGCGACAAGCTGCTGATCGAGGACCTCGACTTTGCGCTGCCCCCGGGCGGCATCGTGGGCGTGATCGGCCCGAACGGCGCCGGCAAGTCCACGCTGTTCCGGATGCTGACCCGCCAGCTGGAACCCGATGCCGGGCAGATCACCTTCGGCGACACGGTGGAACTGTCCTACGTGGACCAGTCACGCGACGCCCTGAACCCCGAGGCCACGGTGTGGGAGGAGATCTCTGGCGGGGCCGAGGTGATCCAGCTGGGCGACGCGCAGATGAACAGCCGCGCCTATTGCGGCGCCTTCAACTTCAAGGGCGGCGACCAGCAGAAGAAGGTCGGCCTGCTGTCGGGGGGCGAGCGCAACCGCGTCCACATGGCCAAGCTGCTGAAGTCCGGCGGCAACGTCCTGCTGCTGGACGAACCGACCAACGACCTGGACGTCGAGACGCTGCAGGCGCTGGAGGCCGCGCTGGAGGACTTCGCCGGCTGCGCGGTCATCATCAGCCACGACCGGTTCTTCCTGGACCGGCTGTGCACGCATATCCTGGCCTTCGAGGGCGACGCGCATGTCGAGTGGTTCGAGGGGAACTTCGAGGCCTATGAGGAGGACAAGGTGCGGCGGCTGGGACCGGACAGCATCGAGCCGAAGCGGGTGAAGTACAAGAAGTTCACCCGGTGATCAAACCGCGGTTTGAGGTCGGCCAAGACTTCAAACTTATCCGGCGATAAGTTTACAGTCGCGTCACGCTTCAAACTGGAGTAAGGCTGCCCATGCGCACAGAGGACTTCGTCAGGCCTGCCGGTAGATTTGTGCCGACGCTGGACGGAGCCATGGCCTTTAGGCCTGCCCGGCTTCCTCCTTCCATAGACCTCGCAGAGCTTGCCGAACCCTTGGGTGACGCGCGTGCCGCTATTGGTGAGCTAAAGGGCGCGTGCCGCCGGCTCCAGAATCCAATGATCCTCATCCGTCCGCTTCAGCGGCGCGAAGCACTCACGTCCTCGGCGATGGAAGGCACCTACTCCACCGAGGATGAGCTCGTTCTGACTGAGGCGGGTCTAGAACCTGCACCCAGCGACGACACGCAGGAGGTCGCAAATTTTGTCCGCGCCTTGTCGGGCGCAGCGCAGCGCATAAGGGATGAACCGATTACTACCCGCCTCATTCGAGACACCCATAGTATCCTGATGAGCCGCCTCAGCCGACATCGGGGGGCGCACCGCCATCCGGGCGAGTTCAAGCGGGATCAGAACATGATTGGCGGCCGCGACTTGCAAACCGCCCGGTTCATTCCGCCTCCCCCAGCCGAAACCCTCGATTGCATGTCCGAACTAGAGCGCTACATAAACCGCGAGCCGCCTCCTACTCAAGGGCAAGCACTGCTCGACCTTGCGCTTGTGCATTACCAGTTTGAGACGATCCATCCGTTCGCTGATGGTAACGGCCGGGTCGGCCGCATGCTCATCTCACTAATGGCGCTTAGTGGAGGACTGCTCGACACACCAGCACTCTACATGTCGCCTGCGATAGAGGGTGCCAAGGACCGTTACATCGATCTGATGTATGCGGTCTCTGCAGAAAGCGCGTGGGAGCCGTGGATCGCGTTCTTTCTGGGCAAAATCGCCGAGAGTGCGACCAACACTATCGGTACTGTGGACCGGCTCTTGGCGCTGGAGACGGACTACCGTGAGCGTATATCCACCATAAAGAGCGGAAACGCCGCTACTCTCGTCTCCATGCTGTTCGAAACGCCTGCCGTTACACCTGCACGCGTCGCAGAACGCATCGGAGTGACGGACATGGGCGCGCGCAAGCTGCTCGCACGATTCGAAGAGATCGGGATTATAAGGGCCGTGGAGAATATCTATCCGAAGGTATATTTAGCAACTGGCATAATGTCAGCCGCGCGAAAGTAGGCGGCAAAGCTGCGGCTAAAGCAAGGCCGCGAAACGGTGGCCTCACCGCAACTTCGCCGCCAACGGTGGCCGCTTCGCCATCCGGTCGAAGAACCGCCGCAACTCGACCGTGGCGTTGCTACGCACCAATTCCGTCCCGCTCAGTCGACGACAGTTGCGGAGCAGTATGCGGGCTCATGCGCGCGACGGACCGGGCGGCCTGACGACCGCCCGACCGTGTCACGACATCAGGTTCTTGGACTTCCACGGGCAGTCGCCGCCCTTGCCGCGCTGCTGCAGGGCGGGGGTGGTGCCCTGCGGGACGGCGGGCGTGGTGGCGGCCGCGCTGTCCGGGGTCGGGGCCACGGGGGTGGTGATCTGCGGGGTCGGCGCGGGGGTCTGGGCCTGCTGCGCCAGAACCGGCGTCGCGGCGGTTCCGAGGGCGGCGGCGACAGACAGCACCAGGGTCGGGATCGAGAACGTCATGACAGCACCTCTTGATGGTCAAGTGTCGAACGAGCCGTGCCCTCATGATGCGGCAAATCGCCCCGTCTGGCAACGTCGCGGGGACCGACCGCTCAGCGTCGCCGCGATCCGCCCGGCAGGCGCGACTGGAAACCGGGCGGCCGCCGCGCCACCCAGGCGATGAACCGGGCCAGGTCGGGGTGTCCGCGCAGCGCCTCGACGGTGCTGTAGTGGCGCGCCAGTTCGGTTTCGCGCAGCGTGCGGTGGATGGTCGAATGGCAGATCTGGTGCATCAGCACCGTCGGCCCGCCCTTGCCGCCGCGCAGCTTCGGAACAAGATGATGCCGGCTCTGCGGAACGTCCGGCGGGATCGGCCGACCGCAGAGCGGGCAGACCGGATCGGGGTCGGCGTCGTTCGACGCGGCTGGTTCGGACGGGGCGCGGCGGCTCATCGCCCCGTGGCGGCGCCGTCAGCCCGCACGGGTGCTGTCCTGCCGCTCGACCAGATCATGCGGCACCGCGAACTCGCCCAGCCGGGTGCGGATCACCGCAAGGTCGCCGCCCTCCGCGGCAACGCGGGCGACCAGGCCGCGCTTCTTGTCCTCGACCACCTCGACGACGCTTGCGCCGGTGCCCTCCAGCGCGATGTCGAAGACCCGCCGGATGGCGCGCTTGCGCAGGTCGGGCTTGAAGATCTTGCCGATGGCGGTCTTCGGCAGCTCGTCCAGGATCTCGACATGCTTGGGAATGGCGGCGCGTTCCCTGATGTGGGTGCGTGCATGTTCCAGCAGCTCGTCCTCGGTCACGCTGGCGCCGGCGACGAGTTCCACATAGACGCAGGGCAGTTCGCCGGCAAAGGCGTCGGGCTGGCCGATCGCCCCGGCCACCGCCACGGCAGGATGGCTGAGCAGCGCGTCCTCGATCTCGGCGGGGTCGATGTTGTGGCCGCCGCGGATGATGAGGTCCTTGGCGCGGCCGGTGATCCACAGATAGCCGTCCGCGTCCATCCGGCCCAAATCGCCGGTGCGCAGGAACCGCCCCTGGGTGAACAGGTCGCGGTTCTTGTCCGGCTCGGTATAGGTCGACCCCTCGTAGACGCCCGGGTTGGCGACGCAGATCTCGCCGATCTCGTCGACCGCGCAGGCGCGAGGGCCGTCGGCGCCGTGCTGCAGGATGCGCACCTCGGTGTAGGGCAGGGGAATGCCCACCGAGCCCACCTTCTTCAGCCCGTCCACGGGATTGCAGCTGACCAGGCAGGTCGCCTCGGTCAGGCCGTAGCCCTCGGCGATCTCGACCCCGGTTGCGGCCTTGAACCGGTTGTACAGCTCGACCGGCAGCGGCGCCGATCCCGAGATCGCCACCCGCAGCGACGACACGTCGGCGTTCACCGGCCGCTGCATCAGCGCGGCGATGGCTGTCGGCACGGTGATCAGGAAGGTCGCGCGCCAGCGTTCGACGAGCTTCCAGAAATGGTCGAACACCCCTTCGCCCCGGTAGCCGGCCGGTGTCGGCATGACCATGTGCGCGCCGGATTCCACGCAGCTCATCAGGATCGGGTAGGCCGCAAAGACGTGGAACAGCGGCAGCGGACACATCAGCACGTCGGTTTCGTCGAACAGCAGCTCGCCGCCCAGGAAGCCGTTGTAGATCATCCCCGACATCTTGTGCTGCGCGACCTTGGGCATGCCGGTGGTGCCGCCGGTGTGGAAATAGGCAGCGACGCGATCCCCGGCCGCTTCGTCGAAGAGCAGCCGGTCGTGCGGCTGCGCCGACGCCGATTCCTCGAAATCGATGACGCGGGCCTTGTGACGCGCATCGACCCGCGGCCGCAGCAGCGGCACGAGCCACCGCTTGGGGCGTCCCAGATACGGCTTCAGATCGACCCGCACCAGGGTTTCGACATGCGGGGCCAGCAGCGCCGCGGCCGCGGCCTTCTGGGCGACGTCGGATTTCGGGAAGGCCGCCAGCGTGACCAGCACCTTCGCCCGGGTCTCGCGCAGGATGGAAGCGATCTGTTCGGGGTCGAGCAGCGGGTTGATCGGGTTGACGATCCCCGCTGTCGCCCCGGCCAGCAGGACCACCGCCGCCTCGGGGCAGTTCGGCAGCAGATAGGCGACCGTGTCGCCCGGGCCGATCCCCAGCAGGTGCAGCAGGTTGGCGGTTTCGGTGACGCGCTGGTGCAGCTCGTCCCAGGTCAGGGTGCAGCTGCGCGAGTGGGGGTCGGACAGCAGCTGGTAGCTCAGCGCCGGACGCGGGCCGAAGCGGTCGCGGGTGCGGGTCAGAAGCTGGTAGATCGTCGGGGGAATGTCGCGCTGATCATAGGGCGCCTGCGCCTCGATCCGGTCCCTGTCGGCGATGCCACTGAACATAGGCGATGATCTCCCCCTGAAACCCCCTCGCGGCGGCATAACGCCACCTGGGGGAACAGGATGGGCCGGAACGGCCCGCAATCTCAAGCATCCGCAGGGTCAAGCGCCGGCAACGCCGCGTCACCGCACGTTTAAAATCGTCTGCAACTTCCAGTTGATCGAATCAAGCCTGCTACATCTTTTAGTGTGGTTCAGCAGGAAAGGCGCGGAGGATGTCAGATTTTCGCGCGGCATGCGCCGTCGGGGCAATATTGTCGGTGCTGGCCGGCTGTGTCGCCGGGACCTCGGACTATGCAAAAGATCCTTATGCAGTGCAGGCGCTCCCGCCCGGCGCGGCGACCTGCCCGGCGACGACGGAGGCGGAAAACGCCGTGGGCGTCGCGGCGACGAACGGCGCCCGACGGGCGCAGGGACTGCCGCCGGTACGCTCCGACATGCGTCTGGCGCAGGTGGCGGCGCGGCACGCCTGTGACATGGCCAAGCGCGGGCGGATGACCCATATCGGCAGCTCTACCACAGGCCCCGGGCCACGCGCCACGGCTGCCGGTTACATGCCCCTGCTGACCGCCGAGAACATCGCCGCCGGGCCCTTCACCCTCGACCGGGTGCTGGGCGAATGGAGCAGGTCCTCGGGACATGTCGCGAACATCACCATCCCGCAGGTCCGCGACTTTGGGATCGGGCACGCCCTGGCGGCGGATGGCAAGACGCGGTTCTGGGCCGCTGTGTATGGTGCGCCGCGCTGATACCCGGGCCGCAGCGTTCCGGAGACCGAAAGCGCCTCGTCACCTGGACGTGCCGAAGCGCCAGCGCAGTCCTGAGCCCTCGCCGGCAACGATGCGTCCTTTCCCGGTCACGCGAAGCGATCAGGCGGGTGCAGGCTGTGCGGGCCTGCTTGCCAGCCGCCGGGCGACCAGCTTCTCGATCTCGCGCAGCCACAGAACGGAACTCGCGACCGCGCCGCAGATCAGCCAGTCGGCCCACCCCAGGGCGACGGTCGAAAAGGCCTGCTGCAGCGGCGGAACATGGACCACCGCCACGTGCAGGCCCAGCGAAACCGCGACGGCCGCCCACAGCCAGCGGCTTGCAAAGACCTCCCCCAACGCGCTGCGGTCGTCCGAACGTGCGTTGAAGACGTTGAACAGCTGGAACAGGGTCAGCGTGGTGAACGCCATGGTCTGCCCGTAGCGGGTCGAGCCCTGGCCGCCGATCATCCCGCCGGGCAGCGCTGCGTCCAGCACCCCGAGCGTCCCGATGGCCATCACCAGCCCGACAAAGATGATCCCGGCCCACATGCGCCGCGTGACGATGCCGTCGGTTCGCGCCCGGGGCGCCTGCCGCATCACGTCGCGCGCGGCCGGGTCGATGCCCAGCGCCAGCGCCGGTGCGCCGTCGGTGACCAGGTTGATCCACAGGATCTGGGTCGCCAGCAGCGGCAGGATCAGGGCGCCGTCGGGGTCGGACAGCCCCAGCGTGCCGGCCAGCAGCACGCCCAGGAACATCGTCATCACCTCGCCCACGTTGGACGACAGCAGATAGCGCAGGAACTTGCGGATATTGGCGAATATCACGCGGCCCTCCTCGACAGCCGCGACGATCGAGGCGAAGTTGTCGTCGGCCAGCACGATGTCGGCCGCCTGGCGCGACACGTCGGTGCCGGTGATCCCCATGGCGATGCCGATGTCGGCGGCCTTCAGCGCCGGCGCGTCGTTCACGCCGTCGCCGGTCATGGCCACGGTCGCGCCCTGCCGCTGAAGCGCGGCGACCAGGCGCAGCTTGTGGGCTGGGTCGACGCGGGCATAGACCGAGACGTCGCGCACGGCCGCATCGAGCGCCTCGTCCGACATCGACTCGATCCGGGTGCCGGTGATCGCCTCGTCGTCCTGGTCGATGCCCAGTTCCCGGGCGATGACCAGCGCGGTCGCCGGATGGTCGCCGGTGATCATGATCGGGCGGATCCCCGCGGCCCGGGCCCGCGCGACGGCGTCGGCCGCCTCGGACCGCGGCGGGTCGATCATCCCGATCAGGCCCAGCAGGACCATGTCATGTTCCCGCGTCTCATCCGCCGGCCCATCTGGCGGCAGTCGCCGTTCGGCCACCGCCAGCGTGCGCAGCGCGCCTGCGGCGAGGGTTTCGCTGGCCTGCCGGATCTCGGCACGGCGGTCCTCGGTCAGCGGGGTCGGCCGCCCGGCGACCAGTTCGTGTCCGCAGCGGTCCAGCAGCATGTCGGGCGCGCCCTTGGTGAACAGCCGCCGCGCCCCATCGCCCTCGGCGTCGTCATGCACCGTGCTCATCAGCTTGCGCTCGGACGAAAACGGGATCTCGTCGACACGCGGATACCGTGCCGCCAACCGGTCGGGGTCGAGCCCGGCCTTGCCCGCCGCCGCGATCAGCGCGCCCTCGGTCGGGTCGCCCTGGATCGTCCAGACGCCATCGCGGTCGACCAGGGTGGCGTTGCTCGCGAGACTTGCGGCGATCAGCACCCGTTCCGCGTCGGCCCGCAGCAGGTCGTCATCGCCGCCCTGCAGCGTGACCCTGCCGTCGGGATCGTAGCCGTTGCCGGCCAGCAGCATCGTGCCGCTGGCGGTCACGACCCGCCGCACCGTCATCTCGTTGCGGGTCAGCGTGCCGGTCTTGTCGGAACAGATCACATCGGCCGATCCCAGCGTCTCGACGGCCGCGAGCTGCCGCACGATGGCATTGCGCCGGGCCATGCGCTGGACCCCCAGCGCCAGCACGGCGGTGACGATCGCGGGCAGGCCCTCGGGGACGGCCGCGACCGCGAGCGCCACGCCGAGGATCAGGATGTCGAACAGGCCGGAGAGACCGCGGACCTCGGTGGTCAGGGCGATCGCTGCCACGATCACGACGGCGATGCCGATCACGATCAGACCAAGCCGCCGGCCGACGCGGTCCAGTTCACGCTGCAGCGGCGTCGCCTCGTCGGACGCCTTGTCCAGCAGGCCCGCGATCTGCCCCATCTGGGTCTGCATCCCGGTCGCCGTGACGACCGCCGTTCCGTGGCCCCGGGTGACCGACGTGCCGCTGAAGACCATGTTGCGGCGATCGCCGACCGCGGCTTCGGCGGTGATCGGGGCGGGATCCTTGGCGACCGGCACGCTCTCGCCGGTCAGGGCTGCCTCGGCAAGGTGCAGTCCGGCGGCATCGATCAGCCGCGCGTCGGCAGGGATCGTGTCGCCTTCCTCGATCAGGATGATGTCGCCGGGGACCACATGGTCTGCCGGAACGGCCTGCCGGGTGCCGTCGCGCAGAACGGACGCGCGCGGGGCCGCCATCCGGCTCAGCGCCTCCAGCGACTGTTCGGCGCGGGCCTGCTGCACATGGCTCATCACCGCGTTGAAGAGGACGATCGCCAGGATCGCCAGCGCCTCGTAGGGCAGGGCCGAGGTCCGTTCGATCAGCCACAGCACCAGCGACACGGTCGCTGCCGCGATCAGCAGTAGCACCAGCCGGTCGGTGAACTGCCCCAGGAACCGGCGCCAGCCCGGCACGGGCGGGCGCGTGGCGAGCGTATTTCGCCCGGAGGTCGCCAGCCTCGCGTCTGCCTCGGCGGCAGTCAGCCCTGTTTCCGGGATGACACCAAGATCCCGCAGGACGTCGTCCGCGGCCCGCCGGTAAGGGTCGGGCGTGGTGGTCGCGGGCTCTTCTGTCGTCATGTCCTTCGCGTTCCCTCGCCGTCCCTGCAGACGCAGATCAACAGATCGGCGCTGCGGACGCCACCGCCGGCTTGCCGCGTCGGTCCCACGACATGGTTGACAACCGGGCGGTCACCGCAGGTTTCTGGGCGAGTGGCGCGCGCCGCACGCCGCGCGCCGGCCACAGGAACCGGGGAAGGGGTATGCCATGAGGTTCAAGGACACGGTCGTCGTCATCACCGGCGCGGCGCGCGGGATCGGGCTGGCCACCGCCGAACGCTTCCTGTCCGAAGGCGCGCGCGTCGTCGTCGCCGATGTGGATGACGCGCGCCTGGCCGACACGGCCGCCAGGATCGGCACCCCGGACACGGTGCTGCCCGTCACGATGGACGTCAGCCGCAAGGATCAGGTGGAATCGCTGATCGACCGGGCCGTCGAGCGGTTCGGCCGTATCGACGTGATGGTCAACAACGCGGGCATCGCGCCCGTCGTCGAGTTCCTGGACATCACCGAGGAGATCTACGACCACACGCTGGACGTCAATCTGAAGGGCGCGTTGTTCGGCACCCAGGCGGCGGCGCGGCAGATGATCGCCCAGGGGCAGGGGGGCGTGATCATCAACATGTCGTCGATCAACTCGGGGCTCGCCAATCCCAGCGTCGCCACCTACGCGATCTCGAAGGGCGGGATGAACCAGGTGACCTCGACCGCGGCGGTGGCCTTTGCGCCGCACGGGATCCGGGTGGTGGGGGTAGGACCCGGCACGATCATGACCGAGATGATCGCCGGCGCCTTCATGGACAAGGCCGGCAGCCGCGCGATCCTGTCGCGCACCCCGCTGGGCCGGCTGGGCCGCCCCGAGGAGATCGCCGCGGTGGTCGCGTTCCTGGCCAGCGACGACGCGTCCTACATCACCGGCGAGACGATCTATCCCGATGGCGGGCGCCGGGTGCTGAACTATGTCGTGCCGGTAAAGGACTGAGCGATGTCCGACGCGTTCCGCAAGCTGCACCACATCTGCATCGTGGTGCACGACATCGACAAGACCCAGGCGTTCTACGAATCGATCGGCATCGGCCCGTGGCTCGCCTATCCGCCGCTGACGGAATACGAGGAGCTTGAGGTGCCCAGCCGCGCCGGCTTTCTGGCCATGCAGTACCGCATCTGCAACCTGCCGGGCATCCAGCTGCAGCTGTGCCAGCCCAGCCACGACCCCAGCCCGCAGCGCATCCACCTGGACAGCAAGGGCGAGGGCGTCTTTCACCTGGGGTTCGAGGTGCCGGACGCGGATGCGGCCGAGGCAGCGGCGGGGCTGCCGGTGCTGATGCGGGGGCGGCGGCCCAACCGGACCGGGTTCACCTACTATGACACCGCCGGGGATGCGGCGGTTGTCCTGCTGACCCGGCAGACGAACGAGCCCGGGCGCTAGGCGGCGGAGGCCCGGCGCGGCGGACCATTCGCGTGTGGGCGCCACGGATCGGTGTACCCGACCGGCTTTTCCGGCCCGGCCCCGCGTGCTAGACCCCGCGCGCATCGAAAGGGCCGCGCCATGACCACTGACACCGACACCTTGCGCCAGACCTGGCTTGCCCGCGTGGCCGACGCCCCGGACGCCCCCGCGCTGGAAGAGGTGCGGCTAGCGGCGCTGGGCAAGAAGGGCGAGATCGCGCTGCTGATGCGCGAGCTGGGCCGCATGACCCCGGACGAGCGTCAGACCCGCGGCGCCGCCCTGAACCGGCTGAAGGACGAGATCGACGCCGCCCTGCGGGCCCGAAGGGCGGCGCTGGAGGATGCGGCACTGGACGCGCGGCTGGCCGGCGAATGGCTGGACGTGACCCTGCCGGGCCGGCCCCGCCCGCAGGGCACGGTCCACCCGGTCAGCCAGGTCATGGACGAGGTGACGGCGATCTTTGCCGACATGGGCTTTTCCGTCGCCGAAGGCCCGCAGGTCGAAAGCGACTGGTACAATTTCGACGCGCTGAACATCCCGCCCGAACATCCGGCGCGGCAGGAACACGACACGTTCTTCATGGCCCGGGCGCCCGGCGACGACCGGCCGCCGCACGTGCTGCGCACCCATACCTCGCCCGTCCAGATCCGGGCGATGCAGGCGCAGGGCGCGCCGATCCGGGTGATCGCGCCCGGCCGCGTCTATCGCATGGACATGGACCAGACCCACACGCCGATGTTCCACCAGGTCGAGGGGCTGGCGATCGGCCGCGACATTTCCATGGCGAACCTGAAATGGACGCTGGAGGAATTCTGCCGCGCCTTCTTCGAGGTCGACAAGGTCGAGCTGCGGTTTCGCGCCAGCCATTTCCCGTTCACCGAGCCCTCGGCCGAGGTCGACATCCGCTGCGACTGGTCCGGCGGGCAGCTGAAGATCGGGCAGGGCGAAAGCTGGCTGGAGATCCTGGGCTCCGGCATGGTCCATCCCAAGGTGCTGCAGGCCGGGGGGATCGACCCCGACGAATGGCAGGGCTTTGCCTTCGGCATGGGCATCGACCGGATCGCGATGCTGAAATACGGCATTCCGGATCTGCGCGCGTTCTTCGAGAGCGACCTGCGCTGGCTGCGGCATTACGGGTTTGCGGCGGGGGATGTGCCGAGCGTGAGCGGCGGGTTGTCGCGATAATGAAAGGTTTGTTGCTGGGTTCCTTCGCGTTAGTAGTGACCTTTGCAATATTTTCTCCGATGAATGACTTCGTCGAAGTTTTGAAAAGCTTTGCTTCGAACCCGGTTTGGGCTTTGATAATCGGAGGTGCGATTTCGCTGCTAATTTGGGAGCGTCAGACGTTTTTGGGAGAGCATGTAAAGCTCAAGGCGGAAAAGCGCGAACTTTACCGTCAGTTCGTAAGGCAAGTGGAGAAATGCACCGGTAGGGATGGTCGAAGCAGAGTAAACTGGCATCTCGATCCTGAAATAAGGAAGCTTTGGTCGCTTCAGTCAGAAGTAGAACTAGTGGCAGAGAAAAGCGTTACTGAAGCGTCTGCTGGAGTGGTCGTTGCAATCAACGACTATTGGATGAGAGAGAAAGACTGTATATTATCTTCGCTGGACGGAAAAGAGCGAACGCTCTGGGAAAACGTTTCTTTAGAATGCAAGCGTCTAGTCGAAGCAATGAAAGAGGAGCTTCGGACTTAAATGAAATTCACCCTCTCCTGGCTCCGTGACCATCTCGATACCACGGCGACCCTCACCGAAATCACCGACGCCCTGACCGATCTCGGGCTCGAGGTCGAGGAGGTCGTCGACCCTGCCGCCCGCCTCGGCGCCTTTACCCTGGCGCGGGTCCTGCAGGCCGAACAGCACCCCGACGCCGACCGGCTGCGGGTCTGTCGCGTCCTGACCGACGAGGGCGAGCGGCAGATCGTCTGCGGCGCTCCGAACGCCCGCGCCGGGATCACCGTCGTGCTGGCCAAGCCCGGCGACTACGTGCCCGGCATCGACCTGACCCTGGGCGTCGGCAAGATCCGCGGGGTCGAAAGCCACGGCATGATGGCGTCGGAACGGGAACTGGAACTGTCCGACGAACATACCGGCATCATCGAGCTGCCCGCGGACTCAGCCGGCGCCGAGGTCGGGCGCAAATACGTCGACTGGCTGGCCGCCAACCAGCCCGACCGGATCGACCCGATGATCCACATCAAGGTCACCCCGAACCGCCCCGACGCGCTGGGCGTGCGTGGCATCGCCCGCGACCTGGCCGCGCGCGGGCTGGGCACGCTGAAGCCGCTGCTGATGCACCCGGTGGCGGGCATGTTCGACAGCCCAATCCGGGTCAGCATCGCCCCCGACGTGATCGACCGCGCCCCGCATTTCACCGGACGGCTGATCCGCGGCGTGACCAACGGCCCCAGCCCCGCCTGGCTGCAGCAGCGGCTACGCGCCATCGGACTGCGCCCGATCTCGGCGCTGGTGGACATCACCAACCTGTTCACCTTCGACCTGAACCGGCCGATGCATGTCTTCGACGCCGGCAAGGTCGCCGGCAATCTTGTCGTGCGCGGCGCCGCCGCCGGCGAATCCCTGGATGCGCTGGACGGCCGGACCTATGACCTGCGCCCGGGCGACCTGGTCATCGCAGACGACCACGGCCCGGAAAGCCTGGCCGGGATCATGGGCGGCGAGGCGTCGGGCGTGACCGAGGCCACGACCGACGTGTTCCTGGAAAGCGCGTTCTGGCAGCCGATCGGCATCGCCGCCACCGGCCGCGCGCTGAGGATCAACAGCGACGCCCGCTACCGGTTCGAACGCGGCGTGGACCCCGCCTTTACCCGGCCCGGGCTGGAACTGGCGACGCAGATGATCCTGGATCTGTGCGGCGGCACGCCCGGCCACGTGGTCGAGGCCGGCGCCGCCGCGGACCATGCCCGCGCCTTTCGGCTGGACCCCGACCGGACCCGGCGGCTGGTCGGGATGGACATTCCGGCCGACACCCAGCGCCAGACGCTGGCGGCGCTGGGGTTCCGGATGGATGGCGACCTGGCGCACGTGCCCAGCTGGCGCCCCGACGTGCATGGCGAGGCCGACCTGGTCGAGGAGGTCGCGCGCATCGCCAGCCTGTCGCGGCTGCAGGGCCAGCCCCTGCCGCGCCCCCGCGCGGGCGTCCCGCAACCGGTGCTGACCGCGCTGCAGCGCCGTGAAAGCGCCGCCCGCCGGACCGCGGCGGCGCTGGGCTACAACGAATGCGTCACCTACAGCTTCATCGACGCGGCGGCGGCGGCGCTGTTCGGCGGCGGTGCCGACGCGGTGCGGATCGAGAACCCGATTTCCAGCGAGATGACGCATCTGCGCCCCGACCTGCTGCCCGGCCTGCTGATCGCGGCGGCCCGCAACCAGGCCCGCGGCTTTGCCGACCTGGCGCTGTTCGAGGTGGGGCCGGTGTTTTCCGGGGGCGAGCCGGGCAACCAGGCGCTGCAGCTGAGCGGGTTGCTGGTCGGGTTCAGTGCCCCGCGCGACCCGCACAGGTCGCGGCGCCCGGTGGACCTGTATGACGCCCGCGCCGATGCCGAGGCGGTGCTGGCCGCGATCGGCGCCCCCGCACGGGCCCAGATCGACCGCAAGCTGGACGGCTGGTGGCACCCGGGCCGGGCCGGCAACATCGCGCTGGGGCCGAACCGGCTGGCCAGCTTTGGCGAGGTGCACCCGCGGGTGCTGCGGACCCTCGACGTCAAGGGACCGGCGGTCGCCTTCACCATCAGCATCGCGAACGTGCCGCTTCCGAAATCCCGGACGCCCACCCGCCCGGCCCTGTCGATCAGCGACCTGCAGCCGGTCGATCGCGACTTTGCGTTCGTGGTGGACGAGCGGGTCGAGGCGCTGGCCCTGGTGAACGCCGCGCAGGGCGCCGACAAGGCCCTGATCGAAAGCGTGCGGGTGTTCGACGAGTTCACCGGCGACAAGGCGCAGGCGCAGATGGGGCCGGGCAAGAAATCCATCGCGATCACCGCCCGCCTGCAACCCCGCGACAGGACGCTGACCGACGCCGAGATCGAGGCCGTCGCGGCCCGCATCGTCGACAAGGTCGGCAAGGCCACCGGCGGAACGCTGCGCAGCTGACCGGATGACCGTTGCCTCCGCCACAGCCGCAGCGGGTGTGGCGGAGGGGCCGTGCCGCAGGCGCCTAGTCGGCCGCGGGGATGTTCAGACCGGTCTGCACCGCCGGTCGTGCCGCGAACGCGTCGAGCCAGCGGGCGATGTTGCGGAACCCGTCCAGACCCACCAGCGCGTCTGCCTCGTAGCCGGTGCGCATGTTGCGCACCCACGGCGCCAGCGCGATGTCGGCGATGGAATAGCTGCCGGTGATCCAGTCGCGCCCGTCGAGCTGCCGGTCGATGACACCCAGCAGGCGCTTCGCTTCGTTGACATAGCGTTCCAAAGGGCGCTTGTCCTCGATCTCGCGGCCCTTGTAGCGGAAGAAATAGCCGATCTGCCCGAACATCGGGCCCACGCCGCCGACCTGGAACATCAGCCACTGCAGGGTCTCGTACCTGGCCTGCCCGTCCTGGGGCAGGAACCGGCCGGTCTTGTCAGCCAGGTAGATCAGGATCGCGCCCGATTCCCACAGCCCCATCGGCCGCCCCGCCGGCCCGTTCGGGTCGATGATCGCGGGGATCTTGTTGTTGGGGTTCAGCGACAGGAACTCGGGCGTCATCTGGTCTTCCGGGTCGGTGATGCTGATCCGGTGGACGTCGTAATCGAGGCCGCATTCCTCCAGCATGATCGACGCCTTGACGCCGTTCGGCGTCGCCAGCGAGTAAAGCTGGATCACGCCGGGCCGGCGCGGCGGCCAGCGCCGGGTGATCGGGAAGTCGGACAGGTCGGACGCCATGAGTTTGCTCCATTGCAGAGGTGAGTTGCTTTATGTTTAGACGGGGTAAGCCGTCCGGCTCCCTCACGTCGAGGGCACCGCGCGGCAGGACGTGGGGGCACGCATGATCAAGGAATTCCGCGATTTCATCGCCAAAGGCAACGTCATGGACATGGCGGTCGGCATCATCATCGGCGCCGCGTTCACCGCGATCGTGACCTCGATGGTGGACGATCTCGTCAATCCGGTGCTCAGCCTGATTACCGGGAACACCGATTTCTCGGGGAACTACATCGTGCTGAAGGGAACCGCCCCGGACGGCGCCTCGCTGGTTGCGGCGAAGGAGGCGGGTGCGACGGTCTGGGCCTACGGGTCCTTCATCACCGCGGTCATCAACTTCCTGATCATCGCCTTCGTGGTGTTTCTGCTGGTCAAGGGCGTGAACCGCATCAAGGAGGCGGCGATGCGCAAGCAGGAGGCCGAGACCTCGGCCGCCGGTGCCTCGACCGAGGCGCTGCTCGCAGAGATCCGCGACCTGCTGGCCGCAGGCCAGACGCCCCGGACCGTCGTGCGCCCCGGCGACGACCTGGCGCCGGCGCCGGGGGCTACGCCAGCACGTCCTCCGGTCTGACCGCCTGCAAGCCGAGCGCATCGCCCACGGGGGGCGAGGTCAGCTTTCCGGCGTGGACCGCAAGACCCGCGCGCAGGTGCGGGTCGGCGGTAAGCGCCGCGCGCCACCCGCCCGCGAGCGCGAGGACAAAGGGCAGCGTCGCGTTACCCAGCGCCTGGGTCGATGTGCGCGCGACCGCGCCGGGCATGTTCGCGACGCAGTAATGCATCACCCCGTCCACCTCGTAGATCGGGTCCTGATGGGTGGTCGGGCGCGATGTCTCGAAACAACCGCCCTGGTCGATGGCCACGTCGACCAGCACCGCGCCGGGCAGCATGGTGGCAAGCTGCGCGCGGCTGACCAGCCTGGGCGCCGCCGCGCCGGGGACCAGCACCGCCCCGATCACCAGATCGGCGGTGGTCAGCAGTTCGGCGATCGCGCCCGCGCTGGAATACTGGGTGGTCAGCCCGCCCATGAAGACGTCGTCCAGATAGGACAGCCGCGGCACCGACCGGTCGAGCACGGTCACGTTCGCGCCCATGCCCACGGCGACCCGGGCCGCCGCGGTGCCGACCACGCCGCCGCCGATGATGACGACCCGCGCCGGGCGCACCCCGGGCACCCCGCCCAGCAGCACGCCCCGCCCGCCATTCGCCTTTTGCAGGGTCCACGCGCCCATCTGCGGGGCAAGCCGGCCCGCGACCTCGGACATCGGTGCCAGCAGCGGCAACCCGCCGCGGGCATCGGTCACCGTCTCGTAGGCGATGGCCGTGACACCAGAGGCCAGCAGATCGCGGGTCTGATCGGGATCGGGGGCCAGGTGCAAATAGGTGAACAGCACCTGCCCGGCGCGCAGCATGGCGCGCTCGCCCGCCTGCGGTTCCTTGACCTTGACGATCAGGTCAGCGGCGTCGAACACCGCCGCCGCGTCGGGCAGGACGGTCGCGCCGGCTGCCTGATAGGCAGCGTCGGTGAATCCCGCACCGTCCCCCGCACCGGATTCGATCAGGACGTCATGGCCCTGCGCCACCGCCTCGCGGGCGGCATCGGGCGTCAGCCCGACCCGGAATTCCTGCGGCTTGATCTCCCTTGGGCAGCCAATCTTCACGTGCTGTTCTCCCTGCACTCGTCAGCAGCGCATAATGCCCGACGCCTTCGCTCAAGACGCTATGCGCGTTTACGTTACATCCACATGAGCGAAAACGTCACGGGAGTCTGCTATCTCCGCCCGTTCGGACGTATGGAACAGAATCCCCGAATGACGTTCTCGGCGGATCAGGCGAGGAGTATTGGACGTCCGGATAGCGCTGTTCACGACAGCACGGCGAACAGGATCTCGCCTATTGAACCCACGAAGCCGCGGGCCGTCTCGAACATGGTTGCGAACTGCAATGTTACCAAGAACATCAGGGGATAGAACAACTCGGGTCGGCGACTGGACAGATCAACGGCGCCGATTGCGTGGCCCGCAACCAGCAGCGCTTTCTGAAGCGGTTGCATCAGCAGAAGCGCGGCAGCTACACCCAGAAGCGCGCCGACCAGAATGTCACCAGGAAAATGGACGCCGTTGTAGACGCGCGTGAGCGAGATCACGAGCGCTGCGTGCAGCAGCGCCAAAGTTCCGACTTTGCGGTCGATGATCATGTAGCCGGTTGCCAGCGCGAAATACATGACCGCGTGGTCACTGGGCATCGAGCTCCACCCGTCGAGATGGATGCTGCTCAGCTTGTCGTCCGACCATCGGATCAGTTCAGGGTGCATGAAGGGGCGATCACGGAACGGAAGCTGCAAGGCCAGCAGACGTCCAAGGAAAATCGCGACCACCGACAGCAGCAGCAGCGCCGAAAGCTTTGAGCGCACCAGGGAGAGCTGCGGGTGGGGCCTGAACCACAGCCACCAGAACATCATCGCGCTGACCACCCCTTTGAAGAGGGGATTGGTCGAAATCAGCCAGATCAGGCTATCTACCGCCCAAGACAGGCCATAGAATTGGTGAATCGCCGCGAAGACCTGGTGGTCAAGCGCGATCAGAGTGTCGGGCACCATGTTTTGCAACCAAAATACCAGAACAACGCACCGCAACTGGCGCCTTGTCGTCTTGTGACAGTTTCTTGACGGTCACAAACTGTCTTTCCGGACAGGAAAACCCCCGCGGCGGCTGCCACGGGGGTTGATCCATCGTCTTCGCGAATGTCGGGCAGACTGCCCGGTGCGGGCGCTTACATCGCGCCTTCGCGTTGTGCCTTTTTACGGGCCAGCTTGCGGGCGCGGCGAACGGCCTCGGCCCGTTCCCGGGCCTTCTTGACCGACGGCTTCTCGAAATGCTGCTTGAGCTTCATTTCGCGAAAGACCCCTTCGCGCTGAAGTTTCTTCTTCAGGGCACGAAGCGCCTGTTCGACATTGTTGTCGCGAACGCTTACCTGCATGTGGTTGTCACCACCTTCCTAGGTTAGAGTTGATCTGATCTGCAGGAAGCGGCCCTATAGCGCGCCTGACCCCCGTCTGTCCAGTGGAGGAGATGATGACCGATCAGACCGACCGCCTTCTGGACGCGGCCCTCGCGCATGTGCCCTTTGACGGCATGAACGATCGCGCCCTGCTGGCCGGCGCCCGCGACATCGGCATGAACCCGCAGGTTGCCCGCGCCCTGTTTCCGCGGGGGGGTGCCGGCATGGCGGCGGCCTATCACCGCCGCGGCGACGCCCGCCTGCGCGACAGGCTGGCCAGCTCGGCGGCGGCGGGGCGGTTCCGCGATCGCGTCGCCGATGCGATCTGGCAGCGCCTGCAGCTGTCCGATCCGGAACTGGTCCGCGCCGGCGCGGCGGTCATGGCGCTGCCGCAGAACGGCGCGCTGGGCGCGCGCCTGATGTGGGAAACGGCGGACACGATCTGGTCCGCACTGGGCGATACCTCCGCGGATGTGAACTGGTACACCAAGCGGGCAACCCTCGCCTCGGTCTGGGGGGCGGTGGTGCTGTACTGGCTGGGCGACCAGTCTGCCGGGCACGCCGATACCCGCGCCTTCATCGACCGGCGGATCGATGATGTGATGCAGGTCGAACGGATCAAGTCCGCCGCCCGCAAGGTGCCGGGTGTCGGGCTGGCGACGCGGCTGGCGACCGGATGGATAAGAAAGCCCGCGGAAACGCCGCCTTTTCCCGCGCCGGGCCGAATGAAGGAGAATGGATGACCCTGCCGAGCGAAATGGACGTGATCGAGATCACCGGCGCGGGCGCGCCCGAGGTGCTGCAGCCGGCTCGCCGTGCGGTGCCGATGCCCGGGGCCGGCCAGATCGTGATCCGGGTGGCCTATGCCGGGGTGAACCGGCCCGACGTGCTGCAGCGAATGGGGGCCTATGCGCCGCCGCCCGGCGCGTCCGACCTGCCCGGTCTGGAATGTTCCGGCCATGTCGCCGCCGTTGGGGCGGACGTCACCCGCTGGCAAGTCGGGGACGCGGTCTGTGCGTTGCTGCCCGGCGGCGGCTATGCCGAGTATGTCGCGACACCGGCCGACCACGCGCTGCCCATCCCGCAGGGCGTGTCGCTGCGCGAGGCGGCATGCCTGCCCGAAACCACATTCACCGTGTGGTCCAACGTCGTCATGCGCGGCGGCCTGCACGCGGGTGAGCGGTTCCTGGTCCATGGCGGATCGTCCGGGATCGGAACGACCGCAATCCAGATCGCGAACGCGCTGGGTGCCCGGGTCTTTGCGACCGCGGGCTCGTCCGCGAAATGTGAGGCCTGCGAAAGGCTGGGGGCGACCGCGATCAACTACCGTGAACAGGATTTCGTCGAGATCCTGCAGGGCGAGGGCGGGGCCGACCTGATCCTGGACATGGTGGCGGGTGACTACATCGCCCGCAACATCAGCGCGCTGGCCGATGATGGACGGCTGGTGTTCATCGCCTTTCTGGGCGGCGCCAAGGCCGAGATCAACTTTTCCCCGATCATGCGCCGCCGCCTGACCGTCACGGGATCGACGCTGCGGCCGCAGTCCGATCTGGCCAAGTCGAGGATCGCCGACGAACTGCACCGTCATGTCTGGCCCATGATCAAGGCGGGCAAGATGCGACCGGTGATGGACGAGGAATTTCCGCTGGGCGAAGCCGCGGCGGCGCACAGTCGGATGGAAGCGGGCGCGCATATCGGCAAGATCGTCCTGCGCGTCGGCGGCAACGCGGACGGCTGATCCGGCGGAACCGGCCCCGGGGCGGAGGCGCTGCGGGCGGCCCGCCGCACCGGTCAGCCGGGCGCCTCCATCAGCATCGCGCCGCGACAGTCGCGACGGATATCCGGTGCGCAGTCGCGGGGCTGCAGGTTGCGCGTCAGGCAGATTCGCACCTCGTCCAGACGGCGCCCGTCGCAGGTGACGGTGATTCCGTCCGCCGCGAGGTCGGGGTTCGTCTCGATGAACGCCTCCTCGATGACCGCGGCGGGCAGGGTCACGTCACGCGGCAGCATCCCGAACAGCGGCGGGATCGTGACGGTGGCGGCGGCGTCGCGAATCGCCTGGTAGTATCCGGCAGCTGACAGGCCCGAACAGCGCCCGTGCTTCTGCCACTGGTACCACGCCAGCCCTGCCGATCCCATGATGTCCGCCATGGCGCGGCTTTCCCGACGTGACGGGTCGCGCACGGCACTGTCGCAATGGTCGGGCCAGCCCCGTTCGTATTGGGGCCACAGCCCGTGGACCACAAAGCCGGTGCGCCGGTCCGGGTCGCATTGCGGGGCCTGCCGGGCGTTGCCTTCCATGGCGCACCAGGTGGGGGACCAGCTGATCGCCAGGACGTAATAATCGAACCGTCCGGGGACGTCGGTGTCGGCGGCCGCCGGTGCGGTTGCGGTCAGCGCCAGGACGGCGGCAATCGGGATCAGCTTCATTCGCCGACCCTAGCCGCCGCATCGGGGCCGAAAAAGGGCTTCAATCGTCTGCCCGGCACGGATATAACACCCGCCAATCCCCGAAATTGAGGAATGGCCAGGGCTGGAACGTCGGGCCGCCCCGGTTTCCCCGGACCGAATACGTTTGCGAAGGAGCACCGATGAACAAGCCATTGATGGCCAAGGCGACCGCTGTCTGGCTGGTTGACAACACCACGCTGAGCTTCAAGCAGATCGGCGATTTCTGCGGCCTGCACGAGCTGGAAGTGCAGGGGATCGCCGACGGCGACGTGGCCGCAGGGGTGAAGGGATTCGACCCGGTGGCGTCGAACCAGCTGGACCCCGCCGAGATCGAAAAGGGGCAGGCCGATCCTGCCTACCGGCTGAAGCTCAAGCACAACCCGGCGGCCGAGGGCGAGGAAAAGCGCCGCGGTCCACGATATACGCCGCTGTCCAAGCGTCAGGACCGTCCTGCCGCGATCCTGTGGCTGGTCAGGTTCCACCCCGAACTGGCCGATTCGCAGATCAGCAAGCTGATCGGCACGACCAAGCCGACCATTGCCTCGATCCGTGACCGCAGCCACTGGAACATCCAGAACATCCAGCCGATCGACCCCGTCGCCCTCGGTCTGTGTCGGCAGACCGAACTGGATGCGGCCGTGCAGAAGGCGGCCAAGACGAAATCGGCCGAGGTGATGTCCGACGACGAACGCCGCAAGCTGGTCTCGACCGAAAGCAGCCTGGGGATGACCGACGAGCCGCGCCTGCCGTCGTCGATCGCGGGGCTGGAGAACTTCACCCTGCGTGACGAACGGAAGCCCGACCGTGAACCTGCGGTTGACGCCGACAGCTTCTTCAAGCTGCCCAAGGGTGACGACGAGGACGATCGCACCTAGCGGGCGTTAACCCGCCGTCAACGACCTGTCGCGTAGGACATCGACGGGGCGCAGCCCTGTCGGATGTTGTGCCGGCGCTGACGGAAGGTCCAGTTCATGAACCGGTGTCCGTCCATGCGGTGGCGCGTGCAGGAGGTTCGGAACGGACCGCGCAAGGGTGGTCCGTCCCGACGCGGAGGCGGTTGGACACGTGCCGGGAACGACTGACGAGCATCGCGCAGAGTTTCTGGCCGAGCCGCTTGCCGGGTGCGGGCTGGCCGAACCATCGCCGGGCGCTTCCGCGCTCCTGCCGGTGTCGCCCGACTCAGGCAGCACGGACGACGAGCTGCAGGGTGATCCCGTCGCGCCGCCGCCGTCCGGGGTCGTGGCAGCGCCAGCCTGGCTGACCGATCTGCGGGGCGGCGATTTCCGCCGCGGCTTCTACCAGTCCTTCGGCGACCATGCCGTGCACTTCGTCCAGCGGTCCGACCGGCATCTGGTGGTCAGCTTCGACAACCGGTCCTCGGTGCGCGACGATGCGGTTGACCGTGACAGCTGGGGCTACGGGTTCATTCGCGAGAATGGCTGGTCGTACCTGGGGGTGATGGCGTTCAGGCCAAACTGGTTCCGCGACGACGACCTGATCGGCTATCTTCGACACCTGTCCCACGAAGGCCTGTTCCGGAAATTCGACGCGGTGACGATGATCGGCACCTCGATGGGCGCCTATGCCGCGACGGCCTTCGCGAGCCTGGCGCCGGGGTGCCATGTCGTGGCATTTTCGCCGCAGTCGACCCTCAGCGAAACGCTGGTCCCGTGGGAAAGACGCTTTCCCGCCGGGCGGCGCGCCGACTGGACCGGCGACTTCGCCGACGGGGCCATAGAATCCCGCGCCGCGGCCCGGGTGTGGCTGATCCATGACCCCTGTTCGAAGCGGACCTGCGGCACGTCGCCCGGTACGAGGCGCCGAACGTGGTGCGGCTGAGGGCCCGGCACGCGGGTCACAAGACCGCCCTGTTCCTGCGGCAAACACGCTCTCGGAACTCGGTGCGTGGGACGAAGCCCTGCTGTATGCGGAACTGAACGGCCTATTCGCCGCGGATTTCGACCTGTCGCTCCTCGGCTTCTCCGACGGCGAGTTGGAGAAGCTGCTGGCCTATGTGCCGGAAGGCGATGGCGAGGACGGCGGTTGTGCCAGCGTGCCGCCGGTGACTATCCCTGAGCCGCCGCGCAATTCGGCCTGCCGGGCGGGCGACCTGTGACTCCTCGGCGAGCACCGCCTACTATGCGGCGACAGCACCAACTACGCCGATGTCGGCCGCCTGATGAACGGCGAGCGGTCAATTCTTCGCCACTCGCGAGATCGACTGGTGAGAAATGCCTATATCTGCGCGCCCCAGTGCCTGGATGACCCGGCTTCAGCGCAGATCCAGGCGAACTTCGTGGACCTCGTCGGCGACACTGCTGGCCCTTTGGAACCGGTACTCGCAGACGACGCGGCCCATACTTCCAGGAAAAACAACACTGGCGTGGTGGGCAGCGTAGGAACTAGCGACTCCGACAAGCGATGACGTCACCTACTCCATTGAGGGCGGAGCGCTAACCTTTTCGACATTGATCGGCCACCGAAAACCCTCAGCTTCAGGCCGGCGGCCGACTACGATGCAGGTCGCGACATGATCGTTGGTGCTGCGGATTCATTCGATTTGGTGCCGACGGCCGAAGTTGAGGTCGAGGTGCTTGACGGGTCGAGAGCCCCGGGCTGAACGTTGTCACCGGGGGCGAAGGTTCGCAGGTCGAAGGGACCGACGAAGCCGAACTGGTCCGGTGCAATCCTAGGGGCACGGGCGAGGGGGCGTCGCTGGGGCTTCTGCTGCGCGGCTGCTGCGCGCTCGCTGCGCGTCCTGTCCCGTTCGTCGTCGCCGCACCCTGACCGGGCGACCCGCCCATTCTGGTCGCCGACGCCGCGACGAGTATAGCGTGAACTCGGCCGGGCGTCCGTGCATGCGGGATTCGATGGAATCCTTGCCTCGGCTGGCGCTTGGTATGCCCAGCGCCAGAGACCTCGTCCGTCACCCGGAGCCGCCCGCCTAGCGCTGCATCATCGGGCGCCGACGCCGCCGAGCCGGTCGCGGGTCCTTGCGTCGTGCGTGAGGGAGCGGTGCTGCGCGCGCTGACCGGACAGGAAGGCCATCCGGATCAACCAGTCCTGCCAAGGGTAGCGGCCGCGGAGGACGTAGGAGGTCGAGGCGAGATGCACCCGGACCTCCCGGCGCAGGATCGCGCCGGTCTGCTGAGGCCAGCTTGCGGGATCGGGCGACCCCATGAGGCTCACCAGTTCTGCCCCCGCGCCCAGCCCGCGCGCCAGTCGCACAAGGTCCCCCATGCGCTGCCGCTCGCGGGCGATCATGTGGTCGATGTGCATGGTCGGGACGTACCACAGCGGGCGTCCGGCGGCTGTGACGCGCAAGCAAATCTCGACGTCACCGCCAGAGACATGGCCCAACCCGGTCCGGTCCGCCAGATAGGGCTCCGCGGTCCAGCCCGTGTCGCCGAGCGCCCGCCGGTTCAGCACGATGCCTGCGCCGACCAGGCTCTCGACGCGACGCACCTGATCGCCATGATCCTGCGCCGCGAACAGCCATGCGTGCCGGGCGAGATAGTCCGGCGGGCTGCGGCCCCAGTCCGGGCGCACCCGTCCTCCGAAGCCGCCGGCATCCGGCCTCGACGCCGCAAACTCGAGAGCCGCGGCGATCCATGTCGAGCCGACCAGACAGTCGTCGTCCACGAAGGCGATCCAGTCGGCCCGGCTGTCGCGCACGCCCGCCTGGCGAGCGGGGGTCAGGCCTTGCCGCCGTTCCACTCTCCGCGTCAGGTGCGGGATGCGTCCCCGTCGCGCATGGGCTGCCACCACCTCAGCCGTCCGGTCGGTGCAGTTGTTGTCGATGACGGTGACCCGCCAGTTGCCGGCGGCCGTCTCCTGCCGCGCGAGCGCGTCGAGGCACCGGTCGAGGTCGGCGGCGCGATTGTAGGTACAGATGACGATGTCCAGGCTCGGCATGCGGTTTTTGCTCAGCATGGTTGGGGATCGGGCAAGGTGTGAAAGCGTAGGGGCTGCGATGCGGACGCTGGCACAATTGCGTGGAAACGGCCATCGCTCCCCGTGCGTTCGGCCGCGCCTTGGGCCTCCTGGAAGCTGGGGCGAGCGGCCGATCGCTGACAGGCGAGCACCCGAAGGGTATCATCACCGGTCTCCGGCTCAACCGCCGAAAAGCACAAGTTGTGACCGAACCAGGGCGCAGCTATGCGTGGCTTGTGCCATAACGGGTGGGGCTTGCGGTGGAGAGGCATCATGCGCCCGATCCGAGCCGGCTGGTGGCAGTGATCATCCCCGCTCACAACGCGGCCTCGACGCTCGACGCGGCCCTGCACAGCGCCCGTGGCCAGAGTTACGACCGGCTCGAGATCATCGTTGTCGATGACGGATCGACCGACCAGACGGCGCACATCGCCGCCGCGCATGCGAACGAGGATCCAAGGGTTCGCCTGATCTCGCAGAAGCAAGGCGGCGTCGCCGCGGCCCGCAATCGCGGCATCGCAGCGACGACCGCCGCCTTCATCGCGCCGCTCGACGCCGACGACCTTTGGCATCCGGAGAAGATCCAGCGGCAGATGCAGGCGCTGAGAGAGGCAGGGGACACCTGCGGGCTCGTCTACACGTTTTCGGTCCCTGTCGACGAGAGCGGCGAGGTGACCGACTGGCGCGCGGCCGAGCGCCGCGCCTATCAGGGATCTGTCCTGCCGGACCTTCTGCTGCACAATTTCATCGCCAACGGAAGCTCGCCGCTCCTGCGCAAGGCCGCCGCGGTGTTGGCGGGGGGCTACGATCCGGGCCTGCGGGCGCAGGGCGCCGAGGGGTGCGAAGACCTCAAGCTCTACCTTGCAATTGCCGAGCAGAATGCGTTCGCTGCCGTGCCTCTGCCGCTGACCGGCTATCGCGCCAGCAGCACGTCCATGTCGAGCAACGTGGCACGAATGCTCCGCTCGCATTGCGTCGTGACCCAGCCTTACCGGACCCGCTATCCCGATCACGTCGATCGGGGGCGGGCCTATCTCGCGCTCTACTACGCAAGGCGCGAATTCGCCGCCGGCAATGTTGCGAACGGGCGCCGGGCGCTGTGGGCGGCCGCGAGGGCTGACAGCAGCGCAACGGCAAAGGCCACGGTTCGGTGGCTTCTCGATCCCGTCGCGTCACTGGGAAGGAGCAGGCGCGCACGCATGGAAACAGCCTCCCGAGGGCGAACTCCGTTCCCGGCAGCCCGCGCTGCGGCGCCTCATCAGGCCTGCAGCCCGTCAGCCGATCGACCGGACGGTTGACCGGCCGGCGTTCAGCAGAGCCGCCAGCCGCTGCCCGACAGCATCGAGGGAGGCGAAGCTCTCCACACGCGGCCGCGCCTGCGCGGCCAGGCGGGCCCGCAGATCCGGGTCGTCGATCAGGCGGGTCAGCCCATGCCGAAGAGCGTCGGGATTTTCCCTCGCCACGACCAGCCCCCCCCAAGCCTCATCATGCCCAAGAATTTCGGCGACGCCCGGCGCGTCCGCCGCCACGACGGGGAGCGCGCAGGCCATGGCCTCCAGCGGAGCGACCGGCGAGCCCTCGTGACGCGACGGCAGGACGTAGATGTCGGCCGCCGAGAGTTCGCCTCGCATCTCGCTGCGATCGGTCACATATCGCCGCACCCACCGCAGTCCCGGAACCGGCTCGGCCGCAAGCAGCGATGCGAGCCGCTCGTCATCCTGCCCCGAGCCGATGAGGTGGAGGCGCAGGTCGCGCGGCCCGGCCTGCGCAACAAGGTCGCGCCACGCGCGGACGAGCAGGTCCAGGCCCTTGCGATGAAGTTCGATCCGGCCGTGGCAGACGACGACGGTGGCGTCGGAAGGCACGCCAAGGGCGCGGCGGTGGGCCTCGCGTGCCTCGGGGAACCAGAGGTCGAGGTCGAGCGGGTTGGGAATGGCGTGGATCCGATCCGGCGGGATCGAGTAGTCGCGCCTGAGCCGGGTGGCCTCGGGCGCCGAGGCGACGATCAGCCCGGCAGCCGCATGCAGGGTCCGCCGCCGCACGATCCTCTCGATCGCAGAGTTCGGCGGGGGCGCACCCTGGAAGCTTGCATATACGGGGATCCCAAGGCGGCGCCCAAGCTGGACGAGCCTGTCGAAGCGGGGGTTTTCGTACTCCTGGACCAGGATCGCCCGGCACTCGGTCGCCCGAAGAAGCTTCGCGAGGCTCGCAACCGGCGTCGCCGCATAGCGCACCACGTCCTGCAGGACTCTGCGGCCCCTGAACCGCGGCCGGTTCGGGTCGTCCGTGTCGCCGGGCCAGCGCCGTAGTGCCGCGTAGATCGAAGGCATGGGGAGAAAGACCGTCTCGGTGCCAGTGTGCGGGTTCACGCGCCGTTCGACCCGGCCGATGTCCCGCGACAGCGCGATGATGACACTTTCGATGCCCTGTCGCCGCAGCGCCTCGACATAGCCGAACAGCCAGCCCCCGGACATCTCTTCGGCAAAGCTGACGCGATCGAGGCCGATCGGGGCGATGAAGTCCTCCACGACGCCGCCCCAGGGGAAGAGCGCGATGCGGCCGAGGCGCGTGCTTTGTGTCACCGAACCTCCCGGCAGGCGACGCCCGCGGGAATGTGCGGAGACGTCCACATCGCTGCGGGAGAAAGCCTTGACACTGCGCTCCGTTCCCTGCCCTTGCTACGGCGTCCAGCACCATCGTGTCAGCCGTGTGGGGGAAATGGAATGGGGTTCGGTCTGCGCGATCTGGAGATCGACGATCTTCCCGCGCGCCTGCCCTTTGCCGAGCGCGAAAACGGCATCGGCCTGATCCTGCGTGATCAGGGCCGGCTCGTCGGCTTCGAACTGATCGACCGGCCTCCCGGCATCGACTGGATCGACCCTTCGGTCTTCGCGGGCAGCGAGGTGCGCGAAGCTGCAGCCGTCGAACGGTGGCGTGCCCGGATGCCGCCGGCGCCCGGTCCGGCGCCCTCGATCAGTATCGCGATCTGCTCCAAGGACCGCTACGACTGGGTGGACCGCCTTCTGCGCTCGCTGGAGCCCTATTGCGCCGTGGCGCCGGACGCACCCGAGGTGCTCGTCATCGACAACGCCTCGACGGACCCGCGGCTGCACGAGATTTGCGTGGCGCGCGACTGGGTTCGCTACGTCCAGGAGCCGCTGGTCGGCCTCGACTTCGCCCGCAACCGCGCGCTGCGCGAGGCGAGGGGAGAGGTCGTCGCCTTTCTGGACGATGACGTGGTCGTTGACCGCAACTGGCTCTGGGCGCTGCGCCGCGCCTGGGCCGAGAACCCCGATGCGGGGTGCGTCACGGGTCTTGTCCTGCCCATGTTCCTCGACACGGAGGCGCAGATCCTTTTCGAACGGGGGGGCGGGTTCCGGCGGGGCTTCCGGCCGATCCGCTACGGGCCTGACCGCTTCGGTGACGCGCATTACCCGTTCGGGGCCGGGCGCTTTGGCGCCGGTGCCAACATGAGTGTCCGGCGCCGGCTGGTGCTGGACCTGGGCGGCTTCGACGAGGCGCTCGACACCGGACGGCCATTGCCGGGCGGCGGCGACCTCGACATCTTCTACCGCGTGCTCCGGGCGGGGGCGATGCTCGTCTACGATCCGCAGGTGGCAGTGTACCACGAGCATCGTCGCGAGAGGGCGGTGCTCCGGCGACAGTACTACACATGGGGCCTCGGCTTCGCCGCCTTCATCCAGAAATCGGTCGAGGCAGATCCGACGACGCGGGTTCGGTTCCGGCGGCTTCTTCTGTGGTGGGTCAACTATCATCTCAGGCGGATGCGCGGGCGGCTGCGACGCAGGAACCCCATGCCGATGCGAATGATCCTCGCCGAGCTCTGGGGTGGTATCATCGGCCTTGGCGGGGAATACGGCCGCTCGCAGCGGCGCATCGCCGCGATCAAGGCCGCCGCAGCCGAAACCCGCCCGGACCTGCGCCCCAAGAGCGCTTCCTCGTCTCGCCCAGCCTCATGACCGGCAGCGCGGCTCAACTGGCCCCCTGCGGTATCCGGCACGTGTCCCTGGACGAGGTGCAGTCGCCGCTGGAGCGGGCGCCTCATGAAAACGGCCTTTACCTGATCGTCTGGGACGACGGGCGACCGGTCGGATACCACGTCCTCGTGCCATCCGAACTCCCGGTGCCGGCCGCTGCATCGTCCGTACTGATCGCGGATGCGGCGCGGGCGCATCTGGCCAGCGCGGCCCACGAGGCCAGCGTGCATTCACCGGTCGTCCGGACGACGGGCGATCGTCCCTCCGTTTCGGTGGTGGTCTGTACCCGAGACCGGCCAAGCGACCTCCGTCGCTGCCTCGCCTCGCTCAACGCCTGCGAACCCGCGCCTGCGGAGATCATCGTCGTCGACAATGCACCTTCGACCGACGCGACCTCTGCCGTCGTTCGCGAGTTTCCGGACGTCCGTTACATCAGCGAGCCGCGGCCCGGGCTGAGCCATGCCCGTAACGCGGGCGCCCGCGCGGCATCGGGCGAGATCATCGCCTACACCGACGACGACGTGGAGGTGCGGCCCGACTGGATCGGCGCGCTCGTCGCCCCCTTCGCCGACCTCTCCGTCGCCTGCGTAACCGGCATCGTGATGCCGGCAAGTCTCGCCTCGCCGGCCGCCTGCATCTTCGAATTCGACGTGGGCGGCTTCGGGCGCGAGCTCGCGGTCCGCCGATTCGACGCGGGGTTCCTGCGGCGGAAATGGTGGCAGTCGCCAGACGTCTGGCAGATCGGCGCCGGCGCGAACATGGCGATCCGGCGGTCCGCGCTCGCGACCGTCGGCCTCTTCGACACCCGCCTCGGCGCCGGCGCCTCCGGCTGCAGCGAGGACAGCGAACTCTGGTTCCGGCTCCTGCGCGCCGGCTTCGTGTGTCACTACGATCCCGGCGTCGTGGTCTTCCACCACCACAGGGCCGAGCTCGGCGCGCTCCATCGCCAGGTCAGGGACTACACGCGCGGGCATGTCGTCGCGCTGTTCGTGCAGTTCGGGCAGGACCGGCATGTCCGCCACCTCGCCCGGGCCTTCGCCGTGATGCCGTTGTACTACGTCAGGCAGGGGCTGCGTGCCTGGCGGCACGGCGACCGCGAGCGGCTCGCCCTCGTTGGGCATCAGCTGAAAGGCTGCATCGCAGGGCCGATCCACGCCCTTCGCCTCCTGCGTCCCTACAATCGCCCGCGTCTCGTGCAGACCGATGATTCCGGAGTATCCGCATGACCACGACCGTCGCGCACAAGCTCCCGCTTGACCGCTTCCTCGCCCGGAACCCGTTTCCCGAGCCGATGACGGACGGCCTGTTCTACCGCGACAAGATGCGGGCCCTGCACCGTATCGCCCCCGACGTGCCCGTCGGCAACATCCTCGAGATCGGCGGCGGCCAGAGCGGCCTCTCGGCCATGCTCTACCCCCAGGCCGAGGTGGTGAACCTCGACATGGACGCCTCTCTTGGGGAGGCTCCTTGCAACAAGGATCCGCGGGTCACCTTCGTGCATGGGGACGCGACCGCCCTCCCGTTTCCGGACGCCTCGTTCGACATGGTCACCATGTTCGACCTCCTCGAGCACGTGCCCGACGACGCCGCCGTGGCGCGCGAGGCGCTGCGCGTCGTCCGGCCCGGCGGCTGGATCCTGGTGAGCACCCCGGATCGGGAGCGTTGGCGCTATCCCTACTACGGTATCTTCCGCCCGATCTGCCCGCCTGAGGAGGACCTTTTCGCCGAGTGGGGGCATGTCCGCCGCGGCTACACCCGCGCCGAGCTCGCCGCCCTGTTTGGCAAGCCCGCGGACAAGGTCTGCGCCTTCATCAACCCGCTCCTCGCCCTCAGCCACGACGTGAGCTTCAGCCGTCTGTCCCGGCGCGGCCGGCGGATGCTGCACGCCCTTCTTGCGCCCGCGTCGGTGCTGGGCTGGGTTTCGCACCGGATGAGCACGCCGGGGACCGAGATCGCCGCCGCCTGGCAGCGCCCCTGACTTAGTCCTCGCGCGGCGGCACCTCGACGTCGTCGAGGTAGAGATGCGCGTAGACGCCGCCGCGCGCCGCCAGCGCAGCCGGGCTGCCCTCCTCCACCACGCGGCCGTGATCGAGGACCACCACGTAATCGGCGGCCTCGATCGATTCGCGTCGGTGCGCGATAACAACCACCACGCGCGCCTGCGGGCCGCTAGTCATGGCGTCGCGCAGGGCGCGCTCGGTCGGGCGGTCGAGCGCGTTCGTGGCCTCGTCGAGGATGAGGACATCCGGTCTGCGCACGAGCGCGCGGGCCAGGGCGATCCTCTGCCTCTGCCCCTGCGAGAGCCGGACCCCGCCGTCGCCGATCATCGTGTCGTAGCCGTTCGGCAGGTCCTTGATGAAGGCATCCGCTTGGGCCGTCTGCGCCGCCCGTTCTATGTCGTCGAGACCGGCATCGAGGTCGCCGTAGCCGATGTTGTCCCGAACCGTCGCGTTGAACAGGAACGCGTTCTGCTCGACGAAGGCGATGCGCTGGCTCCAGCTTGCCCGGTCGATGTCCGCGAGCGGTTGGCCGTCGACGAGGATGCGTCCCGCCGACGGCTCGATGAAGCGCAGCAGCAGCGCCGCCAACGTCGACTTGCCGGCCCCGGAATAGCCGGCGACCGCCGTCACCTGACCTACCCGGAAGCGGCACGAGATCCCGTGCAGGGCCGGATGCTCGGCGTTCGGGTAATGGGCCGAGACATCCTCCAGCGTCACGTCACTGCGCATGCCTGGGAACGCCTGCGGCCGCCGCGCCGCCCTCGACGGGTGGGCCGCAAAGGCCCGCTCCACGGAGGACACCGAGCCCTCGAGCCCCTTGAGGTTCGTCCACGCATTGAGAAGGGCGGTGACACGAGGCTGCATGCGGAAGGCGATCGCCAGAAACCCGACCATCGTCGCCAGCGCATCGCCTCTCAGCATCGCCAGCCCGAGGATCGTGGCGATCATCGCCAGGGTGATGACCTGGGTGATCGGCCCGACGACGGCGGACAGGTTTCGCAGGCGGGTGAACACCTGTCGCACGTCGTCCGATCGATGGGCGAACTGCTCCCGCTCGTACTCCTCCTGGCCGAAGCCGCGGATGACCCGCATTCCACCAATTGCGTCCCAGACATAGGACATGAAGCGTTCGTTCGCCCCCACCGCCTCGATGCCGAGGCGGCGCACGGCGTGAGCCGTGGCGTAGAGCACGAGCGCCATGGCGGCGGTCATGGCGATGAGAACGGCGGTGTAGAAGGGCGCCAGCAGAAGCAGCAGGACCAGGAACACGGACAAGGCGATGACCTGGACGGTTCCCCCGATCACGATGAACAGCGCGTCACACACCTTCCACGTTTCGGAGGCCAGATTGTTGACGAAGCTGCCGGACGGCAGCGCCTCGATCTGCGAGAGCGGGCGATCGAGAGCGGTCTCGAAGACCCGTCGCCGCAGCTTGTCGGCAAAGCGCATCGCCAGGGCGTTCGAGACCACCTGGTTCGCGTAGCTGACAAGGATTCCGAGAAGAAAGAAGCCGACCACCAGCAGCACGACGACCGTTCCGGTCAGGCTGACCCGCGCGTCGAGCGCCCTGAGCAGCGGGCCGATCAGGGGAATCTGGAAGTCGATGCCCTCGCCCATCACGATCCGTGCCAGCGGGATCATGAACGACAGGCCAACCGCCTCGAAGGCGGCGGAGACGAGCCCGAGAAGGCCGATGATCAGGATCACCGCCCGCTCGCCACGCGCCAGGCTCAGGACGCGGGCCGCGGTGCCGAACACGTCGGGCCGCAGAATGGTGCGCTGCACTTTGGACGGCGGTTCATTGGTCATGCGGCACGACGCTATTTCTGCTCAGGCAGCGCATGGGCCGGGTGCCGGCCGGCGCCTCGTTTACCATCGCCAACGCGGATATCGGCGCGATGCGGCAGGCGAGGACTGTCGGCCAACGGGTGCCGGCCCCGGATACCTGTGCCACGAACGACATCGCACAACGTGATAATCGAGCTTGGTTGCAGAGCCACGAACTCCGACAATGGGCCTGTGCCCGTGCGATCATTCCGGCAGGTCAGTGGAGGCCTGCCTCGTTCAGTTCCTGCAGCCGATCGCGGAAATAGGCGATCGTCCGGTCAAGGCCCGGGTCGAGCGGAACGGCAGGCTCCCAGCCCAGCAGTTCCCTTGCAAGGCTGATGTCGGGACGGCGCTGCTTCGGGTCATCCGCCGGCAGTGGCCGCAGCACGATTTCGGAGCACGACCCGGTTTTCGCGAGCACTGCCTCCGCCAGCGCGCGGATCGTGAACTCAGCGGGATTTCCGACGTTGACCGGCCCGGTGACTTCCGGCCCGGTTTCCATGAGCCGGACCATCCCGTCGACCAGATCCGCGATGTAGCAGAAGGACCGGGTCTGCTGCCCCTGGCCGTAGATGGTGATCGGCTCGCCGGTGAGCGCCTGCACGATGAAGTTCGACACCACGCGGCCGTCCGCGTGGTGCATCCGCGGCCCGTAGGTGTTGAAGATCCGGATGACCTTGATCTCCAGCCCATGCTGCCGCTGGTAGTCGAAGAATAGCGTCTCGGCGCAGCGCTTGCCCTCGTCATAGCAGGAACGCGGCCCGACCGGGTTTACGTTGCCCCAGTAGCCCTCGGTCTGCGGGTGGTGGTAGGGATCGCCATACACCTCCGAGGTGGAGGCCTGGAGGATCTTGGCCCTGAGCCGCTTGGCGAGGCCAAGCATGTTGATGGCGCCGTGGACCGAGGTCTTGGTCGTCTGCACCGGGTCGTGCTGGTAGTGGATCGGCGACGCCGGGCAGGCGAGATTGTAGATCTGATCGACCTCGACATAGAGCGGAAAGGTCACGTCGTGGCGCATGAACTCGAACCGCGGATGCCCGGCGAGGTGATCGATGTTCCGCTTGGTGCCGGTGAACAGGTTGTCCACGCACAGCACCTCGTGCCCCTGGTCGAGAAGGCGGTCGACAAGATGCGACCCGATGAACCCCGCGCCGCCGGTGACAAGAATGCGCTGGCGCGAGTCGTAGAGGCGGGTCATCGGCTCTCCATTCAGGTCGTCGCGCAGGAACGATCCATCAGCACTGCGCTCTTGCCCGCTTAGATGACGCCCGTTCTGCCGTCGAGGGCGGCGCCGATGGGCTGACGAAATTCCGGAATTGTGACCCCCTCGACCCTGCGGGTCGGCTCCGCCGTGAGAGTGGATATAGCGAGGCTGAAGTTGAGCCGCGAGATCGAGATCGAGGCTGTGAGACTGGTAACCGAGGGGGGCGTGTCGGTTGCTTAGGCGCGCCAAAATGGGAAATTGAGCACCGGCCTCTCTTGCTCAACCCCTGCGTGCTCGACAGTCAGCTTCTGAACTTTCGAAGCTTCAGCGGAGGCTCGCTCACCAGAAAGAGGTGGCTGAGTACCACCATAATTAAGTCCACGCCGCTCCTTGCCACATCGTGTACCGCTGCTGCGTTGCTGGACATACGCGAGCCTGAGTTTCTTCTGCTTATCGATGCACGCCACTTGCCGAACCCGTCGGACTTGGCGGCTTCGTGCGCTGGGATGTGGAGCGTATTCATCGGATAGCTTGTGGTACTGCTGCATTTGAAGGAGAGATGGAGTGGTGAAGAAGTATCTCTTCTCGCCTAAGCTGGGCTTCATCTACGTCAGGGTGAAAGTCAAGTATCTGGGCCGCATTAATGCCCCGAAGGGTAGTGCCGAGTGCAACAAACAATACACGCTGGTCGACATCATCGCCGCGACCACGCCGGTCGATACCATCCAGTTGCACATGACCGCGCGGACAAACAGCGTCAGCATTCCGGCGGGCCCATGCGCGCATAGCCGAGGGTGCGACCCTCGCCGATATGGCCGATCTGCTCGCCGACCGCATTGGGCGCCTCGGAAAAGCCGAAGGTCACGATGATCGCCATGAAGACCGCGACCGTGAAGGCGCTGTTGAAGTTGTCGCAGCGCCCGCACCCCTCCACGGAATAGTCTCCGATACCAGTGATCTCACCAATGCTGCATTGATGGCCCATGCGCCTGGATCAGGATCATGAAAGAGACGCCCTGATCCTAGCTCGGGGCACCGGGCGCACGATACGAAATAGCTGCAGCCTTCTCCAATGCGGCAAGGGTTTCCTCGACGCTCAGCAAGACAGTCGTATGATGTTCACTCAGTGCGCCGCCCGAGGTGATGGCGAGGACTGTGGCGGCCATGGCAACGTTGTCCGGCGCCTCCCAAAGGCCGTAGGCGTCGTGATCACCAAAGGCGTACCAGAAGCCGTGCAGCCTGCCTCCTACGGCTTCGATGTAGTGCGTGGCAGCGCCCCGTCGATCTTCAGGGTTCTTGATCATCTTCGCCCACGTGGCAGGCGTGTAGCTAAAGCGGGTCAGGGATACCGGCATCTAGCCTTCCTCCCTCTGAGCCGACCGGCGGCGCCCGTGCGCCGGGACCAGCTCCACGAGAGTGCTCCTCGGCCTCCGGCACTTCAAGGCTCCCACTCGCGTGATTGACTGCAGCGTGCTGGGCAACCCGGTTGGGCGACTGCGAGATGGCACCTCTCTGGAGGGCCGGCCCCGCCAAACCTCCTCCACCACCCTTTAGACCTTGCGGCACGCGACAATGCCATGCGGGAGCTATCTTCGCGGCGTAAGCGACTTCGTCTACGGCTCGGACGGGAAGGCCACACGCGCGCGACACCGTCCGTTGGACCGATGATGTCTTTCCCGTGAGCATCAGGTGTAAGGACCTTCTCGCAGCCACCCCACCCTCGATGGCGGCAGTTCAAGCCGCCGGGGATGTCGCGCTGCCGAGCACGCCTGTCCGGCCGCGCACGAGGTCTGCGCCCTTTTCACCGATCATAAGTGATGCGGCGTACGTGTTGGCCGACGGGCTTGTCGGCATGATCGAGGAGTCGATCACCCGCAGCGATTGAAGCCCGTGGACGAAGAGGTCCGAGTTGACAACTGCCCCCGAGTCGCCCGCCGGTCCCATTTTCGCCGTGCCGATGAGGTGCCAGGAGGATGTGCCGATCTGCCGCGCGTACTCGAGCAGCGCTTCGTCGGTGGTAACGTCGGGCCCGGGCGAGACCTCATGATCGAAATAGGGGGCGAGTTCGGGTGTTGTGAGCAGCTTGCGCGCGAGGCGAATGCCGGCAATCAGCACGCGCTTGTCATCGTCCGCCGAGAGATAGTTGGGTTGGATGATCGGGTCGACAAAAGGGTCAGTCGAACGGGCTCTGACAAAGCCGGTGCTTGCTGGGCGGTGCTGCCAGAAGCCGCAGGTCATGCCAGGGAAGTCGTCCAGCAGACTGACGAATCCCTGCTTGTAGCTGGCCGGCGTAAACACGCCTTGCAGATCAGGCTGCTCGAGTGCCGCGTCCGACTTCCAGAAAACGTGTACCAAGGATGGGCTCAATGCAAGAATGCTGGGCTTGCCGACTAGCCAGCGGGCGATCTCGCCCGCGAGTCGCAGTCCTTTTGCACGTTCGTTGATGGTTAGCGTGTTCTTCGCGCGCGCGACGACTCGGACGGAGAAGTGGTCGCGCAGGTTGCGACCGACGCCTGGCAGGATGTGAACCGGGGCGATGCCGAGGTCGGCTAGAACTTCCTGTGGACCCACGCCTGAAATCTGCAGCAGTCGCGGCGTGTTGATGGGTCCGGCACAGACGATCACCTCCCGTCGCGCATGGAACATGTTTTCAGGGCCGCCCTGCTGGCGGAGTGCCGCTACGCCGACCGCGCGGCGCCCTTCGAACAGAATGCGGCTGGCGCGAATATTCGTCCGCAGCGTCAGATTCTTGCGCTTGAGTGCCGGGATCAGGAAGGCCCGGGCCGAACTGACCCGGCGACCCCGGTGGATGATGCGCTGGAAGTAGCCTACACCCTCTTGCGTTCGGCCATTGTAGTCTTCGTTGCGCGGAATGCCCGTGCCCACCGCCCCGCGGATGAAGGCTTCGCAAATGGGATGCTTCCAGTCGATATTGGAGATCGGAGCCCCACCATCACGGCCGCGGAACTCATCCTCGCCACCGATGCGCCGCTCGGAGCGCATGAAGTATGGGAGAACGTCCGCGTAGCTCCAGCCGCTGTTTCCGGCCTGCGCCCAAGCATCGTAATCAGCGGCCTGGCCCCGGTTGTAGACAAGACCATTGAGCGAGGAGGAGCCGCCCACCACACGGCCCTGCAGAGTGGCGATCGCCCGGCCGCCGGTGTTTTCAGTGGGCTCGGTCCGGAACTGCCACGTGTAGTTCTCGTTGAAGATCATCTTGATGAACCCGGCCGGGACATGGATCATGGGGTGTCGGTCTGATGGGCCGGCCTCAAGGACGCAGACGCTGACGGACGGGTCCTCGGATAGACGTGCAGCGAGGACGCAACCTGCGGCCCCGGCGCCGATGATCACGTAATCGAATGTATCGGCGTTGGCAGGCAGTTTGGTCGCTTGCATGTCTGTCTCCGTTCGTTCGCCTGCTCCCCGTCAGCAGGATGCACGCGCATAATTTATGTAACCGTCCGGCGTGACCGCTATCCGTTCCAGCGCCACGGCATCAGGTCATCGACCTTGGTGATCTTGTAGTCGGG
>NZ_CANMEH010000006.1 GCF_947496875.1 uncultured Paracoccus sp. | reverse complement strand
ATCCGTCCGCCTTCACCCGAGCCTTCACGTTGTAGTCGATCACACGCTTGACCGGCACGAGAACCTTCATCGGCCCATCTCCCCTTGATGCGTCACATAATCCAGTGACCAGATAGCGGGGCGGCCCGGGGTTTTACAGGGCAAATCGGACCACCGGGGCTGAGGCGGGGGCTGCGGCCGCCGTCTCTTCACCGTGACGCGCCCGGAACCCACAGGATGTCGCCGCCGGCGTCGACGTTCGCCACGCGTGCGGCCACGAACAGCCAGTCCGACAGTCGGTTGAGATACCGGATGGCCGCCGGATTGACGTCGCCGCCTGCGGCCAAGTCCGTGGCCCGGCGTTCCGCCCGCCGCGCGACCGTCCGCGCCAGGTGTAGATGTGCCGCCAAGGGCGAGCCGCCCGGCAGGATGAAGCTGCGCAGCGGGTCGAGCGCGGCGTTCATCGCGTCGATCTCGGATTCCAGCCGGTCCACCTGCGACTGGATGACCCGCAGCACCGGATGGCCGGCATCGGCATCCGCCGCCAGGTCGGGGCGCGACAGGTCCGCGCCAAGATCGAACAGGTCGTTCTGGATCATCGACAGGCGGTCGGCCAGCTCCCCCTCGGCGACGAGACGGCACAGGCCCAGCGTGGCGTTCAGTTCGTCAACGGTACCGTAGGCTTCGACCCGAGGATCGTGCTTGGCGACACGGCTGCCGTCGGACAGGGCCGTGTCACCCCGGTCGCCGGTGCGGGTGTAGATGCGATTCAGGACGACCATCAGCTGTCCCTGATCGCCACGAAGCCCAGGATCAGCAGCAATGCCACGGCCTGCGCGATGATCCGCCACCGCATCAGCCGGTTGCCGTTGCGCCGATTGAACTCTCCGCCGCGTGCAAAGCCGGCCAGACCTGTCGCCAGAATCGCGGTCACGACCAGAACCGCCAGCGCGGCGAGCAGGAACAGGGGTTTGTCTTGCATCAGACCCGCCTTTGGGCGCGACGCCAACTGCATCGCGCGTCCGCCACCCTAGCTCCGCCGGGCGAACCAGTCCAGTGCGCGCGTCGGCAGCACCCGGCGCCCCACTGCCGCGATGCGGGTGGGGGTGGTCACGACATAGCGGGCGCGGGGCGATCGGCTTTCCAGCGCATGGACCAGCCGCTCGCTGACGGCAGAGGGTGGCAACTCGAACCGGTCCTTGCCCGATGGCTCGTACAACCGCTTCAGCAGATGGGACCGGTACTGGTCGGCCCGGGGGCTGGAGCGCCAGTCGACATGGCGTTCGAAATGCGGGATGGAATTCACCCGGATCCGGCTGGTGATCGGGCCGGGTTCGATCAGGACCACCCTGATCGGGGTGTCGGCCATTTCCAGCCGCAGCACGTCGGTCAGCCCTTCCAGCGCGAATTTCGTGGCGACATAGGCCCCGCGCCAGGGAATGCCGACGAGCCCGAGGACCGAACTGACATTGACGATGCGCCCGGCGCCATTGGCCCGGAAATGCGGGATCAGGCACCGCGTCAGGTCATGCGTACCGAACAGATTGGCCTCGAAGATCGCGCGCAGACCGTCGCGCGGCAGATCCTCGACGGCGCCGGGCAGCGCAAAGGCGGCATTGTTGACCAGCGCGTCGACGGGACCATGCGACAGCGCCGCCGTCGCCGCCGCCTCGACCGAGTGCGGGTCGGACAGATCCATCGCGATCGGCACCATCCCTTCGGCGGCGCGCGCCCGCAGGTCGTCGGGGTTGCGGCAGGTGGCGAGCACGGTCCAGCCGCGCGCTTTCAGTGTGAGCGCCGCATTCAGACCGATGCCGGACGAACAGCCGGTGATGAGAACGGTGGGCACCCGGCCGCGGCTTAGTTCGCGATCCGCTCGACGGCCCGCGCGGGAATGTAGCCGACGCTCTCGGGCAGCATCACCGTCATCCAGCCGGGACGCGCCTCGTGCAGGATCTGGACCTTATCGCCGCCTTTCAGCAGACCGACGACCTGCGACTTCAGCGTCGGCTCGGCCCATATCCGGACGTCCCGCGCCAGTCTGACGGGCTGGTCCGCCGTGGACTGGAGCCTGTTGAAGGCGCGCGGATCGGACAGCAGCCCGGCCGTGCCAAAGCCGGCCATCGTGGACGAAGGCCCACTCGGCCCCGGTCCCAACAGCGCCAGCGCGGCAAAAAGTGCCGACAATGTCACGATCAGTATCCTGAACATCCGCGTCGTCGCCCCGCTTCTGCGGGGCTGTCCTTTCCGTTGCATTCACCCTGTTGAACGCCTCGCCCGCGCCGCCGTTCCCGCGCCTTCGCGGAATCTTGTCGACGACCTGCCAATCGCATCAAAAATGCACCAGTAGGTACGTCGCACCTTTCCCTGAAGGTGTCGCTTGCCTATCGATGCGCCCCATGACGACTGATCCAGACGACGATCCCGACCTGACTGCCGATCCCGCGGCCGCGCTGCCTCGCACGATGGCCGAGCCGCTCAGCCGCGCGATCGGCGAACGCTATCTCACCTACGCGCTCTCGACGATCATGCACCGGGCGCTGCCCGATGCCCGCGACGGGTTGAAGCCGGTGCACCGCCGCATCCTGTATGCGATGCGGGAATTGCGTCTGGCGCCGTCGGGGGGCTTTCGCAAGTCGGCCAAGATCTCGGGCGACGTGATGGGGAACTATCACCCGCATGGGGATTCCGCGATCTACGACGCGATGGCGCGCCTGGCCCAGCCGTTTGCCATGCGTTATCCGCTGGTCGACGGACAGGGCAATTTCGGCAACATCGACGGCGACAATCCCGCCGCCAGCCGCTATACCGAGGCGCGCCTAACGCTGGCCGCCGAGGCCCTGATGGACGGGCTGGCCGAGGATGCGGTCGATTTCCGGCCCAACTATGACGGCACTCTGGAAGAGCCCGTGGTCTTGCCGGCGGCGTTTCCGAACCTGCTGTGCAACGGCTCTTCGGGCATCGCGGTCGGCATGGCGACCAACATCCCCCCGCACAACCTGCACGAAGTGGTGGACGCCTGCCTGCACCTGATCAAGTCGCCGGATGCGCGCGACGACACGCTGATGTCGATCATGCCGGGCCCGGACTTTCCGACCGGCGGCGTGCTGGTGGAAAGCGCGGCGACCCTGCGCGAGGCCTACCGGACGGGCCGGGGCAGCCTGCGCCTGCGGGCCCGCTGGCAACGCGAGGATCTGGGCCGCGGCCAGTGGCAGATCATCGTCACCGAGATCCCGTACCAGGTGCAGAAATCGAAGCTGATCGAGCGTCTCGCGGACCTCGTGAATGCGCGCAAGCTGCCGGTGCTGGCCGACATCCGGGACGAGTCCGCCGAGGACGTCCGCATCGTCCTGGAACCGCGCAGCCGCAGCGTCGATCCCGATCAGCTGATGGCGGCCCTGTTCAAGGTGTCGGACCTGGAGGTCCGGTTCGGGCTGAACATGAACGTGCTGATCGACGGCCGCGTCCCCAAGGTCTGCTCGCTCAAGGAGGTGCTGCGCGCCTTTCTCGACCACCGGCGCGAGGTCCTGGTCCGGCGCTCACGGTTCCGTCTGGACAAGATCGCGGCCCGGCTCGAGGTGCTGGAAGGCTATATCGTCGCGTTCCTGAATCTCGACCGGGTGATCGAGATCATCCGGACCGAGGACAATCCGAAGTCGGTGATGATGGCCGAGTTCGGCCTGACCGACACGCAGGTCGAGGCGATCCTGAACATGCGGCTGCGGGCGCTGCGCCGCCTGGAGGAAATCGAACTGCGCGCCGAACGCGACCGGCTGATCGAGGAACAGGCGGTGCTGACCGCCATGCTCGCCGACGAAAACGCCCAGTGGGGACGGATCGCGACCCAGTTGAAGGAGGTCCGCGGCCTGTTCGGCAAGTCGACGCCCAACGGGATGCGTCGGACCGAGATCACCGAGTCAGAGGACGTGCAGCCGCTGGACATGGATTCGATGATCGAGCGCGAGCCGGTCACGGTGATCCTGTCGCGGATGGGCTGGATCCGGGCCATGAAGGGGCATCAGCCGCTGGATGCCGAGGTCAAGTTCCGAGACGGCGACGGGCCGTTCCTGGCGATCCACGCCGAGACCACCGACAAGCTGGTGGTGTTCGCCGCGAATGGCCGGTTCTACACGCTGCCTACCAACACGCTGCCGGGCGGTCGTGGGCTGGGCGAGCCGCTGCGGCTGATGACCGACCTGCCAAACGATGTCGAGGTGATCGACATGTTCCCCTGGCGCGAGACGGACCAGTTCCTGGTCGCGTCGAAGGATGGGGACGGGTTCATCGTGAATGCGCGCGACATTCTGGCCCAGACCCGCACCGGCAAGCAGGTCCTGAACGGACAGGCCGCGCTGATCCGCAGGGTGTCGGGCGACCATCTGGCCGTGGTGGGCGAGAACCGCAAGATGCTGGTCTTCCCCCTCGCGGACCTGCCGGAGATGTCGCGCGGCAAGGGTGTGCGGCTGCAGCGCTTCAAGGATGGCGGACTGGCCGACGCCCGCTTCATCACCCTGTCGGTGGGCCTGTCCTGGCTGGACCCCGCCGGGCGGACGCGCACCGAAACCGATCTGACGGAATGGCTGGGCAAGCGGGCCGGATCGGGGCGGATGGCCCCGCGCGGTTTTCCGCGCAACAACCGGTTCACCTGAGCGCGGCGGGCACCGGCGCAGGATCAGTCCCGGCGAATGACCTCTTTCCAGCCGGTGATCATCGGCCGGATCAGATCCTCGTGCTTCCAGTACCGGTAGAACAGCACGATGCCGACATGCAGCACCACCATGATCAGGATCAGCGTGCTGCCGATGTGGTGCCAGCGCAGGGCCAGCTTGCGGGTCGCGGCGCTGACCTCGGACGCCAGCGGGCCGATATTGATGTAGTCGTCCGGATCGCTGACCAGCCCGCTGGCGACCTGCAGGGCGATCAGCACCAGCAGCGCGATCACCGACCACGCGCCCATCGGATTATGACCGTGCCAATAGCTGGGTTCGCGGCGGAACATGCCCCGCGCATAGCGGATGATCGCGCGGGGCCCGCTGAGAAAATGGATGAAGCGGGCCTCTGGCGGGCCGACGAGCCCCCAGACCACCCGGAACAGGATCAGCGCGCCCGACAGGTAGCCCAGCCAGAAATGAAGCGTCATCTTGGACGGACCGAACTGGCCCAGGGTCCAGCCGATGATGACCGAGGCTGCAAGCAGCCAGTGGAACCCGCGAAGGAACGGGTCCCACAGTTTCACGCGAACGGGCGTGCCGTTCATTTCTTCCGGAAGTCGTCGTGACATTCCTTGCAGGCGCCGCCGAGCTTTTCGACCACCGGCCCGACATTCTCCTGACCGCCCCGAACGGCGTCCGGAATGCCCTGGGCCGCCTGCTGCAGGCCCGCGTATTTCTCGCCGAACCCCTCAAGGTCCAGCCAGATGTCCGGCAGCGCCTCGGTCCGGTCCTGCAGGTCGTCGGTGCTGGTGCCCTCGATGAAGTGCATCGTGGGATCATAGCCGGTCAGCGCCTGGATGTTGGTCGCGGCCCTGACCGCCTGGGTCTCGTCATAGGAGATCTCGCCCTTGGCCATGCCGGCGAGCGTACCCATGTTCGTCCCCAGCATGGTCATGAAACCCTGCCGCGCCTCAAGGGCCTGATCGACGGCGGTTTCCTGACCCACCGCCATCGCGGGAACCAGTGTCAGGGCAGCGGCAACTAGCAAACGCATCTCATTCTCCTCCTGAGGTCGCTCGGGGACGGATGGCCGGCTGCACTGCCCGCCCCGGCGCCTGCCGTGGCACGGCGCAGAGACGGGCAGCGCGCCGGATCAGCCGTAAAGGTTCTGCACGCCTACCTTTTCGTGCACTTCGTTCACGTCATCCTGCGCCAGCCCCAGCGCCTGCGCAAGGTCGTGGAGGTAACGGGCTTCGGCCTCGTTGTCGAAGTCGATGGCAAGCACTGACATCATGTAGACCTGCCGTTCCAGACCCTGCGGAACCTCGCGCGCCAGCCCGGCGGCATCCACGGGCGCCGCCATCTGGTCACGGATGAACTGCCGGTCCGCATCGTCGAGATCGCCAAGCTGCCCCAGCAGCCGTTCGCGCTCCTGATCGTCGATCTTGCCGTCGGCCTTCGCCGCCTGGATCATGGCACGCAGCATCAGCCCGGCCACCGCGTTCTGTTCGGGGGTGGGCGGCACCTCCGGCTCGTCCTGCCGGACCAGCGCGTCGTTGAATTCCTCGCCAAAGCTGCGGTCGTTGCGGGGCTGCGCGCCCCGCTGCGCGGGCCCGTTCAGCATGTCGCCCAGCAGGCCGCCAAGCCCCCCGGCCGCGGCGCCCCCGGCGGCACCCCCCAGCAGGCCGCCCAGCAGACCGCCCATGCCACCGGACGCCCCGCCCGTCGTGCCGCCGCTCATGCTGCCGGTGCGGGTCGCGCCGGCGCGGGTGAACTGGTCGAGGATGCCGCCCAGCCCGCCGGACGCGCCGCCCGACATCGATCCGCCATAGGGGCGCCCGGTGCCGGGGTTCGCCGCGGTCCGGCCGCCCAGCACCTGTCCCAGCATGCCGCCGAGTCCACCGCCGGCCGAGCCGGTGGACCCGCGGCCGCCCAGCAGGTCACCCAGGATCCCGCCGCCGGTGGTGCGGGTCGACCTCCGGCCCTGCTGCGGGGACTGGCCCCGCTGCATCATCGAACCGACGCCTTTCGCCAGCATGACGCCTGCGGCAACCCGGGCGAGTGATTTCATCAGGGACATGGCTTCCTCCGGAATCTGCGCCGGACTGCAGGATGCGCCGACGTCTGTCTGCCGGGCGAACGCGCCGCCGGGCGGCGGGTTCCGCAGGCAGACAGCGGCTGATCGCGCCCGTGCGGCCGCGAGGCGCCGCATGCGCCGGATACGCTCGTCCACAGATTGCGCAGGTCACTCCAGTTGGACGAGCAGGCGCAGGTCAGGACGGCGGAGATCGCCGGAGCCGTCGATCAGGTGCGGTTCGGGCGTCTAGGCTGTGTCCCGGCGCATCGCATCGACGCTCCACGGCCCCGGGCCGGCGAACACGAAATAGAGGAACACGAAGCAATAGAGGATGGCCGCGTCACCGCCGTTCAGGGCCGGAAACGGCCCTTGCGGGGCATGGGCGATCCAGTACGCGAACGCCATCAGCCCCGACAGCACGAAGGCGACAGGACGGGTGAACAGCCCGATGATCAGCAGCGCACCGCCCACCAGTTCCAGCATTCCCGCCGTCCATGACAGCGAAAGGGCCGGGGGGTTCATGTCGGAGGCCGGGAAGCCGAGGATCTTCTGCGTGCCATGCGCAAAGAAGATGAGCGCGCTGACGATCCGCAGAATGCTCAGCATCCGCGGCGCCCACTCCGTTTCCATCGTCCTGGTGTCCATGTCCGGGGGTCCTATCGGCGGTTCGCAGCCCTGATGCGACTGCCGGCATCTCACGGCTCCCCGTGGCGCGCAAGCGCCCTGACATTGCCTGCTCTCGCCTGCCTGCGGCGCTTGATTTTCCCCCCTGCCGCTTATAAGTCGCGGCGATGTTTCTCGAGGGGGCGGAGTCGCCGCCGCCCGTCACCAGGAGGCCATGATGGCAAAGGCAAAATTTGAACGGACGAAACCGCACGTCAACATCGGGACGATCGGTCACGTCGACCACGGCAAGACGACCCTGACGGCGGCGATCACCAAGTATTTCGGCGAGTTCAAGGCCTATGACCAGATCGATGGCGCGCCCGAGGAGAAGGCCCGGGGGATCACCATCTCGACGGCGCATGTGGAATACGAATCCGAGAACCGCCACTACGCCCATGTCGACTGCCCCGGCCACGCCGACTACGTCAAGAACATGATCACCGGCGCCGCCCAGATGGACGGCGCGATCCTGGTGGTGAACGCCGCCGACGGCCCGATGCCGCAGACCCGCGAGCACATCCTGCTGGGCCGTCAGGTCGGCATCCCCTACATGGTCGTGTACCTGAACAAGGTCGACCAGGTGGATGACGAGGAACTGCTGGAACTGGTCGAGATGGAAGTGCGGGAACTGCTGTCCTCCTACGACTATCCGGGCGACGACATCCCGATCATCAAGGGCTCGGCCCTGGCCGCGATGGAAGGCCGCGATCCCGAGATCGGCGAGAACTCGATCCGCGCGCTGATCGCCGCCGTGGACGAATACATCCCGACGCCCGAGCGCGCCATCGACCAGCCCTTCCTGATGCCGATCGAGGACGTGTTCTCGATCTCGGGCCGCGGCACGGTTGTGACCGGCCGGGTTGAGCGCGGTGCGGTCAACGTGGGCGACGAACTGGAGATCGTGGGCATCCGCGACACCCGCAAGACCACCTGCACGGGCGTCGAGATGTTCCGCAAGCTGCTGGATCGCGGGGAAGCGGGCGACAACATCGGCGCGCTGCTGCGCGGCGTGGACCGCGACGGCGTGGAGCGCGGCCAGGTGCTGTGCAAGCCGGGTTCGGTCAAGCCGCACACCAAGTTCGAGGCCGAGGCCTACATCCTGACCAAGGAAGAGGGCGGCCGCCACACGCCGTTCTTCGCGAACTACCGGCCGCAGTTCTACTTCCGCACCACGGACGTGACCGGGACGGTGAAGCTGCCCGAGGGCACCGAGATGGTGATGCCGGGCGACAACCTGAAGTTCGAGGTCGAGCTGATCGCCCCGATCGCGATGGAGGAGCGGCTGCGCTTCGCCATCCGCGAAGGCGGCCGCACCGTCGGCGCCGGCGTGGTCTCCAAGATCCTCGAGTGATCCGACCCTGCGGCGCTGCTGCACAAGAACCCGAAGGCCGCCCCGTGGGGCGGCCTTTGTCGTTCGTTCGCGGACAGCGGCCTTCCGATCGGGACGGTTGCTTCCGATGCCGGTCAGGCCCACCATCCCGTCTGCCACGAGAGATATGGTGTCGCCATGCCCGACGACTGCCTGTTCTGCCGTATCGCCGAGGATGATATCCCGGCCCACCGCGTTCACGAGGATCACTCGGTGCTCGCCTTTTCTCGACCTGCACGCGATCCGTCCCGGCCACACGCTGGTCATCCTGGGCGAGCATCACTGCTGGCTCGAGGACCTGCCGGCGCCGCTTGCCGGGCGGGTGATCGAGGTTGGCCAGATGCTGGCCCGGCGGATGAAGCGCCTTTACCGGGTCGAGCGTGTGGCGGTTTTCTTTACCGTCATCGACGTGCCGCACGTCCATGCCCATGTGGTGCCGCTGCAGCACGTCCATGACGGACCTCGCTGGCCTCTATGGCGGAAGGCATCACCGGGTTCACCGCCCCGCCGCCCCTGCCTGCCGACGAGATGGCCGCGATCGCCCGCGCCCTGGCGACCGACTGATCCCTGGGCCGGGCCACGGGCATGCTGACGCGAGTTGTCATTATTGCGAGTTCGGTTTGGTTATCTATACAGCAAAGGGATACGGACCATGATTGATCACGTCGGATTGCGGGTCGCGGCCCTGGACCGGGCACGCGCGTTTTACGATGAGGCGCTGAAGCCGCTGGGAATGTCGGTTCTGATTGAGGTTGACGAGCAGCAGACGGGCGGCAGGGGCGGCCATCTGGGCTATGGCCGGGATGGCAAGCCCGACTTCTGGGTCGGGACCGGCGGGCCGGCGGTCTCCGGCGTCCACGTGGCGCTGGCGGCAGCGGATCGCGCCACGGTCGATGCATTCCACGCCGCCGCTCTGAAAGCGGGCGGGCGGGACAACGGCGCCCCCGGACTGCGGCCCGAATATCATCCGGGCTATTACGGCGGCTTTGTCCTTGACCCCGATGGCAACAACATCGAGGCGGTGTTTCACGGAGCCGCGGGGTGAAGACCTATCACGGCAGCTGTTTCTGTGGTCTGGTCGCCTTCGAGGCCGAAGGCGACCTGGCGGACGGCACGATGCGCTGCAACTGCCGGTTCTGCCGAAAGATGCGCTATTGGGAACTGCGCCTCCCCGATCCGGCGGGCTTTCGGATAACGCGGGGCAAGGACAACCTGGCCGAAACCCCGCCAGCCGGCCGTCGGCCGACGAGTCCGACCACATGCACCATTATTTCTGCGGCACGTGCGGGACGCGGTTGTGGACGCATGGCAACATCGCAGAGATGGGCGGCGAGTTCGTCGCCGTTTTCGTCCCTGCGCTGGACGACGCCACCGAGGACGAGCTGGTTGCAGCGCCCATTCGCTGGGCCGACGGTGCGCATGACAACTGGTGGAATGCCCCGCCGGAAATCCGGCATCTGTAACGGCAAGGGGCGCGCCATTCGGGCGCGCCCCTGATCCACGGGCCTGTGGCTGCGACGCTTACATCGCGGCCTTGTTGATGCCGCCCTTGACGGCGATCCGGGTCATGTCCTCGTCGCCCTCGTAGGTCGCGGCGGTGCACTGATCCAGGACCTTGGCATCATCATTGAAACCGAGGCGCTTGGCCCACGCCTTCAGCGTGCCATAGCCGGTGATCGCGTAGTGGGCGAGGCGCTGATACTGGCCGATGATCGCCGCGTCCTGGGTGTCCTCGTCCGCGAACTCGGCCTCCAGCGCATGCTTGCGCGCCTCGGCGGCCAGCCCTTCCATGCCCTTGCAGTGCTCGCCTGCGGGATCGGCGCCATGCGCGCGCGCCAGCTTTTCCATGCTGGCCATGCCCTCGCGGGTGCCCTTGATGCTGGCCTCCAGGGCCTTCTTCAGGTCCTCGCTCTGGGCGGCGCGCACCATCTCCTCGGTCACGGGAATCGACTGCTTGCAGGCGCTGTGCATGTCCTTCACGCCGTCGATATAGAGGTCCTTGAGATTCTTGATCGTTGCCATGGGGCGTTCCTTTCCGCAGGTGGTCGTTGGCGACCCAACGCGACGGTGCCGCTGGCGTTCCGGGCGATCTTGACTCTCGCCCCGGCGCCGTGTTCTGCCCCATGCCCGCTGTTCCGGAAGGTCTGACCATGTTCGGCTGGTTCGAACGCAGGATCGATCCCTACCCCACCGATCCCCCGCAGATGCCGCCGGCTTCCCTGTGGGGCTTCGTGCTGCATTATTCACGCGGCATGCTGCCCTGGCTGCTCGGGCTGGGGCTGCTGTCGGCCCTGATCGCGATCGCCGAGGTCGTGCTGTTCGGCTATCTGGGTGACCTGGTCGACCGGGTCGCGACCACCGGGCGGGCGGAGTTCATGGCCGTCGAGGGGCCGCGGCTGATCTGGATGGGCGCGCTGCTGCTGGTCGTCCTGCCGCTGCTCGGCCTGCTGAACACCGCCATCATGCACCAGACGCTGCTGGGCAATTTTCCCCAGCGGATCCGCTGGCAGGCCCACCGCTATCTGCTGCGCCAGTCGGTCAGCTATTTCCAGGACGAGTTCGCCGGCCGGCTGGCGACAAAGCTGATGCAGACCGCGCTGGCGGTCCGCGAGGTCGCGATGAAGCTGATGGACGTCGCGGTCTACGTGCTGGTCTATTTCGCGGGCGCGCTGGTCGTTGCCGCGACGCAGGACTGGCGGCTGGCGATCCCGTTTCTCGGCTGGGGCATCGGCTACGGCATCCTGCTGGCGGTGGTGATCCCGCGGCTGGGCCGCGCCGCCGAGGCGCAGGCGGGTGCCCGCGCATCCATGACCGGCCGGGTGGTGGACGCCTATACTAATATCGCCACCGTCAAGCTGTTCAGCCACTCCGCCCGGGAAGAGGCGCATGCCCGCGCGTCGATGGACGACTTCCTGCAGACCGTCTACCGGCAGATGCGGCTGTCGGCCGTCAATGACGTCACCCTGTCCCTGCTGAACGCGGCCCTGGTCGGCTGCACCACCGCACTGGGGCTGTGGCTGTGGCTGGATGGACGGGTCGAGGTGGGGGCGCTGGCGGTCGCGATCCCGCTGGCGATGCGGCTGAACACGATGAGCCACTGGATCACCTGGGAATTCGCCAGCCTGTTCGAGAATATCGGCACCGTGCGGGACGGGATCGGCAGCCTAGCCCTGCCCCGGATGGTCGTCGATCCGCCTGGCGCCCGGCCGCTGGAACCCGGCCCGGGCGCCGTGACCTTCGACCACGTCACCTTCCGCTATGGCGACGATCCCGGGGCCCGGAAGCTGGCTGTCCTCGACGATCTGTCGCTGCAGATCGCGGCGGGCGAGCGGATCGGACTGGTGGGCCGGTCCGGCGCCGGCAAGTCCACGCTGGTCAATCTTCTGCTGCGGCTGCACGACCCGGAATCCGGCCGCATCCTGATCGACGGGCAGGACATCGCGCGGGTCACGCAGGACAGCCTGCGCGCGTCGATCGGCGTCGTGACGCAGGATCCCGGCCTGCTGCACCGGTCGGTCCGCGACAACATCGCCTATGGCCGCCCCGATGCAACGGAGGCCGAGATCATTGCCGCCGCCGAACTGGCCGAGGCGGCGTCGTTCGTCCCGGCGCTGACCGACAGCGCCGGTCGTCGCGGGCTGGACGCCCATGTCGGCGAGCGCGGGGTCAAGCTGTCCGGGGGCCAGCGGCAGCGCATCGCCATTGCCCGCGTGGCGCTGAAGAACGCGCCGATCCTGGTGCTGGACGAGGCGACCAGCGCACTGGACAGCGAGGTCGAGGCCGCCATCCAGAGCCAGCTTGAAAGGCTGATGGCCGGCAAGACGGTGATCGCGATCGCGCACCGGCTGTCCACGATCGCCGCGATGGACAGGCTGGTCGTGCTAGACGCCGGGCGCATCGTCGAGATGGGGACCCACGCCGAGTTGCTGGCCCGACAGGGGCTGTATGCGCGGCTCTGGAACCGGCAGTCGGGCGGTTTTCTGGGCGCCGCCGATCCCGCGCTCGCGTGACCCCTGCCCGCCTTGACTCTCGCCCCCGCGCCGCACCATGAACGCCCGACATCCAGGCAGCCCCGGGGACATGATGGCGCGCAGCACCGTAAAGACGGAAGAGGGGCTTTGGGAAACCGTCAAGACGGTGTTCTGGGCGCTGGTGATCGCCGGCATCTTCCGCACCCTGTTCTTCCAGCCGTTCTGGATTCCGTCCGGCTCGATGAAGGACACGCTGCTGATCGGCGACTTCCTGTTCGTGAACAAGATGGCCTATGGCTATTCGCGCCATTCCTGCCCGTTCAGCCTGTGCCCGATTTCCGGCCGCCTGCTCGGGTCCGATCCGGACCGGGGCGACGTGGTGGTGTTCCGGCACCCGACCGCCGGCGTCGACTTCATCAAGCGGGTGATCGGCCTGCCCGGCGACACCGTGCAGATGCAGGGCGGCGTGCTGTACCTGAACGGCCAGGAGGTGCCCCAGACACCGGACGGCGTGTTCGTCGAAGCCAAGCTGCCGCAGGGTCCGCAGTCCAGCCTGCCGCGCTGCTACAACGATCCGGTGCCCGAAGGCGGCGCCTGTGAAAAGCCGCGCTTTGTCGAACAGTTGCCCGGCGCCGAACCGCACCAGGTCCTGAACATCGTGGATGGCTGGCTGGCCGACGACACGCCCGTCTTCACCGTGCCGGCGGGACAGTATTTCTTCATGGGCGACAACCGCGACAATTCCGAGGACAGCCGGTTCCCGACGATGACCGGCGGGCTGGGCATGGTTCCCGCCGAATACCTGATCGGCCGGGCCGACCGCATCATGTTCTCGTCCGCCGGCAGGTCGCTGCTGTATTTCTGGACCTGGCGCTCCGACCGGTTCTTCAAGGCGGTGCATTGAGCGGTCTGCCACAGTGAGTTGCGCGTCGTGAAGCTTGCCGGAGATTTGCGCGCGTTCAGCCAGCGGGTCGGACACGAGTTCGCTCGGCCCGAGCTGCTTGTCCGCGCCCTGACCCACGGCTCGATCTCGACGCCGATGCGGCCGGACAACCAGCGGCTGGAATTCCTGGGCGACCGGGTCCTGGGGCTGGTCATCGCCGAGGCGCTGCTGCAGGCTGATCCCGACGCCAGCGAAGGCCGGCTGGCGCCGCGCTACAATGCGCTGGTGCGCGGCGAAACCTGCGCCGACGTGGCCCGCGAGATCGGACTGGGCGAGGTGCTGAAGCTCGGCCGGTCGGAGATGAAGACCGGCGGCCGCCGCAAGGACGCGCTGCTGGGCGACGCGATGGAGGCGGTGCTGGCTGCGGTCTATCTGGACGCGGGGTTCGAGACGGCGCGGCGGGTGATCCTGTCGCTGTGGGGCGACCGTCTGCACGGCGCCGAGGCGGCGGCCTTCAACCCCAAGACCGCGCTGCAGGAATGGGCGCAGGCCCAGGGGATGCCACCGCCCGTCTACGAACAGACCGAGCGCAGCGGTCCGGACCACGCCCCCGCCTTCACCATCACCGCACGGCTGCATGATGGCCGCAGCGCTGCGGCCAGCGGCACCGGCACCAAGCGCAGCATCGAACAGGCCGCAGCCCAAGCGATGCTGGACCTCATCAAGGACGCCGAATGACTGACGAGACCCCCACCCCGATCCCCGATCCTGCAGAGCCGGCAGGCGCCGAGGCCCCGACTCGGGCGGGCTTTGTCGCGCTGATCGGCGAGCCGAATGCCGGCAAGTCGACCCTGCTGAACCGGATGGTCGGGGCCAAGGTGTCGATCGTCACCCACAAGGTACAGACCACCCGCGCCCGCATCAGGGGCATCGCGATGCACGGATCGTCGCAGGTGGTGTTCGTCGACACGCCGGGGATCTTTCGCCCCCGCCGCCATCTGGACCGCTCGATGGTGGCGGCCGCCTGGAACGCGGCCACCGATGCCGACGTCGTCGTGCTGCTGATCGAGGCGCATCGGGGACTGACCGCCGGGGCGCAGGCGATCATCGACAACCTGCGCGACAAGGCGGGCGCCGTGCCCGTGGCGCTGGCCATCAACAAGATCGACCGCGTCAAGGCTGAGGAGTTGCTGGCCCTGTCACAGCAGGTCAATGCACAGTTCGGGTTCGCGCGCACCTTCATGATTTCGGCAGAGCGCGGCCACGGCACCAACGACCTGCTGGCCTGGCTTGCCGAGACCGTTCCGGCCGGACCCTGGCTGTACCCCGAGGACCAGATCGCCGACCTGCCGATGCGGATGATCGCGGCCGAGATCACCCGCGAGAAGCTGACCCTGCGCCTGCACGAGGAAATCCCCTATCAGCTGACGGTGGAAACCGAGCGGTGGGAGGAAAAGCCCGACGGCTCGGCGCGGATCGACCAGATCGTCTACGTGTCCCGCCCCGGCCACAAGGGCATCGTCCTGGGCAAGGGCGGCGAGACGATCAAGGCCGTCGGCCAGCAGGCGCGGGCCGAGCTGATGGAATTTATGGGGCGCCCCGTTCACCTGTTCCTGCAGGTGAAGCTGCGCGAGAACTGGCTGGAGGAACGCGAGCGCTATACCGAGATGGGCCTGGATTTCCGCGACGGAAAGCAGGGCTGATCATGCAGCCGCGGCTGGCGTCCGGGATCTGGGTCGCGGCCTATCTGACCCGGCTGGGCCAGGCCACGATCCCGGCCTATGTCCTGCATCGGGGCGACGAGACCGCCGGCGCCGTTGCCGTGAAATGCGCCCGGCTGGACGGAACGGCGACGCTGTGGCTGCGCGAATGGGACATGGAGACCGACAGCCTGCCCTGGCGTGAGGTGCTGGCCGGACCCGAGGCCGAGGTCGATCGCCGCATCCAGCGCGACCGCGCGTCAGACCCCGATCTGTGGGTGATCGAGATCGAAAGTCGCGACGGCACGACGCTGCTGGCCGAGATGTAGCGGCGACGCGCCGGCAAAGGCAGCCGACGATCTCCTGCGGCTACTCGGGCAGCTTCTGGCCGATCACCGCAGAGGGCGGCGGTGGCGGCGGTTCGACGACCGGCGCCGGTTCGGCCCCGGTCAGACGTTCCGCCACCTCTGCCGCCAGCGACTGCAGCAGCCGCAGTTCGTCGTCGTCCAGGGTGCGGATCTCGTCGTCCATCAGGCAAAGCGCCCCCAGGATCACCTCGTCGGCCTGGCGCACCGGGGTCGCCGTCAGGGCCCGCACCGACCATGATCGCAGCGCCGTGCTGTCCGCAAAGCGGGGATCGCGCTCCACATCCGCGACCATGATCGGGCCATCCTCGGCCGCGACCTGGGCAGCGATCCGCCCGTCCGGCGGCATCACGGTCAGGTCACGGCCATCGGTGGTCGCGATGCCGCGCAGTTCGCGGTTCTGACCGACGATCACCTCCTGCTCGGGCTCCATGACCAGAATGGCGGCCATCCTGACGTCAAAGACGTCGGCGGCACGCTTGGCTAGGTCGTCCAAGTCCTCGCGCAGGTCCGGGTCGCCCAGGTTCACGTCGGCCAGCGCCGCCGCGCGTTCGGCGGTGGTCTGCGGGTCCGGGCGGTCCACCTGCATCTTCTCCGCAAGCCCGATTATCCGTTCGATGCGCAGCACCGCCTCGTCGATCGACGCCACCACGGCATCGGCGCCCAACGCCTGGGCTCGCTGCGGATCCAGGTCCTCGCCGGACAGGCCCCACAGGCCGATCACGATGCTGATGCCGGGCCAGCGGCGGCGGATCCGGCGCGCAAGGTTGCGGGCCGCGGCGTCGGGTTCCCGGCTGAAATAGCTTAGCAGGACCACCTGCGCGCGATCCAGTTCCAGACCGTCGACATAGCGCGTCGTCGCCGCGCCGGCGGCACGTTCGTCGGCGGCGATCCCCTCCAGCCGCAGGCTGTGGGCCAGCATCTCGCAGGCGCTGCGGTCGATGTCCCATTTCCCGGCGACGCAGACGACCTGCGGCGGCGCGTCAGCGGCGATCGGGGCCGGATGATCCTCGCGCAGCGAATCCAGCAGCGCATCCATTCCCGTGGCGATCCGCAGCCGGTGTTCGGCGCGCGCGGTGTGAAGATAGTCGGCGCTGGCCTGACGCAGCACCTCCATCCCGTGGTCGCTGTAGAAGCGTGTGACCGACGTCGTTTCGATCGCGTCCTCGGCCGTCTCGATCGCCTCGTCCGGATCATTGGCGATGAGACGCTGGTAGATCCGCGTGGGCAGGTCCAGCGCGGGTGTCGAGCCGAGCAGGGTCTCCAGCACCGAAAGCTGCGGAATGTAACGCCCGATCACCAACAGGCAGACGGTCAGCGGGGTGGACAGCACCAGCCCCACAGGCCCCCAGATCGCCGTCCAGAACGTCGCCGCCGCAATGAGCGAGATCGCCGACAACCCGGTGCTGGAACCGTAGAGCAGCGGCTCGACCACGTTGTTCGACACCAGTTCCAGCACCAGGATCAGGCCCAGCGTGAACAGCACCATGTTCCAGCCCGGATCGACGGCAAAGGCGAGGCTGAGCGGAAAGACGGCCGACAGGATCGGCCCGACATAGGGGATGAAGCGCATGACCGCGGCCAGCGTGCCCCACAGGATCCAGCCCGGCACCCCGATCAGCCACAGCCCCAGCGCCATCGGAATACCATAGGAGACGTTCACCAGCAGCTGCATCAGAAGATATTTCGAGATGCGCTTGCCGGCCTCTTCCAGCGCGTCGGTCGACCGGTAGAGATTGCCCCCCAGCATCCGCAGCAGGCGGTCGCGCAGGTCGCCCTGGTCCAGCAGGATCAGCACGACGAAGACCAGCACGATGCCCGCGGTCGCGACCGGCGCCAGCAGCGGTGACAGCCACAGCATCGCGGTCTCGAACGGCGAGACGGGCTCTGGGATCACCCTGACGCGCTGCGGCGCGATGTCCTCTTCCTCCTCCTCGCCGACCACCTCGGCGACCTCTTCCTGCACCGTGTCCACGGTCTGCAGGGCACCATCGAACATGCCCGGACCCTGCAGCCGGGTGCCGAGACCTTCGATCTTGGTGCGGATGGTGGTCTGGTAGGTGGGCAGCTGCTCGCTGAGCGCGCGCACCTGCATGGTGACGACGGTGCCCAGCCCGCCGAGCACGCCCAACACCAGCAGTACCGCCGCGAACACGGCGATGATCCGCGGCAGGCCCCGCCGAACCACCCAGTTCACGAGCGGGCCGAGGGCGAAGCTGATCAAGAAGGCGATGGCCAGCGGGATCAGGATGTCGCGGCCCAGATACAGCGCGGCGACGATGACCGCCGCGATCACCAGCATCGCGGCGAGCCGCACCACATCGGGCTGCTGCGGAGCGGGCGGCCCTGCCGGGCTGGGGCCGAGGGTCGAGTTGGGTGTGACCAAGTCCGGACCTGACATGACGTTCGTGCAGCAGTTGCAGATACGAGACACGGGCCACCGCCACTCAGGCGTAGTCGACCCGCATCAAGCCCGCATGCGCGCAGGCTAAACACGTCGGGCAGCCTCGGCAAGCGTCGGGCAGCAGCTGGAATCTGCCTGCCCGGTGGGGGTTGCCCTTCCATCTTGCAGGCAATGAAACTATCGCATGCACCCGTAACGGAGATGGATTGCCATGTGGCTTGCGTGTCTGACCTGCCTGGCTGCATCGCTGGCCGGCATGTCGGCGCTTGCAGCAGGACAGCAGCCCGCGACGACCGCCCCATCTGTCGCGCCCTCCGCCAGCGATACCGCCGTAGGTGCATACGGCGACAGCGCCCTGCCGGTCGAGGTGATCACCGTGGCCGAGACACCCGTCGTCCTGCATGTCAGCCTGACCGGCGCGATCGAGGCACGCGACACTGTCGACGCGGGCTTTCGCCTGGGCGGACGCGTCACCGAGGTCCTGGTCAGGGCCGGCGACCGGGTGCAACAGGACGATCCCTTGGCGCGGACCGACTCGGTGCAGCAGGAACAGATGGTGCAGGTCGCCAGTTCGGCGCTGGACAGTGCCGTCGCTGCCCGTGATCAGGCCCGGCAAGCGGCGGATCGCGCGATCTCGTTGCTGGAACGCGGCGTCGGCACCCGCGCCAGCCGCGATGCCGCGGTCGAGGCGCTGTCCACGGCCGAGGGGGCCGTGGGGCAGGCGCGGGCGGGTCTGGATCAGGCGCAGCGAGCGCTGGACGACACCGTGCTGCGTGCACCGGTGGATGCCGTGGTGACAGGTCGCGCCGTGGACCCGGGGCAGATCGTCGGCCCGGGGCAGACCGTCGTCTCACTGGCCGGGCTGTCCGGGTTGGAGGCAGTGTTCCAGATCCCCGACACACCCCTGCTGGACGGCGCCATGGGATTGCGGGTCACGCTGACACTGGTGGACGACCCGGACCGGACGATGACCGCCGCGGTGGACGAGATCTCGCCTCTGGTGGATCCGCAGACGGGATCCGTCACCGTGCGGGCTGGGATCATCGACGCCCCCACCGACGCCGCATTGCTGGGGGCGGCCGTGCGGGGCGAGATCGAGATGCCGGACGGTCAGGGCATCCCGATCCCCTGGACGGCGCTGACGGCGACGGATGACGCGCCGGCAGTGTGGGTCGTGGGGGACGACTGCAAGGTCGCGATCCGACCGGTCGTGATCGACCGGTTCCATACGGCCGAGGTGCTGATCGCGTCCGGACTGGCGCAGGGTGAACGGATCGTCGCGGCCGGATCGCAGCTGCTGTACCCGGGACGTTGCGTCGCGGCAGCCCTGCCCGTCGGCAGCGGCGCGGACGAAGAATGAGGAAGCGACCGGAATTGCGTCGATCCCGGCACCGGCGGTCTGCCTGGCCGCTTGCGGCCCTGTCGCTGAGCGCGGCCCTTTGGCTGGCCGGTCCCGCCGCTGCCTTGACGCTGCCGTGGCAGCGCGAGGCCCCGCCGCCCGCCGAGGCCCCGCCGCGACCGGTCGTCACCGAGATTGTCGCCGACCTGCCGGCAGCCCAGCGATCGGTGCCGGGCATTGTCGTCGCGGCAACCGAGGCGGTGCTGGGCGTTCAGACCCCCGGCACCATCATCGAACAGAGCGTCGACATCGGCGACGAGGTCCCAGCGGGCGAGGTGCTCGCGCGCCTGAACCCCGACGATCTGCAGGCCGATGTCCGTGCGGCCGAGGCTGCCTTGTCGGCGGCTGAGGTGCAGTTGTCCACCGCCCAGGCCACAGCCGAACGGACCCGGGAGCTGAACCAGCGCAGCGTCGCCAGCACGGCGCAGCTGGAACAGGCCGAACGCGCCTTGGCCACTGCTCAGGCCGCGCGTCAGCAGGCCCAGTCGGAACTGGCTCGGGCCCGCGATGCCGCCGCGTTTGCCGAACTGATCGCCCCATTCGACGGGGTGATCAGTGCCGTTCATCTGACCGCGGGCACCGTCGTGTCGGCGGGACAGGCAGTTCTGACGCTCGCCTCGCAGGACGCACGCGAAGCCGTCATCGACCTGACCGAAGCGCAACTGCAGGAGCTGCAGCCGGGGGACGCGTTCACCGTCACCCCGGAAACCGATCCGTCCGGCAGCCTGCCGGCAGTGATCGACCGGATCGAACCGCTGGCGGACGCCGCGACCCGTACCCGGCGCGTCCATCTTGCCCTCGACCCCGGACGGAAGTTGCGCATTGGGGCGCTGGTCAGGGCCAGCCGTGACTACGACACCGGCGTGGTGCTGACCGTGCCACCCGCGGCGCTGCTGCGAAGCGGCGATGACGCCGGCGCGGTGGTCTGGGTCGTGACACGGCAGGGCGAGCAGGCGACGGTCACGCGCCGCGACGTGAACATCGGCGAGGAGATCGGCGGCCGGGTGCGGATCACGGCAGGCCTTGCGCCCGGCGAAGAGGTCGTCGTGCGCGGGGTCAATTCGCTGACCGACGGGCAACCGGTCGGACGTCCGGTGCCGCCATGAGATCGGCGCGCCGCCGCGCAGGACGCGGCTTCAACCTGTCCAACTGGGCGCTCGACCACCGGTCGTTCGTCTGGTTCCTGCTGATCGTGTCGATGGTCGCGGGCGCGATCAGCTATACCCGACTGGGCCGGGAAGAGGACCCGAACTTCACCATCAAGGTCATGGTGATCGGCGCCACGCTGCCCGGGGCGACGATCGAGGAGACGCTGGGCCAGGTCACCACCCGGATCGAGACCAAGCTGGAAGAGCTGGACGAGCTGAAATTCACCCGCTCGATCACCATGCCCGGCCAGGCGGTCGTCTATGTCGAGTTGCTGCCCACCATCCGCAGCCCCGCCGTGCCCGAGATCTGGAAACGGGTGCGCCAGATGATGTCCGACATCCGGCCCGAATTCCCGCAGGAATTCGCCGGGTTCCAGTTCAACGACAGTTTCGGTGACGTGTTCGGCAACATCTATGCTTTCACCAGCGACGGCTTCACCCTGCGGGAGATGCGCGACCGGGTCGAGGACATCCGCAAGCAGGTGCAGGCCCTGCCGGCGGCTGGCCGGACGCAGCTGCTGGGCGTGCGCGACGAGGAGATCTATCTGGAGTTTTCGCCGTCCCGCCTGGCCGGGCTGGGGCTGAACCAGATGGACGTGATGCAGACCCTGGCTTCGCAGAACGCCATCGCGGCATCCGGTGTGGTGGATTCGGGTCCCGAACGGGTGCTGGTCCGCGTCGGAGGGCAATTCGACGATATCGACGCCATCGCCGCCGTGAACCTGCGGATCGGCGATCGGTTCTTCAACCTGGCGGACGTCGCGACGGTCCGGCGCACCTATACCGACCCCCCGCAATCGCTGTTCCGCCATAACGGGCGGGAGGCGATCGGGCTGCAGGTCGCCATGCGCGAAGGCGAGAACATCCAGACCTACGGGGACGAGCTCGACGCGCTGATGAGCCGGATCGCCGCCGATCTGCCGATCGGCATCGAGATGCACAAGTTTGCCGACCAGCCGCATGTGGTGGAGGAGGCGGTCGGGCATTTCGTCACCGCGCTGATGGAAGCCGTCGCCATCGTGCTGCTGGTCAGTTTCGTCAGCCTGGGGATGCGGGCCGGGTTCGTCGTGGCCCTGACCATCCCGCTGGTCCTGGCGATCACCTTCGTCATCCTGGAATGGTACGGGATCACCCTGCAGCGGATCTCGCTGGGGGCGCTGATCATCGCGCTGGGGCTGCTGGTGGACGATGCGATGATCGCGATCGAAACCATGATCTCGCGGCTGGAACTGGGCGAGTCGCTGGTCGAGGCGGCCAGCTATGCATGGACGTCGATCGCCTTTCCGATGCTGACCGGGACCCTGGTCACCGTCGCGGGCTTCATTCCCATCGGCCTGAACAATTCTGCCGCGGGCGAATTCACCTTTTCCCTGTTCGTCGTGATCGCCGTGTCACTGCTGGTCAGCTGGATCGTCGCGGTGCTGTTCGCGCCTCTTCTGGGGGTCGCGTTCCTGCCCGCCACGATGGCCGATCACGGCAACCGGGTCGGGCTGCTGCGTCGGATCTTCCACGCCCTGCTGCGCCGGGTCATGCGGTTCAAGTGGACGACCGTCATCCTGACGCTGGGGATCTTCGCCGGCTCGGTCTGGGGGATGCGGTTCGTCGAGCAGCAGTTCTTTCCGACCTCGGACCGGACCGAGATCATCGTGGACGTCGGCGAACGCCAGAACGCCTCGATCGCCCGGACCGACGCGACGATCCGCCATATCGACGCCTTCCTGGCCAAGCAGCCCGAGGCCCGGTTCTGGACCTCCTATGTGGGCAGCGGCGCGCCCCGTTTCGTGCTCGCCATGGATATCCCGACGGCCGGGCCGCATATGGGGCAGGTCGTGATCCAGACGGCCAGTCTGGAGGATCGCGACGCGCTGAAGGCCAGGCTGCGAGAGATGGCCCGGCGCGAGCTGATCGGCACCGACGTGTTCGTCAAGAACCTGGAAATCGGCCCCCCGGTCGGCAAGCCCGTGCAGTACCGCGTCAGCTCGGCAAGGATCGAAGAAGCGCGCGACACGGCCCGCAGCCTGGCCGCCGTGCTCGCCGACGAGCCACGCCTGCGCGACATTTCGCTGGACTGGAACGAACCGGCGCGCGTGGTCCGGGTCGTCGTCGACCAGGACAAGGCCCGCCAGCTGGGGGTGAGCAGCCAGGCCATCTCGGGGGCGCTTGTCGCGCTGTTTTCGGGAACCACGGTCACCCAGCTGCGGGACGGCATCTTCCTGATCGACGTCGTGGCGCGGGGGGTTCAGGCCGACCGACAGTCGCTGGAAACCATCCGGAACCTGCAGCTTGCGACGATGACCGGCACCCCGATCCCGATGGCTTCGCTGGCCCGGCTGGAATACGGGACCGAACAGCCCCTGATCATCCAGCGCGACGGCCGGCCCACCGTGACGGTCCAGGCGGCGATTGCCACGGCCGATCAGCCCGCCACCCTGGTCGCGGCGCTGGCGCCCAGGGTCGCCGCGTTCGCGGCCGAGCAGCCCGCATCGGTCGATATCACGGTCGGCGGGACTGTCGAGACGTCCGGCGAAAGCCAGGCCCCCATCGCGGCCGTCGTGCCGCTGATGCTGCTCATCATGAGCCTGCTGGTGATGGCCCAGATGCAGAGCTTCCGGCTGAGCCTGATCGTCTTTGCGACGGCGCCGCTGGGACTGATCGGGGTGGTGGCGATCCTCGTCCCGTTCCGCGTGCCGATGGGGTTCGTGGCGATCCTGGGGATCCTGGCGCTGATGGGCATCCTGATCCGGAACGCGGTGATCCTGGTGCACGAGATCGACAATCTGCTGGGCAGGGGTCGGACCCGGTGGGACGCCGTGTTCGAGGCGTCGGACAGTCGCGCCCGGCCGATCCTGCTGACCGCCGCCGCGGCCAGTCTGGCGCTGATCCCGATCTCGCGGCAGGTGTTCTGGGGACCGATGGCGTTTTCGATGATGGGCGGCATCATCGCCGGCACGCTGATCACGCTGCTGTTCGTGCCGGCCCTGTACTGTGTAGTGTTCGGCGTGCGTCCACCTCGGACGGATGACGCGGCGCCGGCTGCATCCGGCGCGCAGGCCCCGCGGCAGCCCCTTCCCTAGTCAGACGCTACCTCGTGCTGCGCGGCCGGGCCGTCAGCGCACCAGCAGCACGCTGGTCGGGGCATGACGGGCGACGCGGTCGCCCTGGCTGGCGATCCGGAACGTCCGCAGTTCGTCGGGTGACTGCGATGCCATGACGATCAGGTCGGCATGGACCTTGGCCGCCATCGCGATGATCGTTTCCGCGACATGGCCATAGCCGACATGGGTCTGCACCCCCGGCAGATCGGGCAGCTTGTCGCGCGCGAAGGCCTGCAGCGCCGCCTTCAGGTCTTCGAGCGCCTTCTTCTCGTAGCCCTTGGGCAGGTAGCTCGCGACCCACGCATTGCCCACGTCGTGAACCACGCCCAGCAAATGCAGCTCGCCCCCGGGCTGCAGGATGGAACGCGCCATGGGCAGGGCGCGCACCCAGCTCGACTCGTGCTGCATGTCGATCGGCAGCAGGATGGACTTGATCATCGGGTCCTCCTTCAAGCGACGGCCACGGCCGGCGGCAGTTTGCCCGCGATCCGGCGGCGTTGCAGCCAGACCACGAACGCCAGCAGCGCAAGGGCCGGGATCAGCATCAGGTATTTCGACGGCGTTGCCGCAGGCATCCGGACCATCTGGATGGTCTGATCCCAGTCCAGCCCGGCCTGCTGGGCGGGGCTGTCGAACGCCACGTTGTCGATGATGACATCGCTGCCATTCTCGATCACGTCGATCCCCAGCGCCTGCAGCCGCTCCTCGCCGGTGGCGCCCGCGGGGACCGGCAGTTCGACCCGGAAGGTGGTCGGCGTGCCGATGTCGTTCAGCCCGGCCACCTCCATCCGGAAGGACCCGCCCTCGGGTGCCTCGGCCAGGGCCTGGGTCAGCTGTGCCGGTTCATAGTCGTTCCAGGGAGAATAGATCTGGTCCATGAAGAAACCGGGCCGGAAGATCGCGAACGCGATCAACAGCAGCAGCGCCGATTCCCAGATCCGGTTCCGGGTCAGGAACCATCCCTGCGTGGCGGCCGCGAACAGCAGCATGGCGACCGTGGCGACCACGAAGACGAGGATGCCCTGCAGCCATCCGACATCGATCAGCAGCAGGTCCGTGTTGAAGATGAACAGGAACGGCAGCGCCGCGGTGCGCAGGCTGTAGAAGAACGCCACCACGCCGGTCCGGATCGGATCGCCGCCAGACACCGCGGCGGCGGCAAAGGATGCCAGACCGACGGGCGGGGTCACGTCGGCCATGATCCCGAAATAGAAAACGAACAGGTGCACCGCGATCAGGGGGACGATCAGCCCGTTCTGCTGACCCAGGGTGACGATGATCGGCGCGAGCAGCGCCGACACGACGATGTAGTTCGCGGTGGTCGGCAGCCCCATTCCCAGGATCAGCGACAGGATCGCGGTCAGGAACAGGATGGCCAGCAGGTTACCGCCCGACAGCACCTCGACCACGTCGGCCAGGGCCGATCCGACCCCGGTCTGGCTGACGGCCCCGACGATGATGCCGGCGGTCGCGGTGGCGATGCCGATGCCGATCATGTTGCGCGCGCCTGCGATCAGGCCATCCACCAGATCCGACACGCCGCTGCGCAGCGCGCGGCCGACCGATCCGGTCCCGCTGCGGTCATGGCCGCGCATCAGCACGAACAGCGGCCGCTGCGTGAGCAGGATGAAGATCATGAACGCGGTCGCCCAGAACGCCGACAGGCCGGGCGACAGGCGATCGACCATCAGCGACCACACCAGCACCACGACCGGCAGGATGAAATGCAGCCCCGACCGGACCGTCGGTCCGGGCAACGGCAGTTCCTTGACGTCGGCATTCGGATCGTCGATCTGCAGCGGCTCCTCGCGCGACCCCACCCACAGCAGCGCCAGATAGACCAGCGTCAGCATGGCAAAGATCACATACGGCGCCGCATCACCGAAGGTCGGGCGGATCCAGCCCATTCCGTAGTACACGGCAAGCGACAGGCCCGAGATCGCCGCGACCATGAACACCCAGGTGATGATCCGCCGCCCCCAGGGCCCCGGATCATAGGATCGCGGCAACCCCTCCATCCCGGCCTTCATCGCTTCCAGATGGACGATATAGACCAGCGCGATGTAGGAGATCGTCGCCGGCAGGAAGGCGTGCTTGACCACGTCGAAATACGGAATGCCGACATATTCGACCATCAGGAACGCGGCGGCGCCCATCACCGGCGGCATGATCTGGCCGTTGACCGACGACGCGACCTCGACCGCACCGGCCTTTTCCGCAGAGAACCCCACCTTCTTCATCAGCGGGATGGTGAAGGTGCCGGTGGTCACGACGTTGGCGATCGACGATCCGGAAATCAGGCCGGTCATCGCGCTGCTAACGACGGCGGCCTTGGCCGGACCGCCGCGCATGTGGCCCATCAAAGAAAAGGCCACCTGGATGAAGTAGTTGCCGGCCCCGGCCTTGTCCAGCAGCGCGCCGAACAGCACGAACAGGAACACGAAGCTGGTCGAGACCCCCAAGGCGATGCCGAACACGCCTTCGGTGGTGATCCACTGGTGGTTCACCACCTCGGAGAGCGAGTTCCCCTTGTGGGAAATCAGGTCCGGCATGTAGGGGCCGAGGAAGGTATAGACCAGGAACACCGTCGCCACGATCGTCAGCGCGGGACCAAGCGCCCGCCGGGTCGCCTCGAGCAGCAGCATCAAGCCGATCACCGACACCACGAAGTCCTGGGTGATCGGTGCGCCGACCCGGCCACCGATGTCGTCATAGAAGAAATAGATGTAGAGCGCGGCCCCCGCCGCCACGATCGCCAGCGCCCATTCCCATGGCGGAACCCAGTTCTTGGGGCTGCCCGCCAGAACCGCGGCAATGACCGCCACCCCGATCAGGACGATCCACCAGGTCATGCCCGGATCGGCGCCATAGATGAACAGACCGGTCAGCGTGACCGGGACCGCAACGGCGAGAAAGAGCTGCAGCCTGGTCCGCTCGGCCGGATACGCCATGAACGCCAGGAACATCGCGAAGGCGAGGTGGATGGAACGGGTTTCGGTGTCGTTCAGGATGCCGAACTCGAAGACGAACGGCAGCGGCGAGGCGATCCAGATCTGGAACAGCGACCAGAGCAGGGCGGTGGTCAGGATGATCTTTCCGACGACACCGGCGGGCGTCCGCGCGCCGGTGTCGGATGAGGAGACGAGTTCGTCCAGTTCGTCCTGGCTCAGCGCGCCATGACCGGAACTCTGCATCTCGACCGCCGCGGATTCCCGCTGGTGGGGATGCGGCGCACGCGGGTCGTCGTGCGGCCTGTGTTCCTGTTCGGCCATGGCCCCCTCCTCCCAGTGTGGGCGGCTGCGAGCCGCGCCGGTTAAGATCATCCTGACGGAAAAGGCGGCCTCACCGCAAGATGAGACCGCCTGTCGTTGTCAGTGATCGTGCGGGACGTCCCGTGTCACTGGATCCAGCCCTGCTCCTTGTAGTACTTCTCGGCGCCCGGGTGCAGCGGCGCGGACAGGCCCTCGGACACCATCTGTTCCGGCTGCAGGTTCGCGAAGGCCGGGTGCAGGCCCTTGAAGCGGTCGAAATTGTCGAACACCGACTTGACCACCTCGTACACCATGTCCTCGGGAACGTCGGCAGAGGTCACGAAGGTCGCCTTGACGCCGAAGGTGTCCACGTCCTCGTCGGTGCCGGGGTACATGCCGCCCGGGATGACCGCCTTGGCATAGAACGGATTGTCGGCGACCAGCTTGTCGATCTCCGGCCCGTTCACCGGCACCAGATTGGCCTCGACCGAAGAGGTCGCCTCCTGGATCGAGCCGTTCGGGTGGCCCACCGTATAGACGATGGCGTCAACCTTGTTGTCACCCAGCGCCGCGGCCTGTTCGGCGGGCTTCAGTTCCGACGCCAGGCTGAAATCGTCCATGGTCCAGCCCTTGGCCTGCAGGACGACCTCCATCGTGGCCCGCTGGCCCGATCCCGGGTTGCCGACGTTGACGCGCTTGCCCTTCAGGTCGTCGAAGCTGGCGACGTTGGCGTCCTTGCGGGCGACGACGGTGAACGGCTCGGGATGGACGGAAAACACCGCGCGCAGGTTCTCGAACTTCTTGTCGCCCTCGAAGTCGGGGTTGGACCCGTTATAGGCGTGGTACTGGATGTCGGACTGCGCGACCCCCATGGTCATGTCGCCGGCCTTGATGGCGTTGACGTTCGCGATCGACCCGCCGGTCGAGGGGGCGGTGCATTTCAGGCCGGTTTCCGCGGTGGCGCGGTTGACCAGGCGACAGATCGACTGGCCCACGACGTAATAGACGCCGGTCTGCCCCCCGGTGCCGATGGTGATGAACCGCTCTTCGGCGGCCTGCGCCTGGGCGCCGGCGGCGGTCAGCATCCCCATCGTCATGGCGGTGGCGACGATCCTGGTGAATGTCATCGAATTCTCCGTGTTTGCTGCGACAGAGCCCCCGCAAGGGGGGAAGATGGCGGAAGCGTGGGCGAAATCCGGCCGAAGTGCAACGAAAACCCGGCGGGCACCGGCAGCCCGCCCGATCATCCCTCAGCCGGGCAGGACCTGCGCCATCGCCCGTTCCAGCCGGGTCACCAGCTGCTCCAGCTCGTCGTCCGAGATGATGAAGGGCGGCGCCAGCAGCACGTGATCGCCCCGCCGTCCGTCGATCGTCCCCGCCATGGGATAGCAGATCAGCCCCTCGGCAAAGGCGGCCTTCTTCAGACGGCCCGCAATGCCGCGACCGGGATCGAACGGCGCCTTGGTCGCGCGATCCTCGACGAATTCCAGCCCGCGGAACAGCCCGCGGCCGCGAATGTCGCCCACATGGGGATGGTCGCCGAAGCGCTGCTCCAGCAACCCGGCCAGCTTTTCGCCCTGGACCGCGCAGCGGTCGATCAGCCCCTCGTCGAGCAGAGTCGAGACCACCGCCAGCCCCGCCGCGGCCGCGACCGGATGGCCCATATAGGTGTGGCCGTGCTGGAAGAAGCCCGATCCCTGCGCAATCGCGTCATAGACCCGCCGCGACGCCAGCATCGCCCCGATGGGCTGATAACCCGCGCCCAGCCCCTTGGCGATGCACAGGATGTCCGGAGCGATCCCCTCCTGCTCGCAGGCGTACAGCGTGCCGGTCCGGCCCATGCCGCACATCACCTCGTCCAGGATCAGCAGGATGTCGTGGGCGTCGCAGATCTCGCGAATGCGCCGGAAATATCCGGGCGCCGGAACCAGCGCGCCTGCCGTGGCGCCGACGACGGGCTCGGCGATGAAGGCCATGACGTTCTCGGGGCCCAGCCGGGTGATCTCGGCCTGCAGCTCATCCGCGGCGCGCCGGCCGTATTCCTCGAGCGTCTCGCCTTCGGCACGGTCGCGGTATTCGTAGCTCGGGGCGATGTGGCTGACCTCGATCAGCAGCGGTCCGAACTGCGCCCGGCGCCATTCGTTGCCGCCGGCGGACAGCGCCCCGATCGTGTTGCCGTGATAGGACTGGCGCCGGGCGATCAGGTGCCGGCGCTGCGGCTGGCCCCGCTCCACCCAGTACTGGCGCGCCAGCTTGATGGCGGCCTCGGTCGCCTCGGACCCGCCCGATACCTGATAGACCCGGTCCAGATCGCCGGGCGCCTGCGCGACCAGCAGATCGGCCAGACGTTCCGCGGGGTCGGAGGTGAAGAATCCGGTATGCGCAAACGCGATCCGGTCCAGCTGGTCCTTGATGGCCTGCGTCACCGCCGCATGCCCGTGACCCAGGCACGATACCGCCGCACCACCCGACCCGTCCAGATAGCGCCGGCCCTCGGCATCGATGATCCAGACACCCTCGCCGCCGGTGGCGGTCGGCAGTTCGGCTTTGCAATGACGCGGAAAGACGTGGGACATGCACATGGACCTTCTGAAACGATGCCGAAAGGATGCGACGATGCCGAACCGATTCCAACCCTTGGGCGACGACGACTGGCCCGAGGCGGCGGCCGATCTGCGCGACGGTTTCGCCGGGCGCCTGAACGTCTATCGGACGATGGCGCATCACCCTGACCTGTTGGCGGCATGGGCGCCGCTGCGCGGCCATGTCGTGCAGTCCAGCGTCCTGACGCCCGAGCAGTCGGAGATCGTCATCCTGCGAACCGGGCACCATCTGGGTGCCGAGTACGAGTGGGCCCACCACGTCGTCCGGGGCCGCAAGGCCGGTCTGTCGGACGACCGCATCGCGGCCCAGCGCGGGCCGATCGACCGGATGCAGGGCGATGACGCGCTGCTCGCCGGGGCCGTCGACGAGCTGTTCGCCCGGCGGCGGATGGCGCCGGAAACCATCGCGGCCGTTCACGACCGGCTGGGCCCGCAGGCGGTACTGGACGTCATGGCGACGGTGGGATTCTACAACGTGCTGGGCTTCATCGTGAACAGTTTCGACACGCCGCTCGACGACGATGTGGCGGCCGAACTGGCCCGCAACCCGGCGCCCGCCGTGCCCGCCTGACCGGCCTCACCGGGGGGCGTTCGATCACTGACGCGCTGAATCGACCAGACCAACGAGCGCTGCCCGCGACAGCTCGCCGGTCCGGGCGGCGACCAGGTCGCCGTCGGCATCGAACACGAGCGTGCTGGGCATGCCCGCGACGCCCAGCTCCGCCGTCAGCTGCTGCTGGTTGTCCCGCAGGACGTCGTCGGCGGGCAGGCCTTCGTCAGCCAGGAAGCTGCGGATCTGCGCCGTGGATTCGCCCTGATTGGCAAAGACGAACCGCACGTCCGGCGTCGATGCCGCAAGCTCCATCATCATCGGCATCTCGCGACGGCAGGGCGGGCACCAGGTCGCCCACAGGTTCAGGACGACCGGTCGCCCCTGCCCGGCCAGCTGCGCCGCCCGGCCGTCCAGCGTCTGCAGCGACAGCGCCGGCAGGCGGATGTCCGGGGGCGGGAACGACGCCGCGGTCAGCAGCAGCGTCAGCGCGGCGACGGCCGCGGCCGGCAGGGTCGTGCGCAATGCGCCGGGCTGCCCGCCCAGCAGCGCGACGAGCAGGACCAGCCCCCCGGCGATCCAGCCCGCGGCCGGCGCAAAGCCGCCCTGCCACAGCTTGATCGCGTCCAGCGGATGATCGGCAAAGACCGCGGCGTTGGCCGCGACGAAACCGATCCGTGCGCCCACGACCCAGCCGATCAGCGTCAGGGTGGACCAGTACAGGCCGGTGTCGGGCCGGCCGCGCCGGCGCTGCACCCAGGACACCAGTTCCGCCACGCTGACATAAAGCAGGATCGCCAGTACGGCGCCGAACCGCGCCGGATCGAAGGCCAGCGGACCGATGGAAATTCCGGTCATCTCGCTCTCTTTCCGACTGCGCTATACGCGGCTCACGCGGCCTCGGGCAGCGCGGCATTAGCCTCGGCCAAGGCCAAAACCAGGTCCGCCGCCCGTTTCAGCCGCTGCTCGGGATCCTCGATCGCCTCGGCCAGCACCAGGCAGTCGTCCTTGTCCTGCAGGCCCAGCCCGGCCCCGTCCAGTTTCGTGCCCGGCCAGGGATAGAAGGCGATGCCGTTCGGCCCGCCCACCACCCTTGCCACACCGGCGGTCCGCGCGTCCGACCGGAGCCGGGTGATCGCCAGCAGGCGCCGGGCCGGTTCGGGCAGGTCGCCGAACCGATCCTCGAGCTCGGTCTCGATCACATCGACCGCGTCGCGGTCATCGACACGGGCCAGGCGGATGTACAGACCCAGCCTTGTGTCCTCGTCCGCGATCCATTCCGGCGGCAGCCGGCCCTGAACGCCCAGTTGCAGTTCGGGAACCCAGCGCGCAACCGACTGACCCCGCAGTTCATCCAGCGCGTTGGCCAGCAACTGCTGGTACAGATCGACGCCGATCAGCTTGACGTGCCCGGCCTGGATGTCGCCCAGGATGTCGCCCGCGCCGCGCAGATCCAGATCGCGGGCGCTGATCTCGAACCCTGCGCCGAGGCGGTTCAGCGCCTCGAGCGTCTGCAGCCGCCGCAATGTCCGGGGTGCGATCGCCGCGCCTTCGTCGGTGAACATCAGCATGGCGCCGCGCCGGTTGCCCCGGCCGACCCGGCCGCGCAACTGATGCAGCTGCGCCAGGCCAAAGCGGTCCGCCCTGTACACGATCATCGTGTTGGCGCGCGGCACGTCCAGCCCCGCCTCGATGATGTTGGTGGCCAGCAGCACATCGCCCTCGCCGCGCGCAAAGCGGATCATGGCCTCGTCGATGTCCGCGGCCGGCAGCTTGCCATGCGCCTGCAGCACCTCCAGGTCCGGAACCAGCCGGCTCAGCTGCGCGGCCACGCCGGCCATGTCGCCGATCCTCGGCACCACCACGAAGCTCTGGCCGCGTCGGGCCCGTTCGCGCAGCAGGGCCGCCCGCAGCGTCTCGGGGTCGAAGGTGGCCGCGCTGGTGCGGATCGGTTGCCGCCGGGCCGGCGGGGTCGCGATGACCGACAGCTGCTGCAATCCGATCAGGGCGGTCTGCAGCGTCCGCGGAATGGGGGTGGCGGTCAGGGTCAGGACATGACCCGACGACAGGTCGCGCAGCTTCTGCTTGTCGGCGGTGCCGAAACGCTGCTCCTCGTCGATGACCACCAGGGCCAGATCCTTGTAGGCGACCCCCTTGCCGGCCACCGCCCCGGTGCCCACGGCGATCTGGATCGAGCCGTCGGCCAGCCCGGCCAGGGCCGCCTTGCGCTCGGCACTGCCGGTCAGGCGCGTCAGGCCGCAGACCCTGATGCCCAGATTCTCGAAGCGGCGGGTGAATTCCTCGACATGCTGGCGGGCGAGAACGGTCGTGGGCGCGGCCACAGCCACCTGCTTGCCCTCCAGCACCGCGATGGCGGCGGCACGCAGCGCCACCTCGGTCTTGCCAAAGCCCACATCGCCGACGATCAGCCGATCCATTGGCCGCCCTGATGCCATGTCGTCGCGCACCGCCTCGATCGCGCGGGACTGATCCGGCGTTTCGGCATAGGGAAACCCGGCGGCAAAGCGTTCATAGGCCGATGCGTCGGGGTCGAGCACCGGGGCGCGCCGGTCCTTGCGGGCCTCGGCCAGCCTGGTCAGTTCGCGGGCGGTCTCGGCCACCGCCGCCTCGATTTCCAGGCGCCGCTTGCGCCAGCCGGACCCGTCCAGCCGGTCCAGCGTGACGGCGTCCGGTTCCGCCCCATAGCGCCAGATCTGATACGCCTGCGACACGGGAACCAGCCGCACCCCGTCGGCGGCATAGGTCAGCCGGATCGCATCGTCCGGCTCGTTCCCGTCGCCCATGTCGGGCAGCGGCTCGATCCCGGCGACGACGCCGATGCCGTGATCTTCGTGCACGACCACGTCGCCGGTGGCGATCGCCACCGCGTCCGGCATCGTCGGCAGACCGGTGCCGACCGCGTCTTCCCGCTCGGCGCGGCTGCCCAGCAGGTCGGCGGCGGACACGGCCAGAACGCCGTCGCGGCGAAACCCGCGCTCGCACGGGATCGGCAGCGACAGAAGGCTGCCAGGCGCGGCGCCCGTGACCTCGGCCCAGGATTGCACCGGCGTCACCTCGCGGCCCAGCACCGGGGCGGCCCGGCGGGCGAGGAACCGCAGGTCGCGGCCGCTGCCCAGCAGGACCAGCCGGTCGCCCGCCGCGATTGCCGCCTTCGCCGCGCGGCCAAAGGCACGCACCGGTCCCTTGCTTTCGACAAAACGCGGGGGCGGATCACCGGCCCGTTCCAGCGCGATCACGACACGATCCGCCACCCGCGGCTGCCAGTCCGCGTCGGGCAGCAGGCGCCGGACCACCGCGGCCTCGCCCAGGATCTCGGTGCCCAGGGTCAGCATGCGGCGCCGTTGCCGGTCCGCTGTTGGGGTCAGCGCCAGGCGCGCCTGCGGCAGGTAGTCCAGCAGGCTGTCGCGATGATCGCCGAGCGGCAACTCGACGAGAGGGGCAATGGACACGCTGTCGATCTCGTCGAAGGTACGCTGGTCGACCAGATCATAGGTCCGGATCTCGACGACGCGGCGCTGCTCGATCTCGATCCGAACCGGCTTGTCCGACTGGCCGGGAAACACGTCCAGGACCCGGCCGTGCAGCGCCACCTCGCCGGGCTCGTCGACTCGGTTGTCGTCGATATAGCCCAGTTCCGCGAGGGTCTCGACCAGGGCCGCGGCCTCGGCCGCATCCCCGGTGCGGATGGTCAGCAGGTCGGGCGCGATGTCCGCCAGCGCGGGGTAGGCGTAGGCCAGCGCGTCGCCCGTGGTGATCAAGGCAACCGGACTCCGATCGGGGGTGGCGGACAGCTGCCGCAGCCGAACCAGCGCCGCGTTGCGCGCGCCGATATTGGCCGGCGAGGCCGGGGCGTCCTGGCTGAGCAGCGCGTCACTGTCCGGGATCAGCACAACTTCGATGCGTGGATCCGCAACCCGCAGGGCGCGAGCAACGGCAATGGCGTCCGTTTCGCTGTCCGCGGCATAGATCACGTCGCCTTCGGTCAGACATTCCGCAATCGCGACGGCGGTTTCGGCATGTCCGAGACGCGGGGCTGCAGTCGGGTCGGTCGGTCTGGCCATGATGACTTCCACTCTCTGGGCCGGATTGGCCGCGGTGCATCCGTTCGCTCGACGCGGCTTGGCGGCCGCCGGCCGGATGTGCCGATCCGCACGCGCAAGCCGGGAAAAGACCGCTGGCTGCTAGCTGATCCCGCCGGGACACGCCATCGATTCTTTGACGGTTTGTGCTGACCGCAGCGCGCCGGGACAACCGCGGGACCGCACCGCACCGGTGGACAGCGCCGGAACCGGACGGCATTGCTGCGGGACCGGCCACGGGGGACCTGCTCGATGACGCCCGACCAGATCATGATCTGTGCCATACTGACCGGGGTCATCGCGCTGATGCTGTGGGATCGCTGGCGCTACGACCTCGTGGCCTTTGCCGGGCTGATCGCTGCCGTCACGGCGGGGCTGGTGCCGGCCGATCAGGCCTTCACCGGATTCAGCAACCCCGCGACCGTGATCGTGGCGCTGATCCTGATCACCACGGCCGGCCTGCAGCGGGCCGGTGTCGTCGCATTGCTGACCAGGAAGCTGGCCAACCGCGATCGCCCCATCTCGACCCATATCGGGGTGCTCGCCACGGTCGGGGCCGCGATGTCGGGTTTCATGAACAACGTGGCGGCGCTGGCCATCCTGATGCCGATCGACCTGCAGGCGGCCAAGAAGGCGCGCCGCAGCCCGTCGTTGACCCTGATGCCGCTGGCCTTTGCCACCGTGCTGGGCGGCCTGCTGACCCTGATCGGCACGCCGCCCAACCTGCTCGCCTCGGCGTTCCGGCAAGATGAGCTGGGCGAGGGCTACCAGATGTTCGATTTCCTGCCGGTGGGCGGCGCGGTGGCCGTGGCCGGCGTGGCGTTCATCACCCTGGTCGGCTGGCGGCTAATGCGGGGAAGCGCGCAGGACCGCGGGCACCTGGTCGGTATTCGCGAAAAGCTTGGCGATTACGTCGCGGCATTGGTGGTGCCGAAGGGATCCACGACGATCGGCCTGACCCTCGGCAAGGTGACCGAGGCCGCGGTCGAGGCAGAGGTCGTCATCCTGGCCGTCGAGCGTGGCGGCACACGCCACTACCGGACCGCCCCGATGCTGGTGATGGAGGCAGGCGACCGGCTGATCATCGAAGCCGAACCCGCCGGGCTGGAAGAGTTCCGATCGGCTCTGGGCCTTGCCTTTCCGACCGGCGACGAAGGTGAGATCGTGCCCGACGGCCCCGGCCGCCTGCTGGTCGAGGCGGTCGTGCCCCAGACCTCGCGCATCCTGGGCCGCCGGGCCGAACGGGTGATCGGCCAGGGCCGGATCCAGGGCACGCTGCTGGGCATCCAGCGTCAGGGCCTGACCCTGCGCGAAAAGCTGGGCGCCAAGCGGATCCGCAACGGCGACGTCCTGCTGATCCTGATGCCCGAACACGCGTTGGACGAGGTGGACCCGTCCGATCTGATGGTGCTGGAACGCGGCGGGCTGGCCGTGACCCGGGAAAAGCGGCTGTGGCTCGCGATGGGGCTGTTCGGGGCCGCGATCGCGCTGGTCACCGCGGGACTTGCCGCGATGGCGACGGCGCTGAGCGTCGTGGTGATCCTGTATGTCCTGCTGGGCATCCTGACGATCGAGGAACTCTACGATCATGTCGACTGGCCCATCATCATGCTGCTGGGGGCGATGATCCCGCTGGGCGAGGCGCTGGAAACCACCGGCGTTTCCGCGCAGATCGCCGCCGGGCTGGGGATCGTCAGCCAGGGCGCGCCGGCCTGGGTGGCGCTGCTGGTGCTGATGGCCGTGACCATGGTGCTGTCGGGGATCGTGAACAATGCCGCAACGGTCATCATCGGGCTGCCGGTCGCCAGTCGCCTTGCCGACGAGATGGGCCACAACCCCGACGCCTTCATCATGGGCATCGCCATCGCCGCGTCCTGCAGCTTCCTGACCCCTATCGGCCATCAGAACAACACCATCATCATGGGACCGGGCGGCTATCGCTTCGGCGATTACTGGAAGCTGGGCCTGCCGCTGGAGGTGATCAGCCTGGCCGTGGCGGTCCCCCTGCTGCTGATCGTCTTTCCGCTGTGATCTCGCCATGGCTGGTCGAGGAGACCCGGGCGGCACCAGTTCCGTTTGCATTTCGCGCAAACAAGCCCCAACTTTGAACCCGGGGGCCCGGAACCGGGCAGGATGCGGGTGCAGATGGGATTCAACAAGGATATCTCGGCCGGTCCGGGGGATGCCGGCGCGCCGGTTCGCGACCGGCTGATGAGCCGGCTGCACGACCTTGGCGATCAGTTGCGCGGCACCGATCTGCAGCTCGCCGTCCTGCTCGCCGATGCGGTCGGCCAGCAGGGCAAGTGCTTTCGCGGCACGCTGATGATGGTGGCGGGCGACTGCCTGTCCGCCGACCCTGACGCGGTGCTGGAAGCCGCGGTCGCCTGCGAACTGGTCCACACCGCATCCCTGCTGATCGACGATCTGCCCAGCATGGACAACGCGACCCTGCGCCGCGGCACGCCCGCCTTCCATGTCCAGCATGGCGAGGCGGCGGCGATCCTGGGCGGGATCGGGCTGCTGACCGAGGCGATCCGGGTGATCGCCGACGCCGCCCCGATCCCCGCGCCGCTGCGGGTCGACCTGATCAGGGACCTCGCCGAAACCTCGGGACTGCGCGGCCTGTGCGAAGGTCAGATGCGCGATCTCGACTCGCAGAAGTCGCCTGCGGGGATCGAGGCAGAGCACGACCTGAAGACCGGCGCGCTGTTCGTCTGCGGATTCGCGATGGTTGGCCGGATCGCCGGTGTGTCGGCGGAACTGCACCACCGCCTGGCGAATGCGGGCAAGCTGCTGGGCCGCTGCTTTCAGTGTTTCGACGACCTGCTGGACGTTCTTGCGACCGAAGCTCAGACCGGCAAGACGGTCGGCCGCGACGTCGGGCCCGACGCCCGGCGCGGGCAGATGGCGGTGCGCAGCGTGGCCGGCGCCGTCCGCCACTATCATCATCTGCGCAGCGAACTGGATGCGGCGCTTGCCGACTGCACGCTAAGCGGAACCGATGTCGACCGGCTGATCGCCCAGGTGCTGCCCCACAGTTTGAATCCCGGCTTGGGCAGTGAGAACATGGCCGCCGAGTGGCCAGCCGAGCCACGGGCGGCGCCGGCCTAGCTGGATGGCGCGGATCGGATTCATGATGCCGGGCTATCGCAGCCATGCGGCGGTGCATGGCGCGCTCGCCGAGGTGTTGCGTAGCCGAGGGCACGACACGGTGTTCGTGGGGCCGCCGGCACTGGCGCCCCATGCCCGGCGGGAAGGCGCGTCCTTTGCGCCCTTCCCCGGTCCTGCCGCGGCGGCGCGCATCGAGAGCGGTCTGCGCGGTTTTGTCCGCCTGATGTGGGAAACCGCCGCGGCGACCGCGGCCCACGGGGCGGGCGGACCGGCCGCGCTGCGCAGGGCGGGCATCGATCTGGTCGCCGTAGACGAGATGGAGCCCGGCGGCAGCCTGGCCGCCGAGGCCGCGGGCGTCCCCCGGATCACGCTGGCGATGTCGCTGCCGCTGCGGCGCGACCCGGGTGTGCCGCCCCCCTATGTGGGCTGGGACTGGCGCCCGGGACCGGACGGCGAGCGGCGGGCCAGGGGCGCCTGGCGGGTGTCCGACGCGCTGATGACGGCGCAGCGCCGGGCGCTGGTGCAGTCCTGTCGCGATCACGGATTGCCGGTTCGGGACCGCCCGTCCGACTGGGTGGCGCCCGGCGGTTCCATCGCCCAGCTGGTCGGCGGCCTGGATTTCCCCCGACCGCAGCCGGTCGGGCCGCTGGTCGGACCGATCCGCCGCCCGGCTGCCGATGACGCGGATGTTCCGTTCGATGGCGCACCCTATGTCTTTGCCTCGCTGGGGACGATCGCCGGCGAACGGCAGCGGCTGTTCCGGATCATTGCCGAGGCCGCCAGCCGCACGGGGATGAATCTGGCGCTGGCGCATTGCGACGGGCTGTCCCCCGCGCAGGTCCGCGAGTTGCAGGCGCTTGCGCCGGGACGGATCGACATCCGCGGCTTTTTCGACCAGCGGCCGACGATCCGCGCCGCATCCGCGGTCATTACCCACGCCGGGTTGAACACGGTACTGGACGCGGCCGAGGCCGGGGTGCCGATGATCGCCCTGCCCTTGGGGAACGACCAGAACGGCATGGCGGCCCGGCTGCAGCGGATCGGCGGCGCCATCATCCTGTCGGCCAGGCGGGTCACACCCGCCGCGCTTGCCGATGCGCTGGTTGCCGTCACGAGCGAGCCGGGCTGGCGCACAGCCCTGGATCCGGCGCGGGCCGAGATCGCGGCGGCGGGCGGGGCGGCGGCGGCGGCCGACGCAATCGAGGCCGCCCTGCGGCAGACAGGATGACCCGGACGGCCCCCAGTTCAGGGCAGGACGCCGATCTGCTGATCGTCGGCGGCGGGCTGGCGAGCGGGTTGATCGCGCTGGCCGTCGCGGCGCGCGACCCCGGCCGGCGGGTGATGATCATCGCCCCGGCCGATCCCGCCGACAGCCACACCTGGTCGTTCCATGACACGGACCTGTCGGAACCCGCCCAGCGCTGGATCGCGCCCGCGGTGGCCCATCGCTGGCAGGGGCAGGAGGTCCGGTTCCCCGGCTATCGCCGCGACCTCGACACCGGCTATGCCAGCCTGACCAGCCGGTCGCTGCGCGATGCCGTGGCAGCGGGCGCGACGGTTCACGCCCGCCGCGCCGTGCGGATCACCGCGGACCATGTGCAGCTTGCCACCGGCGAACGGCTGACTGCCCCCTGCGTGATCGACGCCACCGGCGTGATCCCGCGCCGCTATCTTGTTCTGGGCTGGCAGAAATTCGTGGGGGTGGAACTGGACACGGAACAGCCCCACGGCCGCCAGCGTCCGATCATCATGGATGCCACGGTCGACCAGCGCGACGGCTATCGGTTTGTCTACACGCTGCCCTTCGGTCCCCAGCGCATCCTGATCGAGGATACCCGCTATGCCGATGGACCTCGGCTGGACGAATCGGATTTCGACGACGGCATCGCCGCCTATGCCGCGGCGCAGGGCTGGTCCGGGACCACGCGGCGGCGCGAACGCGGGGTGCTGCCGATCGCCATGGCCTTCGATTCGGCCGCGTTCTGGCGCGACGCGGCGGGCGGCGCGGTTCCGGTGGGGATGCGGGCCGCGCTGTTCCACCCGGTGACCGGCTATTCGCTGCCCCTAGCCGCGCTTGTGGCGGATCTGGTGGCCGCGACCCCGGGCGACAGCGCTACCGTCCTTGCCGCCGTGCGCGAACTGGCCTTGGACATGGCGCGGCGGCAGCGCTTCCTGCGGCTACTCAGCCGGATGCTGTTCAAGGGGGCCGCGCCGGATGCGCGGCGGGCCGTGCTGGAACGGTTCTACCGCCTGCCCGAACCGCTGATCGAACGCTTCTACGCCGGCAACCTGACCGTCGCCGACCAGGCTCGTATTCTGGTGGGCAAGCCCCCGATCCCGATCCGCGCCGCCTTGCCGTGCCTGCGCGAAGAACCGATGCTGACCGCCTTGCGACAGGAGCGTGCCCGATGATGCCCATGCCGGACCGATGCGACGCAGTTGTGATCGGCGCCGGTATGGGCGGGCTGGCGCTGTCCATCCGCCTGCAGGCGGCCGGACAGCGCGTCGTCCTGATCGAGGCGCGGGACAAGCCCGGCGGCCGCGCCTATGTCTGGCACCGTCAGGGCCATGTCTTCGACGCGGGCCCGACCGTGATCACCGACCCGGACGCATTGGAGCAGTTGTGGTCCGTCTCGGGCCACCGGATGCAGGCTGACGTGACCCTGCTGCCGGTCGAGCCCTATTACCGGCTGGTCTTTCCCGACGGCAGCACCTTCGAATACGCCGACGACCAGGCGCAGATCGAGGCGGCGATCCGGGCCATCAGCCCCGAGGATGTCGAGGGGTATCGCCGCTTTCTGGCCTATTCGCGCGAGGTGATGGCCGAAGGGTATGACAAGCTGGGCACGGTGCCGTTCCTGTCGATCTCGGACATGATGCGGGTGGCGCCGCAGCTGGTCAGGCTGCAGGCCTATCGCTCCGTCTATGCGGTCGTGTCGCGCTTCATCCGCCACCCCAAGCTGCGGCAGGCCTTCAGCTTTCATTCGCTGCTGGTCGGCGGCAACCCGTTCTCGACCAGCTCGATCTACCTGCTGATCCATGCCCTGGAACGCAAGGGCGGCGTGTGGTTCGCCAAGGGCGGCACCAACGCGCTGGTCGCGGGCATGGCCCGGCATTTCCAGCGGCTGGGCGGCCATCTGGAACTGAACGCCAAGGTCGCCCGGGTCGAGGTCGCGGCCGATCGCGCGACCGGGGTGACGCTGGCCGACGGACGGCACATCGCCTGCGACCGGGTCGCCTCAAACGCCGACGTGATGCACCATTACCGCGACCTGCTGGGCGGGACCGAGCGCGGCCAGCGCATGGCCCGCAGCCTGGGCCGCAAGCGCTGGTCCATGTCACTGTTCGTCTGCCATTTCGGTCTGGATCACCTGCCCGACGGGCTGGCCCACCACATGGTCCTGTTCGGTCCGCGTTATCGCGAGCTGGTCAACGAGATCTTCCGCGGCCCCGCCCTTCCGCCGGATTATTCCCTGTACCTCCATTCGCCCTCGGTGACCGATCCCGACATGGCGCCGCCCGGCATGTCGACGCATTACGTCCTGGCGCCGGTCCCGCATCTGGGCCGCGCCGCGGTCGACTGGGCGGCCGAGGGCGAGCGTTACGCCGACCGCATCCTGGCCACGCTGGAGGAACGGCTGATCCCGAACCTGCGCCGGTCCCTGACCACCCGGTTCGTGTTCACCCCGGCCGATTTCGCGTCGCAACTGAACGCCCACCACGGCAGTGCCTTTTCGGTCGAGCCGATCCTGACGCAATCGGCGTGGTTCCGGCCGCACAACCGCGACGACCGGATCCGCAACGTCTATATCGTGGGCGCCGGCACCCATCCGGGCGCAGGGATCCCGGGCGTGGTCGGATCGGCCAAGGCCACGGCGGGGCTGATGCTGGCCGACGCCGGTCGCTGAGATGGCGCTGCCCGCGGCGGCTATGGGGGCGCGCCGGCGGCACTGTCCGGGTCGGTCTGGGCCCGCTTCATCCGCGCCAACGCCGCCAACGCGCGGGCCCGTCCGGCCTTGAGGTCCACCACCGGCGGCGGCGGATAGGGATAGTCCGGATCCAGCCCCCAAGACCGCGGCACCGCCTCGAAATAGTCTCCTGCGTCGGGTGAGGTGCTGCCTTGCCAGTCCCACAGCCAGCGGCGGCGATAGGTGCCGTCCGGGTCGAACCGCGCGGCCTGCGTGGCGGGGTTGAAGATGCGAAAGAACGGGGCGGCATCCGGGCCGCTGCCCGCGACCCACTGCCAGTTCATCGCGTTCGAGGCCGGGTCCCAGTCGGTCAGCGTGTCGGCGAACCAGGCCAGCCCGACCCGCCAGTCGATCAGCAGGTGCTTGACGAGATAGCTGGCCACCGCCATCCGCACACGGTTGTGCATGCGGCCGGTCACGAACATCTCGCGCAGCCCCGCATCGACCAGCGGTTCGCCCGTGACCGCGCGCGTCCAAGCGGCTTCGTCATGCGCGTCGCGGCGGTACGGAAAGGCGGCGAACGCGGGCCGCCACGCGTGGGTCGGCAAGGTCGGATAGGCGGCCAGCAGATGCCAGGCGAAATCACGCCAGATCACCTCTGCCATGAACTTTTCCGCGGGCGCCGACAGCGCGGGGTCGTCCAGGTGCCGCCGGGCGGCTGCCCAGATGGTGCAGGGCGAGATCTCGCCCACGGCCAGCGCCTCGGACAGTTCCGACGTGGCACCGGGCCGGTCCGGACGGTCCCGGTCCTGATGATAGCCTCCAGCAGCGGGCAGGAATGCGTTCAGCCGGTCAAGCGCCGCGGCCTCGCCCGTCGGGCCGGCGTGCCGATCCAGCACCGCCGCGCCGCGGTTCATGTCCGGGGCGAGATCGGGCACCGCATCGGCCGGGTGCGCCACCAGCTTCAGTCCGGGCGGCACCGGCACGGCGTCGGGCACCCCGTGCGCGCGGATGGCGCGGGCAAAGGGAGTATAGACCTTGTAGACGCCGCCCGATCCGGTGCGGATCCGGTGCGGCGGCACCAGCGTGTGACCGGCATGCAGAACCAGCCGGCGGCCGTCCCGTGCCAACAGGTCTGCCACCCGGTGATCGGCGGCATGGCGCGACGGCTCGGGCCAGTCGGTTGCGTGAACCTCGTCCGCGCCGTGGTCCGCCGCGACCCGGGCCACGGTCTCGGCCGCCGGTCCGTGGCGGATCGTCAAGCCGCCGCCGCGCGCGCCAAGCTCGCCGGCAAGCGCCGCCAGCGACCGGCCCAGCCGCCAGCGGGTTGCCGCACCCTGAGCCGTCAGCACCTCGTCCACCACGAACAGCGCGAGCACCGGCCCGCGTTCCGCCGCCGCGGTCAGGGCCAGGTTGTCGGTCAGACGCAGATCGCGTCGGAACCAGCAGATCGTCGTCACCCTGGCCACCCCCGTTCCGCCGTCGTCCCCTGCCAACCTGCCAGCCTCCGGAAGGTTGCACCGCCTTGCCGGAACGCCGCGCGCGCCCTAGATAGGGACAGCCAGCGCCACCGGCGGAGAGTTGTCGTGACTGCCCCCGTGTCCGTCCCCGTTCCCGCCCTGTCCCGCCAGCGCCAGACCCTGATCGGGCTGGGGACATCGCTGCTGATCGTGCTCGCCTGGCTTGTCCTGCATGTCGGTGCGGTCTGGCATCTGGATGCCCCCGCGCACCCGATCCTGGCCGCGTTCATATTTGTCGCACTGACATGGCTGTCGGTCGGCCTGTTCATCATCGCGCATGACGCGATGCATGGCGCGGTGGCGCCCGGGCGACCGCGGCTGAACGCCGCGATCGGCACGCTGACCCTGGCGCTCTATGCCGGATTCTCGTTCCGGCGCATGATCGTCCAGCACATGCGCCACCACCGGTCGCCCGGGTCCGACGACGACCCCGATTTCGCGCCGGGCGGCCCGGTCCGCTGGTACGTCGCGTTCGTGCGGCAGTACTTCGGCTGGCGCGAATTCTGGCTGCTGGGCAGCGCGACGGTACTCTACGCGCTGATCCTGGGGGATCGCTGGCCCTATGTGCTGTTCTGGGCGCTCCCCTCCATCCTTGCCTCGGTCCAGCTGTTTGTTTTCGGCACCTGGATGCCGCACCGCCGGGACGACACCCCGTTTCCGGACCGGCACAATGCCCGTTCGCCGCGGATGAACGATCTGGCCTCGCTGCTCAGCTGCTATCATTTCGGCGGGTATCATCACGAACATCACCTGTACCCCACCGTGCCCTGGTGGCGGCTGCCGCGGACACGGCTGCAGCGGAGCGCGGGATGAGCGTGCTTGCCCCCATCTTCATCATCGTTGCGACTGTTGCCGTGATGGAATTCGTCGCCTATGCGGTGCATCGCTGGGTCATGCACGGCCCGCTCGGCTGGGGCTGGCACGCGTCCCACCACGAGGTGACGCACGGCCCGTTCGAAAAGAACGACCTGTACGCGATCGTGTTTGCCGGGCTGTCGATCCTGCTGTTCATCGTCGGATCGGCCTGGTGGGCGCCGCTGTGGTGGGTGGCGATGGGCATGCTGGTCTACGGGCTGCTGTATTTCTTTGTTCATGACGGGCTGGTCCACCAGCGCTGGCCGTTCCGGCATGTCCCCAGGCGGGGCTATCTGCGGCGCCTGTACCAGGCACACCGGCTGCATCACGCGGTCGAGGGGCGCGAGGACTGCGTGTCCTTCGGGTTCCTGTACGCCCCCAAGGTGGACGGGCTGAAGGACCGCCTGAGACGCTCGGGCGTGCTGGCAAAGCGCGCCTCGGCCCACCCCGACGCGTGGAACCCCGACCGGCAGGATCAGGTGTGACCGCGGCACCGGCGACCGATCATCGACTGGCCCGCGACAGCGGCGAGGTGATCCGCAAGGGATCAAAGAGCTTTGCCGCCGCCTCGCTGCTGATGCCGGCGGCGATGCGGCAGGACACGGTCATGCTGTACGCCTGGTGCCGCTACGCCGACGACGTGATTGACGGTCAGGATATGGGGGGCGCCGGGCTGACGCCGCCAGACGCGGCCGAGCGGTTGCAGGCGCTGCGGGCCGACACCCTGCGCGCGCTGCACGGCGATGGTCCTGTCCCTGCCCCGTTCCAGGCGCTGCGCCACGTCGCGCGCCGGCACGACTTTCCCGACCGCTGGCCGCTGGACCTGATCGACGGGTTCGCCATGGATGTGGCCGGGCGCCGCTATGCCACGGCCGAGGACACGCTTCGCTACTGCTACCATGTGGCAGGCGTCGTGGGGGTGATGATGGCGCGAGTGATGGGTGTGCGCGACGATGCGGTGCTGGACCGGGCCTGCGATCTGGGGCTGGCGTTCCAGATGACGAACATCGCCCGGGACGTCATGGACGATGCCCGGATGGGCCGGGTCTACCTGCCCGGCGAATGGCTGGACGGCGCGGTTCCGGACCCCCGCGCCGCGACCCCGCCGGCGGCGGTCCATGCGGCAACGCTGCGTCTGCTGGACATGGCCGAACCCTATTACGCGTCGGCCCGGATCGGGCTGGCAGCCCTGCCCTACCGGGCCGCCTGGTCGATCGCCGCCGCGCTTCGGATCTATCGGGCGATCGGCCTGCGGATCCGGTCCGGCGGACCCGAGGCCTATCGCCGCCGCATCGGCACGACCCTACCCACCAAGCTGGCACTAATCACGGCGGCCAAGGGCGATGCGCTGCGCAGCCGCAGGGCCGTTCAGATGGATGTCGCGCGTGACGGGCTGTGGACGCGTCCGCATTGAAATAACCGGGTCGCGCGCCGGATCGGGAACAAGCCACGTCGCCCGAGTCCTTCCACAAGGAGAAGCCCGTCCCGCCCATCCGCATCAGGGCCTGTCGAAAAGCGCCGGGGGCGGCTCGGCTGAGCACCCTCACGACCGGGATTTGCACCACACCCGTTCGGCGTAGTCGAACACCGTTCCCCAGCGCCCGCGCCCGTAGACGGCGCCCTCGTACAGGCGATACGCCGCCCAGGCCCAGCGCAGATAAATCCCCGGTCGCCCGGCCCGCAGCGCGAGATCGGCCATCCGGTGTGAATCGCGGCTGATCGCGGCGCGCAGCCGATAGACCAGCTTGCGGCGCCAGGACAGCCCCGCAGCCGAGGCGACCACGCGCTTGCGCGGACAGATACCCCGGCGCCGCCAGGTCAGGCGATAGGCCAGCCCCTCGCGCCGCTGCCGGAACCCGGCGGCCTGGGTCCCGACGATGAAATCGGCATCCACCTCGGACAGTTCCAGCCGTCCGGTCGCCAGCCCGTGCTGCACCAGCTCCCGCATCAGCGGCGTGCGGACGACGACGACATTCGTGCCCCGGCCGTCCGACGAATAGGGCTCGACCCAGGCATCGCCAAAGCTGATGTCGGCCGTCTCGGCCACCACGTCGTCGCACCAGTTGCAGGCGCTGTTCTGGAAATAGCCGGCTCCCCAGTCGCCATCGGCCAGATGCCACCAGTCCTGCTGCACCGTCTCGCCGCCATCCAGCGTCAGGTGGGCGGTGTACCAGTTCGCCGGCCGGCCCTCGTCCTTGCGCCGATATTCGACGGCCTGCACCCGGTCCGGATCGGCGCCGAGCTGCCAGGCGAAGCTGGTCACGAACCGCGCGCTCTTCATGTGGCCGCAGAACAGGCCGAGGGTAAAGCCGATGCGCTCGGCCAGCACCGGGTCCTGCGCGCGGGCCAGATGCACGGCCTTGATGAAGCACGGAATGCCCACCACCGCATACCGGCCCGGCACGCGCCGCACCTCGGCCAGCACGTCGGCGAGGTGGACGGGGTGATAGCGGGACCGGGCACCCGCCAGCAGGTCGTCCACGGTCCGGGCGATGCGGTAGCCGAAGAACGGCCCGTTTGCCCCCTTTCGCTGCGGGCGCGGGTGGACGTGCAGCACGGCATCGACCTCGCCGCGCCGCATCAGTTCTGCGGCGACCCAGCTGACCATGCCGCCCGAGCTGCCGGCCGGCCGGAACGGCGGTTCGACCACCGCCCCCACATGGCAGCTGACATGCCGGCCGATGCGGTCGTCGTGCAGCGGCGCATCGGCCAGCCGGGCGGCGGCGATCTCGTCCTCGTCCGCGGCGGCAGGGGAAAACGGGCAGATGGCGGAGAACCGGGGATCCGGGGCGTCGCGCCAGTCAGCCGGTCCGTCCGGCTTCAACTGGCCGAACCGGTCCCAGGCCATGCGGGCCTGCTGCTGGTCGGCCACGCAGACACCGCAGCCGATGCACAGGCCGGACCGGACGATCTGCCCGGGACTGACGACCGGCGGGGCGTTGGTCATGCCAGCACCCGGTCCAGATAGGCGTCGGACTGGGCGCGCAGCGCCGCCAGCCGTGCCTGTACGTCGGCCGGGGCATCCAGCGCGGCCGCAATCTCGGCCGGATCGCGATCGGCAAAGGTCAGCTGCCGGTCAAGTCCCAGCAGCGCCGTCAGGTCGCGCAGCTTGTTCCACCGGTAATCGGACGGCGCGCAGACCAGCGGCACGCCGTTGACCAGCGCAAAGACGCAGCCGTGGAAATAGGTGGTCGCCATGCCGCTGGCCCCGGCGACCAGGGCCGCGAACTCCAGCGGACCGGCCTCGAGCCGCTGCTCGTCGGCCCAGTCGTTGCGATAGCCGACGCTGATCATCCGCCAGCCGCGGCGCCTTGCCTCGGCCTGCACCCGATCCGCGAACCAGTCGGGGATGTGATGGCCATAGACCAGCAGATAGGGCGCGCCTTCCTCCGCCGGCCGCACCGCGGGCGGGAATTGCAGCACCGGGTCCAGCACCATCTCAGGCTCCTGCCCGGTGGCGGTCGCCACCAGGGTGCGGGTGTTCTGGTCGCGCACCGACACCGCGTCCAGCCCGGCCAGCGCCGCCCGCCACTCGGGCGCGAGGCCGACCTGCGCGTCATAATTGCCGCAACTGGCCGCGTAGGTCACCCGGCGCGGCGCCCGCAGCCCCTCTCCCCAGAAGATCGGCTTGCCGCCGTACCAAGGATGGCTGAGGTTCAGCACCTCGTCGCTGCCGATCACCACCAGATCCGCCGGCGGCGCCCCGTTCCGGTCGTCCAGATCGAAGGGGTGCGACAGCGGCAGGTCGCGGAACGCATCCAGGAACCGCCGCAGCTTGACGCCATAGCGGCGGATGTCGGCCCGGCCGCTGCGGTCGGGCAACAGCGGCTGGAACGCATAGCGCCATTCCCGCGAGGTGACCGCGCAGGACCGGTGGTCCAGCAGGACCGCCTCATGGCCGCGCGCGGCGATGCCCTGCACCAGACAGCGTGCCTGCCAGTACGACCCGTAGTTGATGCAGCGGTGAAAGGTCAGCACGCCGACGCGCATGAAACATCCTTCGTCTGTCAGTCGGGCCGCCCGATCCTTCGATCCGGCCGCGACGCTTGAACCAGCCGGCGAGCCGGAGGTCCAGTGCCAAGAGGCGAGCCGGGGATGCAGTCAATATTTGTCAAACCGCGCAACCTCCCCGGTCCGAGACCGGTTGGGCCGGGCTAACCGGTCACGGCCGCGACTGCCCACAGCCGGCAGGACGGCCATCCATGCAGGAGACAGACCATGGCCCTTTTCCAGAACATGAGCACGCTTGAAGACCTGTACGTGCACACGTTGCAGGACATCTACTACGCAGAAAACCAGATCGTCACCGCGCTGACCAAGATGAGCACGATGGCGACCGACCCGACGCTGCGGCAGGGGTTCGAGCAGCACCGTGTCGAGAGCGAGAACCACATCAGCCGTCTGGACCAGGTGTTCGGCATGCTGGGGCTCAGCCCCAAGGGCACCGACTGCCCGGCGATCGACGGCCTGATCGAGGAAGCGAACTCGATCGCGGGCGACATCGACGACAAGTCGGCTCTGGATGCCGCTCTGGCCGCGTCGGCCCAAGCGGTCGAGCATTACGAGATCAGCCGCTACGGCACGCTGATCGCGTGGTCACAGGAGCTGGGTCGCAACGATGCCGCCGCGCTTCTGAAGCAGAACCTGGACGAGGAGTACGCCGCGGACCAGAAGCTGACGAAGGTGGCCGAAGCCCGCCTGAACCGGCAGGCAAGCTGACCCGGCATCCGCCGCTCGGCGACAAGCTCGCAAGGTCGCGGCCGCCATCCTCGTGGCGGCCGCTGTTCCTTCTCCGCATCCCTGACAGTCACGCGCGCCCGTAGATGGCGTCCAGAACCCGCGCGACCGTCACCAGCCGATCGGATCGGGGATCATGGCCCGCCCCCTGCGCCAGGCGTGCCAGCCAGTCCACCGCCGCACGGCCGCCCCACTCGTCGGGCAGGGACGACAGCGGTTCTTCCTGCGTGTGGTGATGACGGGCGGCAATCAGGTCGTAGAACGATCCGTCGACATTGCGCAGGCTGGCACCGCCCTCGGCGCCGAAGAACTCGGCCCCGATGACCGCCGGCCGGCCGGCCTGTAGGCCCCAGGAACAGCCCAGCCGCACGACGGTGCCGCCGGCCAGGTCGAGGGTCGCGACGGCATAATCCTCGACCTGCCGGTCGGGATCGGCCAGGGGGGCGCCCTTGGCGAACAGCCGGCTCTGCACGCCGGTGACCTCTGGCCAGTCCAGGGCCCACAGGGCCATGTCGACCATGTGCACGCCCAGATCGGCGACGCAGCCGCCCCCAGACAGCGCCGGGTCGTAGAACCACGGCTTGTCCGGCCCCCAGGCATTGTGAAACAGCAGATCGACGCCGAAGACGTGCCCCAGCGCCCCCTGCGCCAGCAGGTCGCGAATGGCCGTCATCCCGGCCGTGTGGCGATAGGACAGATCGACCCCCAGCAGGCGATCGGCGCAGGCCGCCGCCTCCACCACGGCCGCGACCTCGGCGGCACTCCGGCCCAGCGGCTTCTGGCAGAACACCGCCTTGCCGGCGCTCAGCGCGGCCGTCGACTGCGCGGCATGGGCGGCGCTGGGGGTGGCGATCACCACCCCGTCGACACCCGCGTCCAGCAGCGCGTCCAGACCGTCGACCCGCCGCGCGGCGGGGGCAAGCTGCAGCGCCTCGGCCGCCGCGGCATCATCCGGCTCGGCCACCGCAACGATGTCGGCCAGGTCCGTGCCGGCCATCGCGGCCATCCGGTGCCGCCCGATCCATCCCGTACCCAGGAACCCCAGGCGGGGCCTTAACGGGCGCGTCACAGCGCGATCCAAGCCTTGACGAAGCCGCCCGGCTTGTCGCGGGTCGCGGCCAGCGCGTCGCCCAGCCGGTCCAGCGGATAGCTTCCGGTCAGCAGCGGCGCGAGGTCCAGTTTTCCGGTGGCGATCGCATCCACCGCCGCGCGAAGACCCGCCATCCGGACCTGCAGATCGCGTTCATGGGCACTGACGATGTCGATCCCCTTCCAGTTCCACATCTGCATGTTGACTTGGCGCGGGCCGTCCTGGTGATAGCCGGCGATGACCAGCCGGCCGCCCTCGGCGACCAGCTCGCCGGCCAGGTCCAGCGGCCACTGCCGGCCCACGCACTCGATTACCCGTTCGGCCATCCGGCCCCCGGTGAGCGCACTGACCGTCTCGATGATGCGCGCGTGGTCATCCATGACGATGACCTCGGCCGCGCCCAGCGATCGGGCGAGGTCAAGCGAGCTGCGCCGCCGAGAGATCGCCACCACACGCGCGCCGGCGTCGCTGGCCAGCCGGGTCAGGATCGCCCCCAGAAAGCCGATGCCGATGATCGCGACGGTCTGGCCCGGGTGGATATCGGAACGGGCGAAGATGTTCATCGCGCAGGCCACCGGCTCGCCCGGCACCGGCTGGCCGGCCAGCGCCTCCGGCAGCGGGACGACCTGATCGGCCGGGGCGAGATCATATTCGGCGTAGGACCGCTCGGTCAGCGCGGTGACCCGGTCGCCCACGGACAGCCCGGTCACGCGATCCCCCACCGCAGCGATTCGCCCCCAGGCCTCGTGCCCCATCCCCCCCGGGGCGCCCGGCCAGGTGGACCAGGGCTGGCCCTGCCACGGCTCCACGTTCGAGGCGCAGATTCCGCAGCCTTCCAGGCGGATCAGCACCTCGCCCGGACCGGGCTGCGGCACCGGCACCGTCGTCATCTCGATCTGCTCCGGGCCGCGCAGCACCGCGGCCTGCATGGTCTGGCTCATGATCATGTTCCCCTGGCTGGACCGGTCACGATCCGGTCACGGCATCCGCCGGTTCCAGCAGCGCCCCGGACGCCGCGGGCGCCTTGGCGATGAACGCCTCGACCGCGTCGTGGGCTGCATCGTCGGTCATCTGCCGCGGCGGGTGCTTGCAGAAATAGGCCGAGGGCGCCAGCACCGGCCCGGCAAGGCCCCGATCCCGGGCGATTGCGGCGCAACGGATCATGTCGATGGCCACGCCGGCGGAATTCGGGCTGTCCTCGACCGACAGGCGCAGTTCGAGGTTCATCGGAACCCCGCCGAACAGTTCGCCCTCCATCCGCAGGAAGCAGACCTTGTTGTCGTTCTGCCAAGCGACATAGTCGGACGGGCCGATATGGATGTTCTCGTCGGCCAGGCGCTCGGCCGCGACCGACTGGACCGCCTCGGTCTTGGAGATCTTCTTGCTTTCCAGCCGGCGCCGGTTGGCCATGTTCAGGAAATCCGTGTTGCCGCCGGTGTTCAGCTGATAGGTGCGGCACAGCTTGACGCCGCGCTTGTGGAACAGGTCGGTCAGGACGCGGTGAACGATGGTCGCGCCCATCTGGGCCTTGATGTCGTCGCCGATGATCGGCACGCCCGCCTTGCTGAACCGCTTGGCCCAGACCGGGTCCGACGCGATGAACACCGGGATGTTGTTCACGAAGGCGACGCCGGCCTCCAGCGCGCATTCGGCGTAGAACTCGGTCGCTTTCTGGCTGCCGACCGGCAGGTAGTTCACCAGCACGTCCACCCGCGCCTCGCGCAGCGCCGCGACCACGTCGGCGCGCGTCGGCTCGGCGGCGTCCGAGGTGACAAAGGTCCGCTCGGCCGGCTGGTCGGCCATGTGGTCGGCGACCCCGTCCAGCACCCGGCCCATCCGCACGACGGCGCCGGTGTCCGGCACGTCGGGCGCAAAGACGGTGGTGCAGTTCGGCGGGGCGAAGATCGCCCGGGCCACATCGCTGCCCACCTTGCGGGCGTCGATGTCCCAGGCGGCCACGATCCGGATGTCGTCGGGGCGATAGCCGCCGAGCGTGTGGTGCATCAGCCCGGCGGCGTCGTTGCGGCCGCTGTAATGCGCCAGCCCCTGCACCAGCGAACTGGCGCAGTTGCCCACCCCGATGATGGCGACGTTGATGGTGGAACGCTGGTCGGTCATCGAATGGCCTTCAGGTCAGGTCAGGGCGGGCTGGGGCGCGGATGGGGCGGGAGACGATCCGGCCGCCGCATAGCGGTCGATCATCGCGGCGCAGAAATCGGCGAATTGCTGCGGATCGTGGGGCGGGCTGGTGTGATGCGCCCCCGGGCCCAGATGTTCGGGGGTAAAGCAGAAAGTGACGGTGGTGTCGAAATCGGCCAGCGCCTCCATCTGCCGGTCGAACCAGCCCAGCGCATCGGGGCGAAAGCTGTCGGCCCAGGAGAGCCCGGTGCGCAGGTGGCGCACGCCAAGCCGCTTCATCCAAGCCACGGCATCGTCCAGCCGCGGGTCCTGATAGTGGAACCACTGCATCAGCCCCATCCGGTCCGCATGCGGGGCATAGGCGTCCAGACCCGGTTTCGGGGTGCCGTCGGCGCGGATCAGGCCCATGTAGAAATGCCGGTAATAGGACGACCCCTCGGCCTCGCGGTGGCGCGTGGTGGCGCCCCATTCCTGCGGCAGATCGAACAGCGAATACCAGAAGATCCGCGGCGCCCGCCCGATCAGCAGCGCCGCCGTCCGTTCGACGCCGAACACCTGCACCTCTTCGGCGCCAAAGCTGCCGACGCCGACCTCCGTCACCCAGACGGGCTTGTCGGTGACCGCCGCGATCTCGTCCAGCTTGGCCGGCCAGTCGTGGATCGGCCACAGGTTCCAGTCCAGCGGAAAGCCGTGCACGGCGACCGCGTCGACATGGTCCAGCGCGCCATGCGCCTCCATCCGCTGCACCCACAGCGGATCGATGGGCGACATGCCGCCCAGAACCCGGGTGATCGCCGGATTGACCCGCCGGATCGCCTGCCCCGCAAGGGTCACGCATTCGCCATAGCGGGACCAGTCGGGGTCCAGCTCGGGGTCCCAGTGCGACTTGTTGTTCGGTTCGTTCCAGATCATCGCGGCTTCGATCATCGGGCTGCGTCTCCTTCCGGCGCCCGGGCGGGATAGACCGTCACCGGGCCGTGTTGCGCATAGGGCACGGGGCCGATGCGGCACAGATACACCTCGTCGCGCGGTCCGTCCTCGATCACGAAGCCCGAGGCGCGCAGCAGCGCCTCGACCCCGGCGCGATTGGGCACCCACCAGTTCGTCCAGTCACTGGCCCAGGCCCGCTCGACGAATGCAATGCGGGGATAGGACGGGTCCTGGAAATGCGCGTCGTCGGCAAAGTCGTAGTCGGGGGCCACCTCGGCCACGCTGTCCGGGCCGCGGGTCAGCGTCTGGAACAGCATCAGGTCGGCGGCCACATGTTCACGGATCAGGTCCAGCGCCAGCAGCGGATGGCGCAGGTGGTAGAGGACGCCCATGAAGATCACCAGATCGAAGCGTTCGCCCAGTGCCGCGACGTCATAGATCGACAGGTTGCGGAACTCGATCCCGGTCACGCCCAGCGTGTCCGCGGCAAAGCGCGCCTGGGCCAGATAGCGGTCGTCACTGTCGATGCCGACCACCCGCGCCGCCCCGCGCCGCTTCATTTCCAGGCTGTAGAACCCGGCGTTGCAACCGATGTCCAGCACGCTGCGGCCGGTCAGGTCGGCGGGCAGCAGGTCGGCGAAGCGGCGGAACTTGTCGGTGGGATAGTCGCCCAGGAAATGGTCCGGGGCGGTCCGCACCCCGTTCAGGTCCAGATTGTGGAACCACGGGCCAAGCCGCGCGACGTCCTGCTGCACTTCTGTGTCTGCCATCATGGGTCCGTCAGTTTCGGGCGTTAACGCTTAGAACCTGGGCGCCGCCCTGTCCATCGACGTCCAGCCACGACACCCGACCGGGATCGATCGAGAACCGCAGGATGTGATCGAGGCTCAGGCGTAGGTAATGGGCGATCACCCCGCGGATGATGTCGCAATGGCTGACGCACAGCAGCGCGGCGCCGCCGCCCGCCTCTGCCGCGAGGGTGTCAAGGCGCCGCGCCGCGCGCAGCGTCGCCGCCTGCATCGTCTCGCCCCCGGGGCTGGGCGCGGATGCCCGCCGCCGGTTCCATTCCTGCCAGTCGGGATCGCTGTCCAGTGCGGCAAAGCCCTGTCCCGCCCAGCGGCCGAAATCCACCTCGTCCAGCGCGGGATCGACCTGCGGGACCACGCCAAGTGTCTCGCCGAGGATCCCGGCCGTTTCGCGCGTGCGCCGCTGCGGACTGGCGTGGATGGCCCCGATCGCGCCAGCATCCTGACCGCAACCCTTGCTCAGCGCGCGTCCCAGGACTGCGGCCTCGTCCCGACCGGCAGCGTTCAGCGCCACGTCGGTCGCCCGTCCGCTCAGCACCCGGCCCAGCTCGTCATGCGCCCCGTGCCGCACCAGCCCGATCCGTCGGCTCATGCCCGCCTGCGGCCACGGATTGCGCAGCAAAGATCAAGAAGAAGAAGCTGGGGCTGGAACTGCGCGGACATGAGTGGTTAAAACCATACCCGAACTGCTGTGACAACTGCCGACGGCGCAACTATATTTCGAGGGACGATTGGAACAGGTTCTGATTACCGGGGGCGCCGGCTTCATCGGTCGCTTTGTTACGGACGAGCTGCTGCGGCGCGGACACAAGGTCCGGGTGCTGGACGCGCTGATCCCGCAGGTCCATGGCGATGCGACGACGCGGCCCGACAGCCTGAATGCGGAGGCCGAGTTCATCCACGCCGATGTGCGCGACGGCGACGCGGTGGCACGCGCGCTGCAGGGCGTCGACAGCGTCGTCCACCTGGCCGCCGAGGTGGGTGTCGGTCAATCGATGTACGAGGTCGAGCGCTATACCTCGACCAACGACGTGGGCACCGCGGTCCTGTTCGAGAAGCTGATCGACAATCCGGTGCGGCGGGTGGTCACCGCATCCTCGATGTCGATCTATGGCGAGGGGCTGTACAAGGACGCCGACGGCAACCTGGTCGAGGATGCCGAGCGGGTCGGCATTCGCGACGGGCTCAAGAACTGGGACCCCACCGACGCACAGGGCCGTCCCCTCACGCCGGTCGCGACCCCCGAATGGAAGCGCCCGAACCTGGCCTCGATCTATGCGCTCAACAAGTTCGTGCAGGAGCGCACCACGCACATTATGTCTGCGCCCTACGGGATCGAAGGCGTCTGCCTGCGGTTGTTCAACGTGTTCGGACCCGGACAGGCGCTGTCCAACCCGTATACCGGGGTGCTGGCGATCTTTGCCTCGCGCTATCTGAACGGCCAGGCCCCCATGATCTTCGAGGATGGCGGGCAGCGCCGCGATTTCGTCCACGTGTCGGACGTGGCGCGGGCCTTCGCCGAGGCGCTGTCGCTGCCGCAGGCAGCCGGCGGCACGTTCAACATCGGGTCGGGTCATGACCGGTCGGTGACCGAAGTCGCGCGCGAACTGGGGCGGGCCATGGGGCGCAACGACCTGGACCCGCAGATCGTGGGCAAGGCCCGGATCGGCGACATCCGGCACTGCTTCTGCGACACCGCGCTGGCTGCCGACCGGCTGGGCTTTGCCGCGCAGACGGATTTCCGCGCTGGGCTTGCCGAACTGGCCGACTGGGTGGCCAGTCAGACGGCGGTCGACCGCGTCGAACAGGCGCGGGCCGAGCTGGACAAGCGGGGTCTGGTGGCGTGAGCGGGACCGGGCAAGCGTCAGGGGACCGCACCGACCCGGCGGCCGATCCGCGACCGGTGCTGGTCACCGGGGGCGCCGGGTTCATCGGATCGAACCTGGCCGACCGGCTGGCGAGGGACGGGCACCAGGTCATCGTCTATGATGCGATGAGCCGGGCCGGCGTTGAACGCAACCTGGCATGGCTGCAGACCCGCCACGGCGACCTGATCCGGCACCTGCACGCCGACATCCGCGATGCCGACCGGCTGGCCGACGCGGCGTCGGGTGCCAAGGTGGTGTTCCACCTGGCCGCGCAGGTGGCCGTGACCACCAGCCTCGTGGACCCGGTGGCCGACCTGGCCGTGAACCTGATCGGGACCGTCAACCTGCTGGAGGCGCTGCGCACCGGCGACGGACGCACGCCGCTGATCCTTGCCTCGACCAACAAGGTCTATGGGGATCTGGCCGATCTGGACTTCGCCCTTGAAGGCGACGCCTATCGCCCAACCGATCCCCGGGTGCGCGCGCATGGCATCGGGGAAAGCCGTCCGCTGGATTTCCACACGCCCTATGGCTGTTCCAAGGGGGCCGCCGACCAGTACGTGCTGGACTATGCCCGCAGCTACGACATCCCCACCGCCGTGCTGCGGATGAGCTGCATCTATGGCCAGCGCCAGATGGGCACCGAGGATCAGGGCTGGGTCGCGCATTTCCTGATCCGGGCGCTGAAGGGTCAGCCGATCACCCTGTTCGGCGACGGCTGTCAGGTTAGGGACATCCTGGACGTCTCGAACGCTGTCGAGACCTATCTTGCCGCCTGGCGGCACATCGACAGCGTTTCGGGGCGCGCGTTCAACCTGGGCGGCGGGCCGCAGAACGCCGTCAGCCTGCGGCAGTTGCTGGATTTCGTCGGCCAGATCATCGGCCGACCCGTGGATATCGGGTTTGCCGACTGGCGGGCCGGCGACCAGCGCTATTTCGTGGCCGACACCCGGGCGGCCGACGCGGCGCTGGGGCTTGGGCCCAAGGTTCCCTGGCAGGACGGCGTGGCGCGTCTGGCGCAATGGCTCGCGGCCGAGGGCGGGATCGCCCTGCCGGTCGACCGCAGGCCCCGGCTGGCCCAGTCGGCGTGACGCGGGTGCTGATGACCTCGGACGCGGTGGGCGGAGTCTGGCAGTATGCGCTGGAACTCGCCGGCGCGCTCGACGGTGTTCAGGTCACGCTGGCGCTGCTGGGGCCCTCGCCCGACGCGGACCAGCGCGCGGCGGCCGCTCGGGTGCCGGGGCTGCGGCTGGTCGAAACCGGGCTGCCGCTGGACTGGCTGGCCGAGGGTCCCGGCCCGGTGCTGGATGCTGGCCGCGCCGTCGCCCGCCTGGCCGCCGACATCGGCGCCGAGGTGGTGCATCTGAACACCCCCGCCCTGGCCGCGGGCGGCGGGTTTGCCACCCCCGTGGTGGCGATGAACCACGGCTGCCTGGGCACATGGTGGGACGCCGCCGGCAAGGGGCCCGTCGATCCGGCGCTGGGCTGGTTGCCGGAGCTGGTCGGGCGCGGCCTGCGCGTCGCCGATCGCGTCGTCGCACCCACCCGCGCCTATGCCGACGAGATCGCCCGCCGCTATGCCCTGCCCGTCCGCCCGGTTGCCGTGCACAACGGCCGGACGCCCCTGCCGCTGCCGCAGCCGCGGGACGCGGTGCCGCTTGCGGGTGCGCTGACGGCCGGCCGCCTGTGGGACGAGGTCAAGAACACGTCCGTGCTGGACCAGGTGGCCGCGCGAATCGACGCGCCCTTCGTGGCGATCGGGGCAACCCGGGCCCCGCATGGTGCGGTCGTCAGGGCCGAACACTTGCGGCTGACCGGTCCGCTGCCGGCCGCCGATCTCGCCGGCTGGCTGGCGCGGCGCCCCGTCTTCGTCAGCGCCGCCCGGTTCGAACCGTTCGGCCTGGCCGTGCTGGAAGCGGCGCAGGCGGGCTGCCCGCTGGTGCTGTCGGACATCGCCACCTTCCGGGAACTGTGGGACGGTGCCGCGCTGTTTGGGAACCCGGACGATCCGGACGCATTTGCCGCGGCCATCACCGGGCTGCTGGCCGATTCCGCAGCGCGCGAAGCCCGGGGTCAGGCCGCGCGCGCTCGGGCTGCCCGCTACACGCCTGCCGCGATGGCCGCCGCGATGACGGCGATCTACGCCGATGCGCGCGCCGCCGGCACCCGCGCGGCATGACGGGAACCCCATGAAGATCACCTATTTCACCCACTCGCTGCAGTCCTGCTGGAACCACGGGAACGCGCATTTCCTGCGCGGCGTCCTGCGGGAACTGGCGGCGCTGGGTCATGACGTCCGTGCGCTGGAACCGAAGGGGTCGTGGAGCCTGGAGAACCTGCTGCGGGATCACGGCGAGGCCGGGCTGACGGCGTTTCGGACGCATTACCCGGAACTGACGGTCGACGTCTACGAACCCGACGCCGACCCCGTGGAACTGGCCGGGGACGCGAATCTGGTCATCGTGCACGAATGGAACGACCCCGGCTTGGCCGCCCGGCTGGGCGCGGCGCGCGGTGCAGGCGCGACCTTCAGGCTGCTGTTCCATGACACCCACCACCGTGCCGTCAGCGACCCGGATGCGATCCGCGCCTTCGACCTGTCCGGCTTCGACGGCGTGCTGGCCTTTGGCGAGACGCTGGCCCGCGTCTATCGCCGCTGGGGCTGGGGGGACCGCGTGTGGGTCTGGCACGAGGCCGCCGACACGCGGCTGTTCCGGCCCCCGGCCGACGATCCCCGGCGCGACGGGCTGGTCTGGATCGGCAACTGGGGGGACGGCGAACGGACTGTCGAGCTGGAGGAGTTCCTGTTCCGCCCGGTCCGCGATGCCGGCCTGCCGCTGGACATCCACGGGGTCCGCTATCCCACCGAGGCGCTGGCCACGCTGCAGCGCTACGGCGTGCGCTATCACGGCTGGGCGCCGAATGCCGCTGCGCCCGAAATCTTCGCCCGGCATCTCGCCACCGTGCATGTCCCGCGGCGGTTCTACAAGACGCTGCTGCCCGGCATTCCCACCATCCGGGTGTTCGAGGCGCTGGCCTGCGGCATCCCGCTGGTGTCGGCCCCCTGGCAGGACAGCGAGGGCCTGTTCCGGCCCGGGCAGGATTTCCTGTTCGCCGCCGACGGCGAGCAGATGACGGCCCATCTGCGCGCCGTTGCTGCCGATCCGGATCTGCGGGCAGCCCTGGTCGCCAGCGGCCTGGATACGGTCCGCACCCGTCACACCTGCGCGCATCGCGCCAGGGAACTCCTGCAGGTCGCGGCAACGCTGGGGCTGCAGGATACCAAGGAGTCGGCGGCATGAAGATCGCATTCTACGGGTCCAGTCTGGTGTCGTCCTACTGGAACGGCGCGGCCACCTATTACCGCGGCATCCTGGGCGAACTGGCCCGGCGCGGCCATGACATCACCTTCTACGAACCCGACGCCTTCGACCGGCAGAAGCATCGCGACATCGACCCGCCCGACTGGTGCCGATCGGTCGTCTATCCGGCGACCGAGGCGGCGATGCGGGGCGTGCTGGCCGAGGCGGCGGACGCGGACATCGTGGTCAAGGCAAACGGCGTCGGGATCTTCGACCGCGAGCTGCTGGAAGGCGCCATCGCCGGCGCCCGTCCCGATGCGCTCAAGGTCTTCTGGGACGTGGACGCCGCGGCCACGCTGGACGAGATGCGCAGCGCGCCCGATCATCCGGTCCGTCAGGCCCTGCCGGACCTGGACATGGTGCTGACCTACGGGGGCGGCCCGCCGGTGGTCGAGGCCTACACGGCATTCGGCGCCCGCCACTGCGAGCCGGTCTACAACGCGCTGGACGCCAGCACCCACCATCCGGTTCCGCCGGATCCCCGCTTTGCCGCCGATCTGGCGTTCCTGGGCAATCGCCTGCCCGATCGCGAGGCGCGGGTCGAAGAGTTCTTCCTGAGGCCCGCGGCGCTGCTGGCGGACCGGCAGTTCCTGATCGGCGGCAATGGCTGGGAAACGAAGCAGATGCCCGGCAACGTCCGGCATCTGGGGCATGTCTACACCGCCGAACACAACGCCTTCAACAGCACGCCCTTGGCGGTTCTGAACGTCGCACGGGACAGCATGGCCCATGTCGGCTTTTCGCCCGCGACCCGCGTGTTCGAGGCCGCCGGGGCCGCCGCCTGCCTGATCACCGACGCGTGGGAGGGGATCGAGCTGTTCCTGACCCCTGGCGAGGAGGTCTTGGTCGCGCGCGACGGGCAGGACGTGGCCGACCACCTCGGGGCGCTGACGCCGGAGCGCGCGCAGGCGATCGGCCAGGCCGCGCTGGCGCGGGTCAAGACGGAACATACCTATGCCCTGCGCGGCGCGCAGGTCGATGCGCTGTTCAGGGCCCAGTCGCGCGGGGTGCAGGCATGAAGCTGGTGGTGCTTGGTCTCAGCCTGTCCTCGTCCTGGGGGAACGGCCATGCGACGACGTTTCGGGCGCTGCTCAAGTCCTTCGCGCGCCGCGGCCACGGGGTGCTGTTTCTCGAACGTGACGTGCCCTGGTACGCCAGCCAGCGCGATCTGGTCGATCCCGACTGGTGCCGGCTGGCCTTCTATGCGGACCTGGCGGATCTGGAGCGCTGGCGCCCGCAGATCGCGGCCGCCGACGCGGTCATGATCGGCTCCTACGTGCCCGACGGCGTCGAGGTCGCCCGCCGCGTGCAAGGCTGGGCCCGCGGCGCCACCGCGTTCTACGACATCGACACCCCGGTGACGCTGGCCAAGCTGGAGCGCGGCGATTTCGCGTATCTGTCGCCGGACGTGATCCCGCATTTCGACCTTTACCTGTCATTCACCGGCGGCCCGACGCTGCGCCAGATCGAGGCGCGCTTTGGCGCGGTTGCGGCACGGGCGCTGTACTGTTCGGTCGATCTGGACCTGTACGGTCCACGCGACGTGCCGCTGCGCTGGGATCTGTCCTATCTGGGCACCTACAGCGACGACCGCCAGCAGACGCTGGACCGGCTGCTGCTGGAACCGGCGCGGCGCAGACCCGACCTGCGCTTCGTCGTGGCCGGCCCGCAATACCCGGCCAGCATCGGCTGGCCCGCGAATGTCGAGCGGATCGACCATTGCCCGCCCGCCGATCACGCAGCGTTCTATTCCGCCAGCCGCTTCACCCTGAACGTTACCCGTGCCGACATGATCCGCGCCGGCTGGTCGCCGTCGGTCCGGCTGTTCGAGGCGGCCGCCTGCGCCACCCCGATCATCTCCGACCGCTGGGACGGGATCGACACGCTGTTCGCGCCGGGGCGAGAGATCGTTCTGGCCGATACCGCCGATGATGTCCTTGCGGCACTGGATGGCGACGCGGCGCCGATGGGCCGCGCCGCGCGCGCACGGATCGAGGCGGCACATTCCGCCGATCACCGGGCCGCGGAGCTGGAGGCTTACCTGCACGAAGCCGCCGATCGGCCCTCGGTGGGCGCCACGTCAGCACAAGCAAGCGCCCGGCAACTGGCAAGGGGAGACGCGCGATGACCACGTCAAGGCGGATCACCCCGCTGCCGGTACGGCGGGACACGGATCGGCGGGCGCGGGACACCGGCCGCCTGACGGTCGTTGCCGGCGGCGCAGGCTTCATCGGATCGCATCTGTGCCGCGCGCTGCTGGACCGGGGCGATGCGGTCCTGTGCATCGACAACATGCAGACCGCCCGCCCATCCAACCTGCATGCCCTGCAGGGGCATCCCAGGTTCGATTTCCTGCATTGGGATATTGTCAATCCGCTGCCGCCGGACCTGCTGGGCGACGCGCCACGCATCGCCCGCGTCTACAATCTTGCCTGCGCGGCGTCGCCGCCGCTGTATCAGCGCGATCCCGAACACACGATGCTGACCAATGTCGTGGGCACGAACCATCTGCTGCGGCTGGCCGAGGCGGCCGGGGCAAGGTTCCTGCTGACCTCGACCTCCGAGGTCTATGGCGATCCGGAGATCCATCCGCAGGCCGAAGGTTACCGGGGCAGCGTCAGCTGCACGGGCCCCCGCGCCTGCTACGACGAAGGCAAGCGCGCGGCCGAAAGCCTGACCTTCGACTACGCCCGCGCCGGCCGGGCCGAGGTGCGGGTGGCCCGCATCTTCAACACCTACGGACCGAACATGGACCCGGCAGACGGTCGCGTGGTGTCGAACCTGATCTGCCAGGCGCTGCGGGGCGACGAACTGACGATCTATGGCGACGGCAGCCAGACCCGCAGCTTCTGCTACGTCTCGGATCTGGTCGCGGGGCTGATGGCCCTGATGGAGGCGGAATTCGAGGGGATGGAGCCGGTCAACCTGGGCAACCCGGTCGAGATGACGGTGAACGAGCTGCTAGACCAAGTCTTGGCCCTGTCGGGGTCGCGGGCGCGGGTGGTCCATCACCCCCTGCCGGTGGACGATCCGCGCCGGCGCCAGCCGGACATCACCCGCGCCGTGTCGCTGCTGGGCTGGCACCCGGTCGTGTCGCTGCCCGAGGGTCTGGCCGCGACCTATGCCTGGTTCGAGGAGGAGATCGGCGCGGGTGTCACGGAAATGGGGCAAGGCCGGACCTGACGGGCGCGGGGATGCGCCCGCGAATCCGCGCCGTCCCTCAGTCTTGCGCCATCGCCCGCACCATCGGGCGCAGCGCGTCGCCCTTGACCAGCCACGAGGTCGCGAACGCGACCGTCGCCACGCTCTCCAGCCAGAATACCGGTCGCAGCGGCAGCAGCCGCAGCTTGACGGGATCGGGAGCAAACAGGACCACCGCGATTCCCGCCATCGCCGCCAGGATGATCCAGCCGCAGATCCGGTAGATAGTGTTGCTGGCCGTCTTTTCCTCGGTCGTGGCCGGTCCGCGGACGAACAGGACCAGGCAGAATACCGCCAGCGCACCGAAGAACACGGCCGCGCCAAGCCAGTGGATCGTGCTTGCCAGCGAAAACCCGAGCACGCACTGGCTCAGCGTGCAGCCAACTGGCATGTCGGGCATCGTCGGCACCCAGGCAACCGCCAGCGCCCCCAGGGACGCAATGCGGGCCGTGACCAGGTCGCTGATCCATTCGCCCGAGCGGGGCCGATACCCCTCATAGCTCCACAAGAACACGGCAATCGCGCAGACGGTCCCGACGAAGATTTCGCGCATCGGCGAATAGTAGGACGCCGACATGCTGGCCGGGATGCCATCGGCGAACACGATCCCGAAGCCGAGCAGCGCGGCCGGCAGGAAATAGCCCAGCAATCCGATCGCCTGTCGCACCCGGAGGAACGACAGCACAAGATCGTTCTCGGCCCGCTCGTGCGAGCCTGCCGGTTCTCCATCCGTTATCGCCATGCGCCGCCCCCTGCGCCCGTCACGACCGTTAACCTAGCACGGTTCACGTCGAAGGCGAGCGGTTCGTCACCGCATCCAACCACCGGGACGCCACTGGTGCGGTCCGAAGATCACAGGACCCGGTGACGTCGGCGTCCGTCGGCGATCGCACGTCAGCCGTTTCGGGGGTCAGTCGTCCCGCCCGGAGAGATCGCGCGTGTAGACCTTGTCCGCCACGTCCGACAGATCGGAACTGAGGCGGTTGGAGACGATCACATCGGCCTCGCGCTTGAAGGCGTCGAGGTCGTTGACGACGCGAGAGCGGAAGAAGTCCGGCTTCTCGAGCGCCGGTTCGTACACGATGCACTCGATCCCCTTGGCCTTGATCCGCTTCATCACGCCCTGGATCGAACTGTGCCGGAAATTGTCGGACCCGGCCTTCATCGCCAGGCGATAGATCCCGACCACACGGGGCTGGCGGGCGATGATCTGTTCGGCAACGAAATCCTTGCGGGTCCGGTTACTGTCGACGATCGCCGCCATCAGGTTCTGCGGCACCTTGTCATAGTTGGCCAGCATCTGCTTGGTGTCCTTGGGCAGGCAGTATCCGCCATAGCCGAAGCTGGGGTTGTTGTAGTGGCGACCGATGCGCGGATCGCCCGACACCCCGTCGATGATTTCCCGGGTGACCAGCCCGCGAGCCTCGGCATAGCTGTCCAGTTCGTTGAAGAAAGCGACCCGCATGGCGAGATAGGTGTTGGCGAACAGCTTGATCGCTTCGGCCTCGGTCGGCCCGGTCAGCAGCACGGGCGCATCCTTGCGGGTGGCACCCTGCAACAGCAGGTCCGCCACCTGCCGGCCGCGGGGGCCCCGGTCGCCCACCACGACGCGCGATGGCGCCAGGCTGTCGGCCAGCGCCTGCCCCTCGCGCAGGAATTCGGGCGCGAACAGGATCAGGTCCGAACCGGTCTCGGCGCGCATCCGCTCCACGAATCCGACCGGGATGGTCGACCGGATCAGGATCAGCGCCTGCGGGTTCACCTGCTGGACCTGCCGGATTACCGCCTCCACCGACGAGGTGTTGAAGCGGTTGCTGACCGGGTCATAGTCGGTGGGCGTGGCGATCAGCACCAGCCCGGCATCGGCATAGGCGGACGGGCCGTCCGTGGTGGCCCGCAGGTCCAGATCCCGGGTCGCCAGATACTCGGTCGCCAGCGCGTCCTCGATCGGGCTTTCCCGGCGCCCCATCGCCGCAACGCGGTCGGGGTTCAGATCGACCGCGGTGACCTGATGGTTCTGCGCCAAAAGGACGACATTGGCGGTACCGACATATCCAAGCCCGGCCACTGCAATCTTCATCACGTCAATCCTGTTTTTCTGAATACGGCAGAGCAGCAGCATGTTCGGGCGCTTGCGTCAACGCAAAGCCCGGTCAAGTTGCATCGATCAGGATCAACCTGCCTGCACGGGATGGTGCTTTTCCTCGACCAGCGCCGACCCCAGCAGGATATTGATCCGCCGCTTGATGGCGGCGCGTTCGTCGTTGGTCTGATAGACGGCGCGGGCCAGCGCGACGAAGCTGTGGTCGAAACACCCGAGCAGTTCCTTGCGCCTGATGTCGTCCTCGATGTCCCACAGGCTTTCGTTGACCAGCCGCAGCTGCGCCACCAGCGGCGCAAGCCCGGGGGTCCCACGCACCCTTTCTGCAACCTGATCGAGCAGATGCAGTTCGCGCCGGACATTCGCGAGCGCCGTCGGCTCGCGGATGCGGTCGGCCTTGATCTGCAGGATCGTGATCTTGTCCAGCAGTTCGCCCCAGGACACGGGCACCAGCGGCATCGCGGTCTTGCCGCCTCGCGATGGGGTTGCGTTCATCTGGTCGGTGGCAGGCCGGGGCGCAGTCATGGCCTTCTCTGGCCCGTTCCGCGTCGCGACGTCAAGCCGGCGCCCGCGACCGGGGCGCCCCGGCCTGTCGGTCCAGGGCGTTGGTGACGCGGGCGATCACCCCCGGCCAGTCGCCGGGGTGGTCCTGACGGAACACCCGCATCGACGGGTACCAGGAAGTGCGCATTCCCTCGACCGGCCAGCGCCAATCCGGGTCATGCTTGACCAGCAGCCAGGTCGGACGGTTCAGCGACCCCGCCAGATGGGCGACCAGGGTGTCGACGGTGATCACCAGCGCCGCCCCCGAGATGAGCGCGGCGGTCTGCATCATGTCCATGGGACAGCCCTGCGGATTGATCACCGGCAGCTCGGTCGGGGCCGCCACCAGGCTGACCGCCGGCCCGCGCGCCAGCGGCCTCATCAGCGGCTCGGGGATCGACCGATCCGGATCCCAGTCGCCCCCGCGCCAGCACAGCGCGATGCAGCCGGGCGGCAGATGGGCCGGTGGCACCGGCGGCAGGACCGGCGGCGCGGCGTCGGGCGGGATCCGCAGGGCAAAGGCCAGCTCCATGATCTCGAGGTCGCAGTCGAGCGGGGGCACGGGCGCGGCGACGTCGAACGGGACCAGCCGGTCGATCCCCGGATGGTCGCGGAACAACGGCAGCAGCCGCGGCTGCATCTCGACCGTCACCGAGGCAGCACGCTGGCGCAGCAGCGGCAGATAGCGGGCGAACTGCACCGTGTCGCCCAAGCCGTGGTAGCACCGGACCAGCACGTCGCCCCCGTCGAACGGACGGCCGTCCCACACCCAGCGCAGGTGATAGGGCAGATCGTGATCGTCCCGCCGGGCGGGATCGCGACGCGCCTGTTCGGCCGCAGCGATGGACCATGCCGTGGCGTAATCGCCCCGGCGCATCGCGGCGGTCCAGGGATCAACCTTGCTGTCCACGGGTGACGGGCCGCCCAGCGCTGGCGGATCACTACCCCAGGTCCGGCCGGTCGCGCCCGTCATCGAGGAGGGGTCGAACACCGGACGGGCGGTCAGATGGTCCGACCGCCATCCACCTCCAGCACGACGCCGGTGATGAAATCGGCCTCGTCCGAGGCCAGGTACAGCGCCGCGTTGGCGATGTCGCGGGGTTCGGACATGCGCCCCAACGGGATGGTCGCCACGAAACGGGCGCGGTTTTCCGGCGTATCCTCGACGCCCATGAAGTCCTGCAGCAGGGCGGTGTTGCCCATGACCGGGGCGATGCAGTTGACCCTGATGCCGTCCGGCGCCAGTTCGACGGCCAGGCTGCGGGTCATCAGGTTCACCGCGCCCTTGGAGCTGTTGTACCAGGTCAGCCCCGGGCGCGGCCGGATGCCAGCGGTCGAGCCGATGTTGATCATCACCCCGCCCCCGGCCTCGCGCCAGTAGGGCACGCAGGCATGAGTCATGTGAAAGATCGACAGGACGTTGATGTCGTAGATCTTGCGGAACGTCGCCTCGTCGGTGTTCAGCAAGGGCTGGTTGCGGTTCGTCCAGCCGGCGTTGTTCACGACGATGTCGAGCCCGCCGAGACCGTCGCGGGTTTCCTGCACGGCACGGTCGATATCCTCGCGCCTGGATACGTCGCAGGTGATGGCGATCGCCGCGTCACCCAGGCTGTCGGCGACCCGCCGCGCGCCATCGCCGTTCAGGTCGACGATCGCCACCCGGGCGCCCTCGCGGACAAAGGCTTCTGCAATTCCCTTGCCGAACCCCGAGGCGGCGCCGGTGACGAGGCTCCGTTTCCCCTGCAAGCGCATTCCGTGTCCTTTCCTTAGCCGTGATTGATCACGATCGTCTTGATCGTGGAAAACTCGTACAGCGCCTCGAACCCCTTCTCGCGGCCGTGGCCGGATTTGCGGATCCCGCCAAAGGGCAGTTCGACCCCGCCCCCTGCGCCATAGCCGTTCACGAACACCTGCCCGCAGCGCATCGCCTTGGCGACCCGGTGCTGGCGGCCACCGTCGCGGGTCCAGATCCCGGCGACGAGGCCGTACTCGGTGCCGTTGGCGATCCGGATCGCCTCGGCCTCGGTGTCGAAGGGGATCGCCACAAGAACCGGACCGAACACCTCTTCCTGCGCGATTCGGGCGTCCGGCGCGACCGGACCGAACAGGGCCGGTGCAACATAGTAGCCGCCCTTGGGGGCGTGCTCCGCGACCCGGCCGCGGGCGACCAGCGGCGCGTCGGCATTGTCGATATAGCCTTCGACCCGGCGCTTCTGCCGGGCCGAGATCAGCGGACCCAGGATCGCACCCTCCTCCGACGGAGAGGCCTCGACCGCCTCGAACCGCTCCTTCAGCCGGGCCATCAGGCTGTCGTAGATGCTGCGCTGGACCAGCACCCGCGCGCCCGCCGAACAGGTCTGGCCGCCGTTCTGGATGATGGCATTCGCCAGCACCGGCAGCGCCGCGTCCAGATCGGCGTCCTCGAAGACGATCTGCGGGGACTTGCCGCCCAGTTCCAGCGTGCAGCCGATGAAGTTCCTGGCCGCCTCGATCTGGATCATCTGCCCGACCTCGGGAGAGCCGGTGAAGCTGATGAAGTCGATGCCGCGATGCTGCGACAGCGCCTTGCCGGCCACCTCGCCCCGACCCGCCACGATGTTCAGGGCACCGGGTGGCAGGATCGCGTTCGCGATCTCGCCCAGCCGCAGCACCGACAGGCACGCATCCTCGGCCGGTTTCATCACCGCCGCATTGCCCATCGCCAGAGCCGCGGCCACCGACCGGCCGAACATCTGGGCGGGGTAGTTCCACGGAATGATGTGGCCCGTGACGCCATGCGGTTCGCGCGTCATCTGCACGTTGTAGCCGTTCAGGAACGGGATCACGTCGCCATGCACCTTGTCGGCGCCGCCGCCGTAGAATTCGAAATAGCGGGCGGTGACCGTCATGTCCGCGCGCGACTGGGCGATCGGCTTGCCGTTGTCGCGGGTTTCCAGTTGCGCCAGTTCCTCGGCATTGTCGAGGATCGCCTGCGAAAAGCGCAGCAGCAAGCGGCCCCGCTCGGCGGCGGTCAGGCGCGACCATTCGCCTTCCTCGAAGGCGCTGCGGGCGGCGGCAACGGCGGCGTCGATGTCCTCGGCACCCGAATCCGCGATCCGGGTGAAGACCTCGCCGTCGATGGGCGAGACCACCTCCAGCGTCTTCCCGGAACGCGGCGGTACCCACTGTCCGCCGATCAGGTTCAGGGGATCGGGGATCCGCATGTTCGATGCCATCAGTGCGTCCTTTCAGCTTCCAGCGCCCCCTCGGTGACCTCGCCGCGCTCGATCACCAGGGTGCGGCTGGCAAAGCCGCGCAGCAGCGCAGGGTTCGATTCGGTGATGATCAGGGTGACCGTGCGGTCGGCGTCGCGCAATGCCCGCAAGGCCTCGGCATACCGCGCCGCCAGCGCGGGGGCGAGGCCCTGGAACGGTTCGTCGAGCATCAGCAGCCGCGTCCCCAGCATCAGCGCGCGACCCAGCGCCACCATCTTGCCCTGCCCGCCCGAGACATTGCCGGCAGGCCGGTCGGCCATGTCCCGCAGTTCCGGCAGGATCGTGTAGACCCGGTCGAGGCGCCGCTGCGTCTCTGCCGCGTCGAGGCCGGCCACCTGGGCCGGCAGCAGGATATTTTCCCCGACGGTGAATGCCGAGAACAGCCGCCTGTCCTCAGGCGCATAGCCGATCCCCAGGGCCGGGCGGCGGGGGGGCTCGACGGAGGTGATGTCGCGATCGTCGAACAGCAGGCGTCCGGTGGTGCGGGTGAACCCCATCACCGTGCGCAGCAGCGTGGTCTTGCCGGCGCCGTTCCGCCCGATCAGGGCCACCGTCTCGGCCGCGTCGATGCTGAAATCCAGCCCGCGAAGGATCGTGATCTTGCCGATGGCGGCGTCGAGCCGGTCGAAGCGCAGCATCAGACCACCTCGCCGATCACGTCACGGATGACGTCGGGATGGGCCAGGACCTCGGCCGGCGCGCCGCGCAGGCGGACATCGCCGGCAGCCCAGACGGCGACCTCGTCGGCATAGCGTTCGACGATGGCCATGTCGTGTTCCACGAAGACGCTGGTGACCTGGGCCTCGTGCAGCGCACGGACGAGGATATCCATAACGGCGAATTTCTCGGACGAGGCGACGCCCGAGGTCGGCTCGTCCATCAGCAGCAGCCGCGGCTTCAGCGCCAGGGCGATCGCGATGTCGATCAGCTTGCGCTGCCCTTCCGACAGTTCGTCCACCTGTCGATGGGCGACGTCGGCGCAGTTCACCATCTCGAGCATGTGCATCATTTCGGCCCGTTCTGGGATGCGGTGCAGATCGCGCAGGGGATTGGACAGACGATCCCGGGCCGCCACCGCGATCAGAAGGTTTTCGAGCGCGGTATGCTCGGTGAACAGCTGCGGGATCTGAAAGGCGCGGGCCACCCCGCGCCGGGCGATGTCGCGCGGCGACAGCCGGGTGATGTCCCGGCCCTCCAGCAGAACCTGTCCCCGGGTCGGCTTCAGCCAGCCGGTGCAGATGTTCAGGAAGGTGGTCTTGCCCGCCCCGTTCGGACCGATGATGGCCATGTTCTGGCCGCGATTGACGTGCAGCGAGACGTCATTGGCCGCGACCACCCCGCCAAAGCGGATTTCCAGATTGCGCGCTTCCAGGAGATGCGGGGTGGTCATGTGCGGTCCTCGCCGTCCTGCGCCCTGCCCGGGAAGAAGCGGTGGAACATTCCGACCAGCCCGCCCGGGGCGAACAGGATGATGATCAACAGGAAGCCGCCCAGCAGCATCTGCCAGATGTCGCCCGCGAAGGCCGAGGCGTAGATGCGCACCATCTCGTAGACGATGGCACCCAGCAGGGCCCCGGCCACGGACCCTGCCCCGCCCAGGACGGCGATGAACACCATCTCGCCAGAGCGGACCCACCAGGCGAAGTCCGGCGTGACCACGCCCTGGCTCAGCCCCATCAGCACGCCGCCGACGCCGCACAGCACCGCCGACAGAACATAGCCCGACAGCATCACGTGCCGCGGCGACATGCCCAGATACTGCAGCCGGGTCTCGTTGGTCTTGATGGTGCGGAACAGGTGGCCGCGCGGCGAGCCGAGCCAGCGCAGGGTGAACCAGGCGAGCGCCAGGGCAAGTCCGAGGGTGATGTAGAACAGCAGCAGCTCGAAATCGCTTCGCCCGATGTCGGCGCCCAGCACGGGCGGGCGCCGGATGCGCTTGCCATCGGCGCCGCCGGTCAGGTGATAGAACTTTTCCAGGAACGACCAGAAGATCATCGAGAAAGCGAGATTGAGCATCGAAAAGAAGATGCCGCGATAGCGGACCACGAACAGGCCCACCAGCAGCCCCGCGACCAGTGCCCCGGCGACGCCGGCCACCAGGACCAGGATGAGGTCCGCACCGGGCCAGGCCGCGATCAGGAAGGCGGCGGCATAGGCGGACACCGCAAAGAACAGCGCGTGCCCGAACGATACCTGCCCGGCCCGCAACAGGACCGTGACCCCCATCACCGCGATGCCCTTTGCCAGCGCCAGCGTGAGCAGTACCTGCAGGTTCGGCATCAGCCAGGGCACGGCAGCGATGGCCAGGACCAGCAGAGCGGGCAGGAGTCGTGTCATTGCCGTGAACCTCCGGTCAGATCTTGCGTGCCGCGGGGCTGCCGAACAGCCCTTCGGGTCTGACCATCAGGACCAGCACCATGATGATATATGGGACCAGCACCGCCGCCTCGGGCCACAGATAGACCGCAAAGCTGCGACCGAGCCCGATCAGCAGCGCCGCCACGGCGGCGCCCTCGATCTGGCCCAGCCCGGCGGTCGCCACCACGGCGAAGGACAGCACGATCATGTCGGCGCCGATGCCCGGCAGGACGGATGTCGTCGGCTGCGCCAGGGCGCCGCCCAGACCGGCCAGCGCGGCGCCCACCACGAAGGTCAGCAGAAACACCCGGTCGGCGTTGATGCCGATCGCCTGCGCGGCCTCGCGGTCCTCGGTCGTGGCAAGGATCAGTTTCCCGACAAGGGTGCGGCGCAGGAAATAGCGCAGCCCGACCAGCAGCACGATCGCCGCCAGGGGTAGCACGATCAGCTGATAGACGGTGTAGTTCACGCCGAACACCTGCACCATGCCCAGCGATTGCAGCGCCGCCGACTGGAAATAGGGCTGGGTGCCCCATACCAGCCGCTGCACGTCCTCCAGGATCATGAACACGGCAAAGGTGACCAGAAGCTGCAGCACCTCGGGCTTGTCGTAGATGCGGCGCAGCAGCAGCCATTCCATCGGGCCGCCGATCACCACGCCGATCACCACCGCCGCCACCAGCATGACGGGAAAGCCGAGATACGGTGGCAGCCCCGCCGCGAGGATCGCCGCGGTCAGGGACGCGGTCAGATAGGCGCCGATGGCATAGAGCGACCCGTGCGCCACATTGACGATCCGCATCACGCCAAAGATCAACGTCAGCCCGACTGCCACGATGAACACCAGCGCGGCATAGGCGATGCCGTCGAAGGTGGCGAGCAGCACGGTCACGAAATTCATGGGGATGTCCGATCAGGTCAGGGTGCTGCGCGGCCGGGACTGTCGCCCGGCCGCGCAGCCTCGGGTCAGTTCTCGAAGGTGTCGACCTTGACCGACTCGACGAAGTCGGGGCCCAGGCCGCCGACCCACTCCACCGATTCCTCGCCGATCGGGGTGGTGATGCCGGCGCCATCGAAGATCATGACGTTTTCCATCGTGGCAAAGGGATATTCACCCCCCTGCACCGTGGTTCCCAGCAACTGCGCCTCGATCCCCTGGTTGTCCTCGCGGATGGTGACCGGACGGCCGTAGCCCTGGAACTCCAACCCTTCGAAGGCGGCCACGAGCTGGTCCTCGGATGGCCAGGCACCGCCATTCGCCTCGATCGCCTTGTCATAGGCGGCCTCCAGCGCGGCAAGCGCCTGAACCATGTGGAATACCGAGTAGATCGGGTACGCCCCGGTCTTTTCGCGGAACTCCTCGACGAACGCCTTGAGTTCCGGATCGTCGCGGAACTCCGGATGCAGGAAGTAGTGGTCGCCGCGCGCCCCGACGATATGGCCGGCCGGCAACGTGGACCCCAGCCGTTCCAGCGAGCTTTCGGCGAGCGGCAGCACGAACAGCGAGGTGTTCATCAGGCCGCGCTGTGCCGCCTGCTGCACGAAGGTGTCCAGGTCGCCGCCCCAGGAGGTCGACAGGATCACGTCGGGCTGCAGCGCCTGCAGCCGCGAGATCTCGGTCGAGAAGTCGGCCGCGCCGAACTTGGGGAAAAACTCGCCCACGATCTCCACATCCGGCTTCATCGCCTTCAGTGCAGTCGAGAAGATCTCCCAGCTGTCCCGGCCCCAGGCATAATCCTGGTTCACGACTGCAAGCGTCTTGAAGTCGGGCCGGGTCTTCAGCAGGTACGCCACCGTCGCCAGCATTTCCGGCGTGGCGTTCGCCTGAGTGCGGAAGACGTATTTGTACTCGTCCTGCTCGAAGATCTGCTGGGTGCCGCAGTCCCACATGAGGTTCAGCACCTCCAGATCCTCGGCCAGCGGCGCCAGGGTGACGCAGCTGCCCGAGGAGATCGCCGCCAGCATCGCGTCGACCTTTTCGGTTTCGACCAGGCGGCGGTATTCGGTCGTCAGCGCCTCGGCGCCAGCCCCCTCGTCGATGAAGCTCAACCGCACCGGCACGCCGCCGATGCCGCCATCCGCGTTCATGTCTTCCACGATCTGCTCGGCCGCGGCCCGGGCCGGCACCCCGAAGACCGAGGCGGGGCCGGTCAGGAAGGTGGCCACCCCGATCTTGAGCTCGGCCGGCTTGTCCTGTGCGTAGGTCGTCAGCGGCACCGCCGCGACCAATGAGGCGAGAAGAAGATGCTTCATCCTCGTGTCCTTTCCAAAAATGTTCATCGGCAGCTCAGCGGATCGCGATGGGATTGATCATCATCTGCACGGCGCCCTTCAGGCGGGTCTGGCCCAGAACGAACAGGAATTCGCTCACCCCGTCGGCCACCAGTTCGCGGGTGTCCATGTTTTCAAGGATGTAGATGCCGTTTTCCGGCTGCAGGATCTGGTGCACCCGGAACGCGTCGCCCTCGGTCTCGGCCGGGACGGCCTCCATCCCCCAGGTGTCGGCGCCAACCGCCATGACACCCAGTTCGGCCAGGTATTCGCCGCCGCTGACGCCGACGCCCGGTTCCGCCGCGCCAAACCGCGCCGGATCGGGCGTGTCGCCGTCCAGCAGCTCCATCCAGTTGGAATGGAACAGCACCACATCGCCCTTGCGCAGTTCGACGCCCTGCGCCTCGGCCGCGGCCTTGATGTCCTCTTCGGTATAGGCGGTGCCTTCCTCGACCATGTCGACGCCGAAATGCTTGGCCATGTCCAGCACCACGCCACGACCGACCAGCCCTTTCAGGTGGTCCAGACCCAGTTCGGTCAGGCCGGCGGGGTTGGCAAAGTCGGACCCGGCCAGGCCCTTGTAGTAGTGATGGTCGATGCCCGCATGGCCCAGGCCGTCGATCTGCGACCCGATGCCGAGCCAGCCCATGAAGATGTCGTCGTTATAGGTGAAGGCGTTCGCGCCCAGCCCCGAATTGTCCGCCTGCCCGGGCTGCAGCACGGTGAGCGACAGCGACCGCGGCGGAAAGGCCGGCGTGTCAGTACCGATCACCAGCCCCAGGCTGTAGACCTTTCCTTCGGTGACCAGTTCGGCCGCCGCCTTGACGCTTTCCGGAGTCATCAGGTTGGCCGAGCCGATCTGATCGTCGCTGCCCCAAGGCGTTTTGACCCATTCGGGCGCGCCGGCCGATGCCCCTGCTTCTGCCCCTGCGGCGTCAGCCGTGGCACTGTCAGCGGCGGTGCTGTCACCAGCCTCCGATGTCGCCGTCCCGGCGTCCATCTGATCCGGCGCCGCATCGCTCGCGACAGCGGCCGGCGGCTCGCTGCCCGTTGCGGCGGCAGGCTCCGTCTGCTGGGCCGCCGCGGGTCCGGCGATCAGCATCGCCAGCCCCACCAGCGCGTATCGTGTTGAAAGATCCATGCAACTCCTCCCCGGAACGAGATACTCGTAATTGCGGGCTGGCCTCCCGCCGGCCCGGTGTCGGCAGACTAGGCCAACGATCGACGATCCGGCAATGCAGTTTGTGCAACCCCCTGCATCCCCGCCACAACAGGCCGTAGACCCGGCCCGAGACATGCGGCAGCATGTGCGCCGGATGGATCAGGAGGAGCCGATGAAGATCACAGCCGCCGTGCTGATGCGCGACCAGGTTCAGGGCGATTTCGCCCGCGAACGGCCGCTGGACGTCCGCGAGGTCGATCTGGACCCGCCCGGGCCGGGCGAGGTGCTGATCAAGCTGGAGGCCGCGGGGGTCTGTCATTCCGACCTGTCGGTGATCACCGGGACGCGGCCCCGGCCGCTGCCAATGGTGCTGGGCCACGAGGCCGCAGCCCGCGTCATCGAGACGGGCGAAGGCGTCACCGATCTGGCACCCGGGGATCAGGTCGTCTGCATCTTCGCGCCCGGTTGCGGCCACTGCCTGCCCTGTGCCGAAGGTCGCCCGGCGCTGTGCGAGGTCGCCGCGCGCCATCACGGGATCGGCGAGCTGATGACCGGCCAGCGCCGCCTGTCCATGGACGGGCAGCCGATCCACCATCACATCGGCATCTCGGCCTTTGCCAGCCACGCCGTGGTCGCCCGGCCATCGATCGTCAGGATCGACGGGGACGTGCCGCCGCATATCGCGGCGCTGTTTTCCTGTGCCATGCTGACCGGCGCGGGTGCCGTCTTCAACACCGCGCAGATGCGCCCCGGCGCCAAGGTGGCGGTGATCGGCTTGGGCGGCGTGGGGCTGTCGACCATCCTGGGTGCGGCCGCCGCGGGCGCCGGACAGATCATCGCCATCGACCCGTTCGAGGCCAAGATGGACGCGGCGCGCGACATGGGGGCAACCGAGACCGTCACGGCCGACGCCTCCACCGTCGAGGCGGTGCGCGACCTGACCGGCGGCGGCGTGGATTACGCTTTTGAGCTCGCCGGGTCGGTCAAGGCGCTGGAAACCGCCTTCGACGTGACGCGCCGCGGCGGCATGACGATCACCGCGGGTCTGCCGCACCCGTCCGAGCGGATGCCGCTGTCCGCCCTGAAGCTGGTGGCCGAGGAACGCACGCTGAAAGGGTCGTATATCGGGTCCTGCGTCCCCCAGCGCGACCTGCCACGGATGCTGGCGATGTATGCGCGCGGGCTGCTGCCGGTGGAACGGATGCTCAGCGCGCGGATGCCCCTGGCCGACATCAACGTGGCGATGGACCAGCTGAACGACGGCGTGGCCTTGCGCCAGGTGATCGACCTGCCCGGCTGAGCGTCCCGGGGCAAGGATCCCGGTCGCTGTCCGACAAGCCCGCGGCGACCGAGCGGCGCAAGGCTGCAGCGGGGCGGGATGTGGCCGACGTCGCCCCGGCCGTAGTGCGTGGATGCACGGCTTCCTGCCGATCAAGTCCCGGGCCGCCGCACCGGCTCTGCCTCGGTTTTCCCGTCGGCGCATCCCGAACGAAAAGGACCCGCCAGTGGCGGGTCCGTCTGCAATCCTGACCGGGCGTGCCGATGTCAGGCTGCGGCCTTGGCCTGGGCGACGATCGCGTTGAACGCCTCGGGCTCGTGCACGGCGAGGTCGGCCAGCACCTTGCGATCAACCTCGATCCCCGCTTTCGCCATCGCGGCGATGAACCGCGAATAGGTCATTTCGGCGTCGGCGGCGCGCACGGCTGCGTTGATCCGCTGGATCCACAGGGCGCGGAAGTTGCGCTTGCGGACCTTGCGGTCGCGGGTGGCGTACTGGTTGGCCTTGTCCACAGCCTGGGTGGCGGTGCGGAAGTTGCGCGACCGGTTGCCATAATAGCCTTTGGCCGCGTCCAGGATCTTCTTGTGGCGGGCGTGGGTGACCTTGCCGGATTTCACTCGGGACATGTCTCGGCTCCTCGATCAGCGGTTATAGGGCATGTATTTCTTGACGATCTTCGCGTCCGCATCGGACAGGATCATCGTCCCGGTGACCTCGCGGATGAACTTGGTCGACCGCTTGATCATGCCGTGCCGCTTGCCCGCCGGCCCGGCCTTGACCTTGCCGTTGGCCGTCATCGAGAACCGCTTCTTCGCCGCGGCCTTGGTCTTCATCTTGGGCATTTTCATCTCCTGATCAGAGTGAACGCGCGACTCGGCAATGCCGTATCGGCCGGACGCGCGGAGGATCGAAGCACGCCCTATAGCCGGGCGCCCGCGCCGGTGCAAGCGCGCGACCGGGATGCTACCCGGTCAGACCCGGATGTCGCCGGCCAGCAGCCGCTGCCACGCCAGGCCCAGGTCCTGGACGCGGAACGGGGTCGGATCGATCCAGGCGCCGGCGAGGATCGCGGCCACGCCCAGCACGAACATGATCGCGGCACCGCGCGGCGGTTCGGTCCGGGCCAGCGCGGCGATGGCGAGGATCACGGCCAGCGCCAGCGCTGCGGTACCCAGAAGGATCAGAATGTCGGTCATGTGCTGTCACCCGTGTCGTGTGCCCGGCGTCTATTCCGGGTCCGTGTTGTAGATCAACCGCTCATCGCAGGGTGCCACCCGCAGGATGTTGGTCGTGCCCGCCGTCTTGAACGGAACGCCGGCGATCACGACGATCTGTCGCGACGCATCGGCAAATTCGAAGTCGCGGGCCGCCCGCGCGGCATTGACCACCGCCTGCTTGAACCGCTCCAGCGGGGGGGTCAGCACGCAGTGGGTGCCCCAGATCAGGTTCATCCGGCGCAGCACCGTCAGTTCGGACGACATCGCGACGATCGGGACCCGGGGCCGTTCCCGCGCCGCCAGCCGGACCGTCGTGCCGGATTCCGTGAACGCGCAGATCGCGGCGATATCGGTCGTCTCGGCGATCTCGCGGGCCGCAACGGCGATGCTGTCGGCGACCGAGGTGCGGTTGGTGGTGCTGCGCGAGCTTTCGATGATCTCGCGATAGACCGGATCGGACTCGACGGACCGCGCGACCGCATCCATCGTGCGCACCGCCTCGATCGGATACTTGCCGGCGGCCGACTCGGCCGACAGCATGACCGCGTCCGCGCCCTCGTAGATTGCGGTCGCGACGTCGCTGACCTCGGCCCGGGTGGGCATCGGGCTGTCGATCATGCTTTCCAGCATCTGTGTGGCAACGATCACCGGCGTCGCGGCCTGCCGGCAGGCCCGAACCAGACGCTTCTGGATGGGCGGCACCGAATGGACCGGCAGTTCCACCCCCAGATCGCCGCGGGCGACCATGATCCCGTCCGACACCTTGAGGATCTCGGCAAAGGCCCGCACCGCAGCGGGCTTCTCGATCTTGGACAGGATCGCGGCCCGGCCGCGGGCCAGCGCCCGCGCCTCGATCACGTCCTCGGGACGCTGCACGAATGACAGCGCCAGCCAGTCGACGCCGGCCTCGCACGCGAATTCCAGGTCGGCGCGGTCCTTTTCGGACAGCGCGGCCAGCGGCAGCACCACATCCGGCACGTTGACGCCCTTGCGATCCGAGATGGTGGCGCCGATCGTCACGGTGCAGGTGGCGAAATCGGGTCCGCATTCATCCACCCGCAACCGGATCTTGCCATCGCTAACCAGCAGCCGCGACCCGACCTCCAGCGCCTGGAAGATTTCGGGATGGGGCAGTTGCACCCGCTCGGCGGTTCCCGGCACGTCGTCCAGATCGAAGCGGAACGTCTGCCCTTCGACCAGATCGACCGACCCCTCGGCGAAGGTGCCGACGCGCAGCTTCGGTCCCTGCAGGTCCGCCAGCACCGCGATGGGCCGCCCGGTCTCGGCCTCGATCCTGCGAACGATCTCCAGCCGGGACAGGTGGTCCGCCTGGCTGCCATGGCTCATGTTCATGCGGAACACGTCCGCGCCGGCCTCGAACAGGGCGCGTATCGTCGCCTCGTCCGTCGATGCCGGGCCCAGTGTCGCCACGATCTTCACGTTCCGATGCCGTCTCATGCCCGTATCCCTTGCCACGTCGCCCGCCCGCTTCCGGGTCGCTGTTTGCGTTAACTGTATGTCCCAACGGGCTGTGTGCGGCAACTGGCGCGCGGAAATTACAGCTTCTATATCGGAAATATGAACGAACATCTGGTTAACGCCGTGCCGTTCCGCGTCGTCGGTGCGGATCGCCCGTCACGCTGGCTGATCACCTGCGATCACGCCAGCAATCATGTTCCGTCCTGGGTGAACGGCGGCGATCTGGGCATCGCGCAGGCCGACATGGACCGCCATATCGCCTATGACGTGGGCGCGGCGGGCCTGGCCCTGGCGCTCGCCGAGCAGCTGGACGCACCGGCGATCCTGTCGCATTTCTCGCGGCTGGTGATCGATCCCAACCGCGGAGAGGATGATCCCACCCTGCTGATGCGCCTGTATGACGGGACGGTCATCCCGGCCAACCGGCACGCCGACGGCGCCGAACGCGAGCGGCGCCTGCGGGACCTGTATCGCCCCTACCACACCGCTCTGGCCGGGATAGCCGCCACCCATCCGCACCGGGCGATCTGTGCCGTTCACAGCTTTACCCCGCGGCTGCGCGGCCGGTCGTCGCGGCCCTGGGCCGTCGGCATCCTCTACTCGCATCGGGACGAGCGGCTGGGACCGGCGATGGTACAGGCCTGCCGCGACCAGGGCTGGGTCACCGGCGACAATCAGCCCTATGCCGGCCATCTGGACGGGGACTCGATCGACCGACACGCCCTGGCACACGGACGCCCGAACCTGCTGATCGAGGTCAGGAACGACCTGATCCGGGACGATGCGGGCCAGCAGGTCTGGGCCGACCGGCTGGCGCCGCTGATGAACCGGGTGCTGCAGGACAGCGGCGCGTAGGCGAGATCCCGTCCGGCAGCGCCTGCGCCGGACCTGTGGGTCAAAGAAAGCTCTGCGGATCGATGTCGACGCTCAACCGCAGGTTCGCCGGGGGCTTGGGGCCGGCGGCCAGCCAGGCGGCAATCGCGTCCTGCACCGGGGCCTGCCGGGGTGCCCGGATCAGCATCCGCATCCGGTGGCGCCCCCTGATCCGGGCGATCGGGGCCGGCGCCGGGCCGAACAGTTCGGCCCCGATGTCCCGCAGCGTCTGGCTGCCCCGGGCCAGTTCACGGGCATGGGCCTCGACCACCGCCTGATCCGGATGCGACAGGATCACCCCGGCCAGCCGGGAAAACGGGGGCATCTGCGCAGCCCGCCGGGCCTCTGCCTCGGCGGTCCAGAATGCCTCGTCCTCGCCGGACAGGATGGCCCGGATCACCGGATGGTCGGGCTGGTGCGTCTGCAGCAAGGCGACGCCGGGCCGGTCCCCGGCCTGCCGCCCCGCCCGACCTGCCACCTGGCGCATCAGCTGGAAGGACCGCTCGGCGGCCCGCAGGTCGGCCCCCTGCAGCCCCAGATCGGCATCGATCACGCCGACCAGCGTCAGCAGCGGAAAGTTGTGCCCCTTGGCGACGAGCTGGGTGCCGATGATGATGTCGGCGCCGCCGCCAGCGATGTCGGCGATCGTCGCCTTCAGTGCGGCAGCGGACTGGAACAGGTCCGACGACAGCACCGCCACCCGCGCATCGGGAAAGCGGTCCGCCACCTCCTCGGCCAGCCGCTCGACCCCCGGGCCGATGGCGGCCAGCCGCCCCTCGACCCCGCAGGCGGGGCAGGCCGCGGGGATCGGTCGGCTGGCCCCGCATTGATGGCAGACCAGCCGCTTCTGGAACCGGTGTTCGACCATCCGCGCGTCGCAGTCGTCGCAGCCGATCTGGTGGCCGCAGGCCCGGCAGGTGGTGATCGGCGCATAGCCGCGCCGGTTCAGGAACAGCAGTGACTGTTCGCCGCGGGCCAGCCGCTCGTCCACCGCCCGCGCGAGCGTGGGCGAGATCCAGCGTCCGGACGGCATGTCCTCGGTCCGCAGGTCGATGGCGGCCATCTCGGGCAGCTCGGCCTCGCCATACCGGGCGCGCAGGTCCAGCCGATGATATTTCCCGGCAGCCGCGTTGACCCAGCTTTCGACCGATGGCGTGGCCGAGGCCAGCACCACCTGCGCCCCCTCGATCGAGGCGCGCAGCACCGCCATGTCGCGGGCGCTGTAATAGACGGTCTCGTCCTGCTTGTAGCTGCCATCATGTTCCTCATCCACGACGATCAGCCCAAGGTCCCGGAACGGCAGGAACAGGGCCGACCGGGCCCCCACAACCAGCCCGACACCACCGTCACTGTCGGCACCGGCGCCCCGACCGGCCATGTGCCACAGCCGCCGCCGCTCGGCCCCGGTGATGCCGCTGTGCCATTCGCCGGGCAGCGCCCCGAACCGCGCCTCGACGCGCTGCAGGAACTCGGCCGAGAGGGCGATTTCCGGCAGCAACACCAGCGCCTGCCGGCCCTGGCGCAGGGTTTCGGCCACGGCTTCCAGATAGACCTCGGTCTTGCCCGAGCCGGTCACCCCGCGCAGCAACGTCGTCCCGTATCCGCCCGCCCGGATCGCCGCGCACAGGGCGTCGGCGGCGGCCGCCTGGTCGGGGGCCAGCGGCTTGCCGGGGCGGGTCGGGTCCAGCCGGGGAAAGGGGGTGTCGCGCGGCGCCTGCAGCTCGACCAGGGTGCCCGCGGCAACCAGCCCCTTGACCACGGAAGTGCCGACCCCGGCCAGCCGGGCCAGTTCCGCCGGGGCGAAATGGGCCCCGCCGTGGTCGTCGATGACCCGCAGCACCGCGGCGCGTGCCTCGGTCATGCGGTCGGGGGGCGGCCCGGCACGCTGGACGATCCGCCGCGCCGCCGGGGGATGCCCGAGGTCCGGCGCCCGCAACGCCATCCGCAGCATCACCGGCAGGGGCGTCATCGTGTAATCCGCCGCCCGGGTCAGGAACTCGATCATGCCGGGGGTCAGCGGCGCCGCATCGACCAGCCGGATCACCGGCCGCAGCCGCGCCGCGTCGACGGTCCCCTCGCCCGCGTTCCACACGCAGCCCATCACCTGCCGCGGCCCCAGCGGCACGATCACCAGCTGGCCCGGGCGCACCCCGCCCTGGGGCGCGAGATAGTCCAGCAGCCCGACCGGTTCAGTCGTCAGCACCCCGATCCGCGACCCCGGCGAATAGGCATCGGACCGGTTCACGGGCCGGGACGCCCGGCGTTGGCGAATGGGGGGAAACGGGCGCTCATGCCACCCGCATGGGGCATGTGTCCGGCACCGGTCAAGCGCCTGCAGGCTTTCGGCCCAAGCGGTTCTGCGCTACACCCCGGCCAACCGATCATGCCAGAGGCCGCCATGAGATTCTTCGTTGACACTGCCGACATCGACGCCATCCGCGAGCTGCACGATCTGGGGATGGTCGACGGCGTCACGACGAATCCGTCCCTGATCCTCAAGTCCGGCCGCGACATCGCCGAGGTCACCCGGGAAATCTGCGACCTGGTGGAAGGTCCGGTCAGCGCCGAGGTGGTGGCGGGCGACGCCGCGGGGATGATCCGCGAAGGCAAGCACCTGGCGCAGATCGCCCCCAACATCGCCGTGAAGGTGCCGCTGACCTGGGACGGGCTGAAGGCCTGCAAGGCGCTGAGCGATGACGGCCACATGGTCAACGTGACGCTGTGCTTCACCGCCGCCCAGGCGATCCTGGCGGCCAAGGCGGGGGCCACGTTCATCAGCCCGTTCATCGGGCGGCTGGATGATCTGGGGCTGAACGGGATGGAGCTGATTTCCGACATCCGCACCATCTACGACAATTACGGGTACGAGACGAACCTGCTGGCCGCCTCGATCCGGTCGGTCAACCACATTGCTGACTGCGCACGGATCGGCGCCGACGTGATCACCGCCCCGCCGGCGGTGATCCGCGCCATGGCCAGCCACGTCCTGACCGACAAGGGGCTGGAACAGTTCAACGCCGACTGGGCGAAGACGGGGCAGAAGATCGGCGCATGACCACCCAGGCAGACAAGGACGGGCTGGACGAACCGACGCGGGGGCGACTGCTGTCCGACCCGTCGCTGATCCTGCAGGACCGCGACCTGATGCGCGCCCTGGTCGCGGCGCGCGAGGCCGAGCTGGGCGCCAATGTCGTCGACATCCGCGGCCGCGCGATGGAGGCGCTGGAAAGCCGGCTGGACCGTCTGGAAGCCGCCCACCAGACGGTGATCTCGACCGCCTACGAAAACCAGACGGGCACCCACACGATCCACCGGGCGATCATCGCGCTGCTGGAGCCGGTGGACTTTGCAGGTTTCGTCGAAACGCTGCAGGCCGAGGTTGCGCCGATCCTGCGCGTCGACACGCTGCGCCTGGTGATGGAGGCTGCGGATGACGAGGCCCATGCCGCCCCGGACGGGGCGCTGCAGATGCTGCCCGCCGGCAGCGTGGCAAAGCTGATTTCGGCCGGGCGGCGGGCGCCGCGCGGCGACGACATCATCCTGCGCAAGGCAGCGACCGAAACCCGGGCGATCCACGGCACGCGGGTCGCGTCCGAGGCGCTGCTGCCGATCGACTTGGGTCCAACTCGTCCCCCTGCCCTGCTGCTGATGGGGTCCGAGGATCCCAGCCGGTTCACGCCCGCGCAAGGCACAGATCTGCTGCGGTTCTTCGGACAGGTGTTCCGGCTGATCCTGCTGGGGTGGCTGCGCGAATGACGCGCGGGCGGGGCGCGGGCAGTGGCTCGGACGAGCCTGCCGCACGCCCCGTGCAACTGGCCCTGGCACCCGCCATGTCCGATGCGCTGGCCCGGTGGCTTGACGGCGAGCGCGCCACCCGCGACAGGTCGGATCACACGATCGCGGCGTATCAGGCCGATCTGCTGGCATTCCTTGCCTTCCTCGGCATGCATCACGGCGCGCCGGCCGTTCCGGGCCGGCTTGGCGACCTGACCCAGTCCGACATCCGCGCCTTCGCCGCCTCCGAGCGGGGGCGGGGCATCTCCGCGCGATCGCTCGCCCGGCGACTCTCGGCGATCAGGTCGTTCCTGCGGTGGATTGCGGACCGCGAAGGGCTGGACGTCAGCCGCGCCCTGTCAACCCGCGCCCCGCGGTATCAGCGCAGCCTGCCCCGTCCCCTTGGCCGCGATCAGGCGCGCGCGGTGCTGGATCTTGCCGCCGTCAGCCACGACACGCCCTGGGTTGCGGCGCGCGACACGGCCGTGCTGACGCTGCTCTACGGGTGCGGCTTGCGGATTTCCGAGGCCCTGGCGCTGAACGGCCGGGACTGGCCGCTGGCCGAGGCGTTGACCATCCGCGGCAAGGGAGGACGCGAGCGGCAGGTGCCGGTGCTGCCGGTCGCGCGTCAGGCCATCGCGGCCTATCTGCGGCTGTCACCCTGGGACCTTGGCCCCGACGACCCGCTGTTCCGGGGCGTTCGGGGTGGAAGGTTGAGCGCCGGGGCCGTCGAGAAACTGATGGTGCAGCTGCGCCACGGCCTGGGCCTGCCCCCGACGGCAACGCCGCATGCGCTGCGGCACAGCTTTGCCACCCACCTGCTGGCCGCAGGCGGCGACCTGCGCACCATCCAGGAGTTGCTGGGGCACGCGCGCCTGTCCACGACGCAGGTCTATACCGGTGTCGACGACGCCCGCCTCGTCGACGTCCACCGCGCGGCCCACCCGCGCAGCTGAACGTCACTCGGTCTGCTTGAGACTGCCGGTATGGCGATCCTGTTCCAGCGCGGTGTCGCCATAGGTCGACCACTTGACGTCGTCGCCCGGCGGTTGCGGCAAGTCGCCCTCGGGCCAGCGCCGGTGCATGTTGGCCTTCGCGAGAAACAGCCCGGTCACCGGGGCGGTCAGGAACAGGAACAGCGAGATCATCAGCTCGTGCCAGCTGAGATGGCCGTGAACACCCCAGAAATACGCCATCGACGCGATCAGCGTTGCGCCGACGCCCAGCGTGGCGGCCTTGGTCGGGGCGTGCAGGCGGGTCATCGGGTCCGGCAGCTTGACCAGCCCCCATCCGCCGACCAGCCCGAACACGCCACCGGTGACCAGCAGCACCGCCACGATGATCTGCACCGCGATGATCATTCGATGATGTCCCCGCGCAGGGCGAAACGTGCAAAGGCTACGGTCGAGACGAACCCAACCATCGCGAACAGCATCGCCGCCTCGAAATACATGGCCGTGCCTTCGGCGATGCCGAAGATGATCAGCAGGGCGATCATGTTGATGGCCATGGTGTCCAGCGCCAGGATGCGGTCGGTCAGGCCGGGCGCGAACACCACCCGATACAGGCAGAACAGCAGCGACAGCGCGAAGCAGCCCAGCGAGAACCAGACGGCGTAGTGGATCAGCGGCAGATCGGTCATCGGAAGATCTCCTTCAGACGTGCCTCGTAGCGGGACTTGATCTCGGCGACGACCGCGTGCGGGTCAGGGGCGTGCAGGCAATGCACCAGCAACGCATTGCCGTCCTCGCTCAGATCCGAGCTGACCGTGCCGGGGGTCAGGGTGATCGTGCCGGCCAGCACGGTGATCGCCTCGGCGCTTTCCAGTTCCAGCGGGATCACGATCCATGCCGGACGCAGGTCGCGGGTTGGCAGGAACAGGATGATCCGTGCCACGTCGATGTTGGCCCGCACGATGTCCAGCAGCACGATCAGCGCATATTCCACGATCATCGCCGGGTTGCGCAGTCCCGGCCGGTCCGGCCAGTAGGGCGCGGTCAGCAGCGGCACGATGATCCCGAGCATGATCGCAAAGACCAGCGAGCCCCAGGCGAACTGGTTCACCAGCGCCATCCAGACCAGGATGACCATCAGCGACAGCAGCGGATGGGGCAGGAACCTGCGCATCATCGGGCGCCCTCCTGCCGGACCAGGACCGCGTCGACATAGGGGGCCAGATCGAAAAGCTGCCCGGCGGTGGCATCGGTATAGCGCATGACGGGCCCCGCCCCGGCCGTCAGCGCCACCAGCCCCGCGATCAGCGCCCCGGCGGCGGCAAAGGCCAGCACCGGTGACGGCGAGTCGCCCACATCCTGCAGCACCTCGTCCGGTTCAACCTTGGTGGGCAGCGGGCGCCGATCAACGTCGGGGCGCGTCACCGCCGGTGGCTCGGGGCCGACCTGATACCCCTTCCAGAAGACGATCGATCCGGCCCTTGCCAGCCCCACGATCGCCAGAAGCGAGGTGACCAGAATCGCCGCCCAGATCAGTGCCGCGGATTCGGCGTCGCGGGTCGCCTGCAGGATCGCCAGCTTGCCGACGAACCCCGACAGCGGCGGCAGCCCGGCGATTCCCACCGCGGCGGCCATGAACAGCGAGGCGGTCAGCCCCGACTGCGTGATCGGCGGCATCGGCTGCAGCCAGAGGCTCAGCCTTTCGCGGCGCGCCCCGGCCAGGTCCACCACCAGAAACAGCGCCGCGGCCGCGAATGTCGAGTGGATCAGGTACCACAGCCCGGCCGAGATCGCCTGCGGGGTCAGCTGCGCCACCGCGATCACCAGCGTGCCGACCGATGCGATCGTCGCAAAAGCGGTCATCCGGTTCAGGTTCCGGCTTCCCAGAACCCCGATCTGTCCCAGCACCAGGGTCAGCAGCGCCGCGGGCAACAGCAGATCGGCGATCAGCCAGCCCACCGGCCCGTCGGTCGGGAACACCAGGGTGTAGACCCGGACGATGCCGTAGATGCCGACCTTGGTCATGATGGCGAACAGCGCGGCCACGGGCCCCGGCGCATTCGCATAGGTCGACGGCAGCCAGAAATGCAGCGGCACCAGCGCAGCCTTGACGGCAAAGACCAGCATCAGCAGCACCGCGCCGACCCGCAGCAGGGCGGTGTCGTCGGCCGGCATGTCGGCCACCTTCTGCGCCATGTCGATCATGTTCAGCGTTCCAGTCGCGGCGTACAGCGTGCCTAGTGCCGCCAGGAACAGGGTCGATCCGGCCAGGTTGTAGATCACGTACTGCACGGCGGCCCGCAGCCGCATCTCGCCGCCACCATGTGCCATCAGGCCATAGCTGGCGATCAGCAGGATTTCGAAGAACACGAACAGGTTGAACGCGTCGGAGGTCAGGAATGCCCCCATCAGCCCCATCAGCTGGAACTGGTAGAGCGCGTGGAAATGCCAGCCCTTGCGGTCCCAGCCGGACCCGATGACGTAAAGCTGCACGGCGATCGCCAGCATCGCGGTCAGCACCAGCATCATGGCGGCCAACCGGTCCAGCAGCAGCGCGATGCCGAAGGGAACCGCCCAGTTCCCAAGCCGGTAGACATGGATGTCCCCGCCTGCAGCGAGGCTCAGCAGATAGAGCGCGATCCCCAGCTGCGCCACCGTCGCGGCCAGGGAAAAGATCCGCTGCAGCACCAGGTCGTGCCGCATCCACATGATGATCAGCGGTCCGATGAAGGCGGGCAGGACGATGGGGGCGATCAGCCAGTGATTCACGCACCGCCCCCTTCCCGATCGCGGCGGGGCATGTCGATGCGGTCATCCCCCCCCTCCAGGAAGGAACCGAGCGCCATCATCACCACGACGGCGGTCATCCCGAAACTGATCACGATGGCGGTCAGCACCAGCGCCTGCGGCAGCGGGTCGCTGTAGACCGTCACGCCGTCATGCAGGACCGGGGGCGCGTTGATGACCAGCCGCCCCGTGACGAACAGGAACATGTTGATTGCATAGCTGAGCATGGTCATGCCCAGCACGACGGCGAAGCTGCGCTTGCGCAGGATCAGATAGACGCCCACGGCCGTCACGAACCCGATGCCTGTCGAAACCAGCAGTTCCATCAGAGATCCTCTCGCGTGGCGTCATAGTCCATGGCGTGCACGTTGACGGTCTGGCCGGCCATCCTGGCGATGCTGGACAGGGAATACAGCGCCAGCATCACCGCCCCCACGACGCACAGGAACACGCCCAGGTCGAAGCCCATCGCCGTCGCCAGCTCGAACTTCTCGAGCCCCGGCAGCTTGAAATAGCCGAACGCCGAGGTCAGGAACGGCCGCCCCGCAAACCAGGCGCCCACGCCCGTGATGCCCGCCGACAGCACGCCCAGCCCGATCAGCGCGTGATACGGCACCTTCTGGCGTTCCTGTGCCCAGGCAAAGCCGGAGGCCATGTACTGCATCACCAGCGCGATCGAGACGACCAGTCCGGCGACGAAGCCACCGCCGGGCGCATTGTGCCCGCGCAGGAAGATGTAGATGCCGACGACCAGCGCGACCGGCAGCACCACCCGCGTCGCCACGACCAGCATCAGCGGGTGTCGGTCGCCCGCGCGCAGCATGTCGTAGGTCCAGTTGCGCAGGCGGCGTCCCGACGACCCGACCAGCAGGGTCTGGGTCAGCGCGAAGATGGTCAGCGCGGCGATCCCCAGGACGGTGATCTCGCCGAACGTGTCGTAGCCCCGGAAATCCACCAGGATCACGTTCACGACGTTGTCGCCGCCCCCGAGCTTGTAGCTGTTGTCCAGCATGTAGCCCGAGATCGTCGCAAACGCGGCGTCGGTGCGGGTGATGACGTAGGCCAGGCCGCCGAACCCCAGCCCCGCCAGGGTCGCGATGAAGGCGTGCAGGCCGCGCTTGGGCATGCCGGTTTCCACCCGCGTCACCTTGGGCAGGAAGTTCAGGGCGAGCAACAGCAGGACGACGGTGACGACCTCGACGCTGATCTGGGTCAGCGCCAGATCGGGCGCGGACAGATAGACGAAGCTTGCCGACACCATCAGCCCGACGATGCCGATCAGCACCAGCGCCAGGATCCGGTCGCGGTGGAACGCGACCAGGCAGCCGCTGGCAACCATCAGCAGGACCCAGCCCACGACCGCGATGGGGGTGACCGGCACCATGGGGCGGGTCAGTTCGCCGCCCACCCCCGTTGCCCACGCCATTACGCCGGTGCCCACGATCGTCAGCACCAGCGCCGCCAGCGCGCGCGACATCGACCCGTTGGTCAGGCCGTTTGCAAAGCCCTGCGACCACTGCGTGCTGGTGGCGACCATCGCGTCGTAATATCCCTTGGCGTCCAGCGCCGGCAGCCGCTGCCGCAGTCGATCGGCGACCGGCCAGACGGCCAGCAGCAGGGCGCCGCCGATGATCGCGATCGCCGACATCTTCAGCGCCGGGGTAATCCCGTGCCACAGTGCGAAATGGGGGTGCTGGGGGGTCCCGGTCACGGCCGACGCCGCGGCGGTCACCAGCCATCCGACCATGTGGTTCGGAAAGGCGCCGATCAGCACGACCAGCACGACCAGCAGCGCCGGGCCGCCCCACAGGCCGAAGCCCGGATCGTGCGGCGTCGCGGGGTAGTCGGTCCGCACGTCGCCCATGAACACGTGGAAGATGTAGCGCAGCGCATAGGCCACCGACAGCAGCGCCCCCAGCGTCGCCAGCCAGCCGAGCGTATGGGCCCCGCCGAACCAAGAGGTGTGGGCGGCTTCCTCCAGCATCAGCTCCTTGGAGATGAAGCCGTTCAGCGGCGGAAACCCGGCCATCGAGAGCGAGGCGATCACCGCGATCCAGAAGGTCACGGGCATCAGCGGCGCCAGCCCGCCCAGCTGCCGAATCGACCGCGTGTGCGCGGCGTGGTCTACGATCCCGGCGGTCATGAACAGCGCCGCCTTGAACGTCGCATGGGCCACGATGTGGAACATCGCTACCCCCGCCGCAGCCTCGGTGCCGAAGCCCAGCAGCATGGTGATCAGGCCCAGATGGCTGACCGTGGAATAGGCCAGCAGCCCCTTCAGGTCGTCCTGGAACAGCGCCACGACCGCGCCGACCAGCATCGTCAGCAGGCCCACGCTGGCGACGATCCAGAACCATTCGGGCGTCCCCGCCAGCACCGGCCACAGCCGCGCCATCATGAAGATCCCGGCCTTCACCATCGTCGCCGAATGCAGATAGGCGCTGACCGGGGTGGGCGCCGCCATCGCCCGCGGCAGCCAGAAATGGAACGGGAACTGCGCCGACTTGGCGAACGCCCCGATCAGGATCAGCACCAGCGCCGGCACATAGAGCGGCGAGGCCTGTATCGCGTCCCTGGCCAGCAGGATGTCGCTGAGATCGTTCGACCCGGCGATCTGGCCCAGGATCAGCAGCCCGGCGATCAGCGACAGCCCGCCCATGCCGGTCACCGCCAGGGCCATGCGCGCGCCCTGCCGCCCCTCGGGCAGGTGTTTCCAGTAGCCGATCAGCAGGAACGACGACAGCGACGTCAGTTCCCAGAACACCAGCAGCAACAGCACGTTGTCGCTGAGCACGATGCCCACCATCGCGCCCTGGAACAGCATCAGATAGGTATAGAACTGCCCGACCGGATCGTCGCGATCCAGATAATAGCGGGCGTAGAGGATGATCAGCAGGCCGATCCCCAGGATCAGGATGCCGAACAGCAGCCCCAGCCCGTCCAGCCGGAAGCTGGCCGACAACCCGATCTGGGGCAGCCAGTCGAACGACGTGGTGACCGCCTGGCCCGCCATGACAGCCGGGATGTGCAGGCACAGTCCCAGCAGGGCCACCAGCGTGAAGGTGGCGCAGCCGATCGCCGCCACGTTCCGCCCCGACCGGATCAGAAGGCCGGGCAGCAGGGCCCCGAGGAACGGCAAGATGGCGATCAAAGCTGGGGACATGGCACCTCGTGACCTTCATCCAGATGTTCCAGAATCCCCTTGGGGGGTCAAGCCGAAGACGGGCGCGGACCGAGAAGCGGCTAGGCGATGGGCGCCAATCCTGCTAGCCAGTTGAAAAAGGCCGACGGCCGACACCAACGACGGGGCAGGTCAACCATGCGGGTGCTGGGCATCGATCCCGGTCTGGTCAACATGGGATGGGGTGTGATCCTGGTCGACGGGTCGCGCATCCGCCACGTGGCGAACGGCATCGTGCGGTCCCGCCGGACCGAACTGGCCGCGCGTCTGGCGGATCTGCATCGCGGCCTGACCGCGGTCTTGGCCGCCCACGCGCCGGATGCCGCGGCGGTGGAACAGACCTTTGTCAACAAGGACGCGGTCGGCACGCTGAAGCTGGGCCAGGCCCGCGGCATCGCGCTGCTGGTCCCGGCGCAGGCCGGGCTCAGCGTGGGCGAATACGCCCCCAACGCCGTGAAGAAGGCGATCGTCGGCGTCGGGCACGCGCAGAAGCAGCAGGTCGAGCACATGGTCCGCCTGACCCTGCCGGGGGTCGAACTGGCCGGACCCGACGCCGCCGATGCGCTGGCCATCGCCATCTGCCACGCCCGCCATCTGCAGTCCCGCACCCTGCGCATCAAGGTCATCGCATGATCGGGCGGGTGGCGGGCATCATCCTGCATCGCGCGCCCGATCATGTCCTGATCGACGTGCGGGGCGTCGGCTATCTCGTCCATGTGTCGGAACGAACCGCCGCCAGCCTGCCGCCGGTGGGACAGGCCGCCGCGCTCTATACCGACCTGCTGGTGCGCGAGGATCTGCTGCAGCTGTTCGGCTTCGCGACGCTGCTGGAAAAGGAATGGCATCGGCTGCTGACCAGCGTCCAGGGGGTCGGCGCCAAGGCGTCGCTGGCGATCCTTGGCACGCTGGGCGCCGAGGGTACCGGGCGGGCCATCGCGCTGGGCGACGCGGCGGCGATCCGCAAGGCGCCGGGGGTGGGGCCCAAGCTGGCGCAGCGGGTGGTGCTGGAACTCAGGGACCGCGCGCCCGGCATCATCGCCATGGGCGGGGCGCTGACCGTCGATCCCGGCGCCCCGGTGATCGAGGAGGATGCCGGGACCCCGCGGCCCCCCACCGGCGCAGGCGGGACCCGTCCCGCGCCGGCCCCGGCAGCGTCGGCGTCGGCGTCGGCGGCGGTGACCGCGGACGCGCTGTCGGCGTTGACCAATCTGGGATATGGTCCGTCCGACGCGGCCTCGGCGGTGACCCGGGCCGCCGCCACGGAACCCGACGCCACCACACCGGTTCTGATCCGCGCGGCGTTGCGCCTGCTGGCGCCGCCCGAATAGGCAAGGAGGAGCGCGTGATGTCCGGAACCCTTCGCACCTTTGTCCTGATGGCCGCGCTGACCGGGCTGCTGGCCGCCCTCGGCTGGCTGCTGGGCGGCACCCAGGGGGCGATCCTGGCGCTGGTGCTGGCCGGCGCGGGCAATCTGTGGGCCTGGTGGAACAGCGACAAGGCGCTGCTGCGCCAGCACAACGCCGTCCCGGTGACCGAGGCGAACGGCGGTGACCTGATCGCGCTGGTGCGCCAGCTGGCCGACAATGCCGGGTTGCCGATGCCGGCCGTGTACGTGCTACAGACCGACCAGCCGAACGCCTTCGCCACCGGCCGCAACCCCCAGAACGCGGCGGTGGCGGTGACCCAGGGACTGCTGCGGACGCTGAGCCGGGACGAGCTGGCGGGGGTCATCGCGCATGAGCTGGCCCATATCCGCAGCCGCGACACGCTGATCATGACCGTGACCGCGACGCTCGCCGGGGCGATCGCGATCATGGGCAACATGCTGATGTGGTCGGGCAACCGGGAACGTCAGGGCGGCATGATCGGGGCGCTGCTGCTGATGATCCTGGCGCCGCTGGCCGCCACGCTGGTGCAGATGGCGATTTCCCGGACCCGCGAATTCGACGCGGACCGCGACGGGGCGTTGATCGCCGGCTCGTCGCGCGGCCTTGCCTCGGCGCTGGTCAAGATCGCGAATGCCGCCGGGCGCACCGTGAACATCCCGGCCGAGCGCAACCCCGCATCGGCCGCGATGTTCATCATCAATCCGCTGTCGGGGATGCGGATGGACCGGATGTTCGCGACCCACCCGCCGACCGAGGAACGGATCGCCCGCCTGCAAGCCCTGGCCGCCGGATGACCCGACCCGACCCCACCCTGCGGCCCGACCCGGTCGAGGGCGACGCCGAGGATCGCGCCCTGCGCCCCCAGCGGCTGGAGGATTTCGTCGGGCAGGCCGAGGCGCGGGCCAATCTGCGGGTGTTCATCGACAGCGCCCGGATGCGCGGCCAGGCGATGGACCACACCCTTTTCCACGGACCGCCCGGGCTGGGCAAGACCACGCTGGCCCAGATCATGGCCCGCGAGCTGGGGGTCAATTTCCGCATGACCTCGGGCCCGGTCCTGGCCCGGGCCGGCGACCTCGCCGCGATCCTGACCAATCTGGATGCCCGCGACGTGCTGTTCATCGACGAGATCCACCGCATGAACCCCGCCGTGGAAGAGGTGCTCTACCCCGCCATGGAGGATTTCGAGCTGGACCTGGTGATCGGCGTGGGGCCGGCGGCGCGCACGGTGCGGATCGAGCTGCAGCCCTTCACGCTGGTTGGTGCGACGACGCGGCTGGGGCTGCTGACGACGCCGCTGCGCGACCGGTTCGGCATCCCGACCCGGCTGCAGTTCTACACGATCGACGAGCTGGACCAGATCGTGGCGCGCGGCGCCCGGCTGATGGGGATCAGCGCCGAACCGGACGGAACCCGGGAAATCGCCCGGCGCGCGCGGGGCACCCCACGCATCGCGGGCCGGCTGCTGCGCCGGGTGGTGGACTTTGCGCTGGTCGAGGGCGACGGGCGGCTGACCCGCGCCATCGCCGACAGCGCCCTGACCCGGCTGGGGGTAGACGACCTGGGGCTGGACGGCGCCGACCGCCGCTATCTGACGCTGATGGCCGAACATTACGCCGGCGGCCCGGTGGGCGTGGAAACGCTGTCCGCAGCCCTCGCCGAAAGCCGCGACGCGATCGAAGAGGTGATCGAGCCCTATCTGCTGCAGCAGGGGCTGATCCAGCGCACGCCGCGCGGGCGGATGCTGGGCCATCTGGGCTGGCGGCATCTGGGACTGGAACAGCCCAGGGTGGTACAGGCAGGATTGTTCGATGGATGAGATCGCGGAACGGCTGAAGGCCAGCTTTGCCCGGCAGACAATGATGACCACGCTGGGGGCCGAACTGGTCGAGACGGGCGCCGGGCGGGCGGTCATCGCCGCCCCGGTCGGCCCGCATGTACTGCAGCAGCACGGTGCGGGCCACGCTGCCCTGGCCTTTGCGATCGGGGACAGCGCCGCGGGCTATTCCGCGCTGTCGCTGATGCCCGACGGGGCCGAGGTCATGACGGTCGAGATGAAGATCAACCTGCTGGCCCCGGCCGTGGGTGACCGGCTGGTGGCCGAAGGGCGGGTGATCAAGTCGGGGCGTCGGATCGCCGTCGTGGCCGCCGACGTGTGGTCCGAGACCGCGAAGGGCCGCAAGCACATCGCCATGCTGCAGGGCACGATGATCCCGGTGACGCCATGAGCCGCTGGCCGCTGATCCTGAAACTGCTGGTGCTGGCCGTGCCGCTGGCGCTGACGATCTGGGCGTTCTCGACCGGCTGGATGATTCTGGCGATCCCCGCGATGGCGGTCTTTGCCTGGCTCTTCAACACGCTGTTCCTGCGCGACATCTAGACCCGGGGCTGCACCACGCGGGCAGCGCGCGTCATCAGGGGGTCAGCCCCTCGGGGTCAGGCAGCCCGTGGACCCGCGCCGTCGCGGTCAGCGTATTCGCCAGCAGGCAGGCGATGGTCATCGGCCCCACCCCGCCCGGCACCGGGGTAATCGCCCCCGCCACCTCGCGCGCGGCGGCAAAGTCGACGTCCCCGACCAGCCCTTCATCCGTACGGTTGATCCCCACGTCGATCACCGTCGCGCCGGGGCGGATCCACGACCCCTGAACGAAGCTGGGGCGTCCGACCGCCGCGACCACGATCTCGGCGCGCCGGCACAGGCCCGGCAGGTCGCGGGTCCGGGAATGCGCGACCGTCACCGTGGCGCTTTCGGACAGCAGCAGCTGCGCCATCGGCTTGCCGACGATGTTCGACCGCCCGATCACCAGCGCGTCCCTGCCCGCCAGCGCCCCCAGCCGGTCGCGCAGCAGCATCAGGCAGCCAAGCGGCGTACAGGGAACCATGGCCCGCTGCCCGGTCGCCAGACGGCCGGCATTCAGCACGGTGAACCCGTCCACGTCCTTTTCCGGGGCGATGGCGTTGATCACCGCGATCTCGTCCAGATGCGCGGGCAGCGGCAATTGGACGAGAATACCGTTCACCGCCGCATCGGCGTTCAGGCGCGCGACCAGATCCAGCAGGTCGTGCTGCGCCGTGGTGTTGGGCAGACGGTGGGTGAATCCCTGCATCCCGACCTCGGCGGTCATCCGGCCCTTGGAGCGGACATAGACCGCGCTGGCCGGATCCTCGCCGACCAGCACCACGGCCAGACCGGGGGTGATCCCGTGCGCCTGACGCATCGCTGCGACCTGTTCGGCAATGCGGCCGCGCAGTCCGGCGGCGAACGCCTTTCCGTCGATCAGGTCAGCGGTCATCGGCTTCCCCCAGGATTTGGGCCTCCTGCGCGATGAAGTGGTCCATCATCGTCCGCCAGAGCGCCTCGGCCAGATCCGGGTCATAGCCCGCGGCGGCAGCGTTGCGCCGGGCGTTCGCTGCGACTTCCTCGACGCGCGAAGGGATCCGGGCGGGCAGCCCGCTTGCCGCCTTGATCTGGGCGGCGCGGTCGATCAGGCGCGACCGCACAGCAAGCAGCTGCGCCAGTTGCGCATCGAGCCCGTCGATCGCGCTGCGCAGCGCCGCCATGTCCGGCAAGGCGGCGATGTCGGCATCGGTCAGCGGGCGCGGGCAGGCAGGGGCGCGGCTTGTCATAGTGGGGTCATTGCCCGCATGGCCGACCGGGTGCAAGCCCTCGGCGCGCCGGCGACGGCATCGCCCGGCACCCACATCCCGCCGTCTCACATGCAAGAACCCCGGCCTGAGGCCGGGGTCGCTGTCGTGCTGATGGAACCGTCAGGCGGTCGGCACCGGCTCCGGCCCGCCGGACGGCTGGACCACCCGGGGCGGTGCCACCGTGGGAACCGACGAACTTGGCGTGTCGTCGTCGCCACCCAGCTTGTCGCCGCGGATCACCTTGCCGATCTCTTCGCCGGTCAGGGTCTCGTATTCCAGCAGACCCTGCGCCAGTCGCTCGAACTCGACCGTCTTCTCGGTCAGGATCCGGTGCGCCGTCTCGTAGCCTTCGTCGATGAGACCCCGCACCTCATCCTCGATCAGTTCCTTGGTCTTGGCGCTGATCGAGAAGCCGCCGGTATTGCCGCTGTAGCCTTCGTGCGCCTCGGCGTAATCCACGGCCCCGACCTTGTCCGACATGCCCCAGCGCATGATCATCGCACGGGCGAGCGCGCTGGCCTGCTGGATGTCGCCGGCGGGACCGTTCGAGACGCCTTCCTCGCCATACTTGATGATCTCGGCGGCCTTGCCGGCCATCGTCATGGCGATCTTCTGCTTGGCCTCGTCCTTGTGATAGTTCAGCCGGTCGACCTCGGGCAGGCTGACGACCATGCCCAGCGCCCCGCCGCGCGGAATGATCGTGGCCTTGTAGACAGGATCGCATTTCGGCAGCGAAAGACCCACGATCGCGTGCCCGGCCTCGTGATAGGCGGTCTTTTCCTTCTGCTCGGGGGTCAGCACCATGCTGCGGCGTTCGACGCCCAGCATGACCTTGTCCTTGGCGTTCTCGAAATCGGCCATCGTGACGAACCGCCGGCCGATCCGCGCCGCCATCAGCGCCGCCTCGTTGACGAGATTCATCAGGTCCGCACCCGAGAACCCGGGCGTGCCGCGCGCGATCAGGCGCAGGTCGACATCGGGGCCCTGCGGCACCTTGCGGGTGTGGACGTTCAGGATCTTCTCGCGGCCCTTGATGTCCGGGTTCGGCACATGGATCTGGCGGTCGAAGCGGCCCGGGCGCAGCAGTGCCGGATCCAGCACGTCCTTGCGGTTCGTGGCGGCGATGATGATGATCCCCTCGTTCGCCTCGAACCCGTCCATCTCCACCAGCAGCTGGTTCAGCGTCTGTTCGCGTTCGTCGTTGCCGCCGCCGATGCCGACGCCACGGGCCCGGCCCACCGCGTCGATCTCGTCGATGAAGACAATGCACGGGGCGGATTTCTTGGCCTGCTCGAACATGTCACGCACGCGGCTTGCACCCACGCCCACGAACATCTCGACAAAGTCGGAACCGGAAATGGTGAAGAACGGCACGCCCGCCTCGCCGGCGATGGCGCGGGCGAGCAGCGTCTTGCCGGTGCCCGGGGGGCCGACCAGCAGCGCGCCCTTGGGGATCTTGCCCCCGAGCCGCGAGAACTTCTGCGGGTTGCGCAGGAACTCGACGATCTCTTCGAGTTCCTCCTTGGCCTCGTCGATCCCGGCGACGTCGTCGAAGGTGACACGGCCGTGCTTCTCGGTCAGCAGCTTGGCCTTCGACTTGCCAAAGCCCATGGCGCCGCCCTTGCCGCCCCCCTGCATGCGATTCATCATGAAGATCCACACGCCGATCAGAAGGATGAAGGGCAGCCACACGCCCAGCAGGGACATGAAGCCCGACTGCTGCTGACGCTCGACCTTGACCTCGACCTCGCGGTCGATCAGGCGGTCGGCGATTTCCTCGCCCTGCGGACGGACGGTGATGTACTGCTTGCCATCCTTTCCGACGATGCCGACCTGTTCGCCGTCGATGGTCACGGATGCGACCTCGTCCTGTTCCACCCGCTCGATGAACTCGGAATAGCTGATCTGCCTGCTGTTGAGCTGGGCCGAGTTCCCGCCGAAGGCGTTGAACAGCGCCAGGATCATCAGGAACAGAACCACCCAGAAGGCGATGTTGCGCGCGTTGCCCAAGGGCATGTCCTCCGCGGGATAAGACGTTTGTCTGAAAATAGGTGCCGCAGGGTCCGGGATCAATGTGACTCTGGGCACAGAAAGTCATTTGCGCCGCGCAGCGGAACCGCGCCGATCCCCTGCCCCGGCTCGATCACCGGCGCGTGCCAGGTCCCGTCCGGCAGGCAGACGGCCGGGCTTGCCGCAGCCTCGGCGCGGGTCAGACCAGCGGCACGCCAGTCGAAACGCGGCAGTTCGCCGGGCGGCAGCGTGGTGACCCGCGCCCCCGCCGGCAGGCCGGTCAGCCGCCAGCGCCGGTCCCAGATGGCCGGATCTCCCGTGACGACTGGCGCCTTCGCCGCCGCGGCGGGTTCCCGGGTCAGCCGGATCAGTCCACCCGCGGCCGAGGCAACGGGCGACACGATCACGCCGGCCAGCGTGGCCTGCCGATCCTGCGCCAGGCTGCCCAGGACGGCGGCGATCGCGTCGTGGCGCGGCGGATGCTCGGCGCCCGCCACCCACTGCAGCCCGGCCACGATCACCCGGCGCTGCAGTTCCGCCGGGGCGGACGCGAACGCCTGTCGGGGCAGGCACAGGGTGCCCCGATCGGCGGCAAAGCCGCGCGCCACCTCGCGGGCCGCGTGGTACAGCGCCACGCGCGCGGCACGCAGGTTGTCCGCGCTGCGCGCCAGCGCCTCGGCGGGCAGGTCCAGTGCGGCCATGATCTGGCGCAGCCGGGCACGGTCGTAGCGCGGATCGTCGTTGGTGGGATCGTCCGTCCATGTCGCCCCGCGCTGTCGCAGCAGGTCGCGCAGTTCGGCCCGGCCGGTGGCCAGCAGGGGCCGCAACCACAGGATGCCGTGCGACCGGCGGGCCGGTGCCATCCCCGACAGGCCGTCGACGCCCGCCCCGCGCAGCATCCGCATCAGCACGGTTTCCGCCTGATCGTCCCGTGTGTGCCCCAGGGCCACAGCACCGATCCCCTGCTGCCCGGCCCATGCCGCCAGAAGCTCCAGCCGCGCCGCCCGCGCCTGCGCCATCAGGTTGCCGCCGCCGGGGCCGGTCCATCGCAGCACCTCGTGCGCGATGCCCAGCCGCCGCGCGGCACGCCCGGCCTCCTCGGCCTCTGCCGCGGATCCGGGGCGCAGCCCGTGGTCGACGGTGGCGGCGCGCAGCACGATGCCGCGCGGCCGGGCCCACTCCGCCGCAAGGTGCATGAGCGCTGTGGAGTCCCCCCCGCCTGACAGCGCGATCCCCAGGGCACGCTGGCCCCCGGCCAGTCGATCCAGCGCGGCGTGGACGATCGCCTGCGGCTCAGCCGCCATCCGGGACCAGGGCCGCGTCGGCGGCATCCTCGGGATCCTGCGCGGCGTCAGGGGCGGGCGGCGCGGGGCAGGACAGCGCCTGCTGCTCTGTCGCAGCAGCGGCGGCCTGGGCGGAGTCCGCAAACCGCGCCTGGATCTCGGCCAGATAGGTACAGGCCTGTTCGGTGCTGCCCCTTTCGGCGGCCAGCCGGCCGAGGCCCAGCAGGGCGTCAGCCGCCCGGCCGCCGTTCGGATCGGCCGAAAACACCTGCAACCACGCCGCCGCGGCGGGGCGAGGCTGGCCGGCCTGTTCCAGCGCGGCGCCCTGCAGCCACAGCGCCTCGGTGGTCAGGGGGCTGCCGGGATGGCTGGCGGCGAAATCCGCAAGCTGGGCCGCCGCGGCCCGGGCGTCACCTGCGTCGAACACGGCCCGGGCGCGGTCGAAGGCGGCCTGCTCCTCCGCGGTCGCGGCGCCATCGGGTGCGGCCTCGGCCCCGCGTGACGCGGTTCCGGCTGACCCGGGCACGGGCGGCGCGGCAAAGGGCATCCCGGCCCCGTCGCCCTGGCTGCCCAGCGGCGGCGTGGTCAGCGCCCCCAGGTCACAGCCCTCCTCCATCTCGCACAGGCGGAATTCGACATCGCCCAGCCGGGTGGTCCCATCCGCGACGACCCGCTCGATGCGGTGGCGCAGCCCCTCGGCCTGCGCCGTCAGGCGGGCAATCTCGGCCTCCATCGCGTTCATGCGATCGATGGCGCTCTCGCCGCCCGCCGCCGCATAGGCGGACTGGCCCCCGGCGCGCAGCTCGGCCCGCAGCGATTGCAGGTCGGCCGCCAGCACCGTCAGCGACGCCCGCAGATCGGCAAGGGTTTCGCCACCGTTCGGGGCTTGTGCCGGCGCATCCGGCGCTGTCTGTGCCGCTGCGGTCAGCGGCGCCAGCATGGTCATCGCCACAACGCCCGCGCGCAGACCGCGCCAGACCCGGGGCGCGCCACGGACGCGTCTGGTGGCGCGGCTCATACCCCGGCCCCCGGCTGTACCACCGTGACCGCGCGCCGGTTCCGCGCCAGGCACTCCTCGTCCGAGCAGACGGCCACGGGACGCTCCTTGCCATAGCTGACGGTGCGGATCCGGCCGGCGGGCACGCCCTGCGAAATCAGGTATTCCTCGACCGCCCCGGCCCGGCGCGCGCCCAGGGCAAGGTTGAATTCGCGCGTGCCCTGTTCGTCGGAATGGCCCTCGACGACGGTCGAGAAACTGCCGTTGGTTTTCAGCCAGTCGGCCTGGCGGGCCAGCGTCAGGCGCGCCTCGGCGGTCAGCGCCGCCTGATCCCTGGGGAACAGGACGGTGTCGCCGAGAGTGGTGCGGAAATAGTCGGCGGTCCCGGTGCCGCCCAGCGTCCCGTCAGGGATCGGCGCGGTATAGACCGCCCCGCCACCTGGCAAGCCGGCATAGGGATCGGTAACAACCGCCGGGGGCGGGGGCGCGGCGCAGCCCGCCAGCGTCAGTGCCAGCAGCAGCAGAAAAGCGGGTTTCGATGTGGTCATCGCGGTCCTCGTCACGGCAGAAGCGGGCCCCAGTCAGGATCGGACGCCGCCCCCTGAATGTCCAGCGGACGCATGTTGCGGCCCGTCACGTCCACCGAATGCAGCCGCGCGACCCCGTTCCCGCCAGGGGTCTGGCGGGTGAACATCACCACGCGGCCATTCGGCGCCCAGGTGGGCCCCTCGTCCAGAAACGACTCCGTCAGGGTCTTTTCGCCCGAGCCGTCGGGCCGCATCACCCCGATATGGAACTTGTCGCCGTCCTGTCGGGTGAAGGCGATCAGGTCTCCCTTCGGCGACCAGGCCGGGGCGCCATAGCTGCCCTCGCCAAAGCTGATGCGCAGCGGCTCGCCACTGCCGTCCGCGCCGGTCACGTACAGCTGGGAGGTGCCGGACCGGTCGCTTTCGAACACGATCTGGGTGCCGTCGGGGCTGTAGCTGGGTGCCGTCTCGATCGCGGGCCCGGCGATCAGCGGCCGGCCTGCGCCGGTGCCGGGGTCCATCTGCCAGATATCCGTGTCGCCCCCTTGCGCGCGGGAATAGATGATCCAGCGTCCGTCCGGGGAAAACCGCGGGCCGAACGCCATGGTGCCGGGATCGGTCGGCACCTCGACCTCCGTCACTGTCTCGACATCCATCAGCATCAGCCGGGGAGAGCCCGAGCTGTAGGAGGTATAGAGCAGCCGCCGGCCGTCCCGCGACAGCTTGGGCGACAGGACCAGCGTGGCGTCGCCGGTCAGCCACATCTGGTTGGCCCCGTCATAATCCATCAGGCCGACCCGCTTGCGGCGAGCGTCCTTGGGCCCGGTCTCGTTGACGAACGCCACACGGCTGTCGAAATACGGATCCTCGCCCGTCAGCCGGGAATAGATCTGGTCGGCGGCCTTGTGCGCGGCGCGACGCCAGCCCTGTTCCGTGGCCTCGAACTGCATGCCGTCGCCCAGCGGCCGCCCGGAAAACACGTCGAACAGCCTGAACCGGACCGTGACCATCCCGTCGGCCATGGCGACGTCGCCGATCACCAGCGCCTCGGCATTGATGGCGCGCCAGTCCTCATAGGCGACAGGGTCGTCGATGCCGGTCGGGCGGGCGATCTGGGCCGCGGGTCCGATGGCGCGAAACAGCCCGGTGCCGGTCAGGTCGTCGGTCACCACCTGCTGGACCCGGTCCACCATGTCACCCCCGTTGCCGGCATTCAGGAACGGCGCGATGGCAATGGGCATCGGTTCCGTCACGCCCTCGGTGATCTCGATCCGCAACGGGCCGGTGTCCTCCTGCGCCCGCAGCGGCAGCGGCAGCGCGGCGAACGCGACGGCCAGTGCGGCAGACAGGGTGAGCGACAGGGTTGTGGTCACGGTTCTCGACAGGGCGGTCGATCGGGCGATCGACGGAAAACGGAACATCGGGCGGGTCCTTGCGGTTCGGGGGGCGCAGCCTAGAGCAGGCGCGCGCGGGATGCCATGACGGGTCACCTCAGGCTGATGCCCGATCCGGCGACGGAGAAGTCGACGATCACGTCCTTCCACCGTCCATACTTGTCGACAGGCAGGTCATAGCCCTCCTTCTGGTATCCGCAGCGGATGATGGCACGTCGGGCCACGTCGAATGCCTGCTGCACCGCCTGCTCCGGGCCGCCGTCGGATCCGATCAACTCGACGCTGTCCTCGCGCGGCATTCCATCCGGCGTCATCGAGAACGCGACGGAGACGGTGACCGCTGTCGCCTCGCGTGACAGGGCGCCCGAGTTCCAGCAGTCCTGGATCGCCACCCGCAACCCGTCGCGTTCGCCCTGGGTCAGGGGCGGTCCGGACGGCGCGCGGCCGCCACCACCTTCTGCGCCGGCGCCGTCGAGCGGCAGATCCCGGTTCATGGCCAGCTCCAGCGCCCGGGTCAGCGCATCGTCGGGGGGCGCCATGCGTTCGCGTTCAGCCTGTTCGCGCGCCTGCGCCTCGGCCTCGGCTCGCGCCGCGAGTTCGCGGGCAAGGGCCTGTTCCCGGGCCGCGGCCTCGGCCGCCAGCCGTTCTTCCTCGCGGCGCTGCGCCTCGGCCTCTTCGCGGGCGCGTTCCTCGACGGCGCGGCGTTCGGTCTCGACCCGCGCCGCCTCTGCCGCGGCGGCGGTTTCCGCAGCCCGCCGATCGGCCTCCTCGCGGGCCAGGCGCTCGCGTTCCCGTTCCGCGGCCTCGCGGGCGGCGGCCGCGGCGGCTTCCTCGGCCAGCCGGCGTTCCTCGGCCGCCGCTTCTTCTGCAAGGCGGCGTTCCTCGGCCGCGGCTTCCTCGGCAAGGCGCCGGGCTTCCTGCTCGGCCGCTTCCTGCTCCGCCGCTTCCCGTTCGGCCGCCGCCTGTTCTGCTGCGGCCCGTTCGGCCGCCTGCCGGGCGGCCTCGGCGGCGGCCTGCCGGGCCAGCTCCTCGGCCCGCGCCGCAGCCTGCCGTTCGGCGCGGCGTTCGCGGGCCGCATCGGCAGACAGCGGCACCGCCGAACTCAGCGGCGCCAGCCCCGGTTCGGGGGGTGGCGCGAGCGGGGCGACCGGCGCCTCGGACCCCGGCGCGGCGGGGCGCACGGGCTGCGGCAGTGCCGCCATCTGGCGCGGCGCGGGTGCGGCCTGCGGCAGGTCGGCCGGCGCCGCCGGTTCTGCGGGGGCGCCGGGCTGGGCGGGCGCCGCATCCGTCACGACGACCTGGGGCTGGGGCGCCTGCAGGTCGCTGACATCCGGGGCGCTGTCCGGGGCGGCCGTCTCGGACGGCCGTTCGGTCGGCGCCGGCCGGGCGCCGGGTGCGGCCACGGCGACGGCGCGTCCCGGCGCGGTGTCGGGCAGGATCACGGTGCCGCTGACCTCGGCCGGGGCGTCCGGCTGCACCGGGGCGACGGAGGCAACGGCCACGGCCTCCTGCGGGGCGCGCAGTTCGGACAGGTCGGGGGCCGGCTCGGGGGCGGTCTCGGGGGCCGGCATCGCCAGCGGATCGACCTGCGGCGCCTCGGGTGCGACCGATACGGTTCCGCCCTCTACGACCTCGGCCGAGGGTGGGGCGGGCTGCGCCGGCTGGGCCGCGGCCTCGGTCCCGACCGGTCCCGCGCCGCGGGTCGCGGCGGCCATCTGCTGGAACTGGGCGTCGGTCATCGTCTCGACATTGGTCATCCGGATCGGCTCGGACGGCTGGCCACGGAACAGTGCGCCGCCGACCGCCACCCAGGCGATCAGCCCGGCGTGCGTCACGCCCGACACCCATCCGCCGATCCGGCCCGCCCGATCCATCGGCCTAGCCGTCCATCCGCGGTCCGCCGGTCTCGGTGACCAGCACGATGTTGTTGAACCCGGCAGCGTTCAGGGCGCCCATCACCTGCATCACCCGCGCATAGGGGATCGTGCCGTCGGCGCGCAGGTAGATCCGCCCGCTCTGCCGTTCGGCCAGCACCGCGCGCAGCCGCCCGATCAGCTGATCCTCGGGCACCTCGGCGGTCATCAGGATCAGCGGTCCGGTCGGGGGCACGCTGATCGTCAGCGGCTCTTCCGGTTCGGTGGGCACCGCCTCGGCCGCGGTGCGCGGCAGTTCCAGCGGCACCCCCACGGTCAGCAGCGGCGCCGCCACCATGAAGATGATCAGCAGCACCAGCATCACGTCGACGAACGGCGTCACGTTGATCTCGGCCATCGGCATATGCCGGCGGCGGCCCTTGCGGGTGGCGGCGCGGCGGACCAGCCCCGCAGCCATCACTCTTCCCCGATCTGGCGCGACAGGATGGTCGAGAACTCGTCGGCAAACGCCTCGTGACTGCCGCTGATCCGGTCCGCATCCGAGGCCAGCTTGTTGTAGGCGACGACGGCCGGGATGGCCGCCAGCAGGCCCAGCGCGGTGGCGACCAGCGCCTCGGCGATGCCGGGCGCCACGACCGCCAGGCTGGTGTTCTGGCTGAGCGCGATGCCCTCGAACGCGTTCTTGATTCCCCAGACGGTCCCGAACAGGCCGATGAACGGGGCGGTCGATCCGACCGTCGCAAGGAACGGCAGGCCGCCGGTCAGACGGTCGGCCTCGCGGTTGATCGCCACGGTCATGGCCCGGTCGATGCGCGCCTGGGCGGCCGGAATGATCCCGCCGTCATCGGTCTGCGAGCGGCGCCACTCCAGCATCCCGGCCGAAAAGATCCGTTCCGACGCCCCGCTGGGATTGCCGGCGAGGCGGTCATAGACGTCGTCCAGCGGCTCGCCAGACCAGAAGCGACGATCGAACCGGTCCACGTCGCGGCGCGCCGCCGCGTAGGTGATCACCTTCTGGATGATGATCGCCCAGGCCCAGACCGACGCCAGCACCAGCACCACCATCACCAGCTTGACGGTCAGCGAGGCGCGCAGGAACAGCGCGATCAGCGTGAAATCAGCCGGTGAGCCGGCAGCGAGGTTTTCCATGAGACGTGCCTGTCGTTGCCCCTGTGCGTGGGTCGCCTTGTCGCGATCTTTGCGCGGCCTTTTAACTCCAAACCCGACGTCAAGGCCAACACAGTTGTGTCACCGACATGTCCGCACGTCGAGTCGCCGGGCCCGCTCAAGCCCTTGCGGCGTCAGGCGGACGTCAGGGCGGTCCTGATCCCGGCCGGCACGCGCACCGGCCGCATGGAGGGCTGCGCGATGCAGACCAGATCGACTTCGGCCGTGAACAGGATCTCGCCCGCGCGCTCGACCCGCTGGGTCAGGCGGATCCGGGCGCCGGTCACCTCGCGCAGTTCGGACCTCACCTGCAGCAGGTCGTCATACCGCGCGGGCCGCAGATAGTCTGCTTGGACCCGGCGGACGACAAAGGCGATGCCGTGGTCGCGCAGCAGCCCCGCCTGGTCGACGCCGCCAGCGCGCAGCCATTCGCTGCGCGCCCGCTCGATGAAGCGCAGGTAGTTTGCGTAATAGACCACCTGCCCCAGATCGGTGTCCTCGTAATAGACCCGTACGGGAAAGCAATGCGGCATTGGCTGGTCCTGCTGGCGGGTGGCACGGTTTGCCGACGCGACCGGGGGCCGCGTCGGCACGGGTTTCGGGCCTCAGCCCAGCAGCTTCAGCAGCGCCCGGGCCGCGTCCTCGGACGAGGCGGGGTTCTGACCGGTGACCAGCATTCCGTCGGTCACCACATGAGACGCCCAGTCCGGGCCCTTCTCATACAGCCCGCCACGCTCCTGCAGCATGTCCTCGAGCAGGAAGGGCACTACCTTGGTCAGCCCCACGCCCTCTTCCTCGCCATTCGTGAACCCGGTCACGCGGCGGCCCTGGACCACCGGGCGCCCATCGACCTGCGCGTGGCGAAACACCGCCGGGGCGTGGCACACGGCGCCCAGCGGACGTCCCGCGCCCAGGGTCGTCTCGATCACCCGCCGGCTGTCGGCATCCTCGGCCAGGTCCCACAGCGGGCCGTGACCGCCGGGATAGAACACCGCGTCGAATTCAGACGGGTCGACATCGGCCAGCTTGCGGGTCGAGGCGAGCGCGGCCTGCGCCTGCGGATCGGCATCGAAGCGGCGGGTCGCCTCGGTCTGCGCGGATGGATCCGCGCTTTTCGGGTCCAGCGGCGGCTGACCGCCCTTGGGCGAGGCCAGGGTGACCTCGGCCCCCGCGTCGCGGAAGACGTAATAGGGTGCCGCGAACTCCTCGAGCCAGAAACCGGTCTTGTCGCCGGTGTCGCCCAGCTGGTCGTGAGAGGTCAGGATCATCAGGATCTTCATGGGTGTTCCTTGCTTTGCAGCCATGCGGCCGTTGCGGGTTTCCGCCTCACCACGTGGGCATCGACGCGACGGATCCCAAGGGCAGGCGTCGCGGACGGGACGCCGATCTGTGCGGACGGCATGGCCGCGCCGCCGCCCTCCGGCGCGCTAGAGCCGTGCGGCGAGGCGCAGCGCATGGCTGGGGTCGCGGGCACAGGCGGGAAGCAACGGATCATACGCGGCCCGGATCAGCCCCGCCAAGGCGCCCGACGCGCGGACCGGATGGGCCCAGGTCAGCAGCGCGTTCACCGCCACCTCCTCGGCCAGCGCGGCCGGATGGGTCCGGTCGGCCGCGGGCCCGAGCCGCAGGAACACCAGCGCCGCGCGGATGCTGCCGTCGGGGTCGAACCGGAACAGCCGATAGCGGTCGGCGCCCTGCCCGTCCCCCTCGTCCGCCAGGCGCTGCGGCAGGTCGAGCATGCCGGTCAGACGCTCCAGGTCCGGCAGGCCGTTCAGTTCGCCCCAGTCCCGCACCGCAAAGACCATCAGGTTCGCGCCCATCTCGGGATCGGTCTCGACAAGCGGCTGGCGGGCATGCGTGAAGGCGGCGCGCAGGGCCGATCGGAACACGGCCAGGGTGGCGTCATCCAGCCCGAACACCACCGGAGCCACCGGGCGGCCCCAGCGGGCGCACAGGAACGTCCCGTCCGGGCGGGTGAACAGCGATGCGATGGCATCGGACGTCAGTGCCGGCTCGGTATCGGAGCCGGTCATGCCGGGTGCGCCCGCCTGCCCGGCACCGACGGACGCCGGTTGAACGGACCGGCGGCGCGGCAGACCGCCTTCCATGATGGCCGTCCCGGCAACCGATCAGTCGACGATCGTGGCCTCGGTCGCGGCACGCAGTTCCTTTTCGGACACCCCGTCCGCACACTCGACGATCTTCAGCCCGCCCGGCACCACGTCCAGCACACCCAGATTGGTGATGATCCGGTCGACCACGCCCTTGCCGGTCAGCGGCAGGGTGCATTCCTGCAGCACCTTGGATTCGCCGTGCTTGTTGGTGTGGTCCATGACCACCACCACGCGGCCGACGCCGGCTACCAGATCCATCGCGCCGCCCATGCCCTTGACCAGCTTGCCGGGGATCATCCAGTTCGCCAGGTCGCCATTCTCGGCCACTTCCATCGCGCCCAGGATCGCCATTGCGATCTTGCCGCCGCGGATCATCGCAAAGCTGGTGGCGCTGTCGAAATAGGCGGAATGCGGCAGTTCGGTGATCGTCTGCTTGCCGGCGTTGATCAGGTCGGGATCTTCTTCTCCCTCATACGGGAACGGTCCCATGCCCAGCATGCCGTTTTCGGACTGGAGCGTGACGTGCACGCCCTCGGGGATGTAGTTCGACACCAGGGTCGGAATGCCGATCCCCAGATTCACATACATCCCGTCGCGCAATTCCTTTGCGGCCCGGGCGGCCATCTGGTTGCGGTCCCAACCCTTGTTTCCATCGGCCATGGCTCAGGCCTCCTTGCGCTGGCGCACGGTGCGCTGTTCGATGCGCTTTTCGTGCGGGCCCTGAAAGATGCGGTGGACATAGATCCCGGGCAGGTGGATGTGATCCGGGTCCAGCCCGCCGGCCGGCACGATTTCCTCGACCTCGACGATGCAGACCTTGCCACAGGTGGCTGCCGGCACGTTGAAGTTCCGGGCGGTCTTGCGGAACACCAAGTTGCCGGTCTCGTCGGCCTTCCACGCCTTGACGATGGCCAGGTCCGCCACCAGCCCGCGTTCCAAGATGTATTCCTCGCCGTCGACGATCTTGGATTCCTTGCCCTCGGCGATCACCGTGCCGACGCCCGTCTTGGTATAGAACCCGGGGATCCCGGCACCGCCGGCGCGCATCCGTTCGGCGAGCGTGCCCTGCGGGTTGAACTCCAGCTCCAGTTCGCCGGACAGATACTGGCGCATGAACTCGGCATTCTCGCCGACATACGAGCTGATCATCTTTTTGATCTGCTTGCTGTCCAGCAGGATGCCCAGCCCGAAGCCGTCCACGCCGCAGTTGTTGGACGCGACGGTCAGATCCCTGGTGCCGGCCTTGTGGATCGCATCGATCAGCAGTTCGGGGATCCCGCTCAGGCCGAACCCGCCCGCGGCGATCGTCATCCCGTCCTTCAGTAGCCCGTCCACCGCGGCGGCGGCGTTCTCGTAGACCTTTTTCATCCATCCCCCGACTGACTAGTCACCGCCGTGTTTCGCCCGGCGGGGACCGGCTGTCAATCACACGCCCCGGCGGCTGGCCGCTGCCCGGCCGGTGGCGCGGAACGTGGCCGCGCCCGGCCGCCGTCGGCCCGCGGGGTCAGAAGCCGACGGTGGCCGCGTCGGGCCGGCGCGGGTCCGACGCGCCCAGCAGGAACCCGGATTCGGGGTCCATCATCACCGACTGGGTGGATCCCATCGCCTCTTCGACGGTCACGGCATGGCCCTTGGCGCGCAGTGCGCGGATGGTGTCCAGGTTGATCCCCTCCTCGGTCCGCAGCTCGTCGGGCTGCCACTGGTGGTGGACGCGCGGGGCGCTGGAGGCCTCGGCCACGTTCATGCCGTGGTCGATCATGTTCATCACCACCTGCAGCACCGTGGTGATGATGCGCGACCCGCCCGGCGAGCCGGTGACCAGGACCGGCTTGCCGTCCTTCAGCACGATGGTGGGCGTCATCGAGGACAGCGGCCGCTTGCCGGGCTCGACCGCGTTGGCCTCGCCGCCGATCAGGCCATAGGCGTTGGGTACCCCGGGCTTGGCCGAGAAATCGTCCATCTCGTTGTTCATCAGCACCCCGGTGCCGTCGGCGACCAGCCCCGACCCGTAGGAGAAGTTGATCGTGTAGGTGTTCGAGACGGCGTTGCCCGCCTTGTCGATGATCGAGAAATGGGTGGTCTGGTCGGATTCGTAGGCGGCCAGGTCGGCGGGGCGGATCTGTTCGGACGGCGTGGCAAAGCTGGCGCTGATCGCGTCGCGGATGTCGGCCGCGTAGGCCTTGGACATCAACGCGTCCAGCGGCACGTCGACGAAGTCCGGATCGCCCAGGAACTCGGACCGGTCCGCATAGGCCCGCTTCATCGTCTCGGCCATCAGGTGGATCGTTTCCGAGCTGTTCTGGCCCAGCGCCCCGATCGGATAGGCTTCCAGCACGTTCAGCATCTGCACCAGGTGCACCCCGCCCGAGGACGGAGGCGGCATCGACACGACCTCGTGGCCGCGATAGCTGCCCCGCACCGGCTCCCGCTCGACGGCCCGATAGGCGGCCATGTCCTCGACGGTGATCTGCCCGCCGGCGGCCTGCACGGAACTGGCGATCGCCTGCGCCACCTCGCCGGTGTAGAAACCGGCCGGCCCCTCGTCGGCGATCTTCTTCAGCGTCCGCGCCAGGTCGGCCTGCACCAGGGTATCGCCGGGCGCATAGAGCGATCCGTCGGGCTTGTAGAAGATCGCGGCAGCGGACGGATAGCGGGTCAGCCGGTCCCTCAGCCCTGCCAGGCTGTCGGCCAGATCGGGGGTGACGGTGATCCCCTGCTCGGCCAGGCGGATCGCCGGGGCGATCACGTCGGCCCAGTCCATGCTGCCATAGCTGTCCAGAACCAGCTTCATCCCCGCCACGGTCCCCGGCACGCCCGAGGCGGCACCGGTATAGCGCGACCTGTCGCTGTCGGCCTCGCCCTGCGCATCCAGGAACATGTCGCGGCTGGCCCCCCTGGGCGCCATCTCGCGATAGTCGATCGCGTGGGTCTCGCCGGTCTCCGCGTCGTGGACCAGCATGAAGCCGCCGCCGCCCAGATTGCCGGCCCGTGGCAGGGTGACCGCCAGCGCGAATGCCACGGCGACCCCGGCATCGACGGCATTGCCGCCCTGGGCCATGATGTCGCGCCCGATCTCGGCAGCGACACGTTCCTGGGCCGAGACCAGCCCGTTCTTTGCCCAGACGGGATGGAACAGGTCCATGCCCGAATAGATCGCGGCATCCTGGGCGATCGCGGGCAGCGTCCCGGCCGGCAGGGCGAAAGCCGAGAGCGCAAGCGCGATCAGTCCCTGCCGGGCAGCGCGGCCCGTGCGGTGCGTCAGCGTGGTCATCGTTATGTCTCCTCCCTGGGTTGAACCAAGGCTAGCGGAGCTCACGGCAAGGTCAAACCGCCTGTCGTCAGACGGCCGGGTCGGCGGCCTTGCCCCCTGCCGCACCGGTGGCGGCGGCCTTCTTGCGGGGCGCAGCCTTGGCCGGCGCCTTGCGGGTTGTCGTGCCGGCCGCCTTGGACTTTGCCCCGGCCGCGGCTTTCGACGTGCCCCGGATCGTCTTGCCTGCCGCGGCCTTGCCCCCGCTTTTGGCCACCTTGCTCGTCGCGGTCTTGCCCGCCGTCTTGGGCTTCGACGCTGTCTTGGCAGCGGCCGTCCTGCCGGTGCCCTTGCCCGACTTGGCGGCGCGGGCGGCGATGAGTTCCAGCGCCTGGTCCATGGTGACCGCCTCGGGCGCCAGGTCGCGGGGCAGCGTGGCGTTGATCTTGCCCCATTTCACATAGGGGCCGAACCGCCCGTTCATCACCTGCACCGGACCGCCCTCGGGATGCTCGCCCAGTTCGGACAGCGGTGCGGCGGCCGCACCGCGGCCCCGTTGCTGTTTCTGCGCCAGCACCTCGACCGCCCGGTTCATGCCGATGGTGAACACCTCGTCCACATCCGGCAGGTTGGCGTATTTCGGCCCGTGCTTCACATAGGGCCCGTAGCGGCCGATCGACGCCTCGATCGGGACCCCATCCTCGGGGTGCGGTCCGATCTGGCGCGGCAGGTCCAGCAGCATCAGCGCCCGGTCCAGATCGACCGATGCAGCGTCCCACCCCTTGGGAACCGACGCCCGCTGCGGCTTGGGATCGTCCTCGGTCGCCTCGCCCCGCTGGACATAGGGGCCGAACCGGCCGTTCCTCAGGCTGATCTCGTTGCCGGCGCTGTCCTGTCCCAGCACGGTGTCGCCGAGCGTCTCGCCCTCCGGCCCGGACAGCGGCCGGGTATAGCGGCATTCGGGATAGTTGGTGCAGCCGACGAAGGCGCCGCCGGACCGCGCCGTCTTCAGGTTCAGACGGCCCTGCCCGCACAGCGGACATTCGCGCGGATCGCCCCCGTCCGCCCGCGGCGGGTACAGATGCGGGGCCAACGCCTCGTCGATCGCCTGCAGCACCTCGGTGATGCGCAGCTCGCTGGTGTCCTCGAGCGCGGCCGAGAAATCGCGCCAGAACCGGCGCAAGACCTCGCGATAGGCGCGGCTGCCGCTGCTGATGTCATCCAGCTCGCCTTCCATGTCGGCCGTGAAGTCATAGCTGACATAGCGCGGGAAATACCGGGTCAGGAACACCGTCACCAGCCGCCCCTTGTCCTCGGGGATCAGGCGGTTCTTGTCCTTGCGGACATATTCGCGGTCCTGGATCGTCGTGACGATGCTGGCATAGGTGGACGGACGGCCGATCCCCAGCTCCTCCATCCGCTTGACCAGCGTGGCTTCGGTATAGCGGGGCGGCGGCTGGGTGAAATGCTGTTCCGGCACGACGTCGCGCTTGGCGGCCGCCTCGCCCTCGGCGATCTGCGGCAGGCGGGCGCTGTCCTCGCCCTCGTCATCGTCGTGGCCCTGGTCATAGACGCGCAGGAAACCGTCGAACAGCATCACCTGCCCGGTGGCGCGCAGCCCGACCTGCCCGTCGGCGCTGCCGATCTCGACGGTGGTACGCTCCATCCGGGCGGCCTCCATCTGGGATGCCAGCGTACGCTTCCATATCAGATCGTACAGCTTCTTCTGCTCGGTCTCGGCGTTCAGCCGGTCGGGCGACAGCATCATGTCGGTCGGACGGATGCACTCATGCGCCTCTTGCGCGTTCTTGGCCTTGTTCTTGTACATCCGCGGCGATTTCGGGACGTATTCGGCGCCGAACCGCGCCTTGATGGCGTCGCGCGCGGCCATCACCGCCTCGGGCGCCATGTCGATCCCGTCGGTCCGCATGTAGGTGATGTGGCCCGCCTCGTAGAGCCGCTGCGCCGCCGACATGCAGGCGCGCGCGCCAAGCCCCAGCTTGCGCGACGCCTCCTGCTGCAGGGTCGAGGTCATGAAGGGCGGCCACGGATTGCGGCTGGCCGGCTTGGACGCGACCGAGGTCACGGTCAGGTCGCGGGACTGCACCGCGCTGACCGCCAGCCGCGCCTGTTCGGCGTCGCCCAGGTCGAACCGGTCCAGCTTGCGGCCGGCATAGCTGACCAGCTGCGCCCGGTAGGTCTCGCCCCCCGGCGTGGCCAGCGTGGCATGGACGGTCCAGTATTCGCGGGCGCGGAACGCCTCGATCTCCATCTCGCGGTCGACGATGATGCGCAGCGCCACCGACTGGACCCGCCCCGCGGACTTGGCGCCCGGCAGCTTGCGCCACAGCACCGGCGACAGGTTGAAGCCGACCAGGTAGTCCAGCGCGCGCCGCGCCAGATAGGCGTCGACCAGCGGCTGGTCGATCTGCCGGGGGTTGGCGATCGCCTCGGTCACCGCCGACTTGGTGATCGCGTTGAAGGTGACGCGGCTGACCTCGGCGCCCTTCTTCAGCGCCGGGGCCAGCGCCTCGAGCAGGTGCCAGCTGATCGCCTCGCCCTCGCGGTCGGGGTCGGTGGCCAGGATCAGCTTGGGGTCGCTGGCCAGCGCGTCGCGGATCGCCTTGACGTGCTTCTTGGACTCGGACGCGACCTCCCACTTCATGTCGAAATCGGCGTCGGTGTCCACCGAACCGTCCTTGGCGGGCAGGTCCCGGACATGCCCGAACGAAGCGAGCACGGTGTAGTCGTCGCCCAGATACTTGTTGATGGTCTTGGCCTTGGCAGGCGATTCGACGACGACGACTGGCATGGCAGGCCCCCTGGGCGTTTCGGGGGGCGAACATGGGTGGCGCCGCCGGGCCTGTCAATGACGCGTGGCCTGCGCCGCCAGCCGGTTCGGCGCGGATGCCGTTGCTGCGTCCCGGCGCGGAGCCCCGCTGTCCGGCCGGTTCCGGGGCATCGCGCGGGACCCGCCGATCCGGTCAGAACCCGACTACCGCCCGCGCCGCCCGCTGCCTGCCCCGCCCGCCGCCGCCCTCAGACCCCCTCGCCCACGAACGCCTTTTCCACCACGAACTCGCGCGGGTCGCTGTTGGCGCCCTCGTGCAGGCCGAATCCCTCCAGCACCGCCTTGACGTCCTGGTTGAACGGCAGCGACCCGCACACCATCGCCCGGTCGTCCGCCGCATTCATCGGCGGCAGCCCCAGATCGGCGAACACCCGGCCCGAGCGCAGGTTGTCGGTGATCCGCCCCATCCGCGCCGACGGCTCGCGCGTGGTGGTGGGATAGTAGAGCAGCCGGTCCGCAAAGCCGTCGCCGAACAGCTCGGCCAGCAGCGGGTCGTCCTCCAGCCCCGCGACCAGCGCCGCCCCGTAGGCCAGCTCGGCCCCGGTCCGGCAGGTGTGCATCAGCACCACCTGCGCATAGCGCCCGAAGGTGTCGGGGTCGCGCAGCAGCGACGCGAACGGCGCAATCCCGGTGCCGGTCGCCAGCAGCCACAGCCGCTGGCCCGGCAGCAGTGCGTCCAGCACCAGCGTGCCGACCGGCTTGGGCCGCAGGATGATCGGGTCGCCGGGGCGGATATGCTGCAGCCGCGAGGTCAGCGGCCCGTCCGGCACCTTGATCGAATAGAACTCCAGTTCGTCGTCCCAGGCCGGCGAGGCGATCGAATAGGCCCGCAGCACCGGCTTGCCGGCGTCGTCGGGCAGGCCGATCATCACGAACTCGCCCGACCGGAACCGCAGGCTCGCGGGCCGCGTCACCCGGAACGAGAACAGCCAGTCCGTCCAGTGCCGCACATGCGTCACCGTCTGCAGGTCGGGCTGCGTGACGGATCTGGTCGGCTTCGGCATGTCGGCCATGCGGTGGTCCCCGTTGGAATCTGGCAGCTGTCTAGGCCAATCCGCGCCCGATCGAAAGACGGCAAGCCGGTGAGCGTCGGATCCGGGGCCATCAGGGCCTGCCCCGGCCTGTGCCCCGGCTCCTGCCATTGCACCCTGCGACGCGCAATGCGACAAGGCGCGCCATGGAATTGCGGCTCAAGGCCCTGTCCGTCCACCTGCTGACGGCCACCGGTGCGGTCCTGGCGATGCTGGCGATGCTGGCGGCGGTCGAGGAGCGCTGGTCGGTGATGTTCGCCTGGCTGGTCGCGGCGCTGGCCGTCGACGGGATCGACGGGCCGCTGGCGCGCCGCTATGGCGCCAAGGAAAACTGGCCGACCTATGACGGGGTCCTGATGGACCTGATCATCGACTATATCACCTATGTCTTCATCCCGGCCTATGCGCTGTTCAAGTCGAACCTGCTGGACGGCTGGACCGGCTGGGTGGCGATCATCTGCATCGTCTACGGCTCGGTCATCTATTTCGCCGACACGCGGATGAAGACGCGCGACAACAGCTTTGCGGGCTTTCCGGCCTGCTGGAACATGGTGGTGCTGGTGCTGTTCGCGCTGAAACCTGACTGGCGTCTGACGCTGTTCGTGGTGGTCGCGCTGGCGATCACGATGTTCACCAACATCAAGTTCATCCACCCGGTCCGCACCGAACGCTGGCGCGCGGTGTCCCTCCCGATCGCCGTCGCCTGGGTCGGCTTTGCCGCCTGGGCCGCGCTGGTCCATTTCGACCCGCAGAGCTGGGCCCACTGGGGGCTGGTCATCACCTCGCTGTGGCTGCTGCTGGCCGGGCTGGTGCAGCAGCTGATCCCCGCCCGCGCCACGCGCGGTGTCCGGGCCTGACCGGACCGGACCAGCGCCAGCCGGGCGGTGCCGCGCGGGGCTTGATCGGACCCGGTTTTGACCGCAGGCTGCGCCCTGACCGAACTGGCCCGCTGGCCGGACGCATCACCGGGGGAAGACGATGTTCCGCACGCTACTGACGACGGCCGCCGCGCTGGCTGTGCTGTCCGGTCCGGCGCTGGCCGCCAAGGACGCCATCACGCTGGGCATGGTCCTGGAACCGCCGACGCTCGACCCGACCTCGGGTGCGGCTGCCGCCATCGACGAGGTCACCTACACGAACCTGTTCGAGGGGCTGACCAGGTTCGGTCCTGACGGATCGATCCTGCCATCCCTCGCCGAGCGCTGGGACGTGCAGGAAGACGGCCGGGTCTACGACTTCCACCTGCATCCGGGCGTCAAGTTCCACGACGGCGCCGATTTCACCGCCGACGATGTCGTCTTTTCCCTGACCCGCGCCATGGCAGAGGAGTCGACGAATGCACAGAAGGGCCTGTTCGAGGGGATCGAGTCGGTCGAGGCGGTGTCCCCGCAATTGGCGCGCGTCACGCTGAAGGCGCCGGACGGCGCGTTCCCGTTCAAGATGGCCTGGGGCGACGCGGCCATGGTGGACGAGGCGTCGGCCGCCGGCAATTCGACCCGTCCGGTCGGCACCGGTCCGTTCATGTTCGGCGAGTGGCGCCAGGGCGACCGGCTGACGCTGACCCGGTTCGACGGCTACTGGGGCGACAAGCCGGCACTGGCGCAGGCCACCTTCCGGTTCATCGGCGACCCGACTGCGGCGTTTGCGGCAATGATGGCCGAGGATGTCGACGCCTTCCCGACCTATCCGGCGCCCGAGACCTTGGAACAGCTGAAGGCCGACCCGCGCTTCAAGGTGATCGTCGGCACCACCGAGGGCGAGACGATCCTGTCGATGAACAACAGGAACCCGCCGCTGGACGACATCCGGGTGCGCCGGGCGATCGCGCTGGCTGTGGACCGGCAGGCGATCATCGACGGTGCCATGTTCGGCTACGGCACCCCGATCGGCAGCCATTTCCCGCCCCATCACCCCGATTACGTCGACCTGCTGGACAAGTCGCCCCACGACCCCGAGCAGGCCCGGCAGCTGCTGGCCGAGGCGGGGGTTCAGGACCTGACCCTGCGCCTCGCCCTGCCGCCCACGCCCTATGCCCGCCGCGGGGGCGAGATCGTCGCGACGCAGCTGCGCGCGGTCGGGATCGCCACCGAGACCACCAACATGGAATGGGCCCAGTGGCTGGAAACGGTCCACAAGGGGCATGATTACGACCTGACGATCATCAGCCATGTCGAGCCGATGGACGTCGATATCTTTGCCCGCCCGGACTATTATTTCGGCTATGCGGACCCGGACTACGTGGCCCTGCACGACCGGCTCAAGGCCGCGGTCGATCCCGCCGAACGCAGCGCCCTGCTGAAGGAGATCCAGGCCAAGCTGGCCGAGGATCAGCCGGTCGCCTGGCTCTTCCAGCTGGCCAAGACCGGGGTCGCGAACGCGAAGATCGAGGGGCTGTGGGAAAACTCGCCCACCCCCGCCAACGACCTGACCGAGGTGCGCTGGACCGAATGAACCGCCCCCCCGGTCGGGTCGCCCGGCCGGGGTTTCGACGGCCCCGACGATCCGGTTGCGGCGCGTCCCGGCCGCGCCGGGGCGCTCAGTTCTTCAGCACGATGCAGCGGCCGCCCAGCGACTTCAGCCGGTTGCAGAACGCCGCCGCCTCGCCGCGCGAGCCATAGCCGACCTGGGCGGTGTACACCTTTCGGACATTGCCGGTCAGCGACTTGCGGACGTAATCGACCTTGCGACCGCCCAGGATCGGCCGCAACTGCCGGTTCAGCCGGCTGACCTGGGCCTGCGCGCCCGACTGGTTGGGGTGGGACGCGACGATCACCCCCCACGGCCAGTCGCGGGGCTTGATGCCGAATTCCTTCAGCTTGCGGTTTCCGGCGAGCTTGATGCAGGATTCGCGGAACGGCTGGCCCTTGTCCAGGCGCAGGTCGACCTCGGCCGGCGGGTTGTCGCGCCACTTCCAGGCGTTGTGGCCGGTGATCGCCTCGACATAGTCCTGGGTCTCGTACGGCAGAACCTGGCCGCCGTTGTAGAAGTTCATCGCCCGCGTCTCGCCCCCGTTATAGGCGACGGCGGCCAGGCCGAGATTGCCGAACCCGTCGGCCAGATAGGCCAGATAGGCGGCCGAGGCATGGATCGCCTTGGCGGGGTTGAACGGGTCGTCCAGCTTGCGGATCCGGGCCGTGCCCGGCATGAACTGCGCGATCCCCTGCGCGCCGGCATGCGACACGGCGTTGGGCTCGAACAGGCTTTCCTTCCACAGCAGGCGCGCGAGGAAATTCGGGTCCAGCTTGTTGTCGGTGGCCGCCCGCTCGATCGTCGTGCACACATCGACCACATAGGTCGCGGCCTCGATGCAGCTGCGCCCGTCGTCGGTGCAGCGCCGGTCGTCGGACAGGCGTGGCGGGGTCAGCCCCTCATAGGCGTCCACCGCCTCGCGCGCAGGGGCTGCGCCGACCCCCAGCGCCAGCCCGACCATCGTCAGAACAATCCGCAGCATCATGGCCCTCGCATCAGCCGCGCAGGATTAGCAGATTTGTCCACGTGTGGGAACCGGGCGGGCATGCGCCCGGCGGTTGCGCCATGGTCGGCCGGACTATCCGATCGGGCCGGCCTCACGCGCCGCCCGGCGCAGGACGCCGGGGGGGCAACTGACAGCGGTCCGGCCTGGCGGGAGGTCAGAACCGCGGCTTGACGGCGCTTTCGACCGGCGACGTGCCGTCGACCGCTATCACGGACGGGCGGAACGCCGGGACGATGCCCCGCCGCGGCGACACGGCGCTTTCGACCGGGGACACCATCGGTGCCGCGGCGACCGGAGCGACCGGAGCGACCGGCAGCGGTGCGACATAGGTGGGCGCGATGGCCACCGGTTCGACCGGGACGGCCGCCGGGCTGGTCTGCGCGGCGGCGAGCGGGGTGACGGTCACGGGTGCGGGGCTGGCCTGCGCGACCGCAGCCGGGGCCGTGGCGGCCGGCGCGGCGGCGACCCGCACCGGTGCGGCCGGGGCGACCGGCGCCGGCGCCGCAGCCGACACCTGCCCGGTTCCGGGCTGCGGGGTCGGGCCGGCGGGCAGCAGATAGCCATCGGGCGTTTCGGTCAGCGGGCCTTCCATTTGGGCGCTTTCCGCCGGGGTCCGGACCTTCACACGAGTCCCCAGCGGGGTTTCGTCGAACAGATCCATGATGTCCTGGTTGAACAGCCGGATGCACCCGGCCGAGGTCGCCTTGCCGATCGACGACGGGTCCATGGTGCCGTGGATGCGGTACATCGTGTCGCGACCGCCCTGGTACAGATACAGCGCCCGGGACCCCAGCGGGTTTTCCAGCCCGCCCGGCAGCCCGGCCTTGACGGGCTCGTACAGCTCCGGCTGGGTCGCGACCATGTTGGCGGTTGGCGTCCAGGACGGCCATTTCGCCTTGCGCTTGATGTTGGCCTCGCCCGCGAAACCGGTGCCTTCCTTGCCGACGGCAATGCCGAACCGCATCGCCTCGCCGCCTTCCATCACGTCGTAGAGCACGCGTGCATAGGGGTCGACGACGATGGTGCCCGGGGCCTCGGACCCGTAATAGGCGACGCGCTGGCGCTGGTTGCGTTCGGTCAGATAGGCGGGCTTGATGGCGGGAATCCGAAGCGGCTCGCCATTGGGTCCGGTGTCGATCCGCTCCTGATAGATCGGTGGCGTCGCTTCGGCGGCGGCCGGTGCCTGCGATTGCGGGTTGTCTGCGGGGCCGCAGGCCGCAAGGCCCAGCGCGACCGCCAGCGAAATTGTGGCGAAACGCATCGCGATATCCTTCGAGTTCATCGGGCGGCGCGGGGCGCGCCCATGGCAGCGGACAGCAAACCGCACCTCCCGGCGGCAGAACCGGGGGCGATTCGTCTGACATTCATTCGCCGTTTACACGACTCAAAGGTCAATGCGCAGGGGCCTGCACCAGATCGTGACGTGATAAAAATGCTTCGGATCTGCTGTGCCGGGGCAAGTTGCCAAAATGTCGCACGCGGCGCCGAAACATGCGACGCTGCAACCAGGCTGGAACAATGCGAATATCCTGATTGTTCGGGGGAATATGGCACGCCGGCTCTGCGGGACCGGCAAACAGAAGGGTACTTGACCATGGTATTGAACGGCATGGGACTGATCGTCTCTCTGATCATCGGCGCGATCGCCGGCTGGCTGGCTGGCAAGATCGTGAGCGGCGAAGGGCATGGCGTGGTGATGAACATCGTCGTCGGCATCGTCGGCGCGCTGCTGGCCTCGTTCCTGTTCCCGGCCATCGGCCTGCGGATCGGGCCGGAGGCGAGCTTCATCGGCGCGGTCATCTATTCGACCATCGGCGCCGTCATCCTGCTGCTGCTGCTGCGGATGTTCCGGCGCGCCTGATAACGGCCGCCCGCTTCGCCCTCGATCAGCCCCTGCCCGCGCGGCAGGGGCTTTTCGTTGTGCCGGGCGCCGGGGCCGATGCGCCGCGCATGGGGGTGGTCCCGGTTCCGGCCGTGGTCCCGTCGCGGCGCGGCGCGCACAGCCGGGCCGTGTCCGCTGCGATGCAGACGATCCGCGCAGGCGCCAGCGCGGCCCGGATCGCCGCCAGCCCGTCCGCGCCCAGCGCGCCGGTCTCGACGGCGACGGGCCGGCCTTGCCCCGCTCCCCGCGCGATCTGCGCCCAGTCGGTGACCGGCACGCACCTCGAGGCGGTCACGATCACCGCCACCATCCCGGATGCGTCGTCCGCCCGGCGCCCGGTCAGCCAGCAGATGCTGTCGGACGAGGTGAGCACGGCCAGTTCCGCCCCCCTGCCATCGATGATCGCGCGGATCGCCATCTGCCGGGCCCGGTCATTGTCCCGCGCCGCTTCCGGCCCCTCGGTTCGCGCCGCCTCGTCCATGCCTCGTTTCCTCCGGCCCGGGTTCCGGGCGATCCTTGTGGCGCGTCGGGCCGCCGGTAGCGTACCCGGAGCGATTGCCCCCGCCTGACGCCGCGCTACTGTGGCCGCCATGGTCCCCGGCGCTGCGCTTCAACCGTTCCGACATACCGCCTTCCGCACCTTGTGGACAGCCACGCTGGTGTCGAACTTCGGCGGGCTGGTGCAGGCGGTGGGCGCCGCCTGGATGATGACCCGGCTCACCGACAGCGCCACGCTGATCGCGCTGGTCCAGGCCTCCAACACGTTGCCGATCATGCTGTTCGCGCTGGTGTCGGGGGCGCTCGCCGACATCTTCGACAAGCGGCGGGTGATGCTGGTGGCGCTGGCGATCATGGCGACCGTGTCGCTGATCCTGGCGGTCACCGCGTGGCGGGGCGTGCTCGCCCCGTGGAGCCTGCTGGCCCTGACCTTCCTGATCGGGGTGGGCCAGGCGCTCTACAATCCGCCGTGGCAGGCCAGCATGGGCGATCTGGTCCCGCGGGAGGATCTGCCGGCTGCGGTCACGCTGAACTCGGTCGGCTTCAACCTGATGCGCAGCGTGGGCCCGGCGGCCGGCGGGCTGATCACCGCCGCCTTTGGCGCCGCCGCGGCCTTCGCGGTGAACGCCGCCAGCTACCTGCCGCTGCTGGCCGCGATGGCGCGCTGGACCCCGCCGGAGCGGTCCAGCCGCAGCAGACCCGAAACGCTAGGTCCGGCGCTGGCGGCGGGGCTGCGCTATGTGGCGCTGTCGCCGCACCTGATCCGGGTGCTGGCCCGCGGCGCGCTGTTCGGCCTGTCGGCGGTCGCGGTGCTGGCGCTGCTGCCGCTGATCGCCGTGCAGCACCCGACCGGCGGGTCGCTGATGCTGGGGCTGCTGCTGGGCTGCTATGGCGTCGGCGCGATCCTGGGCGCGGTGCTGAACCCGCGGCTGCGCGCCACCATGTCGAACGAGGCGATCGTGCGGCTGGCCTTCCTGGGGTTTTCGCTGGCGACGCTGGTGCTGGCGCTGACCGACCGCGCTTGGTTGCAGGGGCTGGCCCTGCTGCCGGCCGGCGCCAGCTGGGTCATGGCGCTGTCGCTGTTCAACGTCACGGTGCAGCTGTCCACGCCGCGCTGGGTCGTCGCGCGCAGCCTGGCGCTCTACCAGACCGCGACCTTCGGCGGCATGGCGGCGGGCGCCTGGCTGTGGGGCGGGATCGCGGGCAGCCACTCGGTGCAGGCGGCGCTGCTGTCCGCCAGCGCGCTGCTGCTGGTGGGGGCGCTGATCGGCCGCTGGTTCAGCCAGCCGGAATTCGGCAACCTGGACCTCGACCCGGCCAACCGGTTCCGCGAACCGCCGCTGGCGCTGGACCTGCGCGGCCGGTCGGGGCCGATCATGGTGATGGTCCAGTACCTTGTCGACCAGGACGACGTGCCCGCCTTCCTGCGCCTGATGGCGCGGCGCCGCATCATCCGCCGCCGCGACGGCGCCCGCAACTGGGCGCTGCTGCGCGATCTGGAACACCCGGAACGCTGGACCGAAAGCTACCACATCGCCACCTGGGACGACTACGTGCGCCACAACCTGCGCCGCACCAAGTCCGACGCCGAGGTGACCGTCGCCCTGCGCGCCCTGCACCGGGGACCGGACGATCCGGTGGTGGTGCGGATGATCGAGCGCCACAGCGTCAGTCCCGCCGACGACCTGCCGCTGCTGGGCAAGCTCGAGGTGCCGGGGGCATGACCGCGGCGCCCCGTCGCACCGGTCCCGCCCGGGGTCACGGCCCGACGCCGGTGCCAAGGCGCTGGACGGCGCGCCGCCCCGCGCCTTAGCGTCAGGCCCATGGTCCGCCACCTGTCCCGCCGCCTGGCCACGCTGATCCTCAGCCTGCTCGTCGCCTCGGCGGCGATCTTCGCGGTGGTCGACCTGGTTCCCGGCGATCCGGCCAGCTTCATGCTGGGCACCGGGGCGCGCCCCGACACGTTGGCCGCGCTGCGCCAGCAGATGGGGCTCGATCTGCCCTGGCCGGTCCGCTACGCGCGCTGGATGGGCGGCATCCTCACCGGCGATCTGGGCACCAGCCTCGCCTACAAGACGCCGGTGGCGGGAATGCTGTGGGACCGGATCCAGGTGTCGCTGCCGCTGGCGGTGATGGCGCTGGTGCTGGCGGTCGCGGTGGCGTTCCCGGCCGGGATGTTCGCGGCGGCGCGGCGCGGCCGCGGCGGCGACGTGGCGGTGATGGGGGCCACGCAGCTGGGCATCGCGCTGCCGAATTTCTGGTTCGCGATGCTGCTGGTGCTGCTGTTCGCGGTCAAGCTGCGGCTGCTGCCCGCCGGCGGCTTTCCGGGTTGGGACCAGCCGCTGGCGGCGCTGCGCGCCCTGATCCTGCCCGCCGTCGCGCTGGCCCTGCCGCAGGGCGCGATCCTGGCCCGCGTGCTGCGCTCTGCGCTGGTCGAGACGCTGGGCCAGGACTACATCCGCTCGGCCCGGGCCAAGGGGCTGACCCGCGGCCAGGCGCTGCGCCGCCACGCCCTGCGCAACGCGCTGATCCCGGTGCTGACCATCCTCGGGATGCAGTTTTCCTTCCTGCTGGCCGGCGCCATCATCATCGAGAACGTGTTCTACCTGCCCGGCATCGGCCGGCTGATCTTCCAGGCGATCACCCAGCGCGACCTGGTCGTGGTGCAGTCGGCGGTGCTGGTCCTGGTGGCGGCGGTGATCCTGGTCACCTTTCTCGTCGATCTCGCCTATGTGCTGATCGACCCGCGGTTGCGGACCCGATGACCGCGCCGCGACCCCGCGCCGCGCGGCTGCCCGCAGGCGGATCGGGTGCCGGCCGGTCCGGGGCCGGTCGGCCCGAGGGGGGGCGGGCCCGCCTGGGCCTGTGGCTCGGTGCGGTGCTGACGGCGGTGGCGCTGGGGGCCGCCCTGCTGTCCTTCGTCTGGACCCCCTTCGACGTGACCAGCATGGCGATTGCCGACCGGCTGCAGCCCCCCGGCCCCGGCCACTGGCTTGGCACCGATCACTTCGGCCGCGACATCCTGTCGATGGTCATGGTGGGCGCGCGCACCTCGCTGGCGGTGGCGCTGGTCGCGGTGGGAATCGGCATGACCTTCGGGGTACCGCTCGGCCTGTGGGCGGCGGCGACCCGCGGCAGCCTCGTCGACGACGTGATCATGCGCGGCAACGACCTGATCTTTGCCTTTCCGTCGCTGGTGATCGCGATCCTGATCACCGCCGCGATGGGGCCGTCGGCGGTCAACGCGATCATTGCCATCGGCATCTTCAACATCCCCGTCTTCGCCCGCGTCACCCGGGCCGGGGCGCTGCCGATCTGGACGCTGGACTATATCCGCGCCGCCCGGGTGGCCGGCAAGGGCCGGGCCCGGATCAGCGCCGAACATGTGCTGCCCAACATCGCCAACCTGCTGATCGTGCAGGGCACCATCCAGTTCAGCCTGGGCATCCTGGCCGAGGCCGGGCTGTCCTATGTCGGTCTGGGCGCCCAGCCCCCGATTCCCAGCTGGGGCCGGATGCTGGCCGAGGCGCAGACCATGGTGACGCTGGCCCCGCATGTCGCGATCATCCCGGGCCTCGCCATCGTCGGCACGGTGCTGGGCCTGAACCTGCTGGGCGACGCGCTGCGCGACGCGCTGGACCCGCGGCTGCGCACGAGGCTGACGTGATCGAACTGCGCGACCTGTCGGTGACGATCGGGACCGCCGCCGTGCTGGCCGATGTCGACCTGCAGCTGCAGTCCGGCACCATCACCGGGCTGGTGGGCGAAAGCGGCTCGGGCAAGTCGATGACTGCGCTAGCAATCATGGGGCTGCTGCCGCACCGGGCGCAGACCGGCGGCCATGTCGGGCTGGACGGGCGCAACCTGCTGGACCTGACCGACCGGCAGATGGCGGACCTGCGCGGCCGCCGGATCGGGATGATCTTCCAGGAACCGATGACCGCGCTGAACCCGCTGATGACCATCGGCGACCAGGTGGCCGAGGTGCTGACCCTTCATCACGGCATGACCCGCCGCGCCGCCCGGCAGGTGGCGCGCCAGCGGCTGGACCGCGTGGGCCTGCCGGCGCCGCGCTTTCCGCTCGACCTGTTTCCGCACCAGCTGTCCGGCGGCCAGCGCCAGCGCGTGGCGATCGCCATGGCCATCGCCGATGCGCCCGAGTTGCTGATCGCCGACGAACCCACCACCGCGCTCGACGTGACCACCCAGGCGCAGATCCTGGAGCTGCTGCGGGACCTGGTCCGGGACGAGGCGATGGCGCTGCTGCTGATCACCCACGACCTGGCCGTCGTCGCGGGAATCGCCGACCGGGTCGCGGTGATGCAGCACGGCCGCATCGTCGAGGAAGCCGCGACCGAGACGCTGTTCCGCACCCAGCACCACCCCTATACCCGGGCGCTGTTCGCGGCCGCGCGCCACCAGCCGGCGGCGGCCCCGCCGCGGACCGGCCGCCAGCCCATCCTGCAGGTGCAGAACGCGACGCGCATCTACCACCTGCAGCGCGCCGCCCGGCCCGCGGGCCCGCCCGTCGGTCCGGACGCGACTGCAGCGACCGAACTGCGCGCCATCGACGATGTCAGCTTCACCCTGGGCGAAGGCGAAAGCGTCGGGCTGGTGGGGGAATCCGGTTGCGGCAAATCCACCCTCACCCGCGCCATCCTCGGGCTGGACCCGTTGCAGGGGGGCAGCATCCTTCTGGACGGCCAGCCGGTGATCGCCGGGCGCATGCCCGCAGCGCTGCGGGCCCGGGTCCAGGTGGTGTTCCAGGACCCGTTCGGCAGCTTCGACCCGCGCTGGCGCGTGGACCGGCTGGTGGCCGAGCCGTTCCACCTGACCGGCCGCCCGCCCGACTGGCGGCAACGCGTCGCCGAGGCGCTGGCCGAGGTCGGGATCGAGGCGGACGCGATGAACCGCCACATCCACCAGTTCTCGGGCGGCCAGCGCCAGCGCATCGCGATCGCCCGCGCGCTGATCATCCGCCCCCGGCTGATCGTCCTGGACGAGGCGGTCAGCGCGCTGGACGTGCGGGTGCGGGCGCAGGTGCTGGACCTGCTGGCCGATCTGCGCCGCCGCCACGGCATCGCCTGGCTGTTCATCAGCCACGACCTGTCGGTGGTCCGCTCGATCACCGACCGCGTGCTGGTCATGGACCAGGGGCGGCTGGTCGAGGACGGGCCGACCGAACAGGTGCTGCAGGCCCCGCGCAGCGACCCGGCCCGCGAACTGGTCGCCGCGACCCCGCGCATCCCGGAGGGCTGGGCGCCCGGCTGACCCCTCGCCCGACAACGGGCGGCCAGCGCGGACCGGCGCCGACGCGCGCGGCAAGCCTTGCATCGCCGCCCCGGTCATCCCAACTCGGCTCCACACCCAGCGCGCCGGGCCGGACCCCGGACCGCGCCAGCAAAAGGATCGTGCCATGCAGTGCCCCGTCGACGGCGAAACCCTCGTGATGACCCAACGCAGCGGGGTGGAGATCGACTACTGCCCGAAATGCCGCGGCGTGTGGCTTGACCGGGGCGAGCTGGACAAGATCGTCGACCGCGCCGGCGCCGACATCGCCCAGGCCGCCCGGGTGGCCGACCCGGGGCCGCGTGACGCGTTCGGCGGCGACCGCTTCCCGGCAGATCACCGCCCCGACCCGCGCGGCTATCCCGACGACCGCCGCGACGCCCGCCCGCCCGAGCCCTGGCGCGGCGACGACCGCTACCGCGACGACCGCCCCCGCGACGACTATCGGCCCCGCAAGCGCCGCGAGTCGTTCCTGTCGGACATCTTCGACTTCAGCTGAGCGGCACCCGGTTTCCGGCTCACCGGGATTTCACCTTTCGTCACGATCGGGTATGCAGCCGCTTCCCCTCAGCGAAAGGATGCCGAATGAGCGATCCATTGCACGGGCCGGGTCACCCCGGCGACCCGCGCTATGAACAGCCGATCCTGGCCGGGCACCCCGAGCAGGTGCCCGCCGAACCGCCGTCCACCGGCGAACCCGACATGCCCGAACCCGAAGGTCCGACCCGGATCATCGAGACCGACTACGAGCTCGGGCAGGACAACGTGAGCCACGCCATCACGCTGGAAATCGACATCCACAAGATCGTCTTCCTGATCTCGGCCAGCATGATCGCGCTGTTCACGATCGGCACCCTGATCGGCCAGATCGTCACCGCCACCCCGCCGATCGACGGCGTCGCCCAGCCCAGCGGCCTGGAACGCGCCTTCACCAGCCTGCGCGACGCGCTGACCGGCAATCTCGACTGGTTCTTCCTGTCGGCGGGCAACATCATCGTGCTGCTGTGCCTCGTGCTGATCGTGACCCCGCTGGGCAGGGTCCGGCTGGGCGGCCCGGACGCCACCCCCGACTTCACCCTGTTCGGCTGGTTCGCGATGCTGTTCGCGGCCGGCATGGGCATCGGCCTCGTCTTCTACGGGGTCAGCGAACCGCTCAGCCATTTCGAATCGTCGCTGGGCGGCGTGACCGTCGAGAACGGCGTCCGCACCGACTGGGCCCCCCTGAACGGGGCCGAGGGCGATCCCCTGGCCGCGCGCCGGCTGGGCATGGCCGCGACCATCTACCACTGGGGGCTGCACCCCTGGGCGATGTACGCGATCGTCGCGCTGGCGCTGGCGCTGTTCAGCTTCAACAAGGGGCTGCCGCTGACCATGCGGTCGGTGTTCTACCCGATCTTCGGCGACCGGATCTGGGGATGGCCCGGCCATGTCATCGACATCCTGGCGGTGTTCGCGACGATCTTCGGCCTCGTCACCTCGCTGGGCTTCGGCGCCGAACAGGCGACCGCGGGGATGAACCAGCTGTTCGGGTTTCCGGCAACCAACCTGACCAAGATCCTGGTGATCGTGGCGGTCACCTTCGTCGCCACCCTGTCGGTCATGCTGGGCGTCGAAAAGGGCGTCAAGATGCTGTCCGAGATCAACATGATCATGGCGATGGGGCTGCTGCTGTTCATCATCCTGGCCGGCCCCACGCTGCAGATCCTCACCGGGTTCTTCGGCAACCTCGCCGCCTATGCGCGGGAAATCGTGCCGCTGTCGAACCCGTTCGGCCGCACTGACGACAATTACCGCCAGGCCTGGACCGGGTTCTACTGGGCGTGGTGGATCAGCTGGTCGCCCTTCGTCGGCATGTTCATCGCCCGCGTCTCGCGCGGTCGTACCGTGCGGCAGTTCCTGATCGCGGTGCTGCTGATCCCGTCGCTGATCTCGATCCTGTGGATGACCGCACTGGGCGGCACCGCCATCACCCAGTATCTGGGCGGCTTCACCGAGGCGGTGGACGCGGCGCTGGAACTCAAGCTGTTCGCGATGCTCAGCCAGCTGCCGCTGACCGCGATCACCAGCCTGCTCGGCATCGTGCTGGTGCTGGTGTTCTTCATCACCTCGTCGGATTCCGGCTCGCTGGTGATCGACACCATTGCGTCAGGCGGCAAGGTCGCCTCGCCGGTGCCGCAGCGGGTGTTCTGGTGCACCTTCGAGGGTCTGCTGGCGATCGCGCTGATGCTGGGCGGCGGGCTGACCGCGCTGCAGGCGATGGCGGTCTCGACCGGGTTCCCGTTCACCTTCGTGCTGCTGGGCGCCTGCTATGCGGTCGTCCGCGGGCTGATGGACGAACACCGCCACGTCGCCGAGAACCAGTGACGCCCCGCGCGCGCAGCCCCCGGGGTCGCGCGCGCCACCCTGCAGGGCGGCCTCCGCGGCACTCCTGGTCTGCAACAACGTTATGCCTGACACGAACAGGCCCCGGCCGGTGACGGCGCGGGGCCTGCTGCTCCTCCCCCGTACGGGCCCTGCGCCTCCACGCACAGCGCCCTGGGAATTGGTCAGTCGCCGATCAACTCTGCCTGCGACACGATCACTTTTGCCTGACGGATGGACGCGATGTCAACCAGTCTACCTTTGTATACCGCCGCGCCGGCGCCGGATTTCTGCGCCTCCTCCATGGCGGCCAGGATCTCGCGCGCCTCGGCCACCGCCTGCGCGCTGGGCGAAAAGATCTCGTTGGCCATGGCCACCTGGCTCGGGTGAATCGCCCATTTCCCGACCATGCCCAGCGTGGCCGAGCGCAGCGCCTGGGCGCGGAATCCCTCCTCGTCGCTGAAATCGCCGAACGGCCCGTCCACCGGCAGCACCCCATGGGTGCGGCAGGCCGCGACGATCGCCGTCTGCGCCCAGTGCCACGGGTCGGACCAGTATTTCTGGCCGCCATGCGCCATGTAATAGTTTTCCTGCGTGCCGCCGATTCCGGTGGTGGCCATGCCCATCGACGCCGCGAAGTCAGCCGCCCCCAGGCTCATCGCCTGCAGCCGCGGCGACGATGCCGCGATCTCCTCGACATGGGCGATGCCGGCCGCCGATTCGATGATCACCTCCAGCCCCAGCTGCTTGCTGCGGCCCTTCGCCCGTTCCACCGCGGTGACCAGCGCGTCGACGGCATAGATGTCCGACGCGTTGCCGGCCTTGGGGATCATGATCAGGTCCAGCCGCTCGCCCGCCTGCTCCAACAAATCGACCACGTCGCGATACCAGTAGGGCGTGTCCAGCCCGTTGATCCGCACCGACAGGGTCTTGTTGCCCCAGTCGATATCCCCGATCGCCTGGATCACATTGCGCCGCGCCTGCGCCTTGTCGTCGGGGGCGACCGAATCCTCCAGGTCCAGGTTGATCACGTCGGCCGCGGACTTGGCCATCTTGGCGAAAAGCGACTCGCGCGATCCGGGCCCGAACAGCTGGCAGCGGTTCAGGCGGGCGGGCGGGGCGGGCTGGATGCGAAAGGACATGCGGTTTCCTGCGTAACGATGTGTCGTGGGTGCTGGCCCCGTGCGTAGATTATTGCGGCCGGGGCGGCAAGTTGCGGCCCCGCGGCGGCCCCGGCCGGCCGCGCCGCCTTGACGGGTCCGCCCGGCTGGCGCAGGACCGGCCAGAGCATCCGGCAAGAGGCCCCCCCATGACTGCCACAACCGCACCCCCCACGACCGCCCCATCCGGCGCCGTCCCGTCCAGCCCCGCCCAGCGCACCGTCTATCTGAACGGCGACTATCTGCCCGAGACCGAGGCCAGGGTGTCGATCTTCGACCGCGGCTTCGTCATGGCCGATGCGGTGTACGAGGTGACCAGCGTGCTGGATGGCAAGCTCGTGGACTTTCCGGGCCACATGGCCCGGCTCGACCGGTCGCTGTCCGAACTCGGGATCCGCAATCCGATGGACAGCGACGACTATCTGGCGGTGCATCGCCGCCTGATCGCCGAGAACGGGATCACCGACGGCATGATCTACCTGCAGATCAGCCGCGGCAACGGCGGCGACCGCGACTTCGTCTATCCGCCCGCCGACACGCCCCCGACCGTGGTGCTGTTCGGCTGGAACAAGCCGGGGCTGGCCGACAACCCGCAGGCCGACACCGGCCTCACCGTCGTGACCCTGCCCGACCTGCGGTGGAGCCGGCGCGACATCAAGACGGTGCAGCTGCTGTACCCCTCGATGGCCAAGATGGAGGCCAAGGCCCGCGGCGCCGACGACGCCTGGCTGGTCGAGGATGGGCTGGTCACCGAGGGCACGTCGAACAACGCCTATATCGTCAAGGACGGCCGGATCATCACCCGGGCGCTGTCGAACGACATCCTGCACGGGATCACCCGCGCCGCGGTGCTGCGCTTGGCGCGCGAGGCGCAGATGACGATCGAGGAACGCAGCTTCACCGTGGACGAGGCTCAGGCCGCGGACGAGGCCTTCATCACCTCGGCCAGCGCCTTCGTGCTGCCGGTGGTCCGGATCGACGACGCGACGATCGGCAGCGGCACTCCGGGCCCGGTGGCCCGCCGCCTGCGCGAGATCTACCTGGAGGAAAGCCGCAAGGCCGCGATCTGATCGCGGGGCGCACGCCCGCCCCCACGACCGCAGATCCCGCGGGCACCGGCTGCCGAACCGCGGCGGGCCGAGGGCGGGGCCGCCCGCCCCGGTCATCGCCCGCACGACGGCGCGGGTGTTGCGCAACGCCCCCCGGAACGATGCATGAAAACTGCATGAACCATGCGTGAACATCGCCAGGCGGCGCACATGCCGCCCGGCGACCGCTCGCACCTCGGCTGCGGCGGGTCAGACCCTCTCGACGATCGCCCGGACCTCGGACGCGGGCACCTCGGGCAGCACCGCGACCAGCTTTCCGTCCAGCAGGACCTGGGCATTCTCGTCCACCTGCTCGACGCTGACCACGCCCCGCCCGGCATAGCTGTCGTCGTGCGTGATGACGACCGTGTCGCTCGACCCGTACACCACCCGCGCCGGCGCATCCGAATCCGCCGCCAGCACGTACCGGTCCGCGCCCGTGCCCCCTGCTAGCGTGTCGTCCCCGTCGCCCACCAGCGTGTCGTCGCCGTCGCCGCCGTCCAGATAGTCGGCCTGCTCCGTCTCGCGTCCCGCGTCATCCAGGGCGCTGAGGTAATCGTCCCCGTCGCCACCCAGCAGCCGGTCGGTGCCGTTGGTGGCCACGATGCTGTCGTCACCGCCGCGGAGGTCGTCATCCTCGTCGTCGCCCAGGAGCAGATGCGCGCCTTCGCCGGTGGCGATCGTGTCGTCGCCGCTACCGCCCCAGATCGTGTCGTTGCCCGCGTTAGAGGTCGAACCCGCCGGATTGTACAGGTCGTCGTCCAGCCCCAGATAGATGTGGTCGTTGCCGGGGTCGGGGGTGACCACGTCGTCGTCGCGGCCGGTGAATATGTAGTCGTCGCCGGCCCCGCCATTCACCGTGTCGTCGCCGTCGTAGCTTTGCACCACGTCCGGTCCGTCCGTGCCGGTCAGGACCTCGTCGTCGTCGGTCCCCTCGACCTGCTCGCGCCCCTCGAAGATGTCTTCGGGCAGCGGCGGCAGCTCCTCCTCGTCATCGTCGTCGGCACTGCTGATCAGCCCCGCAAGTCCGGCCAGGGCAAGCGCCCCGAACAGCATCATGTACATCTGGTTCATCACTCTCTCCTCGCGGGATGCTCAGCCCGTCAATGTCCCAGGATCTGGCTGAGGAACAGCTTGGTCCGTTCCGACTGGGGATTGTTGAAGAAGTCGCGCGGGTTGTTCTGCTCGACGATCTGCCCCTGGTCCATGAAGATCACCCGGTTCGCCACCGCCTGGGCAAAGCCCATCTCATGGGTCACGCAGATCATCGTCATGCCGTCCTGGGCCAGCTCGATCATGGTGTCGAGAACCTCCTTGATCATCTCGGGGTCAAGGGCGCTGGTCGGTTCGTCGAACAGCATGATCTTGGGTTCCATGCACAGGCTGCGGGCGATCGCGACCCGCTGCTGCTGGCCCCCGGACAGCTGGCCCGGATATTTGTGGGCCTGTTCCGGGATCTTGACCTTTTCCAGGTACTGCATCGCCGTCGCCTCGGCCTGCCGGCGCGGGGTCTTGCGCACCCAGATCGGCGCCAGCGTGCAGTTCTCCAGCACCGTCAGATGCGGGAACAGGTTGAAGTGCTGGAACACCATCCCGACCTCGGATCGGATCTTGTCGATGTTCTTTAGGTCGTTGGTCAGTTCGACCCCGTCGACGACGATGCGGCCGGACTGATGCTCCTCCAGCCGGTTGATGCAGCGGATCAGCGTCGACTTTCCCGACCCGGACGGGCCGGCGATGACGATGCGCTCGCCCCGCCGCACGGTCAGGTCGATGTCGCGCAACACGTGGAACGTCCCGAACCACTTGTTCATCGCGACGATCTCGATCGCGATCTCGTCGCCCACGGTCATGCGGCTGCGGTCCAGCGGCGTTGGCGCGGCGGCGGCAGGTCGGGGGTCGGGGGTGGTCATGATCGGCCCTCAGCTATGCTCGCGCTTCAGCCGCTGTTCCAGATACATGGAATAGCGCGACATGCTGAAGCACAGGATGAAGAAGATGGCGCCGGTGAAGATGTACGGCTCCCAGTAGGCACCCTTCCATTCGAACGACGCGCGGATCGTGTCGGCCATCTGTTTCAGCGGATCGAACAGCCCGACAAAGGTGACCAGTGTCGTGTCCTTGAACACGCCGATGAACGTCCCGACGATCGCGGGGATCGAGATCTTCAGCGCCTGCGGCAGGATGATCAGGCGCTGCGCCTTCCAGTAATCCAGCCCCAGCGCCCCCGCAGCCTCGTACTGCCCGCGCGGCAACGAGGCGAGGCCGCCGCGGATCACCTCGGCCATGTAGGCCGACGCGAACAGCGTGACCATGATGATCACCCGCAGGATGATGTCGAAGCTGGTCCCCGGCGGCAGGAAATAGTTCAGCAGGATCGAGGCGACGAACAGCAGCGTGATCAGCGGCACGCCGCGGATGAACTCGATGAAGATCACGGCAAAGGACTTGACCACCGCCATGTCCGACTGCCGCGCCAGCGCCAGGATGATCCCCAGCGGCAGCGACATGACTATCCCCGCGACGCCGATCGTGATCGCCAGCAGGAACCCCCCGAACATCCGCGACGACACCGGGGGCAGCGCCGCCGGCACCAGGACCTGCAGATCCGCCGCCGCCGCGCCTGCGTAGAACGCCCACCACGCCACCGCGGCCAGCAGTCCGAGCACCGCGCCGACCACCCCCAGACGCGCCAGCAGGCGCCAGACGACCAGCCCGATGATCGCCCCCGCCAGGACCATCGCCGGTCCCCAGACCGGGCCGCCCCACAGCATCCACACGGCAAACAACGGATAGATCAGGCTCAGCAGCAGCGCCCGCGACGGGGCGTATTCGATCAGGGCGGTCCACAGAACGATACCGACGGCCAGCAGCGCCAGGCCTGTCGTGGGGCCGTCCAGCACCATGGCCAGGGCAAAGGTCAGCACCCCCGCGATCGCCAGCACCGTCCAGCGCAGCAGCCTGCTTTCGGTGAACAGCACCGGCGCGACGGCCAGGAACAGCAGGCCGAACGTGGCCGTGGGGCGCCAGTAGTGTTCGGACGGGTAGAATCCGAACATGAACTGGTTCCAGCGTTCGCGGATCACCCCGAAACAGGCGCCGGTCGCGCCGTCGCCCCATTGCGCGGTGATGAGCGCGCGGCATTCGGCCATGCTGGACGCGTTCCATACCGAATGGCGGAACCACGGGTAGAAGTGCTGGAACAGCCACCAGATGATCGCCAGCCCGATCACGGTCAGCAGCGTGTTCACGGGCCCCGAGAACAGGTTGTCGCGCAGCCATTTCACTGCGCCGGCTTGGGACGCGGGCGGGGCGGCCTGCGGCAGCATGGTGTCGCGGACATAGGGGACGGTTTCGGCGTGCAGTTCGCTCATCTCACCGCTCCTTCAGCCTGATCCGGGCGTTGTAGACGTTCATCACGGCCGAAATGATCAGGCTGATCGCCAGATACACGCCCATCATCAGGATCATCGATTCCATCTCGCGCCCGGTCTGGTTCAGGGTCGTGCCGCCCAGGGTGGCCCGCAGGTCCGGAAACCCCACGGCGATCGCCAGCGAACTGTTCTTGGTGAGGTTCAGGAATTGCGAGATCAGCGGCGGAATGATCACCCGCAGCGCCTGCGGCAGGATCACCAGCCCCATGGTCGGACGCGCCCGCATTCCCAGCGCCGCGGCAGCCTCGGACTGCCCGCGGCTGACCGACAGGATGCCGGCCCGCACGATCTCGGCGATGAACGCGCCGGTATACAGCGTCAGCGCCAGCAGCAGCACGACAAAGCCGTTGTCGAGGTTCATCCCGCCGGCAAAGTTGAAGCCGCGCAGCTCGGGCGGGACCAGGTGGATCCCGAACAGCCGGATCAGGACCACGAGCGGAACCACGAACAGCAGGACCGAGATCCACCAGGTGGTCGGGCGCACGCCGGTCCGGTCCTGCCGGGCGGCGGCCCAGCGGCGCAGGGCGCGCCACCCCAGCCACGCCAGGACCAGCGCCGCGACGAATGCCAGCAAGGCCTTGCTGATCGCCACGTCGCCCAGCATCACGACTCCGGGATCGCGTTCCATCGCGAGGCGGGGGACCGCGGTATAGCGGTTGGTCGGCGCCACCGCGTCGAACAGGATCATCGTCGCGGCCGGGTTGTCACCGCGATAATCGCGGGGGGTCGGCATGACCTCAGTGAACACGGCCAGGATGACGAGGATCCACAGCAGCAGCGGGATGTTGCGGAAGATCTCGACATAGACCGTCATCAAACGGCCGATCAGCCAGTTGTTCGACAGCCGCAGGATGCCGACCAGCACGCCGACGATGGTGGCCAGCACGCAGCCCAGCGCCGACACCAGCAGGGTGTTCAGCAGCCCCACACCGGCGGCGCGCAGATGCGTGGAATCCGAAGTATAGGGGATGACGCTGAACGGGATGTCGTACCCGGCGCGGTTCCACAGATACGAGAAGCTGAACGTCTTGCCCATCGCGGCAAGGTTCCGGACCGTATTGTCGATCAGCCATGCGGCAACCAGCATCACCGCGATGAACACGACGGCCTGGATGGTCAGGGATCTATAGCGCCGGTCGTAGACCAGCATGGAGAGACGGAACGGCCTGTGGTCTGCCGGCGGCAGGTCGGTCATTCAATGTCCTCTGGTGGCGCGGGTCGACGGGGCTGTCCCGGCGATCCCGGCGTCAGGTTCGGTCCTGCAGGCGCGATCGCGCGGCTGCGGCCGCGCGATCCCGATTTCGGGTGTCGCGGATCAGCGGAACGGCATCGCGTACATCAGCCCGCCCTGGGTCCACTGGGCGTTCAGGCCCCGGGCCAGACCGATCGGTGTCTGCTCGCCGATCGTCGCGGCAAAGATCTCACCGTAGTTGCCGGACGCGCTGATCGCCCGCTTGGCCCATTCCTTGTCCAGCCCGATCATCGCGCCAAGGTCGTCGCTGGCGCCCAGCAGGCGCTGGATCTCGGGGTTCGTGGACGATTTCGCCAGTTCCTCGATGTTGGCCGAGGTGACGTTGTATTCCTCGGCCGCGATCAGCGCGTAGAGGGTCCAGCGGACGATGTCGCCCCAGTTGTTGTCCCCGTGGCGGACGACCGGGCCAAGCGGCTCCTTGGAGATGATCTCCGGCAGGATGACGTGGTTTTCCGGATCGGCGAACGCCGCGCGGGTCGCGGCCAGTCCGGATGCGTCCGTGGTGTAGGCGTCGCAGGCCCCCGCCAGGTATTGCTGTTCGCCCTCGGCGTTGGAATCGATGTTGACCGGCTGATAGGATATGCTGTTGGCCTTCATCCAGTCGGCGAGGTTCAGCTCGGTCGTCGTGCCGGTCTGGACGCAGATCGTCGCGCCGTCCAGCTCCTTGGCGCTGCTGACGCCCAGATCCTTGCTGACCATGAAGCCCTGCCCATCGTAATAGTTCACGCCGGCAAAATCCATCGTCAGGTCGGTGTCGCGCTGGAACGACCAGGTCGAGTTGCGGGCCAGCACGTCTACTTCGCCCGAGGTCAACGCGGTAAAGCGCGTCTGGCCGGTCGTGGGCACGTACTTGATCTTGGTGGTATCGCCCAGCACCGCAGCGGCGATGGCCTTGCACAGCGCGATGTCGAAACCGGACCAGTTGCCGTTCGCATCCGGCGCCGCGAACCCGACCAGACCCGTGTTGACCCCGCAGATCAGCTGGTCGCGCGCCTTGACCTCCTTCAGCGTGTCGCCCTCGGCTGCAAGCGCAGGACCACCAGACAGGACGGCCAGACCTGCCACGGCACCGAAGAATACCGAATTGTTCATGCGAACCTCTCTGTTGACCCGCCCCTGCGGCCGGGAAGAATGACGAGCCGTGGTCCGGCCCTGCGAATTGCGGGCCTGCGGGCCCGATCGCCAATGATTGTGACGATCGATCGGAGCCCGTCAAGGAAGAAGCCCGCAGAGCGACGCGCCGGCGGCTGCCGATCAACCCCAGCATGACGGCTGGGGGACGCGAGGACGGCTGGCCGGACGGATCGAAAGGTCCCGCTCAGGCCGGCCGGGACAACTGCCACAGGCGCTCGGCATCGGCCATGGCCCGGCGGCGCGCCTCGGCCGCGGCCTCGGCTTCCTCATCCGGTCCCCAGATGCGGGCCTGATAGGCCTCGTCCAGCCGCGCCAGCCCGTGCGCGTCGTTGGCCGACAGGCGCCCGTGCAGCACGGCAAGGCCCAGCACCAGCGACCCCGACAGCGTCACCAGTTCATGCAGCGCCGTCAGACCCCAGACATCCAGCGCGGTGACATGGCCTGCCAGCGCGCGTATCGCCGCCGGATCCTGCGCGACGGGGATCACCCCGCCGGTCACGACCAGTCGCGCCCCCAGCACATCGCCGGCCCAGTCCAGCAGCGGATCCCACGCAGCCGCCTGTTCCCGGCGCAACGCTTCCTGCCGGTCGGCCCGATAGGATAACAGGTCGGTGCCGCCATAGTCGGCCAACATGGCGGCCACGCCGTCGAACTGCGGCGTGACCCGTTCGATGGCCGTGTTGGCGGCGCGGGTCAGGGGCATGGCGCCGGGGTTCACCACCTCGTCGACGGCATCCCACTCGGCGACGACTGCTTGCCCCAAGGGGAGGGTAGGCAGCACCAGCGGCAGCTTGCCGGGGGTGTTCACGGGCTTTCCGTCGAGCACGACCTGCCAGCCATCCGGCAAGTCCACCAGCGCCGCGTCCTGCCAGAAACGGCGGAACTTCCATTCACTCACGCCGCCCACTCCTCGATCAGCCGTGTCAGGTGATCGAAATCACCTGCGACGGCGCGCGCCCCGGCCGCGGTCAGGTCCGCCGGCGCGTGATGACCCCACGCCACCCCCAGCCCGGCGACACCCGCATTGCCGGCCATGATGATGTCGAATGTCGTGTCGCCGATCATGACCGCGTCGTCTGCCGCCACGCCGGCATCGGCGAGGCAGGCCAGCACCATGCCGGGGGCCGGTTTCGACGGGTGACCGTCGGCACAGTGGGTGCTGACGAAATAACGGGACAGGTCATGTGCGGCGATCAGGGCCGACAGGCCGCGCTGCGACTTGCCGGTGGCGACCGCCATCAGCAGGTCGGTGCAGCCGGCCAGCCGGTCCAGGCAGGCGCGGGCGCCACTGAACAGCGGCGATTCCTGCCGGGTGCGGGCGGCCTGATAGCTGCGCCGGTAGCCCGCGACCACGGCGCCCCGGGTGGGCTCGTCGGCGTCGGGCAACAGCGTCGCGACGGCGACGGGCAAGGACAGGCCGACGATCCGGCTGACCTGCGCGGCGGGCAGTTCCGGCAGGTTCGCGGCGGCCATCCCGTGCGCCATCGACCGGACGATCATGTCGTGACTGTCGACCAGCGTCCCGTCCACATCCCAGATGACCAGCTTCACGATTGCACCTCGAACGGATCGGCGGGAACGTCGTTCTCGTGCCATCCCAGCGTCTTCCAGGTGCGCGCCATGTGGTCCGGCAGCGGCGCGGTCAGGGTGACGCGCTTTCCGGTGATCGGGTGATCGAAGGCGATCGAGCGGGCGTGCAGATGCAGCTTGCGGCTGATCTCGCCGCCCAGCTGGGCACCCCAGCCGTCCCCCAGGTTTTCCTGGCCCGATCCGCCATACTTGCCGTCCCCGATGATCGGGTGCCCCAGCTCGGCCATGTGGGCCCGCAGCTGGTGGGTGCGCCCGGTGATTGGTACCAGCGCGCACCAGCTGACCCGTGTCCCCAGGCTGTCCAGCACCGCGTAGTCGGTCGTGGCGCGCTTGGCGCCTTCGGTCTGCTCCACGCGCGAGGGGTGGATGCAGATCATCTTCTCGCCTTCGCCGCCGCGGCCGTGGCCCGGCGCCTTCACCAGGCCGAACCGGACCGTGCCCATCCGCGGCGCGGGAACGCCGGCGACCGCGGCCCAGTAGATCTTGCGCGTCGTCCGCGCGCGGAACGCCTCGGACAGCCGTCGCGCCACCCGGTCGGTGCGGGCCAGCAGCAGGACGCCGGAGGTGTCCTTGTCCAGCCGGTGCACCAGCTTGGGCCGGTCCTTGTAGCCGAACATCAGCGCCGGGGTCAGCCCGTCCACATGCCGGTCGCCCTGCCCCGAGCCACCCTGGCTGGGCAGCCCGGCGGGCTTGTTCAGGGCGATGATGTGATCGTCCCGCCACAGCACCGCCGCCTGGATCATCTGCGCGTCGCTGTCACGCGGGCCCGGCCGCGGCGCGGCCGGTGGTGCGGCGTCGGGCAAGGGCGGGACGCGGACCTCCTGGCCGGGCTCGATCCGGGTCGCGGGCTTGACGCGACCGCCATCGACCCGCAGCTGGCCGGTGCGGCACAGCTTCTCGATCGCGATCTGGTTCAGCTGCGGAAACCGCTTGCGCAGCCACCGGTCCAGCCGCTGGTAGCCTTCGTCGCCGCCCACGCGGACCGTCTGGACACCACTCATGCCGCGCGCCCCACGGCCAGCCCGGCGACGATCGCCGAAAGAGAGAGACCCACCGAGAGCAGGACATAGGCCGCGGCCGCCCCGTGCTGCCCCCGTTGCCACAACGTCAGTGCATCCAGCGAGAACGCGGAAAACGTGGTGAAGCCGCCCAGGGCGCCGGTCATCAGCAGCGGTGCCCAGGCATTGCCGCGGGTCGCCAGCAGCACCACCAGCAGCCCCATCAGAAAGGATCCGACGACATTGACGATCAGGGTCGCCACCGGAAATCCGGGACCAAGCACGGCCATCGTGGCGCGGTTCACGCCGTAGCGTGCGACGGCGCCCGCGGCGCCACCCAGCGCCACCTGAAGGAAGGGGTTCATCATGCTGCCGTCCTGTTCCCGGCCCGCATCAAAGTCAACCGCCGCGCCTGCGTCGCTGGGCCACGAACCAGTCGAGACGCTTCTTCAGCTCGCGCTCGTGACCGCGTTCGACGGGGTGATAGAAGATCGGGCGCTTCATGCCGTCGGGGAAATAGTTCTGCCCCGAAAACCCGTCCTCGGCATCGTGATCATAGGCGTAGCCGGCCCCGTAACCCTGCTCCTTCATCAGCCTGGTCGGGGCGTTCAGGATATGGGCGGGCGGCGCAAGGCTGCCGGTGCGCTTCGCCTCGGCGCGCGCGGCCTTGTAGGCCATGTACCCGGCGTTCGACTTGGGAGCCAGGGCCAGGTAGATCACCGCCTGCGCCAGCGCCAGCTCGCCTTCGGGGCTGCCCAGCCGTTCGTAGAGCGCCCACGCGTCGAGGCAGTGCCGCTGCGCCGCCGGATCGGCCAGCCCGATATCCTCGATGGCCATGCGGGTGATCCGACGGGCCAGGTAGCGCGGATCCTCGCCGCCATCGAGCATCCGGGCGAGCCAGTAGACGGCGGCGTCCGGGTCCGATCCCCGCACCGCCTTGTGCAGGGCCGAGATCAGGTTGAAGTGCCCGTCCCCCGACTTGTCGTAGAGCGGTGCCCGCCGCATCAGCCGTCGGCCCAGTTCCTCGGTGTCCAGGGGCGCGGCAACCTGCCACGCCATGACCTGCTCGACCAGGTTCAGGCAGGCGCGGCCGTCCCCGTCGGCCATGTCCAGCAGCGCCTCGCGGGCCGGGCCGGACAGCGGCAGCGCGCGCCCCAGCTCCCGCTCGGCGCGCTGCACCAGCCGCTCGAGGTCGGCCAGGGTCAGGCGGTTCAGGACGATGACCTGCGCCCGCGACAGAAGCGCGGCGTTCAGTTCGAAGGACGGGTTCTCGGTCGTGGCGCCGACCAGCAGGATGGTCCCGTCCTCCATGTGCGGCAGAAAGCTGTCCTGCTGCGCCCGGTTGAACCGGTGGATCTCGTCGACGAACAGCAGGGTGCCCTGCCCCTGCCGGCGCCGCAGCGCAGCCGCGTCGAACACCTTGCGCAGTTCGGGCACGCCCGAAAAGATGGCGGAGATCTGAACGAAGCTGCGCCCGCCCTCATGGGCCAGCAGCCGCGCGATCGTCGTCTTGCCGACCCCCGGCGGACCCCACAGGATCAGCGAACCCAGGCTCCCGGCGGCCAGCATGGCACCCAGCGGGCCGGTCGGGCCCAGAACATGCTCCTGACCTATGACCTCTGACAGCGCGGTTGGCCGGATGCGATCGGCCAATGGCCTGTGCGCCTGAGGGGCGGTCGGGGGCGGCGCTTCAGGAAGGCTGTCGAAGAGATCGGTCATGACGGGCAGACACTAGGCCGCCCGTCATGTTCTTGCTATCCCCCTACTCATCCACTTAGTGCATCTTGCCGGTCAGGTTGATCGAGACGCACTGGAAATCCCCGTCGTCAATCCACTTCACCGGACCGATCGCCTCGGCCTCGAGGCCGCAGCGGGCGTACCAGCGCGGCCACGTGGCGCCAGTGAGGGCGATCAGACGGGTCGCGCCCAGTTCGCGGGCCGCCCCGGTCATCGCATCGACCATGCTGAAATGGACCTTGCGGCGGATCGCCTGGGGTGTCGAATGGGTGACGAACACGCGCGTGCATTCCCAGACCTGCGGGTCGACGGGCGCGGTCTCGTACAGAAGGTCCTGGGGTATCGATCCGCCCAGCATGCCGTTCTGGGCATCCCGGATCATGTAGGAATACATGCCGCACCGGGCGGTGGTGGGGGTCAGGCGGAACCCGCCCAGCACCTGTCCGGCGTCGTGAACCGCGATCCAGCGGCTTTGCGGCGTGTCGTACTGGTCGAATTCCATTCCGTCCGCCTGCGGAAGGTCCCAGTTCTTCTGGACAATGAAGCTTTCACGCCGAGCGCGGAACAGGTTGGCAAACAGTTCGCCGTGGACGTGGAGATTGCTGAAGGAAAGCGTGGTGGTCTGCATGGAACTACTCCTGGGGTTATGAAACAACCCTCCGGAGTGACGCGGCGAAATCGGGCGCCGTCCTTAAAGCAGGCGGTACTCTTTGGCACGTTGAAGCGCCTCCGCTGTCGTGCGGGCCATCAAACGCTCGCGGGCCGCGATGAGACGAGCCTTGAAGGCACTTTCGGTGATTCCCAACTTGGCAGCCGCTGCTGCATGACGGTCGCCCTCCGCGATGCACCGGAGGGCCTCTTGCTGAGCCTTTGTCAGGCTCTCCGGCGGCTCTGTGATGTCATGAAGCCGTCGTACCGTGACCAAGATCGTTTCGACCTCGTCATCCGTGAACTCGCGCTTGTTGTGCGCGAAACTGCAAATTGAGCGTGAGGTGATCGGACCCCACGAAACCGTCATGCCGAAGGGCAGCCCGTGTGCCGCCGCGTCCTTGATGATCCCGAACGGGTCCGGAACCGGCAGTGCCGACCACCGGCATGATCCCGTCGTCGAAAAGCCCCAGGCGATCGTCGGATCGCGCAAGGCGTAGCCATTCTGCGCGTAACGCTGCGTCCACGCGGCCGGGTATGTCTGGAACTGCATCACGGGCGCCGCAAAGCGGATGTGCAACGCCGCGTAGTACCCCGCCGGCGCGATCTTGTTGAAGCGGGTCAGAGCCGCGTTGATTTCAGCACGAGCAGACATGACCTTTTAGACAAATTGCTTTCGTGGCCGTCAATCTGATTATCGCTTGGGGAAGGCGCGTGGTTCAGTTGGGTGTGCTCAGTGGGTGACATAATCCAGACGGGACGGTCTCGGGGCAAGCTGCCGGCACATGCGGAATCTGCCCTTAACGCCATGAAGCAAGCCGGAATCCTGTCGCCGAGCGAGGCCGATCAGGTCGCCGATCGACTTGCAACGCATTTGAATCAAAGACCTGCGAGCGCCGTGGTCTGTCTCCCGTCGTGGCTGACGAAGCGCGCCCGGGGCTGACGCCCGACCGATCCGTCGCCCCACCACATTCATCCTGCCGCATCGAAACGCCCCCTGTCCGAAGGACAGGGGGCTGAAATCTGCGACGCGACGTCACCGCCTCAGGCGGTCGCATCTTCCATGTCGAACTCCGCTTCGACCCGGGCACGATCCGCCGCGCCCTTGGCCGACACGTCCCGGTCAACGAATTCAATGATGGCCATGGGGGCCATGTCACCATAGCGGAACCCGGCCCGCAGGACGCGCACATATCCGCCCTGCCGGTCCTTGTAGCGGGCACCCAGCTCGTCGAACAGCTTGGCGACATACGCGTCCTGCTTCAGCTGCGCGGCGGCCTGACGGCGCGCATGCAGGTCGCCGCGCTTTGCCAGGGTGATCAGCTTCTCGATGATCGGGCGCAGTTCCTTGGCCTTGGGCAGCGTGGTCTTGATCTGCTCGTGCTCAATCAGGCTGCCGGCCATGTTGGCAAACAGCGCCTTGCGGTGTTCGTGGGTGCGGTTCAGGCGGCGATAGCCGCGGGCGTGACGCATGATGATCTCCTATACCGTGTTTTGCTTTGTCCGGCGTCCCGTGCGTGCGGTCCGCTCTCCTTGGGGCTAAAGCCCGGTCTTTCCGGCGCGTGCACGACACGCACCGGGATCTCAGAACTGGTCGTCGAAGCGCTTGGCCAGATCCTCGATGTTCTCGGGGGGCCAGTCCACCACGTCCATGCCCAGGTGCAGGCCCATGCCCGACAGCACTTCCTTGATCTCGTTCAGGGACTTGCGGCCGAAGTTCGGGGTCCGCAGCATCTCGGCCTCGGTCTTCTGGATCAGATCGCCGATATAGACGATGTTGTCGTTCTTCAGGCAGTTCGCCGACCGCACCGACAGCTCCAGCTCGTCGACCTTCTTCAGCAGCCGCGGGTCGAACTCCAGTCCGTCGTCGCTGTCGCCGCGCGAGGCCGATTCCGGCTCGTCGAAGTTCACGAACACCGACAGTTGATCCTGCAGGATGCGCGCGGCATAGGCCACGGCGTCATCGGGTGTCAGGCTGCCATCAGTCTCGATCCTCATCAGCAGCTTGTCATAGTCCAGCACCTGGCCCTCGCGGGTCGGCGTGACTTCATAGCTGACCCTCTTGACCGGCGAGAAGATCGCGTCGATCGGGATCAGCCCGATGGGCGCATCCTCGGGGCGGTTCTTGTCCGCCGCGACATAGCCCTTGCCGTTGGCGACAGTCAGTTCCATGTGCAGCTCTGCCCCCTCGTCCAGGTGGCAGATGACGTGATCGCGGTTCAGGATGGTGATGCCCGCGGTTTCCTGGATCTGCCCCGCCTTGACCTCGCCCGGGCCCTTGGCCGAAAGGGTCAGCCGCTTGGGGCCGTCCACGTCCATCTTCAGCGTCACGCCCTTGAGGTTCAGGACGATGTCGGTCACGTCCTCGCGGACACCGGCCACCGACGAGAACTCGTGCAGCACGTTGTCCATCTGCACGCTGACGATCGCGGCACCCTGCAGCGACGACATCAGGACCCGCCGCAGCGCGTTGCCCAGCGTCAGGCCGAAACCCCGTTCCAGCGGCTCCGCGATCAGGGTCGCGACGCGTGCCGCGTCGGCGCCCGCACGGACGTCAAGCTGCATCGGCTTGATCAGTTCGGCCCAGTTCTTGTGGATCATGCGATTTCCTCCATTCCTGTCTCCGGCTCATGTCCAGCCGCCGGAAACGCCCGAGGTAAAATGCGAATATCCGGCCCGTACCGATGCACGGTCGGGCCGGTGAATATCAGAAGCAGGGTCAGACGCGGCGGCGCTTGGGCGGGCGAACGCCGTTATGGGCGATCGGCGTCACGTCGCGAATGGCGGTGATGTTGAAACCCGCCGCAGCCAGCGCCCGCAGCGCCGATTCCCGTCCGGAGCCAGGACCCTGAACCTCGACCTCGAGGGTGCGGACGCCGTGTTCCTGGGCCTTCTTGCCGGCGTCCTCGGCCGCCATCTGCGCGGCATAGGGCGTCGATTTCCGCGACCCCTTGAACCCCATGGCCCCGGCCGACGACCAGGCGATGGCGTTGCCCTGCACGTCCGAGATCAGGATCTTGGTGTTGTTGAAGCTGCTGTTCACATGCGCCACCCCGGTGGCGATGTTCTTGCGTTCCTTGCGCTTCATGCGCGTCTTGTCGCGTGCCATGGTCCTGCCCCTTACTTCTTCTTGCCGGCGATCGGCTTGGCCGGGCCCTTGCGGGTGCGGGCGTTGGTGTGGGTGCGCTGGCCGCGCACTGGCAGGCCGCGACGGTGGCGCAGACCGCGATACGAGCCGAGGTCCATCAGCCGCTTGATGTTCATCTGCGCCTCGCGGCGCAGGTCACCCTCGACGGTGAGGTTGGCGTCGATATATTCGCGGATGGCCAGAACTTCCGCGTCGGACAGTTCGTTGACCCGGCGCGACGCGTCGATCCCCACGGTTTCGCAGATCTGGTCTGCGTACATCCGGCCGATGCCATGGATGTAGGTCAGTGCGATGGGGACGCGTTTCCCCGTCGGAATGTTGACGCCAGCAATACGAGCCACGCGTGTATCCTTATCGTTGCGGTTCCGTAGCACCGGAACCTTTTTTCACAACCAAAGACCCGAAGGCTTACCTTCGGGCCCGATTCGATCAACCATGATGGCCGATTCTCAAGCGAGAGAGTGTGGGTTAGAGGACAGCCAAAGTGCTGTCAAGCGGACACGGCGGCGTCCACGATCTGCCCCATCCTGCCGGCCACCTCCTCGATGTCGGCCAGCCCGTTGAGCGATTGCAGCCGCCCCTGCGCATAGTAGTAGCCGATCAGGGGCGAGGTCTTCTTGTAGTATTCCAGCAGGCGGGTCTTGAGGCTTTCGGCATTGTCGTCGGCACGCCGCTTGAGGTCCGTCGAGCCGCACACGTCGCAAACCCCCGGCTTTTCCGTCGGCCGGGTCGTGTCGTGATAGACTTCGCCGCAGTTGCCGCAGGTGAAGCGGCCGCTGATCCGGTCGACCAAGGCCGCGTCATCGACCTGCATCTCGATCACCACGTCGATCTGCTGACCCATCCCGGTGAGCAGGTCCCCCAGCGCATCGGCCTGCGCGAGGGTGCGGGGAAACCCGTCGAAGATGAAGCCGGGTGCCTCGGTGGTTTCCAGCTTTTCACGGATCAGTCCAATGACGATCTCGTCCGTGACCAGCTGGCCCTTGTCCATGACGTCGGCGACGACCTTGCCCATCTCGCTGTTGGAACTGCGGGCCTCGCGCAGCATGTCGCCGGTCGACAGCTGGACCAGACCGCGCTCCTCGACCAGCCGGCGGGCCTGGGTGCCTTTTCCGGCGCCCGGCGGCCCCAGCAGGATGATATTGGTCGTCATCGTCATGTCCCCCCTCTGACGATCGAGTGTTTGTCAGCGCCGCGCCGGTGCCTTGCGGATCTTGCGCTGACCCGGCTTGCGCCGACCACGCAGCTGCGATTTCTCGATCAAACCTTCATATTGATGCGCCAGCAAGTGGCTTTGCAGCTGGTTGATCGTGTCCATGGTCACCGACACGATGATCAGCAGCGACGTTCCCCCGAAATAGAACGGAACCGAGAACTGGTCGCGGATCACCTCGGGCAGCAGGCAGACGGCGGCCAGATAGATCGATCCGATCACGAGGATCCGGTTCACGACATAGTCCAGGTATTCCTCGGTCCGCTTGCCGGGCCGGATTCCCGGGATGAAGCCGCCCTGGTTCTTCAGGTTGTCGGCCACGTCGTCGGACTTGAAGGCGACGTTCTGCGTATAGAAATACGTGAAGAAGATGATCATCCCCGCAAAGAACAGCAGGTACAGCGGCTGGCCCGGACCGAAATAGGCCAGCACCGTGGACATGATCGGACCCGTCTCGTTCCCCGAGAAGGTCGAGATCGTGACCGGCAGCAGCAGCAGCGAACTGGCGAAGATCGCAGGGATCACGCCCGCCGGATTGACCTTGATCGGCAGATGCGACGACTGGCCGTCATACACCTTCATCCCGACCTGGCGGCGCGGGTACTGGATGCGGATCTTGCGCAGCGCCCGTTCCATGAACACGACGAACGCCATGACCGCGATGATCAGGACGATGATGCTGAGCACCACGGGGGTGGAGATCGCGCCGGACCGCCCCTGTGCAAAGAACTGGGCCAGCTGGCCCGGAATTTCCGCCAGGATGCCGACATAGATGATCAGGCTGATGCCGTTGCCGATCCCGCGCGCGGTGATCTGTTCGCCCAGCCACATCAGGAACATCGTGCCCCCGACAAGGGTGATCACGACCCCCATGCGGAAGAACAGCCCCGGATCATGGGCTAGGTCGCCAGCCTCGAGGCTGACGGCGAGCCCGTACGCCTGGAAGAAGGCCAGGGCCACGGTCGCATAACGCGTGTACTGGTTGATCTTCTTGCGGCCCTGCTCGCCCTCTTTCTTCAGCTGCTCCAGTGCCGGGACCATGCTGGCGAGCAGCTGAACGATGATCGAGGCCGAGATATAGGGCATGATGCCAAGCGCAAAGACGCCCATGCGCCCCAGCGCGCCGCCGGTGAACATCGACAGGATTCCGCCGATGCCGGATTGCGCCTGCTCCATGAAGCTGCGCAGCGCGCCGCCGTCGATCCCTGGCACGGGGATGTAGGTCCCCAGCCGATAGATGATCAGCAGGCCGATGGTGAACCAGATCCGCTGGCGGAGTTCGGTAGCCTTGCCCAGCTGACCCCAGCTGAGATTCGCGGCCATCTGTTCTGCGGCTGACGCCATGCTGTCCTCATGTGCGGTCCGGCAGCGCGTGCCGGCGGTCATGTGAAGGCCGCCGGCCCGTCACCCGGTCGGCGGCGCTTGCATCGTCCTAGCTATCTATTGGCGTCCCGGGACACCTTCAACAGCTCATTCGGCGGTGGCGTCGGCGGTCTCGCGCACCGGACGGGTCAGGCTGACGCTGCCACCGGCCTTCTCGACCGCCTCGATCGCCGACTTGGATGCCCCGGCGACCGTCAGGTTCAGCGCCGCGGTGAGCTCGCCCTTGCCCAGCAGGCGGATCCCGTCATGCTTGCGCTTGGTGGCGCCCGCCAAAATCAGCAGATCTTCGGTCAGCGCGGTGCCGGCGTCCAGCTTGCCAGCGTCGACCATCGCCTGCAGCTGTCCGAGGTTGACGACTGCGAACTTCAGCCGGTTCGGTTTGGTGAAGCCGCGCTTGGGCAGGCGGCGGTACAGCGGCATCTGGCCGCCTTCATAGCCGTTCAACGCAACGCCCGAGCGTGAGGTCTGGCCCTTGATCCCGCGGCCGGCGGTCTTGCCCTTGCCCGAGCCAGGGCCCCGTGCAACGCGCTTCTTCTTGCGCGTGGCGCCTTCGTTGTCGTGAAGTTCGTTCAGTCTCATGTCGCTTCTCCTGCAAGCCGGACGCATCCCCGGAAGCGTAGCGGGACGGACACGGCATATTGTCGAGTGAAGGCCCGGCGGGCCAAGTGGGGGCTATAGAACAGGCCTGCCCCAACGGCAAGGCCGTCGCATGGTCCGAGTCACAGAAGGATCCCTGCTGTGACAAGGGCGCCCCGATCGCGGGATCGGAGCGCCCTTGCCAAGATGCCGAGCCGTGGCTCAGCTGCGTTCTTCGACGATCCGGGCCAGATGGGGGATGGCGTTGACCATGCCGCGAACGGCAGGGGTATCCTCCAGTTCCCGGGTCCGGTTCATCTTATTCAGCCCCAGGCCCTTCAGCGTGGCCCGCTGTTCCTTGGGCCGACGGATCGGCGAGCCGATCTGCTTGACGACGATGGTTGCCATGGATCAGGCCTCCTGCAGGGCAGCCGAGGTGACGGTCGCGTCCGTTCCCTGCTGCGATTCCGGGGCGCGGTCCTGCGACGGCAGGATCTCGGCGACCTTCTTGCCACGGCGCTGCGCGACATTGCGCGGGCTGGCCTCGGCCTTCAGCCCGTCGATGGTGGCGCGGATCATGTTGTAGGGGTTCTGCGACCCCAGCGACTTCGCCACCACGTCCTGGACGCCCAGCATCTCGAACACGGCGCGCATCGGACCGCCGGCGATGATGCCGGTTCCCGGGACGGCGGTGCGCATCACGACGCGACCGGCACCGTGGCGCCCCTCGATGTCGTGGTGCAGCGTGCGGCCATCGCGCAGCGGGACGCGGACCAGACCGCGCTTGGCCTGCTCGGTTGCCTTGCGGATCGCCTCGGGCACTTCCTTGGCCTTGCCCTTGCCGAAACCGACGCGGCCGCGCTGGTCGCCGACCACGACAAGTGCGGCAAAGCCGAAGCGCTTGCCGCCCTTGACGGTCTTGGACACGCGGTTGATCGCCACGAGGCGATCGGCGAATTCCGGGTTCTCGTCGCGGTCGTCGCGGCGGCCCCGGCGGTTGTCACGTTCTGCCATGCGGCATTCCCTTTCGTGGTGGCGCAGCCTGCGCCGTCATCATCGATCCTTGGTGGGCAACGGCGACCGCCGGGACCCCCGGATCATCGGGGTGGCGCGGACGCCACCCACCTTGTCAGAACTTCAGGCCACCTTCGCGGGCGGCATCGGCAAGCGCCTTGATCTTGCCGTGGAACAGGAACCCGCCGCGGTCGAACACGACCTCGTCGATCCCCTTGGCGCGCGCCCGTTCGGCGATCGTCGCCCCGATCCGCGCCGCCGTCTCGACATTGTTCTTGCCGGCCAGGCCCAGATCCTTTTCCAGCGTGCTGGCCGAGGCCAGCGTGACGCCGTTCGCGTCGTCGATCAGCTGGGCGCTGATGTTCTTGGACGACCGGTGGACGGACAGCCGGGGACGGCCGTTCGACATTGCCCGCAGCTTGTTCCGGACGCGCAGACGGCGCTTCTGGAACAGCTCTAGTTTGTTCAGTGCCATTTGCGAATCCTCACTTCTTCTTGCCTTCCTTGCGGAAGACCTGCTCGCCCTTGTAGCGGATGCCCTTGCCCTTGTAGGGCTCGGGGCGGCGCCACTCGCGGATATCGGCGGCGACTTGGCCGACCAGTTGCTGGTCGATCCCCTCGACAACGATCTCGGTCTGCCGGGGTGCCGTGATCGTCACGCCCTCGGGCGTTTCGAAGTTCACGTCGTGGCTGTAACCGAGCGCCAGCTTGAGCGTCTTGCCCTGCATCTGGGCACGATAGCCGACGCCCTGAATCTCCAGCTCCTTCTTGAAGCCTTCGCTCACGCCCACGGCCAGGTTCTCGACCATCGAGCGGGTCATGCCCCACTGCTGACGCGCCCGCTTGGACGTGCCGCGCGGGGTCACCGTCACGGCGCCATCTTCGGCCGTCAGAGTCACGTCGTCGGTCGCGGTGAACGACCGGGTGCCCTTGGGACCCTTCACCTCGATCGTCTGCCCCTTGATGTCGGCCGTGACACCCTTGGGCAGATCGACCGGCTTCTTACCAATCCGAGACATCCTGCCCTCCTTAGAACACGGTGCAGAGGACTTCGCCGCCGATATTGGCGCTGCGAGCCGCTGCATCAGACATGACGCCCCGGGGCGTCGACACGATGGAGACACCCAGGCCGTTGCGGACCTGTGGCAGTTCCCTGGCGCCGGCATAGACGCGGCGCCCGGGCTTCGACACGCGGGCAAGCTCGCGGATCACCGGGGTGCCTTCGAAGTATTTCAGGCTGATTTCCAGTTCGGCGTGACCGGCTTCGGTCGTCACCTGCTCATAGCCGCGGATATAGCCCTCGGCCTTCAGCACATCCAGAACCCAGGCCCGCAGCTTGCTCGAGGGGCTGCGTACGGTCGACTTGCCGCGCATCTGGGCATTCCGGATGCGGGTCAGCATATCGCCGAGCGGATCGTTCATCGACATCGATTGCCCCCTTACCAGCTCGATTTGACCATGCCGGGGATCTGCCCCTGCGAGCCGAGCTCGCGCAGCATGATCCGGCTGAGACGCAGTTTACGGTAATACGCGCGCGGACGACCGGTCAGTTCGCACCGGTTGTTCAGCCGCGTGGGCGACGAATTGCGCGGCAGCTCGGCCAGCTTCAGCGTTGCCTTGAACCGCTCTTCCATCGGGCGGTCCTGATCGTTGATCACCTCGTTCAGAGCGGCGCGCTGGCTGGCGTATTTCTTCACCAGCCGCTCGCGCTTCTTCTGACGCTCGACCATGGATTTCTTTGCCATATCAGTTTCCTCGCGCGATCAGCTGTTGAAGGGCATGTTGAGATGCTTCAACAGCGCCTTTGCCTCGGCATCGGTCTTGGCCGTGGTCGCGATGATGATGTCCATTCCCAGAACTTCGTCGACCTTGTCGAAGTTGATTTCCGGGAACACGATATGTTCCTTCAGCCCCATGGCAAAGTTGCCGCGGCCATCGAATGACGTGCCCTTGACGCCGCGAAAGTCGCGGACGCGGGGCAGCGCGATGGTGATCAGGCGATCCAGGAACTCGTACATCCGGGCGCCGCGCAGCGTGACCTTGCAGCCCAGCGGCATTTCCTCGCGCACACGGAAGCCGGCGATCGACTTCTTGGCGTGCGTGATGACGGCCTTCTGACCGGCGATCAGCGACAGCTCCTCGGCGGCCTGCCTGACCTTCTTGGTGTCCTTGACCGCCTCGCCCACGCCCATGTTCAGGACGATCTTGTCCAGGCGAGGGATCTGCATGTCGTTCTTGTAGCCGAACTCTTCCTTGAGCGCGGGGCGGATCTGGTCGCGATAGACCGACTTGAGCCGCGGGGTGTAGTTCGCGTCGTCCAGCATCAGATCACGTCTCCCGTGGTCTTGGCGAAGCGCACCTTCTGATCGCCTTCCATGCGGAAGCCGACCCGGGTGGGTTTGCCGTTCTTGTCCATCAGCGCCAGGTTCGACAGGTCGATCGGCATCGCCTTCGGAATGCGGCCGCCCTGGCTGGTCTGCGACTGGCGGGTGTGACGCAGCGCGATGTTCACGCCATCGACGATCGCCTTGTTGTCCTTGGGCATGACCTGCGTGATCTCGCCGGTCTGGCCCTTGTCCTTGCCGGTCAGAACGACGACGCGGTCACCCTTCTTGAGCCTGGCGGCCATCACAGCACCTCCGGGGCAAGCGAGATGATCTTCATGAAGTTCTTGGCGCGCAGTTCGCGAACGACCGGCCCGAAGATACGGGTTCCGACGGGTTCGCCCTGGTTGTTCAGGATGACGGCGGCGTTGCGATCGAAACGGATCGACGTGCCGTCCTCGCGCGTGACTTCCTTGGCGGTGCGCACGACGACGGCCTTGCGGACGTCACCCTTCTTCACGCGGCCGCGCGGAATGGCTTCCTTGACGGAGACGACGATGATGTCGCCCACCGACGCATAGCGCCGGTGCGATCCGCCCAGAACCTTGATGCACTGCACCCGGCGTGCGCCGGAATTGTCAGCGACATCCAGGTTGGTCTGCATCTGGATCATTTGGTAACTCCCGACCTTTGGGGACCGTTTGCAGGACCGGCCCCAGGGTTTCGATCAGACTGGAGCGGATCAGGCCTGCGCGGCCTGGGCCTCGTCCGTCAGGACGGTCCAGCGTTTCGTCTTTGAAATCGGCGCACATTCCACGATGCGGACGGTGTCGCCGACCTTGAACTGGTTGGTCGCGTCGTGCGCCCGGTACTTCTTGGACGAACGGACGGTCTTGTGCAGCAGCGGGTGCTTGAACCGGCGCTCGACCAGGACCGTGACGGTCTGCTCGTTCTTGTCGCTGGTCACCTTGCCTTGCAGGATGCGTCTGGGCATGGGCTACGGCTCCTCAGTTCGACGCGGCCGCTTGCGCGGCTTTCTGGTTCATGATTGTCTTGACGCGGGCCACGTCGCGGCGGACGGCCCGCATGCGCGCGGTCGATTCAAGCTGGCCGGTCGCCTGCTGGAAGCGCAGGTTGAACGCTTCCTTCTTGAGCGCCAGCAACTGCTCACGCAGCTGCTCGGGCGTCTTGTCATTCAGTTCCTGCGCGGTCATGCGCGTGTTCCTTTTCAACATCACCGGAGAGCCCCTGTCGCCAGGGCCACCCTGATTCCCGGTGGAGTTTCGAGATGAAGGCCTGCGCATACAGGCCGATCGGCGCCCTGGCAAGCACAAAGACCAGCGCAGGCTACATCTTCTCGCCCGGCAGCCGGCTTGCCTGTTTCACCCAGTCCACAAGCCGCGCCTCGTCGAGATCGTCGGGCCCGACGTGAAGGTAGCGAACCTTCGGATGCTTCGAGCCGACCGGTGGCGGCGGGTCGAGACTGGCGCCGCGAAAGAACGCGAGCTTCAGATAGCGGGTCATGGCGTGGAAGCTGAGGAACCAGCCGTCCTCGCCCGCGCCATAGAAGGGGGAATTCCACTTCACCGCCTTGCGGACGCCGGGCACGGCTTCGGTCACCAGCCCGTCGATCCTGGCGGCAACTTCGCCCTTCCAGCCGGGCGCAGCCGCAATCCATGCCTGCACCGGCCCGTTCCCATCACCCTTGGGGATCTGCGGGTTTCCACCTGCAAGCAGCTTCGGCGGGTCGCTGTCGCTCATGCCCGCACTCTACAACGAAAAAGCCCCGCCGTCTCGGGCGGGGCTTCGACTGCGGGGACGTCGCCCCGGTATCTTACCAGTCTTCGCGATGAACGATCCGGCTCTGGATCGGCAGCTTCATCGCGCCCAGCCGCAGCGCCTCGCGGGCGATCTGGTCGCTGACGCCGTCGATCTCGAACATGATCCGGCCGGGATGGACGCGGGCGGCCCAGAAGTCGACCGAGCCCTTGCCCTTGCCCATCCGCACTTCGGTCGGCTTGGACGAGACCGGAACATCCGGGAAGATCCGGATCCACACCCGGCCCTGGCGCTTCATGTGGCGGGTGATCGCCCGCCGGGCGGCCTCGATCTGGCGCGCGGTCACGCGTTCCGGCTCGGTGGCCTTCAGCGCGAACGAGCCGAAGTTCAGGTTGAACCCGCCCTTGGCCTCGCCGTGGATGCGGCCCTTGTGCTGTTTGCGGTACTTGGTGCGTTTCGGTTGCAGCATGTCCCTGTCTCCTTACCGCGCGTCACGATCGCGGCGCGGTCCACCGCGCGAGGCCGGGCCTTCCTGCGCCTGGGACGCGCGGCGCTCGTGAGCCTGCGGATCGTGTTCCATGATCTCGCCCTTGAAGATCCAGACCTTGACCCCGATGATTCCGTACGGGGTGGTGGCCTCGGAAAGGGCATAGTCGATATCGGCGCGCAGCGTGTGCAGCGGCACCCGGCCTTCGCGGTACCATTCGGTCCGCGCGATCTCGGCGCCGCCCAGGCGACCGGCCACGTTCACGCGGATGCCCAGGGCACCCATGCGCATGGCGTTCTGCACCGACCGCTTCATGGCACGGCGGAACGACACCCGGCGTTCCAGCTGCTGGGCGATGGACTCGGCCACAAGCTGGGCGTCCAGCTCCGGCTTGCGGACCTCGACGATGTTCAGGTGCAGCTCCGAGTCCGTGAAGTTCGCCAGCTTCTTGCGCAGCGTCTCGATATCCGCGCCCTTCTTGCCGATGATCACGCCGGGACGGGCCGCATGGATCGTGACCCGGCACTTCTTGTGCGGGCGCTCGATGATCACGCGGCTGACGCCGGCCTGCTTCGCCTCGTCGTGGATGAACTCGCGGATCTTCAGATCCTCGAGCAGCAGGTTGCCATATTCCTTGCTGTCGGCGAACCAGCGGCTGTCCCAGGTCCGGTTGACCTGCAGCCGCATCCCGATGGGGTTGACCTTCTGTCCCATTACGCGTGCTCCTCGACGGCGGCTTCGGGGGTGGCGGTGGCCTCGGCCTGCCGGTTGGACGCGGTGCGCTTCTGGTCCCGGGCCGCCTTCTTCGCGGCTTCGGCAGCGGCCAGATCGACCTCACGCACCTTGATGGTGATCTCCGAGAACGGCTTCATGATCTTGCCGTACCGGCCACGGGCCCGTGGGCGTCCGCGCTTCATCACCAGGTTCTTGCCCACCCAGGCCTCGGCAACCACCAGGTTGTCGACGTCCAGGTTGTGGTTGTTCTCGGCATTGGCGATTGCCGACTGCAGGCACTTCTTCACGTCGCCAGCGATGCGGCGCTTGGAGAATGTCAGGTCGGCCAGCGCCTTGTCCACCTTCTTGCCGCGGATCAGCGCTGCCACAAGGTTCAGCTTCTGCGGCGAGGTGCGAAGCATCTTGGTCTTCGCCATCGCCTCGTTCTCCGCCACGCGGCGCGGATTTTGTTCCTTACCCATGGGGATTACTTCCTCTTCGCTTTCTTGTCGGCCGCATGACCGTAATAAGTCCGGGTCGGCGAATACTCACCGAACTTCTGCCCGATCATGTCCTCGGACACGTTGACCGGGATGTGCTTGTGGCCGTTGTAGACGCCAAAGGTCAGGCCGACGAACTGCGGCAGGATGGTCGAGCGGCGCGACCAGATCTTGATGACGTCCGAGCGACCGGATTCGCGCGCCTTTTCGGCCTTCTTCAGGACGTAGGCGTCGACGAAAGGGCCCTTCCAGATAGAACGTGCCATGGATTAGCGCCCCTTCTTCTTGGCGTGACGCGACCGCAGGATGTACTTGTCGGTCGATTTGTTGCTGCGCGTCTTCTTGCCCTTGGTCGGCTTGCCCCACGGCGTCACCGGGTGACGACCGCCCGATGTCCGGCCCTCACCACCACCATGCGGGTGGTCGATCGGGTTCATGGCAACGCCGCGCACCGTCGGACGCACGCCCATGTGCCGCTTGCGGCCCGCCTTGCCCAGATTCTGGTTCGAATGATCGGCGTTCGAAACGGCCCCGATGCTCGCCATGCATTCCTGGCGCACCAGGCGCAGTTCGCCCGAGCTCAGCCGGATCTGGGCATAGCCGCCGTCCCGGCCCACGAACTGGGCATAGGTGCCGGCCGACCGCGCGATCTGCCCGCCCTTGCCGGGCTTCAGCTCGACATTGTGGACGATCGTGCCGATCGGCATGCCGCTGAACGGCATCGCATTCCCCGGCTTGATGTCGGCCCGTGCGGACGAGACCACCTTGTCGCCGACCGCCAGACGCTGGGGCGCAAGAATGTAGGCCTGCTCGCCATCCTCATAGCGCACCAGCGCGATGAAGGCGGTGCGGTTGGGATCGTATTCGATCCGCTCGACCGTCGCCGCCATGTCGAACTTGCGACGCTTGAAATCGACGATGCGATAGAGCCGCTTGGCTCCGCCGCCCTTGTGCCACATCGTGACGCGTCCGGTATTGTTCCGGCCGCCCGTCTTGGTCAGTCCCTCGGTCAGGGTCTTGACGGGGCGGCCTTTCCAAAGCTCCGAACGGTCGATCAGAACCAGCCCGCGCTGGCCAGGCGTCGTCGGTTTGTACGACTTGAGTGCCATGCTTTCTGTCTTCCGTTGCCTTGGACCAAAGGTCCGTTTCAGTTCGACGCGCGGTCCCCGGTCACCTCCGGGGACAGCGCTCTATCATCCGACGGTCAGAGACCGGTGTTCACGTCGATCGTGCTGCCTGCCTCAAGCGCCACGTAGGCCTTCTTGACATCGCTGCGCACGCCCGGGCGACCGCGGAACCGCTTGGTCTTGCCCTTGGTGATCGCGGTGTTCACGGCCTTGACCTTGACGCCGAACAGCGCCTCGACGGCATCCTTGATCTGCGGCTTGCTGGCCGACTTGGCGACCTCGAACACGACCGCGTTCGCGGTCTCGCCGATCATCGTGGCCTTCTCGGTGATGATCGGGCGAACGATCACGTCATAATGCTCGGGCTTCGTGGTGTCCGTCGCGCTCATTTCAGTCGGGCCTCCAGGGCTTCGACACCGGCCCGCGTGATCACCAGCGTGTCACGCTTCAGGATGTCATAGACGTTGGCGCCCATCGAGGGCAGCACATCGACGCCGTCCAGGTTGCGGGCAGCGCGGGCAAAGTTCTCGTTGATGCTGGCGCCGTCGATGACCAGAACCCGCTTCCAGCCCTTTTCGCTGATCGCCTTTGCCACCGCCGAGGTCTTGGCTTCGGCAAGATCCAGATTGTCCAGGATCACCAGCTCGCCGCTCGCGGCCTTGGCCGACAGCGCGTGCTTCAGCCCCAGCGCCCGAACCTTCTTGGGCAGGTCGAACGCATGGCTGCGCGGAACCGGGCCCTTGTAGATTCCGCCCTTGCGGAAGATCGGCGCCTTGCGGGATCCGTGGCGTGCGCCGCCGGTCCCCTTCTGGCGATAGATCTTCTTGGTAGAATACGACACCTCGGACCGGCCCAAAGTCGAATGGGTGCCAGCCTGGGCCTTGGCGCGCTGCCAGCGCACCACCCGGTGCAGGATGTCCGCACGCGGCTCCAGCCCGAAGATGTCGTCGGCCAGATCGATGTCCCCGGCGCTGCCCGAGGACAGAGACGTCACGTCGAGTTTCATTCCTTGTCTCCTTCCGGCGCGGCGTCGCCCTCGTCGCCCGTCGCGCTGGCGGCTTCGGCTTCGGCGGCAGCAATGGCGGCGGCTTCGGCCTCGGCGGCAGCCTGACGCGCGGCTTCCTCTTCGGCGGCGGCGGCGGCGGCGGCTTCCTCGGCGATGCGACGGGCCTCCTCGGCCATCGACCGCAGGCCGGCCGGGTAGATCACGTTCTCAGGAACCGGCTTCTTGACCGCATCCTTGATCGTGACCCAGCCGCCCTTGGAACCGGGCACCGAGCCCTTGACCATGATCAGGCCGCGGTCGCTGTCGGTCCGCACCACCTGCAGGTTCTGGGTGGTGACCCGCACCGCGCCCAGATGGCCGGCCATCTTCTTGCCCTTGAACACCTTTCCGGGGTCCTGGCACTGGCCGGTGGAGCCGTGCGAGCGGTGGCTGATCGACACGCCGTGGCTGGCCCGCAGACCGCCGAAATTGTGCCGCTTCATGGCACCGGCGAAACCCTTGCCGATCGAGGTGCCGGCGATGTCGACATACTGGCCGGCGAAGTAATGGTCGGCGGTGATCTCTTCGCCGACGTTGATCAGGTTTTCCGCGGCCACGCGAAATTCGGCGATCTTGCGCTTGGGCGCAACATTCGCCTTGGCGAAATGCCCGCGCATCGGCGCCGACACGCGCTTGGCCTTGGCCTCGCCTGCGCCCAGCTGGACGGCGACATAGCCGTCACGCTCGGCGGTGCGCTGCGCGACAACCTGCAGGCTGTCGACGTGCAGCACGGTCACGGGCACCTGGCGCCCGTCTTCAAGAAACAGCCGGGTCATGCCCAGCTTCTTGGCAATCAGACCAGTTCGCAGCATGATGCTCCCCTCAGACCTTGATCTCGACATCCACGCCGGCGGCGAGGTCGAGCTTCATCAGGGCGTCCACGGTCTGGGGCGTCGGGTCGACGATGTCCAGCAGCCGCTTGTGGGTGCGGATTTCCCACTGGTCGCGGGACTTCTTGTCGATATGGGGGCCGCGCAGGACGGTGAACTTCTCGATCTTGTTCGGCAGCGGGATCGGGCCGCGAATGGTCGCGCCGGTCCGCTTGGCGGTGTTCACGATTTCCAGCGTGCTGGCGTCCAGCACCCGGTAATCGAACGCCTTGAGCCGGATACGGATGGTCTGGCTTTGCATCGATGCATCCCTCGTAACGGGGATTTCAGTCGAGAGGCTGACCACGCACCACGCGGGGCCAGCGTCGGACCTGTCTGAAAAACTGCAAGGCCGCCCCCATAGCGGGCGGCCTTCGCAGGTGCAACCGATTCTGCGCGAGTGGACTGAACCGGCGGCGATGCGGGCTTATGGCGAGCGGTAGCCGCCGAGTCAAGGCGTCTGCACACAACGAGATGTTCGCGGCTTGTCCGGGGTCCGGGCACTTCGTGAATGGCCCATTATCTTCGCTGCTAGGCTCGCATAGCCGGTACCGCGGTACATCCGGGCCGCAGGCCTAGATCACCCCCATGCGCGACCGTTCCAGCAGATCATGAACACGGAATAAGGCCGCCCGGTGGGGCGGCCTTCGGGTTCTTGTGCAGCAGCGCCGCAGGGTCAGATCACTCGAGGATCTTGGAGACCACGCCGGCGCCGACGGTGCGGCCGCCTTCGCGGATGGCGAAGCGCAACCGCTCCTCCATCGCGATCGGGGCGATCAGCTCGACCTCGAACTTCAGGTTGTCGCCCGGCATCACCATCTCGGTGCCCTCGGGCAGCTTCACCGTCCCGGTCACGTCCGTGGTGCGGAAGTAGAACTGCGGGCGGTAGTTGGCGAAGAACGGCGTGTGCCGCCCGCCCTCCTCCTTGGTCAGGATGTAGGCCTCGGCCTCGAACTTGGTGTGCGGCTTGACCGAGCCCGGCTTGCACAGCACCTGGCCGCGCTCCACCCCGTCGCGGTCCACGCCGCGCAGCAGCGCCCCGATGTTGTCGCCCGCCTCGCCGCGGTCCAGCAGCTTGCGGAACATCTCGACGCCGGTGCAGGTCGTCTTCTTGGTCGGGCGGATGCCGACGATCTCCAGCTCGTCGCCGACATTGACCGCGCCACGTTCCACGCGGCCGGTCACCACGGTGCCGCGGCCGGAGATCGAGAACACGTCCTCGATCGGCATCAGGAACGGCTGGTCGATCGCGCGTTCCGGGGTCGGGATGTAGGCGTCGACCGCCTCGATCAGGGCACGGATCGAGTTCTCGCCGATCTCCGGGTCACGGCCTTCCAGCGCCGCCAGCGCCGAGCCCTTGATGATCGGGATGTCGTCGCCCGGGTAGTCGTAGGAGGACAGCAGCTCGCGTACCTCCATCTCGACCAGCTCCAGCAGCTCCTCGTCGTCGACCTGGTCGACCTTGTTCAGGTAGACGACCATGTAGGGGATGCCGACCTGGCGGCCCAGCAGGATGTGCTCGCGCGTTTGCGGCATCGGGCCGTCGGCGGCGTTCACGACCAGGATCGCCCCGTCCATCTGCGCGGCGCCGGTGATCATGTTCTTGACGTAGTCGGCGTGGCCGGGGCAGTCGACATGAGCGTAGTGGCGGTTCGGGCTCTCGTATTCCACATGCGCGGTCGAGATGGTGATCCCCCGGGCCTTCTCCTCGGGCGCGCCATCGATCTGGTCATAGGCCTTGAACTCGCCGAAATACTTGGTGATCGCCGCCGTAAGGGTCGTCTTGCCGTGGTCGACGTGACCGATCGTCCCGATGTTGACGTGCGGTTTCGTCCGTTCGAATTTTGCCTTTGCCATTGCAAAGCTCCTTGAATCTCTGGGGTGAGGCGGGCGGGGGCAAGCCCCGCCGCGCGCGTCAGGCGTATTTCTTCTGGATCTCGTCCGAGATGTTCTGCGGCACGGCCTCGTAATGGTCGAACTGCATCGTGAACACCGCCCGACCCGACGACATCGACCGCAGGTTGTTGATGTAGCCGAACATGTTCGCCAGCGGCACCATCGCGTCGATGACGTTGGCGTTGCCGCGGGTGTCCTGACCGCGAACCATGCCGCGGCGGCTGGTCAGGTCGCCGATGATCGATCCCGTGTATTCCTCGGGTGTCACGACCTCGACCTTCATGATCGGCTCGAGCAGCTTGGCGCCGGCCTTCTTCAGCCCCTCGCGCATGGCGGCCCGCGAAGCGATCTCGAAGGCCAGAACCGACGAGTCGACATCGTGGAACGCCCCGTCGACCAGCGCGACCTTGAAGTCGATCACCGGGAACCCGGCCAGCGGACCGGAATCCATCACCGACTTGATTCCCTTCTCGACGCCCGGGATGTATTCCTTGGGCACCGAGCCACCGACGATCCGGCTCTCGAAGCTGTAGCCCTCGCCCGGCTCGGTCGGCTGGATCTCCAGCTTGACGCGCGCGAACTGGCCGGTGCCGCCGGTCTGCTTCTTGTGGGTGTAATCGATGTCGGCCGGCTGGCTGATCGTTTCGCGATAGGCCACCTGCGGGGCACCGATGTTCGCCTCGACCTTGAACTCGCGCTTCATGCGATCAACGAGGATGTCGAGGTGCAGTTCGCCCATGCCCTTCATGATCGTCTGCCCGGATTCCAGGTCGGTCTCGACCCGGAAGGACGGGTCCTCGGCAGACAGGCGCTGCAGGGCCAGGCCCATCTTTTCCTGGTCGGCCTTGGACTTCGGCTCGACGGCGATCTCGATCACCGGCTCGGGGAAGGTCATGGTTTCCAGCACCACCGGCTTGGCGGGATCGCACAGCGTGTCGCCCGTGGTGGTGTCCTTCAGACCGGCCAGCGCGATGATGTCGCCGGCGAAAGCCCCCTCGATTTCCTCGCGGTTGATGGCGTGCATCACCATCATCCGGCCGACACGCTCGCGCTTGCCCTTGGTCGAGTTCAGCATCTGGTCACCCTTCTTGAGGGTGCCCGAGTAGATGCGCGTGAAGGTCAGCGAGCCCACGAAGGGGTCGTTCATGATCTTGAACGCCAGCGCCGAGAACGGCGCCTCGTCGGAAGCCTCGCGGGCGATGTTGCGCTCTTCCGCCTCGTCGTCGGGCGAGAAGCCCATCAGCGTCGGCACGTCGACCGGCGCCGGCAGGTAGTCGATGACGGCGTTCAGCAGGGGCTGCACGCCCTTGTTCTTGAACGACGACCCGGCCAGCACCGGGAAGAAGGTCATGGTCAGCGTCCCCTGGCGGAGCAGCTTGCGCAGCGTCGCCTCGTCGGGCTCGTTGCCCTCCAGGTACTGCTCCATCGCGTCGTCGTCCATCTCGACGGCCAGTTCGATCATCTTGCCGCGCCATTCGTCGGCCAGATCCTGCAGATCGTCGCGGATCGGCTGACGGACCCAGCTTGCGCCGAGGTCTTCACCCTTCCAGACCCACTCTTCCATCTTGATCAGGTCGATGATGCCTTCCAGCTTGTCCTCGGCCCCGATCGGCAGGACGATCGGGCACGGCGTGCCGCCGGTCCGGTCCTTGATCATCTGGACGCACTTGAAGAAGTCGGCGCCGATCTTGTCCATCTTGTTGACGAACACCAGCCGCGGCACCTTGTAGCGGTCGGCCTGGCGCCAGACCGTCTCGGTCTGCGGCTCAACCCCGGCATTGGCGTCCAGCAGCGCGATCGCGCCATCCAGCACGGCCAGGGACCGCTCCACCTCGATGGTAAAGTCGACGTGGCCGGGGGTGTCGATGATGTTGAAGCGATACTTGGTGTCGCTCGTGCCCTCGGTGGTCGGGTCCTCCTGGCGCTGCCAGTAGGTGGTCGTGGCGGCCGAGGTAATGGTGATCCCGCGCTCGGCTTCCTGCTCCATCCAGTCCATCGTCGCGGCGCCGTCATGGACTTCGCCGATCTTGTGGGACTTGCCGGTGTAGAACAGGATGCGTTCGGTCGTGGTGGTCTTGCCGGCATCGATGTGGGCCATGATGCCGAAATTGCGGTACCGCTGCAGCGGATATTCGCGTGCCATGATGGCTCCTTACCAGCGATAGTGGCTGAACGCCTTGTTGGCGTCGGCCATCTTGTGGGTGTCTTCGCGCTTCTTCACGGCGGTGCCGCGGTTGTTCACCGCGTCGGCCAGCTCGCCGGCCAGCCGCTCTTCCATCGTGTGCTCGTTGCGCTTCTTCGAGGCGTCGATCAGCCAGCGGATGGCCAGCGCCTCGCGGCGGACCGGACGGACTTCGACCGGGACCTGATAGGTCGCACCACCAACCCGGCGCGAGCGGACCTCGACCGACGGCTTCACGTTGTCGAGCGCCTCGTGGAAGACCTCGATCGGCTCGCGCTTAAGGCGTCCCTCGACGCGCTCGAGCGCGTTGTAGACGATGCGTTCGGCGATCGACTTCTTGCCGTCGACCATCAGGTTGTTCATGAATTTCGTAAGCACGCGATCGCCGTACTTGGCGTCGGGCAGGACTTCGCGCTTTTCAGCGGCGTGACGACGGGACATCTCTCAAACCCTCACTTCGGACGCTTGGCGCCGTATTTCGAACGACGCTGACGACGATCTTTGACGCCCTGGGTATCCAGAACACCGCGCAGGATGTGGTAGCGCACACCCGGAAGGTCCTTGACCCGGCCGCCGCGGATCAGCACGACGCTGTGTTCCTGCAGGTTGTGCTTTTCGCCCGGAATGTAGCTGATCACCTCAAACCCGTTGGTCAGCCGCACCTTGGCGACCTTCCGCATGGCTGAGTTCGGCTTTTTCGGTGTGGTGGTGTAGACGCGCGTGCACACGCCGCGCTTCTGTGGATTTCCCTGCAGGTGCTGCGACTTGGATCGCTGCACCTTGGGCTGCCGCGGCTTGCGGATCAGCTGCTGGATCGTCGGCATTCGGTTCCCCGCCTTGCTTTCGTCAATACTCGCACCCGGGCCTAGGCGCGCCACTTCTCGACGACATTCTGCGCCCATCGCAAAATGCCCAAACCCATCCAACCCCGGACAGGGCGGGACGGGCGGATATTCCAGAGGATCGGGGCAGGTGTGGCCCGGATCATGACCAAAAAGGTTCTGGGCCCCGCGCGGTTTCCCGGCAGGTGTCGGCGCTATACGGAGATTCCTCCAGGGTGTCAACGCCGCCGCCGCGGCGGCGCGGGGCTGAGCAGCCTACCCGGCCGGCGGCTCTCCGAAGCGGCGGACCCCCTGGTCGATCGTGGGCAGATGCAGGCGGAACCGGTTTGCCAGCATCTCCGACACCTGGTCCTGCGGAAGCATCCAGGGGTAGCCCGCCCCGATCGCGCCCGAGTCGTTGTCGTGGTGCAGAACCCGGACGAACCGGGGCTGGTCCGCCAGCACCAGTCCCGGCATGCTCAAGGCGAGTTGCCAATGCGGGAAATGGATCGCGCAGCGATCCACGTCGGGCTGAAGATAGATCGTCAGCGCGGCCGAGGCATTGTGGATGACCTGCGGGCGGGCCCGCACGCCGGTCCCGTCGGCCCTGAGCACGAAGCCACGGCAATAGTCGACGGACACCCGGCCCGCCTGCCGGAACAGCGGCCGGGCGAACCGGAAATCGGCGCGGGCAGCCGCGATGTAATCGGTCGAGATCGCGTCGTCATCATCGTGGCGGAAATGACCCACGACATCGGCGGCCGGATCGACATGCGGGCGGATCGCGGCCATGCATGCCTGCAGATGCGTGTCGCGCGGCCCCACCAGTTCCAGCCTGAGCTGCGGCACCAGCCGGGTCAGTTCGCGCAGGTCGTCCAGATAGGGCTGGGGCAGGTCCGGTCCGGTCATCACCACCAGCGTGAAATCCGGATCGGTCTGCGCCAGCAGCCCCGGCAGCGCCACGTTCTCGAACCAGAACCAGCGGCGCGCCAGGCGAGCGGGGTCATAGAGAAAGGCGCGGCGCTCCTGCAGGGTCGCGTGTTCCTGCTGGAACGCCGGGGCGCCGAGATGGGAGAACCGGCACAGGCCCAGCATCTGTACCCGCATCAGCTGCCCCCTCTCAGGCGGGTTTCCCGCCAGATCGAATACAGCCCGGCGAGCACGATGAGGGTGGCCCCGATCAGCGTCCAGCCGTCGGGGCGCTCGTCGAAGAACACATAACCCAGCGTAGCCGCAAAGATCAGCGACGTGTAGCGGAAGGGCGAGACGAAGGCGACCTCGCCCACCCGCATCGTCGCCACCGCGGTCAGGTATCCGCCGGAGAGAAAGAGCGCCGCCAGCCCGAGCCAGCCGACTTCGGGGATCGTGGGCAGGCGCCACGGGACATCGGACGGCATGACGAACGCACTTGCGGTCACCGCAAGGGCGGCGTGGAAGGCAACGGTGCTGGACCGGATTTCAGGCCCGAGGCTGCGGGTGGTGATGTCCCGCAGGACGATCATCAGAACCGCACCGAGCGCCACAACCGACCACAGGTTGAACGCGGCGGTGCCGGGGCGCAGGATCAGCAGCACCCCGGCGACGCCCACCGCCACGGCTGACAGACGCCGCCAGCCAATCCGTTCCCGAAAGGCGACGGCGGCCGCCAGCATCACCAGCAATGGCAGCGACTGCATGATGGCCGACAGACTGCCCAGCGCCATGTGCTGAAGCGCAGTGAGGTACAGCAGGGTCGAAGCAACCTCGCCCAGCGTCCGCACGGTCAGCAGCCTGCGGTCGCGCCGCAACTCGGGCCGCCAGACGATGCCGCCGTCGCGCTGCGCGATGAACCACAGCAGGATCAGAACAAGCGCCCCCCGCACCAGAATGGCCTGCGGCAGTGGCAGCGTCTGGGTCACGTGCTTGATCGCCGTGTCGTTGGCGATGAAGGCCGCCATCGAAGCAACCATCAGGCCGGCACCGCGCAGGTTGTCACCCGCCTGGGTGCGCGCCCTGGGCTCGGACTGGGGTCTGACCCGCCGGTTGACGGAGATGAAAGGGGTGCGCATCGCGTCTTGCTACCTGACCGGATCAGGTCGCCTGTATGCGTCGAGGACCGCTAATGAAAGGCCCTGCGGCGCATTGCCTGCGCCGGGACTTCGGTTGCGGCGGGGGGGCGATAACAGGTGGAGCCGCCGGAACCCACGCGCGCAATGAAAAGGCCCGGCGTGATCGCCGGGCCTTTCTTCACTGTACGGGATCACTCCTCGGGCGGGATCACTCCTCGGGCGAGGTGATGACCTCGTCGATATCGACGTCGGCGGCACCCGTGTCGGCGGCCGGTTCCGGGGCGGCCAGGGCAGCCGCGGCCTCGGCTTCGGCGCGGCGCATCTCGATGACCTCCTTGTCGCGGTCCTCGGCAATCCGGTTGATCCGGTGCGTCGCTCCGCCGGTCCCGGCCGGGATCAGCCGACCGACGATGACGTTCTCCTTCAGCCCGACCAGCTTGTCGCGCTTGCCCTGGACCGCAGCCTCGGTCAGCACGCGGGTGGTTTCCTGGAACGACGCCGCCGAGATGAAGCTGCGGGTCTGCAGGCTCGCCTTGGTGATGCCCAGCAGCACCGGCTCGCCGCTGGCGGGGCGACCGCCCCGGGCCTCGATCTTGGCGTTCTCCTCCTCGAACTCGTCGCGATCCACGTTCTCGCCCTTCAGCAGCGTGGTGTCGCCGCTGTCGAGGATCTCGATCTTCTGCAGCATCTGCCGCACGATCACCTCGATATGCTTGTCGTTGATCTTGACGCCCTGCAGGCGATAGACGTCCTGCACCTCGTCGATCAGGTAGTCGGCCAGCGCCTCGATCCCCATGATCCGCAGGATGTCGTGCGGCGCGGGGTTGCCGTCCATGATGTACTCACCCCTCTGCACGAAGTCGCCTTCCTGCACCGGGATGTGCTTGCCCTTGGGCACCATGTACTCGACAGGCTCCAGGTTCTCGTCCGACGGCTGGATGATCACCCGGCGCTTGTTCTTGTAGTCCTTGCCGAACTTCACCGTGCCGTCGAGTTCGGCGATGATCGCGTGGTCCTTGGGGCGCCGCGCCTCGAACAGTTCCGCCACCCGCGGCAGACCGCCGGTGATGTCCTTGGTGCGGGCACCCTCGCGGGGAATCCGGGCGATCACGTCGCCGGGCCTGATTTCCTGCCCGTCCTCGATGGACAGGATCGCGTCCACGGACATCTGGTAGCTGACCGGATTGCCCTGTTCGTTGCGGACCGGCTCGCCATCCTCGCCCATGATGATGACTTCGGGCTTGAGGTCGCTGCCTTTCGGCGCCGACCGCCAGTCGGTCACGATCTTCTGGGTCATCCCGGTCGCGTCATCGGTGTCGTCGCGCACCGACAACCCGCTGAGCAGGTCGACGAAGCGGGCGATGCCGCCCTTTTCCGCGATGATCGGCAGGGTATAGGGGTCCCATTCGAACAGCTTGCCGCCCCGCGCGACGTGGTCGCCGTCCCGCACCAACAGCTTGGAGCCGTAGAACAGCTTGTGGCTGGCCAGGGCCGTGCCGTGCTCGTTCACGACATGCAGCTGCATCGAGCGGCTCATCACGATCAGTTCGCCGGCGGCGTTTTCCAGAACCGCCTCGTTCTCGAACTTGACCGTGCCGTCCTGGTTCGCGGCGATGAAGGACTGCTGCCCGCCCTGCGCGATGCCGCCGATGTGGAAGGTCCGCATCGTCAGCTGGGTGCCCGGCTCGCCGATCGACTGGGCGGCGATGATCCCCACCGCCTCGCCGATATTGACCAGCGTGCCACGGGCCAGGTCGCGCCCATAGCACAGCGCGCAGACCCCGTCCTCGGCCTCGCAGGTCAGCGCCGAACGGATGCGAACCGCCTCGACCCCCGCCGTCTCGATGGCGTCGGCCTTGCGTTCGTCGATCAGCTCGTTCTTGCGGACCAGCACCTCGTCGCCACCCGGAACAAGGACATCCTCGGCCGCGACGCGGCCCAGCACGCGTTCGGACAACGGCGCGATGACCTCGCCGTCGTTGACCGCCGCGGACGCGGTGATCGCGTGATCCGTGCCGCAGTCATGGTCGCGGATGATGCAGTCCTGCGCGACATCGACCAGACGCCGGGTGAGATAACCCGAGTTCGCGGTCTTCAGCGCGGTGTCGGACAGCCCCTTGCGGGCGCCGTGGGTCGAGTTGAAGTACTCGAGAACGGTCAGACCTTCCTTGAAGTTCGAGATGATCGGCGTCTCGATGATCTCGCCCGAGGGCTTGGTCATCAGGCCGCGCATGCCGCCAAGCTGCTTCATCTGGCTGACCGACCCCCGCGCGCCCGAATGGGCCATCATGTAGACGCTGTTGGGTTCGGGTTCGGCGCCCTTCTCATCCTTGGTGTTGGCCGAGATGGTCGCCATCATGGCGTCGGTCACACGGTCGTTGCACTTGGACCAGGCGTCCACGACCTTGTTGTACTTCTCGCCCTGGGTGATCAGGCCGTCGAGATACTGCTGCTCGAACTCCTTCACCTGCTCCTGCACCTCGCCGACGATCGACCACTTGTCGTCGGGAACGACCATGTCGTTCTTGCCGAAGCTGATCCCGGCGCGGAATGCCTCGCGGAAGCCCATGGACATGATCTGGTCACAGAAGATCACCGACTCCTTCTGGCCGCAGTAGCGGTAGACGGTGTCGATGACGTTCTGGACGTCCTTCTTGCGCAACAGGCGGTTGACCAGATCGAACGGGGCCTTGGCGTTGCGGGGCAGCAGCGCGCCCAGACGGACCCGGCCGGGTGTCGTCTCGAACCGCTTCAGGACCTCGTTGCCGTCCTCGTCGATCTGGGGAATGCGCGCGGTGATGCTGGCATGCAGATGCACCTCGCCCGCCGCAAGGGCGTGCTCGACCTCGTCGACCGAGCCGAACACCATCCCCTCGCCCTTCATGCCCTCGCGCAACATGGTGGTGTAGTAGAGCCCCAAGATCATGTCCTGCGACGGCACGATGATCGGTGCGCCGTTGGCCGGCGACAGCACGTTGTTCGTGGACATCATCAGGACGCGCGCTTCCAGCTGCGCCTCGAGGCTCAGCGGAACGTGCACGGCCATCTGGTCGCCGTCGAAGTCGGCGTTGAAGGCCGAGCAGACCAGCGGGTGCAGCTGGATCGCCTTGCCCTCGATCAGGATCGGCTCGAACGCCTGGATGCCGAGGCGGTGCAGCGTCGGCGCGCGGTTCAGCAGCACCGGATGTTCGCGGATCACCTCGTCCAGGATGTCCCAGACCTCGGGACGTTCCTTTTCCACCAGCTTCTTGGCCTGCTTGACGGTGGAGGAATACCCCTTGGCCTCGAGCCGCGAGTAGATGAACGGCTTGAAGAGCTCGAGCGCCATCTTCTTCGGCAGGCCGCACTGGTGCAGCTTCAGCTCCGGCCCGGTCACGATGACCGAGCGGCCCGAGAAGTCGACGCGCTTGCCCAGCAGGTTCTGGCGGAACCGGCCCTGCTTGCCCTTCAGCATGTCCGATAGCGACTTCAGCGGGCGCTTGTTGTTGCCGGTGATGACGCGGCCGCGGCGGCCGTTGTCGAACAGCGCGTCCACCGATTCCTGCAGCATCCGCTTTTCGTTGCGGACGATGATGTCGGGCGCGCGCAACTCGATCAGCCGCTTCAGGCGGTTGTTGCGGTTGATCACCCGGCGGTACAGGTCGTTCAGGTCCGAGGTCGCGAACCGGCCGCCATCCAGCGGAACCAGCGGCCGCAGCTCCGGCGGGATGATCGGGATGACGGTCAGCACCATCCATTCCGGCCGGTTGCCCGAATCCAGGAAGCTCTCGACGATCTTCAGCCGCTTGATGATCTTCTTAGGCTTCAGCTCGCCGGTCGCCTCCTTCAGCTCCTCGCGCAGCTGATCGGCGGTCGCCTGCAGGTCGATGTTGGCGAGCATCTCGCGGATCGCCTCGGCGCCGATATTGGCCGTGAAGGCGTCGGCGCCGTACTGGTCCTGCGCGTCCAGGAACTCTTCCTCGGACAGCAGCTGACCATAGGTCAGGTCCGTCAGACCCGGCTCGATCACGACGTAGTTCTCGAAATACAGGATCCGCTCGAGATCGCGCAGCGTCATGTCCAGCATCAGGCCGATGCGGGAGGGCAGCGACTTGAGGAACCAGATATGGGCGACCGGCGAGGCCAGCTCGATATGGCCCATGCGCTCGCGCCGGACCTTCTGCAGCGTCACCTCGACGCCGCATTTCTCGCAGACCAGGCCGCGATACTTCATGCGCTTGTACTTGCCGCACAGGCACTCGTAATCCTTGACCGGCCCGAAGATGCGGGCGCAGAACAGCCCGTCGCGCTCGGGCTTGAAGGTGCGGTAATTGATGGTCTCGGGCTTCTTCACCTCGCCGAACGACCAAGCCAGGATTTCCTCGGGAGAGGCGAGCGAGATCTTGATCTCGTCGAACTGGCGGGGCGCGGCGACCGGGCTAAACGGATTGGTGGACAGTTCCTGGTTCATCTTTCGATCCTTGTGATGGAGCAGAGGGGGTCAGAGGGCGCAGCGCGCCCTCAGCCGTCCTCCTCCGCATCCAGGAGTTCCATGTTGAGGCCCAGACCCCGGACCTCCTTGACGAGCACGTTGAACGATTCCGGCACCCCGGCCTCGAAATTGTCCTCGCCCTTGACGATGGACTCGTAGACCTTGGTGCGGCCCGCGACGTCGTCCGACTTGACGGTCAGCATCTCCTGCAGCGTGTAGGCGGCGCCGTAGGCCTCCAGGGCCCACACCTCCATCTCGCCCAGGCGCTGGCCGCCGAACTGCGCCTTGCCGCCAAGCGGTTGCTGGGTGACCAGGCTGTAGGGTCCGGTGGAACGCGCGTGCATCTTGTCGTCGACGAGGTGGTGCAGCTTGAGGAAGTACTTCACCCCCACCGTCACCGGGCGCGAGAACGCCTCGCCGGTGCGGCCGTCGAAGACGACCGACTGGCCCGACTGGTCGAAGCCGGCCCGCCGCAGCGCGTCGTTGATGTCCGCCTCCTTCGCGCCGTCGAAGACCGGCGTCGCGATCGGGACGCCTTCGCGGACCGACTCGGCATGGCCGATCAGCTGGTCATCGTCCAGGCCGGCGAATTCCGCGTCGAACATGTCGTCGCCATAGCCGTTCTTCATGGCGTCGCGGACCGGGGTCATGTCACCGTTGCGCCGGTATTCCTCCAGCGCCTCGTTGATCTGCTGGCCCAAGCCGCGGCTCGCCCAGCCCATGTGCACTTCCAGGATCTGGCCCACGTTCATGCGCGACGGCACGCCCAGCGGGTTCAGCACCAGATCGACGGGGGTACCGTCGGCAAGGAACGGCATGTCCTCCATCGGCACGACCTTGGACACAACGCCCTTGTTGCCGTGGCGCCCGGCCATCTTGTCGCCGGCCTGCAGCTTGCGTTTCACCGCGACGAAGACCTTGACCATCTTCATCACGCCGGGGGGCAGGTCGTCGCCCTGGCGGACCTTCTCGACCTTGTCCTCGAAGCGGGCTTCCAGCGCCTTCTTCTGGCTGTCGTACTGCTGGTTCAGCGCCTCGACTTCCTTCGCCGTGTCCTCTTCGGCGACGGCCAGTTGCCACCACTGGCCACGGCTCAGGCTGCCCAGCAGCTCGTCGGTGATCTCGGACCCGGACTTGATGCCCTTGGGACCCTTGACCGCCTTCTTGCCCTCGATCAGCGTCCGCAGGCGGGCATAGATGTTGCGATCCAAGATCGCCATCTCGTCGTCGCGGTCACGGGCCAGGCGCTCGACTTCGTCGCGCTCGATCTGCAGCGCGCGTTCGTCCTTGTCGACGCCGTGGCGGTTGAACACCCGGACCTCGACGATCGTGCCATAGGCCCCCGGCGGCAGACGCAGCGAGGTGTCGCGCACGTCGCTGGCCTTTTCGCCGAAGATCGCGCGCAGCAGCTTTTCTTCCGGCGTCATCGGGCTTTCACCCTTGGGGGTTATCTTGCCCACCAAGATGTCGCCCGGCCCGACCTCGGCGCCGATATAGACGATGCCAGCCTCGTCGAGGTTGCGCAGCGCCTCCTCGCCCACGTTCGGGATGTCGCGGGTGATCTCCTCCGGGCCCAGCTTGGTGTCGCGGGCGGCAACCTCGTATTCGTCGATGTGGATCGAGGTGTACACGTCGTCGCGGTGGATGCGTTCGCTGACGAGGATCGAGTCCTCGTAATTGTACCCGTTCCACGGCATGAACGCGACAACCACGTTGCGCCCGATGGCCAGCTCGCCCTGGTCGGTGGACGGACCGTCCGCGATGACCTGGCCCATCTGGACCCGATCACCCACGTTGATCAGCGGGCGCTGGTTGATGGTCGAGGACTGGTTCGACCGCTTGAACTTGCGCAGCCGATAGATGTCGACCCCTGCGTCGCCGGCGCCCAGATCCTCGGTTGCGCGTACGACGATCCGGCTGGCATCAACCTGGTCGATGATCCCGCCGCGACGCGCCATGATTGCGGCACCCGAGTCACGGGCGACGATTGCCTCCATGCCGGTTCCGACATACGGCGCCTCGGCCCGCAGCAGCGGCACGGCCTGGCGCTGCATGTTGGCCCCCATCAGGGCGCGGTTGGCGTCGTCGTTTTCCAGGAACGGGATCAGCGCCGCGGCAACCGAAACCAGCTGCTTGGGCGACACGTCGATCAGGTCCACCGCCTCGACCGGGTTCATGGTGAAGTCGCCGGCCTGCCGCGTGCTGACCAGCTCCTGCACGAACCGGCCGTTCTCATCCAGTTCGGCGTTCGCCTGCGCGACGGTGTGGCGCATTTCCTCGGTGGCCGAGATATAGACAACGTCGTCCGTGACCTGCCCCTCGATCACCTTGCGATAGGGCGTCTCGATGAAGCCGTACTTGTTCACCCGTGCATAGGTGGCAAGGCTGTTGATCAGGCCGATGTTCTGACCTTCGGGCGTCTCGATCGGGCACATCCGGCCGTAATGGGTCGGGTGCACGTCGCGCACCTCGAAACCCGCCCGTTCGCGCGTCAGGCCACCCGGCCCCAGCGCCGACAGGCGCCGCTTGTGCGTCACCTCGGACAGCGGATTGGTCTGGTCCATGAACTGCGAGAGCTGCGATGAGCCGAAGAATTCACGCACCGCCGCGGCCGCGGGCTTGGCGTTGATCAGATCCTGCGGCATGACGTTGTCGATTTCGACACCCGACATGCGTTCGCGGATCGCCCGCTCCATGCGCAGCAGGCCGATGCGGTACTGGTTTTCCATCAGCTCGCCGACCGAGCGCACCCGGCGGTTGCCGAGGTGGTCGATGTCGTCGATCTCGCCCTTGCCGTCGCGCAGCTCGACCAGCCCGCGGATGCAGGCGATGATGTCCTCGCGGCGCAGCGTGCGCTGGGTGTCGGGCGCGTCCAGGTTCAGGCGCATGTTCATCTTGACCCGGCCCACGGCCGAGAGGTCGTAGCGCTCGGAATCGAAGAACAGCGACTCGAACAGGGCCGAGGCAGCCTCGACCGTCGGCGGCTCGCCCGGGCGCATGACGCGATAGATGTCCATCAGGGCACCTTCGCGGTTCATGTTCTTGTCCGCGGCCATGGTGTTGCGGATGTACGGGCCGACATTGACGTGGTCGATATCCAGCACCGGCACATCGGTGATGTCGTTGTCCAGCAGGACCTTCAGCAGTCCACCGGTCAGTTCGGTGCCGTCCTTGCTGTATTCGGCGGTGATCTCGTCGCCTGCCTCGGCATAGATGAGACCGGTTTCCTCGTTGATGATGTCCCGCGCCACGAACCGGCCGATGATCCGCTCGAACGGCAGCAGCAGCCTGGTGACCTCGCCGGCCTCGATCAGCTGCTTTACCAGACGCGGGGTGACCTTTTCGCCGGCCTTGGTGATCACCTCGCCGGTGTCGGCGTCGATCAGGTCATGGGCAGGACGGGTACCGCGAACCCGCTCGGGGAAGAACCGCGTGACCCAGCCGGACGGCGCGCCCTTCTTGCCCGACTGCAGCGTGTAGTCGACCGTGTCGTAGAAAGCATCCATGATGCCTTCCTGGTCCAGCCCCAGCGAATACAGCAGTGTCGTCACGGGCAGCTTGCGGCGACGGTCGATGCGCGCGAACACCAGGTCCTTGGCGTCGAATTCGAAATCCAGCCACGAGCCGCGGTAGGGGATGATCCGGCAGGCGAACAGCAGCTTGCCCGAGGAATGCGTCTTGCCGCGGTCGTGGTCGAAGAACACGCCGGGGCTGCGGTGCATCTGGCTGACGACCACGCGTTCGGTGCCGTTCACGATGAACGTTCCGTTCTGGGTCATCAGGGGCATGTCCCCCATGTAGACATCCTGTTCCTTGATGTCCTTGACCGACCGGGCGCCGGTATTCTCGTCGACATCGAACACGATCAGGCGCAGCGTCACCTTCAGCGGCGCGGCATAGGTCATGTCGCGCTGCTGGCATTCCTCGACGTCGTATTTCGGCTTCTCCAGGTCGTATTTGACGAATTCCAGCGTCGCGGTCTCGTTGAAGTCCTTGACCGGAAAGACCGACTGAAAGACCCCCTGAATCCCCTCGCCGTCGTTGTGCCCCTCGCCCTCGCCCGAGGCGAGGAACAGGTCATACGAGCTTTTCTGCACCTCGATGAGGTTCGGCATTTCCAGAACTTCGCGGATATTGCCGTAATTGCGCCGGATGCGCTTCTGGCCGACATAAGCTTGCGCCATGGGGTCTCTCGCCTTTCGTCACCGCGTGTGGTCGACCGTCGGGGGCACGATCGATGGCACGCCTACGAATGTCAGGGGTGCGGTCCCATTCGTGCCGCGCGTCCCACCGCACGGCTCCCGAACCGCGAACATGCCCTGAAGGACGCTCGGGTGCCCATATCGGGATCCACCAAGCGCCCTTCAAGACAGGTTCGGCAGGGACCGGCGCTGCCCGGACCCTGCCCTGTCACGCAATCAGACCCGCTGATTACTTCAGCTCGACCTTGGCACCAGCCGCCTCGAGCTTCTTCTTCATTTCCTCGGCGTCGGCCTTGGCCGCGCCTTCCTTGACCTTGCCGCCGGCCTCGACCAGATCCTTGGCCTCTTTCAGGCCAAGACCGGTGATCGCGCGAACTTCCTTGATCACGTTGATCTTGTTGGCACCGGCCTCGGTCAGGACCACGTCGAACTCGGTCTTCTCCTCGGCCGCCTCGGCGGCGCCACCGGCAGCCGGACCGGCCATCATCACCGCGCCGCCGGCGGCGGGCTCGATGCCGTATTCATCCTTCAGGATGGTCTTCAGCTCCTGCGCTTCCAGCAGGGTCAGACCGACGATTTGTTCGGCGAGTTGTTTCAGATCAGCCATTTTTCCGTTCTTTCAGTAAATGTTCCGACGTCGAGGGACCAGCCACACGACGGGACGGGATTGCCTCAGGCAGCTTCACGCTCTTCCAGCGTCGAAAGGATGCCCGCGATGTTCGAAGCAGGTGCGCCAATCGCGCCCGCGATGTTCGCGGCCGGAGCGCCGATGCAGGCCGCGATCGAAGCAATCAGCTCCTCGCGCGACGGCATCTGCGCCAAGGCCTTGACACCAGCCGGGTCAAGCGCCGCGTCGCCCATGGCGCCGCCCAGGATCACGAACTTGTCGTTACCCTTGGCATAGCCATCCGAGACCTTGGCCGCAGCCACGGGATCCTCGGAATAGGCGAGAACGGTCATCCCCGTCAGATAGTCGGCAATGCTGGCGCACGGCTTTCCATCCAGGGCGATCTTGGCAAGCCTGTTCTTGGCAACGCGTACGGACCCGCCGGCGTCGCGCATGCGCGCCCGCAGGTCCTGCATCTCGGCAACCGTCATCCCCTCGTAGTGGGCAACCACCACGACGCCAGAGCTTGCAAAGATCTGGCCGAGTTCCTCGACCACCTGTTCTTTTTGGGCTCTATCCACGGTTCACTCCAAGTAGGGGGTTTCCCCCCGGCTCTCTTATCCGGTCGCACGGCGGCCACCGGTCGGGTCCGCTTGATGGACCCGAGATCGCCCCGAAGGCGGAACCTTCGGAAAAATGCTCGACTTCCATCTCGGGAAGGACATTAAGCGAGGCCGCCGGCCCCGCACCCTCCGTCTCGGACAGGCATCCCGAATCGCGAGGATTCAGGATGGAACCGGCCTCATACGTGCGCATGGGCCGGAACGCAAGGCAGGACGCAAGACCGCAAAGCCGATCCGGCGTCCTGCGCAGGATCAGGCCTGGGTCGCCGACGCCAGGTCCAGCGACACGCCCGGGCCCATCGTGGAGCTGATCGACACCTTCTTCATGTAGGTGCCCTTGGCGCCCGCAGGCTTGGCACGGTTCACCGCCTCGACGAAGGCGCGGATGTTCTGCGCCAGCTTCTCGGGCTCGAACGACGCCTTGCCGACGCCGGCATGGACCACGCCCGCCTTTTCGGCCTTGAACTGGACCTCGCCGCCCTTCGCGGCCTCGACGGCGGATTTGACGTCCATCGTCACGGTTCCGACCTTGGGGTTCGGCATCAGGTTGCGCGGCCCCAGGATCTTGCCGAGCCTGCCGACCAGCGGCATCATGTCCGGGGTGGCGATGCAGCGATCGAAATCGATCGTGCCGCCCTGGATGGATTCCATCAGGTCCTCGGCACCGACAACTTCGGCGCCGGCGGCCTTGGCCTCGTCAGCCTTGGCGCCGCGGGCGAACACCGCCACGCGGACGTCCCGCCCGGTGCCGTTGGGCAGCTTGACGACGCCACGCACCATCTGGTCGGCGTGGCGCGGGTCGACGCCCAGATTCATCGCGATCTCGACCGTCTCGTCGAAATTGGCGGTGGCGTTGGCCTTGACCAGCTGCACGGCGTCTTCGACCGGCATCTGCGACTTGCCCTCGAACGCGGCGCGGCCAGCAGCCTTTTTCTTTCCCAGCTTTGCCATGATCTCAGCCCTTCACCTCGATGCCGATCGACCGGGCCGAGCCCAGGATGATCTGCATTGCCGCCTCGACGTCGTTCGCCGACAGGTCCTTCATCTTCGTCTCGGCGATCTGACGCACCTGCGCCGCCGTCACGGTCCCCGCCGGCTGGCGACCGGGCTTGTCCGATCCCCGCGCGCGGTTGCGCTTGCCCTGCGGCTTCAGCCCAGCGGCCTTCTTCAGCAGGAACGCCGCCGGCGGCGTCTTGGTGTCGAACGTGAACGACTTGTCTGCGAAATAGGTGATCACGACCGGAACCGGGGATCCCTGTTCCATTTCCTGCGTGCGCGCGTTGAACGCCTTGCAGAATTCCATGATGTTGATCCCGCGCTGACCCAGTGCGGGGCCCACCGGCGGGGACGGGTTCGCCTGCCCCGCCTTGATCTGCAGCTTCAGGCTGCCGACGACTTTCTTGGCCATGTGGCCTTCTCCTTTTCATCACGCCCGGATGCGGGCCGATATAGCGGTACGGCTCGTGCCTCCCGCTCGATGTTCACGAGGCCTTGGTGACCTGCGTGAATTCCAGTTCGACCGGCGTGGGCCGGCCGAAGATCGACACCGTGACCTTCACGCGCCCCGCCGCGTCGTCGACCTCCTCGACCATGCCCGAGAACCCCTCGAAAGGACCGTCGGTCACGTTGACATTCTCACCCACCTCGAAGCGGATCAGGTTCCGCGGTTCGGGCGCCGCGCCGCCGATGCCGGACCGGTTCAGCATCAGGTTGACCTCGTCGTCGCGCATCGGCATCGGCCGGCCCTGCGCGCCCAGGAAACCGGTCACCCGGTTGATCGAGTTGACCAGATGGTAGGTGCGGTCCGAAAGGTCCATGTGCACCAGCACATAGCCGGGCATGAAGCGGCGTTCGGAGGTGACCTTCTTGCCGCGGCGGACCTCGATGACCTCTTCGGTCGGAACCAGGACCTCGTCGATCTCGTCCTCGAGACCCTTTTCGGCGACCGACTGGCGAATCGCCTCAGCAACCTTCTTCTCGAAGTTGGACAGGACGCTGACCGAGTACCACCGTTTTGCCATAGTCAGACCATTCCCCGTTCGTGCCTGCGTTCGGGCGCGCGGCCCGTCGGAATTCCAGAATGCCCCTGCCCCAAATCGAAAGGGCGCGCATGCCGATTCGCTGCACGCCCGTCAGGAGCAAGGTCGGGGCGACATATCGACCCCTGCCCGGCTTGGCAAGCCATTCACCCAGGGCGCGACCCGGCCCAGGACCACCCCGGCAAACGCTCGGTCAGCCAGCCACTGCCCGCAGAACCTCGGTCACACCGGTCCGGATCAGCAGGTCGACCAGGAAGAAGAACAGGCTGAACAGCGCCGCCATCACGAAGACCATGATCGTGGTCGTGGTCACCTCGCGTCGGCCTGGCCAGACGATCTTGGCCGCCTCGGCGCGAACCTGACTGATGAATTGTGCGGGGTTGGTCATGACGTTCCCTTGGCCGTGCAGCAGGTCAGATAGACGCGGGGCGCCAGCGATGCAAGGCGCCCTTATCCCTCAGCCCGGCAGGCAACGCGCGGCCGGCGGAACTGGCAGGGGCAGGGGGACTCGAACCCACGACCCTCGGTTTTGGAGACCGATGCTCTACCAACTGAGCTATACCCCTGCAGCCCAGCCCTGATAGGGTTTGACGCGAGTCGCGTCAAGAACACTCGGCGGGAGTTATCACCCCGGTTATCAGTTTCTTGTTCTGCACCCGTTCTGTTCATTTCCGTTTCTTCGCTACCCGCTTGGCCCTCATGATCTGCCCGGCCTCGCCCGCGTACTTGATGATCATCGCCTTCGAGGAGTGTCCGCATAGCTGGCGATCTCGTCGTCATCGCAGCCAGCTCCATCACCCCTCGATGGCACATTGCGCGCTGGTCATAGGCTTCCAGGCCCATCCAGGCGGCATGTTCCTGATCAACGCAAAAGACGATTGTCTTTGCCATCCGGTCGCCGCTCTGCTTCAGGAAGTCACCTCACGCGCAACCAACTTGGTGCGATTATCGAGCACCAGAGTCCGGTCGAAGTCTTTTGTATTGTAGTTCCGATCCTCCACCTCTTCGCCATCGCGGTCGAGCTGACCCGGCGTCGGGCGATATCCCTCTACGTCGCGGTCGATGTGGACCTTGACTTCCTTGTAGGGGCGAGGAACCCATCACGAATACCTTGCTTAAGCGAGTAGCTATAAACTGATCCCCTGAAGTAATCGATGTTGGAGGCGTACTCCGTTTCCTTCGGCGTGGCAGTTAACCCTATCTGTGTCGCTGATGTAAAGTGGTCGAGAATCTCTCGCTAGGCGCTGTCCTCCGCAGCGCTGCCCCGGTGGCATTCGTCAATCACAATCAGATCGAAAAAATCCCGGGAGAACTCCTTGTAGAGCTTCTGACTTCCGTGCGGGCCGGTGATGGCCTGATAGAGTCCGAGGTAGATTTCATACGATGTGTCAATCCGGCGTCGCCTATCCAAGGCGAGCGTGAGGTCGACTGATGTGCCATCGGGACGTTCGATGGTTTTTGACTGGGTCGACAGTTTGGCCATGTTGCCCGCGAAGGGTCGAAAGTCATTCACCATAGTATTCTCGATGAGCACGTTTCGGTCGGCTAGGAAAAGTTTCAGCTTCTCCTGCCCGGCTTTCCAAAGACGCGAAATGATCTGGAACCCCGTATAGGTCTTGCCCGTCCCGGTCGCCATAACGAGTAGCACCCGGTCTTGTCCTTTGGCGATCGCCTCGATGGCCGCGTTCACGGCATTGAGCTGATAGTAGCGCGGCGCCTTGCCGATGCCGTCTTCGAAATTGACGGTAACGCGCCCAGAGTTCGGAAGGGGATGGAAACTAGTTCAGGCCGAGCGTGACCTCTGGCGTCGCACTCATGCCGGTCCGGTCATGGAAGACGAATCCGTCGCCGTTCAACGAAAATACAAACGGGATACCGAGTGTCTCCGCGTATTCGAGAGCCTGTTGCATTCCCGCACCGATGGCTTGGGCGTTCGCCTTTGCTTTGATCAGGGCGAGGGGGATGTTCGTCTTGACGGAAAGGATGTAATCGGCCCGCTTGCCGCTTCCCCGGCTGACCAGTTTGCCGCGAACGATGATCCGGCCCTTGGTAAAGCTGACCTCCTCGCGGATCTGGGTTATCTCGTCCCAACCGGCAGCTCGGAGCGCCGTGGTGACAAATTTGGTGCAAATGTCTCGCTCACTGAGTGCTCGCTTCTCCACGCGCCTTGTCCCGGCTGCACGATGCACCGTCGGAGCGGCAGATCGGATGAAGGTTCAGCGTCCGACGTTAAGCGATAACGGACCATGGCGCAATCTGGGAGCCCGGAGTGATTAACATTGCGCGACGCGGAGGATCATATCCAGGGTCGCGGCTGGAGCGCTCTGCGCAAGGCGAAGTATAGCGAAAGGACAGACGACCTGTTCGTCGTACTGACGACCGAGCCGAACGCCGAGGTGAGGCCAGGGGCGATGCCGGTCATTCTGACGCATCCCGAGGACTGGGAAACGTGGATGACCGCGGCCGTCGAGATTGCCGGAAAGCTGTAGCGTTCGTTGTCGGACGGGATGCTGAGGCTTGTTGAAGGGCCGCGCTTCAGTCACCGAGGTATGTCGCGCCTGGAACCACCGCGAGGGTCACTCCTGGTCATTCTTGCGGGTGAGAGGAAGGGTGGTGCCTTGGGCGCCCTGGATCGGGGCGGCTATGCCATCGTCCAGCCCCTTCATCTCGCGTTCGTACAGGTTGAAATGCCAAGGTCTCGGGCACCCAAGCCACGGCGACCCCGGTCGAAGCAAGCTGCAGCGCAGCCAAGGTCAGCGCTGTTTCTGCTTTTGGTCTGAGGGTCAGCCCATCGAGGCGCGGCCAGATCTCATCCCGCACGACCCTGCCGAAGAGGACATTTATAGGATAGGCGACGACCGGCAGCTCGCCATGGTCGATATCGTACTCCAGATCGGCGAGACGCGATGCCGCGAATACTGGAATCAGGCGATCGGAGCCTAGAACGGGCAGTTCTACAAAGCTGGTCTCCATCGTTTGCTGGATTTCTCTCGCTGTTTGGTGGGCCATATCCGGGGCGGATTGGCGCAGGTGTCGATGTTGACCAGCCTGTTTTTCGGTGCGCTCAGCGGTTCGGAACCGGCGACGGTTGCCGCCGTGGGCGGAATCATGATCCCAACCATGCGCAGGGGGGGATATGACAATGCCTTCTCCAATGCGGTCAATACATCGGCCGGCTGTCTGGGCGTTCTGATACCGCCCAGCATTCCGCTGATCATCTATGGCACCACCGCCGGCGTGTCCGTGGGCGACCTATTTATTGCCGGCATTGTCCCCGAAGTCCTGGTCGGAGTGGCGCTAATGGTCACTGCTTATGTCATCGCCAGGCGCCGGGACTACGCGGCATCAGCGGAGCGCGCCAGCTGGGCCGAGACCTTCGCGGCCCTGCGGCGCGCCGGCCATGCTTTGATGGTGCCTGTGATCGTGCTGGGCGGGATTTATGGCGGCATCATGACCCCGACCGAGGCTGGTGCGAGCGCTGTCGCCTATGCACTGTTGGCCGAGACGTTCTTTCTCAAATCGATGACCTTGGCCAAGCTGTGGGACGCGTTGCGGAGCGCCTCGATGACCATGGCACGATCCTGTTCCTAGTCGCCACCAACCACCGCATTCGGTCAGGTGCTGCTGTACAACAACGTGCCCGGCACCGTGATGGAGCTGTTTTCGCACATCCCCGACAGCAAGTTTCTGGTGCTGCTGGTGATCGTATTGATCTTTCTAGTTTTTGGAACATTTATGGTTGCACTGGCCAATATCCTGATCTTCAAGCCGCTGTTCCTGCCCATCGTGAAACAGGTCGGCGTCGATCCGACGCATTTCGGAATCGTAGTGATCGTTAGCGTGGTCATCGGTTTTTTGCCCCCCGGTCGGCGTCAACCTATTCGTCGGCTGCGGAATAAGCGGCATTAGCATCGAAAAGCTGAGCTGGGCCGTCGTTCCCTTTCTAATAGCAATGCTGGTCGCGCTTTTGCTGATCATGTACATCCCGTTCATCAGCTTGGCACTGATCTAAAGGAGCGGCCTATGCAGACCGAGTTCACCGCATCGGGCGGCATCAGGGGTCTTGCGAACCGCATCCGCACCCGGCAATAGACTGCACTCGACGTGTGCCGGCGCTATATGGACCGCATCGAGGCGTTTAACGGCAGGTATCTGGCCTATGTGCATGTCGATCACGGCGCCGCCCTAGCCATGGCATCCGACGTCGACCGCAGATTGGCCCATGTTGCGCGGGGTTGCGCGAACTCGGCATCGCCGCGCAGCCCCGCCAGCTTCTGTCCCATGTCGCGGGCCTGGAGATGCGAGGTCTTGAGGGTAACGACGTCTGCTGCGGCTTCGGGGGTACCTTCTGCGTCAAGTATTCAGCCATCTCGAACGCCATCGTCACCGAGAAGGCAGAGGCGATCGAGCGCACCGGGGCCGACCTGCTGCTGGCCACCGACCTCGGCTGCCTGATGAACATGGCTGGCAAGCTGCACCGGCGCGGCGCGAAGACCCGCTGCTTCCACACCATCGAGAGGTTCTGGCGGGCCGCGCCGACGGCCCTGCAATCGGTGAGGAGGCCTGACCATGACTGCGCCACAGCCGTCCTTCAAGGCCCGTACCGACGCCGCGCTGGCGGACCGCACGCTGAAGCTGGCGATCGACCGCACCACCGACACCGCCGAGCGCAAGCGCGCGGGCGCGGTTGCCGCCTTCCCTCAGTTCGAGGCGGCACGCGCGCGCGGCCGGGCGATCAAGGACCACGTCATCGCCAACCTCGACCACTATCTCGAGCAGTTCGAGCGCAATGCCACGGCTTCCGGCGCCAAGGTCCACTGGGCCTCGGATGACGCCGAGGCCCGCGCCATTGTGACCCACATCTGCCTGGATGCGAACGCCAAGCTCGTCACCCGCGCCAAGTCGATGCTCGGCGAGGAGATCGGGCTGCCGCATGCTCTCGCCGATGCCGGGATCGAGCGGGTCGAGACCGACCTCGCCGAGCACATCATTCAGTTGGCGTGCGAGCGGCCCTCGCACATCGTCTGGCCGGCCATGCACCGCACCCGCGAACAGGTGGCCGAACTCTTCAAGGTCGGTCACCATCCGCCGCCCGCCGCGGACGATCCCGCGACGATGGTGCAAAGCGCCCGGCGCGAGCTGCGGGTCAAGTTCATGTCCGCCGACATCGGCATCTCCGGCGCGAACTTCCTTGTTGCCAATACCGGCGCCACCTGCACCGTGACCAACGAAGGCAATGCCGAGCTGACCACTACCCCGCCGCGCATCCACATCGTCACGGCAGGGATCGAAAAGCTGGTGCCCTCGACTGCGCATGCCTTCGCGCTGCTGCGACTGCTGGTGCGGTCGGCCACCGGGGGCGAGCTGACCCAGTACACCACCTTCCATTGCGGTCCACGGCGCGACGGCGACGCCGACGGGCCGCACGAGATGCACATCGTGCTGGTCGACAACGGACGCACAAGGATGCTGGCCGACGAGTTCCGCGACATGCTGCGCTGCATCCGCTGCGGCGCCTGCATGAATCACTGTGTGGTCTATCGCCAGATCGGCGGGCACGCCTATGGCGGGTTCTATCCCGGCCCGATGGGTTCGGTGCTGACGCCGGTGCTGGACGGGCTGGCCGCGTCGCGCGACCTGCCGCATGCCTGCACGATGAACGGCCGCCGCGCCGAGGTCTGCCCGGTCGAGATCCCGCTGCCGACGTTGCTGCGCGCCTGGCGGCGGCGCGGCTGGCGGTCGGGTCTGGAGAACGGCCTGCCGCGAGTCGCCGTCGGGCTCTGGGCGCAGTTGGCGCGGCGGCCGGCGCTCTACCGTCTCGGCAGCCGTATCGGCGTGCGCGCGCTGCGGCTGTTCGGGAAGGGTGGCTGGATTTCCAGTGTTCCGCTGGCCGGAGGGTGGACGAGACACCGCGACCTGCCGCGTCCGCCGGGACGGACATTCATGGACCAGTACCGCGCCAAGCAGGGCCGGAAGAGGGGGCGACCATGACCGCGCGCAACCGCATCCTGACCGCTGTCCGCCGGGGTTTGGGAGGCACGCGGCGGCCCCCCGCAGCCATCGCCGCGCAAGCCGCGATGCTGCTTGACGACCCGGAGTTCATTCGGCCGGCGCTCGTCGCAACCACCCTGCCTGAGGCCTTCGAGCTCAAGGCCGCGGTGCTGGGAACCACGGTTGAGCGGGTGGCCAGCATGGATCAGATGTCGGGGTCCGTTCGCCGGTACCTCGCTGCCCACGCCCTGCCCCCCTCGTTGGCTCTGCAGCAATCCAGGGACCTGACCGGGCTGGACTGGTCGGGAATCGAGACGCACGCCAGCATCGCTCCGGACGAGGTTGCTGCGCTGGGGATCGCCGTGCGGGGCATCGCCGAAAGCGGCTCGCTTGTCATCCGCTCGGGGGCTGACAAGCCCATCCTCTTGTCGTTCCTGCCGCTGCACCACATCGTTGTGCTGCGCGCAGACACCCTGGTCGCCCATCTCGATGACTACGCCGCGATCATGCAGGGCGAGGCGCAGCCTCGCAACGCCATCCTCATTACCGGGCCGAGTGGCACGACGGACATCGAGGGCAGCTATGTCCGGGGTGCGCATGGTCCGGGATTTCTGCACGTCGTCATGGTCGGATCCTAGTCCCGGCCATTTCCGCCCGGCCGTCCCTCGGCCAGGCTGCGCACCTTTTATGCCGATATGACTGGAGCTCATGACCGTGAAGCAGCCATCCCAGACCAGTGTCGAGGCACACCCCGTCTCCGTTGAACCCCATGCTCGACACGTTCCCAAAGCCGGCCGCGACCGATGTCCTCTATGTCGGAACCAACAGCGCCGACGCTCTGGCCCCCCTGCGCCGCCGGCTGCTGACGGAACTCGAGCCCCTGCCGATCGTCGGTGAGTACATTCATCGCGAAGCCTGGGACATGGCGGCTCGTTTCGGACGCGACACCCGCCTGTTTATCGAATGGTTCGGCACCGCTCGAATGCCGGCGATGTTCGCACTGAAGGGCTGGGCGGATGCGCGGCTCAGGAAAGTCCCGCTGACCTCCGACCTCAGCGACCGCTTCCTTCAGTTTGCGGGACAACTGGCGCCGGGACGCCTGCCGCGCCGGATGCGGCACTTCCGGGACCGCTTCGAGCACCACCTGATAATCAAGGTGGAAGCCCCGAGCGACCAGGCCGAGCGGATCCTGACCGAGACGGTCGGCGCCGACGGCTGGTTCCGTTGCACGCAGACCGAGGGCACGAAGGCGCTTTTGCACCGCTTTGCGGTGGCGGGTGCGGCTGTCCGCTACGAAGCGATGAACCGCCGGCGCACCGGCGGCCTCGTGGCACTTGACGTGGCGCTGCGACGCAACGACCGCGACTGGATTAAGCCGGTTCCCCCGGCGCTCGCGCACCAGGTCGCCGCGACACTCGCCTATGGCCACTTCCTGTGCCACGTCTTCCATCTGGATTACGTACTCAAGAAGGGGGCCGACCCGATCGCATTCAAGAAAGCCATGCTGGCGATGCTCGATGCCGACGGCGCCGAGTATCCCGCGGAGCATAACGTGGGGCATCTCTACCATGCCAAGCCCCAGCTTGCCGCATTCTACGAAAGCCTCGATCCATTGGCACGCTTCAACCCCGGCATCGGCGATACACCCCGTTCCTGACGAAGGCCGCCTCAGCCTTACGGGATCAGCCGGTAACCTGATGCAAGGTCACGCACTCACTTGCGCGCTGACACGGTCGGCGCCGCTAGATGGCGTAAGCCTTTGCTATCTAGCCCACCTTCCTCCGTCACCTTCGCCATCTCGCCCTCCGCGGCGACGCCCCGATGGCAGTTCGACATGCCCCGTCGTGGTCGAGTCGGAGCTTGTGCGGGCTTCATTGTTTGCCTCGCCCCGGATACCTGACGGACCGATGGCTCGAATCTCCGTGGGGTCGCCGCCTCTGCTCCGGACATCTTCTGCTCTGGCCCTTCAGCTGGGTGGTGGCTTGCAGATGCAGTGGGGCGCAGGGGCTCTGAACGGGCTCGCGCCCTGACAAGTGGGCACGCTCATCCAGCTAAAGGAAATTGCGGATGCACACCCCTGCGCCCTTGGCGGTTCTCGGCCTTGTTGCCCTCGCCACAACGGCGATCGTCTGCGGCGATACGGCCGGCAAGCTGCTGACGGAGGCAGGGGTGCGGCCGCTGTTCGTGGCATGGTCGCGTTTCGCCCTGGCCGCGCTGCTGCTCGCCTGGTCGCTGGGCTTGCGGCGCTCCAACCTGCGCGACCTGCTTGACTGGCGGCTGATCCTGCGGGCGGCACTGATCGTCGGCGGCATCGGCTCGATCATGACCGCGCTCAGGACCGAGCCCATCGCAAACGTCTTCGGCGCGTTCTTCATCGGCCCGGTCGTGGCCTATGCGCTGTCGGCCCTGCTGCTGCGCGAACGGGTCTCCTGGGCGCGCACGGCGATGCTGGCGCTGGGATTTGGCGGCGTGCTGCTGGTGGTCCGGCCGGGCGGCGAGATGGGAACCGGCATGCTCTTCGCGCTGATGGCCGGCGGGTTCTACGGCTCCTACCTCACCGCAACGCGCTGGCTGGCACCCTTTCATCCGCCGTCCTTCCTGTTGGCCTCGCAACTGGTCATCGGGGCCATACTGCTGCTGCCGGCAGGCCTTGCCGGCATTCCGGCAAGCGCTGACCTTCGGATCTGGACGTTGCTGATCGTCAACTCGCTTGCCTCGGCCTTCGGTAACTATCTCCTGGTGGTCGTGAACCGGACCACGCCGGCCACGGTGTCCGCGCCGCTGATCTATTTCCAACTGATCGCCGCCACCCTGATCGGCTTTCTCGTGTTCGGAGACTGGCCCGAACCGCTGGCGCTCGTCGGCCTCGCCGTGATCTTCGCGTCTGGTCTGGGGGGACTGGCGCTGGTGCCAAGATCACAGACGCCGTGATGCTGCGCCTTGCGGGGGCGGGTCTCCAACTGGTCGAGCATGGAGAAGACGCCTCGGGCGGCCCCGCTTCCACGACCAGGATCACGCCCACCTTTCCTCGACCTGCCCGAGCACCGTGGCACATTCCGCCTGCCACGCCGCGCGATGGCGGCTCGGGTCGGCCGGAAAGCGGCCTAGAGCGACCGCAAGATCAAAGAAACCGCGCCGGGGCAGGCCATCCGCACGGCTGACGACCAGCGCCGCGATCATGGGGGGGCCTGCGACAACATTCTCGCGCATGGTCTGCTCCAGCGCGGCGGCACTCCGCTGGATGGTGCCGGGGGGCGTCAGGCCCAGCGTTGTCGCCAGCCCCTGGTAGGTAAAGCAGGGGGCATCCGCGCCCCGGTTCGACAGCAGGGCCCGGACCTGCTCGACAAGCGGCGGGTTGTCAGCAGAGCCGGTGATCGATCCAGCCCGACACAGGCGCGCACGTCGTCGATGTCGTGATCCCGGCAGGGACATGCGCCAGTTCCCGCCGCACCAGTGCCCTGCGTCCAAGCTGAACGCGGAGCACCACCAATCCGTAGCGCTGCGACAGCATCCTCTGCGTCGGCATCGCAGAGGCCGGGTCCGGCCGTCCCCGCGCACAGCAGGACAAGCGCCGGGTGGTTCGTCCGCGTTGCCCGCGGCATCGCCGCTTGTCGCGTTGCTCCATTGAGAGTGCCGCCACCGGTTCACGCCAGCCCTTCGGCTGCGACAAGGGCGCGGTGGAGGTCTGCGAGGAGGTCGGTCTCGGCCTCCAGACCAATGGAGAGACGCAGCAGGCTGTCGCTGATGCCGGCGGCGCGCCGCGTCTCGGGGCCCATGCCCGCATGGGTCATCGTGGCCGGGTGGGCGACCAGGCTCTCGATGCCGCCCAGCGACTCGGCGAGGGTGAAGACCTCCACCGCCTCCACAAAGCGCCGCACCGCCTCCGTCCCCGGCGATGTTGAAGCTCAGCATCGCGCCGAACCCCTCCTGCATCGAACGGCGCGCCGCCAATGCCCACGATGTTGGCCCAGGCCGAGAGCTCCTCGACATCGGCCGGCGCGGCGGCCATCACTGCGCCGCCGACCACGTCGGCGTGGCCGTTGATGTACTTGGTTGTCGAGTGAACGACGAAGTCGGCCCAAAGCGGCAAACCCAGTTAGTGGATGAGGGAGCCACCGTTCACGTCGACCTCGGTGCCCGTGCAGTAAGCGGAGAGCTCTGATGCGAGAAAAAGTGCGCAGCCAGCCACATCCTTCGCCTCTCCAGCTCGACCCATCGGAATGCCCTCGAGTATCGCACTGTTCATCTCTGGCGTCAGCTTTCCGCCAGTGATGTCCGTCGCAATGAAGCCCGGACAGATCGCGTTAACGCGGACATTTTCAGGTGCGAGCTCGCGCGCCATGGCCTTTGTGAGGCCGAGAATCCCTGCCTTTGCCGCGGAATAGTGCGGGCCTCCAAAGATGCCGCCGCCGCGCTGCGCAGAAACCGAGCTTAGATTGACGATACTCCCCGACTTCCGCTCGCGCATACCCGGAATCACGGCCTGGCTCATGTAGAGGGTGCCGCGCAGATTCACGTCCAGAACCGCGTCATAGTTTTCCGGCCCGATCTCCATCATCTTGAGCGGCTGGGTGATACCGGCATTGTTGACGAGTACATCGACACGCCCCCAGAGTTTTATCAGTTCCTCGATCGCCGCACTGCACGCGACTTTGTTCACCACGTTGCAAACGAGCCCGACATGACCCTCCCCCAGGTCGGCCGCGGCACCCTCTGCCTGCTGCTTGTCAAGATCGAGGATCGCAACCTTAGCACCATGTTCGGCGAATAGCCGGGCGGTCGCCTTGCCGAGGCCGCGCGGGGATGCCGCGCCGGTGATAACCGCGAATTTACCCTTGAGCAGTCCCATGGCTCCCGTCCTCCGGTGATTTGATTATTCGGCCGCTTCTCAGATCCAGCTCCTGATCTGCTCGGCCACTTTTTCGACCGAGATGCCGTACAGGTCATGAAGCGTGGGCAGTGCGCCGGCCTCCAGGAACTCGTCGGGGAGCGCGATCTGGCAAAAGGTTGGCGTGACTCCCGCACGCAGAAGAACGGCCGCGACCGCCTCACCGAGGCCCCCAACAATCGTGTGGTTCTCGGCCGTGACGAGAAGTCGACCTTTGCCGGCCTGCTCTAGGATTGTCTCGGTGTCGAGCGGCTTGATCGTCGGCGAGTGCAGCACTGCAACATCGATCCCATCCTGCGCCAGCACTTCTGCAGCATCAAGCGCACGCATTGTCATGAAACCTGACGAGACGACCAGAACATCCTTTCCTTCGCGGATCACCTGCGCGCGACCGAGCTCAAATGTGTACTCCGGCTTGTAGCGCGTCAGAACCGCGGGGACCTTGCCACGGAGCAAGCGCGAGTAGACCGGTCCATCGTGATCGGCCATGGCCCTCACCGACTGGCGGATGTCCACCGCATCGCAGGGGTCGATGATCGTCATGTTCGGAAGGCCGCGGAAGATGGCCAGGTCCTCGGTCGCTTGGTGGCTAGGACCGTATCCCGTGGTGAGCCCAGGCAACGCACAGCAGATCTTGACCGGCAGGTTCTCCTCGGCAATCGCCATTGCGATGAAGTCGTAAGCGCGACGTGAGGCGAACACGGCGTAGGTCGTCGCGAAGGGGACGAACCCCTCGCGTGCGAGGCCTGCCGCGGCGGAGATCATCACCTGTTCCGCCATACCCATCTGGTAGAAGCGGTCAGGCATCGCCTCGGCGAATATGTGGAGATCGGTGTATTTTGCCAGGTCAGCGGTAAGACCAACGATCTCGGGACGCTCGTTGGCGAGCTCAACCAAGGCGTGACCGAAGGGAGCAGGTTCGGTGTCGTATCCTTCTGCCGCCAGCGACGCTATCATCGCGGAGGTGGCGATCCGGTTTTCGGGCGCGATGGTAGCACGCCGCTCGTACTTGCGACTCATGGATGCTCGAGTCATGCGGGTGTTCCTTCCTCGAGCACGGCCAGAGCTTTCGACCATTCGTCGGGCTCGACACGGACGAAGTGAGTGATTTCGCGTGTTTCGAGGAACGGCACGCCTTTGCACATCCGGGTGTCGAAAACGATAGCGCGAGGCTTCGACTCTGCGACGGCTCTGGCGGCGTCAAGGGCCGCGACCACCGCTTCCATGTCGTTGCCGTCAACGCGCTGGACATGCCAGCCGAAGGCCTCCCACTTCGCCTCCAAAGGCTCGGACGAGAGCATCTCGGTCGATTTGCCGTCTGCCTGCTGGTTGTTGAAGTCTATCAAGCAGATGAGATTATCGAGCTTGTGGTGAGCGCCCGCCATTGCGGCTTCCCAAGTAGAGCCCTCCCCGAGTTCGCCGTCAGACATGAGATTGTAGACGAAGGAACTGGAGTTCTTTCGCTTGAGGCCCATTGCCATGCCGACCGCGATGCCGAGGCCGTGACCAAGCGAGCCGCCAGTGATCTCCATCCCTGGCGTGTAGGACGCCATGCCCGACATCGGCATGCGGCTGTCGTCCATCCCGTATGTCTCCAGCTCGTCTTCGGGCAGAATGCCAGCCTCCATCAGCACCGCATAGAGTGCAATGGCATAATGGCCGATCGAAAGAAGGAAGCGGTCTCGTCCCTCCCATTCCGGGTCGTCTGGTCGGTAGTTCAGCGCATGGAAATACGACGCGGCAAGGACATCGGCGACGCCGAGCGCTTGGCCTATATAACCTTGTCCTTGAACTTCGCCCATCAGCAACGCCTTTCGCCGGATGTTCCAAGCCCTTCGGGCAAGCGACACGTTGGAGAGTGGCCCGATCGCGCTTGTCGGTTTCATCATGAGACGCTCCTTCTGCTTAGCGGGCATGTGCAGGTCGTCGTTCGACAAACTACAGCATGCAGTGTCATCGAGAGCAACGGACAGGGCCCTTGAGCCCCCATCAACCCACACCTGCATAACAGGCGTGCCCTAGTCATTATCATCAGTGCGTCCAAGCAGCAGCATCGTAGCACGCCACATCTGCTATGTGAGCGGCGCTGGCGATGGGACCGTCACCGTTGAATAAAGGGGTTTGCAGGAGCGGCGTCGGACGTCGAAATCCATACGCTCTTGGTCTCAAGAAATTCGTTGATGGACTTCATTCCGCTCTCTCGCCCTATGCCTGAACCTTTGATGCCTCCGAACGGCATCATGTAACTGACCGCCCGATAGGTATTTACCCAGACCATGCCGGCCTTCAACGCCTTCGTCATCCGGACAGCGCGTCCGATATCCTTGGTCCACACTCCGGCCGCCAAACCGTAGATAACGTCATTACCAATTCGAACGGCGTCGTCCTCGTCGTCGAATCCGATCACGGAGAGAACCGGTCCGAAGACCTCCTCCTGTGCAATTCGCATGTCGTTCGTGACATCAACGAAGATTGTCGGCTCAACGAAGAGACCATTGGCAACGTCATCACCCTCGGCGCGCTTGCCGCCGAGAACACATCGCGCGCCTTCCGTCCGCGCCACGTCGATGTAGTCGAGGATCTTTTGGAATTGCGGCGGTGTAGTCACCGGCCCGATATTGACGTCCGGCAGCATCGGGTCACCGATCCTCGCGGTTTGGCCCATCCCGACCAGCTTCTCTACGAAACGGTCTTTGATCGAGTTCTGGACAAGAAGCCGTGAGCCCGCGATGCAGGTCTGGCCTGTCGCTGCGAAGATACCGGAGACCACACCGGCCGCGGCTGCGTCGAGGTTGGCATCATCGAAGACGATGTTCGGTGACTTGCCGCCGAGTTCTAGTGAGACGCGCTTGAGGCCTTTCGCGGCGGACTGATAGACGGCCCGACCCGTCACGTCGGAACCAGTGAAAGTAACCTTGGCAACGTCCCTGTGCTCAACGAGCATCGCGCCGGTCTCCGCGCCGACCCCTGTAACGACGTTGAACACGCCGTCAGGGAAACCGGCCTGTTTCGTCAGTTCCATATATTCAAGCGTGCTGGCGGAGGTGTATTCAGAGGGCTTGATCACCACCGTGCAACCCGCAGCGATTGCCGGCGCGCACTTCCATGCGATAAAGAGCAGCGGTGAGTTCCAAGCAGTTAATGCAGCGACGACGCCAACTGGTTCGGACGTCGTGTAGGTCAACAGATCCGGCTTGTCGATCGGCACGACCGAACCCTCGACCTTATCCGCCAACCCCCCGAAATAGTACCACCACTCCGGGTGGTAGCGGACCTGCCCTGCCATCTCCGCCAGCAGCTTGCCATTGTCACGCACTTCAATTTCAGCGAGCCGATCGGCGTGCTCGGCAACGAGATCACCCAGTCGGCGCATGAGCTTACCACGCGCAGAGGGCGTCATCGTAGCCCACGGGCCGTCGTGCAGGGCCCGGCTGGCGGCGGCAACGGCGCGATCGACGTCTGCGCGGTCAGCTCGTGGGATCTGCGCCCAGACTTCTCCAGTGTACGGATTGACGCTGTCGAACCATTCGCCACTGGTCGGATCGCAGTACTGCCCGTCGATGAAGAGCTGGTATTTCTGCATCATGTCGTTTCCCTGCGTTCCATCGCATTGCATCCGTTCACCGTAGCGGCGGTTCTTCCCGCGGCGCTGACGCGCCAAGCTGCGCTGTCAAGCGGTCTTTCCCGCCAGTCGGCTATGAGAGACGCCGCGAAGAGAAGCCGCGTCTCGTCGACCCCCGTATGGATGCCCATTGCGTGCAGCATTGACGCGACGTCCTCAGTCGCAGCGTTGCCCGTCGCTCCCGGCGCATATGGGCAGCCCCCAAGCCCACCGATAGAGCTGTCGAAGGAAACGATCCCTGCCTGCAACCCCGCGAGCGTATTCGCGAGAGCCTGGCCGCGGGTGTCATGAAGGTGAAGCTCGAACTCCGTTGTGGAAAACCGCTCCCGTAACTTCCTGGACACCGCGAAGACCTGTTGCGGGTTGGCGACCCCTATCGTGTCGCAGAGTCCGATGCGCGTAGATCCAGCTTCGACGAAGCGTGCGACGATCTCGGCCACGCGGTCGGGCGGGACTTCGCCCTCGAACGGACAGCCGAAGACCACCGAGAGCGATATGCGCGTCTTCAATCCCGCCTGCCGTGCATCGCTTTCCAGCATGACTAATTCGTCGAGAGATTCGGCGGTTGAACGGTTAAGATTGGCCTTGTTGTGGGACTCGCTTGCCGAGAGGACCAGCGTGACCCCTTTCGCACCCGACGCCAGCGCGCGCTCTAGACCCCGACGGTTTGGAACAAGCGCAAAGCTTATCACGGACAGGTCTGCGATCTCTCTCGTCACCGTTTCGGCGTCGGCGAGATTGGGGATCCACTTCGGATGGGTGAATGACGTCACCTCGATTTCCGTCAGGCCGGCAGCTGCAAGTCGACGGATCAGTTCGATCTTTTGCGCCGTTGGAAGGTTCTCGGGTTCATTTTGCAGGCCGTCGCGGGGGCCGACTTCGACAATCCGAACATTGGAGGGCACGTTGAGGTTCGTCACTTCCGAAAGGCTCCTTCCAGAATGCCCACGAGTCCGTCGTAGGTTACGTCGCGAGGGTTGGGTCGGATCTGGCGTTCGTTGGTCATGCCGTCGCGCGCCAGCGCCTCAATGGCGTCTCTCGGAACATCGAGATCGTCGAGATAGACCGGAATGCCGATATCTCGCGACAGCGCCTCGACCGCCGACACGGCGCGCTCGGCTCCTTCGCGGAGAGACAGATGCTCCACCTTCTCACCCATGGCGACTGCGATGTCTCGATAGCGTGAGAGCGCGCTTCTCAGGTTCCAGCGCATCACATGAGGTAGCAGAACCGAGTTAGCGATGCCGTGGGCAACGTTGAACTGTCCACCGAGTGGCATTGCGAGACCATGTACCATGCCCGTTGCCGCACTACCAAATGCCAGCCCGGCATAAAGGCTGGCCGTCAGCATCGTCTCGCGCGCTTCGATATCGGCACCGTGAAAGACGGCAGTGCGAAGTGATGCGGAGATCATGGTGATAGCGTCAATAGCGAAGCGGTCCGTCAACGGCTGGGCGAAGCGAGAGACGTATGCTTCGATCGCATGAGTCAGGGCGTCCATCCCGGTTGCCGCGGTCACGGCAGCGGGAAGCCCCAGCAGCAATTCTGAATCAAGGATTGCCGCGTCTGCGAAGAGATGTCGGCTGACAATTCCCTTTTTGGTCTTCTCGGATTTCAAGCTTAGAACGGCGACGTTTGTAACCTCGCTCCCGGTGCCCGCCGTCGTCGGAACCATGATCTTCGGTACCGCGGGGTTGGGCACCTGGTCGATGCCGAGATATTCGCGCACGTCCCCTGGGTTTTTTACAAGCGCAGCCGCGCATTTGGCGACATCGAGAACGCTGCCCCCTCCGAGCCCGACGACCAGGTCGCATCCGGAACGTCGAGCGTGTTCAACGCACGCTGCCACGGTTTCAATACTGGGGTCGGGCTCCACGTCCCGAAAAATCTCTACGTCGTATGAGGCGAGCAGTTGCTGCACGTGGTCCGCTATTCCGGCCTTGACGAGCCCCATATCGGTAACGATCAGAAGCTTCGATCCGCGTAGCCTCTCGACCTCCTCAGGCAAAGTCCTGATCTGTCCGCGGCCATGCACGATGCGTTCTATCGACCCGAAGACGGTAGCGCTTGCCATTCCCATCACACTCCCCTGTAGCTGTTCAGACGATGCCGCGACGGCGGAGGTCGTCGATAGCGTCGGAATCGTATCCGAGTTCCTCACCGAGGATCTGATCGGTATGCTCGCCGAGCGCGGGGCCGACCCACCGGATTTCGCCAGGAGAGTCCGACAGTCTGGGTACGACGCCTTGCATGGTGAGGGCGCCGTACTCTTCGCTTGGAACCTGCACCAGTGCGCCACGTTCTAGGAAATGCGGATTCCGAGAGATTTCGGCAGCGTCGGACACAGGTCCTGCCGGGACACCGCTCTCTTCGAGAATGGAGAGAAGATCGGCAAGCGTGCAGGTACGCGTCCAAGCCGCAACGATTCCGTCCAGTTCCTGTTGCCGATCGCCTCTGGCCCTGTGCGTCGAGAAACGCGCATCGCTCGCGAGCTCCGGTCGATCCATCACCTGCGCCAGTCGGCGGAAGATTGCGTCGCCATTGCCGGCGATAAGTATCCACTGGTGGTCGGCCGTCGGATAGAGGTTTGACGGTGCGATGCCGGGCAGAACAGTGCCTGCGCGTTCCCGGATCAAGCCCGTGGCGGAGTATTCCGAAAGGACGCTTTCCAGGACACCGAGAACCGCATCGGTGATGCCGACGTCGACGATCTGGCCCCTCCCCGTCGTTCGGCGAGCGTTCAGCGCGGATAGCACGCCGATCGTGGTGAACATCCCAGCGAGACTGTCGCCGAGCGAAAGCCCTGCCCGAGGAGGTGGGCGATCGGGGAATCCGCCAAGCGCCCGCATGCCAGCCATGGCCTCGGCGACGGCGCCGAAACCAACCCGTTCGGCGTAGGGACCCGTTTGACCGAACCCCGAAACGCGCGCAACAATCAGTCCTCGGTTGCGCTCGAGCAATTGAGCCGGCGCCAACCCCCACCGCTCAAGCGTACCGGGGCGAAAATTTTCCACGAGTATATCGGCCTGCGACAGCAACTGCGCCGCAATTTCAACTCCCTCAGGCTTGCGGAGGTCGAGAGTCAGAGACCGCTTGTTGCGCGCGATCACTGGCCACCAGAGGGACTTGCCTTCGTGCTGAACTGTACCCCACTGACGCATCGCGTCACCACTCCCGGGGGGCTCGATCTTGATGACGTCGGCACCTTGGTCCGCCAGTAGCTGCCCACAGAACGGGCCCGCGATGAACGACCCCATCTCAATGACATTCAGGCCCGCGAGAGAGCCCGCATTTGACGCTTCGCTCATGCCCGTGCTCCCGCCAGGATGACAATTTCGCCACGCTGGCGTGCACCGCCCATTAGGGCCTCGGCATGTCGTTTCTGCGCACTTCCCGCATGGTCGGAGATTGCCTTGATCGCTGCGTCGGCGTCACCGCGCCGGACCAGACTAAGGATGTGACAGTGCTCGGTTACCGTGCGCGCGCGGCCCGCCTCGGTCCGAATCTCCAGCCAGCGAACCCGCCCAAGCCGGGTCATTACGTCCTCGATTGCCCGTACGAAGAAAGCGTTACAGGACAGACGAGCAAGCTCTACGTGGAAATCGCGGCCCGCTCGGTGCCACTCGTCGTGGGACATGTCCATGGCGACGGACACCACCATCTCCTCGATTGCATCGATCTGTTCACCGCTCGCACGGCTACAGGCCAGAGCCACTGCCCCTCTCTCCACTGCTCCCCGGAACTCGAATGCCCTCTCCATTTCTTGAAACGAGAGTGGCGTGACCGCCCATCCGCGGGCGTCACGTTGAACAAGCCCATCAACCTCTAACCGGGAGAGCGCCGCGCGCACTGGCGTCCGTGAGCCGCCGTATTTCGACTCCAGGATCCGTTCGCTCAACCGCTCCCCAGGCGCGACAGCCATTGACATGATGTCGTCTCGGATCTGGCTGTAGAGGTGATGCATCTGGGACAAGCGCACACCCGTTCTGCAGTTGGGATACCAAGTAGTATACCGCGGCTCCCAACGGGCGAAAGCCCTCATACGAGGGCGTTGATGCGCTTATAAGCACGGATTACCTGACTGTCGTCGGCCGCTCCGTCACCCGCACCAGATACCGACAGGAACAATTGGTGAGCCATAGCGGCGAGCGGAAGGGCAGTCTTCGCGTCCCTCCCCGCCTCCATTACGATGCCGAGATCCTTCACGAAAATGTCGACGGCGCTGGTGATCGCCGGGTCGACCTCGAGCATTCGAGGCCCCCGATCCCGGAGCATCCAACTTGACGCGGCCGATCCCCCGATGATCTCAAGTAGAACTGAATTGTCGAGACCGACCTTAGATCCCAGCGACAGCGCCTCGGCGGCGGCCGCGAGGTGAACGCCGCAGAGCAGTTGATTTATGGATTTCACGACTGCGCCTTGACCCGGCTGCTCGCCCACATGGTAGAGCTTGGAACCCATCGCCGAGAGTACCGGTCTGATCAGTGCGAACAGCTCCTGAGGACATGCAGCCATCATCGTCAGCGTCCCGGCTTCCGCACCGGCGACGCCACCGGACACCGGACAGTCGACGAAGGCGTGTCCCGCTGCGCGGACCCGCTCGGCCAGCTTCTGCACGGCGCCCGGAGCACAGGTCGACATAAGGCAAACTGTGCTCGCCGGCTCCACCATGTTTAGCGCGCCCTCGTTGAAGAGAACGCTTTCCGCCTGATCGGCATCAACCACCATGAGGATCAGGATATCGGCCCCCGCACAGACCTCGGCGATGGTCGCTGACGCTTCCCCGCCTTGCTCTGCAAGCCGGTGCATCGCCTCGCGCCGCAAATCAAAGCCGCGAAGACGAAAGCCGGCTTTGGCGAGGTTGACGGCCATAGGAAGCCCCATGGACCCAAGACCAAAGAACGCGATGTCGCTCAACTGTGACCCCACTTTCAGTTAGTAGAGTGTGAATGCCGGCACATAGGAGATCAGTCCCAGTACCACGAAGGCGACGAGATAGAACGGCCAGAGTTCGCGCACGACCGAGATGATCGGCACCCGTGCCAAGGCCGCGCCAATGAACAGGGTCGTGCCAATCGGCGGTGTGAACAGACCAATCGACAAGTTGACAGCTACCATGATCCCGAGCTGGATCGGGTCCATCCCGACTTCCTGCCCGATCGCGACGAGCATCGGTCCGAGCAGTAGGATTGCGGCGGGCAGATCAAGGAACATCCCGATGACCAACATCATGCAGTTCATTGCAAGGATGATCAGCCACTTGTCACGCAACGTTTCCATCGCCCAGGCAGCAACTGTCGCTGGCACGCGCTCAGTTATGAGAACGTGACCGACAAGACTTGAGGCAGTGATGACCAGCATGACAACTCCCGTCGTCACGGCGGTGGTGATAAGCGCGTCGAGCAACCGCGACAGCGTCAGATCGCGGTAAAGGATAACACTGACCAGCAGGGCGTAGGCAACGGCGATCACGCTGACCTCTGTCGGCGTGGCAACCCCCAGCCGGAGAAGGGCAACAATGAATATCGGCATGATCAGCGCCGGCGCCGCGGTGGCCACGGCTTGGCCGATCCCGCGCAGACCAACTTGGGTGGACAGGCGGGGGAACCCCCGCATTCGACCGCTGGCATAGCACACAAGCATCATCCCGGCAGCCAGCATCAGACCTGGTAGAACTGCGGCCAGGAAGAGTGACGCGATCGACGCGTTCGACACCGTCGCAAAGATAATCAGAGGGATGGAAGGCGGAATCAATCCGGCGATAACCGACGACGATGACGTAACAGCTGCGGCAAATGCCGGCGGATACCCTTCCCGCTTCTGCCAGGGAATCAACATCGACCCCAGGGCTGACGCTTCGGCAACTGCTGATCCTGAAACACCACCGAAGATGGTGGAGCCCACGACGGTAACTTGACCTAGGCCACCATGGAACCGACCGACGAGCGCGGCGGCGAAGTCAACGAGCCGCTTGCCAAGCGTGCCGGACATCATGAGCGATCCAGACAGAATGAAAAAGGGAATGGCCAACAGCGGAAAGCTTTGGGTCGGCTGAAACAGCTTGACCACCGCAATAACTGGTGGAACGCCGCCCAAAAACAGAACGGCAGAGCCGGCAGCAATTATCAGTGCGTAGCCGACCGGAAAGGCGAGAATTAGCAGAACAGCAAAGACAGCAATCATCATGGCCGTCATGTTGGCTAACCCTCTATTTCGCCGTGGTGGATGGATCTCGGATCTTCGGTAACCATAACGCGCACGAATGTAGTAAGCGACATCGCCGCAATACCGAGAAAGCCGAAGATCATGGCGGCATACGCGTAAAACTGGGGAATCCCGGTGACCGGAAAGAGTTGCTGCCCCGTGATCTGGATCACATCAATGGCGATGTAGGACAGAAAAATAAAGGTCGCGAAGACGAGCAGTTGCATCGCTGCCAGCAGTATCCGTGCAGACGCCCGGCTCAAGGAAGAGAGCAGGATGGGGACGGCGATATGTGCACCGCGATGCGCAGCAAGCACGATACCTCCCATGACCATCCAGGGAAAAAGCAAGTTGGGCACTTCGGCCGGCCAGCCGAGGCCCCGATTGGTAAGGTAGCGCACGATTACGTCGGCCATCAGCGCCAGAAATATTGCGACAAGAGAGAACACCGCAATCGCCGAGGCGACGTAGCGCACAACCTCTTCAACCATGACAATGACACGCAAGGCAGGGGAACCCTCCTCGCGTGTCGTTTTGGTTTCAGTCGCCCGCGACTCCATCTTACTTCTTGGCAGCCGCCGCAGCCGCAACAACTTCGTCGACGAGGTCGGGGAACTGCTCACGCCATTTGCCGTACACAGCTTCCGTCGCTTCTACGAAAGCGTCCGCTTCCACCTCATTGAATTCGATGCCGGCCTCTTCGAGCGTGGTCCGCAATTCGGCTTCGTCGTTCAGCGAACGTTCACGATTGAAGTCGCCCGCCTCGATGCCTGCCTCCCGAATAGCTTCCTGATCCTCCGGCGAAAATGTATCGAATATCGCCTTACTCGCTAGAAGCAGAGTAGCCTCGTACTTATGATTTGTAAGCGAGATATACTTCTGGACCTCGTGTAGCTTGGAAGAATAGATGTTGATCATGGGATTCTCCTGCCCATCAACTACCCCCTGCTGCAGGGCAATATAGAGCTCGGAAAAAGCGAGCGGCTGTGGGTTCGCACCAAGCGCCGTAAATATGTCTATCGTCATCGGGTCCGGCGGCGTCCGAATTTTCAACCCTGCCAAGTCTCCGGGCACGTTGATCGGCCGAACGTTGTTACTGGTCTGGCGAATGCCGTTGTCCCAAAAGCCGAGAACGACCAGGCCCTGCTCTTCTGCGGCGGCACTGAGCTTCTCCCCGAACGGTCCGTCCATGACCTCCCAAGCTTGCGGCAGACTTTCAAACAAAAAGGGCAAGCCCAGGAGGGCAAATTCCGGAACCACTGCGGACGACGTGCCTTGTGAGTTCGCGCTGAAGGCGAGCGTGCCAAGTCGCATGTTGGTGAGCGCCTCGGCATCCTCGCCGAACTGGGCGCTGCCTCCAACGTCGATATTGACCCTGCCCTCGGTCTTTTCAGCGACGAGCTCGGCGAAGCGGATCGAGGCGTCTGACTTCGGATTCCCCGGCGCGGCGTTGTGAGACAGCTGGTACTGAGCCGCGGCAGGCCCAGCCGCGAGCAACACGGCCGCCACACAGGCGAGAATCTTCCTTTTCATGTAAACCCTCCCAAGTTCACGATTATAGTTAGTGCGACCTGCGGCCAGCCGCCGAAGCGTATGCCGCGTGGGATACCGATGTCAAACCGCCCCTTCTGTGCGTTGTGGCATGATCCGGCAGCCCTCGACCGTGACTCACGCAGCATCGATAATGCCGTCCAGAGTGATGGAACCACGTCGTCAACGATTTATCGTTATGACTCAGCAGCGAGCTAATCCTGTTGGCAGCCGACAGGCGGCAGGAATGTGGCAACATATGAATCTTTGGACTGCGGGCGGCGCGCATCCTCTGCCTTTTTTGACCTGACAGCGCGTTAGCCATTTCCACCGGATATGCTGGACGTCTGCGGGGAGTCAGTTGGATCGGCGAACTAAACGTATCTTGTGATCACAGATATGATCTTGCAGCATGCGCGCTGCACGGGTACCGTCGCGTGGGGCGCAGAGAGGGCGATAGAGAGGATCCTGCGGATGAACGGTCCCGACATCGAAGCCGTGCGGCAGGGCCAGGCGGCCCATGCGGCTCTGTTCGACGTTTCCGGAAAGGTCGTGCTTATCACGGGTGCGGTGGGTGGAATCGGCGCATTTATCGCCGGCGCCTTTGCAGCGGCGGGAGCCCGCCTCGTCGTTGCAGACCGCAGTGCCGAGGCGGCCAAGCGGCTCGCGGATCAGCTCGAGAATACCACGGCGGTTTCCCTCGACGTTGCGCACAAGGCCTCCTGCGCCACCGCCGTGAGTGCCGCAATGGAGGCTTACGGCGGACTGCATGTCCTCATCAATTGCGCCGGCGTGAATACGCGGTTGCGGCCGGAGGCGTATGACAAGGCCACCTGGGACCAGATCGTTGACGTTAACCTCAAGGGCACGTTCCTCATGAGCCAGGCGGCCTATCCCGCGCTGAAAGGTGGCGGGAAGATCGTCAACTTCGGATCGATCCTGTCCCTGGCATCGAATGCGGTCACTGCGCCTTATTCCGCCAGCAAGGGCGGTGTGCTGCAGCTGACGCGATCGTTGGCCTGCGCCTGGGCGGAGGACGGCATTTCGGTGAACGCCATCCTTCCGGGCTGGATCGACACCCCCCTGTCCCGACAGGCTCGGATCGACATCCCGGGACATGCCGAGCGTGTTGTCGAGACGACGCCGATGCGACGCTGGGGCATGCCAGCTGATCTGGTGGGCGCTACCATATTTCTCTCCAGCTCCGCCTCGGACTTCGTGACTGGCGCGCACGTCGTCGTCGATGGCGGTGTAATGGCGCAGGTATGATGCTCGATTCTCCTCCACTGAACCTCGTTCCGCTCGAAGCCCGTACCCAGGCATTGTGGCTCCAAGTGACAGATGCGGACTGGTCCCGCCTCTCTGCTCCTGACGCCAAGCGCATCGCGACCCTGATCCTGTCCGCCCGACGGTTCGAAGAGAAGATTCTCCAGCTTGACAAGCTGGGTCTCGTGCACGGCCCGGCGCACTCGAGCCTCGGCCAGGAGGGCGGCGCCGGGGCCTCGGTGGCGGCGCTCCCGACCGGAACCCTGATCAACGGCACCCACAGAGCTCACCACCAGGTCATCGCAAAGACAATAAACGCGCTCTACTCGAGCGACTTCGACCCCGCAGCGGGCCTCTCGGACAGGATGCGCGACGAGGTCCGGCGAGTGATGCACGAGATCCTCGGTCTCAAGGACGGCTGGACAGGCGGGCGCGGCGGATCAATGCACCTGCGCAAGGCCGATCTGGGAGTCATGGGCACCAACGCGATCGTTGCGGGCGGCCTGCCGATCGCATGCGGTCACGCCTTTGCGGAGAAAGTTCGTGGCTCGGGTACCTTGACCGTCAGCTACTTCGGAGACGGTGCATTGCACCAGGGCGCGACGCACGAAGCGATGAACCTTGCGGCCCTCTATCGCCTGCCACTTGTCTTCTTCCTCGAGAACAATCGTTACGCCGTGTCGATGAGCATCGAGCAGTCGACTTACGAGACGGAGCTCATTACGCGTCCTGTTGCACACGGCATCCCTGCCGTGAAGGTGGACGGGATGAATCCGCTTGCCGTCTGGCTGGGCACTCGCTGGGCCGCCGATCAGGTCCGCGCCACGGGCGGGCCTGCCTTCATCCAGGCGGATGTCTACCGCTACTATCATCAGAGCTCGTCGGTTGTCGGCAGCGCCTTCGGCTACCGAACCAAGGAGGAAGAGGAGGAGTGGCGTGCCCGGAGTCCCTGGGAGTTTTTCCGCGGGGCACTTCTCGCCCGGGATGTCGTCCCAGAGGAAGAACTTGAGGCAATCGACGCCGCTGTCGTCGACGCGGTCGAGTCAGCGGCGGACTCGTGCATCGACGGCAAAGGCCGAGCGTCGCGGATCAAGCCGGAGCTCTGGCCAGACATCGCTTCTGTGGATCTGCATCTGACGACCGACCTGCGCGAGTTCGCCGGTGTCCGATATCGGGAGGCCGAGGACTTCGCGGCAGACGAGATGTCGGAAATGTCGTATATCGAGGCCGTGCCGCGGGTTGTGGGAAGGGCAATGGCCCGCGATCCGTCCATCTATCTGTTCGGCGAGGATGTCGCAAACCTCGGAGGCGGCACGGTCGGCGCCACAAGGGGGCTGCTGGAGCAGTTTGCTGGCCGGATCGTCAATACGCCGATCACGGAAAACGGGTTCTGCGGCTTGGCGACAGGCGCCGCCATGTCGGGCCTCAGGACAATCGTTGAGCTGATGTACAGCGACTTCTTTCTGGTCGCGGGCGATCAGCTTCTTAATCAGGCCGGAAAGATACGGCACCTGTTCAACGGCACGGCCGATGTCCCACTCGTGCTCCGGTGCCGTGTGCCGGGCCGCGAAGGCTATGGATCGCAACACTCGATGGACCCGTCCGGCCTGTTCGCTCATTTTCCTGGCTGGCACATCGTCGCCCCGTCCAACGCTTTCGACTATGTCGGTTTGATGAACGCGGCACTGCTCTGCAACGACCCTGTGCTGGTGATCGAACCGCAGGAGCTGCATCGGCGCAAGACAATGGTGCCGACTGCCTGCGACCACGTCCTGCCGCTCGACAAGGCGAGAGTCGTAAGCGAAGGCAGCAGCATGACCCTGCTCGCCACGCTCTCCATGGTTGATGTCTGCGTCAAGACGGCGAAAAGAATGGGGGTCCGTGCCGACATCATCGACCTGCGCACCCTTTCGCAACGGGACATGGATTATGACACTATTGGCAACTCCATCGAAAAGACCGGGCGCGTCGCCATCATCGAGCAGACGACACGGGGTGCGAGCATCGGCGCGATCATTGCCGACGAAATCCAGCGGCGCTTCTTCGACTATCTCGATCAGCCGGTGAAGCGGGTGACAGGCCGGTGGGCACCGCCGGTGGTCTCGAAAGTCCTCGAGAACGCTGCGCTGGCGGGGCCCGGCGATGTCGAAGCGATGATCGTGGAGATGTTTGCCGAGTCAGGTCTCAACATCGGCACGTTGCAATGAGCTTCAGTCTCGCCGGGAAGACCATCGTCATCACCGGCGCAGCAGGCGGCATCGGAGCGGAGATCGCGACGATCTGCGCCTCCCTCGGGGCCGCGCTGGTACTCGCCGACCGGGAAACACCCGGTGCGGTCGCCGACCGGCTCGCCGCCTCAGGTGCGGAGGTGACCACGGCCGCTTTCGACGTGCGGGACCGGGAAGCCACCGAGGCGCTTATCGATGGCCTCCCCAAGCTCGACGGGGTAGTGGCAAACGCCGGCTGGTGCCCCTGGGATGATTGGGCCGATGAGAACTGGGACGCGGTATTCCGCGACGTGACCGACGTGAATGTACTCGGCGTCATCAACCTGATGCGACCGGCACTCACCCGAATGACGAAGAGCGGTGGGGGTCGGGCTGTTATTCTCGCTTCGGTCGCAGGCCGGATGGGCGGCCTCAAGGCCGCGCCCCACTATGTCGCGGCGAAGGGCGGCGTCATCGCAATGACAAAGTGGATGGCTCGCAAGGCGGCTCCTTACGGTGTCACGGTCAATGCAGTAGCCCCTGGCGCCACGGCGACGTCCATGACCGCAGGACAGGAGTTCGACAACACCGGCATCCCGCTGCGTCGTGTAGCACATCCCCGAGAAATCGCATGGCCGGTAGCGTTCCTCCTGTCGGACGCGGCGAGCTATATCTGTGGCACCACCCTCGACGTCAATGGCGGCGTCTACATGAACTGAGGCTGCGGATGACGAGCGCCTTTGATGGATTGGTTAAGCGCCAGCCGCGCACCACCATCGCGGACGAGGTCTACGAGGATATTCGGCGGCTTCTCATGACGGGCGCCATCCCGCCCGGCGAGAAAATTACCCTCCGCGGGCTTGCCGCGCTCACAGGCACAAGTCCGATGCCGGTACGCGACGCCGTGCGGCGTCTCGTGACCGAAGGCGCTTTCGACCTGATGCCGTCACGCGGCTTGCGGGTTCACAAGCCGAGCCTCTTTGAGTTTCGTGAAGTGGTGAAGATTCGTCTGGCCCTTGAAGGACTTGCAACGGAGGAGGCTGTTGCCCACCTCACCGCGAAAGACATAGACCGGATTGCAGCCTTGGTGGCACGATATGAAGCGGTCGGCAAAGCCGAGCCGCTCGATCCTGTCCAGGTGATCGATGCTAACAGACGGTTGCATTTCGCCCTCTACGAGGCGTCGCGGATGCCGGTCCTCGTCAACATGATCGAAACCATTTGGCTGAAAGTTTCGCCGATCTTCTCGCTCAGCATGTCGAGCAAAGATCGTCGGGCGGACGCGTGGGAGTCGTTCGATCACCATCGACGCCTTCTCGTTGCATTGGAACGCCGTGACGCGGCGATGGCGCGGCTGGCGGTAGTATCCGATATACAGGATGCTGCCTGCTACATTGAAGGCTCAGAAAAGCTCGCCTAAGTTACTCACCACGGCGAACGAAGGCAGCCGACCGCCACCTCAGCCGCGTCCCGGGGCAGCTACAGTCAGAGTTTCGAGGGCAACCACAGCGCAAGGGCCGGGAACAGCGCCACCAGCAGCAAGCCGAGGAGCTGCATGACGACGACCGGGGTGACGCCACGATAGATATCGGCGGTCGAAACTTCCGGCGGAGCAATCCCTTTCAGGTAGAACAGCGCATAGCCGAAGGGCGGCGTGAGAAACGATGTCTGAAGATTTACGGCCATCAGCACGGCGAACCAGATAAGAACTTCACCCGAGTGGGCGAATCCGGAGCCGAAATCGAGGCCGGCGACAATCGGCGTAAACAGCGGAAGGACGAGAAACGAGATCTCGATCCATTCGAGAAAGAAGCCCAGGACGAACACGATCAGCATGATGGCGATCAGCACCAGGGCCGCGTTGTCGCCGATGATCCCGACTGCGTCCTCGATCATCTCCTGCCCGCCGACGCGCTGGAAGACGAGGCTGAAGGCCGTCGCGCCGATGGCGAGAACCAGGATCATCGCGGTCGTAAGCGTGGTCTCTTTGAGGCTCTCACCCAGAACACGGAAGGACAATTGACCCTTTGCCAAGGCAAGAAGAAGGGCACCCAGAGCCCCAATGGCCGCGCCCTCGGTTGGAGTCGCCAGACCGACGATGATGGAAACGAGCACGCTCGACATCAGCAGCGCGGGGACGATGAGATTTGCGAGCACCCGCAACAAGGTCGCGCCGAAGCTGCTGGTTGCTGTGCGCGGACTCGGCGGCACTCTGGCGGGGCGGACCAGGGCGAGGAACACGATGTACGCTGCGTAAAGCCCTCCGAGAAGGAGGCCCGGGAAAAGAGCCGCGGCGAACAGATCGCCGATTGGCACCTGCATGATGTCGCCGAATACGACGAGCATGATAGAAGGCGGGATCAGGATCCCGAGCGTGCCGGAACCCAGGATAGTGCCAATCGCAACTGGTTTGTCGTAACCTTGCTTGAGCATCATCGGCAACGCGAGTGATCCCATCAGAACCACCGACGCACCGATGATGCCCGTGCTCGCCGCCATGATGATCCCGATCACGATGACGGCCAGGCCAAGCCCGCCGGCGCGGTTGCCGAACATGGCTTCCAGCTCCGTCAGAAGGCTAGCTGCAACCTTCGACTTCTCCAGCATGATGCCCATGAAGATGAACAGCGGGATCGCCGCCAGGATCCAGTTCTCGAGAACCGCGCCGAACACCCGGCTGACGACCAGGAGAAACGAGGTCATCGGGACGTCGCCCACGACCATGAAGATGACCGAAAGGCCTCCGAGGAGGAGCGCGACCGGGTAGCCGGAGAAAATGCCTGCCGCGAGGGCGACAAGCATCATGGAAGGTACGACATAGCTCATGTCAATTCCTGGTGGGTCGAGGTGGCAACGGTCGCGATTGCGTCTGGTCCCGAGAGAAGCAGACCGGCATTGCGGACAATCCGACCGATACCGGCGCCAAGCATCAGCAGGCTGCCGATGGGCAATACGGCCTTGACCAGGTAGCGGTCTATCAGCCCACCGCTGTTTGATTGTTCGCCAAACTGGTACGCGTTTGCTGCGAACGACCACGAGAACCAGAACAGCAGCGCAAAAAACGGGACCAGCAGAACGATATCCCCGACCATGTCGATGATGATGCGGGTTCGAGGAGAGAAAGATGAAGAAAACACGTCGACCCGCACATGACGGTCGGCAGTGGTCGCGTAAGCCGCCGAGAGCATGATGAGCAGCGCGAAGATATGCCACTGCAGCTCGCCGATGCCCGTCATTGTCAGCCGATCGCCGAACAGCGGGACCGAGGTGTCCCAAGTTGCAACGGTACTGTAGCCAAACCAGGCACCGAGAACGCCCAGGCTGACAACGATCACCAATACAAGAACGAGTATCGAACTCGCCCAACCGGGCGCTGCGCTGAATTTCATCAGCGCAGCCCCGAACCTAACCAAGCCGGGGCCGAGGGAGCGATTTGCCATTACGGGTTCAGTCCAGGCTCTGCAATTCGTTCCAGCGCGCCCGCGAGTCGATGTGAGCGGTGAGCGATTGATAGGCCTCATCGAAGATCGGATCGTTGGCCCGCTCCTCGGCGATCACCTCGTCCGTGGCGGTACGCAGCGCAGCGAGCACCTCATCCGGGAACCGCTTGATCTGGGTGCCGCCCTCCTCGAGCTGGCTCAGCGTTTCGGCCTGCTGCTGAACCGCGCTCGTCATCGTCCAGAGGAACGACGAGCGGCATGCCGCCGTGATCTGGGTCTGCTCGAGTTCCGTCAGGCCGTCCCAGAACCCCTTGTTGAACGTGATCGAGTTGATGCTCGACGGCTGGTGCCAGCCCGGAAAGTAGTAGTAGTCGGCGGCCGTCTGGAGCTGAAGCGTCACGTCGATCGTCGGCAGCGAAAACTCTGCCGCATCGATCCGCCCGCGTTCGAGCGCCACGAATACTTCGCCACCAGGAATCAGTTGCGGGGACACGCCAACCTTGGTCAGGGCGCGACCGGCGAGGCCGCCAATCCGGAACCGCAAGCCCTGAAGGTCTTCAACCGTGTTGATCTCCTTGCGGAACCAGCCGGCTGGCTCGGCCGGAACAATGACGCAGGGCAGGAACTTGATGTTGTGGGGGTCGTACGCTTTCTGAACGATTTCGAGGCCGCCACCTTCCCATATCCACTCGGCCAGAACCTCTGGAGGTGGGCCAAAGGGGAGCGAGCCGATGAGATTCGCCACCGGAATCGTGCCACCCCAATAGCCGACCCAGTCATAGCCGGCAGACACCGCGCCAGTCGAAACCCCGTTCAGCACCTCGAGAGCGGGAACGAGTTCGCCGGCACCGTGGATGTTCACTGTAGTTTCGCCGGCGGAGATTGCTTCGAGCGATTCCTTGAAGCTCTTCAGCCCATCTCCAAGAAAGATCATGTCCTCGGGGAACGTGCTGGCGATGTCTATTGCGGTCGCGTTTGCCGGCAGCACAGAGGCGCTGATCATGACCGAAACGGCTGCGACAGTCGAAATCCTGTTCATGGTTCCTCCCTTGATGAGCGAGTCTCGCCTACGCCAACGTGCACGGGCCAATCTACTCGATGGTGAGCCTAGCCGGTGAGTATGGCGTGGTCACCCCATTTGTGATCACTAATCAAGGTTTTCGGGCGTACATAAGCTGGCTCCGGGACTGAGCCGATGGACGCCCCCCATGGCAAGCAGGCACTACTCGGGCCATCACGCGGCGGCTGGGTCGTGGCGCCAAGGAACCTACTGCTGGCTCCTCTCGGAAACCGCGCTCGTTCCTTTTCGGTTTCATATCCTCGAGCACGCATAAATTAGTAACCGTCCGGTCTAACCGCTCTGCCGCGGTGTGAGAGTGCGGGATAGTGTCCACCATTGATAGTGGACATTGTGG
>NZ_CANMEH010000005.1 GCF_947496875.1 uncultured Paracoccus sp. | reverse complement strand
GGCCCGCTCCGGGACTTTCTGGTTCCTTTCCGGGCACTTGCGTATGCTGGCGGGCGAAGCGCGGGACATCGCCAGCGACAGGGCCGATTTTTTGCGAAGCCACCTGGAGTCCAGAAGCCACCCGCGACGCCTGAAACCCCTATGAATTCAAACACCTGACCGGCAGCGCGGGGTGGATACCTCGTGGATGCCGGAGTCCACCCGGAAGCCGATGGATCCAGCCGCGTCGGAGTCCAGCTGCGAATAGGGCAAGACACGTCCAAGTGCCGGCCGACGGCCCCCGGACTGTTAGCGGTTCGGCCCCCGTACCAGAAGCTCGAGTGCCCGGTCAGCAAGGTTGCGGGTGAGATCGCCAGCCGGCATCGCGCGAGACAGCCCCGCGGACTGGCCCGACCAGAGCGACATGAAATCCTCTGATCCTTCGGGCTCGGAGGCTGATCGCAGCGGTGCGAGAGCGCCGCCCGCCAGCGGGAACTGCGGCGCGTCCGCGGCGATGGGACCGACATCGCGCATGATGCGATTGACGATGCCGCGGGCCGGCCGTCCGGTAAAGACGTTCGTCAGGGCCGTCTCCCGCCCAGAGCCGGCAGTAAGCGCGCGACGATGTGGCTCCGCGATGGTGGCCTCAGGCGTGAACAGATAGGCCGTTCCGATCTGCACCGCGGAGGCGCCCAGCATGAAGGCCGCGGCGATGCCGCGCCCGTCGGCGATGCCGCCCGCCGCGATCACCGGCACGCGCACTGCATCAACGACCTGCGGCACGAGCGAGAGCGTCCCAACCTGCGTCGCGATGTCCTCGGTGCGGAACATGCCGCGGTGCCCACCGGCCTCGGCACCCTGCGCGATGATTGCGTGGCATCCCTCCGCCTCGAGCCACCGCGCCTCGTCAACGGTGGTAGCCGAGGACAGGATCTTGGCGCCCGTCGCGACTACCCGGTCCAGCAGGCGCTGCTCCGGCAGACCGAAATGGAAGCTGACGACCTCCGGGCGCAGCTCCTCGACCAGCGCACAGAACTCCTCGTCGAAAGGCGCGCGGTTGGACGCGGGAACCGGTGCGTTCGGGTCGAGACCGAACTCTCGGTAGTACGGCTCCAGTCTCCGCCGCCACGTCGCCTCCCGCGCGGCATCGGGCGTGGCCGGACGGTGGCAGAAGAAATTCACGTTGATCGGTCGCGCGGTCCGCTGGCGAATGACGCCGAACTGGTTGCGCAGATGGTCCGGCGTGAGCAGTGCGCAGGGAAGCGATCCGAGCCCGCCCGCTTCGGCCACCGCAACGGCCAGATCCGATAGTCCGGCGCCTGCCATCGGCGCCTGAATGATTGGCAGCTCTATGCCGAACAGGTCCTGGATCCGTCGATCGGGCCACATGCTCTGTCCTCCCGTCAGTCCGTAGCGCCTGGTCAGAGTGGCCCACCGCGACGAGAAACAAAAGCACTGCCTGACGTGCCGATCCTTTTACCGTCGCCTGCACGACAAGGAGCCACCTCATGTCCCTCGCCTTCGCCCCCGAGCGGATCGAGCAATGGCCGCTGGCCAGGCTCCAGCCCTATGCCCGCAACGCCAAGCAGCATGGGCCGGACCAGGTCGCGAAGCTCGCCGCCAGCATGGCCGAGTTCGGATGGACCGTGCCGTGCCTCGTTGGCGAGGACGGGGAGCTGATTGCCGGGCACGGCCGCGTGTTGGCCGCAACCCAGCTCGGGCTGACCGAGGCGCCTGTTATCGTGCTGGGCCACCTGACCGAGGCGCAGCGGCGGGCGTACCGCATCGCGGACAACAAGCTGACCGAGCTCGGCACATGGGACGAGGCGCTGCTGTCGGCCGAACTGAACGATCTGCTGGCCGAGGATTTCGACCTGTCGCTGGTCGGTTTCTCCGACGGCGAGCTCGACAAGCTGCTGGCCTTCGTGCCGGAAGAGGACGGTGAAGACGGTGGCGCCGGGGGCTCCGTGCCGCCGGTGACCATCCCGGAACCACCGCGCAACCCGGCCTCGCGTACCGGCGATCTGTGGATCCTCGGCGATCACCGGCTGCTCTGCGGCGACAGCACCAGCGCAGCCGACGTGCGCCGTCTGATGAACGGAGAGCGCGCGGTGCTGTTCGCGACCGACCCGCCTTATCTCGTCGATTACGACGGCTCGAAGCGCTACGCCTCCGGGGCGCAATCCTGGACGCGCGCCATCGCCAAGCCAGTGGCGGGCACCGTGCGCATCGCGCTCGGCGGGGTCGAGCAGCCTTCCGGCTGGTCGGTCGACACCGCCACCGGCGTCGTCACCTTCGCCGCCGCCCCGGGTTCCGGCGTCGCGATCACCGCAGGCTTCGAGTTCGACGTGCCCGTCCGCTTCGACACCGATGCGCTCGACGTAACGCTCGACCTCGAGCGGCTCGGCTCGATCACCTCCATTCCGCTTCTGGAACTGCGCCGATGAAGACCCTCGCTCCCGCCCTGCAGGCCCATCTCGACGACGGCACGACCACGCTCGGCGGCGTGATCATCGTTGCGTCGGTGGTCAGGCGCGCATTGGGGGCGCGTGCCGGCCCGCTCCGCGGTGGCGCTGCTGGGGGCCGCCCTCCTCATCGCTGGCTGACCGGATGGGCTGGACGCTCGGCCACCGTGGCGGTGCAACGCCCCAGTTGAAAACGGCCCGCCGGGGTGGCGGGCCGTTCTGGCGCTTACCAGGCGGGGATGACTGCGCCTTCGTATTTCGTTTCGATGAACTGCTTGATCTCGGGCGAGTGATAGACCTCGACCAGCGTCTGCAGCCAGGGCGCGTTCTCGTCGGCCTTTCGCACCGCGATCACGTTGGCATAGGGGCTGTCGGCCTTTTCCATCGCGATCGAGTCCTCGCGCGGGCTGATCCCGGCGGCCAGCGCGAAGTTCGTGTTGATGACAGCGGTATCGGCGTCCTCCAGCGCGCGGGGCAGTTGGGCCGCGTCAAGCTCACGAAACTCCAGGTTCTTCGGGTTCTCGGTGATGTCCAGCACCGTTGGCACCAAGCCGGCGTCGGGGCTCACCTCGATCACGCCCTCGTCAGCCAGCACCAGCAGCGCGCGGCCGCCATTGGTCGGGTCGTTCGGAATGGCGACGTTGGCGCCCTCGGGCAGTTCGTCCAGCGACTTCAGCTTGCTGGAATAGACGCCCATCGGGGTGGTGATGGTCTTGGCGACGGCCACAATGTCGAAGCCGCGGTCCTTGATCTGGTTTTCCAGGAAGGGGACATGCTGGAAGCTGTTGGCGTGCAGGTCGCCGTCGGCCAGCGCCGTGTTCGGAACGACGTAGTCCGAGAATTCGACCACGTCGATGTTCAGGCCCTTGGCCTGGGCCAGCGGCACGATCTGTTCCATGATCTCGGCGTGCTCGCCGGGGGTGACGCCGACGGTGATGTCCTCGGCACCGGCCATTCCGGCGCTCAGCGCCAGGGCGGCAGCGATCAGTCGCAGCATGGGTTGTCCTTTCAGTTGATTATAGTCCATGGTCCTTGGCGGCGCGGTGGTCCAGCCGGCGGGCGATCCATTCGCCAAGGGACTGCACCCCCTGCACCAGCACGATCAGGATGACGACAACGGCCAGCATCACGTCCGGCATGAAGCGTTGGTATCCATAGCGGATGCCCAGATCGCCCAGGCCCTCGCCGCCCACGGCGCCCACCATCGCCGAATAGCCGATCAGGCTGACGATCGCGAGCGTCAGGCCCAGCACGATCCCCGGCAGCGCCTCGGGCAGCAGCACCTTGGCGATGATCTGTCCGGGCGAGGCGCCCATCGCGCGCGCAGCCTCGATCAGCCCGCCCTCGACCTCGCGGATCGCGGTTTCCACGATGCGCGCGATGAACGGGGCGGCCGCCAGCGTCAGCGGCACGATCGCCGCCGTGGTGCCGATGGAGGTGCCCGCGATCATCCGGGTAAAGGGGATGATCGCCACGACCAGGATGATGAACGGGATCGACCGCGTCGCGTTCACGACCAGCCCCAGCACGGCATTCAGCGAGGGCGCGGACAGCAGCTCGCCCCGGCGCGAGGTCGCCAGGAACACACCCAGCGGCAGGCCGATTGCCGTGCCGATCAGCCCCGACACGACGACCATGTAGATCGTCTGCAGCGTCGATTCCCACAGGATGGGGATCAGGTTAGCCGACATGGCCCAGCACCTCTGTCCGCAGGTCATGGGCTTTCAGATAGGCCTGCGCCCGGAGCAGCGCCTCGGCCGGCATTTGCACCGTCAGGTTGCCGAAGGGGCGGCCGTCAATCTCCTCGATGGCGCCGCCGATGATGCTGGCGTCGATGCCCAGTTCCGAGCCAAGCCGGGACATGACCGGATGGGTCGCGCTGTCCCCCGCAAAGGTAATCCGCACGATCGCAGGACCGGAGCCGCCGGGCACGATCCGCCGCGCGATGAAGCCGGGCAGCGCCGTGCCCGTGACGCCCGACAGGAACGAGCGGGTGACGGGATGCCTGGGATCGGCAAAGATGTCATAGTTTGCGCCCGTTTCAACGATCCGGCCCGCCTCCATCACCGCGACGTGCTGGCAAATGTCGCGCACCACGGCCATTTCATGCGTGATCAGCAGGATCGTCAGCCCCAACTCGCGGTTGATGTCGCGCAGCAGCGCCAGGACCGCTTGCGTCGTTTCGGGGTCAAGCGCGCTCGTCGCCTCGTCCGACAGCAGCACCCGCGGCTCGGTCGCCAGGGCCCGCGCGATACCCACGCGCTGCTTCTGCCCGCCCGACAGCTGCGCCGGATAGCGGTCGGCGAGAGGGGCCAGGCCCACCAGCTCGATCAGCTGGTTCACGCGCCGGCCGATCTGGGCCGCGGGGGCGCCCGCGATTTCCAGCGGAAGGGCGACATTGCCGCGCACTGTACGGTTCGCAAGCAGGTTGAAATGCTGAAAGATCATGCCGACATCGCGGCGCAGCGCACGCAGCGCGCGCCCCCGGGTCAAGGTTACGTCGCGGCCCAGCACCTCGACCCGGCCCGCCGAGGCACGCTCCAGCCCGTTGACCAGCCGCAGCAGCGTGGACTTTCCCGCCCCCGACCGGCCGATCACGCCGGTAATGCCGCCTGGCGGCACGTCCAGGCTGACCCGGTCAAGGGCGGTCACGTCGCCACCGCGCTGCGGCCAGGTCTTGACGACATCCCGGAAAACGATCGCCGGCGAAAGGTCTGGGTCGGTGGTCATGGGCGCTGAGGTATCGGGGCTGACAGGCGGCTTCAATGGCCGGGCCAGTGCCGCAGGTGGAAAAGGACGGGCGTCCGCCCGGTCGCACGCGCGCATGCGAAACGCTTTCCGCATCCTGCCCCACAGGACGTGGATTTCGATTTAAAGTGGCTACTGCGAAATCGATCCCGTCACATTGTCAGAAATGGGCGCTGGCGCGGACGATCTTTCGGCAACGTCCGACATGGCCATTCTACGCGTCCTGCGATCCGGTTCCCCCCCCCCGGGGGTATGAGCGCAGCGCCTCGCGTGCTAGCGCGTCTGATCATGGTTCACCAGAAGCCGTCGGGCAATGATCCCTGCGGTTCGCCCGGATAGCCCGTCGGCGTCGAGCAACGGCGCGAATTCGACGATGTCGGTAACGGGAACTGCCGGGCCATAGCGAAAGACCGCATCGATGAGGTTTTCGACGACGTGCAACGGGATGCCTCGGCCCGCCGGCGCGCTGACCGCCGACATCTGCGCATGTGGCAGCACGTCAAGGTCCACACTCAGATAGATCTGGTCAACGCGCGCAGAAAGCGCGCGGATAGCGTCGATCGCAGCATCCGATCCGGTCTGCAACGCCCGGTCCGGGACGATCCCGACGGACCATTCACGCGCCCGGCGCATCAAGGCGTCCGTGTTGCCTTCGAAGCCGCGCTCGACATTCGCGATCTGCGCTCCCTGGTCGACTGCATCCGCCTGGTGCGGCGCACCGCGATGCAGACTGCCGTCCGCATGATCACAACCGGCGTCATGCTGGCGCTGCTCGCAGGCATCGCCATCAAGCTCAAGATCTTCCGCGGCGGCCCGTAGCCGCGCCCCATCCCCATTCATCAGCCCGCAATGACCCGCCCTCGAGGCGGGTTTTTCGTTTTCGGAGGATCCCATGACGACGACCTTCCACCGCCACTGGCGCGACGTTCCCGAAAGCACTTGGCGCTGGCCGAACTTCAGCCCGGCCGAAATCGCCTGCCGAGGCACTGGCAAGCTGCTGGTCAACGAGCCTGCGCTCGATAAGCTGCAGGCGCTGCGCGACCGGCTGGGCAAACCGCTGATCGTACGCTCGGCCTATCGCAGCCCCGAGCACAACCGCGCTGTGGGCGGCGCGACCCGCTCCAAGCACCTCGACGGCACCGCCTTCGACATCGCCATGGTGAACCACGACCCGGTGGCGTTCGAGGCCGCGGCGCGCGAGGTCGGGTTCCTCGGCTTCGGCTTCTACCCGCGATCGGGGTTCATCCATGTCGATCTCGGGCCCGCACGGCAGTGGGGCGAACGGTTCCCGGTCTGGGCGACCGCCTTCGCCGAAGAAACGCCGCCCGCGCGCGAAGTGCTGGCCGAGAGCCGCACCATGAAGGGTGGCGGCGCGGCGGGTGTCGCGACTCTCGGCGCAGCCGGGGTGGAGGTGGCCCAGCAGGTGCTGGCGGAGACCCAGACTGCTATTCTGCCGCTGGTGCCGTACCTCGACACCTTGCGGTGGGTGTTCATCGCCGTCGCGCTCGGCGGCATCGCGGTCACGATCTATGCGCGGCTCGACGACTGGAAGCGGGGGCGGCGGTGATCGCCGCGCTCCTCGCCGGGTTCGTCACCATCCAGTGGATGCGGGTGGCGCTGCGCTACGGCGCCATGGCGCTCACAGTGCTCCTGTTCCTCCTCGCAATCCGGCGTTCCGGAGAACGCACGGGACGCCTCGCCGAACGCCTTGAAACCACGGAGAAGGCCAATGATGCTCAACGCCAGATGTTGGAGGCTGCAGCTCGCCGCCCTCGCGATCGCGACGATCTGGCTGAGCGGCTGTCGCTGATGCAATGGGCGAGGGAATCGTCAGACACGATCACCTCCGGCCACACTTCGCGGACGAGTTCGTCCTTGCTCAACAGCTCGCCCCGCCGTTCACAGAGCACCTGCAGCACCCTGTAGGATTTTGGCCGCAGGAACCTCTCCGCGCCTTGCTCGTCTTCGAGACAGCCGCGCGAGCGATTCAAAACGAAGCCACCGAAGCGAATGATCTCTGGAGCAACCATGGCGAGATCCTGAGATCTGCGTTAACCCTAAATTGTAGCACAATTTCAGACTTCGTTTACGGCGCTTTCATGACCTGAGGCGTCGCCTCCAGCAGGCTGTTGGTATGCCCTCTGGGAGGGGCCTGCCATGCGATTCCTCGTTAATGCGTCTGCCACTATCGCCCTCTGCCTTGCCGGCACGGCACCGGTCGCCGCCGAGCTAGACGACGGGCCGCAGCTAATCGACACAATCGTCCTCTGGCTCGCAGTGAACTTCGACCTGCCTGCGCCTGCGGACGTCCCCGCCCTCGCCAGCTTGTCGCACGCCGAGCTCGTCGCGATGCGCTACGGCCCGGAGGCGACCGTCGCCCCGGGCGAGGTCGTCGCCGTCTACGACGACGTCGCCGCCACGATCTACCTCAACGAGGAATGGACCGGCCGCACCCCTGCGGAACTGTCGGTGCTCGTGCACGAGATGGTCCACCACATGCAATCCACCGCCGGCATGCGCTTCGCCTGCCCGGGTGAGCGCGAGGCACTCGCCTACCGCGCCCAAGAGGCTTGGCTCGGGCGGTTCGGCGAGAGCCTTGAGAGCACCTTCGGCATCGACGCCGCAACGCTGCTGGTCGGAACTGTCTGCACCCATTGAGCTTGGCTTCGACCGAGGTACCGAAACGCGCCAAGTTCCAGCGCGTGGGTAACTTCGTGGCCTTCAATCCGGATCGGGCCAACCTTAGTCCTGCCAGCGCTTGAGGGACGGCGATCTCTGCCGCCGCGCAGCGCTACAGCGGGACTATAAAGGTCGGGTATGGGCCGATCACGTCGGCATGGAAGGATACCGGAACTGCCCGCCCCACTCCACGGGGAACGGTTCAGCACCCGCGCCAGCGTTACCTCCGGGTCCTGCTTGCCGACAGCGTTGTTGCTCCCCGCCAACGGTGCGGTGGGCTAGAACCAGGATAAGAAATACACAGCCGCCGAAGTCATTCGTGAGTACGCTCCCTTCCCTGAAGTGGATAGCGTGCATGGGGTCAGGCGAACTGAAGCAGCCAACGCCGGATCTGACTCGCCCGACAACCCTCCACTCCTCGCAACCACCTTTCGGAGCCACCCGTGACTCAAACCGCAGACAATCCCTTCGCCCGCGCACTATCGGCTCTTCACAAAGTACAGGGCCGAAACCAGTGAGGCCAGCTATCGCTCGACGGCCAGCGCGGCAAAGCGTCCGCTCATTCTATCAGCTTCCTTGCATAGGTCTCGAGCTGCGTCGCGACTGTGCCCCACCCATCGATGAAACCCATCTCCTCGTGCGTCTTCCGGCTCTCGGGGCTGCGGTGGCGCGCAATGGCCGTATAGGTCGTGCCACCCTCCGGGGCGTCCGCCAGCAGCAGGATTGCCGTCAGGAACGGCTCGGGCGCAGGCTTCCAGCCCTCGGCATAGCCATCGGTGAAGACCAGCTTCCGACCCGGCACCACCTCCAAATAGACACCCGTATTGTCCATCACGTTACCCTCCACCTCGAAGGTCGTGTTGAACCTGCCGCCGACCCGCAGATCGATGTCCACCGCCGTTACCTTGTGGGGCGCGGGGATGAAGAAATGCGGGATGTGTCTGGGCTCCGTCCAGCATTCCCAGACAAGCTGCCGGGGCACCGCCAGCCGGCGGGTGAAGCTCAGGTCGGTCGTGGGATCAAGGTCGGGTATCATGTCTCACGCTCCTTCATCAGCGTTGTTACATAGTCGTCCAGCCGGTCCAGCCGCGCCTCCCAGATCGTCCGCTGATCGTCCAGCCATGTCCGCATCGGGGTCAGGGCTTCAGGCACGAGCGCACAGGTGCGTACCCGGCCGTCCTTCGCGGTGGCGATCAGGCCCGCCTCCTCCATGACGGCGAGGTGCCGCATCACCGTTGGCAGCCGCAGGCCCGTCGGTCTGGCGAGATCGCTCACCGGTGCCGGTCCCTCTGCCAGTCGCGCCAGGATCGCGCGCCGGGTCGGATCCGCGAGGGCATGGAAGAGCAGCGACAGATCAGGATCATGCTTAGCCATACGTCTAACTATCATGAATGCAGCTTGGCGAGAAGATGAAACTATGCTGATCCGCTAAGTTTTGCTCGGCCTGCGCACTGATCGTGCGAAAGGGGAGCGGGGATTCCGGCCGGGCTGATGACAATTGGCTGAACATTCCACGAGCCCTTGGCTTGTTTCACTGACGATCGGATAAGCCGCAACGATGTCACTATCGCATTCACGCCACCTGCGTCTTCACCGCCCAGGCTCTCGTGTTGAGGGCTATGGTGTCGTTCGACTGTCGTGGCAGGCTCTCTGACAGCCTGGCCCGCAGGCGCTCGCGCGCGTCGGGCGCAAGGCTGGCGCAATAGCCTGGCGCGGGGCCCGCGCCCAAGGTGAACGGCGTCCAGTAGTCATCAAAGTTCCGGAAAATCGAGGGAGACTCGATCGCGGCGATCTCGGGCGCCGGAAGGCCCGCCTCCTCGACCAAGGCGGCGAGGCCCTCGCGCGTACAGAACGGAAAGCGCCGGTCCTCCGCCAGCTCGCGGGCCACGGGGTCAAGTGCTACTGCTGCTGTCCAGAAGGCACGCATGAAGGCGATGCCGCCGCCCGGATAGTCCCAGACGTAGAAGCCGACCGTGCCGCCCGGGCGGACGATCCGCTTCAACTCGCGGAGTGCCGGCACGCGATCGGGAATGAAGTTGAGCACCAGTCCGGCCACGGCCACATCGCAGCACGCTCTCGGCAATGAGGCAAGGTCGGCGGCGCTCCCGAGGCGGAACTCGACCCGCGGATCATGGACGTTCTTCCGCGCCTTCGCGAGGAACCCTTCGGAGGGATCGAGTGCGAGCACATGGGCGTGGGCGCTTCGGCGAAGGATGGCTTCCGTCAGCGCCCCGGTGCCGCAGCCGAGCTCCAGCCAAGCGAGACCCTCCGGCATGTCGAGCCAGTCGACGAACCGCCCGGCAATCGGCCGGCTCCAGCGCCCCATGTAGGCGTCGTAGCTGTCGCCTGCCGCCCAGGCGTCATGACGCGAGGCCGTGGCCATCGGGGCACCTCCGGAGACGAAATCATCACGCGAGAGTGGCGTGGACCGACGGCATCATACACCCTGTCGGGCGTCAGAAGGAGACCGTCCCTTGTCCCGGATCGATGGGCTTTGCAGATCCGTAACGGCCATGAATGCGGAGGCACTGGACGGGCGGCCCTTGGATCATGGGACCAGGAAATCGCCGCCGTGTCACCTCGACTGCGGCGACGTCAGAACGTGATCTCAACCGAGGTGGCGCTGCGCTGCGCAGCGCCGTGATAAACGGCCTCGATGTTGTTGCCGGCGGGGTCCAGGAGGAAGGCGGCATAGTATCCGGAATGATAGGGCCTCTCACCGGGCGGGCCATTGTCCCGTCCGCCCGCCGCCAGTCCGGCCTTGTGGAACGCGTCGACGATCGCCGGGCTGGCGGCCTGGAAGGCCAAGTGGTGCCGGCCGGTGGGCTTTCCTTGAGCGGCCTCGCTCTCTTTCGTCGAGACGAACAGTTCGTCCGCCCAGAAGTAGTCGGAACTGATCCCGCCCATTGGGATCTCCAGGGCATCCAGCACCGCCTGGTAGAACCGGAGGCAGGCCCGAAGATCCTCGACCACAAGCTGGATGTGGTCGATGAGGCGGCCGCGGTGCAGTTTCTGAACTTCCATGGTCAGGCTCCTTGCCGAAGGTTTGGCCCCACAGGCGTGCCGTCGAGAGCGTCGTATCCCCCCTCGTTGAACCGGATCAGGCAGAACCCATGCCCGAAGGGATCGGCGAACATCGCCAGTTCGCCGTAGGGAGCGGTCAGGGTCCTCCCTTCCTGCACCGCCCCCGCCTCGACTGCCCTGTCGATCGCAGCCTCCAGATCATCGACAATCAGGTCGAGATGCACCGGGGTCCAGTGCCGGTCATAGCGTCGCGTGCCACCGCCCGCCCCCGGACCGATGGACGATCCGACCTGCCGTTCCAGGAGATAGATCGGGACACCGCCCCCCAGGAGTTCAACGGCATGCGCCCCGATGCGCCTGCCGGGTACCAGCCCAAAGGCATTGCTGTAGAGCGCGATCCTCCGGGCGAGGTCGGGGACGTCGATGTTGACGAGAAGGCTGGGCATCCTTTCGCGTCCCCAGTGCGACGGCGCTGCTTCGATCAGCTTGCCTCAGTTCAGGTCGGCAGAGAAGCAGCGTGTGCTCCTGCTCCGAACCTCCAGCGACCACGAAAGGCCGTGCTCGAGCGTGTCCAGGCGGCAGCAGGAGGGAGGCGCACGGCGTGTGGCAACGGCGGCGCCAGACCGGCGGCGCGCAAGCGGCCAGGGCGGCCGTTTGGCGCGATGCTGATACCACGTCGACCGCTAGACTGGTGCGGCCTCGCCGGGCCAAACGTCGGAGGGACATCCCTCAAGGCGCTTTGTGCACCGCCGTCAGGCAGCTCTCCGCCTTAGCGTGGGGATGTCGCATGCCAAACGCCGAGATCCACACGATCGAAGGCGTGGCCCGCGGTGTGCCCTTTCTGGAGCCGGAAACTTCTCTTCTGCCGTGCTCGACTTCGTGGGGCAGCCCTGAACCTGAGTCCGTGCGAGCGTCGAGCTGCAGCCGCTGCGCGTTCGTGATCAATGTGGACAGCCGCGACCGGTCGCGTCGCCAGCCCCCAAGGATCCGAAAGATCGCTGCTTAACTTCACAATGCGAGGACAGCTCGCTCAATCCCCGGCTATACCGGCCAACCGTCGGTGCAGATCGTCGCGGGCGAGACTGCGGCGCTCGCCTTCCAGCACGACCTGTCCGCGCTCCATCAGGGCGAAGCGGTCCCCGACGTCCCAGGCGAAGTCGAAATACTGCTCGACCAGCACGATCGCCATCTCACCCGCGTCGCGCAGGGCGGTGATGACCCGCCCGATCTGGGCGATGATATTGGGCTGTATACCCTCGGTGGGCTCGTCCATCAGCAGGACGCGCGGGCGGATCACCAGCGCCCGCGCTATGGCGAGCTGCTGCTGCTGGCCGCCCGACGCCGGGACCGGGGACCTAGGGGGACGCGCCCGGCCGGCTCGGTGTCCGGCTCGACAGCGGCGTCGTCGCCGGTTCGGTGGTGCCGGGCAGCTTTGACTCACGGATGGCGAAGCTAGTCATAACCGGCGCCACGCGCGAGGAGGCTCTCGCACGCGCTGGCCGCGCGCGGGCGTAGTTCCGGATCGGCGGGGGCGCGCGCGTGACACCTGCAGCGACCGCCCCACTCCTGCGCTTCGCGATCGAGACCGACTGCCGGCGCGTCGAGATCGGGCTCCCCGCGGGGATGCTTGCCGCCGGTCCGAGTCCCGCCGCGACGGCGGAGATGCCGTCAGCAGCAGTCGAAGACGTCGTAACTGCGCCGGTGTCGGTGACCCTTCAGGTTTGATCGCTGGTGGACGGGGCCGACGTGGCCGCCGTCGAGGTCGGGGGCGGGCAAAGCCGAGCAGCACCGGTGAGATGACTAGGTCGGGATCACGACTAAAGACAAAGACCATGGAGCAAGGCAATCCAAGGCTCCAGGCTTCCATGTGAGAGCATCGCCCTTGGTGACGGCGGTGTGGCAGCGGCTCCTGCGCGCGCAGGTTCGCTCTATCGTGAACAGTCCGTTTCGGTACGATCCAGGCCAAGGCTGTCCAGAACGTCCGTCCGATGCTCGAACCCGTCGATCGGCGCGATCGCGATCACGGCGTTCGCAGTGGCGAGCAAGACCGGCTGGCGGAGCTGGCCGTCCCAGTCGCGAAACGAACCGCGTACGCCCTTGTAGAGGTCGATCGTGAGCGCGGGCGACCTCACAGCCGCCTGCACGAGCACGATCTCGTCGGCGGCAAGGTCGGCCGCTCTCAGGCCGTCGCTGTCCCGCAGATGCGGATCGGCCCCCGCCTCCACCAGAAAACCCACCATCGCCGCATGGCCCCGCTCGGCCGCGATCATGAGCGCGGTGCGGCCACGGTCGTCCTGCCGGTCGATCCCCACACCCGCCTTGACCAGCATCCGCGCCACCTCGACGCCGTCGTCCTGCGGGGCGTCGTTCGCGTGACCCGCGACCCACATCAGCGCGGTCAGATCGTGGCCAAAGATCTGGTCGGCCGCGACCCCCGCGTTGAGCAAAGCCGTCACAATCGGCGGGAACGCTCTGCCCGCGGCGTAGACCAGAGCGCCCTTGCCCTGCGAGTCAACTGCCCGGGGATCGGCTCCTGCCGCAAGCAGGGGCTTGAGCATGCGTAGATCCCCTTCGAATGCCGCGGCCATCACCGGCGTGACGCCTTGAAGGTTCGGGGGACCCGGATCGGCGCCTGCCTGGACAAGAAGATCGACCATGCGCCGCCGCCCGGCGAGAGCCGCCGAGAGCAGCGGCGTCGAGCCTTCGAGGTTCCGGTGCTCAACGTCCGCGCCGTGCGACAGCAGCAGCGTCGCGACCTGCTCCGCGCCCGCATCGGCTGCGACGCTCAGCGCTGTCCCGCCAGAGCGGTCGCGCGCCGCCACGGATGCCCCGCGCGCCAGCATGGCCGAGGCGATCTCGGCGCAATCGAGCGCCGCCGCCTCGAACAGTGTCTCGTTCAGCACCCGCCCCTCGAGCGCTGCGGGAGACTGCGCAAGTTGTTGCGAGAGGGCCTCGCATACCGGGGTCGCCGGCTGGCCAGCCGCTTCCGCGGCGAGCATCAGCAGGACCAGTGCGAGAGCATCTCTCATCGGACAAAGAAGGAGCCGCGGAACCCCTGCTCCGCCAGCCCTTTGACGTAGAACTCGTACTCTCCCGGACGCTGGGGGATGAACCAAATGTCGATGGTTCCCTCGTCGTCGAACTCGACCGCGTAGAGCCCCACCGGGGTCACCTCCTTGTCTTCAATCACGACTTGGTCGATCCAGCTTTCTGCAAAGAGATCGGGGGCAAGCAAGCGGTACTCCTCCAGCCCGTCGCTCTCGATCCGCCAGCGATAGTACCGGCCGGTCAGAACCTCGTAGCGATCCACGGAAAACCCGGTCTGGGCGTCGAGCCGCAATGTCTCCAGTCGATCGGCTCGCCGGGTCGGGTCGCCCTCGGCTAAGGCGGCAGAACCGGCTAGGCACGATAGCGCCAGCCACGTCGCCCTCATCGGAGGAGCCTGTGCATAGGTTCCCGTGCAGTCCCACAGCAATCGCACATTTCTATCACCCAGTGACCGGCCGCGGCAACTGCGCACGGGTATGCGCTCCGTCACGCCCTGCCCACGCACCGGCGGCAAGAGCAATGTCTCTGAGCCGGTCACGCAGGAAAGGCCGGACAGGATCAAAAGGCAAGCGCTTCGTTCTGCCGGTCGGTACCGCGCAGGGAGCTAGACATCTCTGGATCATCGCCGCCCTGGCAACGCTGATCACACCTTGTCCGAGGATTGCCCCAGGTCCGAAGACATGGGCCGCATCACGCCCCGTGGCTATTGCCTTCGCCGTCGCCCGGGTCCTGTTTGATCCGCCGCAACGGTGAGGCGAGGTCGCGCGTCCAGTGTCGCTCCGTCGGAATATCGGGGACGATGACCTCGGCCTCGCCCGAGGCTTTCCGGTCGCCTTCGGCGTAAGGATAGCGGACGACCTGATTGGCCGCCGCGACATAGATGTGTTCAGGGTTTTCCGGCGGGTGGAACAGAATACCGAAAGGGCGGTCCAGCTCTTCCGCGAAGACCTCGGGCGTGGCCGGAGCCTGAGCATCGGCCGGAAAGACCGGGACGCGGCCCGCCTCGCCAGGCGGCGCTGCTGGGGATGAGCGACCCCGACCTCCTGGCGAGCTTTCCGCGGGAGAAGTTCATTCCCGCGACGAACGAGGACTACGCACCGATCGAGGCCACGGCCCGCGGCCTCGACCTGCTCGAATGACCCTGCCCCTCATCGACCGGGAGTCGCTCGGATACGGCGCGACGGTGGTGCTGTCGGGGATCAGCTTCGCGCTGGCCCCCGGCGAGCGGGTGGTGCTGCTTGGCCGTTCGGGTGCCGGCAAGACGACGCTGCTCGGCACCATCCACGATCGGCTGGTCGCGACGGGCACGCGGGTCGCCCTGGTGCCGCAGGACGATGCGCTGGTGCCGCAGCTGTCGGTGGTGAAGAACACCCTGATGGGGCGGCTGGACGACCATGGCGCGCTCTACAACCTGACCAATCTGGTCCGGGTCCGGCGGGCGGACCGCGCGGCGATCCTGCCGATCCTGGCGGATGTAGGGCTGGAGCCCGAGGCCGAGCGCCCGGTCGAGGGCCTCTCGGGCGGGCAGAAGCAGCGCACCGCGCTCGCGCGCGCCTTCTTCCGGGGCACGATCCGTGGGACGCGCTGCGGCGCATGGCGACGGGGTTTCTCGCCCCCGATTTCGCCGGCGTCGAGGACATCTGGCGGGCGCTCTGGCTGACGCTGGCCTTCGCCATCGCCGGCGTCTCGGTCGGCGGGATCGGCGGGCTGATCCTCGCCCCCTTCTACCACCATCGCGGCATCCGGGCCGTCTGCATCGCGCTGCGCTCGGTCCACGAGCTGTTCTGGGCGCTCCAGCGCAGTGCTGGGCTTCATCGGTTTGCCGACCTTGGGCTTCCAGCTCGACAGCTTCTTTCGACAGGGCGACTACGGGGCTGCCTCGGCGGTCATGGCGATCTATGTCGCGCTGATCGCCTCCATCCGGCTGTGGATGCGGTGGCGGCTGGCGCTCCTCTGGGTGCTGGCAGCCGTCGTGTCGCTCGCCACGTTGAAAAGCCCGCCGATGGGTGAGGGCGCGCTCTGGCGCTTCCTGACCACCGACATCGTGCCCGCACCGCTGCGGACCGGAGACTGGGCCGGCTTCGCCGACTGGCTGGGCCGGCTTCTCACGACCGAGATGCTGTCGGGGATCGCCGCAACCATCATCTGCGCCCAGATCGCGCTGGCCCTGACAGGGATGCTCGCCTTCTTCTCCTTCGGGGTGATCGTGGCGCGGGTGGCGGGCCGGGCCGGGGCGGTCGCAGGTCACCTGGTCCTGGTCATTCTGCGGTCGTTCCCGGAATACATGCTGGCCTATCTGTTCCTGCAGATACTCGGCCCCTCGATGCTGCCGGCGGTGCTGGCGCTGGCGCTGCACAATGGCGCGATCATCGCCCATCTGGTCGGCCGCCAGGCCGGGGCCATGACCGGGCAACTCCGCCCCGACGCGCCGCGTGGAGCCACGCTCTGGGGCTACGAACTCGCTCCGCGGCTGTTCGGCCCGTTTCTGGCGCTGTGCCTTTACCGCTGGGAGATCATCGTCCGCGAAACGGCCGTGATGGGCCTGCTGGGTATCGCCACACTCGGCTTTTTCATCGACAGCGCAGTCGCCGAGCTGCGCCTCGACCGGGCGATGGTCCTGCCGGTTGCCGCCGGTCTGCTGACGGCGGCGATCGACAGCATCTCGCGCCTGGTCAGACGGCGCATCGGCCCGGGTGGCAGCCGAGCGCTCCCGCACGAGGCACGGCTCCGCAGCGGAGGGCCGAGTTGCACGACCGCCTGGTAACGATCGTGCTGACTCGGACCAGCGGCGAATTCGGACATAGCGCCCTCACGACCGGCTGATCTGCAGAGGAGCGAGGGACGCCAGCATCCCTCCGCTCGGGGTGGACATGGAATACCGGGATCACGAGACTGATCGATGCCGCGGGCCGGTGGGGACCATCAGGAGCGAAGCTCTGCCACCCCGGCGCCACCCCGAGATGCCGTCTGCGTCTCGGCCCACACAACGATTCAGGAGGAAGTGCCTGAGAAATCTGGAAAACGATGGTAGCGGAGGAGGGACTTGAACCCCCGACACGCGGATTATGATTCCGCTGCTCTAACCAACTGAGCTACTCCGCCACGGTGGGCGCGATGTAAGGCGCGGCCCGTGGGGCGTCAAGGCGAAACTGCCGGCGCGGCGGCGGGCCGAGGCTGCTTCCCAAATCACCGAGAACGCGGCAGGAAGCGGCGTATGGACCTTCCTCGACCCTTCCGCGCCCTGCGCGGTCTTGCCCCTGCGATGCCCTGGCCGGATGGCGCCGACGCGCTGCGCTCGGCGCTGGGGGTGACCGTGGGGGTGCTGTTCGCCGTCGCGGCGGGGTCGGTCAGCGGCCTGGCCCCCGAGTTGATCGCGCCTCTGGGCGCCAGCGCGGTGCTGGTGTTCGTGATGCCGAACAGCCCCCTTGCGCAGCCGTGGTCGGTGATCGTGGGATCGATGATGGCGGTGCTTGCCGGCCAGCTTGCGATCATGATCGCGCCCCTGCCCTGGTCGGCAGCCCTCGCCGTGGCGCTGGCGGTGCTGCTGATGGTGTGGGCGCGGGCGCTGCATCCCCCCGGCGGTGCGGTGGCACTGCTCAGCGCGACCGAGGCCGCGGCCGGGCAGCCGCTGGCGCTGCTGATCCCACTCGCGGTGCTGCAGGTCGCGGTCGTCGTGGGTGGCATGCTCTGGGCGCGGCTGACCGGGCGGGTCTATCCGCTGCGCACCGCCGGTGAGGTCGACGCCGTCCAGCGCCTGGGACTGCAGGCCAGGGAACTGGAACATCTGCTGGTCCGGTTCAGACAGGGCGCGAACCTGGGCGCGGCCGATCTCGCGCGGCTGGTCGCGGCCGCAACGGACGAAGTTGCAAAGCACCGCTTCCAGGCGATGACCTGCGGCGACATCATGTCGGCGCCGGCCATCACCGCCGCACCCGCCGACCGGCTGCCACAGCTGATTTCCCGGTTCCGCACCAACGCGATCACGTCGCTGCCGGTCGTCGATTCGCAGGGACGGCCGCTTGGCGTGATCCAGCCGGGCGAGATCATCACCGCTCTGACCAGCGCCAGCATTGATCCGAAGAGGGCAACCGCGGCTGACCTGATGCGGGCGGACATCGCCAAGGTGCCGGCCGAGCTGCCGGTCGGGGTGCTTCTGCATGCGCTTGCAGACGACGGGCCGCAGCTGATCGGTGTGATGGAGGGACCGCGAATGGCAGGCGTGATCACCCGGTCCAATGTCGTGGCGCTGCTGTTGCAGAACGACGAGGGCTGGGCGGTGGCGGACGACGGGGCGCCGCCGCCCCCCGGTCCAGGGGTGTCTGGGCTGCCGCCGACCGGGACGGCGCGCGGCGTCACCGGCCGTCGATCTGCCGGTGCCTGAGCCAGGCTCGCTAGGGACGGGCGCGCACCACCTGCAGCAGCGGCATCAGGTCGGCCATCTCCGGTCCGTGGGCCTGCCCGGTCAGCGCCTTGCGCAGCGGCATGAACAGCGCCTTGCCCTTGCGCCCGGTCGCCTCCTTGACCGCTGCGGTCCAGTCCGCCCAGCTGCTGTCGCCATAGGGCGGCGGCGGCAGCAGCGACAGCGCCTGCGCCACGAACTCGGCATCCTCGGCGTCGATCACCGGCTCTGCCCCCTGGCTGAAGATCACCCACCACTCGGCCAGATCGTCCAGACGGGTGATGTTCTGACTGGCCACCCGCCAGAACCGTTCGGCCAGTTCGTCGGGCACCCCCATGCCGGCAATCCGGTCGCGAACCGCATCGAAGGGCAGATGCTGGTTGCGCTCTCGCGTCAGCGGCCACAGATCCTCGGCGTCGAACTTGGTGGGCGAGGCGCCGAACTGGCTCAGCTCGAACCCTTCCGCCAGCTCGTCCAGGCTCATCCGCAACTCGACCGGCTGGCTCGACCCCAGGCGGGCCATCAGCGACAGCAGCGCCTCGGGGGCCACGCCGTTTTCGCGCAGGTCGCGCAGCGACAGCGTGCCCAGCCGCTTGGACAGCTCTTCGCCCTGCGGCCCGGTCAGCAGGCTGTGATGGGCAAAGCGGGGCGGCGTGCCCCCCAGTGCGCCCATGATCTGGATCTGGGTCGCGGTGTTGGTGACGTGATCGGCGCCCCGAACGATGTCAGTCACGCCCATGTCCACGTCGTCCACCGAACTGGCAAAGGTGTACAGCACCTGCCCGTCGGCGCGGATCAGCACCGGATCGCTGACGCTGGCCGCGTCGATCGACACATCGCCGATGATCCCGTCGGGCCATTCGATCCGCTCGTGGTCCAGACGGAACCGCCAGTAGCCCTCGCGCCCCTCGGCGCGCAGCCGCGCCTTGTCTTCGTCGGTCAGGTTCAGCCCGGCGCGGTCATAGACCGGGGGCCGGCCCATGTTCAGCTGCTTCTTGCGCTTCAGGTCCAGCTCGGTCGGGGTCTCGAACACCTCGTACAGGCGGTCCCGCTCGCGCAGCCCGTCGGCCGCCGCGGCATAGCGGTCCAGCCGGTCGGACTGGCGTTCGACCCGGTCCCAGGTCAGCCCCAGCCATTCCAGGTCGCGCATGATCCCGTCCGCATATTCCTGGCGGGACCGTTCGCGATCGGTGTCGTCCAGCCGCAAGATGAACGTTCCCCCCGCCTTGCGGGCGATCAGGTGGTTCATCAGCGCGGTGCGCAGGTTGCCGACGTGTATGTGCCCCGTGGGCGACGGCGCAAAGCGGGTGATCGTGGTCATCGGATCCTCGAAATCTGCGCCCGGTCTTTCACAGCCGCCGTTTTTTGTCCATATCGGCCCAAGACAGGCGCGGCGAGGAGACCGGGGATGACCGACTGGACAGAGCGGGCAGCGCCCGACTCCGCCGAGATCGAGGCGATGGCGCGCGAGGTGATCGCCGGGCTGCCGGTCGAGTTCGCGGGTCACGCACAGGATATCATCCTGAAGGTCGACGAGCTGGCCGACGACGAGGTTCTCGACGAGCTGGAAATCGACGACGCGATGGACCTGACCGGCCTTTACGACGGGATACCCCTGACCGCCAAGGCGCCCAGCGAACCGCAGCACTTCCCCGACACGATCTGGCTGTTCCGCCGCGCCATCCTGGACGAGTGGGCGGAACGCGGCAACGTCACGCTGGGCGAGCTGGTCAGGCATGTGGTGGTGCACGAGCTGGCCCACCATTTCGGCTGGTCCGACGAGGACGTGGCACGGATCGACAGGTGGTGGGAATGACAACAGCGGGCGCGGGTGCGTCCGCCCCGGACCAGCCCGGCGCCGGACAGCTGCGCGCGACCGGTCCCCAGACCCAGGATCCGATCCTGACCGTCACGCTGAACCCGGCACTGGACCTGGCGACATCCGCCGCCCGCGTCGTCCCGGAACTGAAGCTGCGCTGCGATGCGCCGCTGGTCGATCCGGGCGGCGGCGGGATCAATGTCAGCCGGGCGATCGACCGGATGGGCGGGCGGTCCACGGCCTTCGTGGCTCTCGGCGGGCCGACCGGCGCCCGGAACGAGTCGCTGATCCGCGAGACCGGCCTGGACCTGGTGCGGATGGACACGCCGGGTGACACCCGGCAGTCGCTGTCGGTCACGGACCGGGAAACCGGGGGCCAGTACCGCTTTGTCCTGCCCGGGCCGGACTGGACCGATCACGAGGTGGCGGCGGCGTTGCAGACCATTGCTGGGGCGGTGCCGGATCGCGGACTCGTCGTGCTCTCAGGCTCGAATCCGCCCGGTGTGCCGGCCGAGTTTGCCTCGCTGCTGGCGGATCATCTGCGCGAGCGCAGCCTGCGGCTGGTCGTCGATACCTCGGGGGCGGCACTGGCCGCCGTGGCGACGGCGCGCGGGGCGCCGGTGACCGTGCTGCGAATGGACGCGGCCGAGGCCGAGGCTCTGTTCGGCAGTTCCCTGTCGATGCGGGCGGACACCGCCGGCTTTGCGCGGGCGCTCGCCGCGTCGGGGGCGGCCGAGGCGGTCATCATCGCGCGCGGCGCGGACGGCAACATCATCGCCACCGCGGACGGAAGCTGGCACGCCGAGGCGGCGCCGGTGACCGTGGTCAGCAAGGTCGGCGCCGGTGACAGCTTCGTGGGCGGGTTCGCGCTGGCCATGGCGCGCGGCTGGGATGCACCGGACGCGCTCGCGCTGGGGGCGGCCGCCGCATCGGCCACCTGCCTGACTCCGGCCACCGAGCTGTGCCACGCGGTTGATGTCGAACGGCTGTTTGCGCAACGTGTCGTGACCCCGATCTGACCCGACCGACCCTCTCCGGAGCCTCCGCCATGACCGCGCGCGACATCACCTGCTTCAAGGCCTATGACCTGCGCGGCAGGCTCGGGACGGAACTGGACGACGACGTGGCGTGGCGGGTCGGCCGCGCCTTTGCAGCGCGCCCCTCCTCCGGCACGCACCCGCGGGTGGTCGTGGGGCGGGATGGCCGCGAAAGCTCGCCCGGTCTGACCGCCGCGCTGATCCGCGGTCTGAACGAGGGAGGGGCGGACGTGCTGGACCTCGGGCTTGCCGGGACCGAGGAGATGTATTTTGCCACCGCCCACACCGGTGCGGACGGGGGAATCGAGGTTACCGCGTCGCACAACCCCGCCGACTACAACGGCATGAAGCTGGTGGGCGCCGGCGCCGCCCCTCTCGACCCCGCCACCGAACTTCCCGCCCTCGCCGACCTGGCACGATCTGGCGCGTTCCCCCGGGTGACGCGCACCGGAACGGTCACGAACCGGGCCGACCTGCGCGCGGTCTACGCGGCGGCGGTCTGCGACTTTGTCGACGCCCCTGCCCTGCAGCCATTGTCGGTGCTGGTGAACGCCGGCAACGGCGTTGCGGGGCCGGCCTTCGATGCCATCGCCGCGGAACTGGCGCGGCGCGGGGCAGCCCTGCGGTTCATCCGCATCAACCACGATCCGGACCCGAGCTTCCCGCACGGCATCCCGAACCCGTTGCTGCCCGAGAACCAGCCCATGACCGCCGTGGCGGTCCGCGCCCACGGCGCGGATCTGGGCGTCGCCTGGGACGGGGATTTCGATCGCTGCTTCCTGTTCGATGCGACCGGGCGTTTCATCCCGGGGGAATACATCGTCGGCCTGCTTGCAGCGGCATTCCTGGCGCAGCACCCGGGCGAGCGAATCGTCCACGATCCGCGGGTCGTACTGAACACCCGCGACGTGATCGCCCGGGCCGGCGGCCGGGCGGTGCAAAGCCGCACCGGCCACGCCTTCGTCAAGCAGGTAATGCGCGACAGCGGCGCGATCTATGGCGGTGAGATGTCCGCCCATCACTATTTCCGCGACTTCGCCTTTGCCGACAGCGGCATGATCCCGTGGCTGAAGATCGTCGAGCTTCTGTCGAGGCGACGGACCAGCCTTGCCGATCTGGTCAGCGACCGGATGACCGCCTTTCCGTCGTCGGGAGAGATCAATTTCCGCCTGGCCGATCCAGGCGCCGCGGTCGCCCGCGTTCTGGACACCCTGCAGACCGGCGCGATTGCGCGGGACGACACCGACGGGATCAGCTTGGAATACCCGGACTGGCGATTCAATCTGCGCCGATCCAACACCGAACCGGTCGTGCGGCTGAACGTCGAAAGCCGCGGGGACCCGGAACTGGTGGATGCCAAGGTGAAGCAGATCTCGTCACTGCTGGAAGGCGACCGCATCTGATCAGGCCGGGCCGGACCGCGAGGCTTCAGTCCCCTACCGTGTCGGGCACGCCCATCAGGTACTCGTGCTGAGGGACGGCATTCCAGGCATCGACCTGCGTCAGAACCCGTCCGGCCCCGACGCCTCAGACCCCGCCTGCTTCCGCCGGAACGGTCCGAAGGCCGCGGTTTCGGCCATGTCGTCGCCGACCACCGCGCCCTCGTCGGCCAGGTAATCGGCCAGAGCGGCGCGGAACCCCGGATCGCCGACCCAGTGCAGCGAGTGGATCTCGCTCGGCATGTAGCCGCGGGCCAGCTTGTGCTCGCCCTGCGCGCCGGCCTCGACGCGGGCAAGCCCGCGTCCGATCGCCCAGTCGATCGCCTGATAGTAGCAGAGTTCGAAATGCAGGAACGGGTGATCCTCGATACACCCCCAGTATCGACCGAACAGGGTGTCGCGGCCGATCAGGTTCAGCGCCCCTGCGACCGGCTTCCCGTCGCGCTCGGCGAGCACCAGCAGCACGTCGTCACGCATGGTTTCGTGCAACTGGTCGAAAAACGCGCGGGTCAGGTAGGGGCGGCCCCATTTGCGACTGCCGGTGTCCTGATAGAACGTCCAGAATGCGTCCCAGTGAGCGGGGCGGATGTCGTCGCCGGTCAGGCGGCGGATCGTGCCGCCGAAGCCTTGGGCCCGCTCGCGCTCCTTGCGGATCGCCTTGCGCTTTCGGCTGCTGAGATCGCCGAGGAAGTCCTCGAAGCTGCCATAGCCGCGATTTTCCCAGTGGTACTGCGTGGTAGTCCGGCCCAGCCAACCGGCGGCCTCGCCCAGCCGCCGCTCGGCCGCGGTGCAGAAGGTCACATGGGCCGAGGACAGCCCCGCCTGCTCGGTCAGGCGCTGCATCGCCTGCAGCAGGGCGGAACGGATCGCGGGTTCGCGGGCCAGCAGCCGCGGACCGGTCGCGGGGGTGAACGGCACTGCCGACTGCAGCTTGGGGTAATACTGCCCCCCCGCGCGCATGTAGGCGTCGGCCCAGGCGTGATCGAAGATGTATTCGCCCTGGCTGTGAGTCTTCAGATAGGCGGGCGCGACCCCCACCACGACGCCGCCCAGCCGGGCGACCAGATGGCTGGGAAGCCAACCGGTCCGCTTGCCCACCGATCCGGACCGTTCCAGTGCCAGCAGGAACCGATGCGAGGTGAAGGGATCGGGGCCATCGCCGCAGCCGTCCCAGTCGGATGCGGAAACGCCCTCGATGCCGGGCAGGACGGACACGGTCAGATCGGCCATGTCCCCTCAGATAATGCGCCGCCATGGAAAGACAACGTGCCGCCGTCGGCTGGCGCACGACATTCCGTCCGCCAGCCGACCCGGCGTCAGGCGCGCACCAGCGCCTCGTAATCCTGGGCGATCTTGCGGGTGGTCTGGCCCACCTGGAAATGCCAGTCCTCGCCGATCTGGGCGACGGGCGTCACCTCGGCGGCCGATCCGGTCAGGAAGCATTCCTGGAACTCGGCGACTTCCTCGGGCAGGATGTGGCGTTCGTGCACGCGGACGCCCTGATCCCGCAGCAGGCCGATCACCGTCTGCCGGGTGATCCCGTTCAGGAACACGTCGGCCAACGGGGTGTGCACCTCGCCGTCCTTGACGAAGAACACGTTCGCGCCGGTCGCCTCGGCCACATAGCCGCGGTAATCCATGAACAGCGCGTCCGAACAGCCCTTCTTCTCGGCCGCGTGCTTGGACATGGTGCAGATCATGTACAGCCCCGCCGCCTTGGCGGCCGAGGGGATCGTTTCGGGGCTGGGCCGCTTCCACTTGGCGATGTCCAGCTTGGCGCCCTGCCACTTGGCGTCGCCGTAATAGCTGCCCCATTCCCAGGTGCAGATGGCCACCCGCACCGGGTTGTTGCTGGCCGCAACCCCCATGTCGGGACCGGCGCCGCGGAACGCCAGCGCCCGGATATAGGCGTCGGTGAACCCGTTGGCGTCCAGGACCTGACGCTTCGCCGCGTCCAGTTCGTCGGCGGTGTAGGGGATCTCCATGTCCAAGAGCTCGCCCGACTTGATCAGCCGCTCGGAGTGGGCGTGGCCCTTGAAGATCTTGCCGTTGTAGCAGCGCTCGCCCTCGAACACCGCGCTGGCGTAGTGGAGCGCGTGGGTCAGGACATGCACCTTGGCGTCGCGCCAGTCGACCAGTTCGCCATCCATCCAGATCTTGCCGTCGCGATCCTCATAGCTTCCGGCCATGCCCAGTCCTCTCGGTTTTCGTATTGTTTCGCCGTGCTGCCGCAACAGCACAGAAAGTTGCGTTTGCGTGGCGAGCGGTAGCGATTGATTCTTGGAAAGTCAACAAGCCTGTCCTATTGATCGGACAGACGGAACGGGAGGGTTGGATGCAGATGCCGGGTCGGATGGCGTTGAGGACACAGGGCAGTGCCGTGCCGCCGGGCGGCGAAAGCCTGCTGTTCCTGACTGACGAGCAACTGCGCCGCGGCATTGAGGCGATGTACTTCGCGTATCGCGCCTTCACCTCGGACGCCGACCTGATCCTGGATGAGATCGGCTATGGCCGTGCCCATCATCGGGCGCTGCACTTCATCCATCGCGATCCGGGTCTGACGGTGACGGCGTTGCTGGACGTGCTGGGGGTTACCAAGCAGTCGCTGAACCGGGTCCTGCGCACCCTGATCGAGGACGGGCTGGTGGACAGCCGCGTCGGGAGCCGGGATCGCCGCGAGCGGGAGCTGCAGCTGACCGCCAAGGGCGCTGCGCTGGAGCGGCAGCTGTCGGAAAGTCAGCGGGCCCGGATGCGGGCCGCCTACCGCACTGCCGGGCCGCAGGCCGTGGCCGGGTTCCGGCAAGTGCTCGAGGCAATGATGGACCGCGACACGCTGCGCCAGTTCCAGACCCTGCGCGACCTGCCGGAGGAGCGGGGATGACCGAGCCGACCCGCACCGGTCACCCGGTCCCCGACGCGCCCGCCCCGTCGCAGACCCCGGACGCCCATGTCCTGGTCGTGGACGACGACGAACGCATCCGCACGCTGCTGCGGCGCTTCCTGATGCGGAACGGCTATCTGGTCAGCACCGCAGCCGACGCCGCGCAGGCCCGCCGGTTGCTGGCGGGGCTGGAGTTCGACCTGCTGGTGATCGACGTGATGATGCCGGGCGAGGACGGCTTCGCCCTGACCCGGTCGTTGCGGCGCAATCTGCAGACGCCCATCCTTCTGCTGACCGCGCGGGGCGAGATCGAGGACCGGATCGAAGGGCTGGAACGGGGCGCGGACGACTATCTGACCAAGCCGTTCGAGCCGCGCGAACTGCTGCTGCGCATCGGTGCGATCCTGCGCCGGGTGCCTGCAGCCGAGATCCGCCTGCCAAAGTTCCTGACCCTCGGCAAGCTGCGCTATGACGCGGCAAAGGGCGAACTGATGCATGGCGACACGCCGGTCCGGTTGACGGGCAGCGAGCAGTCGTTGCTGCGGCGGCTGGCCGATACGCCACGCGAACCGGTCAGCCGCGCCGAACTGATCGAGGATCTCGGTCGCGATCCCGACAGCGGCGGCGAGAATTCCGAACGCGCGATCGACGTGCAGATGACCCGCCTGCGACGCAAGCTGGAACCCGACCCGCGCGAGCCCCGCTACCTGCAGACCGTGCGCGGAACCGGGTACATGCTGGTGCCCGACTGACGCCGAAGGTTCGGTCGCAGGCCCGGACCGGCGGCTCAGCCGCCCACGTTCAGCACCCACCAGATCTTGTTGCTGGGTTCCTGCAGCCAGCCGATCCCGATTTCCAGCGCGGACGGATCCATGATCACGTCACGGGTATCGCGGGTCTGCATCCACGCGGACAGCGTCGCGATCTCGTTCTCGTAGGTTTCGGAGATGTTCTCGCCGATCAGGCGCCCCGTATAGCCGAACCGGGCCGCGCGATCCAGCGGCGAGGAACCGTCCGACCCGAAATGCCACGCCCTGTTCTGCGCCGCCATGTCGCGCGCGTGGGCCGTCGATGCGGCCGCCAGAGCCGGGCTGAGCACGACCGGGCTCAGGCCCGACTGGGCGCGCAGCAGGTTGATCTCGGTCAGGATCCGGTTCGGGATCTCGACCTGATCGCGGGGCGTGATCCGGTACGCGACGGGGATCGGATTGCCGTCCGGCCCAAGCTGCGGCTGCTGCTGCACGGGTTGGCAGGCAGCAAGCGCCAGCACAGCGGCGGCGGCCAGGAACAGGTGCTTGGTCATCGATCGGTCCCCCATGTATTTTCGCCAGCAGATAGCGGGGCAACGTCCGGGGCGCAAAGCCAAGAATGCGTGAGGGGGTGCGGCGTCCCCAGGGCGTGGCATGCATGCGTCAGCTTTGCATTTTCTGCGGCCATTCCGCGAACATGACGCGAGATTGAATTGTCGGATCGCCGCGCGCGGGCATATTTCCGGATCGGAGCCGGATTCCGCGAAGGCCACGTCCAGAATGGCCGCACCATGAGGAGAGTCAGATGATCAAGCCACCCCGTTCTGCCCTCAACCGCCGACGCTTTCTCACCGCAGGCGCGGCGCTGGGTGCCACGGCCCTGGCGGCCCCCGCCCTGGCCCAGGCGATCGATCCCTATACCGGCCAGCCGCTGCAGGGCACCCCGGGTGCCGGGGCCACGCCGGATGCCGGCGTCGTGCAGTACGACTCGCAGGACAGCCGCCGCAATATCTCCAGCTTCCGCATGCAGGACTGGCGACCCTATTTCTCGGACCTGACGAACGGCGCGATCCTCGTCGACATGACCTCGCGCGCGCTCAGCTACTGGTCCGAGGACGGGATGACCTTCCGCCTGTATCCGACCTCGATCCCCGTCAGCGAGGACCTGACGCGGCGCGGCCGGACAGAGGTCATCAAGAAGGTCGAAGGCCCGTCGTGGTCGCCGACCCCGGACATGAAGAAGCGCAACCCCGACTGGCCGGATTTTGTGCCACCCGGACCGGACAATCCGCTGGGCACCCACGCGCTGTGGCTGAGCTGGCAGTATTACCGCATCCACGGGACACACGACACGCGCAAGATCGGCCGCAAGTCATCGAACGGATGCATCGGCCTCTACAACGAACATATCCAGGAACTGTTCGGCTTCGCCAACATCGGTACCCAGGTGCTGCTGATCTGAGGCCCAGCCCCGGGGGCTGCCTGCCGGCGGCCCTCATGCAGTCCGGCGCCCTCCGGCGGGCCTCGCCGCCGGATGCCGGTCCGAACGGCGCGGGCTTCAGCCGACGGCGGGGCTTTCGGGTCCGAACTCCAGCAGCACCGCCGACATGTCGTCGGCAGAGGCGCCACCCGTATATTCGGAGATCGACCAGCAGAGCGACTCCAGGAAGATCGGGCCGCGCAGCGGCGCATTGGTGCGCATCGCGGCGATCAGCCCCTCGTCCCCCAGCTGCTCGCCGTGCAGGCTGACCGCCTCGGTGATCCCGTCCGAGGCGATGAACAGCCGGTCACCCGGTTCAAGCTGCAACTCGACCTCCTCGAACTTGGTGTCGGGAAACACCCCCACCGGCATCCCGCCGAATCCGACCGGCGTGACCTGGCCATCAGCGCGCTGAAGCATCGGATAGGGATGGCCGGCCTGGACCAGCCGGATCAGACCCGAGTCCGCGTCGATATCGACATAGACCATGGTCAGGTAGGCGTCGGTCTGCACCTCGGCGATCATCAGGCGGTTGAGCCCTTCGACGACCTGACGCGGACCGGGCAGGATGCCTTGGCCCGCGATTTCGGCGTCGGCGCCCGACAGATACGCGGCAAGGCGCGCGGTCAGCAGCGCGGCCGTCACGCCACTGCCCGACACGTCGATCGCATAGGCCGCGAACCGCCCCGGGCCCGCCCGGCGAAAGCCGACCAGATCCCCGCCCAGATGGCCGGCCGGACGCATCAGCAGTGACAGCTCGAAGGCGCCGATCTGCGCCTGCCGTTCGCGCACCAGTCCCTGCTGGATTTTGCGGGCCTCCCGCAGATCGGATTCGATTTCCTCCTGGGCCTTGTGCAGCTCGTCCAGCGTGCACTGAAGCTTGAGGTTGGCGGCGACCAGCCGTTCCTGCATGTCCAGCACCCGCTCGCCCACCGCGATGCGGGCCAGCAGCTCTGCCTCGTTCGCGGGCTTGGTCAGGAAATCATCCGCGCCCGCCGACAGGGCGCGCACCGCATCCGCCGCGTCGCCCTGCGCGGCGAGCATGATGGCATAGCCATAGCCGGCACCGGGAAGATCGCGAAACGTCTGGCAAAGCTCCGGGCCCGTCATTCCGCGCACGTCCCAGTCCGTCACGAGGATGTGGGGCCGGCTTTCCCGGCAGAGCGCCAGCGCCTGCGCGGCGGTGCTGGCTTGCTTGACCCGGTACCCCGCCGCCTTCAGCTGCAGGCAGACCCGCCGCCGATCGTCCCGGTTCCGGTCCACCAGCAGGATCACCCGGCCCGGCGCCGGTCGAGGCGCCGGCGCGACAAGCCCCCCGCGCATCTGCCTGGATCGATTCACCTGCCTCATCCCAGCCGGGTAGCAGGCCGGCAATGAAGCTGCCGTTAATGATGACGCCGATTCTGACAACAGCGTTAACGGCCGGTCGCACTGACCGCATCGCCAGGTGCCCGCGGGGACCAGGCGGTCAGATCAGGAATTCCGACAGCAGGTCGTCGCCGGTGATGTCGCGCCAGTCGAACCCCTCCTCCACCAGGCGGGCCGACAAGGCGGTGAGGTTCGCCGGATCGGAGGTTTCGATCCCGATCAGGACCGACCCGAAATTGCGGGCCGACTTCTTCAGATATTCGAAACGCGCGATGTCGTCATCGGGTCCCAGCAGGGACAGGAAGTCGCGTAGCGCGCCCGGCCGCTGGGGCAGCCGCAAGATGTAGTACCGCTTGACGCCCCGGAACCGCTGGGCGCGTTCCTTGACCTCGGGCAGGCGTTCGAAATCGAAATTTCCGCCCGAACAGACGCAGATGATCCGGCGCCCCTGCAACGCACCCTGCGCCGACAGGTCGGCCAGGACGTCGATCGCCAGCGCCCCGGCGGGTTCGAGCACGATGCCTTCGACATTGAGCATGTCGAGCATGGTTGCACTGATCCGGTCCTCGGGCGCCAGATAGACCTGATCGGCCGAGAACCGGGCCAGCGCCTGGAACGGCAGGTCGCCAATCCGGGCCACCGCCGCGCCGTCGACAAAGCTGTCCACCCGCGGCAGCTTCACCGGCGCGCCGGCCAGCAGCGCGGTGCGCAGGCTGGCGCCGCCAGCCGGTTCGGCAAAGGCAAAGCGGGTATTGGGCATCACCTCGCCCATCCAGCGGGTCATCCCCGCGGCCAGACCGCCGCCGCCGACCGGCAACACCACCAGATCGGGCGGACCGTCCATTTGCGCAGCCTCGATCTGCGCCGAGATTTCCTGCGCGACGGTTGCCTGCCCCTCGATCACGCGGGCGTCGTCGAACGGTGCCAGGAAGATCGCGCCCTCGTCCGCCGCAAACTCCTGCGCGGCGCGCAGGGTCTGGTCGAAATAGTCGCCGGTCAGGACGATGCGGACGGCGTCGCCGCCAAAGACCCGGGTCTTGCCGATCTTCTGCTGGGGTGTGGTGACCGGCATGAAGATGGTGCCGCGTGCCCCGAAATGGCGGCAGGCAAAGGCCACGCCCTGGGCGTGGTTGCCGGCGCTTGCACAGACGAAGTGGCCCTGTCCCTCGGGTCCGCCCGCGCCCGCCAGCCGCATGGCGTTGAAGGCACCGCGCAGCTTGTAGCTGCGCACCGGCGTCAGATCCTCGCGCTTCAGCCAGATATCGGCCCCGTAGCGCGCCGACAGATGGTCGTTGCGCTGCAGGGGGGTCGGGTCGAACAACGCCCGCAGCGCCGTTTCGGCGCGGGCGACGGCATCGATGAAATCGCTCATGCCGCCGCCTTGGCGCGATTGCGCCGGGTTGGCAAGTCTCGGCCCGCATCGGGTCCCGCGTTTTCGACGCCGCCGGCACCGGTCTTGTGAGCGGCGGCGTTTCGCCATATTCGCGGGCAACTTCACCGACCAGGGGCACTGAACATGACCGCAGCCGCGCCGAAGAAAGTCGTGCTTGCCTATTCCGGCGGGCTGGACACCTCGATCATCCTGAAATGGCTGCAGACGGAATACGGCTGCGAGGTGATCACCTTCACCGCCGACCTGGGCCAGGGAGAGGAACTGGAGCCGGCCCGGCAGAAGGCCGAACTGCTGGGGATCGCCCCCGCCGACATCCATATCGAGGACCTGCGCGAGGAATTCGTCCGCGACTACGTGTTCCCGATGTTCCGTGCGAACGCGGTCTACGAAGGGCTGTACCTGCTGGGCACCTCGATCGCACGCCCGCTGATCGCCAAGCGCCTGGTCGAACTGGCCCACCAGCACGGGGCCGACGCGGTGGCGCATGGCGCCACCGGAAAGGGCAATGACCAGGTCCGGTTCGAGCTGTCTGCCTATGCGCTGGACCCGCATATTCGCGTGATCGCGCCGTGGCGGGAATGGGACCTGACCAGCCGGACGAGACTGATCGAGTTCGCCGAGCAGAACCAGATCCCCATCGCCAAGGACAAGCGCGGCGAGGCGCCGTTCAGCGTCGACGCGAACCTGCTTCACACCTCGTCCGAGGGCAAGGCGCTGGAGAACCCCGCCGAGGAGGCGCCGGACTATGTCTACGCCCGCACGGTGCGGCCGGAAGATGCCCCCGACACCCCCGAATACATCGAGGTGACGTTCGAGCGCGGCGACGCCGTTGCCATCAACGGCCGTGCGATGTCGCCCGCAACGATCCTGACGAAGCTCAACGAGCATGGCCGCAAGCACGGCATCGGCCGCCTGGACTTCGTCGAGAACCGGTTCGTGGGCATGAAGTCGCGCGGCATCTACGAGACGCCCGGCGGCACCATCCTGCTGGAAGCGCATCGCGGCATCGAGCAGATCACGCTCGACAGTGGCAGCGGCCACCTGAAGGACAGCCTGATGCCGCGCTATGCCGAGCTGATCTACAACGGCTTCTGGTTCAGCCCCGAACGCGAGATGCTGCAAGCGCTGATCGACAAGTCGCAGGAGCATGTGACCGGGACCGTCCGATTGAAACTGTACAAGGGCTCGGCGCATTGCGTCGGCCGCTGGTCCGATCACAGCCTGTATTCGGAAGCCCATGTGACGTTCGAGGATGACGCCGGCGCCTATGACCAGAAGGACGCGGCGGGCTTCATCCGGCTCAACGCGCTGCGCCTCAAGCTGCTGGCCGCCCGCAACAGCCGGGTCGGCTGAGCGCGGGCGTCCACGCTGGTCTGCGGCGGGCGGTGTCAGGGCCGGCCGGCGCGGCTATTTTCATCGGATCGCGCATCCATCAGAATGGCGCCAAACCGAAAGGCCCGCGGCATGACCCAACGCACCACTGCCCGCATCGCGATCGTCACGGTATCCGACCGCGCCAGTCGCGGCGAGTACGAGGACAAGGGCGGCCCCGCCGCCGAGGACTGGCTGCGCGCCACCATCACCTCTCCGATGGAGATCGCCCGCCATATCGTCCCCGACGGGCGCGAGGGGGTCGCGACCACGCTGCGCCAGCTGGTCGACGGCGACGGCGCCGACCTGATCCTGATCACCGGCGGGACCGGCCCTGCCCCGCGCGACCAGACCCCCGAGGCACTGGCCGACGTCATGGAAAAGGAACTGCCCGGGTTCGGCGAGGAAATGCGCCGGGCCAGCCTGGCCGAGGTGCCGACCGCGATCCTGTCGCGCCAGACCGCCGGCATCCGCGGATCATGCCTGATGATCACCATTCCGGGCAAGCCGGCGGCGATCGCCACCTGCATGAATGCGGTCTTCGCGGCCGTTCCCTTCTGCCTGGACCTGATCGGGGCGGCGCGGATCGAAACCGACGAAGCACGGATCCGGGCGTTCCGCCCGAAATGACCCGCGCCAGTCCGGGCCGCGGGTCGATTCGGGGCCCGGCACGGCAGAGACGAATCACCCGCCTACGGACCGCCTGAGCGGCGCCATCAGCCGGATCGCGCCCATCTGTGATGAGCGGCGTTCATCCAGATGGCTGTACTAGGATTGAGCCGGTTTCGACGCTATCCGCGTCAAGGGGTTCAATTCTCGAGTCGTTTCGGTATAATCTCTCGCACCCGTCAGGTGAGAGATCCTGAAAATCAATCAACAACCCCATGTGATGCCGCTGATCGGCAGTCACAGAAAGGACGTGTTTTGAGCAAGCTCAACATGAAATTCGTCGCGGCCGCCTGCACCGCAGTCCTGTCGTCCACCACCTATGCTGCGGCTCAGGAAGAGTGCGGCACGGTTTCGGTTGCCGAGATGAACTGGGCGTCGGCCGGCCTGGCCGCCTGGGTCGACAAGGTGATCCTGGAAGAAGGGTATGACTGCACCGTCTCGCTCGTCGCCGGTGACACCATGCCGACCTTCACCTCGATGAACGAGAAGGCCGAACCCGACATGGCGCCCGAGCTGTGGCTGAACGCCGTGCGCGAGCCGCTGGAGAAGGCCGTCGAAGAGGGGCGGCTGAAACTGACCTCCGAGATCCTGACCGACGGCGGCATCGAAGGCTTCTGGATCCCCAGGGAGCTGTCCGAAAAGGAAGGGATCACCACGCTGGAACAGGCGCTGGCGCGGCCCGAACTCTTCCCGGGGGCCGAGGACGACAGCAAGGGCGGTTTCTTCGGATGCCCGTCGGGCTGGGCCTGCCAGCTGATCACCCGCAACCAGTTCCGCGCCGTCAATGGCGAGGAAAAGGGGTTCGAGCTGATCGACCCGGGTTCGGCGGCCGGGCTGGACGGCTCCATCGCCCGCGCGTTCGAGCGCGGCGAGGGCTGGCTGGGCTATTACTGGGCGCCGACCGCCATTCTGGGCAAGTACGACATGGTCAAGCTTGACCTCGGCGTCGAGCACGACCCCGAGATGTGGCACAGCTGCATCGTCACGGATGACTGTGCCGAGCCGACCCTGTCCGAATGGCCGCGGTCGGACGTGTTCACCGCCGTCACCGCGCAGTTCGCCGACAAGGCGGGCGTCGCCCTGGACTATGTCAACGCCCGGTCCTGGTCGAACGACACGGTGAACACGATGCTGTCCTGGATGTCGGACAACCAGGCCAGCAACGAGGACGGCGCCTATCACTTCCTGGAAACGCAGGAGGAGATCTGGACCAAGTGGGTCCCGGCCGAGGTCGCCGAAAAGGTCAAGGCCGCGCTGTAAGGCGTTCTGACTGCGCGCCGGGGGCCTGAACCTGCCCCCGGCGAACGCCCATCGCTCTCCCGTTCCCTCACCAACCGAAAGGTCGGTTTCCATGGACTTCGTCCAGTTTCCGGAAATGAGCCGCGGCGACCTGCGCAGCATGCGGCAGGCGATCGACGGCGGATTTCGCGAATTCACCCGTGAATACGGGCCCACGCTCGAGGCGATCTTCGAGCCTCTCAAGGATCTGCTGGTCTTCATCGAGAACCTGCTGATCACCAGCCCCTGGATCCTGGTGCTGGCGGTCCTCGCCGGCCTGGTCCACCTGATCGGACGGCGGTTCAAGATCACCCTCGGCACCGCGCTGGCCCTCCTAGCGATCGGCTATTTCGGCATGTGGGAGGATACGATGCGCACCATCGCAATGGTGGCGGTGTGTACCCTGGTCGCGATTGCCGTGGGCATCCCGGTTGGCGTGCTGATGGCGCGATCGGATCGGCTGCGCGCGGTGGTCACGCCGGTGCTGGACCTGATGCAGACCATGCCGTCCTTCGTCTATCTGATCCCGGTCGTGATGATCTTCGGTCTGGGCAAGGTGCCCGGCGTGATCGCGGTGGTGATCTATGCCATTCCGCCGATGATCCGCCTGACCGATCTGGGGATCCGCCAGGTGCGCCCCGATCTGCTGGAAGCGGCCGACAGCTTCGGCGCGTCCAACTGGCAGAAGCTGACCGACGTGCAGATGCCGCTGGCCCTGCCGACGATCATGGCGGGCGTGAACCAGACCATCATGATGAGCCTGGCGATGGTCGTCGTGGCCTCGATGATCGGGGTGCGCGGGCTGGGGCAACCGGTCCTGCAGGCGATCAACAACCAGTATTTCACCCTGGGCGTGATGAACGGCCTGGCCATCGTTGCCATCGCGATCATCTTCGACAGGGCCACGCAGGCGTACGGCAAGCGGCTGCAGAAACACACGGAGGCCATTCATGGTTGAATCCCGTCTGCAGAGCCGAGGTGAAGGCAGCGACATCGAGATCCGCAACCTCTACAAGATCTTCGGCCCGAACGCCGCCGCGCATGTCGATGCGGTCCGCAACGGCCTCGGCAAGGATGAGCTGAACGCGGCGCACGGCCATGTGCTGGGCCTCAATGACATCAACCTGACCATCCCGTCCGGGCGCATCACGGTCGTGATGGGGCTGTCGGGCTCGGGCAAGTCGACGCTGATCCGCCACATCAACCGGCTGATCGATCCCACTGCGGGCGAAATCCTGTACGAAGGCCAGGACATCGCGCGGATGTCGCAGGCGCAGTTGCTGGAGTTCCGCCGCAGCAAGACCGCAATGGTGTTCCAGAAATTTGCCCTGATGCCGCACCGCACGGTGATGCAGAACGTCGGCTACGGGCTGGGCATCCGCGGCGTAGCCGAGGCGCGGCGCAACGAGATCGCCCGCCACTGGATCAGCCGGGTCGGCCTGGACGGTTTTGAGGACCGCTATCCCAACCAGCTGTCCGGGGGGATGCAGCAGCGCGTCGGGCTGGCGCGGGCGCTGGCCAACGACGCCGAGATCCTGCTGATGGACGAGGCCTTCTCGGCACTGGACCCGCTGATCCGGATGGAGATGCAGGGGATCCTGCTGGATCTGCAGCAGGAACTGCACAAGACAATCGTGTTCATCACCCACGATCTGGACGAGGCGCTGCGGCTGGGCGACAAGGTCGCGATCCTGCGCGACGGCCAGTTGATCCAGCAGGGCACCGGCGAAAGCATCGTCCTGCGGCCCAGGGACGGCTACATCGCCGACTTCGTCCGCGAAGTGAGCCGCGGCAAGGTGATCCACGTGGGCACGATCATGCGCCGCGGCGCGCCGGTCGACACCCCGGTCGCCCTGCCCCGCACGGCAACGCTGGACGAAGCCGCGCGCGCCCTGACCAATGCCGACATCAACCGCGCGAACGTGGTCGACGACACTGGGCGTCATCTCGGCGTGGTGACGCTGGCCAAGATCGTGGCCGAGATGATCGCCCCGGACGACAGCGAACCGCTGGAAGACGACGCGGTCGCCGCCTGAAACCGGCTGAACCTGCGGCCGCCAGTGCGACCCTGCCCGTCCTCGCCGCCGGTCCGTCTCAGGCCGCACGCAGCAGGGTGATCAGGGTTGTGCCATAGCGGCGCTGGTCGATGCGGGTCAGCCCGGCCGGTTCGACCGGCGGGGTGTCCTCCTCCCACACGATCAGGGCGCCCGGGGCGATCCAGCCCCCGTCCCGCGCCGAGGCAAGCGCCGCTTCGCCCAGCCGTTGGCCATAGGGTGGATCGAGAAACAGCAGATCGTAGGCAGCGCCGCGGTTCGCACCAAGGCTGGTTGCATCCCGCCTCCAGATGTCGGTGACGCCCATCGCCCGCGCCTTCTCGACATTCGCCCGCAGCAGGGCGCGCGCCGTCGCCCCGTCGTCCACGAAGGCGACGCGCGTCGCGCCTCTGGACAGCGCCTCCAGCCCCAGCGCGCCCGTTCCCGCGAACAGGTCCAGCACCCTTGCCCCTTCCAGCCTGTGGCGGCCGCTGTTCTGGATCAGGTTGAAGACCGCCTCGCGGACCCGGTCCGTCGTCGGACGCAGATGCGATGCCGAATCGCCCGCACCGACCTCGGCCAGCTTCAGGCCGCGCAGCCTGCCCCCGACGATCCGCATCCAGTCTCTCCAACAATCCGCCCCGTTGGGCTTAACGACACCGGGAAGTCGTTGCAAAGCCGCAGGTCTTTTCCCCGCACTTGTTTGGTGGCATGAAGGGCGGCACCGAGCGGAGCGACGCATGCAGATCGAACGGACCGCCTCGCCGGACCTGCTGATCCTTACCCCCGAGCGCCACGGCGATGGGCGGGGGTTCTTTGCGGAAAGCTGGAACCGACGGACGCTGGAAAACGCAGGGGTGCACCTGCCCGACTTCGTTCAGGACAATCATTCGCTGTCGGCGCGGGCCGGCACGCTGCGCGGCCTTCACTACCAGGCCCCCCCGCACGCGCAGGGCAAGCTGGTACGCTGCGGCCGGGGTCGCCTGTTCGACGTCGCGGTGGACGCACGGCGCGGCAGTCCGACGTTCGGCAAGGCCATGGGCGTCGAACTGAGCTACGAGAACGGGCGCCAGCTCTGGATCCCGGCCGGGTTCCTGCACGGCTTCGTCACGCACGAGGATGACACTGAGATCATCTACAAGTGCAGCGCCTATTACGACCGCGAGAGCGATGGCGCGGTACGCTGGGACAGTGTCGACATTGACTGGGGCATCACCGATCCGATCCTGTCCGACAAGGACCGCGCGGCTCCTGCCTTTGCGGACTGGACGTCGCCATTCGAGGTGCAGGCATGAAGATCCTGGTGACGGGCGGCGCCGGGTTCATCGGCTCGGCCGTGGTGCGGCTGGCCATCGCGCGGGGCCACGCGGTCGTGAATCTCGACGCTCTGACCTATGCGGCCAACCTCGCCAACGTGGCATCGGTCGCGGACAGCCCGCTTTACGCGTTCGAACATGCTGACATCCGGGATCGCGCGGCGCTGGACCGCGTGTTTGCCAGGCACCAGCCGGACGCGGTCATGCATCTCGCCGCGGAAAGCCATGTGGACCGGTCGATCGACGGTCCGGGCGCGTTTGTCGAAAACAACGTCACCGGTACCTACAACCTGCTTGAGGCCGCACGCGCCCACTGGATTTGCCGAGGCCGCCCCGACGGTTTCCGCTTTCATCACATCTCGACGGACGAGGTGTTCGGCAGCCTGGGCGAGACCGGCCGGTTCACCGAGGACACGGCCTATGACCCCCGCAGCCCCTACTCCGCGTCGAAGGCGGCCAGCGACCATCTGGTGCGGGCGTGGCACGAAACCTATGGCCTGCCGGTGGTGCTGACCAACTGCTCCAACAATTACGGGCCGTTCCATTTCCCGGAAAAGCTGGTTCCGGTGGCGATCCTGAACGCACTGCATGGCCGGCCGGTCCCGGTTTATGGCGACGGCGGCAACGTGCGGGACTGGCTGTATGTCGAGGACCATGCCGACGCGCTGCTGCTGTGCCTGGAACAGTGCCGGGTCGGGCGCAGCTACAACATCGGTGGCGAGAACGAGGTCCGGAACATCGACCTCGTGCGCAGCATCTGCTTGCATCTGGACGATCTGCGCCCCGCGAAAGCCCCGCATGAGCGGCTGATCACCTTTGTCACCGATCGGCCGGGACACGACCGCCGCTATGCCATCGACCCGACCCGGATCCGGACCGAACTGGGCTGGCGACCCTCGGTCACGCTCGAACAGGGGCTGCGGCGGACAGTCGAATGGTATCTCGCCAACCCGGACTGGTGGCAGCCGCTGCTGGCCCGTGACGGGGTTGGCAAGCGTCTGGGCACAGGGTGAACGGCACGCGAGTGGATCGATGCGCGATACGAAGGGGACGCACATGGACGGGCTGCTGATCTTTGGCAGGACCGGGCAGGTCGGCAGGGAACTGGCGCGCCTGCGGCCGGATGCGCGCTTCGTCGGACGCGACGAGGTCGACATGGCCGATCCGGGCCGCGCATTCGACGTGATCGTGCAGGCGGGGCCCGCCGCGGTGATCAACGCGACGGCCTGGACGGCGGTGGACAAGGCCGAGTCGGAGGCGGACGCCGCGCGGACCGTCAACGCCGAGGCACCGGGGGCGATGGCCGCGGCCTGTGCCGCGCTGGGGATCCCCTTTCTGCACATCTCGACCGATTATGTCTTCGACGGATCCGGCACGCGACCGTGGTCCGAGGAGGATGCGACCGGGCCTCTGGGAGTGTATGGCGCAACCAAGCTGGGGGGCGAACGGGAAGTTGCCGCGGCGGGCGGGCAATGGGCGGTGCTGCGCACCTCATGGGTGTTCTCGGCGCATGGCAGCAATTTCGTGAAGACCATGCTGCGGCTGGGCGCCGAACGCGAGGCGCTGACCATCGTCGCCGACCAGATCGGCGGCCCGACCCCCGCCGCCGACATTGCCGCTGCGCTGCTGACGATGGCGCAGGCAATGCTGGCCGACCGCGACAAGGGCGGGCTGTGTCACTTCGCCGGCGCCCCCGACGTCAGCTGGGCCGGGTTCGCGCGCGAGATCTTCGCCCGGGCGGGGCTGGACTGCCGGGTGATTGAGATTCCCACGATCGAATATCCCACCCCTGCACCTCGGCCGCTGAATTCGCGGCTGGATTGCAGCCGGATCGTGCGTGATTTCGGCATCGTGCGTCCGGATTGGCGGACCGGTCTGTCCGGGGTGCTCAGGGAACTGAAGGAAACCGCATGACCCGGCGCAAGGGCATCATTCTGGCCGGCGGGTCCGGTACGCGGCTTTATCCGATCACCATGGGCGTCTCGAAGCAGCTGCTGCCCGTGTACGACAAGCCGATGATCTATTATCCCTTGTCGGTGCTGATGCTGGCCGGCCTGCGCGAGATCGCGATCATCACCACGCCGGACGACCAGGCGCAGTTCCAGCGGCTGCTGGGCGATGGCGGCCAGTGGGGGCTGCAGCTGACCTGGATCGTCCAGCCCCGGCCGGAAGGCCTGGCCCAGGCCTATCTGCTGGCCGAGGAGTTCCTGGCGGGTGCGCCCTCGGCGATGGTGCTGGGCGACAACATCTTCTTCGGCCACGGCCTGACCGAGCTTCTGGCCGACGCGGATCGCCGCGACGAGGCGACGGTGTTCGGCTATCACGTGGCGGATCCCGAACGATACGGGGTGGTGGCGTTCGACAGCGACGGCCGCGCCATCCAGATCATCGAGAAGCCCGCGGTGCCGCCGTCCAGCTACGCGGTGACCGGCCTCTATTTCCTCGATGGCAGCGCGCCGGCGCGGGCCCGGTCGGTGCAGCCGTCGGACCGCGGCGAACTGGAGATCACGACCCTGCTGGAAACCTACCTGCGCGAGGGACGGCTGAACGTGCAGCGGATGGGGCGCGGCTATGCCTGGCTGGACACCGGCACCCATGCAAGCCTGCTGGATGCCGGCAATCTGGTCCGCACCCTGGAACAGCGCCAGGGCATGCAGGCGGGGTCCCCCGACGAGATCGCCTATGATAAGGGCTGGATCACTCCCGCCCAGCTGCGCGCCCAGGCCGAGAGGTTCGGCAAGAACGAATATGGTCGCTATCTGGCCCGGCTGCTGGACTGACCGGAGCCGCCGCGGGCAGATCACTGCAGGTCGCGAAACGCCTCGCGCAGGCGCGCGACCGCCTCGTGCACCCGCACCCGCGGCGTCGCGATGTTGAACCGCATCCAGCCCTGCCCGCCGCTGCCGAAGCTTTCGCCATGACTTGCGGCGATCCGGGCCTGACCCTCGATCCGGTCATGCAACTCGGCTGCGGCCAGGCCGGTGCCGCCGAAATCCACCCAGGACAGATAGGTGGCCTGCAGGGGCATGGATCGCACCCCCGGAATGTCGGCCATTCCTTCGTCGAACACGCGGGCGTTGCCGGCAAGGTAGGTCATCAGCGCATCCACCCACGCCGCCCCCTCGGGGGAATAGGCGGCGGTCACCATCGGCAGCCCGAACAGTCCGGGTGAAATGCCCAGCGCCATCATCCGCGCCTTGTACCGCTCGCGCAGCCTCGGATCGGCGATGATCGCATTGCCGAGATGCGCGCCGGCGATGTTGAAGGTCTTGGTGGCCGAGGTGAGCGTGATCAGCCGATCCGCACTGTCCGGCGCCGCCCGTGCGGTCACCGTGTGCGCGGGCGCGCCGGGCATGACCAGGTCGTGGTGGATCTCGTCGGACACCAGGATCAGGTCGCGGTCGCGGCAGAAATCGGCGATCTGGCGCAGTTCGCCGGCGGACCAGACCCGGCCGCCCGGGTTATGGGGCGAACACAGGATCAGCATCCGTTCGCCGCCGGTCAGACGCCCCGCCCATCCGTCCCAGTCCAGCGCATGGCGGCCTTCGTCCATCGCCAGCGGCAGTTCGACGACCTGCCGGCCGCTGGCCCGGATCACCCGGGCGAAGGCGTGATAGACGGGGGTCATCAGGATCACGCCGTCACCCGGACTGGTAAACGCGTCGACCGCCAGGGCCGTGCCGTTGACCAGCCCGTGGACGGACAGGATCTCCTCTGCCGCGACATCCCAGCCATGCCGCGTCCCCATCCACCAGCGGATCGCGCCCAGGTAGGGCCGGTTCTGACCCGGGTAACCATAGATCCCGTGCGCGACGGTGCGTTCCAGCGCCGTGCGCACCGCGTCGGGCGCGGGGAAGTCCATGTCCGCAACCCACATCGGCAGCACGTCCGGATCGGCGATCCCGAAGACCGCCGGCATGTCGTCCCACTTGTTGCAGAGCGTGCCGCGGCGTTCGATCAGCGCGTCGAAATCGGGTCCGGTCATGGGCATTCCTCTGGTTGCAGCGCCGCGAGCATACCGATCTGTTGCGCGCAAGGAAGGCTTGGCCTAAATCGCCGGAATGACGATCCGCCCGATCCTGATCCATCCCGATCCGCGCCTGAAAAAGGTCTGCGCGCCCCTAGGTCGGGTCACGCCCGAGATCGAGACGCTGGCGGCGGACATGCTGGCCACCATGTACAACGCGCCGGGCGTGGGGCTGGCGGCGCCGCAGCTGGGGGTGCTGTCGCGGCTGTTCGTCATGGACTGCACCAAGGACCCCGCCGCCGCGCCGCAGCCGATGGTGCTGATCGACCCCGAGATCGTCCAGACCTCGGATGAACTGAACACCTATGAGGAAGGCTGCCTGTCGATCCCGGACCAGTACGCCGACGTGACCCGCCCCGCCGAGGTGCGGATGCGCTGGACCGGGCTGGACGGCCGCATTCACGAGCGCGACTTCGACGGGCTGTGGGCGACCTGCGCCCAGCACGAGCTGGACCATCTGAACGGACGCCTGTTCATCGATCACCTGGGTGCGATGAAGCGGCAGATGATCACGCGCAAGATGGTCAAGCTGAAACGCGAGATGGAGCGCGAGCGGGCCTGACCGGGCCGGCGGCGCCCTCGCGCCGGGACGCCATGGCAGGCGCCGCTCCGGCAAAGGCGCGGGCGCAACGACTTGAACCCGCCGCGTCACCGGCAGATCAAGGGGGACCCGAGAGGCGAGGCGGACCCCATGACCCAACCCATCGAACTGCACTACTGGCCCACCCCGAACGGCTGGAAGGTGTCCATCGCGCTGCACGAGATGGACCTGCCCTACGACCTGCGCCTGGTGAACATCGGCGCCGGCGACCAGTTCAAGCCGGAGTTCCTGTCGATCTCGCCGAACAACCGGATGCCGGCCATCGTTGACCCGGACGGCCCCGATGGTCGGCCGATCTTGATCTTCGAGTCGGGCGCGATCCTGCAATACCTGGCCCGCAAGACCGGGCGCTTTCACGGCACCACCGAACGAGAACGCGTCGAGGTGGACCAGTGGCTGTTCTGGCAGATGGGCGGCGTCGGGCCGATGGCCGGGCAGGCACACCACTTCCTGCGCTACGCGCCCGAAATGGACCCGCCACAGGTGCTGCCCTATGCCCAGACCCGTTACCGCAACGAGGTCGCGCGCCTCTACGGCGTGCTCGACAGGCGGCTTGCGGATCGGGAATACGTGGCCGGCGACTACTCCATCGCGGACATGGCGATCTGGCCATGGGCCGTGCTGTGGGAGGGCCAGCAGCAGGACATCACCCGGTTCCCGAACATGCAGGCATGGCTCGACCGGGTCGGCGCGCGCCCGGCGGTGCAGCAGGGCTATGGTCTCGCCGCGGAACTGCGCAACCAGACCAGCAGTCGCGAGTCGCACAAGCACCTGTTCGGCCAGCCCGACCAGCGCTGACCCGCGGCGGAGCACCGGCAGATCGCGGGAGGCAGCGCCAGGACGATCCCGCGCCGCCTACTGAGCGGGGGCGTCCGGGTTCACCTGCTCGGCCACGAATTTCTGAAAGTTCTGACCGCTTTCATAGTGCTTTTCCTTGACCCACGTCAGCAGCGCGCGGGTCGTCCCTTCCTTGAACGCGCCCGGCATCGTGGCCACTGACGCCTTTGCGGCGGTCGTGTCCTGCGGCACCTCCTCGGGCATGAACATCATCGTGGGTGTGAACATCACGCCCCAGCGCATCACCATGTCCTTTTCCGGCAGCGCCGTTCCGTCAAAGTCGGTGACCTCGACGTCACCGAACATGTTCAGCCGGATGACGTAGTAATCATCGGTCAGGCTGGCGGCGATGTCGGGCTGGGAAAACACCTCTTCGTGCATCTGCTTGCAGTAGATGCAGCCGCGCTGCTCGACCAGGATCAGCAGGCGTTTTCCGGCGGTGTTCGCATCGGCCAGATCCTCGCGCAGGTCCTTGAATGTTTCGTGGATCCAGGGCTCTTCGTGCAGGCCCGCATCGTCCAGTGTGGCGGCGGCGGCCATCGTGGCGGCGAGAACGGCGATCGACGAGGTGACGACGGCGACCCGGACGATCGCGCGGAGACGGTTCAGCATGGGCGTTTCCCCCTGATCTTCGGCCGCGGTGGCCTTTCCCCTTCCATCAGCGTCGGGCAAAGACGGCGGCGCGTCAATTGTCAGCAACGGGGGATGCCATGCGCGTGATCTTCATGGGAACGCCGGCCTTTTCGGTCCCGGCGCTGCAGGTCATCGCCGCGCGCCACGAGGTGATCGCGGTCTATTCCCAACCGCCCCGCGCCGCAGGGCGCGGGCAGCAGCCACGTCCCTCGCCGGTGCAGAGCGCCGCGACGGCGCTGGGGCTGCCGGTGCGGACCCCGGCGCGGCTGAAATCGCCCGAGGATCAGGCCGCCTTCGCCGCCTTGCAGGCCGATGTGGCCGTGGTGGTGGCCTACGGGCTGATCCTGCCACCCGAGGTGCTGCAGGCGCCGCGGCTGGGCTGCCTGAACATCCACGCCTCGCTTCTGCCCCGCTGGCGCGGCGCCGCACCCATCCATCGCGCCGTCATGGCGGGCGACGAGGAAACCGGCGTCGCGATCATGCAGATGGAGGCGGGGCTGGACACCGGTCCGGTGCTGGCCGAGGCGCGGACCCGGATCGGACCCGAGGACACCACCGGCGACCTGCACGACCGTCTGGCCGAACTGGGCGCATCGCTGATCGTCCGGACACTGGACCGGCTGCCGCTGCCCGCGACAGCGCAGGCCGGCGACGGGGTGACCTATGCCGCCAAGATCGACAAGTCCGAGGCCCGCATCGACTGGTCCCGCCCCGCGGTCGAGATCGACCGCCAGATCCGCGGCCTGTCGCCGTTTCCCGGCGCCTGGTGCGAGATCGCCGGCGAACGGGTCAAGCTGCTGCGCTCTCGCCTGCGGGACGCCGGCGGCACGCCCGGCCAGGTGCTGGGCGGGTTCGTGGTGGCCTGCGGCCAGGGCGCGATCGAGGTGACCGAGGCGCAGCGCCAGGGCCGCCGCCCGATGCAGGCCGGTGACCTGCTGCGCGGCCTGGATCTGCCCGACCGGCTGGACTGACGCGGGCCGGATCGCAAGGCGCAGGCGCCGCGCCGAGGACGGCCGGCGCCGACGACCGGCGGATCATCGTTCTTGCCCGGGTCGCACCGGCGTGAGACAGGGGTTCATGCCGCCTCTGCGTCCTCATCTGGTGCCGACCCTGGTGCTGGGCCTGCCGCTGATCGGCAGTCACCTAGCGCGCATGGCGATCGGCGTCATCGACACGCTGATGATCGGCCGCTACGGGGTCGATGCGCTGGCGGCGCTGGTGCTGGCCACCTCGGTGTTTCTGATCCTGGTCATGGGCGGGGGCGGCTACGCGATCGGCCTGATGGGCCGCATCGCCGCCGCCCTGTCGCGGGACGACCACACCGATGTGCGCCGGGCCACGCGCATGGCGCTCTGGCTGTCCGGGCTGCATTCTGCCCTGACGTTCCCGCTGCTGTGGGGGTCTGGACCGATCCTGTCGGCCCTGGGCCAGGACCCGCAGATCGCCGGGTTGGCGCAGGACTGGCTGCGGGTCATGGGGTTGGCGATGCCGGCGGTCCTGGGCGGCATGGTGCTGAACAGCTATCTGGCGGCGCTCGGGCGGGCCAACCTGGTGCTGTGGGTCACGCTGGCGGGGCTGCCGCTGAACGCGGCACTGAACTGGCTGCTGATCTTTGGCCCCGGCCCCTTTCCGGCGTGGGGCGTGTACGGCGCCGCCCTGGCCAGCCTGGCGGTCAACTGGCTGCAGCTGCTGGCGCTGGCGCTGTATGCCAGCTGGCTGCCCCAGGCGCGGCGCTTTGCGCTGTTCACCCGGTTCTGGCGACCGGACTGGCCGGCGTTTCGCGAGATCCTGTGGCTGGGCCTGCCGATCGGGCTGACGCTGGTGGCCGAGATCGGGATGTTCACCGGCGCCAACCTGATGATGGGATGGTTCGGGCCGGACCCGCTGGCGGCGCACGGGATCGCGCTGCAGATCGCCTCGCTTACCTTCATGGTGCATCTGGGGCTGTCGAATGCCGCGACCATCCGCGTGGGCGCGGCGCAGGGACGCGGCGACGGCCCCGGCCTCTCGGCGGCGGCCGCGGCGGCCACGCTGTTGTCGACGGGGTTCGCGGTGCTGACCATGGGGGTGTTCGTGCTGTGGCCGGAATGGCTGACCGGGCTCTATCTGGACGCCGACAATCCGCGCGCGCCCGGCATCGTTGCGCTGGCGGCCGCCCTGATGATCTATGCGGGCGCGTTTCAGGTGGTCGACGCGCTGCAGGCCATGGCGCTGGGGCTGCTGCGGGGCGTGCAGGACACCCGCGTGCCCATGGCGCTGGGGGTGGTCAGCTACTGGATCATCGGATTGCCGGCGGGGTATCTGCTGGCCTTTCCGCTGGGCATGGGCCCGGCGGGGCTGTGGGCCGGGCTGGTCATCGGGCTGACAGCCGCCGCCGTGCTGCTGATGACCCGGTTCTGGCGTCGCGGCGCCGCTTGGGTGGCGGTCGGCACCGCGCCCGCCCGGGCCGGGGCCTAGGCCTTCATCCGGTAGCCGCTGCGCAGCCAGCGCCAGGCCACCCACGCAACCACCGCCACGGACAGGACCGACACGGCAAGGCCGCGCAGCGGCGGCGCGTCGCTGACCCCGGTGAACCCGTAGCGGGCGCCGTCGATCAGATAAAAGACGGGGTTCCAGTGCGACAGCGTCCGGAACGGTTCCGGCAGCATCGCGACGGAATAGAACGTGCCGGACAGGAACGACAGCGGCGTCACGATGAAGTTGGTGATGGCCGCCATCTGGTCGAACTTCTGCGCAAAGATCCCGCCCAGCAGGCCCAGCCCGCCCATCAGCAGCGCGGCCAGCACGACAAAGGTTGCGGCCCACAGCGGTTGCGCCGGAACCACGCCCAGGGCCAGCGCCAGCCCGGTTCCGATCACCAGCGCGACCAGCGACGCCCGCGCCAGCGAGCCCACCAGATAGCCGACCAGGATCTCGCCCGGGGACAGTGGCGGCATCAGCGTGTCGACGATGTTGCCCTGCATCTTGGCCGAGATCACCGACGACGAGCTGTTGGCAAAGGCGTTCTGGATGACCGTCATCATCAGGATGCCCGGCCCCAGGAACACGATGTAGGGCAGGCCCATCACCTCGCCCCGGTCGCGCCCCAGCGCCAGGGCAAAGACCATCACGAACAGCCCGGCGGTCATCAGCGGCGCGAACACGGTCTGCTGCCACACGGCCATGAACCGCATGATCTCGCGCCAGATCAGGGTGCGCAGGCCCAGCCAGTTGATCCGGCCGAACCGGCGCACGCCCATCGACGCATCGGACGTCATGCCGGCATCGGCGGATCGAGGGCGCATGCGCGGGTCATCCTTGAAATCGGAAGGGTCAGGAACTATTCCCAATCAGCCCGGTTAAAGACAGTCCGGTGCCGAAATGCAAGCTGCGGGCGGCGATCGCGCGCCCCGCGAGGAAGGCAAGCCATGTCCTGGACGGATGAACGCGTCGAGACGCTGAAACGCATGTGGGCCGAAGGTCTTTCGGCCAGCCAGATCGCCAAGGATCTGGGTGGGGTCACGCGGAATGCCGTGATCGGCAAGGTTCACCGGCTGGGGCTGTCGAACCGCACGGAGACGGTAGAGACGGCGGGCGCGGCCCCGGCGCCCGAACCGGCCGCCTCACCCGAACAGCCGCCGGCCGAATTGCCGGCAGACACGGACCCCATCTTCGAGCCGGGCAGCCCGCAGCCCGCGAACGAGGTGGCCCCGCCGGCGGATCCGGCGCCCGGTGACGCCGATGCCGCCGCAGACGACACCGGGGATGAGACCGTCGCCCCGGCAACGGCGCCGGCACCCGTCGCGCCCGTCTTCACCTCGCGCCGCCCCATCGTGCCGGCGGGTCAGCCGCTGCCCCCCCAGCCATCGGCCAACGAGATTTCGCCCGAGGCGCTCGCCTCGGTCCGCGAGGTGGAGAAGAAGGCGCGAAAGCTGTCGCTGATGGAACTGACCGAGCGGACCTGCAAATGGCCGATCGGCGATCCCGCGACCGACAAGTTCTGGTTCTGCGGCCTGCCCAGCCAGCCCGGCAAACCCTATTGCGAGGCGCATGTCGGGGTGGCGTTCCAGCCGATGAGCTCGCGCCGCGACCGCCGGCGCTGAGGGCGGCGATCGGCGTCAGGGGCGACGATCGGCCGGTTTCGGGGATCCCTGCCCCCAGTCGCGGCGGAAATAGACGATCGCCTGGATCAGGGTCAGCGCTGCGACCAGTTCCAGCAGCTCTTCCAGCCGCCCGAGACGGATCCCAACCGACGGGTCCAGGTCGATGCCCAGCGGCGCCAGCTTGCGCCCCGCGCCGTCCAGGCTCTTGGCGACGGCGATCGCCGCAAGGGCAAGAAGCACGAGCCACGCCGACGGGTCGGCATGGCGCAGCCGGTGCAGCCAGCCGCGCAGGTTGCGCCGGACAAGCCGCACCAGAGCGACCAGCAGCAAGATCACCACCGTGGCCCCGATCAGCTTTTCCACCAGGGGCCCGTCGGCGCTGTACAGCCGCAGTTGCAGCACCCCGTTGCTGGTGAAGCGCTTGTCGAAATCGAGCTCGCGCATCGCCGCCAGGATCAGCAGCACGGGAATGTGCCAGTCCCGCCGCGATGCCGGTCCCGGATGCAGGCTGTACCACAGCACCGTCGCCCCGATCAGGTGCACCGCACTGATGTATTCGATCGCGCCCTCTTCCTTGAAGACCCGGGACACGTCGTCGTACAGCATCAGGTCGATGCCGATGAAGACCAGCGTGACGGACAGCGTCCATGCCAGAAAAAGCGAGGGATGCGTCAACCGCAGCACGTCGGCTCCTGCTCGGGTTCGGGGGCGCGCCAGACTTAGAACGATCGCCTGTCAGCGGCAACTCGGCAGCCGGCCCCGACGCGCGGCCCTTCACCTGGCCCGGGGTCGCCGCTAGACAGGCCGCAGCACAGAAGGACGCGACATGGCCCGGCATCTGATCACCTCTGCCATCCCCTATATCAACGGCATCAAGCATCTGGGGAACCTGGTGGGCAGCCAGTTGCCGGCGGACCTGTTCGCCCGCTACCAGCGGGCCCGCGGACATGAGGTGATGTTCATCTGCGCCACCGACGAACACGGCACCCCGGCCGAGCTGGCGGCGGCCAAGGCCGGCAAACCGGTGGACGTGTTCTGCGCCGAGATGCATGCGGTGCAGGCCGACATCGCTGACCGCTTCGGCCTGTCGTTCGACAAGTTCGGCCGCTCCTCCAGCCCGCAGAACCACGCGCTCACCCAGCATTTCGCCGGGAAGCTGGCCGAGAAGGGGCTGATCGCCGAGGTCAGCGAGCGGCAGATGTATTCGCATGCCGACGGCCGCTTTCTGCCGGACCGCTATATCGAGGGGACCTGCCCCAATTGCGGCTATGACCGGGCCCGCGGCGACCAGTGCGAGAACTGCACCAAGCAGCTGGACCCCACCGATCTGATCGAGCCGCGTAGCGCGATCAGCGGCTCGACCGATCTGGAGGTGCGGGAAACCAAGCACCTCTACCTTCGCCAGTCGGCGCTGAAGGACCGTCTGGCCGCGTGGATCGACAGCAAGACCGACTGGCCGATCCTGACCACGTCGATCGCGAAGAAGTGGCTGAACGACGGCGAGGGGCTGCAGGACCGCGGCATCACCCGCGATCTGGACTGGGGCGTCCCGGTGAGGAAGGGCACCGAGCCCTGGCCGGAAATGGAGGGCAAGGTTTTCTACGTCTGGTTCGACGCGCCCATCGAGTACATCGCCGCCACCAAGGAGCTGACCGACGAACGGGGCGAACCCGATGCCGCCTGGCGGCGCTGGTGGCGGCTGGACGAGGGGGCGGGGGACGTCACCTACACGCAGTTCATGGGCAAGGACAACGTGCCGTTCCACACGCTCAGCTTCCCGGCCACGATCATGGGATCCGGCGAGCCGTGGAAACTGGTCGACTACATCAAGTCGTTCAACTACCTGAACTACGACGGCGGCCAGTTCTCGACCAGCCAGGGCCGCGGCGTGTTCATGGACCAGGCGCTGGACATCCTGCCCGCGGATTACTGGCGCTGGTGGCTGCTGTCGCATGCACCCGAGGGGTCGGACGCCGAATTCACCTGGGAAAACTTCCAGGCGACCGTGAACAAGGACCTGGCCGACGTGCTGGGCAACTTCGTCAGCCGCATCACCAAGTTCTGCCGGTCGAAATTCGGAGAAAGCGTCCCGACCGGGGGCGAGTGGGGCGAGGCCGAACAGGGGCTGCTCGACGCGCTGACCACCCGGATCCGGGCCTATGAGGGGTTCATGGCCGCGATGGAGGTCCGCAAGGCCGCGACCGAACTGCGGGCAATCTGGGTGCTCGGCAACGAATACCTGCAGTCGGCGGCACCCTGGGCAACCTTCAAGACCGATCCGGACCGCGCCGCGATGCAGGTGCGGCTGGGACTGAACCTGATCCGCCTCTACGCGGTGCTGTCGGCCCCGTTCATCCCCTTTGCTGCCGATGCGATGCTGGCGGCGATGCGGAGCGGCGACTGGAGTTGGCCGGATAGCGTGGCGGCGGCGCTGACCGCCCTCGCCCCGGGTCACGCCTTCGGTGTCCCCGAGGTGCTGTTCGTCAAGATCACCGATGAGCAGCGAGAGGATTGGCAGTCGCGTTTCAAGGGGGTACGCGACTGAGACCCGCTGGTTGCATGTCCGGTGATGCGCCTCGCCAGCCGTTCCGGTGGCCACCGGCACTGCGCCCCGCTAGCATGGCACCACCGTTAGCGGATCACAGGACGCGAAATTGACCCATTGCATCCTGATCGGCGCCCCGGTCGACGAAGGGCAGCAGCGTCCGGGCTGCCTGATGGGTCCTGCCGCCTATCGTGTCGCGGGGTTGGGCCGCACCCTTGCGGGGCTGGACCACGGTGTCGAGGACCGCGGCGACGTCACGCTGGGCGAGGTGGGGATGCAGGCCTGCACCAACCCGCTGGTCCATCATCTGCCCGAGGTGATCGGCTGGACACGCGCGCTGGCCCACGTGGCCGAGGCCGCCTGCGCCGACGGCATGCCGATCTTCATGGGCGGGGATCACGCGCTGTCGCTCGGCTCGGTCGCCGGGGTCGCCCGCCACGCGGCGCGGCTGCAGCGTCCGCTGTTCGTGCTGTGGCTGGACGCGCATTCCGACATTCACAGTCTGGACACCACCCGGTCCGGCAACCTGCACGGCACGCCGCTGGGCTACTTGGCCGGTCGGCCGGGGTTCGATCCGTTTCCGCCGTTTCCCGCGCCGGTCCCCGAACGCAACATCTGCCTGTTCGGAATCCGCTCGATCGATCCGGACGAACACGCCGCACTGGCGCAGACCGACATCGTCGTGAACGACATGCGGGTGCTGGACGAGTACGGCTTTGCCGTCCCGATGCGCGCGTTCCTTGAACGCGTCGCGGCAGAGAACGGCCTGCTGCATGTCAGCCTCGATGTCGACTTTCTGGATCCTTCGGTCGCGCCCGCGGTGGGCACGACGGTGCCCGGCGGCGCCACCTTCCGCGAGGCGCATCTGGTCTGCGAACTGATCCACGAAAGCGGGCTGATGACCTCGCTCGACCTTGTCGAGCTGAACCCGTTCCTGGACGACCGCGGCCGGACGACACGGATGATGGTCGATCTGGTCGGCAGCCTGATGGGCCGCAAGGTGTTCGACCGGCCGACACGCAGCAGCTGAAATCGGCCGGCGGGGGTTGACCCGTCGGGGCAAGGCCGGTCATGTGCCGCGATCATCTGCCCCTTTCGGGCGGGTCCGGCCGCCGAACGGCATCGCTTCGGCCCTCAACAAGACTGACACCGATCATGAGCAGCTTTCTCGACATCCATACCACCTCCAAGAACGACCTGCGCGCGATCATCGATACCGCACGCCGGATGAAGGATGCCCGGAACGGCGCGCCCAAGGGCACACCGGATGCCGAACAGCCGCTGAAGAACCGGATGGTCGCGCTGATCTTCGAGAAGCCGTCCACCCGGACCCGCGTCAGCTTCGATCTTGGCGTGCGGCAGATGGGCGGCCAGACGATGGTGCTGTCGGGCGCCGAGATGCAGCTGGGCCATGGCGAGACCATCGCCGACACCGCCCGCGTGCTCAGCCGCTATGTCGACATGATCATGATCCGCACCTTCGAGGAGGCGACCCTGCAGGAAATGGCGGAGTATGCCGACGTGCCGGTGATCAACGGCCTGACCAACCGCACCCATCCCTGCCAGATCATGGCCGACGTGATGACGTTCGAGGAACATCGCGGCCCGATCGCCGGGCGCAAGGTCGTCTGGTCCGGCGACGGCAACAATGTCTGCGCCAGCCTGATCCACGCGGCGGGCCAGTTCGGCTTCGACTTCACCTTCACCGGCCCCAAGCCGCTGGACCCTGAACGGGAATGGATGGACTTCGCGCGCGCCCAGGGTGTGCAGGCGGTGATCGAACGGGACCCCTCCAAGGCCGTGCAGGGGGCCGATCTGGTCGTGACCGACACCTGGGTGTCCATGCACGATCCGCAGTCGGCGCGCGAACGCCGCCATAACCAGCTGCGCGGCTATCAGGTGAACACCGATCTGATGCGCCACGCGAAGCCCGACGCGCTGTTCATGCACTGCCTGCCGGCGCATCGCGACGACGAGGTCACGTCCGAGGTGATGGACGGCCCGCAGAGCGTCGTGTGGGACGAGGCCGAAAACCGGCTGCACGCGCAAAAGGCGGTGATGCGCTGGTGCCTGAACGCCTGACGCAGCGAGCGCATCGGACCGGACGACCCGCAGCGGCCTCCAGGCAGACTTTACGCCCAGCGGCCCACGGTTCGCCCGTCAGCCGGCGCCCAGCTTCGGTGAGGCCCGATCCAGCGCCAGTTCCGCGTCGGAAAACCGGATCGGGGTGCGCACACCGGGAACCCCCTCTGGCGTGATCTTCAGCCCCCGGGCGACCACCTGGGGATCGGCAAAGACGTCGGCCATGTCGTTGATCGGCCCCGCGGGCACCCCTGCCCGTTCCAGCGCCGCCAGCAGGTCGTCGCGGGTCCGGCCGCGCGTGACGGTGGTCAGCATCTCGGTCAGGGCGTCACGGTTGGCGATCCGGTCCGCGTTCGTGCGGTAATCCGGGGCATCTGCCAGCGCGGGCAGGCCCAGCACCTCGACCAGCCGTCGATACTGGCCGTCATTGCCCGCGGCGATGATGATCCAGCCGTCGGCGCAGTCGAACACCGCGTAGGGCACGATGTTCGGATGGGCATTGCCCAGCCGCTGCGGCGCGACGCCGGTGGCCAGATAGTTCATGGCCTGGTTCGCCATCACCGCCGTCGCCACGTCCAGCAGCGCCATGTCCACGTGCTGGCCCCGACCGGTGCTGTCCCGCTGGCGTAGCGCGGCGAGGATTCCCACCACCCCGTAGATGCCGGTGAACACGTCGACCACGGCCACCCCGACCTTCTGGGGCTGTGCCCCGGGCTCGCCGGTGACGCTCATCAAGCCCGACATGCCCTGGATGATGTAGTCATAGCCGGCGCGGGTGGCATACGGCCCGTCCTGTCCGAACCCGGTGATCGAACAGTACACCAGCCGCGGGTTCACCGCCTGCAGGCTGGGCGAGTCCAGGCCGTACTTGGCCAGCCCGCCCACCTTGAAGTTCTCGATCAGCACGTCGGCATCGGCGACGAGCTCGCGCACCGCCGCCTGCCCCTCGGGGGTCCGGAAATCCGCGATGACGGACCGCTTGCCGCGGTTCGCCGCATGGAAATAGGCCGCCGAGCGGTCGCCCTCGCGGTCGATGAAGGGCGGCCCCCACTGGCGGGTGTCGTCGCCCTCGGGCGCCTCGACCTTGACCACTTCGGCGCCCAGATCGGCCAGGATCTGACCGGCCCAGGGGCCGGCCAGGATCCGCGCCAGTTCAACGACCTTCAGTCCGTCGAGCGGCCGCATGGCGTCAGTTCTGCGCGGGTGCGGCCGTGTCGGCCTCTGCCAGCTTTTCGTCGATCTTGGCCTTCAACTGGTTCCAGGGCTGGTTCTGGACCTTCTCGCCGCCGATGACGAAGGTCGGGGTGCCTTCGATCTCGTCCGCGCCCGCGTTCTTCTGGAATGTCGCGACCAGCTGCTCGACCTTCTGCTGGTCCGCCCAGCAGGCGTCCATCTGGGCGTCGCTGAATCCGGCGCCGGCACCCAGCTTTCGCAGGTTGGCGGCCAGATCGTCGCCGCTTTTCGCGTCCAGCCATTTTTCCTGCTGGCTCAGCAGCAGGTCGGACACGGCATAGTACTTCTCGTCCCCGCCGCAATGCGCCAGCACCCCGGCCCACAGGCCGACCTGGTCGAAATAGACGTCGCGCTGGATGAACTTGACCTTGCCGGTGTCGATGTACTCGGCCTTCAGCTTCGGGAATCCCTCCTCGTGGAAGGCAGCACAGTGGCTGCAGGTAAAGCTGGCATATTCGACCACGGTCAGCGGTGCATCGGCCTGCCCCAGCACCACGTCGGGCAGCGTCTCGACCTGCCCGGCGGCCGCTGTCTCGCCCGCCGGGGCGGCGGTGGTCTGGGCCAGTGCGGGCAGGGCTGTCGCCGACAGGGCGATCGCGGATGCGAGTGCGCGAAGGATCGGGGTCATGTAGTGGCCTTTCGGTCGTTTGCGTCCCGTCGGGACAGGATGTTGATCGCCAGCTGCCGCATGGCACGGGACAGCGCAGGGTCGGAAAAGTCGCGCGCCAGCCTGTCCGCCTCGGCGATGCGCTCGGGGCTGGGCGCCGGGGCAGACGCTGCGTTCGGGCCCTGGCGGGGCGCGTCGAACACCGCCTGCCCCTCGGCAAAGCCCTGCGCGGCGGTCTGGGTAATGCTGATGCGCGACACGGCGTTGAACCCGTAGCACGCGTTAACCTTGTCGCGGATCAGCGGCAGCTGCATCTGGACCAGCGGCGCCAGCGGCCCGGTGGTCAGGATGGTCAGCGTGCCGCCAAAGCCCTTGCCGTGGGTGATGCGGACCGGGCGGGTGCAGCGGGCCAGCTCGTCGCCCACGATTTCCGACCAGTTGGTCAGCAGCCGGGTCACGGCAAAGCCCCGCCCCTCTGCCCCTTCGCGCACCCGCTGCGCCACCAGCAGCGCCGCCGGTTCGAACCCGCGCATCCGGCGGGGCGGGACGCCCCCGGGCGCAGACTTGCGTTTGCGGGAAGATCGGACCATGCGGAGGCGGGTTCCCGTGCTGGGTTGGCAGAAACAGCCGTCAGTCTGACCGCTCCGCCACCGGGATGCCAGTCCGCGCCGCAACGGAAAGGGTGAAGTTTGTGTGAGTCCGCCGATCATCCCGCTGCCGAGGCTGCGACCCTCGCGGGGAACGCCGCCCCGGGCCAGATCGCCGATCGGCTGCTGGACTGGTACGACCGCCACGGCCGTGCTCTGCCCTGGCGCGCGCCACCCGGCAGCCCGGCACCGGCACCCTACCGGGTGTGGCTGTCCGAAATCATGCTGCAGCAGACGACCGTGGCGGCGGTGCGCGACTACTTCCACCGCTTCACCGCCCGCTGGCCCGATGTCCATGCGCTGGCGGCCGCCGACGATGCCGAGGTGATGGCCGAATGGGCGGGGCTGGGATACTATGCCCGCGCCCGCAACCTGCTGGCGACCGCTCGGGCAGTGGCTGCGGCCGGGCCATTTCCCGACACCCGGGACGGGCTGCAGGCCCTGCCCGGCATCGGCCCCTACACGGCGGCGGCGATCGCGGCGATCGCCTTCGACCGGCCGGAAACGGTGGTCGACGGCAATGTCGAGCGGGTCGTGGCGCGGCTGTTTGCTGTGCAGACGCCCCTGCCCGCAGCCAAGAAGCCGCTGACCGTGCTGGCCGGCCGCCTGACCCCGGCGCAGCGCCCCGGCGATTTCGCGCAGGCGATGATGGATCTGGGCGCGACCATCTGCACGCCGCGCAGCCCCGCCTGCGGCATCTGCCCGCTGATGGACCTGTGTGCGGCCCGTGCGGCCGGCATCCAGGCCGACCTGCCCCGACGCAGCCCCAAGCGACCTCGCCCCACTCGGCACGGGACGGTCTGGGTCGCCCGCGACGATCGTCACGTCCTTGTCGATCACCGGCCCGCCCGGGGCCTGCTGGGCGGCACGCTGGGCTTTCCGACAACTGGGTGGGACGGCACCGATCTGCCCCCGCCGCTCGACGCGGCATGGCAGGAGGCGGGCGAGGTGCGCCACGTCCTGACGCATTTCGACCTGCGCCTGCAGGTCATGCTGGCCGCGCTACCGCCACGGGCTGCGGTGGTCCGGGGCAGCCTGATGCCGCGCCGCGACCTGAACCCGCAGAGCCTGCCCGGCCTGATGCGAAAGGTCTGGGCGCTGGCGCGTTGAGGGCGGCCTCTCACAGGCCGATGGCGTCCAGCCGGGCGTCCAGCGCCGACGGATCGTCGATCTGCAGACGGACCGGCAGGGTCAGCACCTTGCGGCGGAACGAGTCGGGCAGCCGCGCCGCATCCTTTTCGGTCGTGACCAGCTGCGCCCCCGCCAGCCGCGCCTCGGTCTCCAACCGGGTCAGGAGTTGCGGCGAAAACGCCTGGTGATCCGCAAGCGCTTCGGCCCGGATGATCTGCGCGCCTTGCGCCGCCAACGTGGCAAAGAATTTCTCCGGATGACCGATCCCCGCAAAGGCCAGAACCGGTGTCCCGGTCCAGTCCATGCCGGTCTGCAAGGGCTCGAGCCGCGCGGTCAGGCGCGGCACTGGCAGGTCCGGCCAGCGCGCGACAAAACGGCGCTGCGCCTCGGCGGGTCCGATGGCCAGGATCAGGTCGGCGCGGGCCAGTCCCTGGGCGACGGGTTCGCGCAGCGGCCCGGCCGGCAGGCACAGACCGTTGCCCCACCCTCGGACCGCATCGACAACCACGATCGCCAGGTCATGGGCCAGCGCAGGATCCTGAAACCCGTCGTCCAGCAGGATGGCGCCCGCGCCCGCCTCGACCGCCTGCCGCGCGGTCGCCACCCTGTCCCGCCCCACCCAGACGGGGCCGAACTCGGCCATCAGCCGCGGCTCGTCGCCGACCCGCGCGGCACCGTGAAGCTGCGGCACCACGCGCAGCGGCCCGCGTTCGGTCCCGCCATGGCCGCGGCTGACGACATGGGCCGGCACCCCGCGGTCCGCCAGTCGCTGCAGAAGCGCGATCACGGTGGGGGTCTTGCCCGTGCCGCCGGCGTTCAGATTGCCCACGCAGATTACCGGCACACCCACCCGCTGCCGCCGCCCCCGCCGCAGTCGGCGCGCAGTGCCCCGTGCATAGAGCGCCCCCAGAGGCGACAGGGCCCGGGTGATCGGACCGGGCCGATCATACCAGAAATCCGGGGCCCGCCCGCTCATCGCCAGCCCGGCGCGAGGCGCAGCGGCGACGCCGAATGGCGGCGGCCGGCGAGGGCGCGGGCTGCGGGCAATACGAGGAGGGGGCATAGGCCCCGCGCCGGCCGCGCGGCGGGGCCGATGCCCGGCTTCGCCTTGTCCCGTGCTCGGCGCATCAGGCGGTCGTCCCTTCGATGTCCGACAGGATGACCCCGGCCACATGGCTGGCCACCGCGGCACCGCTGGTCGCCACCTCCCATGCGGCCAGGGCCAGACGGGCGGTCTGATCGGGGGCGGTCAGATCGGACGCCGCAGCGGCCAGCCCGTCCGCGTCCTGCACGATCCGCGCGGCGCGGGCGGAGTCCAGCTGCTGCCACTCGGCCGGATAGGCGTCGGTGCAGGGGCCGCGGATGATCGCCGAGCCCAGCGCCGCCGGTTCGAACGGGTGGCGCATCGCCAGCCGTGGCCGCCCGGCCCCTGTCGCCGGCGGCAGCGTCCCGCCGAGAAAGCTGACCGACGCCAGTCGGTACCACAGCCCCAGCTCGGCCCCGTCCTCTGCCAGCAGCACCTGGATCTCGGTCGTGGGTTCCTGGTCCATGGCCCGACGGGCGACGGTCAGTCCGGCCTGTTCGGCGATTAGGGCGAGTTCTGGCTCGGCCGCCGGATCGGCTGGCGCCGCGATCAGCAGCGCCCCGTGCTTGTAGGTCAGGACGGCCAGATGCGCCTCGAACACCGCCTGCGCCTCGTCCAGCGGCAGGGCGGCGGCAAGCCAGACCTGACGGTTGTGCAGCTGCGCCTGCAGGGCGGCCTGTTCCCGGGGATTGCAGCGCAGGACCGAACGGGTCGGGACCAGCGGACCGATGACCTCGATGCGCGCCGGCGCGATCCCCAGCCGCAACGCCTCGGCCCAGGTGACCCGGTCCGGGACCAGCAGGCGCGACACGCGGCCCAAGGCGGTGCGGGAGGTCGGGCTGCGCCACCACGACCGCTGCGCCGGCTGGATAGGCTGGGTCTGGATCAGCGTGACGGGCAACCCTGCCTCGTCGGCGGCAAGCAGCAGCGCGCGGGGCAGATCGGTGTCGAACAGCACCATCGCGGCCGGGTTGCACTGCGCGATCAGGTGGCGGGCGGCGCCCAGATCCGTCGGAACCTGCAGCTGCATCTGCACCAGATCATGCAGATCATCAGCGCCGCGCGGACCAAGCGTGGCCAGCCGGGCATCCTTGCGTCGGGCCAGAACCGCGCCCGCGACCAGCCCGGCGGCGCCGCCCCCGCCATGCAGCAGGATCAGCGGTCCGGTGCCGGGGGGCGCGACCGTCGCCAGTTCGCCCTCGGCCGCCGGAACGGGACGCAGCCGCCGCCATAACCCAAGCTCCGGCAGGCCAGATCCCATGGCCGGTCAGGCGCCCAGCTCACCCGTCGGGCTCGTCTCGCTGCTCTCGTCGTGCAGCCGGTGCAGATGCGCGATGAAATAGCGGGTCTGCGCGCTGTCCACGGTGCGCTGCGCTTCGGCCGCCCACGCGGCGTGGGCGCTGCGATAATCGGGAAAGACGCCGACCACGTGGATTGCCGACGGGTCGGCGAACTCATGCCGTTGCGAGTCGACCAGTTCGCCCCCGAACACCAGATGCAGCCGCTGCGTCATCGAAGCCTCCATCCCGATCTCGCAACGAGGCATAGCCGAAGCGACCCGATCGCCCAAGCAGATTCACGGCCGATGCACGGTGGGCGGTCAGAGCACCGTCATCCGAGGTGCCGGACCGTCGTCCGCTGCGGTGCTGCCCGACAAGGAGGCCGTGCCGCCATCCGGAGTTCAAGCTCGCCGGGCAGCGGCGGCCAGGCCGCAGGTAGCCGCTTTAAGCCGGTCCTGCGCCATTATCCGCCGGTCACCCGCCCGTTCCGGACCCGTGCAGCGGCGCTGGGACGAACACCGGCCCGTCTGCCGACGGCAGCAAGCCGCCAGCGATCCCGAAACTCGCGTTCAGCCGCTCGGGCGTCAGCACCTGGCCGGGGGGTCCGTCGGCCGTCAGCCGGCCCCGGTCCAGCAGGATCAGGCGATCACAGTAGCGCGCCGCCAGCGACAGGTCGTGCAGCGACACGACGACCGTCCGCCCCTCGCGCGCCAGATCGGCAAAGACCTGCATCACCCCGAACTGGTGGGCCGGGTCCAGTCCGGCGATCGGCTCGTCGGCCAGGATCACCGGGGTGTCCTGGGCCAGCAGCCGCGCGATCAGCACCCGGGCAAGCTCGCCCCCCGACAGTTCGGTGGCGATGCGGCCACCCAGATCACCCAGCTCCAGCCGTTCCATCGCCGCGGCGACCGCGCGATCATCGGCGCGCCGGTCGGGATGCGGGCGCCGGCCCAGCCGGACCAGCATCTCGACCCGAACGGGCCACGCGACATCCCGGCCCTGCGGCAGGAATGCGGCGGCCCGGGCCCGCGCCCCCGCAGGAAGCCGCGCGAGATTGCTGGTACCATGGGCCGGGATCAGGCCCATGGCCGCGCGCAGCAGCGTCGTCTTGCCGGCGCCGTTCGGCCCGATCAGGGCCACGAAGCGGCCCGCGGGCACCGACAGCGACACGTCCCGCAGCACTGTCGCCTCACCCCGCCGCACGGTCAGGCCGGACAGCACCAGGCCCGAGGGGCTCGCCGCGGGTCTCACGCGCCCCGCCGGACCCGGTGGATCAGGTGCAGAAAAACCGGCGCCCCGACCAGGGCGGTCATGACCCCCAGCTTCAGGTCGCGTTCGGGAAGGATCACGCGGACCGCGATGTCGGCGGCCAGCACCAGCGCTGCCCCGCCGATCGCCGCCGCCGGCAGCAGCCGCGAGGGGACCCCGCCGACGGCGCGGCGCAACAGATGCGGCACCACCAGCCCCACGAACCCGATCGCCCCCGCCACGGACGTCGCCGCCCCGACCGAGGCCGCCACCCCAAGGATGACGCGCAGCCGCAAGCCCGGCAGGTCGACGCCCAGCGACGCGGCCGCATCCTCGCCCAGGGTCAGCGCGTCCAGATCCCCGGCCGACAGCATCAGGACGGTCCAGCCCAGCAGCATCAGCGGCAGCGCGGTCCAGACATCGGGCCAGCTGCGATCGGCGAGCGATCCCATCATCCAGAACACGATCTCGCTTGCCGCGAACGGGTTCGGCGCCAGGTTCAGCACCAGCGAGGTCAGCGCCCCGCCAAGCGATGACACCGCGATGCCGGCCAGGATCAGCGCGAAATTGTCGCCCCGGCCATAGCCGCCGCGCCCGGCCAGCAGCAGGACCAGCGTCGCGCCGGCCGCCGCACCCGCAAGCCCCGCAAGCGGCAGCATCAGCGCAAATGTCGCGGCGGCGCCAGTCTGGATGGCCAGCACCGCACCCAGTGCCGCCGACGAGCTGACGCCGATCAGCCCGGGTTCCGCCAGCGGGTTTCGCAGCAGACCCTGCACCGCGGCCCCGGACAGCCCCAGACTGGCCCCCACCAGAACGGCCAGCAGCGCGCGGGGCAACCGGATCTCGCGCATGATCAGGGGCAGCGGCCCCTCGCCGCCCGCGATCAGCGCACGCAGGCTGTCGCCAATGCCCAGGGCGGCCGGACCCGTCAGCACCGACGCCATGAACAGCAGCGCGCAGGCAATGCTCAGAGCCGGCAGCAAGGCCCCGGGTGTCATGGCCCCGCGTGTCACGGTCCGGCGATCCGCAGGTCGCGCAGCCGGGCGACGACGTCCAGAACCTGCGGCAGGCCGCAGACCCAGTCGCGGCCGGGCACCTCGACCCGCGTTGCGCGGGCGTGGGCCAGGGCCGGATGGCGCACCACGTCATCCGCCCGGGCCGACCCCCGCGCCGGCGGGTCGGTGACCAGGAGGTCGGGATCGGCCAGCAGCAGCGTCTCCAGCGGCAGGCTGCCGCCGAACTGCAGCCCGAGCTTGCGGGCCAGCAGGTCGAACCCGGCCGCCTGCAGGACATCGGCCGACAGGGTTGCGGTGCCGGTGACATAGCCGTTCGCCTGCCATGTGGCGGCGAGTGGCGCGGCCGGATCGACCGGCATCCGCAGGATGCCCAGCGCCTCGTCGAACCGCCGGGCCAGCACGGCCGCGCGGTCCTGCTGGCCCAGCGCGACGCCCATCGCGACGATGGACTCGCGCACCTCGGCCAGGGACGTCGCCGGCGCCTGCACCATCACCGGAACGTCCAGCCGGCGCAGCATCGCCAGCGTCGCCGGGCTGGTAAAGCTGCTCGCCAGCACCAGGTCGGGGCGCAGCAGGTAAACCTCTTCCGCACGGCTGTGGTTGACCGGAAACGCCGCAGCCTCGTCGGCCATCAGCGAGCTGCCGGGATCGCGCGCCAGCGCCGAGACCGAGATCAACTGACCGGGCGACGCCAGCGTCATCGCCAGCTGGTCGGTGCACAGGTTGATCGACACGACCCGGCGCGGGGCCGCGGCAGACTGTGGCAGATCTGCGCGCGTCGGCGCGGCAGGGACCGCTGCGAGGAGAACGGATGCGAGCGCGGCGGCATACCGCAGCAGGACCGCGCGCCCCCGCCCAGCGGTCAGCATCCTACCACCTTGTCTGCAGGCCGACCCAGGCGGTCCGTCCCTCGCCAGCATAGCCCCAGACATCGACGTGATCGTCGTCGAGCAGGTTGGTGATCCGTGCGGTGGCGCGGACGGTGTCGGTCAGGTCATAGCTGCCCGCCACGCCGACCACCGTGTAGTCCGGCAATTCTGCAACGGCATAGTTGCCGAAATACTGCGCGTCGAAATTGCCGCGCACGTGCTTCAGATCGGCCGCCAGCACCCCGCGCCCCTCGGCCACCCGCAGCCGGGCGTTCAGCGCCAGTTCGTGCCGCGGCCGGCGCAGCTCCACGCTGCCATCGGCATTGCTGGCATCCAGATAGGTATACGCACCGGCGACGGTCAGATCGTCCGACAGGTCATAGCGGGCTGCGATCTCGACCCCCTCGCGACGGCTGGTGCCCGCGTCGTTGGAGAAGTTCGTGCCGTCCGCCAGCACCACCCCCGAAAAGGCGATCTCGTCTTCGAGACGCTCGTTGAAATAGGTGACGTCGATCAGCCCGCGCCCCGCGGCAAAGCCAGCCTCGACGCCGATGTCGAAGCTGCGGTTCTGTTCGGGGCGCAGGTCGGGATTGCCGACCAGACCATAGCCACCCAGCAGTTCGAAATAGTCGGGATTGACGCTGCCGGTCCCGGCCGACGCGTGCAGGCGGTACGGGCTGCCGGGCGGTTGCCACGAGATCGCGGCCGCATAGGTGGTGGTGGATGCAAAGACCGAGTTGTCGTCGTGACGCAGCCCCAGCTGCAGGTCGATGCCGCTGGGCAGGGCGGCACGATATTCCAGCGCGACCGAATTGTTGCGCCGGCGGTTGTCGGGCGACAGGCTGTTCTCGTCCCGGCGGTGGTCCAGCGCGAGGCTCAGCGTCCGGTCCGCATCCTCTGCCGGCCCGTCCAGCCCGATTGTCGCGCGGTATTTCAGGGCGCGGGTGCGGGCCTCGATGGCCGGATCGTCGTCCTGTGCCAGGTCCAGCCGGGTTTCCTGGTAGGCCAGGCGGTGCAGCACCCGCCCGTCCATCGCGTCGTATTCCAGGAACGTCTCCGCCGCGCGTTCGTCCCGTTCGCCTTCCCCCGGGCCGTCGACGAGATACTCGTCCGCGGTCGCGGCGTTGAAGGAGGTCAGGTCGTAGTCATAGCGTTCCTCGGCCAGGCGCAGGAGGAACCCGGCGCGCAGACCGTCGGTCAGCCGCGCGTCCCCCGCCAGCGACAGCCCGTGGCGGCGGATGCCATCCTCCTCGCCGCCGTCGCCGGACACGTCATAGCCGCGATCATCGCGGCCGGAATAGGACAGCGACAGCCCCCCGCGCGGCCCGTCGATGCCCGTCGACAGCCAGCCCGCGACGCCGTTGCCGATCTCGACCCCGGCCCGGCCTCCGCCCTCGCGGGTGGTGATGATGTTGACGACCCCGGCGGCCGCATCGGCCCCGTAGAACACCGATTGCGGGCCGCGCAGAACCTCGATGCGGTCGACCGTGGCCGTGTCGATCCCGCTCAGCGCATATTGCCCGTCACCGGCCGACGCCTCGATCCCGTCGATCAGGATCAGCGTGTGGTTCGCCTCGGCCCCGCGGATCCGGACCAGCGTGTTGCTGGTCCCCGACGAACTGACCGACAGGCCGGGAACGCCCCGCAGCGCGTCCTGGACCGTCAGGATGCCGCGTTCGCGCAGATCCTCGCCGTGCAGGGTGGTGGTGGCGCGGCCATAGGCGGCCGCCGGAATCGGTGCGAACCCGCCCGAGATCACCAGTGGATCCAGCACCACCGGCTCCTGCGCGGCGCCGGGGCCGGCCCCGACGGGCAGCACGATGGTGACGGTCAGCGCCAGCAGGCGCCGTGTGGCAGGGGCTTGATGCGATTGATCCATGATCCCCGTGTCCCTTCGAACAAGGCAGGGGCGAAGCCCTGCCGGTTTGATCTGGTCCGGGGCAATCGGCCCGCAGACAGTGAAATCACCGCTGCGGCACGCCGCTTCCTTGGCGCGCCCCGCACCAGGGAAAGGGTGGTGTCCAAGCAGGTCTCCTGGCTGGCGGATCAGCGCGGCGCCGGCCTTCCCGGGGCATGTTGCCCCAGTGGCATGTCGGCGCCGCTCACCGCTTACAGTTGCGGGGGCAGCCGCGGATCGGGCCGATGGCCCTTGCGCGTTCCCTTTTCATCCGGCGGCAGATGCCGGAACTTGGATGCGGGCACTTAGCCGTTCCGGACCCGGCCTGTCAATGGGCATGGCGGGCAGCTGCGGGACCGGCCGATCAGTCCTGCGGATTCCGGTCGGCGCGTGCCCCGCGTCGGCTGAATACCAGCAATCCGGCGGTCAGGCCGACGACACCGGCGCCGATCATCAGATGCCGGCCGGTCAGGCCCAGCCGATCGCGAGCGCTGCGGCGATAGCGCGGATCGAACAGCTTCGTGTCGGCAAACAACCTGTTGATCAGGGTTTCCCGGCGGCGAGGAACCGGCTTCAGTCCGCGGCCCCGCCTTTCGTTCAGGGCGTCGATGGTGCGGACCATGCTGCCGCGGCGGGACAAGGCAGCCTCGACCGTTTCCGGCGACTGGTCCAGGTGTTCGCCGATCAGCCCGGCACGGATGCGCCGGATGCAGGCGCGATCCTCGGCCCGGGACGCCACCAGCGACACGTCCGCCTCGGTGTCGAACCCCATCGAGCGGCGATCGATGTTGCTGGACCCGACCCGCAGCAGCCGGTCGTCGACGATCAGAAGCTTGGCATGGACATAGATCGGTTCGCCGGCCTCGTTGACGGGATACAGGATCCGGAACCGGTCATGGGGGTCGTGGCGGGACAGATAGCGGATCGCGCGGCTGCGGATCACGTGCATCGCCCGATCCTCGACGGCCCCCTGGGCTGCGCGCGGATTGATCACGACGACCTCGGGCCCGTGCCGCTCGGACAGCCGCGCGGCGATGGCGCGCACGATGCTGCCGGCGGAGAAGTATTGCGATTCCATGTAGATCGCGTCCCGGGCACTGGCGATGCCGTCCAGATACAGGGTCTCGATCTCGGCGATCGGGGGTTTGTCGCTGCCCGGCGGCTCGGTCCGGGAAATGCCGACGCCGATGTCGGCAAAATCGGGCCGGATGCTGTCGGGCCACAGATCGACGCCCGGGTCCCGCGCTGGCGGCAGTTCCTCGTCATTGGCGCGGTGCCAGCGCATCCGGGCCAGTTCACCCATCGCCTTGGCCGCAGCGCCGTCGAACACCGCCGCCGCGTCATGCCAAGGCTGCGCCTCGACCCCCGATTTCAGCTTGCGGCGGGGATCACCCGGCAGGTGGCCGCGGCTGTCCCAGCGCCCGTCGGTGACGTCGATCCCCCCGCAGAAGGCCAGCCGGTCGTCCACCACGACGATCTTCTGGTGGTGGCAGGCGCCGATCGGGTGGCGCCCGTCGAAGGCGAGGTGCACCTGATCGGGGCTGAGCAGCTTGATCCGCAGGCTGGGGATAAGCCGCCCGGGCGCGATCAGGGCACCCCCGCTCCACTTCAGCAGATAGATGTCCAGCTGCGGCTTGCGGTCGGCCAGCGCGTCGAAGAACGGGCCGATCTGGTTCGGCAACCCGTCCGGGGCCAATCCCTCTTCGTCGCTTTCGCCGGGCAGCATCTCGATCTCGAAATCGAAATCCCAGCCGATCATCAGGACCTGGTCATGGGCGTCGATCAGGACCTCGCGCAGGGCGCGGAAATAATCCTGGGCGTCGATGATCAGCGAAAACCGGTTCGTCCGTTCCGCCCGCCAGCAATTGCGTCCCGGCAGCAGTTCGAAGTCCTTCATGATCTGGGGGTCCCCGCATTTTCCCACCCGTGACCGGGCCGGTTCTGGCGCATCGTCTAGCCTGATCCCGCGGCCTTGTCCCGGCGTCGCCCGACCGCCCGGGAACACAGATCAGTCAGTGCCGCGATAGGGTTCGACATACTGCAGGGCCATGTCCCACGGAAAGAATATCCAGGTGTCCTGGCTGACCTCGGTGATGTAGGTCTGGACCATCGGCTGGCCCTTGGGCTTGGCATAGACGGTGGCGAAATGGGCGCGGGGGTACATCTGCCGCACCAGTTCCAGGGTACGGCCGCTGTCGACCAGATCGTCGACGACCAGGACCCCTTCGCCGTCGCCCATCATCTGGGCGTCGGGCGATTTCAGCACCACCACGTCACCCTGTTCGCCCTTGCGATAGGATTTGACGCTGATCGTGTCGATGGTGCGGATGTCCAGTTCCCGCGCCACGATCATTGCGGGCACCATGCCGCCGCGGGTGATGGCCACGACCGCCCGCCATTCGCCGCCGCCCACCGGCGCCTTGTCCTGCAGCCGCCACGCCAGCGCCCGCGCGTCGCGGTGCAGCTGATCCCAGCTGACGTGAAAGCCGCGCTCATGGGGCAGGCGCTGTTCGAGAGACGGACGGACCATGGAAGACCTCAGGGGCGAAGGACAAGCGACAGGCCGAGCGCGCCGATCAGCGCCCCGGCGATCCGGTCGATCCACACGCCGGCGCGCAGATAGGCGCGACGGACGGGACCGGTGGCCATCAGGACGGTGACCCCGGCATAGAAGGCCAGCTCGACCGCCAGCGCGACCAGATAGATGACGGCGGCGGCGACGCCGTGCAGCGCGGGAAAGATCGACAGGATCACCCCGGCATAGAACAGCGCCGGCTTGGGGTTCGACAGGTTCAGCGCCACGCCTTGCCCGAAACCGGGGCCGGTAACGGTCTCGCCCTCCATCGCCAGCGGATCGGCGGCCTGGCGCACCATCTGCACGGCGATCCAGACCAGATACAGCCCGCCGAGGATCTTCAGCCCGACATACAGCGACGGCACCAGCCGGAACAGGATCGTCAGCCCGAACAGCGCGAACAGGCACCACAGCGAGGCACCGAGCGCGAGTCCGATCGCATAGGGCATCGACGCCCGCCGCCCCCGCGCCGCGGCCGAGCGGCTGGCGGCGATGATCGCGGGCCCCGGCGACAGGATCGCCAGCGCCAGCGTGCCGACGAACAGCAGCAGCTGTGGAAACGTGACGGCGTCCATCACCGCAGGCCGACGGACCGCCCCGCCGCACCCGTCATTCGGCGGCCTTGCGGTTCACCACCGCGTCGATGTCGGGCGCGTCCACGGCCTTCATCCCGACGACATGATACCCTGAATCGACGTGATGCACCTCGCCGGTGACGCCCGACCCGAGGTCCGACAGCAGATACAGGGCAGACTTGCCCACGTCGTCCAGGTTGGTGTTGCGGCGCAGCGGCGAATTCAGCTCGTTCCACTTGAGGATATAGCGGAAATCCCCGATGCCCGAGGCCGCCAGGGTCTTGATCGGCCCGGCGCTGATCGCGTTGACGCGGATCCGGTCCTTTCCCAGATCCTCGGCCAGATACCGGACCGACGCCTCCAGCGCGGCCTTGGCCACGCCCATCACGTTGTAATGCGGCATGACCCGTTCGGACCCGTAATAGGTCATCGTCAGGACGCTGCCCCCTTCGGGCATCATCCGGGCCGCCCGCTGGGTGACGGCGGTGAAGGAATAGACCGAGATGTCCATCGTGCGCAGGAAGTTGTCGCGGGTCGTGTCGACATAGCGGCCGCGCAACTCGTCCTTGTCGGAAAAGCCGATCGCGTGAACGATGAAGTCCAGCCTGCCCCATTCGCGTTCCAGCGCCGCGAACAGGTCATCGACCGACTGCATGTCGGCCACGTCGCAGGGCAGCACCAGGGACGATCCGAGCTGTTCCGCCAGCGGCCCGACCCGTTTTTTCAGCGCCTCGCCCTGGTACGAGAACGCCAGTTCCGCGCCGTGCTGCGCCAGGGTTCGAGCGATGCCCCAGGCGATCGACTTGTCATTGGCCAGCCCCATGATCAGGCCGCGCTTTCCCGCCATCAGGCCCGTCGTGGCACCGCTTGACATGTCCGTTTCCTCGTGTGTTCAACCGTTGGTGAGGATTAGGGCAAAGCCGGCGGGGCAGCAAGCATGACCGAGCGCGCAGCAGCGGACCGCACCGGGATCTTTGCCGGCGACGACCCCTTCGTGCTGGCGCGGGCGTGGCTGGCCGAGGCGGAGGCCAGCGAACCCAACGATCCGAACGCCATGGCGCTTGCGACGGTGGACCCCCAGGGGATGCCGGATGTCCGGATGGTCCTGCTGAAGGACATCGAGCCCGCCGCCTTCGTGTTCTATACCAACTACGACAGCGCCAAGGGCGTGCAGATCGCCGGGACCGGCATGGCGGCATTGGTCCTGCACTGGAAATCCCTGCGCCGGCAGATCCGGGTCCGGGGCACGGTCACCCGCGAGGATGGGCCCCAGGCCGATGCCTATTACGCCAGCCGGGCGCTGCAGTCCCGGATCGGGGCGTGGGCCAGCCGGCAAAGCCAGCCGCTGGACAGTCGCGCGGCGCTGGTTGCCGAGGCCGCGCGGCAGGGGATGGTTCACGGGTTGAACCCGTCGCGCCCGCCGTTCTGGGGCGGGTTCCGGATCACCCCGGTCCAGATCGAGTTCTGGGCGGATGGCGCATTCCGCCTGCACGACCGGTTCCGCTGGACCCGCACCGGCGAGCATTGGGATGTGGTCCGACTCAGCCCCTGACGGGTAAAATCACGTCCAGTTCGCCTGCAGGCTGGTGTGCTGCATGGATGAGTCGTAAGATCGGCGAAAGACTCTGCGTTGAAGCAGACAGATCCGCGTCTTTCCGGGACAGGACAGGGACGCGGAACACGGGGAAAGGGCCGATGGGCACGGTACTGGAACAGCCGCTGGACGATGGGCGCGTCGTGGTTGGCCACATGAAGTGGTTCGACCCCGGCCGCGGCTTCGGGTTTCTCGTGGATGACGCGGGCGGTCAGGACGTGCTGGTCCACGGCAATGTGGTGCGCAAGTTCGGTCAGGGATCGCTGGCCGAAGGCACCCGGGTGGTGGTCGAGGTTGCCGAGACAGACCGCGGCCGCCAGGCCACCCGCGTGGTGTCGATCGACACCGGATCGGACATGTCCGCCCCGCCGATCGCCGATCTGTGCAACCTGTCCACGGCCGAGCTGATGCAGCTGCCCCCCCTGCCCGCACGGGTCAAGTGGTTCGACCGGGCCAAGGGGTTCGGGTTTGCCAATGTCTTCGGCAGGCGCGACGACGTGTTCCTGCATATCGAGGTGGTCCGCCATTGCGGGTTCGCCGACCTGATCCAGGGGGAGGCGATCGGCATGCGTGTGGTCGATGGCCGCCGCGGCCTGATGGCGGCGCAGCTGTTCAGCTGGGACCGCGCCACCGAGGACGATGGCCTGGGCGATGGCGGGAACGGACCACGGGGCAGCATGGAGCACCCGAACGGGGCCGGCGCCATGTCCCTGGCCGACGAATACGCGCTGCCCGACGACTGGAACCGCGGCGCGCGACGGGCGCGCGCCGAGCCCGCAGCGCCCCTGCCCCGCTGCAGGGTTCCGCTCGCGGCCCAGGGCTGACCGTCGGTTCGGCATGGGTTTCAGGTCCGCAATGTTGCGCCCCCTGACGCTTGCTCTGGCCCTGGCGCTGCCCGTCGGCGGGACGGTCCACGCCGGATCATCAGGCGCATTGTCCTGTCAGGAAGATGTCGCGATCCTGGTCTCGGAAAGTGGCGAGATCCCGGTCCGGGTCGAGATCGCCGACGACGCGGACGAGCGCGCGCGCGGGCTGATGCACCGGACATCCCTGCCGCCGGGACAGGGAATGCTGTTCATCTATTCCTCGCCCCAGCAGGTCGCCTTCTGGATGAAGAACACCCTGATCCCGCTGGATCTGCTGTTCATCGACGCGGCGGGCCGCGTCCGGCACATCCATCCGAATGCACGGCCGCATGATCTGACGTCGATACCCGGCGCGACCGAGGACGATCCAAGCCCGGAACGGCTGATGGTGCTGGAAATCGGCGGCGGAGAGGCGGCGCGGCTGGGGCTGACCACCGGATCGATCCTCCGCCATCCCCGCCTGCCCCAGCACATCGCCGCCGCACCCTGCCCCTGAGCCGACGCAGGCTGCCGCGCAGCGTGCAGGCGGCAGCGTACAGGCCCCCTTTCCCCCCCGGCCAGCCGCGGTTACAAGAGCCGCGTCGGGGCGTGGCGCAGCCTGGTAGCGCGACGGTTTTGGGTACCGTAGGCCGGAGGTTCGAATCCTCTCGCCCCGACCACGCTGAACGCACTGAACCGCAGCCCTCGGAAGCGCCGGATTCCCGCGGCGGCGGCGTGTTGGTGCGGCCGCAGCGCACCGGACCCGCGCGGACCTGCAGCAAGCATCCAGCGCACCGGGTTGGCAACGCCACCCGGTGCGGCTACGAGGCTCCGAATTCGTCAGGACCCGGGTGCGATTCCCGGGTGGCTCTTCCGGCCGCCGATCCGCCGGACAAATCGATCACGCAAGATCCGCAAGACGGCGCCCCGGGGCGCCGCCAATGGACGCCACATGATAATCTCACAGAACTACCGCGAGGAATGGTTCGGCAACATCCGCGCCGATCTGCTGTCGGGGCTGGTTGTCGCGCTCGCCCTGATCCCCGAGGCGATCGCCTTTTCCATCATCGCCGGGGTCGATCCCAAGGTCGGGCTCTATGCCAGCTTTTCCATTGCCGTGCTGACCGCGTTCCTGGGCGGCCGGCCCGGCATGATTTCCGCCGCCACCGCGGCCACGGCCGTGCTGATGGTCACCCTCGTCCGCGATCACGGGCTGGAATACCTGCTGGCCGCCACCGTCCTTGCGGGACTGATCCAGATCGGCGCGGGGCTGCTGCGGCTGGGGCGGTTCATGCGCTTCGTGTCGAAATCGGTAATGACCGGCTTCGTGAACGCGCTGGCGATCCTGATCTTCATGGCGCAGTTGCCGGAACTCGATCCGTCGCGGGTCGGGGTGCTGACCTACGCGCTGGTCGGCGCCGGACTGGCGATCATCTACCTGTTCCCGATGCTGACCCGCACCATCCCGTCGCCGCTGGTCACCATCATCGTGCTGACCGTGCTGGTCTGGGCGACCGGGTGGGACGTGCGCAGCGTGGGCGACATGGGCGCCCTGCCCGACACGCTGCCGGTGTTCCTGATCCCGGACATCCCGCTGAACCCGGAGACACTGGCGATCATCCTGCCGTATTCCGTCGCGGTCGCCGTCGTCGGGCTGCTGGAAAGCCTGATGACGCAGAACATCGTGGACGAACTGACCGACACCCCCTCCGACCGCAACCAGGAATGCATCGGCCAGGGCATCGCGAACACCGCAACCGGGTTCATCGGCGGCATGGCGGGCTGCGCGATGATCGGTCAATCGATCATCAACGTGAAATCCGGCGGCCGCGGCCGGCTGTCCACCTTTACGGCGGGACTGGTGCTGCTGATCCTGGTCGTGTTCCTGTCCGATCTCGTCCGGATCATCCCGATGGCCGCGCTGGTCGCGATCATGATCATGGTGTCGGTGGGGACGTTTTCGTGGTCGTCGCTGGGCAACATGCGGACGCATCCGCTGTCATCCTCGGTGGTGATGCTGGCGACCGTCGTCACCGTCGTCTACACCCACAACCTGGCCATCGGCGTCCTGGTCGGCGTGCTGCTGTCGGGCATCTTCTTTGCCGCCAAGATCGCGCAGCTGTTCCGGGTCACCTCGACGATCAGCGAGGACGGGCGCCACCGAACCTATGTGGTCGAGGGCCAGCTGTTCTACGCCTCGGTCGAGGATTTCATGCGCAGCTTCGACTTCCGCGAGGCCGTCGAGCGGGTGACGATCGACGTCAGCCGGGCGCATATCTGGGACATTTCGTCAGTGCAGGCGCTGGACATGGCGGTGCTGAAATTCCGCCGCGACGGGGCCGAGGTGGACATCACCGGCATGAACGAGGCCTCGGAAACGCTGGTCGACCGGCTGGCGATCCATGACAAGCCGGGCGCCCTGGACAGCTTGACCGCGCATTGAGGAAGGGAGCGATCCGATGACAACCAACACCATCATCGCGATGATCGACGGGTCCGAGTTCTCCGGCCCGGTGCTGGACATGACCGCCTGGGCTGCGACCCGCAACGACGCGCCGGTGCGACTGCTGCACGTGCTGCCGGGCCGGACACCGCCGAAACCGGATTTGTCGGGCGCCATCCGGCTGGGTGCCCGCACCGCCCTGCTGAACGAGCTGTCCGAACTGGATGAGCAGCGGGCGAGGCTGGCCATGACGCAGGGCCGGGCGATCCTGGACGATGCGACCGACCTGCTGAAACGCGCCGGTGTCACCCGGATCACCGCCCAGCTGCGCCAGGGCGATCTGCTGGACACTGTCGCCGCGCAGGAGTCCGAGCTGGGCCTGATCGTCATCGGCAAGCGCGGCGAGACGGCGGAACGGGCGCAGGGGCATCTGGGGTCGAACTTCGAACGGATCGTCCGGGCCAGCCGCCTGCCGGTGCTGATGGCGCCGCGCCGGACCCGGCCGATCGAACGGGTCACCATCGCCTGGGACGGCGGCCCGTCCGCGCGCCGGGCCGTGGACCGGGTCGCGCAGCTCCCCGCCTATCGGGGGCTGAGCACGGATCTGGTCACGGTGGGCGGACCCGAGGCGCAGTCATCGCTGAACGAACCGCAGCGGATCCTGGCGGCCGCCGGCATCGATGCCACGCCACGGGTGATCGGGACGGCAGCCGACCGCACCCAGCCCGAACGCGCCCTGCTGCGGCATCTGGAGAAGTCCGGGTCGGACGTCCTGGTGATGGGCGCCTATGGCCATTCCCGCATCAGGACCCTGATGATCGGCTCCACCACGACCGCGATCCTGCGCGAGGCGCAGCTGCCGGTGCTGCTGGTCCGGTGACCGTCAGGCGTGGCGGACACCGCGGCGCGAAGGCAGACCATGACGCCTTCGCCCTCTTCTCCGATACGGCCGGCTACCTGATGATCCGACCTATGCCGGACCGATATGCATGAAATTGCGAACATGCATTGGCCTGCCGGGTGCGGGCGCGGGATCATGCGCCCGCACGCAGCAACCGGCAGGACACATGGCATGACCGACGACAAGGCAGTGGAGGGTGGCCCCCAGGCGCGGTTCGAGGCGTTTCTGGCGCAGGGCCGGTTCATGATCCAGCGGTCGCGCAGCACCGGCGAACACGTGTTCTGGCCAAGGGTCGCGGCCCCGTCCGGCGCCATGGACCTGGAGTGGGTTCCGGCCAGCGGCGACGGCGTCGTCTACGCCATCACCGTCAATCGGTCGCGCCAGGGCGCCTACAACGTCGCGCTGGTCGATCTGGCCGAGGGGCCGCGCATGATGACCACCCTGCCCGCGGTCGAGACGGTTCCGATCGGCACCCCCGTCCGTGCCCGAATCGAGACGGTCGGCGAAACGACGCGGGTGGTGTTCGACCCGGTCGCCACGGACGACGCGCCTGCCCGGAAGGAGGGCGCGTGATGGCTCATCCGCTGCGGGGAAAGACTGCCATCGTGGGCATGGCCACTGCCGGGGTGGGCGAGGCGCCGGGCTTTTCGGCGATGGAACTGCTGGCCCAGGCCAGCATGGCGGCGCTGGACGATTGCGGGCTGAAACTCTCCGATATCGACGCCGTGTTCGCCGCGACCAGCAGCCATGCCTTTCCGTCGATGAGTGTCGTGGAATATCTGGGCCTGCGGCCGAAATTCTTCGACAGCACCAATGTCGGCGGCTCCAGCTTCGAGATGCACCTGCTGCAGGCCTCGCTGGCGCTGCAGGCGGGGCTGTGTGACGTGGCCCTGATCTGCTACGGCTCGAACCAGCGCACCGCGGGCGGCCGGCTGGTGTCGATGTCCGAGCCCCAGTGGCACGAAACCCCCTACCGGCCGCGGCACCCGATCACCGCCTATGCGCTGGCCACCAGCCGGCACATGCACCAGTACGGGACCACCCGCGAACAGCTGGCCGACGTCGCCGTCGCGGCGCGGGAGTGGGCCAACCTGAACCCCCAGGCCTTCGCCCGCGGCCCGCTGACGCGCGAGGACGTGCTGTCGACGCGGATGGTGTCCGACCCGCTGACCGCCGGCGACTGCTGCCTGGTGACCGACGGGGCCGCCGCCTGCATCATGGTGCGCGCGGACCGGGTCGCCGACTTCCCGACCAGGCCCGCCTATTTCCTGGGTGCCGCGGGGGCGAACTGGCACCGGTCGATCGTGGCCATGCCGGATCTGACCGTCACCGCCGCGTCCGACAGCGGTCCCCGCGCCTTCGACATGGCCGGGCTGACCCATGCCGATGTCGATCTGGTGATGCTGTATGACGCGTTCACCATCAACACCGTGCTGTTCCTCGAGGATCTCGGCTTCTGCCCCAAGGGCGAGGGCGGGCGCTTCGTCCAGGGGGGCCGGATCGCACCCGGCGGCGACCTGGCGGTCAACACCAACGGCGGCGGCCTGTCCTGCGTGCATCCGGGCATGTACGGCATGTTCCTGATCGCCGAGGCCGTCACCCAGATCCGTGGCGACGCGGGGGACCGGCAGCTGGATCGCTGCGACATTGCCCTGCTGCACGGCAATGGCGGCACCCTGTCCAGCCAGGTGACGGCGTTTCTTGGATCCGAGGCCGCGCTGTGAGCGGGCCATCCGCATCCGACGACCGCGGATTGACGGCGCTGCTTGCCCCCGAAAGCGTCGCGATCATCGGCGCGTCCGCGGACCGTCTGCGGATCGGCGGCCGCCCGATCGACGCCATGCTGCGGGCGGGCTATCGCGGGCGCATCCTGCCGGTGAACCCGAACCGGGACCGAATCCAGGGTCTGGCCTGCCATCCCTCGGTCGCCGACCTGCCCGAAACGCCGGACGCCGCCATCGTCGCGGTTCCGGCGGCCGGCGCCCTCGACGCGGTCGAGGCACTGGGCCAGCGCGGCTGCCGGGCCGTCACGCTGTTCACCGCCGGGTTCGCCGAAACCGGCGAGGCGGGGCGCGCCGCGCAGGACCGGCTGCTGGAGATCACCCGCCGGCACGGCATGCGGATGCTGGGGCCGAACAGCCTCGGCGTCTACAACACCCGGCTGGCCTATTACGGGACCTTCTCGTCGTCGCTGGACACCGGGTTTCCGCGCGACGGCAATATCGGCATCGCCAGCCAGTCCGGCGCCTATGGGGCCCATCTGGGCGCGGTCGCCCGCGACCGGGGGCTCGGCGTGTCGATGCTCGTCTCGACCGGGAACGAGGCTGACGTAACGGTGGCGGACGCGATCCGGTGGATGGCCGGGTCCGACCAGGTCGAGGTGATCTGCGCCTATATGGAAGGGATCAACGACCCCGCCGGGCTGATCGCCGCGGCCGACCTGGCGCGCGCGAACGGCAAGCCGATCTTCCTGCTCAAGGCCGGCCGCAGCGAACTTGGCGCCCATGCCGCGGCCTCGCACACCGCATCGCTGACCGGCGATGATGCGGTGGTGTCGGCGGTGCTTGCCCGGCACGGGGTGATCCGAGTCGAGGATACCGACCAGATGATGGACTATGCCTATACGGCGCATCACCGAATCTATCCCGTCGGCAACAGCATGGGGTTCATCACCGTGTCGGGTGGCGCCGGGATCATCGCCTCGGACGAGGCAGAGCAGCTCGGCCTGCCGATGCCGCCGATGCCCGCCGACGCGCAGGCGAGGCTCAAGGCGCTGCTGCCGATCTCGTCGCCGGTCAACCCGCTGGACTGCACCGCCCAGGCGCTGAACGACCCGACCCTGTTCGAACGCTTCATGCGAGCGGCGCTGCAGGATGGCGGATACCGGTCGGTGGCCTGCTTCATGACCTATGTCGCGGGCGGCAAGGATCTGGCCCCCGTGCTGCTGGACACGCTGGCGCCGCTGCGGTCGGATTTTCCGGACCGGCTGCTGGCCCTGTGCGTCATCGGCCCGCCCGACGTGATCCGCAGCTACGAGGATGCGGGATTCCTGGTGTTCCAGGACCCCAGCCGCTGCGTCCGGGCGCTGGCCGCGATGGGCCGCGTGGGCGACATGCTGGCGCAGCCGGCGGTCGAGGCCCCACCGCTGCCCGCCGCGCCGGCCCTGCCACCGGCACAGCCTGACGAGCACGAGGCGAAGACGATCCTTGCGGCCGCAGGCATCAACGCCGCGCCGGAGGCGGTCGTCCAGACGGCAGCAGAGGCCGGGGCGGCGGCGGCGCGGCTGGGCTTTCCCGTGGTGATGAAGATCCTGTCCGCCGACATCCTCCACAAATCCGACATCGGCGGGGTGCGGCTGGGGATCGGCAGCGCCGCCGAAGCCGAGGAGGCGCATCACGCCATCCGGGACGCCGTCGCGGCAGCGGCACCCGACGCGCGGCTGTCCGGCGTGCTGGTCGCGCGCCAGATCACGGGTGGCACGGAATGCTTCATGGGGATCAGCCGCGACCCGACCTTCGGTCCGATGGCGGCCTTCGGCCTGGGCGGGATCTTCGTCGAGGTGCTGAAGGACGTGGTGATCCGCCCCTGCCCGTTCGGCGTCGCCGAGGCACGCGAGATGATCGGCGCGATCCGCGGCGCGGCGATCCTGCAGGGCGCCCGCGGCCGCCCGCCCGCGGACCTCGACGCGTTGGCCGAGATGCTGTCCCGGCTGTCGGTCTTTGCCGCGTCGGCCGGGCCGCGCCTGGTCTCGGTCGACCTGAACCCGGTGCTGGTGATGCCGCAGGGCCAGGGCGCCTGGGCGCTGGACGCCGTCATCGAACTGGACGAGGCCGCCGATGCCGCTTGACCCGCAGACCCTCCTGAACTTCGAGATCCCCGAGCAACGGCAGGGCTATGGCCACCGTGAGGTCGCGTTCTACGCGCTGTCGATCGGCCTGGGCCAGGATCCGCTGGACACCGACCAGCTGCGCTTTGCCGGCGGTCTGGACGAGATCGTGGCGTTCCCGACAATGGCGCTGGTGCTGGGGCATCCGGGGTTCTGGCTGGCCGACCCCCGCACCGGGGTCGATGCCACCCGGGTGCTGCATGGCGAGCAGGGCATGACCCTGCACGCGCCCCTGCCCCCTGCCGGCACCGTGATCGGGCGCACCCGGGTGACCGGGCTGATCGACAAGGGCGCCGGCAAGGGCGCGCTGATGTATTCCGAAAAGGACCTGGTCGACGCCGACACCGGCACGCTGCTGGCCACGACGCGCAGCACCACCTTCCTGCGCGGGGATGGCGGCTGCGGCGGCACGAATGCAGAGCCAAAGCAGGTTCACCAGCTGCCGGACACCCCGCCCGACATCGCGATCGAGATCCCCACCCGGCCCGAACAGGCGCTGTGGTACAGGTGGAACTGCGACGACAACCCGTTGCACCTGAACCCCGCCGTTGCGGCCCGCGCCGGGTTCGAGCGCCCGATCCTGCATGGCCTGTGCACACTGGGGGTCGCCGCGCAGGCGCTGCTCCGGACCCTTGCCGGTGGGAATGCGGGCCGGTTTCGCACCCTCGATGCCCGCTTTACGGCGCCCGTCTACCCGGGCGAAACGCTGCGGACAGAGATCTGGCGGGACGGATCGTTCCGCACCCGGGTGGTCGAACGTGACGTGGTGGTGATCGCCAATGGCCGGTTCGAGGTCGCGGCGGGGGACGGCTGATGGACCATCCTGACCGGCCAAACCAGCGGCCGCTGCTGATCGACACTGCCGCCGGCATGGCATCCCGGCAGGGCGGCCTCCGCGCGGCGATGGGCCGGAGCTCGGCGTGTCGATGCTGACGATCAACCGGTCGACCCTTTGCCCGCGCGCCACCGATCACATCGTCGACCGGGCCGGCCCGCATGCCGCGCCGGTCGATCCGCTGCCCGGCGCCCCGTCGCTGGACCCGCCCAGCGCCTTCATCCAGGCACGTCCCCATTCGACCGATGGCGGCGCCTCCGAGTATCAGAAGACCATCGCAGCCAGGCAGGTGCCGGGCCTGCGCGACAGCATCCGGTGAAAGGAACAATCATGAGCATCGATCTGGGATTGCGGGACAAGGTGGTGATCGTCACCGGCGCGGGCGGCGGCATCGGCCGGGGCATCGCGCTGGCCATGGCCCGCGCCGGGGCGCGAGTGGTGATCAACGACATCGGCGTCTCGCTGGGCGGCGAGGGCGGATCGTCCAGCCCGGCCGAGGAAACCCGCAGCCTGATCGAATCCGCCGGCGGACAGGCCGCGATCAGCACCGACAGCGTGTCCGACTGGGACAGCGCCCGCAAGATCGTGCAATGCGCGCTTGACAGCTTCGGCCGGGTCGACGCCGTCGTGAACAACGCCGGCATCCTGCGCGACGCGATCTTCCACAAGATGGACCCGGGCGACTGGAAATCGGTGATCGACGTCCATCTGAACGGCAGCTTCTACGTCAGTCGGGCCGCCGCCGAACCGTTCCGCGCTCAGGAAAGCGGCGCCTTCGTCCACATGACCTCGGCCTCGGGGCTGATCGGCAATTTCGGGCAGGCGAACTATTCCGCGGCGAAGCTGGGCATCGCGGCACTGTCGAAGTCCATCGCGCTGGACATGAAACGCTACAACGTGCGCTCGAACTGCATCGCCCCCTTCGCGTGGAGCCGGATGACGGATTCAATCCCCGCCAGCACCCCCGAGGAACAGGCGCGGGTCGAGCGGATGAAGCGGATGACCCCGGAAACGAACGCGCCGCTGGCGGTGTTCCTGGCGTCCGATGCGGCACGCGAAGTAACCGGGCAGATCTTTGCCGCGCGACTGAACGAACTGTTCCTGTTCGGCCAGCCCCGTCCCGTCCGCAGCGTCCATGCGGATGGCGGCTGGACCCCCGAAACGATCGCCGAACGCGCGCTGCCTGCCCTGCGGGCCGGGATGACCCCGCTCGACCGGTCGGGCGACGTGTTCAGCTGGGACCCGATCTGACCGGGCATCATGTCACCCCCCGCCGCCCGCAACCTGGGCAATCTGGTCGCGCAGCTGTGCCTGCTGACGGTGATCGCGATCTCGATCGCCCAGATCCTGGTGACCGCCGCGCCCCTCAGCGTGGTGGCCGCGGTCGCGCTGGCGCTGTATTTCGTACTGACCTGGCGGCAGTTCACGGTGGCGACCTGGGTGCCGATCGTGCTGTCCGCAGTGCTGCTGCTGATCGCCGGGATTCGCGGCACCGACAGCGCGACGCTGATTGAGGCGGTGAACAGGATGGCCTTCCTGTCATCGCTGCTGGCGCTGCTGGGGATCCTGCGCGTCGTCGCGTCGGACGCGCCGGAGATCGCCCGCGCCGGACGATTCCTGACCGCCCAGCCGCCGGGGCGCCGCTATCTAGCGATGAATTTCGGCGGCCACGTCTTCGGGCTGCTGATCAACCTGGGCGGGCTGGCGCTGCTGCTGGAAATGGCGCGGGGATCGCTCGACCGCCCGGACGTTCAGCTGACCGAGCGCCAGCGCGAGTGGAAGCTGCGCCGGATGACGGTGGCGACGCTGCGCGGGTTCGTCCTGATCCCGATGTGGTCGCCCTTCGGGTTCGGGATGAACGCCCTGCTGCTGGCCATGCCGGGGCTGACCTACGCCCAGGTCGGGCCGCGCGGCCTGGGCGTGGCGATGCTGTTCCTGCTCTGGGGATGGTTCCTCGACTGGCTGACCGGACCCAGGGTCGCCCCCGGAACCCTGCAGCCGCCCCCGACCGAGCCTGCCGACCGGACCGGCGTCCTGATCCTGATCGGGCATGTCGTGATGCTAGGCGGGCTGGTGTTCCTGCTGCATTTCGCCATCGGCTGGGACTTTCAGCAGGCGCTGCTGATCGCCGTCCCCGGATACAGCCTGATCTGGGCCGCCCGGACCGGCCGCCATCAGCCCGGCGGATCGGCGGGCGCGATGCGGCGCACCCTGGCCGCCACGGTGCGACGGTTTCCGCTGGCCGCGGGCGAGATCGGGGTGTTCGCCTCGGCCGGGCTGCTGTCGGTGCTGGCGCTGGAACTGATCCCGCTCGACCGGGTCCAGGACCTGGTCGTCGCACTGGCGATGCCGGCCTGGCAGATGGTGGCGCTGCTGAACCTGTCGCTGTTCGTGCTGGCAACCGTGGGCATCAACCCGATCATCAGCGCCTCGGTGATCGGCTCGGTGGTCGCCCAGCTGCATCTGCCGGGGCTCAGCTTGCCCGCCGCGGCGCTGTCGCTGGCCGGCGCCTGGTCCTGCGTGATGGGGTTCACCCCGTTCATCACCACGGTCGCCTATGCCGGCGCGCTGATCGGGCGGTCCCCGTCCACCGTCGGATTCCGCTGGAACGGGCTTTACTGCCTGTCCTCGCTGGTCATGTGGACCGCCGGCATGGCGTTGGCGGTAGCGATGGGCGTGATCTGATCCGGATCGCCCCGATCGGCCGCCCCGTGATCGGCCCGACCGGACCTGCCCGTCCCGTGGGTCAGGCCAGCAGCCGGGCGCCGGTCTCCGCCTGCACCTCGTCCAGGCTGTTGCCCGCGGCAAGTTCGACCACGCGGAATCCGTCCGGGGTGACCGCAAAGACGCCCAGATCCGTATAGACCCGGTTGACGACACCGGCACCGGTCAGCGGATAGGTGCAGCGTTCCAGCAGCTTGGGTTCGCCCGCCCGGTCGGTGTGGCGCATGATCACCAGGATCTGTGGCACCCCGGCCACAAGATCCATGGCCCCGCCGACCGCCGGCGGATGCTTGTCGTCCAGCGTCGCCCAGTTCGCCAGATCGCCGTTCTGGGCCACCTGATAGGCGCCCAACACCGCGATGTTCAGATGCCCGCCGCGCATGATCGCGAACGACTCGGCCTGATCGAAGAAGGCGGCGCCGGGCAGCGTCGTCACCAGCTTCTTGCTGGCGTCGATCAGTTCCGGATCCTCCTGCCCCGGCAGCGGGGCGGGGCCGACCCCCAGCAGGCCGTTCTCGGTCTGATAGAACACCTCGCGCCCCTCGGGAACGTGCTGCGCCACCCTGTTCGGCAGGCCGATCCCCAGGTTGACATAGGCGCTGTCGGGAATGTCGGCGGCGAGCCGCGCGGCGATCTGGTCCTCGGTCAGCCGCATCATGGCCGTTCCCCATGTTCGACGATGGCGTGCACGAAGATCCCCGGCGTGACGACGCTGTGCGGGTCAAGCGGCGTGTCGGACAGGGTCCGGACCTCGGCGATCGTGTGCCGCGCCGCCATGGCCATCACCGGATTGAAGTTGCGCGCCGTCGCGTGATAGCGGACGTTCCCCCAGCGGTCGCCGGCCTCGCCCCGGACGAGGGCGAAATCGGCGGGGAGCGGCGGCTCCAGCACATAACCGATCCCATCGATCACCCGCGTCTCCTTGCCCTCAGCCAGCAGGGTTCCATAGGCGGTGGGGGTCAGGAACCCGCCCAGCCCGGCCCCCGCCGCGCGGATGCGCTCGGCCAGGGTGCCCTGCGGAACCACCTCCAGCTCGACCTCGCCGGCCTCGTAGCGGCGCTCGAACCAGATCGAGCCGGGGGTCCGGGGGTAGGAACAGACCACCTTGCTGACCAGCCCCTCGCGCAGCAGGGCCGAAATGCCGACCTCGCCCGCGCCGGCGTTGTTCGAAATCACCGTCAGTCCGCGGGCGCCCCTGTCCAGCAGGGCGTGGATCAGCCCCATCGGGATGCCCGAACTGCCGAACCCGCCGATCATCACCGCCGCCCCGTCATGGATCGGGGCGACCGCCGCGGACAGATCGGGCACACGCTTGTCGATCATGGGGTCACCTTCTGTGTCCGGCGCGCGGCGACCAGCGCGATCCCGATGGCCACCGCCATCAGCGCCAGCCCGGCGATGTCGCTGTAGGTTTCGGGAATGATCGTCAGCGCACCGGCCACGCCCAGCATCACCCGGGTGACCATGCCCAGCCGGCCCACCCCGTACAGATAGCCTTCGAAGGCCGCGGTCAGCGCCAGGATGGCGATCCCTGCAATCCCGACCGCCTTGACGATCTCGGCCCAGCTCCCCGCCATGATCAGCGCCGGGTCGTAGATGAAGATGAACGGCAGGATGAACAGCGTGCCGCCCAGCCGCATGGAATAGAACCCGGTGCGGATCGGGTTGGACCCGGCGATGTTCGCCGCGGTGATCGACGCCAGCGCCACCGGCGGCGTGATGTAGGACAGCATCCCCCAGTACAGGATGAACAGGTGGCTGCCCAGCGGGTTCAGCCCGGCGTCGATCAGCGCCGGCGCCAGCAAGATCGACAGGAAGATGTAGCAGGCGCTGACCGTCATCCCCATGCCGAGGACAAAGCTGGTGATCGCGCCGGCCATCAGCATCAACGGGATGCTGCCACCCGCATACAGCAGCAGCTCGCGCGAGAACGCGCCGGCCACGCCGGTATAGGACAGCCCGCCCACGACCAGGCCGATCCCGGCCAGCACCGCCACCAGCGACGCGATGTTCTTGGCGATGTCCATCAGCAGCAGCTTGGCCCGCGTCCAGGTCAGCCGGGTGTGGCGGTTGAAGGCGGTGGCGACCAGCATCGTGACCGAGGCGGCGTAGGGCGAATAGGTTTCCATCCGCAGCCCCATCAGCACGTAGATCAGCACCACCAGCCCCAGCAGATAGGGCCACCCTTCCATCAGGGTGGACCCGACCGAGGGGATCTCGTCCCGCGCCATGCCGCGCAGTCCGTTGCGCGCCGCATACATGTCGACCTGCAGCAGCAGCGCGACATAGAACAGCAGGGCCGGCAGGAACGCCGCGGTCGCGACATCGGCATAGGCGACGCCAAGGAACGAGGCCATGATGAACGCCACCGTTCCCATCACCGGCGGCATCAGCGTCGCGCCCGTCGACGCACAGGCCTCGATCGCCGCGGCATAGGTCGCGGGATAGCCGGCCCGCCGCATCGTCGGGACCGTGAACGGCGCACTGGTCAGGATGTTGGAAATGACGCTGCCGGACAGCGAGCCCAGGATCCCCGATCCCATCACCGCGACCTTGGCCGGCCCGCCCCGCGTGTGGCCCAGCAGTGCGGCGGCGAGGTCCATGAAGAAATCGCTGCCCTTGGTGATGGTCAGCACCGACCCGAAGATCACGAACCCGATCACCAGTTCGGCGACCACCTGCATGGGGATGCCGATGACGCTTTCGACGCCCAGGATATGCGCCCGGATGGTGCCCGCCAGGTCGAACGAGGTGCCCCACAGAAAGCCTGGCATGTAATCCGCGAACAGCGGGTAGGAGCCGAACAGCACCGCGGTCGCCAGCAGGATCGGGCCGCCCGCCCGCCGCACGCCTTCCAGCACCGCGATCAGCATCAGGGCGGCGGCGATCTGCGCCGACAGGGGGGCCGCGTATTCCCACCCCTGCTGAATGATGTTCAGGCCGTTCCAGCCCAGATACAGCGCCGGCCCCAGCGCGATCGCGCCGAACAGCCAGTCATACCAGCGCACCCGCCCGGCATCGGCGGCCCGCGCCGGAATGGTCAGGAACGCCGCGGCAAGGAAGATGCCGATGAGATAGTACAGATACGAGTTGCCGAGCGGCTGGAACCCGAGCCCCAGCCCGTCCAGCAGGAACACCTGGTTGATCGCCAGCAGCACCCCGATCCCGCCCAGCAGATAGGTCGCGGCACGGGCCAGGCCGGCGGGCCGCGGCGGCGGTTCGGGGTCCGGCGTGCGCAAGTGGTGGCCGGGATCCTGTGCCGTCGCCGGCACCGCCGCCGCGATCGGGGGCGTCCCCGGCGGCAGGCTCTCCTCGGTGGCATTGGTCATGGCGCCGGCTCCTCCCGGGTGAAGCAGGCCCGCCTCCGGTCAGAGGCGGGCCCCTGGATCAGCCGTCAGTTCAGGGACGCCAGAACCTCGTCCTGCCTGGCATTCCACTGCGTGGCGAATTCCTCGCCCGACAGGTCGGGATTGGCCGCCTTGAATTCGCCCCAGGCGGCGACCAGGGCATCCATGCGCCGGGTCCGCTCCTCGTTCCAGGCGTCATGTTCGGCGGTCCAGATGCCCTTTTCCTTCAGGTAGCGGATCGCGCCCTCGTGGAACGGCACGTCGATCGGCGGCACGCCCGACTGTTCCAGCGCCCAGCGGCCCATCGTGGCGGTGCCGGACTTGTACATGTCGAAGGTCTCGTCCAGCGCCTTGATGAACGCATAGACCTCGTCGGCGGACTTGTCCTTGGTCGTGGCGATCACCGGATAGCGATACGAGGCCATGTCGACCTTCTCGCCCGGCTCCAGCCCGGCGGCGATGTCCTCCTCGAAATGGCCCATGATCGGCAGGATGCCGTCCAGCTTTGCCCAGGCCTCGGCATTGTTCGGGTCCAGCGGCACCCACTTGATGCCCCGCGGCGATTCCGCCAGCTCGTAAAGCTGGCTGGTGGTCGGCGTGGTGCAGGTAAAGTCCGATTCGTTCTTGGTCATCGAACTCATCGCGGCGGCATAGGTCGGGAACATGACGACCTCGACGTCATCCAGCGTCAGCCCGCCGAACGCCAGGATCGCCTCGCACTTGACGTTGATCGACGGGTTGCCGGCGATGAACGCGGCCCGCTTGCCCTTGGCATCGGCGATCGTCTCGATGCCCGCGTCGGCTGCGGCGACCATGGTGATCGAGGCCGGACGGCCGGCTACCGCCCGCAGCTCGGTCGGCCCGAATTCGGGCGTTGCGAAGTCATAGTCGCCTTCGGCGAGGAAGAAGGTCTCGGTCGACAGGAACCCGTAATCGGCCCGCCCCTGCAGCAGAGGCTGCAGCCGGCCGATGCCGCTGCCGGACGGCTGGATGCGGACCTTGGTGCCGTATTTCTGGCCGAACGCGTCGGCAATGGCGGACGCCTCGGCATAGCCGGCCGAGCCGACGTCATAGGCCGTCCAGATCATCGTGTCCGGCAGCTCCTGCGCCACCGCGGCCGACCCGGCCACCGCCAGCGCGGCCGCGGACATCATCAGCCGGCCGGTCGTCATCATTCTCGCAAAATCCATGCGCTTTCCTCCCTGATCGTTTTGTTCGTTGGTCTTGCGTGCCCGCGCGACGGCGGCACGCTTGCCAGTCTCTCCCACTCCGACAGGTGTTGCAAACGCCGCTGCAGATTTGAAATGCAGCGGCAGCATTTCAGCGATACTAGGGCAGCATCATGGACCTGCGTCAGCTGCGCAACTTTGTCGAAATCTGCCGGCTCGGCAGCATCACCTCGGCGGCCGAACGGCTGAACGTGGCCCAGCCGGCCCTGACCCGGCAGGTCAAGGCGCTGGAACACGAACTCGGCGTCACGCTGCTGCACCGGCATGGCCGCGGCGTCAGCCCCACCCCCGAGGGCGAGATGCTGTCGCTGCGCGGCCGCGACCTGCTGGACCAGGCCGACCAGATCGTGCGCGAGGTGTCGGGCCGCGACGGGGAACTGCGCGGCACCGTGACGCTGGGGCTGCCGCCGGCGCTGGCGGAAACCATCGCCACACCGCTGATCGACCGGTTCCTGGCGGAATACCCGCTGTGCAGGCTGCGCATCGCGTCGGGTTTCACCGGCCATGTGCGCGACTGGCTGCAGCGCGGCTCGATCGACGTGGGCGTCACCTACGAGATCACGGCGGCGCGCAGCCCCCGCGCCACGACGCTGCTGCAGGAACATCTGTATCTGATCGGCCCACCCGGGGACGGGCGGACCGACGAGCCGGTGAGCTTCGCCGAGGCGTTCGGCAAGCCGCTGATCCTGCCCAGCCCGGCGCACGGGCTGCGGCAGCTGATCGATCTGGCGGCGGCGGCGCGCGGGCTGATCCCGGATGTCTATCTGGAGGTCGACATCGTGTCGGCGATGCTGAACTTCGTCGAGCGCGGCGGCGCGCGCACGATCCTGTCGCTGAACTCGGTCGACCAGCGGCTGCGCGACGGGCGGGTGACGGCCAGGCCGATCACCAGCCCCGACCTGCGGCGCACCCTGGTGCTGTGGCTGCCCGAAGTGCAGCGCAGCCACCTGACCCGGCGGTTCGCCGAGATCATCGTCAGCCACATCCACGACACCGTCGCGGCCGGGGCGTGGAAGGGGGCGCTGGTCGTCGAACCGGACGCGCCGGAGGCGGACTGACCGGCATCTCACCCGCCTCCCGGCCGCCCGCCTACTGCCCTCAGACCCCCTCGCCGACGAAGGCCTTTTCCACCACGAACTCGCGCGGGTCGCTGTTGGCGCCCTCGTGCAGGCCGAAGCCCTCCAGCACCGCCTTGACGTCCAGGTTGAACGGCAGCGACCCGCACACCATCGCCCGGTCGTCCGCCGCGTTCATCGGCGGCAGGCCGAGGTCGGCGAACACCCGGCCCGAGCGCAGGGTGTCGGTGATCCGCCCCATCCGCGCCGACGGCTCGCGCGTGGTGGTGGGATAGTAGAGCAGCCGGTCCGCAAAGCCCTCGCCGAACAGCTCGGCCAGCAGCGGGTCGTCCTCCAGCCCCGCGACCAGGTCGCGCCCATAGGCCAGCTCGGCCTCGGTCCGGCAGGTGTGCATCAGCACCACCTGCGCATAGCGCCCGTAGGTGTCGGGGTCGCGCAGCAGCGACGCGAAGGGCGCGATCCCGGTGCCGGTCGCCAGCAGCCACAGCCGTTGGCCGGGCAGCAGCGCGTCCAGCACCAGCGTGCCGACCGGCTTGGGTCGCAGGATGATCGGGTCGCCGGGGCGAATATGCTGCAGCCGCGAGGTCAGCGGCCCGTCCGGCACCTTGATCGAATAGAACTCCAGCTCGTCGTCCCAGGCCGGCGAGGCGATCGAATAGGCCCGCAGGATCGGCTTGCCGGCGTCGTCGGGCAGCCCGATCATCACGAACTCGCCCGACCGGAACCGCAGGCTCGCCGGCCGCGTCACCCGGAACGAGAACAGCCAGTCCGTCCAGTGCCGCACATGCGTCACCGTCTGCAGGTCGGATCTCGGCCCCGCAACCGGGCGGGCGCTGGCCAGTTGTGTGATCTGGTTCATCGCGTCAATTCTCCGGTCAGGCGGGCACGGTGGTCCCAGGCATGCCAGTCCGCGCGGGCACGCCATTGTTCGGGGGGCTGGCGCCGGGCCAGCGCGGCGGAAATCTCGACCTCGTCGAACCCGACCCGCCGCGCCATCGCGTACTGGTCGGCGATCAGCCCGCCGGTGGCACGAAGGCACCCGGCATAACCTCGCGCCCGCAGCTGGCGGGCCAGGGTGAACCCGCGCCCGTCCGGCATCGACGGGAATTCCACCGCGATCACCGCATGGTGCAGGTGGTCGCCCAGATCGGCCGGATCGCTGTCGGGGGGCAGGACGACATCCGGGTCCTCGGCGATCGGGTGAAACCCGTCGTCGCGGACCAGAAGGGGTGTGTCGGCAATCATGGTCATGGTTCTAGTTTCCGGCATGTCGTGGCTGGCGGGGGTGGTGGCGGCGACTTCCGGCGCGGGAGCGTCCGAAGGCGCCTGGGTGGCGCGGCCGCCGATGAAGTGGATGCCGCATTCGGTCTTGGCCGCACCGCGCCAGCGCCCGGCGCGCGGATCCTCGCCCGCCGCAACCGGCGACGTGCAGGGCGCGCAGCCGATCGAGGGATAGCCCCGCGCGACCAGCGGATGCACCGGCAGGCCATTCTCGACGATATAGTCGCGCACGTCCTGCGGCCGCCAGTGGGCCAGCGGATTGACCCGCAGCCGAACCGGGGATTCCACTTCGAAGAAGTCGAGCTCCTGCCGTTCACCGCCCTGAAAACGCTTGCGCCCGCTGATCCAGGCGTCGAACTCCGCCAGTGCCGCTTCCAGCGGCGCGACCTTGCGCAGGGCGCAGCAGGCGTCGCTGTCGCGCCCGTGCAGCGTGCCACTGGGGTCGCCCGCGGCGAGCGCCGCGGGCTCGGCCCGGATCACCCTGATGTCGGTCAGCGGCAGCCGTTCGGCGATGTCGCGCTGATAGGCGAGCGTTTCGGGAAACAGCATGAGCGTGTCGACGAACAGCACCGGCGTGGCCGGCGCGACCACCGACAGCATGTGCAGCAGCACGACCGATTCCGCGCCAAAGGAACTGACCAGCGCCAGCCGCCCGACCGCCGGATCGGCCGCGGCATGGCGCAGCACCTCGATGGCGGCGTGATGGCGGAACCGGTCGTTCAGCCCCCGTGCCCGGTCGTGGATCGCGACGTCAAGCATCTGCATCCCCATACAGCGCCTGACGGAAGGGCCCCGGACCCAGCCGCCGCAGCGCGTCGATGAAGCGTTCTTCCGGCGCATCGCGCAGGACCAGGTAGGCGTCCAGCAACCGGCCCAGCGCCGGCACCACCTCGTCGGCCGGAAAGCCGGGGCCGGCGCGTTCCCCGATCGCCGGCTGGTCATAGCCGTCGCCGCCCAGGGTGATCTGGTAGTTCTCCTCTCCCGCGCGGTCCAGACCCAGGATCCCGACATGGCCCAGATGATGGTGGCCGCAGGCATTGATGCAGCCCGAGATGCGCAGGTCGAAATCGCCGATCTCGTCATCCAGGTCGCGGCCGCGGACATAGGCGGCGATGTCGTGGGCGATCGGGATTGACCGCGCCGTGGCCAGGGTGCAGAAATCCATCCCCGGGCAGGCGATCATGTCGGTCAGGCGGCCCGCATTGGCGGTGCCCAGCCCGGCGCTGCGCAGTTGCGCATGCAGCGCCGGCAGGTCGCCGCGATGCACATGCGGCAGGACCACGTTCTGGTCATGGGCGATCCGCAGGTCGCCATAGCCGTACTGCTCGGCCAGATCGGCCAGCAGCCGCATCTGCCCGGCGGTGACATCCCCCGGCGTGGCCCCCGGCGCCTTCAGCGTCACGGTGACGCTGGCGTGGCTTGGCGCGCGGTGCGGCGACAGGTTGGTGTCGGACCAGGACCGGAACACCGGATCGCGGCCCCGGGCCGCATCATAGGCCGCGTCGTCGGCGTCGCGGAACGCCGGCGGCGCAAACCGCTCGGCAAAGCCGGCCAGCACGGTCGGGTCGATCCCCGGGAACTCGGCGCGCCGGCGCAGGAACTCGGCCTCGATCTCGTCGCGCAGCACGTCCAGCCCGCGCTCGGCCACGGTGATCTTCAGCCGTGCCTTGTACTTGTTGTCGCGCCGGCCGCTGAGGTTGTAGGCCGCCAGGATCGCCTCGACATAGGGCAACAGGTCGCCGGCCGCCAGGAACGGCCGCACGATCTGGCCCAGCAGCGGGGTGCGCCCCAGCCCGCCGCCGATCCACACCTCGAACCCGATCTGGCCGTCCTGCCGGGCCAGCCGCAGGCCGATGTCATGGGCCGGGATCAGGGCCCGATCCGCCTCGCCGCCGGAAATCGCGATCTTGAACTTGCGCGGCAGGAACTGGAACTCGGCGTGGTCGGTCGACCAGAACCGCAGCAGCTCGGCCCAGGGGCGGGGATCGGCGACCTCGTCGGGGCCGGCCCCGGCAAAGGCGTCGGTGGTGACATTGCGGATCGTGTTGCCGCTGGTCTGGATGGCGTGCAGCCCGACCTCGGCCAGGATGTCCAGCATGTCGGGGATGTCGACCAGCCGCGGCCAGTGGAACTGGATGTTCTGGCGGGTGGTGAAATGGCCGTAGCCGCGGTCGTACCGCTCGGCCAGAACGGCCAGCGCCCGCATCTGCCGGGGGCTGATCGTGCCATAGGGGATGGCCACCCGCAGCATGTAGGCGTGCAGTTGCAGATAGACGCCGTTCATCAGCCGCAGCGGCCGGAACTCGTCCTCGGTCAGCGCGCCGTCGATGCGGCGCCTGACCTGGTCGCGGAACTGCGCGGCACGGTGGCGCAGATAGGCGTTCTCGTCATGGCCCGCGTCAAACATGATGCCCCCTGGATGCGGCTGATGGTTGGAGGGAGGCGACGGACAGCTGCGCCGCGATCTGCTGCGCGGCCGGTTCGACCGACGGCCCGCGCTGCCGGAAGGCTTCGCGGAAATGCACGGGTTCGGCCCCCGCGGGGCCGCGCCTTGCCTCGACCAGATACGAGCCCACCACGAGGTCGGCCTGCGCCTCGGCCTGCTGCAGCGCCGCCTCGGCGCAGGCGGGATCGTCGAACAAGGTCGCGGCGCGCGGATCGGCGGACCATCCGTCCTGCGTCCACCACACGCAGCGGCCGTCCCGCAGGGCATTGGCGGTCAGCACCGCCGGTTTCTGCTGCGTTGGCGTGAACGGTTTCGACATGGGTCACCTCTGACGACTGGTGCCCCAAGATTAGAATATCTTTCCGTCAAACCGCCATAGCTCGGAAGATATAAGGACGTCATCCGCTATGGGTCCCTACGTCCGCGATACCTGTCCTGCGGACGCGAAATCCTCCCGGAACAACCGCCTACCCTCGGCCGGATTGCCGGACGTTTCGCCGCGCACCCAACCCCCTCACCGGGACCGCATGTGCCGCGACAGAAAAAACGGGCGGCAGTCTCGCTGCCGCCCGCTTTGTCCAGTGTCCCGGAGATCAGACGTCGCCGCCGCCCTCGCCCTGACCCGAGGTGGGGGTCGGGCCGGTGTCCGGCGCCTTCTCGTCGGTGCGTTCCTGGATCGCCTGTTCGATGTTCATCTTCTGCTTGTTCTTCTCCGCCTCCTCGGGGGTGACGTCCTGCACCGGGCTGTAGCGGGTGCGTTCGAAGGGAAGGTTGCCCATGCGCTGTTCCTTTCTGTGGGGGGTGAAGGTCAGGCGGTCGGCGGGGTCGCGCCGCCGGTCATGTCCTGCGGGCCCTGCGGCTCGGTCGAGCGGGTGCCGTTCCCGGGGATCCCCTCGCGCACGGCGTCGCCTTCGCCCTCGTCGTTCAGGATGCCGCCCTCGGCGGGGACCTTGTTGGGGTCACGCGGCTGGTTCGCTGTCATCGCAGTCTCCTTTCCGGACACAACCGATGCCGACCGACCCGGGTTCCGACGCCGCGCAGCGCCGCGGCGCAGCACGGCCCACGGCGTCAGGCTGATCTCAGCCGCCGCCGCGGACAAAGCGCGCCGCCCCCTCGGCCGCGCGGATCAGGGCGCGCGACTTGTTCAGCGTCTCCTGGAACTCGGATTCCGGGTCGCTGTCATGGACCACACCGCCGCCCGCCTGGACGTACAGCGTGCCATCCTTGATCACCCCGGTGCGCAGCGCGATGCACATGTCCATCTCGCCATTTGCGGCGAAATAGCCGACCGCGCCGCCATAAATCCCGCGCTTCTCGGGTTCCAGCTCGTCGATGATCTGCATCGCCCGCACCTTGGGGGCGCCGCTGACGGTCCCCGCCGGCAGCCCCGACAGCAGCGCCGACAGCGCGTCCTCGCCGACGTTCAGCTCGCCCACCACGTTCGACACGATGTGCATGACGTGGCTGTAGCGTTCGATGACGAATTCCTCGGTCGGGCGCACGGTGCCGATCCGCGACACCCGCGCCACATCGTTGCGGCCGAGGTCCAGCAGCATCAGATGCTCGGCCAGCTCCTTTTCGTCGGCCAGCAACTCGGCCTCGTTGGCGCGGTCCTGATCGGGCGTGGCGCCGCGCGGCCGTGTGCCGGCGATCGGCCGGATCGTGACCTCGCCGTCGCGCAGACGCACCAGGATCTCGGGGCTGGCGCCCACGATCTGGAACCCGCCGCTGTCGCTCTGCATGTTCAGGAAGAACATGAAGGGCGACGGGTTGGTGCGGCGCAGCGACCGGTACAGCGCGAAGGGCGGCAGCGGAAAATCCAGCGCCCAGCGTTGCGACGGCACCACCTGGAAGATGTCGCCCGCGCGGATGTAGTCCTTGGCGCGCGCGACCGCCGCCAGATAGGCATCGTGGCCGATGTTCGACCGCGGCTCGCCCACCGTGGCGGTCGGGCCAAGCGGCCGGTGTTCGGCCGGCAGCCGGTCCAGGCTGCGCAGCGCCTCCATCACCCGTTCGGCCGCCTGCCCATAGGCGACGCGGGCGGGCATCCCGGAATCGTGCCAGGCCGGCGCGCACAGGGTCACCTCGCCCTTGACCCCGTCCAGCACCGCGACCACCGACGGGCGCATCAGCATCGCATCGGGGGTTCCGATCGGGTCCGGGTTCACGTCCGGCAGGTGCTCGACCAGCCGGATCATGTCATAGCCCAGATAACCGAACAGCCCCGCCGCCACCGGCGGAATGCCCCCGGGCATCTCGATCCGGCTTTCGGCCAGCAGGGCGCGCAGGCTGTCCAGCGCCGGCCGGTCGTCGGCGTCGAAGCTATCGGCATAGCGGGCCCGCCGGTTGATGCGGGCCTGCCCGTCGCGGCATTCCCAGACCAAGTCGGGCTTCATGCCCACGATGGAATAGCGGCCGCGCACCTCGCCGCCGGTCACGCTTTCCAGGACGAAGCTGTGCGGCTGCGCGTCGGCCAGCTTCAGCATCAGGCTGACCGGCGTGTCCAGATCGGCGGGCAGGCTGACGGTGACCAGCTGGTTGCGCCCCTGCGCCCAGCCGGCGGCAAAGGCGTCGAAATCGGGCGACAGGTCCATCACTGCAGGCGGGCGTTCGCCGCCGCCAGCGCGGCCGCGTTCAGCTCCACCCCGTTTTCCGCCTGCACGGCGCGGGTGTGGTATTCGAACAGGTCGCCCTGCAGCGACGCCGCCACCCGCTCGGCCACCGCGGACACGGTCTGCTGCGCGTCGTCGCGGTTCAGGTCCGCCGCGTGCACGTCCGCCAGCCGGACCAGGAACACCCGGTCGCCGGCGGTGACCACCTCGGCCTCGCCGGGTTCGTCCATGTCGAACGCCGCGGTCACCACCGCGGGGGCGGCGGCCTCGATCACGCCGTCGCGCAGGATGCCCGTGGCGCTGACCAGTTGTGGCCGCGCGCCGGGCGCAGCACCGGTCCCGTCCGTCGCCGTGGGTGCGGACGCGGCGGGCGGCGTGGTCGGCGACCCGCTGGCGGCCGCTGGCGCCGCGTCGGCCGCGGGCGGCGCCGGCGCTTCGTCCTGCGCCATCAGCATCAGCCTGCGTTCCTCGGCCACCGCCTGCAGGCGGCGGCGGCGTTCAGCCGCCGTCCAGTCGGCCAGCACCGCGTCGCGCACTTCGTTGAACGGGATCACCGCGGGCGGCGTCACCCCGTCCAGCCGCAGCGCGAACACGCCGCCGTCGTCCAGCTGGTGCAGCTCGGGGAAATCCTTGTCGGTCAGGGCGGCGGCGCGCTCCCGGAACGCCGGATAGGCGGCGATGCTGTCCTGGGTCTCGTCCATCTCGGCGGACCAGGCGATCTCGCCCAGCTGCATGGGGGTTTCCTCGGCCATGTCCTCCAGGCTGGCGCCGCCGGCCAGCAGGTCCTCGTAGCCCGACAGCTGGTCGTCGATCTGGCGCCGCGCCGCGTCCAGCGCCGCCTCGGCCCGCAGCTCCTCGGCGGCCTGCTCGAACGGCACGTCCACCGCCTCGAGGATCGCGTTCATCGAGAACAGCGCCGGGCCCAGATCGGTCATCACCGGCCCGACGACCGCCGGCTGGTCCAGCGCAAAGACCGGCGCGCCGGCCGCCCCCAGCTCCTGCTCGGTGACCTCGCCCAGATCGATGTCGGCCAGTTCCAGGCCGCGCTCGGCGGCGAGCTGCTCGAACGTCGCCTGGCCGGCATCCAGCCGGGCCTTGGCGTCCCGCGCCTGCGCCTCGTCCGGATAGACCAGCCGATCGACCAGGCGCCGCTCCGGCTGCTGGTAGGTGGCGATCTGCTGGTCATACAGCGCCCGCAGCGCCTGTTCGTCCAGTTCGACACTGTCCACCAGCATGTCCGGGGTCAGCCACGCATAGGTGATCTGCCTGGTCTCGGGCGCGGTGAAACGGTCGCCGTTCGCCTCGTGCCACGCCTGCAGCGTCGCCTCGTCGGGGGGCGCGATCGGCTCGGGCAGATCGCCGTCGGTCAGTTCCTGCCAGTCGATGTCGCGGGTCTCCAGGATCCAGGCGGCGATCCCCTTGCTGATCGCGGGCGCCGCCGTCACCCCGCCGGTGATCGCCTGCTGCAGGATCAGGCGGGCCTGGTCCATCCGCACGTCATGCTCGAACTCGGCCGGGGTCAGCCCCTCGCTGCGCAGCAGTTCCTGATAGCGGGCCGGATCGAACTGACCGGTCAGCCCCTTGAAGGACGGCGCCTCCCGGATCTCGCGCGCCACCGCCTCGTCGCCCACCGACAGGCCCAGCCGGCGCGCCTCGTCCTCCAGCGCGGCGGCGGCGAACAGCCGCGCCTGCACGGACTGGGTCAGGCCGATCTGGCGGGCCATCTCGGCGGTGACCGGCTGCCCGGTCTGGGCCGAGAACGCCTGCATGTCGGCCTGCAGGGTGCGCAGATAGTCGTCCGCCTCGACCGGGGTGGACCCGACCCGCCCCAGGTCGCTGGCCGAGTTGCCCGAGAAGCTGGTGACGCCAAAGCCGCCCAGCCCCAGCAGCAGCAGGCCCATCAGCAGCCACACGATGGTCGACTTGCCCTTGGTCCGCGTGCTGGTCATGTGTCGTCCCCGTTCCCGGCCGCCTTGCGCAATCCGCCGCGACCCTCATCATCCGCGCCATTCTTTAGGGCGGGGCCGCGGGCCGGACAACCCACCCCGGCCGGGGCCGCCGGTCCGGCAGGCGCCCGGGCCGGTCCGCCGGCTCAGGGCTGCCAGGCCGACAGCCTGTCCATCAGCGTGGCGATGCCGTCGCGGTCCACATTGGCAAAGGCGATCCGGACATGCCGCGCCCCGGCCGGATCGGCCTGCGGCATGAACATCGTCCCGGGCAGCAGCAGCACGCCGGCCTCGCCCACCAGCCGCGGCGCCAGATCGGCCGAGGACAGATCGAACGGATGCTCGACCCAGGCGAAATAGGCGCCGCAGCCCTTCAGGCGCCACCCGTCCAGCCCCGCCACCGCCGCGGCCATGCTGTCGCGGCGGCGCAGGATCTCCAGCCGTTCGGCGGCCAGCCAGTCGCCGAGGTTCTGCATCCCCCACAAGGCGGCGAACTGGCCCAACTGCCCGGTGCAGATCGCCACCGTGTCCAGGAACTTCTCGATCTCGGCCAGCCGCGCGGGGCTGGCGACCAGCGCCCCGACCCGGTGCCCGGTCAGGCGATAGGCCTTGGAAAAGGAATACAGCTGGATCAGCGTGTCGTCCCAGTCCGGGTCGGCGAACAAGTCATGCGGGGCATGGCCGCGGGAATCGAAGTCGCGATAGGTCTCGTCCACGACCAGGGCAAGGCCGCGGTCCCGGGCCAGGTCGAAGAAGGCGCGCATGATCTCGGGCGGGTATTCGGCGCCCGAGGGATTGTTGGGGGTGACCAGCACGATCGCCCGGGTGCGCGGCGTGATCAGCGCCGCCGCCTGCGCCGGGTCGGGGATCATCCCCTGCCCGCAGGACAGCGGCACCAGCGTCGTGCCCTGCATGTCCAGCCACATCTTGTGATTGAAATACCACGGCACCGGCACGATCACCTCGTCCCCGGCCCCGGCCAGCGACGCGATCGCCGCGCAGAACGCCTGGTTGCAGCCCTGGGTGATGGCAACGTTGCCGGCGGTGACGTGGCCGCCATACGCGGCCGTCCAGTGGCGCGCGACCTCGTCGCGCAGCTCCGGACTGCCCAGCACCGGGCCGTAGAGATGCATCTCGGGCCGCTCCAGCGCCGCATCCGCCACCGCCTGGCGCAGCGGCACCGGCGGCGGCTCGACCGGCGCCGCCTGGCTGACATTGATCAGCGGCCGCTCGGCGGGAAAGCTGACGCCCTCCAGCCAGCGCCGCGCCTCCATGACCGGGGGGCGGAAGGTGGCGGCAAGGGCGGGGTTCAGCGGCAGCATGTCAGTTCCTGTCCATCACGCGAAGGTCGGAAAGATCGGGCGGCGTGGACAAGTCCAGCGCCGGCGCGGCGAGCGTCGGGGTGGGCGGCGCCATCGTCGGGCCGTCGCTCCCCTGCGGCCGGTCGGCGGTCCGTGCGCCGTCACCGGCCCCGTCCTGCGCGGCGGTCTCCGCGGCATCCCCGGCATCCCCGGCATCGTCCGGCGCCGGATCTTCGTCCTCCGCCGCCTCGGGCGCGGTTGCGCCGCGCTCGGCCGTCGTCACCGGCACCTGCTCGTCTCCCGCGGCGTCCGGATCGGCCGCGTCCGCAGACGGCGCCCCGGCGCTGTCGGGGGTGGCCGCCGCCCCGGCATCGCCGGCGGTCTGCTGCCGCGGCAGGCGGTCCGCCGCGGGCGCGCGGGCGAGATCCGGGCGGGCCACGGACAGCGTCGGACTGTCCGCCGCCCCCGGCCGCGCCGGTCCCCCCGACAGCGTCGCCGGGGCCGCGGGCGCCTGCGGCGCATCGACCCCGCCGGGCCGCTCGCCCGGGCTGCGCGCGGCCGCGGGGGCCGGTTCCTCGGCCGAGGTCGGGACCGTCGGCGCGCGGCTGGCCGTCGCGGCCACCGTCGCGTCCAGCGGCTGCGGTGCGGCCGGCGGCTGATCGGTGCCGCGGGCGAATTCCGATCCGACCGGATCGGGCAGCGTGCCGGTCGCCGGCCCCGGCTCTGCCTCCTCAGAGGAGCCGTCGGCAGATGGGATATCGGCGGCCGCGGCCTGCGGGTCCGGACCCGGCACGCCATCGGCCGGTGGCGCGGCGATCACAGCGGCGCTGTCGTCGGGTCCAGGCGACGCGGGTGCCGGAGAAGCCGCCTCGGGCAAGGGATCCACGTCGGGGTCCGCGTCGGAGTCCATGTCGGGGTTCTCGGCGGGCCTGCCGGCGCCGCCATCAGCGCGCGTCACCGACTCCGCCGGCCCGGATTCCGGCGGCCACGGCTCCGATGGCCCCGGCTCCGGTGCCGCAGGCGCGGCCACGGATGCCGCCGCGTCCGGCCCCTCACCCTCCGGTCCCGGCGCCGCCAGCGACAGCGCGGCCAGCGCGGCGCCGCACAGCACCGTTCCATGCACCAGCCCGGTCCAGAATCCGCCTGCCATCATTCCGCCCCTGATCCGGTCCGTCGCCGATGCCGGCCCGCGGCGGGTTGACCCCCCGTCGGGCTTTCGCCCATCTATAGCCCACCGATCCTGCGGAGCCACCCCCATGCACGCGCCTGCCCCGTCCCCGTCGCCCCGGCCGTCGCACGCGGTCCCCGCGGCCCCGTCCGGGACGTCTCCGACGTCCCCACCGGTGCTGGGGCCGGTGACCTCTTCCGCCGCCGTCCCGATCCTGATGATCGACAATTACGACAGCTTCACCTGGAACCTCGTTCACTACCTGGGCGAGGCGGGCGCCCGGGTCGAGGTGGTGCGCAACGACGCGCTGAGCGTGGACGAGGCGCTGGCCCGCGGCGCCGCGGGGCTCCTGATCTCGCCGGGCCCGTGCGACCCGGCCCAGGCCGGGATCATCGTGCCGCTGATCCGGGCCGCCGCCGAGGCGGGCGTGCCGGTGATGGGGGTCTGCCTCGGCCATCAGGCGATCGGCGAGGCGTTCGGCGGCCGCGTCGTGCGCGCGGCCCGGATCGTGCACGGCAAGGTCGACGACATCCACCACGACGGCACCGGGCTGTTCGCCGGCCTGCCCTCGCCGCTGCGGGCGACCCGCTACCACTCGCTGACCGTCGACCCGGACAGCCTGCCGGCCGGGCTGCGCGTCACCGCCACCGCCGCCGACGGCAGCATCATGGGGCTGGCGCACCGCGACCTGCCGATCGAGGGCGTGCAGTTCCACCCCGAGAGCATCCGATCCGAACACGGGCACGCCATGATCCAGACCTTCCTGCGCCGCTGCGCCACCCCGGGGCGTTCCGCCGCATGACCGACCATCCGACCGACATCCGGCCGCTGATCGGGCTGGCCGCCAGCCGCCCGCTGACCGCCGACGAGGCCGAGGCGGCGTTTGCCGCGCTGTTCGACGGCGCCGCGACCCCGGCGCAGATCGGCGGGCTGCTGATGGCGATGCGGGTGCGCGGCGAGACGGTCGAGGAAATCGCCGCCGCTGCCCGCGCGATGCGGGCCCGGATGAACCGGATCACCGCGCCCGCCGACGCGATCGACATCGTCGGCACCGGCGGCGACGGCAAGGGCACGCTGAACATCTCGACCGCCGCGGCGCTGGTGGTGGCCGGGGCGGGGGTTCCGGTCGCCAAGCACGGCAACCGCAACCTGTCGTCGAAATCGGGCAGCGCCGACGCGCTGGCCAGCCTGGGGCTGAACGTGCTGGGCAGCCCCGACGCCGCCCAGCGGGCGATCGCCGACTGCGGCATCTGCTTCATGATGGCGCCGATGCACCACCCGTCGATGCGCAACGTTGGCCCGGCCCGGGCCGAGCTGGGGACCCGCACCATCTTCAACCTGCTGGGACCGATGACCAACCCCGCCGGGGTGACCCGGCAGCTGACCGGCACCTTCTCCAACGACTGGGTCCGCCCGATGGCCGAGGTGCTGCGCGAGCTGGGCTCGACCTCGGTCTGGATCGTGCATGGCGGCGACGGCACCGACGAGCTGTCGATCGCCGAACCGTCCCACGTCGCCCAGCTCAGGGACGGCGAGGTCACCGAATTCGACATCGCGCCCGAGGATGCGGGCCTGCCGGTCCACCCGTTCGACAGCATCGTGGGCGGCGACCCGGCCCACAACGCCGCGGCGCTGCGGGACCTGCTGGACGGCGCGCCCGGCGCCTATCGCGACGCGGTGCTGCTGAACGCCGCCGCCGGGCTGCTGGTGGCGGGCGTCGCCGCCGACCTGCGCGAGGGCGTGGCGCGGGCCGTCGAGGCGATCGATTCCGGCGCCGCCCGCGACCGGCTGGCCTGCCTGATCCGCCTGACCGGCGCCCCGGCCCCGTGATCGCGCCGTGACCGCGGCAAGCGGCACGGCTCGGGCTCACCTCGCCCCGGCCCCACCCGGACCGCCGCCCGCTTGGGCGCATCTGCCGTTCTTTGCCGACAGCTGGCCGGCGATCCGCGACCGCCTGTCCGGCGCCGACTGGCTGCCCGGCCCGGACCGGGTGTTTGCCGCGCTGCAGGCGGTGGCGCCCTCCGGGGTGCGGGTCGTGATCCTGGGCCAGGATCCCTATCCGACCCCCGGCCATGCCAACGGGCTGGCGTTCTCGGTCAGTCCCGGCGTGGCGCTGCCCCGCTCGCTCGCCAACATCTTCGCCGAACTGCGCGCCGACCTGGGCGCCGCCCCGGCGTCGGGCGACCTGACCCCCTGGGCCCGCCAGGGGGTGCTGCTGCTCAACACGGCACTATCCGTCGCGCCGAACGGGGCCGGCTCGCATGCCGGCTGGAGCTGGGACGACCTGGCCCGGCAGGCCATCGCCGACAGCCAGCGCCACGGCCCGGTGGCCTTCCTGCTGTGGGGCGCCCACGCCCAGCGCGCCGCGTCCGGTCTGCCCCGCGACCGGGATTTGGCGATCGCCACCGCCCACCCCTCGCCCCTGTCGGCGCGGCGCGGGTTCTTCGGGTCGCGGCCGTTCAGCCGGATCAACGACTGGCTGCTGTCCCGCGGCCTGCCCGCCATCGACTGGACCGGCATCGACGGAACCGGCCCCGTTGCACAGCCCCGCCCCGGCCCTGTATCACCCCCGCATGGACATTCTTGACAAGATCCGCCGCTACAAGCTGACCGAGATCGCCGCGGCCCGCGCCGCCCGCCCCCTGCCGGTGGTCGAGGACGCGGCCCGCGCCGCCCCGCCGGTGCGCGGCTTCGCCGACGCCCTGACCCGCGCCGCGTCGTCCGGCCCCGCCCTGATCGCCGAGATCAAGAAGGCCAGCCCGTCGAAAGGCCTGATCCGCCCCGATTTCGACCCGCCGGCATTGGCCCGCGCCTATCAGGACGGCGGCGCCGCCTGCCTGTCGGTGCTGACCGACGGGCCGAGCTTCCAGGGCGCCCCCGAATTCCTGACCGCCGCCCGCGCCGCCTGCGACCTGCCGGTGCTGCGCAAGGATTTCCTGCACGACCCCTACCAGGTGGCCGAGGGGCGGGCCTGGGGCGCCGACTGCATCCTGATCATCATGGCCTCGGTCGACGACACGCTGGCCGCCGAGCTGGAAGACGCCGCCCGCCACTGGGGCATGGACGCGCTGATCGAGGTGCATGACCGCGCCGAGCTGGATCGCGCCCTGCGCCTCGCCTCGCCGCTGATCGGGATCAACAACCGCGACCTGCGCAGCTTTGCGGTCAGCCTCGACACCACCCTGACGCTGGCCCCGCATGTCCCCGCCGACCGCCACGTGATCTGCGAAAGTGGCCTGTTCACCCATGACGACCTGGCCCGGATGATGGAGGCCGGGATCCGGCGCTTCCTGATCGGCGAAAGCCTGATGCGCCAGCCCGACGTCGCCGCCGCGACCCGCGCGATCCTCGGCCGCAGCCCCCCGCAGGAGGTCGCATGACCCTGACCCATTTCGACGCCGCCGGGCAGGCCCACATGGTCGACGTCTCCGGCAAGACCGCCACCGCGCGCGAGGCGGTGGCCGAGGCGGCGGTGGTCATGTCGCCCGAAACCCTGGCGCTGGCCCAGGGCGGCGCGGCCAAGGGCGACGTGCTGGGCGTGGCCCGGCTGGCCGGGATCATGGGCGCCAAGCGCACCGCCGAGCTGATCCCGCTCTGCCACCCGCTGCCGCTGGACAAGGTGGCGCTGGACCTGACCGCCGACCCGGCGCTGCCCGGCATCCGGATCACCGCCACCGCCCGCACGACCGGCCGCACCGGCGTCGAGATGGAGGCGCTGACCGCCGCCACCGTCGCGGCGCTGACCGTCTACGACATGCTGAAGGCCGCGCAAAAGGACATGCGGATCGAGAATGTCCGGCTGCTGAGAAAGACCGGCGGCAAGTCCGGCACCTTCGAGGCCGCGCCATGATCCCGGTCGACGAGGCGCTGGCCGCCGTCCTGTCCCTTGCCCCCGCCCCGCAGCCGCAGGATTGCGCGCTGGCCGACGCGCTGGGGCGGGTGCTGCTGGAACCGGCGGTGTCGCGGATGACCCAGCCGCCCTTCGACGCCGCCGCGATGGACGGCTATGCGCTGCGCAGCGCCGACCTGCCCGGGCCGCTGCGGGTGGTGGGCGAGGCCGCGGCCGGGCGCGGCTGGTCGGGTGACGCTGCCGCCGGCACGGCGCTGCGGATCTTCACCGGCGCGCCGGTGCCGCCCGGCTTCGACCGGGTGGTGATGCAGGAACACGTGACCCGCGACGGCGACGCGATCACCGTGGCCGCCGACGCGACCGGCCCGCATATCCGGCCGCGCGGCAACGACTTTGCCCAAGGCGACACCCTGCCCGCGGGCCGCCGCCTCGCCCCCGCCGATCTGGGGCTGCTGGCGGCGATGAACCTGCCCCGCGTCACCGTGGCCCGCCCGCCCCGCGTCGCCGTGATCGCGGGCGGGGACGAGCTGGTGCCCCCCGGCACCGATCCCGGCGACGGGCAGATCATCAGTTCGAACGACATCGCGGTGGCGGCGCTGGCCCGGCAGGCCGGCGCCGAGGTGCGGATCATGCCGCTGGCCCGGGATACCGAGGCCAGCCTGCGGGCGGTGTTTGCCGATGCCGCCGACGCCGACGTGATCGTGACGATCGGCGGCGCCTCGGTCGGCGACCACGATCTGGTCGGGCGGGTGGCCGCCGATCTCGGCATGGACCGGGCCTTCTACAAGGTCCGGATGCGTCCCGGCAAACCGCTGATGGCGGGCCGTCTGGCGGACGGCGCGGTGATGCTGGGGCTGCCCGGCAACCCGGTCTCGGCGATGGTCTGCGCGACCCTGTTCCTGCGGCCGCTGCTGGACCGGATGCAGGGGCAGGATGGCGGCCCCGACCTGCGCCACGGCATCCTGGGCCGCGACCTGCCGGCCGAGGGCGACCGGCAGCATTACCTGCGCGCGACGCTGCAGCACGGACCCGACGGCGCCGTGGTCACCCCGTTCCCCGATCAGGACAGCGCCCGGCTGGCGCTGATGGCGCAGGCCGACGCGCTGCTGGTCCGCCCGCCCGGCGACCCGGCCCGGCAGCGGGGCGCGCCGGTCCGCTATCTGCCGCTGCGACAGGGCTGACCCGCTCTGCGCCGAATCACCTTGGGCTTGACCGGCAAACCGTGATTCGCCTAGAACATTCCTCGAACATCGCAGCATCCCGCGACCGGCAGAACAGGCGACATGTCATGCTCACCAGAAAGCAGATCCAGCTTCTCGAGTTCATCCAGGCGCGGATGGCACGGGACGGCGTCTCGCCCTCCTTCGACGAGATGAAGCTCGCCCTCGACCTGCGGTCGAAGTCGGGCATCCACCGGCTGGTCACGGCGCTCGAGGAACGCGGCTTCATCCGCCGCCTGCCGCACCGCGCCCGGGCGCTGGAAATCATCCGGCTGCCCGACAACATGCGCGGCGACGACCGCGCCGATGGCGGCTTCACGCCGCGGGTGATCGCCGGCGACGGCCCGGCCCGGGGCGATTTCCGCCCGCCCCGGCCGCACGGCGCGATGCCGATCGTGGACAGCCCCGCGGTGGACCTGCCGGTGATGGGCCGGATCGCCGCCGGCGTCCCGATCGAGGCGATCTCCGAGGTGTCGCACCACATCGCCGTGCCCGGCGCGATGCTGAAGGGCCGCGACCACCACTACGCGCTCGAGGTGCGGGGCGACTCGATGATCGACGCCGGCATCAACGATGGCGACGTGGTGATCATCCGCGAACAGGACCACGCCGAGAACGGCGACATCGTCGTGGCGCTGGTCGACGGCGCCGAGGCGACGCTGAAGCGCTTCCGCCGCCGCGGCGGCATGATCGCGCTGGAAGCCGCGAACACCAGCTTCGAGACGCGGGTGCTGCCCGAGGACCGCGTCAACGTCCAGGGCCGGCTGGTTGGCCTGCTCCGCAGCTACTGACCACCCTCCGCGCTAGTGCCGCACCGGCGGGGTTCCACTACATCTAGTGGCCCGCCCCGGCGGCTGGTGGCGTGGCGCCTGAGGTTGCGCAGGAAAACTGCATGAACCATGCGTGAACACTGCATGAACACCGCCTGAACGGCGGCACGTCCGCCGCGGCCGCCGCGGGCGCCTCTCCGGCCTCAGCGCCCCACCGGCGGCGAGCCCCGGTCGGCGCTGATCCCCATCAGCTCGAAGAAATCCTCCGGCGCGCGCCCCAGCAACTCATCCGCCAGATCGGTCCCCATCGCCGGCCCGTCCTGCGCCGCCCCGCGCCGCTCCCCGGTCAGCGACAGCGACCCGTCGGGCAGCAGGATCTGCCCGCGCAGCAGCAGCGTTCCGTCCGGCTGCAGCTCGGCCAGCCCCGCGATCGGCGTCTCGCAGGACCCGTCCAGCCGCGCCAGGAACGCCCGCTCGGCCTCGACCCGCAGCGTGGTGCTCAGGTCGGATATCGCCGCGACCAGCGACGCCGCAACGCTGTCGTCGGCCCGCCGCTCGATCCCGATCGCCCCCTGCGCCACCGCGGGCAGCATCTCCTCGGGCGCGACCGCCCCGGCCGCCACCGCGGTCATCCCCAGCCGCGCCAGCCCCGCCATCGCCAGGAATGTCGCGTCCGCGACCCCCTCGTCCAGCTTGCGCAGCCGCGTCTGCACGTTGCCGCGGAACTCGACCACGACGAGGTCCGGCCGCGCGTGGATCAACTGCGCCCGCCGCCGCAGGCTGGACGACCCGACCCGGGTTCCCGCCGGCAGTTCGGCGATCGAGCGGTGGATGCGGCTGACAAAGCCGTCCCGCACATCCTCGCGCGGCAGGTAGCAGTCGATGACCAGCCCCTCGGGCTGCAGCACCGGCATGTCCTTCATGGAATGGACGGCGATGTCGATGCTGCCGTCCAGCAGCGCGTCCTCGATCTCGCGGGTGAACAGGCCCTTGCCGCCGATCTCCTTCAGGGGGCGGTCCAGGATCCGGTCCCCGGTCGTCTTGATGGGCACGATCTCGAAGGCGTCCGCGGGCAGATCATGGGCGGCCATCAGCCGGTCGCGCGTCTCGTGCGCCTGGGCCAGCGCCAGGGCCGAACCACGGGTGCCGATGCGAAGCGGGTGCGACGGGGCGGGATAGGCTGCGTTCATGCGCCCCCGGTTAACCCCGGCCGCCCGCCTTGACAACCGGGCTGCCGTGGCGATGAAGGGTCATGGATACAGCACCGTCGTCGCCTTCTCCCCGAAAAACCATCCTGCGCGCCATGGCCGGCGAACGGCTGCCGACGCCGCCGATCTGGATGATGCGCCAGGCCGGCCGGTACCTGCCGGAATACCGCGCGACCCGGGCCCAGGCCGGCGACTTCCTGTCGCTGTGCTACAATCCCGAGCTTGCGGCCGAGGTCACGCTGCAGCCGATCCGCCGCTTCGGCTTCGACGCCGCGATCCTGTTCGCCGACATCCTGCTGGTGCCGCAGGCGCTGGGGCTGGACCTGTGGTTCGTCACCGGCGAGGGGCCGCGCCTGTCCACCGTCACCACGCCGGACGGCCTCTCCGCGCTGAAGCCGGTCGGCGCCATCCACGACACGCTGTCGCCGATCTACGACACCGTCCGCATCCTGCGCCGCGAATTGCCGCCCGAAACGACCCTGATCGGCTTTGCCGGCGCGCCCTGGACCGTGGCCACCTACATGATCGCCGGACAGGGCACCAAGGATCAGGCCCCCGCCCACGCGCTGAAAGACGGCGACCGCGCCACGTTTGCCGGGCTGATCGAGCGGGTGACCGAAGCCACGATCGAATACCTGTCGGCCCAGATCGATGCCGGCGCCGAGGTGGTCAAGCTGTTCGACAGCTGGGCGGGCAGCCTCAAGGGGCCGGACTTCCAGGACTTCGCGGTGGAACCGGCCCGCCGGATCATCGCCGAACTGAAATCGCGCCACCCCGGCATCCCGGTCATCGCCTTCCCGCGCGAGGCGGGACCCGGCTATGTCGGCTTTGCCCGGGCGACCGGGGCGGACTGCGTGGCGCTTGACAACTCGGTCAGCGCCGAATGGGCGGCGCAGAACGTGCAGCGCGACGGTTGCGTGCAGGGCAACCTCGCGCCCGGCCACATGGTGACTGGCGGCCAGGACCTGGTGGACGAGACGCGGCGGATCGTCGCGGCGTTCTCGGGCGGGCCGCACATCTTCAACCTGGGACACGGGATCACCCCGGACGCCGACCCCGACAATGTCGCGCTGATGGTCGAGACAGTCCGCAGCAGCCGCGCCTGACCTTCCGTGTGGGTCGCCGCCACCCTGATCGCGGCGCTGGCCCAGACCGGCCGCAACGCGGCGCAGGCGGGGCTGACCGGCCGCATCGGCACCCTGGGCGCGACGGGCGTGCGGTTCCTGTTCGGCCTGCCCTTCGCGGTGCTGTTCCTGGCGGCAGTGGCGATGGTCCGCCCGATCCCGGCGCTGACCGGTACCGCCATGGCCTATGCCGCGCTGGGCGCGTTGGCGCAGGTCGCCGCCACCGCGCTGATGCTGGCGGCCATGCAGCGGCGCGGCTTTGCGGTGGCCACGGCGCTGATCAAGACCGAACCGGTGACCGTCGCGCTGCTGGGAGCCGCGCTGCTGGGCGAGGCGCTGACCGTCTCCCGGCTGGGCGCCATCGCGGTGGCCACCGCGGGGGTGATGGTGCTGTCCGGCACCGACTGGCGCCGCATGGGGTCGATCCCGATGCTGCTGGGCATCGTCTCCGGCGCGCTGTTCGGCCTGTCGGCGATCGGGTTTCGCGGCGGCATCCTGGCGCTGTCCGGCGGTGGCTTTGTCGAACGGGCCACCACGATCCTTGTCCTGTCGCTCGGCATGCAGACCCTGCTGGTGGGGGGCTGGCTGGCGCTGCGCGATCGCGCGGCCCTGCGCGGCATGCTCGGCGCGTGGCGTGAATCGCTGGGCGCGGGCTTTCTGGGGGCGGTGGCCTCGCAGTTCTGGTTCATCGCCTTTGCGCTGGCCCCGGCCGCGAATGTCCGCACCCTGGCCCTGGTCGAACTGGTGTTCGCCGCCGCGCTGTCGCGCCGCCGCCGCGAGGGGCTGAGCCGGCGCGAGATCGCCGGCATGGCGCTGATCACGGGCGGGGTCGGCTGGCTGCTGGCGACGGCGGCCTAGACCAGTTCGGCCAGGGCCGGCAGCATCGACAGGACCAGCAGCACCGCCATGGTGCCGTTGAACACCCGCAGGCGCAGCGGATGGGCCAGCCAGCGCCGCAGCCCCTGCCCCACCGCGGCCCAGATCGAGATCGCGGGCAGGCCGACCGTGACGAAGACCGCCGCGACCGCCGCGGCCCCGCCCGGCATGGCGCCATAGGCAATCAGGGCGCTCAGAACCATCGCCCAGGCCTTGGGGTTGACCCACTGGAAGGCGCAGGCCTGCAGGAACGTCATCGGCCGCGCGCCGCGGCGCACCTCGGGCGCGCCGGCAGTGGCGATCTTCCACGCCAGCCACAGCACGTAGGCCAGGCTGAGAACCGCCATGACCGCGCGCAGCCGCGGGTTGCCGGCGACCACCCGGTCCAGGCCCAGTCCCACGAGCAGCAGCATGACCGCCAGCCCACAGCTGATCCCCAGCAGGTGCGGCAGCGTCCGGCGAAAGCCGAAATTCACCCCCGACGCCAGCAGCATCATGTTGTTCGGCCCGGGCGTGATCGTCGTGACCAGGACGAACCCGGCCAACCCGACCAGCATCTGCTGGCTCATCGCGCCGCCCCGGCATCCACCTTGATCAGACCCACTTGGCCAGCGGCGGCAGGCTCATCAGCACGGCCTCGGGGTTGTGGCCGGTTTCCAGCCCGAACCGGGTGCCGCGGTCATAGACAAGGTTGTATTCGGCATACAGACCGCGGTGGATCAGCTGAACCTCGCGGTCGGCATCGGTCCAGGGGGTTGCCACGCGGCGGTCGACCAGCGGCAGGAATGCGGGCAGGAACGCCTCGCCAACGGCCCGGGTAAACGCGAAATCGGCGTTCCAGTCGCCGCTGTTCAGGTCGTCATAGAAGATGCCGCCCACGCCCCGCGCGCGGTTGCGATGCGGGATAAAGAAATACTCGTCGGCCCACGCCTTGAAGCGGTCATAGTAATCCGCCCCGTGCGGCGCACAGGCGTCGCGCAGCGTGTCGTGGAAATGCGCCGTGTCCTCGGCATATTCGAGGCAGGGATTCAGGTCGGTGCCGCCGCCGAACCACCACGCGCCCGGGGTCCAGAACATCCGGGTGTTCATGTGCACGGCGGGCACATGCGGGTTCTGCATATGCGCCACCAGGCTGATCCCCGACGCCCAGAAGCGCGGGTCGTCGGCCATGCCCGGCACCCCGCGCGCGGCCATCGCGGCCTGCGCCCTGGGCGCCAGGGTGCCGTGCACCTCGGACCAGTTCACCCCGACCTTCTCGAACACCCGGCCGTCGCGCAGCACCGACATCAGCCCGCCGCCCCCGTCATCGGCGCGGCTGGTGGGCGTCACCTCGAACCGGCCGGCCGGGGCGTCGCCGGGCCCGTCATCCTCTGCCGTCTCGAAGGCGGCGACGATGCGGTCGCGCAGCTCGCGAAACCATCCGGCGGCGGCGGCGCGTTCGGCAGCCATGTCCATCTGGTGTCCTTTCGTGATTTGCGCGGCAGGCCTGCGCGGCGCTAGGATTTTTCCGATCTTAGGTAAAGGCCTCCGCCATGACCCGCAACCTGACCCTGACCGCCCTGATCTGCGTCTCGCTGGCCGCCTGCGGGACCCCGCGCGAACGGTGCGAGGCGCGCAATACCCGCGAATACCGCACCATCGCCAACCTGCTGGAAGAGGTGCAGACGAACCTGGACCGGGGCTATGCGTGGGAACAGCGCGAAACGCGGCGGGTTGTGTGGCGGGATTGCCGCGACCTCGTGCGCCGGCGGGACGGCACGACCGACGTCGTCTATCGGCCCTGCCTGCGCAGCGTGCCCGATGTCGAACGCTACCGGGTGCCGATCGATCCTGCCGCCGAAACCCGCAAGCGCGACAATCTTGTCGCGCGGCTCAAGGCGCTGGAGCCATCCGCCCGCCAGGCGGTGCTGGCCTGCCGGGCGGCGTATCCCGAATAGCGGATCGCTGTTGGCGCGTCAGCGCCGCCGGCGCAGTTGCGGCCCCCGCGCGCCGGGGGTCCGGCCAGTCGTGGTCGACGCCCGCGCCCCCGGGCGGCGCGCGCCGGTCGCCATGATGACCTTGAACCGGCTGTCGCCGCCGATCTCGGTGGCGTCCGCGAAATGCTCGGCCAGCGCCGCCTCGTACGGCAGATGTCGGTTCGCCACCATCCACAGCCGGCCTGCGCCGGTCAGCAGGCCTGCGGCGGCCCGGATGAAGCGGCTGCCCAGATGCGGATCGGCGGTCCGGTCATCGTGGAAGGGCGGGTTCATCACCACGCCATTCACCGGATCGGGCAACCGGAAACTCGTGGCATCCGCCCAGTGGAACTGCGCCCGCGGATCGGTGACATTGCGGCGGGCACAGGCCAGCGCCTCGGCATCCGCCTCGACCAGGTGCACGATCTCGGGACCCGGGCGCGCCAGCACCTGCGCGGCCAGCCAGCCCCAGCCGGCGCCCAGATCGACCACCCGGGCCGGCATGCGGTCGGGCAGATGCGCTGCCAGCATCGCCGAGGCGGGGTCCACACCATCGGCCGAAAACACGCCCGGCCGGGTCACGAACCCGCCATCCACGGCCGTGTCGCGGGCGGTCCAGTCCGGCGGCAGCCAGTCGCCCTGCGGCACCGTCACCCGAAAGATCTTGCCATGCGCCCGCGACTGCACGTCCTCCACGGGCGCGAGCCCGCGCATCTCCTTCAGCGCCGAGTCGATGCCGTCGGTCTTCTGCCCGTCGATCCAGATCGGCGCGCCGGCCGGCACATGGCGGGCGGCCTCGGCGATCCTGGCCCGCGCCAGGTCGCGCGCCCGGGGCAGGAACACGATCGCGGAACCGGCCGGCGGCTCGGCAGCAGACCCATCCGATCCCAGCTCGGACCGCATCCGGAACCCGCGCGCCTGCAGGCTATCGTGATCGGGGCGGAATCCCTGCACGATCGTGGTCAGCGCCGGGTCGAACCCCGACAGGTCATGACCGGCCCGCGCACCCACCAGCAGCAGCGGCCCGGGCGGCGGGGACACCAGGTCCAGACGCGAGCCCGCCACCTATTCCTTTTCCATCGTGCATTGCAGCGGATGCTGCTGCCGCCGGGCAAGTTCCAAAACCTGCGCCACCTTTGTCTCGGCCACCTCGTGGCTGAACACGCCGACCACGGCGACGCCCTTGCGATGAACCGTCAGCATGATCTCGATCGCCTGGGCGTGGGTCATTCCGAACAGCCGCTCCAGCACGTGGACGACAAACTCCATCGGGGTGAAGTCGTCGTTCAGCAGCAGCACCTTGTACAGCGGCGGCCGCTGCGTCTTGGGCTTGGGCTTGACGACCAGTTCGACATCGTCCCGGTCGTCGGGGGTGCTGTTCAGACGTGGGTCCGTCACGGTGAAGGGCATCCTGCGATAAGGGAACACGCCGCAATATAGGACTTTGCCGGGTCATTGAAAGGCCCGGGCGCGGGGCAGCGCGCGCCGCCCGTTGCCGCAGCCGAACAACACGGTTCCCCGGTTCGAGTTTCAATGCTATTGTCTGGGAATTGATCAATGGCGTGCACAAGAACGCGCCTACAGGCAGAAAGACCGGGACAGTGAAGCAGATCATCCAGACCCTAATCATGGGTTGGCTTGTGCTATTCGGCACAATGCTGCCCCATGCCGCCGCCGCCGCCCCCTATGCCGCGCATGTCATGGACGCGCGAACCGGCAAGGACATCTATTCCAAGAACGCGGATGCACGGCTGCATCCTGCGTCTCTGACAAAGATGATGACGCTCTACATGGCGTTCAGGGCCATCGAAAGCGGGCAGGTCCGCCTCGACTCGCGATTCACGGTGACCAACCACGCCGCCGCGCAGCCGCCATCCAGGCTGGGCCTGCGCGCCGGGCAGCAGATCGAGTTGCGCTATCTGATCCGCGCCGCGGCGGTCAAGTCGGCCAACGACGCCGCCACGGCGATCGCCGAAGGGCTGGCGGGGTCCGAGGCGAAGTTCGGCGCCCAGATGACCCAGATGGCGCGGGCGCTGGGCATGCAGAACACCGTGTTCCGCAATGCCAACGGCCTGACGATGAGCGGGCATTACAGTTCCGCCCGGGACATGAGCACGCTGGGACGGCGGCTGTTCTATGATTTTCCGCAATACTACAGCATCTTCTCGCGGCGCACGGCGCACGCCGGCGTGGCGAACGTGTCCAGCACCAACCGCCGCTTTCTGGACAGCTATGCCGGCGCCGACGGGATCAAGACCGGATATACCCGGGCGGCGGGGTTCAACCTGACCGCCTCGGCGCAGCGCGGGAACAAGCGGATCATCGCCACGGTGATGGGCGGCACGTCGACCGCGCAGCGCAACGCCAAGATGGCCGAGCTGCTGGACATCGGCTTCGGCCGCGCCCCCAACCGCGTGAACGAGGTGCGGCCATCGGCCCCGCTCTATGCGGTCGAGAAAAAGCGGGCGGTCAAGGTCGCCCGGGTGGCCCAGCAGCCGGTGCCGCAGGTGACCGTTCGGGTTTCTGCGGCCGCCCGGCCAACGGCCCGGGGCAAGGTCGTGAGGCTGGCAGACCGGCGCGCGATTGCGGTGGCCGTTGCCGCCGCACAGCCCGTGCGCGCGCAGGGCGCGGCAGCGCAGGAGGCGCGGTCGGGATCGCTGCGGCTCAGCCAAAGCGCTCGTCCGGCCCGCCGCAGTAACGGCGCAGCAGCTGCGTCCGCCACGCAGACGGATCGCGCGGTCGCCGTCGCCTTGGCGGAACCGCCCCCGCAAGCTGCCGAGGCCAACTCCTCGGCGTCCGCAGGTCTCGTGCGATCGGATCGGCCGGCCGCCGCGCCGCGCGCGCGCAAGCGCGCCGACGTGACGACGGCCGCCACCTTTCGGGTCGCCGAGGCCGCGGCCCCACCCGCAGCCCCACCCGTCGAGGCCGAACCCCTTGAAGAGGGTGATCGCAGCGACGACAGCATCGCGCTGAGCCGGTCGGCCAAGCCGAAGCCCCGGACCGACATGATCATCCTGGCCGCGATGGGCACGCCCGGCGCATCCCCTGCGGCCAGCGAGGTCGTGTCGCGGTCGCGCTCGCGCAAGGGCAGCTTCGGGATCTCGCTGGGGCTGTACCGGTCCCGGGCCGAGGCCGAGAACCTTCTGCTGAAGACAGCCCTGCAGGAAAGCGCGGCCCTGGACGATGCGCGACGGAACGTCGCCGACACGGTGCGCGGGTTCGAGCCGCATTTTGTCGGGCTGAGCAAGAGCGCCGCAACCCTGGTCTGCGAAAAGCTGGCCGCCCGCCAGCAGACCTGCAAGGTAGTGCCGGGCTAGCAGGCTCCGGAGTATCGAACTTGGGGAGGCGCGGCCGGACGGCCGCGCTTTTTTTGTGTTCGCCCCCACGCCTGCAGGCCCGGCCGCCTCGCACCGCCCTCTGCCCCCCTCCCCGTCCGGTCAGCCGGGCGGCGGCTTGGGGCGGTCGTCCCACTCATCGCTGAGGATGCGTTCCGCATCGCCGCGGGGGTCCTCGTACTGGCGCGACCGCAGGGTCCACAGGAACGCCACCAGCCCCAGGCCGCCGAGCCCCAGCGAGACCGGGATCAGGATGATCAGGACCTCCATCAGCGCAGCCGCAGAGCATTCAGCGTCACGCTGAGCGAACTGGCCGACATCGCCAGGGCAGCCAGCAGCGGCGTCGCCAGTCCCATCATGGCGAACGGCACGGCGACGACGTTGTAGGCGATTGACAGGCCGAAATTCTCGTGGATCCGGCGGCGCGCCCGGCGGGCAAGCTCCAGCGCATCGGCCACGGGGGCAAGGTCGTTGCCCATCAGCACGACATCCGATGCGACCCGCGCGGCATCCAGCGCCGAGGCGGGCGAGATCGAGGCGTGGGCCGCCGCCAGCGCCGCGGTGTCGTTCAGCCCGTCCCCGACCATCAGCACCCGCCGGCCCCCGCCCGACAGCTCGGCCACCGTGGCGGCCTTTTCCCCCGGGGTCATGCCGGACTGCCAGTTGGCGATGCCCAGACGGCCGGCGATGTCCGCCACCGCGGCAGAATTGTCGCCCGACAGCAGCAGCACTTGCCGGCCCGACCGCTGCAGCGCCGCGACACAATCCTCGGCACCCGGGCGCAGCCGATCGTCGAAATCCAGCCGGATCACCGGTCCGCCGTCCACCGCCAGCCAGGTCGCCGCGCCTTCGGCCCGCACGTCATCCGCACCGACCCATTCGGCCCGGCCAAGCCGCACCCGGCGGCCCTGCCACCGCGCCTCGACCCCGTGGCCCGGCAGTTCGCGCAGGTCGTCGAGCTGCGCCGGCGCGACGGCGGCCAGCGCCGCGGCCAGCGATTGAGACAGCGGGTGAGCAGAACCACCGGCCAGCGCCGCGGCAATCGCCCGCAGGTCGGGCGGCAGGGGGTCCAGGGATTTCAGTCGCGGCATGCCCATGGTCAGCGTGCCGGTCTTGTCGAAGATCACCGTGTCGATCTCGGCCAGCCGCTCCAGTGCGGTCGCATTCTTGATCAGCAGGCCGCGGCGGAACAACCGTCCCGACGCCGCCGTCACCACGGCCGGAACGGCCAGACCCAGCGCGCAGGGGCAGGTGATGATCAGCACCGCGGCCGCGACATTGACCGCCACCCGCGCATCGCCGGTCCGCCACAGCCAAAACCCGAAGCTCGCCAGCGCCAGGACATGCACCGCCGGCGCGTAGGCCCGCGACATGCGGTCGGCGACCGAGGTGTATCGGCCGCGGGCGGATTCGGCCGAGGCGACCAGGGCGGTCAGGCGGGCCAGCGAACTGTCGCGCCCGGCGGCCGTCACCCGCAGCGTCAGCGGGCCAGTCAGGTTCACCTCGCCCGCGGTCAGGCCGATTCCCGGGGAAGCCGCCACCGGGATCGATTCCCCGGTCAGCGCAGACCGGTCGATATCGCTGCTGCCGCGTTCCACGATTCCGTCGGCGGCGATGCGGGCCCCCGGGCGCACCAGGATCAGATCGCCGGGGCGCAGGTCGGCCACCGGCGTCGGGACCTCTGCCCCGTCACGCAGCAGGATGGCACGCGGCACCTCCAGCGCGCTCAACTCCTCGGCGGCAGACCGGGCCACGGCGCGGGTGCGATAGTCCAGATACCGCCCGACCAGCAGGAAGAAACACAGCATCACCGCCGCGTCGAAATAGGCGTGGCGACCCTGCAGGATGGTTTCGTACAGCGACACCGCGCTGGCCAGGATCAGGGCCAGCGAGATCGGCACGTCCATCCCCAGCCGTCCGGCCCGCAGCGCCCGCAAGGCGCTGGCAAAGAACGGCTGGCCGGCGAAGGCGACGGTCGGCAGAGCGATCGCGGCGGAGATCCAGTGGAACATCTCGCGCGTCGCGGCCTCGGCGCCCGACCAGACCGCCACAGACAGGATCATGACGTTCATCATGGCAAAGCCCGACACCCCGATCCGCATCAGGATGTCGCGCCCCTGCCGGTCGGCGGCGCTCGCGGTCAGGGCGGACGGGTCCAGCTCGTGCGCCTCGTAGCCGATCCCGTCCAGGACCGGGATCAGATCGTCGGCGGTCATCCCCGGCGCGTCCACCGTCACCCGGCGCAGGGTCAGGTTGACCCGGGCGGCGCGCACCCCCGGGGTGGCGCCGAGGGTCCGTTCGACATCGGTTATGCAGGCGGCACAATGGATGCCCGGCAGCGACAGGATCAGGTCGCCCGCCGCACCGGCATCGGCAACGCCCGCCATCCGCTGCGCCAGCGGGGCGGCGTCGCAGGCGGGGCACGCGCTCAGCCGTGCCTGATGATCGACCCCGATGTCGGTCATTCCTCCACCCGGTTGCCGCGGAAATTGTCGATGCGCTGCCGGAACGCCGTGCCGTCGCGGGCGGTCGCGGCGACGTGCAGGTTCCACAGCCCCGGCGCCAGCGTCAGCGGGGCGCGGAACAGGCCGTTCTCGTAGGTGAACTGCGGTGTCTGATCGTCGCGGATGTGGGTCGGGCGACCGACAGTCACCTCCATCGACGCGACCGGGGCCGGGTAGCCTTGGGCATCGCGGATCATCAGCGTCAGGACCTCGCCGTCGTAGTCGGGGGTGACCTGCCAGGCGAGCTGGTCCTGCGCCGCCCGATCCCGGTCGAAGGACTGCGACGCGACGTAGGAATTCGCCACCTCGAGCCCCGGAAAGGTCCGCAGCGCCAGCACCGCGAGGGTCAGGTTGACCCCGATGATCACCCCGAACGCCGCAAGGGTGATGATCAGGACGTGCTTGCCGGTCAGTTCGCGCGTCATGGTCAGCCCCGGCCGTGGAATACGGTGGGCACGATCGCGCGGCGGCCGTCGTCCTGATCCTCGATCCACAGGGTCAGGTCGCGCGCCCCGCCCTCGGCTTCGGGCGTCCCGGGCGCCGCGGTGACGTAGACGCGCTGCTGGAACGTGGCGTCCGGGGCAACGGTCACCAGCGGGCTGCCGCCTTCCAGCGTCAGGCTCAGCTCCGGCACCGGGTTGCCGTCGGCATCGCTGATGCCGACCGTGAACTGCTGTTCCGACGCCTGCTTGTTGCGCAGCCGCAGCTCGTAGGTGTTGCGGATCGACCCGTCCGACAGCGTCACGAATTGCGGGTTGCGGATCGGCGACACGTTCAGGTCGTAGGGCGAGCGCATCAGCAGCGCGACCAGCAGCCCGACCCCGATCGCCGCCCACAATGTGAAATACAGCAGGGTGCGGGGGCGCAGCACATGCCGCCACAGGGACCGGGGCGGCGCCGCGCCAGAGCGTTCCAGCGCTTCGTCCTTCAGCGCCATGTAGTCGATCAGCCCGCGCGGCTTGCCGATCCGGGCCATGACGTCGTCGCACGCATCGATGCACAGCGCGCAGGTGATGCATTCCAGCTGCTGGCCCTCGCGGATGTCGATGCCCATCGGGCAGACGTTGACGCAGGCCAGGCAGTCGATGCAGTCGCCCTTGGCACCGGGGGGCGTGTCGGACTTGGTCGGCTCGCCCTTGGCGATCTTGCCGCGCGGCTCGCCGCGCCATTCGCGATAGCCGACGGTCAGCGTGTCCTCGTCCATCATGGCGCCCTGGATGCGGGGCCAGGGGCAGGCATAGATGCAGATCTGTTCGCGCGCGAACCCGCCGAAGAAGAACGTCGTGGCCGTCATGATCGCGATGGTCATGTAGGCCACCGGATGCGCCCGTCCCGTGAACAGGTCGCCCAGCAAGGTCGGCGCATCCGCGAAGTAGAACACCCAGGCGCCGCCGGTCAGCACCGCGATCAGCAGCCACAGCGTCCATTTTTCCAGCCGCAGGCGCACCTTGCGGGTGTCCCACGCCTGATCGTACAGCCGGATTCGGGCGTTCCGGTCACCCTCGACCCAACGTTCGACCATCATGAACAGGTCGGTCCAGACCGTCTGCGGACAGGCATAGCCGCACCAGACCCGCCCCAGCGCCGAGGTGAACAGGAACAGCCCCAGCCCGGCCATGATCAGCAACCCGGCGACGAAATAGAATTCGTGCGGCCAGATCTCGATCCAGAAGAAGAAAAAGCGGCGGTTCGCGAGATCGACCAGCACCGCCTGGTCGGGCATCCCCGGTCCACGGTCCCAGCGGATCCACGGGGTGATGTAGTAGATGCCCAGCATGATCCCCATCAGGATCCACTTCAGATTCCTGAACGGCCCCCGCACCCGGCGCGGAAAGATCGGTTCGCGCGCGGCGTACAGCCTTGGGGCATCAGGTTCGATGGTGGACATGCGGTGCTCCTTTCACGCGGCGCCCGATCGACGGGTACCACGACCCGTGACCCGGTCCCATGGGGTCCCGGCCGGATCGCTGCTGACGAGGCTGGATATAGGTACGGCGCCCCCGCGGCGAAGGGGCCCCTTTGTCGCACCTGGCGTCCGCGACGCGACGTCCGCGGCGGTGGCAAGCAAGCCCGGCCGGGGCGCGATGCGCAACCGGGGCCGGCGCCGTGGCCGGTCCCAGTCTGCAGGGGTCACGCGCAGCTCACTCGCCGCCGCCCAGACCATGCACATAGGCCGCCACGGCCCTGATCTCGCCCTCGTTCAGGCGGTCGGACCATGCCGGCATGACGCCATAGGGTCCGTCATGGACGATCCGGCGGATCACGGCCGGATCGGCCCGGCCGTCGCGCCCGTACAGCCAGACGGCATCGGCCAGGTTGGGCGCCCCCTGGGCGCGGTCGCCGGTGCCGTCCTCGGCGTGGCACGCCGAGCAGTTGTCGACGTAGACTTCCTCTCCCGCGGCGGCGCGCTGCGCGTCATGCGGTTCGTCCGACAGCGACAGGATGTAGTTGACTACCTGCTCGATCTGTTCGTCTTCCAGCAGGCCGTCGACCCCGAACTTGGGCATCTCGGAATAGCGGGTGTCCGGATCTTCCGGGCTGCGGATCCCGTGGGTCAGCGTGTAGTGGATGTCCTCCATCGTGCCCCCCCACAGCCAGTCGTTGTCCAGGAGGTTCGGGTACCCCGGCGCGCCCGCCGCGCCCGAGCCGTGACACTGCGCGCACCAGGTCCGGAAGATCGCGCCACCGGCATTGTTGGCATAGTTCAGCAGTTCCGGATCACCGGGGATCGCGTCGAGTTCGACCGAGGCAAGGCGGGTCTGGATCGGCGCATTCGCCTCGTCGAACCGCTGGATGTCGCGGGCCACCTCGTCCCGCGTCGTCACGCCCAGGAACCCCTGCGTCGCCCGGTTGACCAGCGGAATCGCCGGATAGGCCAGCACATAGCCGACCGCCCAGATCACCGTGATGTAGAACGTCCACAGCCACCAGCGCGGCAGCGGGTTGTCGTATTCCTCGATCCCGTCCCAGCTGTGACCGGTCGACTGGACCTCGATCACCTTCTTGCCGGCCCGGCGGGTGGCCCGTTTCCGGCGCTCGCCCCGGGCAGTGCCCACGATCTGTTCCGGCGCGTTCCGCAGGATCTGCTCGCGGTTCTCCTCGTCGGCCGCGCGGCGATCCAGGCCGACCCGGTTCTCGGGATTGGCGGGGCTTTCGTGCGGGTCCGAGACGTCGAGGTTCAGATCCTCGGCCACCTTGCGCTCCCGCGGTGTGGGGTTGGCGGTGGGATCCGGGGTTTCGTCGGTGGGATCGGCCATCACTCGACCTCCTTGTCATCCGGCGCATCGTGGCGATCGGGCGCGGGCTTCTTTTCGTTGCGGAAGATGCTGGACGCGGCATCGCGGTGCAGCCGGCGGGACCCCGGCCGGAACACAAAGACGATCACGCCCAGAAAGATCAGGACCAGGATCAGCAGCACCCAACTGTCAGCCAGCTGCCGCAGAAAGGAATAGCGCTCCATCCCGGCCCCCGTTCAGCGGCGCGGATCGGGCTCGAAGGTCGAGAAATCGACCATCGTGCCCAGCACCTGCAGATAGGCGATCAGGGCGTCCATCTCGGACACGCCGGCCTGCCGGTCGAAGTTGCGCTGCTGCGCCCCGGGATAGCGCTCGAACAGCCCTTCGCCGTCGAGATCCGGATCGGCCTGCGCCAGGAAATCGGCGCGGGCCTCGGCGACCATCTCCTCGCTATAGGGCACCCCCACCGCGATGTCCGCGCCCAGTCGCTGGGCCATCTGGGTGGGCTCGATCAGGCGGGTGCGCAGGAACCCGTAGGCGGGCATGATGGATTCCGGCACCACCGCGCGGGGATCGTTCAGGTGGTCGATGTGCCATTCGTCGGAATACCGGCCGCCGACGCGGGCCAGGTCCGGCCCGGTCCGCTTGGACCCCCACTGGAACGGATGGTCATACATCGATTCAGCGGCCAGGCTGTAATGGCCATAGCGCTCGACCTCGTCCCGCATCGGCCGGATCATCTGGCTGTGGCACACATAGCAGCCTTCGCGCACGTAGATGTCGCGCCCGGTCAGTTCCAGCGGGGTGTAGGGGCGAACTCCCTCGACCTCCTCGATGGTGTTCTCGATGTAGAACAGCGGCGTGATCTGCACGATGCCACCGATGGTGACGACCAGGAACGAGAACACGAGCAGCAGCGTCGCGTTCTTTTCCAGGATCTTGTGGTGGTCCAGAAGGGCCATGTGGTTTTCCCCTGCTTACTCGGCCGGCACGGCGACGCGGGTTTCCGCGACGCGGGGCTGGCGGGCCACGGTGGCCCACAGATTGTAGGCCATGATCCCGGCGCCAGCGAGGTAGAACACCCCGCCCAGGGCCCGCACGACCAGCATCGCGTACTTGGCGATTACCGTGTCGGCGAAGGCGTTGACCAGGAAGCCCTGCGCATCGACCTCGCGCCACATCAGGCCTTCCATGATGCCCGAGACCCACATCGACGAGGCGTAGAGGACGAGGCCGATGGTCGCGAGCCAGAAATGCCAGCTGACCATCGAGGTCGAGTACAGCCGGTCACGCCCCCACAGCCGCGGCGTCAGATAGTAAAGCGCGCCGAAGGTGATCATCCCGTTCCAGCCAAGCGCGCCGGAATGGACGTGGCCGATGGTCCAGTCGGTATAGTGCGACAGGCTGTTCACGGCCTTGATCGACATCATCGGCCCTTCGAAGGTCGCCATGCCGTAGAACCCCACGGCGACCACCATCATCCGGATGATCGGGTCGGTGCGCAGCTTGTCCCAAGCCCCCGACAGCGTCATCAGCCCGTTGATCATGCCGCCCCAGCTGGGCATCCACAGCATGATCGAGAACACCATGCCGAGCGTCGCGGCCCATTCCGGCAGCGCGGTGTAGTGCAGGTGGTGCGGACCGGCCCAAATGTAGAGGAAGATCAGCGCCCAGAAATGGATGATGGACAGCTTGTAGGAGTAGACCGGGCGCTCGGCCTGCTTAGGGATGAAGTAGTACATCATCCCCAGGAAGCCCGCGGTCAGGAAGAAGCCCACCGCGTTGTGGCCGTACCACCACTGCGTCATCGCATCCTGCACGCCCGCGAACAGCACGACCGACTTGGACCCGAAGAAGCTGACCGGCACCGACAGGTTGTTGACGATGTGCAGCATGGCGATGGTCACGATGAAGGACAGGTAGAACCAGTTGGCGACGTAGATATGGGGTTCGCGCCGCTTCATGATGGTGCCCAGGAACACCGCCAGATAGGCGACCCAGACGATCGTCAGCCACCAGTCGACCAGCCATTCGGGTTCGGCATATTCCTTGGACTGGGTGGCGCCCAGGATGTAGCCCGTCGCGGCCAGCACGATGAACAGCTGATAGCCCCAGAACACGAACCAGGCGAGATTGCCGCCCCAGAGCCGCGCGGCCGAGGTGCGCTGCACGACATAGAACGACGTGGCGATCAGGGCGTTTCCGCCGAAGGCAAAGATCACCGCGCTGGTATGCAGCGGCCGCAGCTTGCCGAAATTGGTAAAACCGTGGGTCAGCTCCGAGAAGTTCAGCGATGGCCAGGCCAGTTGCGCGGCGATGATGACGCCCACCAGGAACCCGACCAGCCCCCAGCCCACCGTTGCGATCACGCCGGCGCGGATCACGCCATCCAGGTATTCGTTCTGGTCGGCGATTACGACGGGCGCTTCCATGCGGCGCAGGATCCACAGGAAGGTCAGACCGGCGGCCAGCATCACGGTGAGAGCGTTCACCAGGTAGGCCAGGTCGTGCGCGTAGTTTGCCGCGATCGCGGCAAACACCGCAACGGCGCCAAGCGCAATCAGCTTGAAGCTATCCCACATATTCTTCGCGTCTCCCGAACTGTGCGCAGACCAGCCGAATCGTCAGACGATCGGCGGATATGACCCGACGGGCTTACGGCGGCGTGCCCGCGGACCTCTTTGATTTGCGTCAAACGCGGACGATCGGCAACTGTATATGCGTTTGCGTGACAGAACGTCGCGCGGGTGCCACCCTGCCGACACAGGACCGGCGGCGGACGCTGCTCAACAATGGGGGACCACATGGGCTACAAGACAATCGTCACCGTGATGACCGGCGACGGCTCCGGCAGCCATCTGGACGCGGCCGTGGCGCTGGCCCGGCGCGAGGATGCGCATCTCGACGTCTTCTGTCTGGCCGTGGATCACACCCAAACCGGCTACTACTATGCCGGCGCTTCGGCCTATGTGTTCCAGGAGGCGATCGACCGCGCGATGGCCTCGGCCGAAGCGATGGAGCACCGCATCCGCGACCGCCTGACCGCCGAGGACGTGCGGTGGGGCGTGCAGTCCGGTGTCGCGCAGTTGGGCGGCGTGTCGGCGCTTGTCGCGCAGCGCGCCCGTTTCGCCGACCTCGCGGTGCTGCCCCAGCCTTACGGACCCCATGCCCCGGCGGACGCCGAAGCCGCGGTCGAGGCTGCGCTGTTCGAGGGCGGCTGCCCGGTCTTGGTCGTGCCGCGCAACGGCGACGCGATCGAACGGATGGGCCGCCGCGTGGCGATCGGCTGGAACCAGTCGGACGAGGCGTTGCAGGCCGTGCGGCTGGCCCTGCCGTTTCTCAAGGCGGCCGAGGCGGTGGAAATCGTGGTCGTCGATCCCTCACCGCATTCCCCCGAAGGATCGGACCCTGGCGGCGCGCTGTGCCAGATGCTGACCCGGCACGGGGTTCACTGTGACATCGCGGTGCTGGCCAAGACCCTGCCGACCGTGTCCGAGATGCTGAACCATCGGGCCGCCGAGACCGGCGCGGATCTCATCGTGATGGGCGCCTACAGCCATTCCCGGCTGCGCGAGGCGATCATGGGCGGCGCGACGCGCTACATGCTGGAACGGGCGACCCTGCCGCTGCTGCTGGCGCGCTGATCGGAGCGAGAGGTACCGCGGGGCGGGCGGCCGGCGCCCGCCCTTGCCGCGCCCGGTCAGCTCAGCGGGCCGCCATCGGCATCCGTCTCGCCGCTTGCCGTGAGCAGCGCGGCGTAGTCCTGGACGATCACCGTCCGGTTGCCGTTCAGCCGGATGATCCCGTCCCGGCGCAACGCCGACACCTGGCGGCTGACGGTTTCCAGCGACAGGCCCAGGTAATCGGCCATCATGTCGCGGGTCAGCGGCAGGTCGATCTGCAGTTCGCCGCCGGGGCTGGCCTGCGGGCCGCCGACCTCACGCCGGGCCAGGATCACCAGCAGCGACGCGAATTTCTCCCGCGCCGACTTGCGCCCCAGGAGCAGCAGCCATTCGCGCGACGCGTCCAGTTCGTCCAGCGTCCGGTCCAGCATCTGCGCGGACAGGGCTGGCGACGCCGCCATCACCTCTTCGAAGGGCTTGCGGCGGAAACAGCACAGCACGACGTCGGTGACCGCGGTCACGGTATAGGGCGTCCGCTCGCGATGCGGGCGGCCCAGGAAATCCGAGGCCTGCAGCAGCCCGACCATCTGGGTGCGCCCGTCTTCGAGCGTGTGCGACATGGTCGCCACGCCCGAAACGACCGAGGCGACGAAATCCAGCCGGTCGCCCGCCCAGACGATCACCTGCCCTGCCTCGTACCGGCGGTCGTAGCGGGCGTGCTCAAGCCTGCGCAGTTCCGGCGCGTTGCAGGTGGAACAGATCGCCTGGTGGCGGACCGGACAGTCCGGGCAGGACCCGTGCAATCGGGTATCCTGATCCGGCGAAAGCAGATTGACTTGCATCAAGGAACGCCCGCGTCTGGAATGCGACACGCTACGATCATGGAAAAGGAATCGCAACTCACCCGCCTTGGCCTGTTCGACGCCCGCGTGCCGCGGTACACGAGCTATCCCACGGCGCCGCATTTCAAGCCCGCCATCGGGCCCGCCGATTTCACCCAGTGGGTGCAGTCGATCCCCGAGGGCGCGGCGATCTCGCTGTACATGCACGTGCCGTTCTGCAGGCGGCTGTGCTGGTTCTGCGCCTGCCGGACGCAGGGGACGCAGTCGGACGAACCGGTGCGCGCCTATGCCGACATCCTGCTGGCCGAGCTGGAGCTGCTGAAGGCGAACCTTGCCCCCGGAATCCGGCTGTCGCGGCTGCACTGGGGTGGCGGGACGCCGACGCTGATGCCGCCCGACATGATGCGGCGCGTCGCAGGCGCGGTGTTCGACGCCTTTCCGCTGGCCGAGGGGGCCGAGTTCTCGGTCGAGATCGACCCGAACGAGATCGACGACGCACGCATGGACGCCCTTGCCGAGGCGGGGCTGACCCGCGCCAGCATCGGGGTGCAGGATTTCGACCCCGCCATCCAGAAGACCATCGGCCGCGACCAGAGCTATGAGGTGACGGCCCAGGCCGCCCGGATGATCCGCGACCGCGGCATTCGGTCGCTGAACGCCGACATCCTTTACGGGCTGCCCCACCAGACCCCGCAACGCATCGCGGAATCGGTGCAGAAGCTGATGGCCCTGTCGCCCGACCGGATCGCGCTTTACGGCTATGCCCACGTGCCGTGGATGGCCAAGCGCCAGGTCATGATCCCCGAGGCGGCGCTGCCGGACGCCAATGCGCGGCTGGAACTGTTCCAGGTCGCGCGCGATCTTCTGGTCGCCGATGGCTATGACGAGATCGGTATCGATCATTTCGCGCGTCCCGGCGACGGGTTGGCCGTTGCGCAGAAGGCGGGGCTGCTGCGCCGCAATTTCCAGGGCTATACCGACGATCAGGCGCAGGTGCTGGTCGGGATGGGGGCCTCGTCGATCTCGCGCTTTCCGCAGGGCTACGCCCAGAACGCCCCGGCTACCGGCGCGCATGTCAAAGCGATCCGCGAAGGCCGGTTCTCGGTCACCCGCGGCCACGCCTTCAGCGCCGAGGACATCTGGCGGGCGCGGATGATCGAGGCGCTGATGTGCGACTTTGCGATCAGCGCCGAGGAATTCACGCGCGATCACGGGTTGTCGGCGGCGACCCTGCAGGACCTGTTCCGCCCCGTCGTCGACCGGTTCGGCGACATGGTGCACGCGGACGCCGCAGGGCTGCGGATCACCCCGCAAGGCCGGCCGCTGACCCGGATGATCGCCCAGATGTTCGATGCCTACCAGGTCGACAGCGGCCGGCACAGCGCCGCGATCTGACTTGGCGGCTTCGCCCTTGCAAGGCGCGCCTCGTTTGCTGCTGCAGGCGGGGTGTTGCCGGCCGTCCCTGCACCGGCATAGGGTCGCGGCGCCGCGGCACCCTGCCCCGGTGACGCAAGGGAACGACGCAGCATGACCGATCTGTCGCCTGCCATGCTGGGCTTTCTCGGCAGCCTCGTCGCGGGGGGCTGCACCGCGCTCGGTGCGCTGCCGGTGCTGGTCGGACGCCAGTTTACCCGCAGCTTTCGCGACATGGCGCTTGGCTTTGCCGCCGGCGTGATGCTCGCGGCCTCGTTCTTTTCCCTGATCATCCCCGGCCTTGTCGCGGCCGAGACACGGCTTGGCGAGGGTCCGCTGCCGGCGCTGATCGTCTGTGCCGCGATCCTGCTGGGGATGGGCGTCATCCACCTGATGAACGAGAAACTGCCCCACGAACATTTCCGGATGGGCCGGGAAGGCCCCGAGGCGGTGGCGCTGCGCCGGGTCTGGCTGTTCGTGATCGCGATCACGATCCACAACTTCCCCGAGGGCCTGTCGGTCGGGGTGGGCTTCGGCGCCGGCGGCTGGGAGGGCGGCCTGCCGCTGGCGATCGGAATCGGCCTGCAGAACGTCCCGGAAGGCCTGGCGGTCGCAGTCGCCCTGACCGGCGAAGGCTATTCGCGCGTTCGGGCGGTATCGATCGCGGCGCTGACCGGGATGGTCGAACCGGTCGGCGGCCTGCTGGGGGCGGCGCTGGTGTCGGTGTCCGAGCCGTTGCTGCCCTGGGGGCTGGGCTTTGCGGCCGGCGCGATGCTGTACGTGATCAGCCACGAGATCATCCCGGAAACCCACCGGTCTGGGCATCAGAACCGCGCCACCCTGGGGCTGGCCATCGGGCTGGTGCTGATGCTGTTCCTGGACGTCTCGCTCGGCTGACCACCCGTCCCCTTTGCGCCTGAAACCGTCCCGTGGCAGAACGGCCCGGCATGCAGAAGGGTGAGAGCGATGGCGAGCGACGGCAGTTTCGGCAAGGGTAGCCACCTGCACCTGATCGACGGATCGGCCTTCATCTTTCGCGCCTATCACGCGCTGCCACCGCTGACGCGGAAATCCGACGGGCTGCCGATCGGGGCCGTGGCCGGGTTCTGCAACATGATCTGGAAATACATCGAGGACGCCAAGGGCGCCGAGGCGCCGACCCATGCGGCGGTGATCTTCGATCATTCGGCCAAGACCTTCCGCAACGAGATCTACGGTGACTACAAGGCGAACCGCCCGGCCCCGCCCGACGATCTGAAGCCGCAATTCCCGCTGACCCGCGACGCGACCCGGGCCTTCAACCTGCCCTGCATCGAGATCGTGGACTACGAGGCCGACGACATCATCGCGGCGCTGGCCTGCCAGGCGCGCAATGCCGGCGGGCGGGTGACGATCATCAGTTCGGACAAGGACCTGATGCAGCTGGTCGGCGACGGCGTCGAGATGCTGGACCCGATCAAGAACAAGCGGCTGGGACCCGACGAGGTGTTCGAGAAGTTCGGCGTCACGCCCGACCGGGTGGTCGACGTGCAGGCGCTTGCCGGCGACAGCATCGACAACGTGCCGGGCGCGCCGGGGATCGGCATCAAGACCGCCGCCCAGCTGATCCAGGAATATGGCGATCTGGAGAGCCTGCTGGCCCGGGCCGAGGAGATCCGCCAGCCCAAGCGCCGGCAGACCCTGATCGACCATGCCGAACAGATCCGCATCTCCCGCCGGCTCGTGCAGCTGGACTGCGACACGCCGCTGGACTTCACCCTGGACAGCCTGGAGGTCAGGGCACCCGAGCCCGGCATGCTGATCGAGTTCCTGAACCAGATGGAGTTCCGGACCCTGACCAACCGGGTGGCGGAACGGTTCAAGGCGCCCCTGCCCGAGGTGGCACCACCGCCGCCAGTCCCCGAGGCGCCGGCCGCGCCGGACTTTCCCCCCGTCGATTGCGACGGCTATGTCACGATCCGCGACGCGGACGCCCTGCGCACATGGCTGGACGCGATCAGTCAGCAGGGCATGGTTGCCTTGGATACCGAGACGACGAGCCTGGACGAGATGCAGGCGGAACTGGTGGGCATCTCGATCTGCCCGGGGATCGGCATGGCCGCCTATATTCCGCTGAACCATGTGGCCGGCGAACAGGACCTGTTCGGCGGCGGCAGCCGTGCCACCGGCCAGATGCAGATGGACGAGGCGCTGGCGCTGCTCAAACCGGTGCTGGAAGACCCCGCCGTGCTGAAGATCCTGCACAACGCCAAGTACGACTGGAAGCTGCTGGCCCGGCACGGCATCCACATGGCCCCGGTCGATGACACCATGCTGATGAGCTATGTGCTGAACGCCGCCCTGCACAATCACGGCATGGACGAACTGGCGCAGACCTATGTCGGCCACCGTTGCCAGCCGATCAAGGAGCTGATCGGCAGCGGACGCAGCCAGATCACCTTTGCCCAGGTCCCGATCGATCGCGCCACCCGCTATGCCGCCGAGGATGCCGAGATCACCTGGCGCCTGTGGCAGATCTTTCGCCCGCAGCTGCCGGCGGCGGCGGTGACGACCGTCTACGAGACCATGGAGCGCCCGATGATCGAGGTGCTGGCCGGCATGGAGATGGCCGGCATCCAGGTCGACACCCAGCATCTGCGCGCGATGTCGGGCGCCTTCGCCCAGAAGATGGCGCAGCTCGAGGACGAGGCCCACCAGCTTGCGGGCGGCAAGTTCAACCTGGGTTCGCCCCGGCAGCTGGGCGAAATCCTGTTCGGCCAGATGGGGCTGGCCGGCGGCAGGGCCGGGAAGTCCGGCGCGCTGTCGACCAGCGCCGACGTGCTGGAGGATCTGGCCGCCGAGGGCCACGACCTGCCCGCCCGCATCCTGGACTGGCGGGCGATGTCAAAGCTCAAATCGACCTACACCGACGCGCTGCCCACCTTCGTCAATCCCGACACGGGCCGCGTGCACACCAGCTATTCGATCGCGGGCGCCAGCACCGGCCGGCTCGCCTCGACCGATCCGAACCTGCAGAACATCCCGATCCGCACCGAAGAAGGCCGCCGCATCCGCGAGGCGTTCGTGGCCCCGCCGGGAAAACGGCTGGTGTCGCTGGACTATTCGCAGATCGAACTGCGCATCCTGGCGCATATCGCCGAGATCCCCGCACTGAAGCAGGCCTTCAAGGACAATCTCGACATCCACGCCATGACCGCAAGCCAGATGTTCGGCGTGCCGATCGAGGGCATGGACCCGCAGATCCGCCGCCAGGCCAAGGCGATCAATTTCGGCGTGATCTACGGCATCTCCGGCTTTGGACTGGCTCGCAACCTGCGGATTCCGCGGGCCGAGGCGCAGGCGTTCATCGACACCTACTTCCAGCGCTTCCCCGAGATCCGCGCCTACATGGACGAGACCGTGCGCAACGCCAAGCGCGACGGGTTCGTGCGGACCCTGTTCGGCCGGCGCATCAACACCCCCGGCATCAACCAGTCGGGCCCGGCCGCCGGCGGTGCCCGCCGCGCCGCGATCAACGCCCCGATCCAGGGCACCGCGGCGGACATCATCCGCCGCGCCATGATCCGGATGAACGATGCGATCACCGACCTGCCGGCGCGGATGCTGCTGCAGGTTCACGACGAACTGGTGTTCGAGGCGGACGAGGACGCGGTGCAGACCCTGATCGACCGTGCGCGCGCGGTCATGGAATCGGCCGCCGACCCGGCCGTCCACCTGTCCGTCCCGCTGGTCGTCGATGCAGGCGACGGCGCGAACTGGGCGGAAGCGCATTGACAGCGCCGTCCCCTACGTCCGGGCCCAACGGCCACGATCACGCCGGGCACGTTGATGCCGGGCACGGGCATGCCGGGCACGACCACGGCGCCGCGGAGCTGGGTGACCGGGCGCTGCTGTGGGCGGTCCTGATCAACCTGGGCCTGACGCTCGCCCAGATCGTCGGCGGTCAGATTGCCGGCTCGGTGGCGCTAGTTGCCGACGGGGTGCACAATCTCAGCGACGCGCTGGCGCTCGGCCTGGCCTTTGGCGCGCGCAAGCTGGCGCAGCGGGCCGCCACCCCCGGCATGAGCTTCGGCTGGAGTCGGGCCGAGATCCTGGCGGCCTTCGTCAACTATCTGGCCCTGATCCTGGTGTCCCTGTGGCTGATGGTCGAGGCGATCGGCCGGCTGGCCGATCCGCCGCCAGTCGCCGGTGTGCTGGTCATGGCGCTGGCCGGGCTGGCGCTGGTGGTGGATCTGGGCACCGCGTGGCTGACGATGCGGCTGGCCAGGGAAAGCGTGAACGTCCGCGCGGCCTTCCTGCACAACCTGGCCGATGCAGGCGTTTCGGTGGCGGTGCTGGTCGGCGGCGCGCTGATCTGGGGGTTCGGCTGGCGGATCGCGGACCCGTTGCTGACGATCCTGATCTCGCTGGTGATCCTGTGGCACCTGCGCGGCGATATCGGTCCGATCCTGCGGATGCTGATGCTGGGCGCCCCCGCGGATGTCGATCACGACGCGATCCGGTCGGCGCTATGCGACCTGCCCGACGTGCTGGACCTGCACCACCTGCATGTCTGGCAGATCGACGAACGGCGGCTGTCGGCCGAGATGCACGTGCTGATCGCCGAAGACGCCGATCCGCACGCGATCCGCTTTGCCGTCAAGTCACGGCTTGCCGACCGGTTCGGCATCCGCCACTCGACCGTGGAGATCGAGACGCCGGCGACCGGCTGCGCCGATCCGCAGATCCGCGAGGACGGGCATGACGCGGATCATGCCCGCATCCCCGCCGCCACCTGACCGCGCGCCGCGCCAGACCGGCCGGATCAGTGGCCGCCCAAGGCCTTCTCCCGGTCGACCACGAACCGCTTGTCGCAATAGCCGCAGTCGACCCAGCCGATGTCGGGGGAAATCGCCATCCAGACCAGCGGATGCCCCATCCCCATCGACTCGTCGCCCGAGCAGCTGACCTTCCAGGTCGTGACGACCTCGGTCGCAGGCGCGGGCAGCAGCTCGGATTCGCCGTCCTGGTTGGTGGACAGCGACTGATCCGTCGGCGTGGCATGGGCCATGGGCATCTCTTGTGCAGGCGGGCAAAGCCCGGTTTAAGGGTGCGGCCATTCTAGCCAACCCGACCGGGCCGACAAGACGGCTCGCCAGACTGGATCCCGCATGCCTGCCACGCAACTCGCTGCCGACGCGCGCCGCACGCCGCGCCATGCGATCGACATCTCGCAGCTGCGCAAGACCTACGCCGCGGCCGGCCAATCCCCCCCGAAGGAGGCGCTGAAGGGCGTCGACCTGGCGATCCCGACCGGGTCCATCTTCGGCCTGCTGGGGCCGAACGGGGCCGGCAAGTCCACGATCATCAACATCATGGCGGGTCTGGTGAACAAGACCTCGGGCCGGGTCAGCATCTGGGGCTTCGATCAGGACGTGAACCCCCGCCAGTCCCGCGCGTCGATCGGGGTGATGCCACAGGAACTGAACATCGACCCGTTCTTCACCCCGCGCGCCAGCCTCGAGGTGCAGGCCGGGCTGTACGGCGTGCCGCGATCCGAGCGCTGGACCGACGAGATCCTGGAACTGGTTGGCCTGACGGCTCAGGCGGGCAGCTACAGCCGCCACCTGTCGGGCGGGATGAAACGCCGGCTGCTGCTGGCCAAGGCGTTGGTCCACCGCCCGCAGATCCTGGTGCTGGACGAACCGACCGCCGGTGTGGACATCGCGCTGCGCGAGATGCTGTGGGACAACATCCGCAAGCTGAACGCCCGCGGGATGACCGTCATCCTGACCACCCACTACCTGGAAGAGGCGCAGGAGATGTGCGACGAGATCGCCATCATCAACCACGGCGAGGTCGTGGCCCGCGACACCACCCGCGAACTGCTGGCCGGGGCCGAGGGCAAGACGCTGGTCATCGACCCGGGCGACTGGACGGGCGACCTGCCGCCGCTGCCCGACGGGGTCACGACGCAGCGCCGTCCGGACGGGACACTGGCGCTGCGCTATGCGCCACTGCAGATGCAGGCGGACCAGATTATCGACCGGCTGCGCAGCGCTGGGGTCCCGATGGTCGACCTGCAGACCGAACAGCCCCACCTGGAAGACGTGTTCCGCCAGCTGACCGGCTGACCCGACGCCGACCAGCCTTGGCAGGGCCGTCGGTCAGTCGCGGGAGAGCATCCGCCCCATGCCGCGGCCGCCCAGCAGATGCATGTGGAAATGCGGCACCTCCTGCACGCCATGCTCGCCGGTGTTGGAGATGGCGCGGAACCCCTTGCCGCCTTGCGCCAGCGCCAGCCCCTCGGCCTGCGCCACCTGCGCGACCAGCCGGTTGAACCCGACGATCTCGGCGTCCGACGCGTTGGCCGCGAAATCGTCATAGCTGACATATGCCCCCTTGGGGATCACCAGCACGTGGACCGGCGCCTGCGGACGGATGTCGCGGAAGGCGAGTGCGTGGTCGTTTTCCGCCACGGTGTCGTTGGGAATTTCCCCGCGCAGCATGCGGGCAAAGATGTTCTGGTCGTCATAGCGGGTGGTCATGAAAGCTCCTGTCTCTCAGTCGGCGAAAAGATCGTCGGTCAGGGCAAGCCGCCGGGCAAGCGCGGCATCGACGCCCAGGAAACCGGCCAGCGCGCGCGCGTTCTCGTCGACCGACGCATGAGGGGAAATGGTATAGAACCCCGACGGGCGCACAAGGTCAGCGCTTATTTCGACGATCTCTCGCGGCACCTGATGTGGGAGATCTACAAGAAGGACTTCCAGCTGTTCCGCTATGACTTCGACGACCCGGACAACGGGACGCCCAAGGGGCCGGTCGACCTCGAGGAGGTGCAGCGCAAGCTGGGTCGCTGACCGGAACCGCGGGTTGCGCCCTCAGTCCAGCATCGCGCCGACGTGTCGTTCCACCAGGTGGCGGGCGCGGTCGGGGTCCAGCTGCGGGTCCAGCACCGCACGCAGGTAGGCCCCGTCGATCAGCACGCCCAGTTGATCGGCCAGCAACCGCGCGCGATCGCCCACCAAGGGGCGCAGGGCGTGAATCAGGTTGGACTGCATCCGCCGGTGATAGACCCGCAGCAGGCGCGCGGCCTGGGGATCTGTCAACGCCAGAGCATAGAATTTCAGCCAGGCCGATACCGTCCGCTGGTCGAAATTGCCGCCGGCGAAGCTTTCGCGCACGATCGCCTCGACCCGTTCGCGCGGCGTCGCCGCATCCTGCAATGCCGTCCTTACCGCTTCACCAAAGCGTGAGAGGATGTGACGCATGGCGGCCAGAAAGATGTGGTCCTTGGATCCGAAGTAGTGGTGCGCCAGCGCAGACGACATTCCCGCCTCGCGCGCGATCTGTGCAACGGTCACGTCCAGCGAGCCGGTGCGACCGACGGCATCAATTGTGGCGTTGATCAGCGCAGCCTTTCGGATAGGTTCGACGCCGACCTTGGGCATGACGAAACCTCCGGCAGGTGTAGCCTACCGATTCCGTCTAGGCCCGTTTTATTGACTCGTCAATCAAGAAAAGATCGGGCCATCGATGACCTACCGCTCTGCACTGACCGTGGCGCTGCTGATGACCACCGCAGCAACGACGCTCGGCGCCCTGCCCGCCCGTGCCCAGACGGAGCCCGCCGCTTCCGAGCCGGAAGCCTGCCACACCGTCACCCTCGCCGACGTGGGGTGGAGCGACATCACCGCCACCACCGCCCTCACCACGACGGTGCTCGAGGCGCTCGGATACGAGACCGAAACCAAGGTCCTGTCCCTTCCGGTGACCTACACAGCGCTGTCGACGGGCGACGTGGACGTGTTCCTTGGCAACTGGATGCCCACGATGGAGGCGGATATCGCCCCGTATCGCGACGCCGGTACCGTTGACACCGTGCGCACCAATCTCACCGGGGCGAAATACACGCTGGCGACGAACAAGGCGGGCGCCGACCTGGGCATCACCGACTTTGCCGCGATCGCGGCGCAGGCGGACGCGCTGGACGGCAAGATCTACGGGATCGAGCCGGGCAACGACGGCAACCGGCTGCTGCTGGACATGGTTGCCCAGGACAAGTTCGGCCTGGGTTCGTTCGAGGTGGTGGAGTCGTCCGAACAGGGGATGCTGGCCCAGGTCGAGCGCGCGGTCCGCACGGGCGACCCGATCGTGTTCCTGGGGTGGGAGCCGCACCCGATGAACGCACAGTTCGAGATGACCTACCTGACCGGCGGCGACGAGATCTTCGGCCCCGATCTGGGTGGGGCCGAAGTGCGCACGAACACCCGCGCCGGCTATGTCGAGGAATGCCCGAATGTCGGCCGGTTCCTGCAGAACCTCGAATTCACCCTGGAGATGGAAAACGAGGTCATGGGAAAGATCCTGACCGACGGGCAGGAGCCCTCGGCCGCGGCGCGCGAATGGCTGCAGGGCAACCCGGACGCGGCGCAGCCCTGGCTGCAGGGGGTGACGACGGTCGATGGCGGCGATGCCGCGGCGGCGCTGACCACCGCGCTGAACGAGTGATCCCCGCCCGATGGAGCCGCTGACAGACCTGCTGACCGATCACAAGATCCCCGTCGGGCACACCGCCAAGCTGGCCTTCGACTGGCTGAAGGGTCACGGGGCGCCGCTGTTCGACGCGGCGGCCACGGCCCTCGACTCGCTGATCGGCGGCATCCAGGCGGCGCTGGACCTGCCGCATCCGCTGCTGTTCACGGCACTGGCGGTGGCGCTGACGTGGCTGACCCGGCGCAGCGTCGCCATGTGCGCGCTGACCGGGGCGGGGTTCCTGTTCATCCTGAACCAGGGCTACTGGGACGAGACCATGCAGTCGCTGACCCTGGTGCTGGCCGCCGGGCTGGTCTGCATGGCGGTCGGCGTTCCCATCGGGATCGCGGCGGCGCATCGGCCGCGGCTGTACCGGGTCATGCAGCCGGTGCTGGACCTGATGCAGACGCTGCCGAGCTTCGTCTATCTGATCCCCGCCATCGTGTTCTTCGGGATCGGCATGGTGCCCGGGCTGATCGCCACGGTGATCTTTGTCCTGCCCGCCCCGATCCGGCTGACCCATCTGGGGATCGTGTCGACCCCCACCCCGCTGATCGAGGCGGCCCGCGCCTTCGGCGCCACCCGGCACCAGCTGCTGTGGAAGGTCGAGCTGCCCAGCGCGATGCCGCAGATCATGGCCGGGCTGAACCAGACCATCATGCTGTCGCTGTCGATGGTCGTCATCGCCGCGCTGGTCGGGGCGTCCGGGCTGGGCGTCCCGGTGGTCCGGGCGCTCAATTCCGTGAACACCGCGCTGGGGTTCGAATCGGGAATCGTGATCGTCGTGGTGGCGATCATCCTCGACCGGGTGCTGAGCCTGGAGCGGTCGAAATGACCGAGGCCGTCGTCTTCGACCGCGTCTCGGTCGTCTTCGGGGATCGGCCTGCGGCCGCCCTGCCGCTGATGGACCAGGGGCTGGACCGCGGCGAGATCCGCGAGGAAACCGGGCAGACGCTGGGGGTGCACGACTGTTCCCTGACTGTCATGCAGGGCGAGACGCTGGTGCTGATGGGGCTGTCCGGGTCCGGAAAATCCACGCTGCTGCGCGCCGTGAACGGGCTCAACCCCGTGGTGCGCGGCCGCGTCCAGGTCCGCACCGACGCGGGCATGGTCGACGTCACCCATGCCGACCGGCGGCTGTTGCGCGACCTGCGGCTGAAGCACGTGGCCATGGTGTTCCAGCAATTCGGCCTGCTGCCATGGCGCAGCGTGCGCGAGAATGTCGGGCTGGGGCTGGAACTGGCCGGGCAATCCCGGGCGCAGCGGCGCCGGCAGGTGGACGCGCAGCTGAAGCTGGTCGGCCTGTCGGACTGGGCCGAGCGGCGGGTGGGCGACCTGTCGGGCGGCATGCAACAGCGCGTGGGGCTGGCCCGCGCCTTTGCGACCGAGGCGCCGATCCTGCTGATGGACGAGCCGTTCTCGGCCCTCGACCCGCTGATCCGCACCCGGCTGCAGGATGATCTGCTGGACCTGCAGGGTCGCAAGCAGCGAACCATCATCTTCGTCAGCCACGACCTGGACGAGGCGTTCAAGCTGGGCAGCCGCATCGCGCTGATGGAGGGCGGGCGGATCGTTCAGGTCGGCACCGCACGCGACATCATCCACCATCCTGCGAACAGCTATGTCCGCGACTTCGTGGCCCACATGAACCCGCTGGCCATCCTGACCGCGGCGGATCTGGCCGAACCGGGCCATGCGCCGGGACGGCCGCTGCCCCGGGACATGGCGGCCCGCGACGTCATGGCGGCGCTGAGCCGGGTCGAGACGCTGCCTGTGCAGGGCGGTGGCCGGGTGACCCGGGCCGGCGTTCTGGCCAGGCTGGCCGATCCTGGCGCCAGCCGCACGGCACCGGTCGCGCAGCCGGCGTGCGAGCCGGTCAGGCGCGCAGTTGCGATTCCCGCCAGGTGATCCAGGTGACCGCGGCGATCATCACCCCGCCGCCCACCAGCACCCAGGGGTCCAGCGGTTCGTGGAACACCGCGATCCCCAGCAGGCTTGCCCAGACCAGTTGCACGAACACGAAGGGCTGGGTGACGGTCAGGGGCGCCGCGGCAAAGGCACGGGTCATCGCGTAGTGGCCCAGCGTGGCGAACATCGCGGTCGCGGCCAGGGCCACGACCTGCGCGGCGCTCGGCGGCACCCAGACCGCCGCCGCCAGCGGCGCCAGTCCGATCGCCACCGTCATCGACATCATCGCCACCACTGCGGAGGCGGGCGCCACCGCCGACAGGCGCTTGGCGATCAGGTACGAGACACCGAAGAAGCAGGCCGCGCTCAGCTGGGCCAGATGACCGGCCTGCAGTTCCCGCAGCCCCGGCCGCAGCACCACCACTGCCCCGACCAGCGCCATCCCGATCGCGACCATCCGCCGCCAGCCCAGCCGCTCGCCCAGGAACAGCGCCGCGCCGGCCGTGACGATGACCGGGTTGAGAAAGCCGATCGCCGTGACCTCGGCCACGGTGATGCGGGCCATGGCAAAGAACCACAGCAGCACCGCGCAGACATGCAGCGCCCCGCGCAACAGGAACATGCCCCAGACCGGCCGGGGAAACCCGCCCCGCAGGGCGGTCCGCAGCGGCGCCACCAGGAACAGCAGGCCGAAGGCAAACCGGATGAACGCCGACTCCGCTGCCGGCAGATCCGACCCGATCCATCGCACGATGGCGTTCACCGCGACGAAGCAGACCCCGGTGAACAGCATCCAGGCGATGCCGGCCAGATGCGCACGCGGCATGCCGTTCAGGGGAATGGGGACCGAGACCATGGCGCCCTGTTGCGCCGGCCGCCGCCGGGTTGCAAGCGCCCGGGCTACCCTGTCAGGATCAATGTGGCCGCGATGGCCCACATCACCAGCGCCACCGCGGCGTCCAGCAGGCGCCAGGCGACCGGACGGGCGAACAGCGGCGCCAGCAGCCGCGCCCCATAGCCCAAGGCGAAGAAGAACAGCACCGAGCCGCTGATCCCGCCCAGCGCAAAGGCCAAGCGGTCCGGCTGGGTCGCCGATACCGCCCCCAGCAGCACGACGGTGTCCAGCCACACATGCGGGTTCAGCCAGGTCAGCGCCGCGATGGTGGCGAGGGTGGCGGCCAGCGACGGGGCTGCCGCACCCGCCTCTTGCAGCGTCTCGCCCCCACGCCAGGCGGCCCGCGCGGATCGGGCGCCGTACAGGATCAGGAACGCGGCGCCACCCCAGCGCATGGCCGACAGCAGCCACGGCGCGCCGCTCGCAAGCGCGCCTGCACCGGCGACGCCCGCGGCGATCAGCACGGCGTCCGACGCCGCGCAGAACAGGCACACGGCCAGGACATGCTGCCGCAGCAGCCCCTGTTTCAGCACGAAGGCGTTCTGCGCGCCGATCGCCGCGATCAGCGATAGCCCGGTTCCCAGCCCGGCAAGCCCCGAGCCCAAAGACGCCGCGGCCGAAATTGTCATTGCAGCGCCCCCGACGCGGCGCAAAGCTGCCGCACATCGGAGGCCTTGTCGATGAAACCCAAATTGCTGTCCACCCTGCCCGGCTATCGGGCCACCGACCTGATGGCCGACACGCTGGCCGGCATCACGGTGGCGATGGTCGCCATCCCGCTGAGCCTGGCGATCGCCATCGCCTCGGGCGTGCCGCCGGGGGTGGGGCTGGTGACCGCGATCGTCGGTGGGTTCCTGATCTCGGCGCTGGGGGGCAGCCGGGTGCAGATCGGCGGGCCGACCGGGGCGTTCATCGTGGTGGTCGCGGGCGTGGTCGCGGCCTACGGCGTCGACGGGCTTGTGCTGGCGACGCTGATGGCGGGCCTGATCCTGCTGGCGGCGGGAGTGCTGCGCGCGGGCGGTCTGGTCGCCTATGTCCCCGAGCCGGTCATCGACGGGTTCACGATCGGGATCGGCATCATCATCGCGGCGAGCCAGCTGCCGGATCTGCTCGGGTTGCGGATGGACCATGTCCCGGCAGAGTTCATCCCCAAGCTCGGCGCCCTGTGGGCCGCGCGGGGTGGTGTCAGCGCCGCGGCGCTGGCGATCGGGCTGGGGACGATCATCGGTGTGATCCTGCTGCGCCACATGTTTCCGCGCTTTCCGGGGCTGATCGTTGCGGTGGGCGCCACCTCGCTGGCGGCGCTGACGCTGGGGCTGGACGTCGACACGATCGGGTCGCGCTTCGGCGCCCTGCCCGACCGGCTGCCGATGCCCGGCCTGCCCGCCATCAGCTGGGCGCGGGTGGTCGAGCTTCTGCCCTCGGCCTTCGTCATCGCGTTCCTGGCGGGGATCGAGTCGCTGCTGTCGGCGCTGGTCGCCGACCGGATGATCGGCGGCAGCCACCGCCCGAACGCGGAGGTGATGGCGCAGGGCTGGGCCAATATCGGATCGGCGCTGTTCGGCGGGCTGCCCGCCACCGGCGCCATCGCCCGCACCGCGACGAACGTCCGCGCCGGGGGCCGGACCCCGGTCGCCGGCCTGATCCATGCGCTGGTCGTGCTGCTGGTGATGATGGTCGCGGCGCCGCTGGCCGGCGGGCTGGCGATGCCGGCGCTGGCGGGGTTGCTCATGCTGACGGCCTGGAACATGACCGAGCCGCATCGCTGGCCGGCCCGGCTGGCCGGGCGGCGGTCGGATCAGGTGCTGCTGGTGCTCACCTTGCTGCTGACGGTGCTCGCCGACCTGACGGTGGCGATCGGCGTCGGCGTGATCGCCGGCCTGGCGCTGCGTCTTGCCCGGCGCGACGTGCCCAGCGACTGGACCCCGCCCGAGCGGTGACCCGCTGCGGCGTCAGCCCAGTTGGGCCGCCACCTCTTCGGTCAGGTCGAAATTGGCGGTGACGTTCTGGACGTCGTCATCATCCTCGAGCGTCTCGATCAGCTTCATCAGCTTCTGCGCGGTTTCCAGATCGTCGACGTCGGCCGGGGCCTGCGGCTTCCAGATCAGCTTGGCCGACTCGGATTCGCCCAGACTGGACTCCAGCGCCGCCGACACGTCGTTCAGGTCCGTGTCCGCGCAATAGATCCAGTGGCCGTCCTCGCCGGATTCGACATCCTCGGCCCCCGCCTCCAGCGCCGCCATCATCACCGTGTCCGCATCGCCGGCCGAGGCGGGATAGGTGATCTCGCCCACCCGGTCGAACATGAACGCGACGCTGCCGGTCTGGCCCAGATCGCCGCCGTTCTTGGTGAAATAGGACCGCACGTTCGACGCGGTGCGGTTGCGGTTGTCGGTCATCGCCTCGACGATGATGGCAACGCCATTCGGGCCATAGCCTTCGTAGCGGATCTCGTCATAGCTTTCCGCGTCCCCGCCCTGCGACTTCTTGATGGCGCGGTCGATCACGTCCTTGGGGACGGAATTGGCCTTGGCTTCCTTGACGGCCAGACGCAGCCGCGGGTTCTTTTCAGGGTCGGGGTCGCCCATCTTGGCGGCGACGGTGATTTCCTTGGCCAGCTTGGAAAACAGCTTGGACCGCAGCTTGTCCTGCTTGCCCTTGCGATGCTGAATGTTGGCCCATTTGGAATGGCCTGCCATGGTTCGGTCCTTCGTGGAACGGGCGTGTCTGGTGTGCGCGGTGTTCTAGTCGGGGGGGCGGACCGGTGCAAGCTGCGCCTGCGCCAGCACGAACAGCCGCAGCGCGGTCGCCAGCCCCACCTCGGGCGGGCGGGCATGGTCGATGGTCGAGATCAGCTGCGCCGGCGTCATTCCCCGGCGCCGCGATTCGTCCTGCAGCGCCGTCCAGAACGCATCCTCCAGGCTGACCGAGGTCGGATGTCCATCCAGCGTCACCGACCGCTTCACCGGTCGGGTCAGCGGCGGCAGGGACACCCCCGCCCCGCCGGGGTCAGCCGTCACCCGAGTCACCGTCCGTCGCCGGATCGCGTCGATGCCGGTCCAGATGCCGGGCGGCACGCTCGGCCTCGACCTGCTGCGCGCGGCGTTCGGCGGGTGTCAGACCATGGCGGGCGGCATTCTCGTCGCCTGCCTTTCGCTTCGCGTCCCGCTGTGCGGCCTTGCGGGCCTGCCTCAGGTTGACGATCTCGGCCATTGCGCCCGACCGCGCTCCGCCTCTCAGTCCTCGGGCCCGATCATCAGTTCGGGCCGGACCACGCGGTCGAACTCCTCCTCGGACACCAGGCCCAGGCGCACCGCCTCCTCGCGCAGGGTGGTGCCGTTCCTGTGTGCCGTCTTGGCGACCTTGGTGGCGTTGTCATAGCCGATGGTGGGGGCGAGCGCCGTCACCAGCATCAGGCTTTCCTTCATCAGTTTTTCGATCCGCGCGGTGTTCGCCTGCGTTCCCACCACCATGTTGTCAGTGAACGACCCGGCCGCGTCGCCCAGCAGCTGCATGGATTGCAGCACGTTGTAGGACATCATCGGGTTATAGACGTTCAGCTCGAAATGGCCCTGGCTTCCGGCGAACCCGACCGCCGCGTCGTTGCCCATCACATGCGCGCAGACCATGGTCAGCGCCTCGGCCTGGGTCGGGTTGACCTTGCCAGGCATGATCGACGACCCCGGCTCGTTCTCGGGCAGGATCAGCTCGCCCAGCCCGGACCGCGGGCCCGACCCCAGCAGCCGCAGGTCGTTGGCGATCTTGAACAGGCTGGCCGCCACCGTCTTCAGCGCGCCGGAAAAGAACACCATCGCGTCATGGGCGGCCAGCGCCTCGAACTTGTTGGGCGCGGTGACGAACGGCAGGTCGGTGATCTGCGCGATCTCGGCCGCGATGGCGGTATCCCAGCCCTTTTTCGTGTTCAGCCCGGTGCCAACGGCGGTGCCGCCCTGCGCCAGTTCGTAGATCTGCGGCAGGCACAGCCGCACCCGCTCGATCCCCATGCGGACCTGATGGGCGTAGCCGGAAAATTCCTGCCCCAGCGTCAGCGGCGTCGCGTCCTGCGTATGGGTCCGGCCGATCTTGATGATGTCGCGGAACTCGTGGCTCTTCGCCTCCAGCGCGGCGGCCAGCTTGTCCAGCCCGGGCAGCAGCGTGTCGCGCGCCATCATCCCGATCGCCACGTGCATCGCGGTCGGGAAGGTGTCGTTGGACGACTGGCCCATGTTGACGTGATCGTTCGGGTGGACGGGCGTCTTGCTGCCCATCTCGCCGCCTAGGATCTCGATGGCCCGGTTCGAGATCACCTCGTTGGCGTTCATGTTCGACTGGGTGCCCGACCCGGTCTGCCAGACGACCAGCGGAAAGTTGTCGTCAAAGCGGCCGGCCACGACCTCGGATGCGGCCTGCACCATCGCCTCGCCCAGGCGCCGGTCCAGCTTGCCGGTCGCCATGTTCACCTGCGCGGCGGCCTGCTTGATCACGCCCAGGGCCCGGATGATCACGACGGGCTGACGCTCCCACCCGATCGGGAAGTTCTGGATCGAGCGCTGGGTCTGAGCGCCCCAGTACTTGTCAGCCGGCACCTCGAGCGGGCCGAAGCTGTCGGTTTCGGTGCGGGTGTCGGTCATGGCAGGTCCCCTCGTGCGCGGTTTCCCGCGTTCTAGGTCCCCGCCCGGAAATTGGCAATCGACCGGCGTCCGGCAGGACCGGGAACGGGCCCGGGTGACTCGTCCGGTGGGCGGGCTATTTCCGCCACTTGTCCAGGCTGACGACCTCTGCCCCGCCCTCGGGCGGCGGGCTTTCGGCCTCGGCCGCGGCAGCAGCCTCGGGCGCTTCCTCGGGCCCGTCCTCGTCATCGTCGTCCGATTCCTGCGTCTCGAAGCGCAGGCCGAACTCGACCGACGGGTCGACAAAGGTGCGGATCGCGTCGAACGGGATGACCATCGGTTCGGGCGTGTTGCCGAAGTTCAGGGTGATCGTGAACGCGTCGTCCCGGACCTCCAGGTTCTCGAACCAGTGCTGGATGACGATGGTCATCTCCTCGGGATAGCGCTCGCGCAGCCAGTCGGCCATCTGCACGCCCTCGTCCCGGGTGTCGAAGGTGATGAAGAAATGATGCTCGCCCGGCAGCCCGTTTTCCGCGACACCCTGCAGGACGTCGGCGATCAGCCCCAGCATCGCCCGGTGCATCATGCCGCCAAAATCGATCTCGCCCGACATCGCTGATCCTCATCCCTCGTGGGGTTCACCATAGGCATATGGTCCCGGTTGAAAAGACCCGGGCCATTGGAAATACGGTGATTGTGGAAGGTGGTGACTGTTAAGGTGCAGTGGTGGATGGCGCGGTTGACGGGGCTCGAACCCGCGACCCCCGGCGTGACAGGCCGGTACTCTAACCAACTGAGCTACAACCGCGCATCGACGCGACTGGCATGAGGTGGTGGCGCGGTTGACGGGGCTCGAACCCGCGACCCCCGGCGTGACAGGCCGGTACTCTAACCAACTGAGCTACAACCGCAGACCACCTCCGACGCCAGCCGGAGTGCCGGGGGTTTACGCAGCGGGGAACCGGGCGTCAAGCGGATTGCGGCGGCCCCGCCAAGAAACGTGCCCGGCGGGAAGTTCACGCTGCGCGGCCGCCCGAAACGCAAAAGACCCCGCACGCGGCGGGGTCCCTTGGTCTTCTCATCCGCGCCGTGTGGCGCGCCGGATTACCGGGCAGCCGTCACTCGGCGGCTTCGTATTCCGGCAGGTTCTGGACCTGGTCGGCGGTGGTGCCGACATAGGCACGCAGGTCCGACCCGTCCTCGCGGCGCTGCAGCGACACCTGGTCGAACGGGTAGGCGACGTCGCGCTCACCGATCCCCAGGAAGCCGCCGACACCGACCACGACCTGCTCGACGTCACCCGACGCGCTCACGACGACGTCGTTGATGTCGCCGATCTGCTCGTCGCCGGCCGCATAGACCGGGGCGCCCTGCAGTTCCTCGGCCGTGACTTCGCCAGCCGGCACAGCTGCATAGCCTTCGCGGACGACGACGTCGGTAGCCATCACGGGGGTCACGACGACCGCCGCGGGATCAGCGTCGGCATCGACCTCGGCATCAGCCGCGGCTTCGGTCGTCGCCGCAGTGTCGGCCGCGGGCATCGCCGTGTCGGTCTGACCCTGCACGTCCACCACAGGTTCCTGCGTCTGGACATCCACCTGGGCCTCGCCCGCCTCGGTCACGTTGACGGTCGGCTCGGCCTCGGTCACGCTGACCTGCGCCTCGCCGGTTTCCTCGACGGTAACGGCGGCTTCGTTCTGCCGGATTTCCACCTGGGCGGATTCGGCCCGGGCGACGTTCACCTGCGGCTCGGCCTCGGTCACGTTGACCTCGGCTTCGGCGCTTTCGATCGCCACCTGCGGCTCGGGGTTGATGAACCGGACGGTGGGCTCGGGCGTGTCGACCGTGACGATCGGCTGCGCGTCGGCGATCGTGACTTCCGGGTCGGGCAGCGACACCGACACGATCGGCTGCGGGATGTTGACCTGAACGGTCGGCTCCGCCTGCGTCACGGTGATGGTCGGGGCGCACTGCTCGACATTCACCTGCGGCGGGGCCTGGGTGACCGTCACCGTCGGCTCGGGCTGTTCCACCGTCACTTCCGGGGAAGCCTGGCGCACGCTGACCTCGGGCTGGGGCACCTCGACATTCACCGTCGGCTCTTCCTGCTCGACGACGACCTGACCGCCGCCGGCGACGCCCATCGTGCTGGTCGCACCCGCCGTGGCATCCGCTTCGGTGGTCTCGGTGGCCTCGGTGTCGGTCGCGGTCACATCGGTGGTCGCGGTAACGTCGGTGGTCGCGGTGGTGTCGGTCGCCGCCGCGTCGGTCGTGGCGGTGGCGCCGGGCGCGGCCACATCCGCAGTCGCGGGATCGGCAGCGGTGCCATCCGCCGGGGCGGTCGCCTGCGCGAACGCGCCCGATGCAACGAAGGACAGAACGGCAGCCGTCCCAAGCAATTGCTTCAGCATGGAAATACCTCTTCTATTGGATCAGTACAGGCCCGTCGTTCGGGTGAGGACCTTCGGGGGTCCAACGGGTCAGGGATGGAATCGTTCCCCCGAAATGCGAAGGGGCGCGGATCACCGCGCCCCCTCTACTTCAAATTCTTCCCAACCGATTACCGGATGACGGTCGCGGTGTCGAAGTCCGGCAGCGCTTCCAACTCTTCGCGGGTGTAGTTGGTCGCGTAGAACATGTCGTCATTGATCCGGACCAGGTTCAGCGCGTTCTTGCCCAGCAGGACCTGCTTGGCACCGATCCCCAGGAACCCGCCGATGTCGGCGATGTAACCCACCAGGTTGCCCGACGCGTCGAACACCAGGTCGTCGACCTTGGCGATGTCGGTCCATTCGGCCGGGCGCTCCGTCAGGTCGGCGGTCGAGGCCCATTCCGTCGTGGACGGCTGGTTGGTGGTGAAGATCCGGCGGTTCATGATGGCGGAACCCAGCATGCCGGGATTGTCGGCGCTCAGCACCGGCGCATCCACGTCGGGCGCCGCGACCGGGGCCGCTGCCACGTCGGCGCGCTGCTCGGCTTCGCCGACGACCGAAGCCGAACCGTCGGTCGGAACCACGGTGGTCGTGGTCTCGGTGTCGGTGGTCTCGGTGTCCGTGGTGGTGGTCACGTCGGTGGTGGTCACGTCGGCCGCGGTGTCCGCCTCGGTGGTGGTGGTGTCAGTCGTCACGTCGGTGGTGGTCGTCGTGGTCGCGTCGGCGGCAGGCGCGGCGCCGTCGGTGGTGGTCACCGTGGTGTCGGTGGTCGTCTCGGCCTCGGCATCGTCGGTGCCGGCCGTCACCGCGGCGTCGGTCGCGCCCTCGGCCCGATCGGCCGCACCTTCGGCCGCGTCGGCCGCATCCTCGGCGGCATCTTCGGGCGAGGTGGTCACCGACTCGTCCACAGTGTCGCCGGCCGAATCCAGCGCGTCCTCGGCGCCGTCGGCCGCATCTTCCATGACGTCGCCGGTCGCCTGCGCCGCATCCCCCACGCCCTCGGCCGCGCTTTCGGCGGCGTTCTCGACCGGCGTGTCGGTGTCGGTCGTGGTGGTGGTGGTCGCCGTCTGGGCGAATGCAAAGCCGGTCAGCGCCAGCGACGAGGTAGCAGCAAGAAGCAGAGCTTTCATGGACTTGTCCTTTCACGTTCGTCGGGCAGCACCGGCCACCCGCGTCGAAGCTGCAACTCGCGACACACGCCCCGCGTTCCCGACGGGTTGAACAAAGGTCGTCCGGCCGCTCAGCGCGGCGGGCTGATCCGCCCGCCGCAGACCGGCGCCGGGGCGCCGGTGGTGCCCGGCGCCGAGGTCGGCAGCCCGCGCAGCACCCGCACCGCCAGCCACCCGAAGGCCTGCGCCTCCAGCAGGTCGCCGTCCAGCCCGACCGCCTCGACCGGCCGCACCGGCAGGCCGGTCCGCGCCGCCAGCGCCGCCATCATCGTCGGGTTGTGCCGGCCGCCGCCGCAGACCAGCAGCACGGCCGGCCGCGCCGGCAGCCAGCGCAGTCCGTCCGCGACCGCGGCCGCCGCGGCATGGGTCAGGGTTGCCGCCGCGTCCGCATCGGCCAGCCCCGCGACATCGGCGACCAGCCCGGCCCAGCCGTCCCGATCCAGCGACTTGGGCGGCCGCCGGTCAAAGAAGTCCGCGCGCAGGAACCTCTCCAGAACCGCCCGGTCCGGCTGCCCCCGCGCGGCCAGCGCCCCGTCCTCGTCCCGCGCCGCGCCGGACCGGGCCCGCATCAGGTCGTTCAGCGGCGCGTTCGCGGGGCCGGTGTCGAACGCCAGGCAGGCATCCTGCGGCAGCTCGATGCGCGGATCGGTCCAGGTCAGGTTGCCGACCCCGCCCAGGTTCAGGAACGCCACAGGCGCTGCGTCCATCCGCCCCTGCGCCACCGCCCACCTCGCCAGCGCATGGTGAAAGAACGGCGCCAGCGGCGCCCCCTGCCCGCCCCGCCGCACGTCCTCGGTCCGGAAATCCCACACGACGCGCCGCCCGGTCCGCCGCGCCAGCCGCCAGCCCGCGCCGGCCTGGTGGGTGCCGCGCCCGCCGGGGTCATGGGCCAGGGTCTGGCCGTGGAACCCGATCACCTGCGCCTGCGGGAAGGACGCGGCCAGCGCCGCATGGGCGGCCACGGTCAGGTCGGCCGCCGCCTCCACCCCCGGCTCGTCGGGCCAGCCGCCCAGCGCCGCGTGCAGCACGCCGGACTCGTTCCCGGAATAGGGGCGGTATCCGCCCGGGCCGAACCCGGCAATCGTCTCGCCGTCGGTGTCGACCAGCGCCGCGTCCACCCCGTCCAGCGAGGTGCCCGACATCATCCCCAGCGCCAGCATCGTCACCCGCCCCCGGCCGCTTTTCCTCGCGTCGCCCCCCCTGTATAGCCACCGGGACAGAAGGAAAATGCCGATGACCTATCGCCCGAAATCCGAGTTCCTGGGCATCATGATCCAGCGCGGCTACCTGGCCGACTGCACCGATCTGCAGGCCCTGGACGAGGCGCTGATCCAGGGTCCGGTCACCGCCTATATCGGCTATGACGCGACCGCGCCGTCGCTGCATGTGGGCCACCTGCTGAACATCATGATGCTGCGCTGGTGGCAGAAGACCGGCAACCGCCCGATCACCCTGATGGGCGGCGGCACCACCAAGGTGGGCGACCCGTCATTCCGCGAAAGCGAACGGCCGCTGCTGTCGCCGGCCCAGATCGACGCCAACATCGCCGGCATGCAGCGGGTCTTTGCCAGCTATCTGTCCTATGGCGACGGCCCGACCGAGGCCACGATGGTCAACAACGCCGAGTGGCTGGACGACCTCAGGTACCTCGACTTCCTGCGCGACATCGGCCGGCATTTCTCGGTCAACCGGATGCTCAGCTTCGAAAGCGTCAAGTCGCGGCTGGACCGGGAACAGAGCCTGTCGTTCCTGGAATTCAACTACATGATCCTGCAGGCCTACGATTTCACCGAACTGTATCGCCGCTACGGCTGCCGGCTGCAGATGGGCGGATCGGACCAGTGGGGCAACATCGTCAACGGCATCGACCTGGGCCGCCGGGTCGACGACGCAGAGCTGTGGGGCCTGACCTCGCCGCTGCTGACCACCAGCGACGGCCGCAAGATGGGCAAGAGCCAGGGCGGCGCCGTGTGGCTGTCGGCCGAGATCCTGTCGCCGTTCGAGTTCTGGCAGTTCTGGCGCAACAGCACCGACGCGGATGTCGGCCGGTTCCTGAAGCTCTACACCGAGCTGCCGGTCGAGGAATGCGACCGCCTCGGCGCCCTGCAGGGGGCCGAGATCAACGCGGCCAAGGTGATCCTGGCCAACGCCGTCACCACCCTGTTGCACGGGGCCGACGCCGCCGCCCGGGCCGAGGCGACGGCGCGAGAGGTGTTCGAACAGGGCGGCAGCGGCGGCGACCTGGAAGAGGCGCGGCTGCCCGCCACCGCCTTTGCCGACGGCACGCTGACCGTGCAGCAGGCGCTGGTCCAGTCCGGGCTGACCGCCTCGGGCAAGGAAGCCAAGCGGCTGATCGCCGAGGGCGGGCTGCGGCTGGACAACGAGCCGGTGACCGACCCCCAGCAGACCCTGACCCCGAGCCAGGTAGGCGACGGCATCAAGGTGTCGATCGGGCGCAAGAAACACCGGATGCTGCGGATTGGGTGACCCCGCCGCGCACGCGCCGGACCGGGTGCTGACCGCCACCCCGCCCGCTGTTCCCGGGGCTCGGGTCACCGGCCCGGCCGACTGCTTCCTCGCGGCGCATTTGATGGCTGAACGCGGCTGCGCCGACCCGGTCACTGCACCGCAGGCCGCAGTGGCCGCCGCAGCCGCCCACGTCGCCAGTTGTGACGCCGCCAGACCTGCCCCCGCCCTCACCGGAGCGCCGACATGACCGATCCGCATGTTCCCCAGCCCGACCTGCCGCCGCTGCCGCTGGTCTTCACCCGTGACGTCCGCGCCGCGCTGGACGCGGGCCGGGCGGTCGTGGCGCTGGAATCGACGATCATCACCCATGGCATGCCCTATCCGCAGAACCTGCAGATGGCCCGCGACGTGGAAGCAGCCGTGCGCGACGCAGGCGCGGTGCCCGCCACCATCGCGGTGATCGACGGGCAGATCCGCATCGGCCTGGACGACGCCGCGCTGGACGATCTGGCCGGCCGCCCGGGCGACGACGTGATGAAGCTCAGCCGCGCCGACCTGGCCGTCTGCATCGCCACCGGCGGCACCGGGGCGACCACCGTCGCCGCCACCATGATCTGCGCCGCCCGTGCCGGCATCCGGGTGTTCGCCACCGGCGGCATTGGCGGGGTGCATCGCGGCGTCGAGCAGACCATGGACGTGTCGGCGGACCTTTACGAGCTGGCCCAGACCGCGGTGACGGTCGTGTCGGCCGGGGCCAAGGCGATCCTCGACCTGCCGCGCACCCTCGAATTGCTGGAAACCCTGGGGGTGCCGGTGATCGCGGTGGGCCAGGACGACCTGCCCGCGTTCTGGAGCCGGGAGTCCGGCCTGCCCGCGCCGCTGCGGCTGGACGACCCGGCGCAGATCGCGGCCGCCGCCCGGATGCGCCGCGCCCTCGGCCTGCCCGGGGGCCAGCTGGTGGTGAACCCGATCCCGGCCGAGGCGGAAATCCCGCGCGACCAGATCATGCCGCTGGTCGACCAAGCGCTGGCCGAGGCGGCGGCGCAGGGCATCGCGGCCAAGGCGGTGACGCCGTTCCTGCTGGACCGCATCTTTGCCCTGACCGCCGGCCGGTCGCTGGACGCCAACATCGCGCTGGTCCTGTCGAATGCGCGACTGGCGGCCCGGATCGCTGCTGCCGGGGCTTGACCCCGCGCCGCGTCCGGACAAGCTGCACGCGACATGCGAACCTCGGACGACATCCCGCCGTTGAGCCCGCGCCGCCGCCCGCGCGGGCCGCGACGCACCCAGCTCGGCACGCTGCGCGCCTCGTTCCTGACCGGGCTGGCGGTGATGCTGCCGATCGCGCTGACGGTCTGGCTGTTCTGGTCGCTGACCGGCTGGATGGACAGCTGGGTGCTGCCGATGGTGCCGATGCGCTGGCACCCCGAAACCTGGCTGGGGGTGAACCCGCGCGGGGTCGGGGTCATCATCTTCCTGCTGTTCACCGTCATCGTCGGCTGGATCGCCAAGGGGTTCATCGGCCGGTCGCTGATCCGCAGTGGCGAACGGCTTCTGGACCGGGTGCCGATCGTGCGCAGCGTCTATGGCGGGCTCAAGCAGATCTCGGAAACCCTGCTCAGCCAAGGGGACGAGAAATTCGACAACGCCTGCCTCGTGGAATACCCGCGCAAGGGCGTGTGGGGGGTGGGCTTCGTCGCCGGCCCGGCCAAGGGCGAGATCGCCGCCCTGGGAACCCCGGACAACCGGATCATGGCAGTGTTCGTGCCGACCACCCCCAACCCCACCTCGGGGTTCCTGCTGTATGTGCCCGAGCTGGACCTGACCTATCTCGAGATGGGGGTCGAGGATGCGGCCAAGCTGATCATATCGGGCGGGCTGGTCTATCCGTCCTCTGCCCCCGCCGACCCGCCGTAGCCGGGCGGCAGGAAGCGGTCACCGCCCTGCGGCAGCCGCTCAGCCGTACAGCCGCGGCAGGTCGACGGTGTCCCGTACGCCAACCTGCTGCAGGTCGGTCGCGACGAACAGCTCGGCCGCCGCGCGCCCGGCCTCGAACATCCGGCGGACCAGCCCGGGCCCCGGCAGCACCTTGGTGCGCGCCCCCAGCTGGGTCATCAGCGCGTCATCCGCGATCATGTGGATCAGCGGCTCCTTCATGTTCCGCCCGGCCAGCCGCCCCTCGGCGGTCAGCCGCTTGACGAACTGGATGGCCCGCAATTCGCGCTGCAGCGAGGAATTGAAGCTGACCTCGTTGATCCGGTCCTGGATCTGGACCGGGGTGCGGGGCACGTCCTCGCGCTCGGTCGGGTTGATCGCGACGATCACGATGTCCCGCGGCAGGTCGGTGCCGAACAGCGGATACAGCGCCGGATTGCCGGAATAGCCCCCGTCCCAGTACGCCTCGGCGCGGCCGGTCGCCGGATCGACAATCTCGACCGCCTTGAACAGGGTGGGCAGGCAGGCCGACGCCATGATCGCGTCGGGCGTGACCTGCGGCCCGGAAAAGATGTGGACCCGGCCGGTCCGCACGTTGGTCGCCGTGACGAAGAACTGCGGCCCGCCGGACGCGTCCATGCCGGGATGCGGCATCTCCCGGATCACACGGGCCAGCGGGTTGACGTAGAACGGGCCGTAATCATACGGGCTGACGATCCGGTTCAGCCCCTCGAGCCAGGCGACCGGCGACACCATCTCGGCCCAGCGCTGCAGGCCGCGCGGCATCGGCATCAGGCTGGACATCCAGCGCACCACGCGGTTGTCGCTGAGCTGCGCGACATTGGTCCAGACATGCGCCAGGTTCTCGCGCGCCAGCAATCGCCCCTGCCACCCGTCGGCGGCGGCCATCCCGGCCTTGATCGCGGCCCCGTTCAGCGCCCCGGCCGAGGTGCCGCTGATCCCGGCGATGTCGATCTCGTCGCCCTCCAGCAGCCGGTCCAGCACCCCCCAGGAAAATGCCCCGTGCGCGCCGCCGCCCTGCAGGGCCAGGTTGACCGGTTTCGCCATCGACCTTCTCCGCTTGTCCCCGCGGCCTCGCCCATATCACCCGCAGGTTGTTCGGGGAACCGGGCAGCGAACGTTGCGCCAGCCGCCCGACACGGACCGGCCGCGCGGCGTGCAGCGGAACGGATCGTGAAAACTGCATGAAAACTGCATGAACATCGCACGATTTCGCGCACGTCCTGGGAGCGCCCCGAACGGCAACGTGCAACGGCGCTCCCGCTGGTCAGTCGCTGATATTGGCCTCGGCCCGGCTCTTGCCGGCGACGTCCAAGGCCAGCGTCGCCGCCATGAACGGGTCCAGGTCGCCGTCCAGCACGCCTTGGGTGTCGCTGGTCTCGACCCCGGTGCGCAGGTCCTTGACCATCTGGTATGGCTGCAGGACGTAGCTGCGGATCTGGTTGCCCCAACCGGCGTCGCCCTTTGCGTCATGGGCGGCGTTGATCGCGGCGTTCCGCTTGTCCAGCTCCATCTGGTACAGCCGCGCCCGCAGCGCATTCATCGCCGCCTCGCGGTTCTGGTGCTGCGATTTCATGGAACTGGTCACCACGATGTTGGTCGGCAGGTGGGTGATCCGCACCGCCGAGTCGGTGGTGTTCACATGCTGCCCGCCGGCGCCGGACGACCGATAGGTGTCGATGCGGATGTCGCTGGCGGGGATGTCGATCTCGATGTTCTCGTCGACCACCGGATAGACCCAGACCGAGCTGAACGAGGTGTGCCGCCGCGCGGCCGAATCGTAGGGGCTGATCCGCACCAGCCGGTGCACACCCGATTCCGACTTCAGCCAGCCATAGGCGTTCGGCCCGGAAATCTTGTAGGCGGCGCTGCGGATCCCGGCCTCTTCACCCGCGGTCTCGGACTGCAGCTCGACGGTATAGCCCTTCTTCTCGGCCCAGCGGACATACATCCGCGCCAGCATCGCGGCCCAGTCGCAGCTTTCGGTCCCGCCGGCGCCCGCGTTGATCTCCAGGAACGTGTCGTTGCCGTCGGCCTCGCCGTTCAGCAGCGCCTCCAGTTCCTTCTGCGCGGCCTCCTCGGCGATCGCCTTCAGGTTCGCCTCGGCCTCGGCGACCAGATCGGGGTCGCCCTCTGCCTCGGCCAGTTCGACCATCTCGGCATTCGCCTCCAGATCCGACGACAGGCGCTGATAGGTCGCGACGGCGTCCGACAGCATCTGCCGGTCGCGCATCAGCTTCTGCGCGCGCGTGGGATCGGACCACAGATCGCCATCCTCGATCATCGCGTTCATTTCTTCCAGCCGGTGCGGCGCGGTGTCCCAGTCCATCCGCTGGGCGAGCAGCCTCAGCGACTTGCGGATGGCATCGATGGAGTTCTGGGTTTCGGCACGCATGGCGGTCCCTCGGCGGCTGATCTGCGGGGCGGATCGGTCAAGGTCCGCGTGATACAGGGCAGGCGCGGCATGGGCAAGCGGCCCCGCCCCGCTGGCTGGCAGCCGGCGTCAGTACAGCCCGCCCGACGATATCGTCGCGGTGCTGGCCTTCTTGGGGATCACCTTCTTGCGGCCGGTCGAGGTGGTGACCGACCGCGCCGGCTCGTTGTCGCGCGCGACCTTGGGCAGCTTGTCGGGATCGACGCGCTGGAAGCCGCCATCCACGACCCGAGATATGGACGACCAGCTCGGGTCGGTGCCGTCCCGGAAATATTCGGCGATCACGTTCGGGCCGCTTGCCCCCGGCCCCAGGATCGCGCCGGAATGGCGGTCGATGTTGACGAAATGCCCGCCGGGCGGAACCTTGAAATCGGTCCCGCCATATTCCTTGACCGCCTGCCGCATGAAGGCGTTGAACACCGGCACGCACAGCGTTCCGCCATAGGCATCCCGCCCCAGGGAGCGCGGCGTGTCATAGCCCAGGTAGCACCCTGCCACCAGGTTCGAGGTATAGCCGATGAACCACACGTCCTTGGCATCGTTGGTGGTCCCCGTCTTGCCCGCCACGGGCACCGGCAGGCTGACGCCCTTGCCCGATCCGCGCTTGACCACGCCTTCCAGCATCGAGGTCAGCTGGTAGGCGGTCACCGCGTCCATCACCCGTTCCCGGTCCGAGGTGATCCGCGGTCCGACGCCGGGGGCCAGCGCCGGCTGGCCGCAGGTCTCGCAGACCCGGTTGTCGTGGCGATAGATGGTCCGGCCGAACCGGTCCTGCACCCTGTCGACCAGCGTCGGCTCCACCCGCTCGCCGCCATTGGCGAACATTGCGTAGGCTGCCACCATCTTGAACAGGGTGCTTTCCTGCGAACCCAGGCTGTTCGCCAGGAACGGCGACAGACGGTCGTAGACGCCGAAGCGCTCGGCATATTTGGCGACCGTCTCCATCCCGATGTCCTGGGCGATGCGGATGGTCATCAGGTTGCGGGACTGTTCGATGCCGGTGCGCAGCGGCGCCGGGCCATAGAACGTCCCGCTGGCGTTCTTGGGCGTCCACAGACCCTGCGGGGTGTTCACGGTGATCGGTTCGTCCGCGACGATCGTGGCCGGGGTGTAGTTGTTGTCGAGCGCCGCCGCATAGACGAACGGCTTGAAGGACGATCCCGGCTGCCGCTGGGCCTGCGTGGCCCGGTTGAACCCGGAGGATTCATAGGAAAACCCGCCCTGCATCGCGACCACCCGGCCGCTGTTCACGTCCATCGCCATGAACCCGCCTTGGACCAGCGGCACCTGGCGCAGCGTCCAGCGGATGAATTCGCCGGTTTCGTCGCTGGTCATCTCGCGCACCAGCACGACGTCGCCGCGCTCCAGCAGGTCGCCTGCAACCCGGGCCTGCGGGGCCCTTTCGGTGCCGGGCATCAGCTTGCGGGCCCATTGCACGTCACGCGCCGGGATCCAGTGCCCGTCCGCGTCATCCTCGATCCCCTCGATGCCGATCCGGGCGTCGGATTCGCCGATCTCCAGCACCACCGCGGGATACCATCCGTCGATGTCGCGGGGCACCTCGGCCGCTGCCAGGGCGGGGCGCCACGTGGCGGGCTCGTCCAGCAACTCGACCGGGACCGTGGCGCCGGTGCCGCGCCACAGCCCCAGATTGCGGTCATACTTCTCGAGGGCGTCCTGCAGGGACTTGGCGGCGATCTGCTGCAGTTGCGGATCGACCGTGGCGCGGATCGCCAGCCCGCCGGTAAAGAATTCCTCTTCTCCGAACTCGCGGCTCAGCTGCCGCCGGATCTCGTCCGTGAAGTAGTCGCGCGGCGGCAGCTGCTCGCGGAAAGCCGGAAAATCGCCATTCTGCACGGTACGCAGCGGCATCGCGTCCTCGCTGCGGAACGTCGCCTCGTCGATGAAGCCGTTCTGCCACATCTCGCGCAGCACGTAGCTGCGCCGTTCCAGGATCCGCTGCTTGTCGTTGACGACCGATCGGGACGGCGCCTGCGGCATCGCGGCCAGCATCGCCGCCTCGTGCGGGGCGAGCCGGTCCAGCTGCTTGTTGAAATAGGTCTGCGCCGCCGCCGCGACCCCGTAGCTGTTCTGACCCAGGAAGATCTCGTTCAGGTACAGTTCGAGGATCTTGTCCTTGGACAGGGTCTGTTCCAGCCGGGTCGCCAGGATCAGTTCCTTGCCCTTGCGTTCGACGCTGCGGTCGGACGACAGCAGAAAGTTCTTCATCACCTGCTGGGTGATCGTGGACGCGCCGCGCACGTTTTCGCCACCGGACCGCACCGCCTGCACGACGGCACCGGCCATGCCGCGCGGGTCGAACCCGCCATGGGCGTAAAAATTCTTGTCCTCAGCCGAGATGAAGGCCTGCTTGACCAGATCCGGGATTTCCTCGATCGGCTGGAACAGGCGGCGTTCCTGCGCAAATTCGTCGATCAGCCGCCCCTCGCGCGAATAGATCCGGCTGATCGTCTTGGGGGCGTAGCTCGCCAGCTGTTCATGGCTGGGCAGGTCGCGGCCGTACATCCACAGCACGCCGCCCAGGATCAGCGCAACGAACACCAGCCCGGTGACGAACCATGAAAAGATTGCACCGAAGAAGGACAGGATGAAACGCAGCACCGAAAGCCCGTGGAGCGAGAAACAGGGCGTCTCTATAGACGCGACGGGGCGAGCCGTCAAAACAACCTTGTGTCAGGGCAGCGCTTCGCCCTGCGGCATGGCGCCCCGCAAGGGGGGCCGGCCGGCGTCCTCCGCCTGCCAATTGGCGACCGCCCGAACCATCGCCGCGGCCATCCTGGCCCGCCAGGCGGGGTTGATCAGATTGGCCCGATCGAGCGGGTCGGACAGGAATCCCAGCTCGATCAGCACCGACGGAATGTCGGGTGACTTCAGCACCGAAAATGCCGCGCCCTGGACCGGGCGGCGGTGCATCCCGATGTCCGACAGCGCCAGTTCGCGCGACAGATGCGCGGCCAGCGCCTCGCTGCGGGGCTGGGTGCCGCCGCGCGCCAGGTCGATCAGGGCCCGGGTGATCTGGTCGTCGCTGCCCTCCAGGTCGACGCCCGCCAGCACGTCGTCGCGGTCATGCCGCGAGGCCAGTTCCCGTGCGGCCCGGTCGTTCGACTCCGGGTTCCAGACATAGATGGTGGCGCCCGCCGCCTGCCCGCGGGGCAGCATGTCGGCGTGCAGCGAGATGAACAGATCCGCCTGCACCCGCCGCGCCGCCGAGGCGCGCCGGTCCAGGGGGATGAACCGGTTGTCGCCGCGGGTCAGGCGGGCATCCATTCCTGCGGCGCGCATGGCCCCGGCGAGCTCGGTCGCAAAGCCCAGCATCAGCGCCGCCTCGGTCACCGTCCCGACCTGCGCGCCCGGATCGATGCCCCCATGTCCGGGGTCGATCACAACCCGCAGCCGGGCGTGGGGGCCGTTCGACGGTGCGACAGCCGCAGGCTCGGGCAGCCCGTGCAACGCACCCAGACGGTCGCGGCGCGGCGCGAAGTCGTCGGCCGCCACCGGGCGCAGCGCCAGCTCGATCGCGGCCGACCCGCGCTGCGAGCCCTGTCGTGCGCCGGCGCCGGTGATGGTGGGGCGCTCCAGCGCATAGGGTCCGGGCAGTTCGGCCACGATCCGCCCCCATCCGGGCAGGCCGGGTCCCCAGCGCAGGGCGGGGATCAGCTCCGCGCCGGGCAGCGCCGCGGCGTCGCTCGGCGGCAGCCCCAGCCCCTGCACCTCGACGACGAGACGCGGCGGGCCGTCGAGAAGATAGGCACGCCAGGGCGACCGAGCCCCGACCGCCAGCCGCATCGTCAGGGGGCGGGGTTTGCCCGTGTCATAGCCCTCGGCCGCGACCCATGACTGCGACGGGTTGAACTGCGCCACCCCGCCCGCTGCGGGCCCGTTCGTGCTGGCCGTCTGCGCGCGCAGCGGGCCCGCCCCGCCGAGCAAGGCTAGGAGCAGGACGAGTGCAAAGGCAGCGATGGTGGGAAGGAGATCGCCCCTGTGCCAGCGGGCTGCGTCCCGGCGCCACGTCTCCTGCGGCATCATCTGCCGGCCATGAACCGGGACAGCCGGTCCAGACCCTCTTCGATTTCCACAGTGGCCCGGGCATAGGACAGGCGCAGCGTCCGTCCGCCCCGCACCGGGTCGAAATCCAGCCCCGGGGTGACCGCCACCCCGGCCCGGTCCAGGATCTCCGCCGCCAGCGCGCGGCTGTCGTCGGTCAGTTCCGACACGTCGGCATAGATGTAGAACGCCCCGTCCGGCGGCGCGATGCGGTCGAGCCCGATCCGCGGCAGGCGATCCAGCATCAGTTGCCGGTTCGCGGCATAGACGGCCAGGTTCGCCTCGGCCTCGGCCGTCACATCCAGCGCGGCGAGCGCGGCGATCTGGCTGGCGTGGGGCGGGCAGATGAACATGTTCTGGGCAATCCGCTCGATCGTCCGGACCAGGTCGGGCGGCACCACCATCCAGCCGATCCGCCACCCGGTCATGCCGAAATATTTCGAGAAGCTGTTGACCACCACGACGTCATCGGTGACCTCCAGCGCGCTGACCGCCCGCGCCCCGTAGCTCAGCCCGTGATAGATCTCGTCCGAGATCAGCGCCGCATCGCGCACGGTAGCGGCCTGCGCAAGCGCCTGCAGCTGGTCGCGCCCCAGCATCGTCCCGGACGGGTTGCCGGGCGAGGCCAGGATGATCCCCTGGACGTCGTCCGGAATGTCGGCAGACACCGGCTGATAGCGGTTCTCGGGCGCGGTCGGCATCGGTACGGGATCCACGGACATCGCCCGCAGGATCTGCCGATAGCTGGGATAACCCGGCTCGCCCAGCGCGACCCGGTCGCCGGCGTCGAACAGCGCCGCAAAGGCCAGGATGAACGCGCCGGACGATCCCGCCGTGACGACCACCCGCCCCGGGTCCAGATCGACCCCGTACCAGCGACGATACAGATCGGCGATCCCCTGCCGCAGGGCCGGCAGGCCCAGCGCCACCGTATAGCCCAGCGGCTGGTCCAGCGCCGCCGCCAGCGCGTCCCGGGCAGCCTGCGGGGCGCCGACCGAGGGCTGGCCGACCTCCATGTGGATGATGTGGCGACCGGCGGCCTCGGCCGCGCGCGCGGCCTCCATCACGTCCATGACGATGAACGGATCGACCTGACCGCGCGTGGATCGTCGCATCTGCCTGCCCTTCCCGAGTGTGCGGGCCGCTTGTCGCCCGCGCGCCCCGCGCGGGTCAAGCTCACGCAGCTGTTGGGTTGCGCCTGTGCACGGGCCGGGCCAAGGTCCGCGCGTTGCCGTGAAAGGACCCGCCATGACCCGCCTGCTGACCGCCGCCCTGCTGGCTGCGACCGCCCTGCCGCTGTCGAGCCTGCCGGCCGCGGCCTTCGATCCCGCCAACATGAGCGAGTCGGAAAGCCAGGCCTTCGGGCAGGCGGTCCGCGACTATATCATGGCCAACCCCGAGGTTCTGATCGAGGCGGTGAACAGCCTGGAGGAGCGGCGGCTCAGCGAAGAGGTCGAGAACGACCGCGCCATGATCGCCGCCAACCAGGAGGCGATCTTCGATGACGGACATTCCTGGGTGGGCGGCAACCCCGATGGCGACCTGACCATGGTCGAGTTCGTCGACTACCGCTGCAGCGTCTGCCGGCGCGTCTACGAGGAGGTCGAGACGCTGGTGAAGGAGGACGGCAACATCCGCTTCGTCCTCAAGGAATTTCCGATCCTCGGGCAGGAAAGCGACCTGGCGTCCCGCTTTGCGATCGCCGTCAAGCAGACCGCCGGCATGGACATGTACAAGACGGTGCATGACCGCCTGATGACCCTGCGCGGCCCGGTGACGATGGAGTCGCTGTCGGCACTGGCCACGGATCTGGGGCTGGAGGCGGAGCCGCTGATCAACCGCATGAACACCGAGGAGGTCAGCGCCGAGATCCGCGAGAACGCGCAGCTTGCCGAGCGGATGCGGGTCATGGGCACGCCGACCTTCGTGGTCGGGACCGAGATGCTGCGCGGCGTGCCCGCGACCGGGCTGACCGGCGCGGTCGCCCATATCCGGGCCGAGGCCGAGGGCTGAGGCTACAACCCCGGCGGAAACCCAGGGCCGGCGGTCCCGCTCAGCGCGGATCCAGGTCGGTGCCCGGCGCGGCAGCGGTTGCCAAGATCCCGGCCAGATAGTCGCGCACCGATCGGAACGCCACGATCCGCCACACCTCGCCGGCCGCGTTGCCGTGCCCCCCGGAACCCTCCCGACGCCACAGGGCGCAGGCGACCTGCGCGGCCCGCGTGCGACGCAAACCGTCGGCGGGCAGCGCATTCGGATCGACGGGACACAGCTTGGCCAGCACCTGCGCGGGCTTGCGCCCGGCCAGGTCGAAGACACAGCGCATGTCGCTGACATCCTGAACCAGCGCATGTTCCGTCGCCAGCGCATCGGTCAGCGCCGCGAGGGTGGCGGTGAGATCGGCGCCCGGCAGCACCAGCAGCAATTCGTCGGGCGCCATCCAGCCCAGCCAGCGCCCGGCATCCGCGGTAAAGCGGGTGACGTCCGGGACCGGCAGGCCGGCCGCCTCGGCGATCGCATCGCCGGCCCGCGCCAGATCGGCGCGGATCAGGACCATTCCCAGCCCGGTCGCCTCGGTGATCACGGCCAGCGGTCGCATGTCAGCCATTGGCGCGGGTCCCTTCGCGGTCATAGAACACCGGGTCGACGATCCGCGCGGTGAAGCTGTCGCCCGGGACCGCGAATTCCAGCACCTCGCCCATGCGGTCGGGTCCGCGATGCACCAGCCCCATCGCGATCGGCCGGCCCAGCGTGGGCGAGTGGTAGGTCGAGGTGATGCGTCCCTGGGTATTGCGCTGCCCGGTCGCGTTGGTGCCGTCCGCCACCGCATAGGCCCCGTCCGGCAGAACCCGGCCGTCGATGCTGTCCAGCCCCACCAGCTTCCACCGGTCAGGACTGGTCATGAAGCTGCGTTCCTGCGCCCGCTTGCCGATGTAGTCAGGCTTTTTCCGGCTGATCGCCCAGTTCAGGCCCAGATCCTGCGGGATTACCGTGCCGTCGGTCTCGTCCCCGATCATGATGAAGCCCTTCTCGGCCCGCATCACGTGCATCGCCTCGGTCCCGTAAGGGGTGATCCCGAAATCGGCGCCGGCCTGGTGGATCGCTTCCCATAAGGCCAGCCCCTGCCCCGCCGGGCAGGCAAGCTCGAAGGACAGCTCGCCCGAAAAGCTGATCCGATAGACGCGGACCGGAATGCCGGCCAGCAACCCGTCCGCCCAGCCCATGAACGGCAGGGTCCCGGCCGTCAGGTCCATGCCCCCGAGCCGGTCGAGAACCGCCCGGGCCCGGGGTCCGGCGATGGCGATCTGCGCGTATTGTTCGGTGATGTTGGCGGTATGGACCTGCCAGTCCCACCATTCGCACTGCAGCCAGTCCTCCATGTGGGCGTGGATGCGCTCGGCCCCGCCGGTCGTCGTGTGGCACAGCCAGCTGTCGTCGGACAGCCGGGCGACCACGCCGTCATCGACCAGGAAACCGTTTTCCGAACAGATCAGCCCGTAGCGGCATTTGCCGACCGGCAGGGTCGACATCATGTTGGTGTAGATCATGTCCAGAAAGCGGCCGGCGTCAGGCCCCTTGACCAGGATCTTGCCCAGGGTCGATGCGTCCAGGGTTCCGACCCCGCCCCGGACCGCCAGGATTTCCCGGTTCACCGCGTCGCCGCGGTTTTCGGCCCCGCGCGGATAGCAATAGGGCCGCCGCCACAGGCCGACCGGCTCCCACTGCGCGCCCTGCGCCTCGTGCCACCGGTGCATCGGCGTCCTGCGCAGCGGCTGGAACAGCGGGCCCCGCGCCTCGGCCGCGATGGTGCCCAGCGTCAGCGGCGCATAGGGGGGCCGGAACGTCGTGGTTCCGGTTGCCGCGATGGGTTGATCCAGCGTGTCGGAAAGCACCGCCAGCCCGTTGATGTTGCTGACCTTGCCTTGGTCAGTGGCCATCCCCAGCGTGGTATAGCGCTTGGCATGCTCGACCGAGCGATAGCCTTCGCGGCCGGCCAGCTCGACGTCGGACACCTTCACGTCGTTCTGGTAATCCAGCCACATCTTGAACCGGGCCTTGCGGGTCGCGTTGGCCGGCACGATCCAGACCGGCAGGATCGAATCCTCGGCCACGGCGCCGGTCAGGTCGGCCACCCGCAGGTCGCCCGCCGCCGCCCCGACCGCGGTCACGTTCCCCTCTCCGTCCGCGCCGGTCGGGGGGCGGTCGGGATCGGGCGCGAACAAGGCGGTTGCCGGGTCCCAGCGCAGCTTGCCGCCGCAATGGCTCCACAGATGCACGACCGGCGACCAGCCGCCGGACATGGCAATCACGTCGCAGTCGATCACGCCCAGCGGCTGTCCTTCGCCCTGCTGGGCACAGAACTGCAGCCCGTTCACCCGCATGCGGCCCAGCACCCGGGCAATGCCGGTGCCTGTTTCGACCCGGATGCCGCGCGCCCGCGCCGCCTGTGGCAGGGTGCCGTCGGCCGCGGGCCGGGCGTCCAGGATCGCCGGCACCTCCAGCCCCGCGTCCAGCGCCGCAAGTGCGGTGCGATAGGCATCGTCGTTGTTCGTCACCACGGCGATGCGTCGTCCGGGCGCGACGGCATGATCGACCAGGTAGTCGCGCACCGCCCCGGCCAGCATCACCCCCGGAACGTCATTGCCGGCGAATGCCAGCGGCCGTTCCAGCGCCCCGGTGGCGGTGATGATCCGTCCGGCGCGGATGCGCCACAGCCGCTGCCGTGGCAGGCCGGCGTTCGGGTCGTGATCGGCCAGCGCCTCGCGCGCGAGCAGATAGCCGTGATCGTAAAGTCCCGTCGCCATGGTATTGCGGCGCAAGGTCACGTTGGACATGGTCCGCAGCGCCTGCACGACCCGGTCGATCGCAGCCTGGCCGTCGGGGTGATCGACGGGGGTTCGGCCGCCCCAGTGGCCGGTCTGTTCCAGCACGATGACCCGCCCGCCCGCCTGCGCGGCCGCGCGTGCGGCGTTCAGGCCGGCAATGCCGCCGCCGACCACGACCACATCGGCAAAACCATAGGCCTGTTCGTAACGGTCAGGGTCGGGCAGTTCGGGCGCACGGCCCAAGCCCGCAGCCCGGCGGATCACCGGCTCGAACAGCCGCATCCACGCCGCGCGCGGATGGATGAAGGTCTTGTAATAGAATCCCGCCGGCAGGAATCGCCACAGCGCGTCGTTGATCGCGCCGACGTCGCGAGTCAGGCCGGGCCACGCGTTCTGGCTGGTTGCCACCACGCCCTGTATCAGCGGGGTCGTCGTCGCCCGCTGGTTCGGCTCGAACCGGCCGCCCTGCCCCAGACCCACCAAAGCGTTCGGCTCCTCGACCCCGGACGCCAGCGGACCGCGCGGGCGATGATACTTGAAGCTGCGCCCCATCAGCATCTGCCCGCCGGCCAGCAGCGCCGACGCCAGCGTGTCGCCCGCAAGCCCCTGCATCTGCCGCCCGTCGAAGCGAAAACCTATGGGTTTCGACCGGTCGATCAGGCGCCCGCCAGTCGGCAGGCGAAAGGGCTGCTTGCCGGTCATACGAAGCTGTCTCGTGTCGGTGTGGGATTCGGGGCCGGATCGTTTCCGACTCCGGGCGCGCTGTCGCCGGACGTCTCGTCCCAATCGGGCGCCCAGCCGGGACGCGCAGCGCGGATCGCGTCGACGATGTGGCGGGGCGGGTACTTGGACTGCGCCGGGTAGGTGCCGAACACCTGCAGCGTCATCGTGTCGCGGGCCGCCAGGAACCACCTGCCGCAGCCGTACAGGTGGCGCCAGCGCTCGAAATGCACCCCCTTGGGATTGCGGCGTCCGAACAGATACGCCTCGAACGCCTCATCAGTCGATCCAGGGCCGTGCCGCGTCAGATGCGCCTCGCCCCCCGGCGCAAGTTCGGTTTCCTCGGCAGCGACGTGGCAATAGGGGCAGGTCAAGGTCAGCATCGGTCAGTCCTCGCACAGCGGCAGAACGCCGGGTGCAAGCGGCGGCTCCCCCGCCTGTCGGTCGGGACCATTCCGCATCAATGCGCCACCCCCGCTGCCACGCTTTCATCGATGAACCGCCCCTCGGCAAAGCGGTTCAGCCCGAACGCGGCGGCCAGCGGACCGGGGCGGCCGTTGGCGACCAGATCGGCCATCGCCCAGCCCGATCCGGGGATCGCCTTGAACCCGCCGGTTCCCCAGCCGCAATTGACGAAGACACCCTCGACCGGGGTCGTGGACAGGATCGGGGACCGGTCGCCGGTCATGTCCACGATGCCGCCCCACTGGCGCAACATCTTCAGCCGGCTCAGCATCGGGAACGTCTCGATCAGCGACCTGACCGTCTCCTCGACGTGCTGCCAGCTGCCGCGCTGGGTGTAGTTGTTGAACCCGTCGGTGCCGCCGCCGATCACCATTTCGCCCTTGTCCGATTGCGACAGGTAGCCGTGGACGGTGTTGGCCATGACCACCACGTCCATGCAGGGCTTGATCGGCTCGCTGACCAGCGCCTGGAGGGTGAGGCTTTCGATCGGCAGGCGGAATCCGGCCATCCCGGCGAGGACCGAGGAATGGCCCGCCACGACGATCGCCAGCTTGTCGCATTCGATCCGCCCCCGGCTGGTGTCGACCGCCCGGACCCGGCCATCGGCGGTGTCGACGCCGGTCACCGCACAATTCTCGATGATGTGCATGCCCATGTCGCTGCAGGCCCGCGCATAGCCCCAGGCGACCGCGTCATGCCGCGCCGTGCCGCCGCGTTCCTGAAACAGCCCGCCCAGTACCGGATAGCGTGGCCCGTCGATGTTGATGATCGGCACCAGCCGCTTGATCTCGGCGGGATCGATCCAGCGGGTCGCCACCCCCTGCAGATGGTTGGCGTTGGCGGTTCGCCGGTAGCCGCGGACCTCGTGTTCGGTCTGGGCCAGCATGATCAGGCCGCGCGGGCTGAACATGACGTTGAAGTTCAGGTCCTGACTCAGCGTCTCGTAGAGCTGCAGCGACTTGTCGTAGATCGCCGCCGACGGGTCCTGCAGGTAGTTCGAGCGGATGATCGTCGTGTTCCGGCCGGTGTTGCCGCCTCCCAGCCAGCCCTTTTCCAGCACCGCCACATCGGTGATCCCGAAATTCCTGCCGAGGTAGAAGGCCGTCGCCAGGCCATGCCCGCCGGCCCCGATCACGACCACCTTGTAACGCGACCGCGGTTCCGGACTGGCCCAGGCGCGTCCCCACCCGCGGTGCAGACGCATCGCCTCGCGCGCGATGGCAAAGACGGAATAGCGGCCGGATCTGCGGGCGGACGGAGCGGCGGCAGATGTGCTGGCAGGCATGGCGGACCGTTTATTGTTCGGCCCAATTGTGCGACGAGACGACGGCAGGTGAAAGGGGGCCCCTGCCGGTCCGCCGCCACCCTGCGGCGCTGCGTCGCAGTCCGTCGCCGCGGCCCTGCTGTGAGGGCGGCGCCCCACCCCGCAGCGTATTGCTGGCCGCCCGAGCCTTTCCCCTTGCGGCCAAACCCCCTATCTACCCCCCGGACTGCAGGGAGACGCGGATGTTTTGGATCATCGTGGTGGCCATGGTGGCCGTCGTTGCGCTGGCGATCGCGCTGCCGTTCCTGCGCCGGGATCGGGTGGCCCAGCCTGCCGCCGTCTACGATCTTCGCGTCTATCGCGACCAGCTGCGCGAGGTTGACCGCGATCGCGCCCGCGGCGTGCTGTCGGAAGAGGACGCCGAACGGCTGCGGACCGAGATCGGGCGCAAGGTCCTGGACGCCGACCGGGCCTTGGCCGGAACCCACGCCGCCCCTGCACGCGCGCCCGGGGCGGCGGCCGCACTGGGACTGCTGGCCGTGCTGCTGGCCGGGGGCGCTGCGCTCTATGCGCTGGAACTCGGAGCGCCCCGGCTGCCGGATACCCCCTTGCAGGCCCGGCTAGCCGAGGCCGACGAATTGTACCAAGGCCGGCCCAGCCAGGAGGTGGCGGAACGCGACGCGCCCGCCCCCTCGATGCCCGAACCCGATCCGGAATATCTCCGCCTGATCGAACAGCTGCGTGCCGCCGTGGAACGCAACCCGCAGGACCCGACCGGGCTGTCGCTGCTGGCCCAGCACGAATCCCGCCTGGGCAACGCGATCGCGGCCAAGGAGGCGCAGACCAAGCTTGTCGAGGCGCTGGGGGATCGTGCCCCGGCCGACGAATACGCCCGCCTCGCCGCCCTGATGGTCGAGGCGGCGGGCGGCGTCGTGACGCCCGAGGCCGAGGCGCAGCTGCGCCAGGCGCTGGCGCTGGACCCGCAGAATGCGCAGGCCCGCTTCATGCAGGGCCTGCTTTACGCCCAGAACGGACGGCCGGACCGGACCTTCCCGATCTGGGCGGACCTGCTGGCCAGGGGCCCCGAGTCCGCGCCCTGGATCCCGCCGATCCGCAACACCATCGTCGACCTGGCATGGCTGGCCGGGCAGCCGGACTACACGCCGCCGGGCGCGGTGGGTGGCGGTGCGGCGATGCCGGAGCCGGATGCCGCCGCCATCGCCGCGGCCGAGAACCTGACGCCCGCCGAACGCCAGCAGATGATCGGAGACATGGTGACCCGGCTGGAAACGCGGCTGGCCACCCAGGGCGGAACACCCGAGGAATGGGCGCGGCTGATCGGCGCGCTGGTGGTGGTGGGCAACAGCGACCACGCCCGGGAAATCTGGGCCGAGGCGCAGACCCGGTTCGCGGACCGGCCCGAGGCGCTGGCGATCGTCACGACCGGCGCCGAGCAGGCGGGCCTGACGGGTGAACCTGCTGCGCAGCCGGGGGATGCGCCTGCGGCTGCCCCGACGTCGGGCGAGGTCGGATCCGCTGCCCCGGCGCAATCCGGTGCAGCCATCGCAGACGGCAGCGTCGCTCGGGTCGGATCGGATGCCTTGCCCGCCCCCTCGGCCGAGGCGGTCGCGGCAGCTTCCGACATGTCCGCCGAAGATCGTGACCAGATGATCGCGGGCATGGTGCAGGGCCTGCGCGACCGGCTGACCACGCAGGGCGGCAGCGGCGCCGAATGGGGCCGCCTGGTCCGCGCGCTGTCGGTGCAGGGGGACGCAGCCGAGGCCCGGGCGATGCTGGCCCAGGGTCGAACCGCACTGGCCGACGACGCCGCGGAACTGGCCGCGCTGGAACGGGCGGCGGAGGACGCCGCGGTCCGATGATCTGCGCGGACATGCAGGATTTCGCAGCCGTCCTGCCGCGGACCGGCGCGGTGGCCGGTCTGGACCTTGGGACCAAGACCATCGGCGTCGCCGTCAGCGACGGCCTGCGGCAGGTCGCGACGCCACTTTCCGTCATTCGCCGCACCAAGTTCACGGTCGATGCCCAGGCTCTGCTGGACATCGCCACGGATCGCAGGCTCGTGGGGCTGGTGCTTGGCCTGCCCCGCAACATGGATGGCAGCGAAGGGCCGCGGGCGCAGTCGACACGCGCCTTTGCGCGCAACCTGGAACGCCTGACCGCGCTGCCGATCACCTTCTGGGACGAACGGCTGTCGACCATGGCCGCAGAGCGCGCGCTGCTGGAGGCCGACACGTCGCGCGCCCGAAGGGCCCAAGTCATCGACCAGGTTGCCGCCGGCTACATCCTGCAGGGGGCGCTGGACCGACTGCGCCATCTGGGCGCAGCGTGAGCGGCACGATGACCGTCGAGAGCCCGTGTCTGAAGATCTGCAGCCTCGACCCGCAGTCGCGGATCTGCCTGGCTTGCGGGCGCAGCCTGGCTGAAATCGCGGGATGGTCGGCGATGACCGACTCGGAACGCCAGGCGGTGCTGGACCGCATCGCCCGCGACAGGACCTGAGACGCCTGCGCGATCAGGTGGCGATCGGCGGGAAGAAGGTGCCTGCGGGGGACAGCGTGAAGATCTCTGCCCCGGTCGCGGTGACGCCGATCGAGTGCTCGAACTGCGCGGACAGGGACTTGTCGCGGGTCACTGCCGTCCATTCGTCCTGCAGCACCTTGGTTTCCGGCCGCCCCAGGTTGATCATCGGCTCGATCGTGAAGAACATTCCTTCTTCCAGCACGGCACCGGTGCGCGGCTTGCCGTAATGCAGGACGTTGGGCGGCGCATGGAACACCCGGCCCAGACCGTGCCCGCAGAAATCGCGCACCACGGACATCCGGTGGCTTTCCGCATGCTGCTGGATCGCTGCGCCGATATCGCCAAAGGTCGCCCCGGGACGCACCGCCTCGATCCCCTTCATCAGACTGTCGTGGGTGACCTCGATCAGCCGTCGCGCCTTCACGCTGGGCGTGCCCGCGACGTACATCCGCGAGGTGTCGCCGTACCATCCGTCGACGATCACGGTCACGTCGATGTTGAGGATGTCGCCGTTCGTCAGCAGCTTGTCGCCCGGAATGCCGTGGCACACGACGTGGTTCACGCTGATGCAGCTGGCGTGCTGATAGCCCCGATAACCGATCGTCGCACTGGTGGCACCGGCGGCCTCGATCCGGGCACGGATGAAATCGTCCAGCGCGCCGGTCGTGACGCCAGGCTGCACCATCGGGCCGACCTCGTCCAGGATGGTCGCGGCCAGCTGCCCGGCGACATGCATGCCGGCGAAATCGTCGGGCGCATGGATGCGGATGCTCTCGCGGGTCTGGCGCACTTCGTTCATCGCGGGTCCTTTCGGTTTGATGTGAGATAGCCGCCGGCCGGCCCTTGTTCCAGACCCGCACAGCGGCATTATGGCGTCACCTCTGGGGAGATCGCGCATGCAGTCCGACAATCCGACCGCCGCCATCCTCGTCATCGGTGACGAGATCCTGTCGGGGCGCACCCAGGACAGCAACTCGCACCACCTGGCCCGGGTGCTGACCTCGGTGGGGATCGACCTGCGCGAGATCCGGGTCGTCGCGGACGATCACGACGCCATCGTCGCGGCGCTTCAGGCGCTGGACCGCAGCCTGGGCGGGGCCTGGGACATGGTCTTCACCTCGGGCGGGATCGGGCCCACCCATGACGACATCACGGCCGACGCGGTGGCGGATGCGTTCGGGGTGGCGCTCGAAATCAACGACCAGGCCCGCGCCCTGATGACCGAGCGTTGGGCCGCGAGGGGCGTCGAGATCACGCCCAGCCGCCTGCGCATGGCCCGGGTTCCGATCGGTGCCACGCTGATCGAGAACGCGGTCTCGGCGGCACCGGGATTCTCGATCGGGGGCACCCACGTGATGGCCGGGGTGCCGTCGGTGTTTCGCGCGATGGTCGACTGGCTGGTGCCCCGACTGCCGATCGGCCGGCCACCGGTCAGCCGGTCGATCGAGGTGCGGCGCCCTGAGTCGGAGGTTGCCGACGACCTGTCCGCGGTGGCGCGGGACTTTCCGACGTTGTCGCTGGGCAGCTATCCGTTCCGCCATGACGACGGTTTCGGCACCAATCTGGTCGTCCGTGGTCTGGACGGGGATCAGGTCGCATTGGCGGCGGCCGAGCTGACCCGCAGGCTGGGCTGCGCGATGATCGATCCTGACCTGGACCGTGCCTTCGAACAGACCTGGCCTGCCGCCGAATACCGGACTGTAAGCGGGTTCCGCGTGGCTAGGGGCGAGGGCGGCGGCGGACGGCTGAACGCGGCCCGTGCCGTTGGAAACTGGACTGCCCAGGACGTCGACCAAGTCGTCGCGGTCCAGCATGGCTGGGGCGCCGCGCCGCTGGTGCTTGCCTTCGACCACCAGTTCGATCTGTCCGACTTGCTCATCGGCCGCGGCTGGCAGGCGAGGGATGCGACCGTCCTGCTGCAGGCGCCGGTGAAGCTGTTGACCGACCGGACCATTCCGCCGGTCACCGCCTTTACCATCTGGCCGCCGCTGGCGATCCAGTGCGAGCTGTGGGACGAGGCGGGGATCGGCCCCGCCCGCCGTGCGGCGATGGCGCGGGTCGTCCACCCCAAGGCGGCCTTGCTGGGACGGGTCAGGGATCGCGCCGCCGGCGCGGGTTTCGTGGCGGTGTGCGGGTCGGTGGCCATGGTCCATGCCATGGCCGTGCACCCGGATTTCCGCCGGATGGGTGTGGCAGGGTGGCTGATGCGCCGCGCCGCCGTCTTTGCGGCCGAACACGGCGCAGGCCGGATCGCGCTTGCGGTCACGCGCGCGAATGACGCGGGGCTCGGTTTCTACAGGGCTCTCGGCTTTGACGAGGCCGGCGGCTACCGGTATTTTTCGCCGCCCGACGGCGGCTAGACGGCCCCGGGCGGCAGGTCGATGCCAGCGACAGGAAGCTACCCGAGAACCCCAGTGTTTCCAGTTGCAGCGCAAAGGGCGGCCGATCTGCCGCCCGATCACGCCGGATCTGGCGCAGGATCAGCGCCCGATGGCTGCAGTCATGCCAGACCGCGACCTCGGACCCCAGCCTCGTGCCGCTGGCCGGTGCGGCAACGCCGTCCGGGCTGATACGGGAGGTCAGGCACAAGGGCCGCCAGCCCCAGTCGGTGCCGGCGGGCAGGTCCGGCGGAGCGGCATCGGGCCGCCCCCAGTCCAGCCGCGCCTCGCCCGCGGCGATGATCACGGTCAGTCTGGTCCGCAGCGTCCGCGCCTCGTTCAGCACGCCGCGCAGCCGCGACAGGGGCATCGACCCGATCTGCGTCGTGAGCCGATCCCAGCGCCGGGCGGACCGGGCACGGTCCAGGTGCTCGATCAGCCGGCGCGGATCGGGCCGCATGGCGCCTACTGGTCCATGTAGACGTGCGTCTCGGCCTTGGCGCCCGGATGGGTCACGGCGCCAAGGCGGGCACCGCCGACCAGCTGCGCGTATTTCCACAGCGCACCCGAGGCGTAGTCGGTCTTGCGCGGACCGGCCCACTCGGCCTTGCGCGCCGCCAGTTCCTCGTCCGACAGGTCCACGTCGATGGTGCCGCGGATCGCGTCGATGGTGATGGTGTCGCCGTTGCGGATCAGCGCGATCGGCCCGCCATGGGCCGATTCCGGCCCCACATGGCCCACGCAGAACCCGCGTGTCGCGCCCGAGAAGCGACCGTCGGTGATCAGCGCCACCTTCTTGCCCATTCCTTGGCCCGACAGCGCCGCGGTGGTCGCCAGCATCTCGCGCATGCCCGGCCCCCCCGCCGGCCCCTCGTTGCGGATCACGAAGACGCAGCCTTCCTGATAATTGCGGCTCTGCACCGCCTCGAACGCGTCTTCCTCGCATTCGAAGACGAGGGCGGGACCGCTGAAGACCTGATCCGCCTCGCTCATCCCGGCGACCTTCACGATTGCCCCTTCGGGGGCCAGGTTGCCTTTCAGCCCGACGACCCCGCCGGTCCGGGTGATCGGCGTCTCGACCGGGTGGATGACCTTGCCGTCCGGCTCGCCCCGGATCTCGTCCAGCTCCTCGCCAAGGGTCCGGCCCGACGCCGTGATGCAGTCCAGATGCAGCAGCCCCGCCTTGGCCAGTTCCTTCAGCACCACGGGCACGCCGCCCACCTCGAACAGGTCCTTGGCGACATAGTCCCCGCCGGGACGCAGATTCACGAAATACGGCGTGTCGTGGAAGATGTCGCAGACGTCGAACAGGTCGAACTCGATCCCCGCCTCGTGCGCGATGGCAGGCAGGTGCAGCCCCGCATTCGTGGACCCGCCGGTGCAGGCCACCACGCGCGCCGCATTCTCCAGGCTCTTGCGGGTGACGATGTCACGGGCTCGGATGTTCTTTTCCAGCAGGTTCATCACCGCCACGCCCGACGCGTCGCAGAACATGTCGCGCGATTCATAGGGCGCGGGTGCGCCGGACGAATTCATCAGGGCCAGGCCGATCGCCTCGCTCACGCAGGCCATGGTATTCGCCGTGTACTGTCCGCCGCAGGCCCCCGCCGACGGGCAGGCCAGCCGTTCCATGATCGCCAGTTCCGCATCCGAGATCAGGCCGGCCGCGTGCTGGCCCGCGGCCTCGAACATGTCCTGCACGACGATGTCCCGGCCCTTGTACCTGCCCGGCAGGATCGACCCGCCATAGATGAAGACGCTCGGCACGTTCAGCCGCACCATCGCCATCATCATGCCCGGCAGCGACTTGTCGCACCCGGCCAGGCCCACCAGCGCGTCATAACAGTGGCCGCGCATGGTCAGTTCGACCGTGTCGGCGATGGCGTCACGGCTGGCCAGCGACGACCGCATCCCTTCGTGCCCCATCGCGATGCCGTCGGTCACGGTGATGGTGGTGAATTCCCGCGGCGTGCCACCGCCCTTCTTGACGCCCATCTTGGCGACCTGCGCCTGCCGGTTCAGCGCGATGTTGCAGGGCGCCGCCTCGTTCCAGCAGGTGGCGACGCCGACCAGCGGCTGGTGGATCTCTTCCTCGGTGATCCCCATGGCGTAGAGATAGCTGCGATGCGCGGCCCGCGACGGCCCCTCGGTGACGTGACGGCTGGGCAGTTTCGACTTGTCAAAGCGCGCGTTTCGCATCGGCTATCCCCTTCTGGCTCATGCCGGGCATAGTGCCGCACGCGGCGTCGGGCAAGGGCGCAGCACCCGGTGCGCCGGCAAAGCCAGGCGCCCGCAGGGGGTCACAGCAGCGGTGCCGCCAGGGCCAGCACGTTGTTGCGCATCCGCTGCCACCAGGGCCAGGCGCGGACTTCCTCGATCGTCATGGGACGGGCCCGATCGAGGTAGCTGCGCTGGCGCATGTCCAGAGCTGCGATCGTGTCCGCATCGCACAGGAACATGTTGAGTTCATAGTTCAGCTCGAAACTGCGGCGGTCCAGGTTGGCGCTGCCGATGATGCCCATCAGCCCGTCCACGGTGACGATCTTGGCGTGCAGCAGGCCGGGGCGGAACAGGTGCAGCTGGACGCCGGCCTCCAGCAGGGCGCGCCAGAACCCTTGGTTCGTCGCCGCCACCAGCACCGAGTCGTTGCGCTCCGGCAGGATCATGTGCACCTCGACGCCGCGCCGGGCCGCCGCCCGAATGGCCGAATCCAGCGCCTCGTCGGGGATGTAGTAGGGCGTGCAGATCATGATCCGTTCGCGTGCCGCATGGACCAGCGTTGACAGGCATTCCGACATCGACCCGCCGTGACGGTCGGGTCCGGTCGGTATCACCTGGGCCGCGACGCTGCCCCGCGCCTCATCCCCCGGCACCTCCAGAAGCCGCGGCAGATACTCACCCCCGGCGTCGACCCAGTCCACGATGAAGGCGGTCTGCATCTGCCGGACGACCGGCCCCTGCGCCTGCACCAGGATGTCGATCCAGGGCGAAAACCGCAGCTTGGGCCGGAATGCCAGGTCGGCGCAGTTGCGGCTGCCCGTAAACGCGACCGCGCCGTCGACCAGGACGATCTTGCGGTGGTTGCGCAGGTCCAGCCTGTGCACCAGCGCGCGCATCATGGGAATGCCCACGGGCAGCGCCGCCCGGCATTCGACGCCGGCCTCGACCATCCGGGCCCACCAGGGTGACCGCATGAAGCTGCGCGATCCGATCGCGTCCACGATGACGCGGACCGTGACACCCCGTTCGGCCGCGCGGATCGCGGCCGCGGCAACCCGGCCGCCCGAGGCGTCGGCCAGCCAGATGTAGAACAGCAGGTGGACGTGGTCGCCCGCCGCGTCGATGGCGGCGATCACGGGGTCGAAGGCACTGTCATCCTCGGCCAGCAGCGAAATCCGGTTGCCGCCGACCACGGGCAGTCCGCCGACCGCGTGACCGGATTCAGCAACGGGTATCGCGGCATAGGGCAGGGACGGCGCTGGCGGCGCGCTCTGTTCGTACAGCGCCGAGACCTGCTGGCGGGCGCCGCGCCGGGCCCGCAGCTCGGCGCGGCCGACCCGGATCTCGCCGAACAGGACATAGGCGGCGATGCCAAGGATCGGCAGGACGAAGATCACCAGCGCCCAGGCGAGCCGGGCCGCGGGTTCGATACGGGGGCGCAGCAGCAGCCGCACCACGGCGGCCACGGTCACCCCGTAATGCAATAGGATCGGAATGTCTGCGCGCATCACGGCAGCTAACGTCAGCCTGCCGGAATTGCAATCCGCGGCAGTGCGGCATATCTCACCCGCACCCGATGCACGACCGCGCGAAAGGCCTGTCTGGATGAACTGGATTTCGAACTACGTTCGGCCGCGCATCAACTCGCTGTTCTCGCGCCGGGAGGTCCCCGAGAACCTGTGGACCAAGTGCCCGGATTGCGGAACCATGCTGTTCCACCGGGAGCTCGCCGACAACCTGAACGTCTGCACCAGTTGCGACCACCATCTGGCGATCAGCCCGCGGGCGCGGTTCACTGCGCTGTTCGACGGCGGCGCCTTTGTCGAGGTCAAGGTGCCCGATCCGATCGTCGATCCGCTGCACTTCAAGGACCAGAAGAAATACCCCGAGCGCCTGAAGGCCGCGCAGAAGCAGACCGGCGAAAAGGAAGCGATGCTGGTGGCCGAGGGCGAGATGGGGCGGACCCCGATCGTTGCCGCGGCGCAGGATTTCAGCTTCATGGGCGGCTCGATGGGCATGTATGTCGGGAACGCCGTCATTGCCGCGGCCGAGCGGGCCATCAAGCTGCGCCGCCCGCTGGTGCTGTTCTCGGCTGCCGGCGGCGCGCGGATGCAGGAAGGGATCCTGTCGCTGATGCAGATGCCCCGGACCACGGTGGCCGTGCAGATGCTCAAGGAAGCCCGGCTGCCCTATGTGGTGGTGCTGACCCATCCGACCACCGGCGGGGTCACCGCGTCCTATGCGATGCTGGGCGACGTCCAGATCGCCGAACCGAACGCGCTGATCTGCTTTGCGGGGCCGCGGGTCATCGAACAGACGATCCGCGAAAAGCTGCCCGAAGGATTCCAGCGGGCCGAATACCTGCTGGAACACGGGATGCTGGATCGGGTGACCCACCGCCGCAAGCTGCGCGAGGAACTGATCTCGATCCTGCGCATGCTGACCCGGCAATCGGCCCCGATCGCAGGCGACCTGCCCGCCCCCGGCGTCATTCCGTCGGCGCTGGCGGCCGAGGATGAGGCCGCCGCGGCCACCGCCTGACGGGCGCGTCATGAGCCGCGACGCCGACGCGCTGCTGGCCCGGCTTACCCGGCTGCACCCGAAGATGATCGACCTGTCGCTCGACCGGCTGCGGGCACTGCTGGACAATCTCGGCAACCCGGAGGCCGCCGTTCCGCCGGTGATCCACATCGCCGGCACCAACGGCAAGGGCTCGACCCTGGCGATGATCCGCGCCGGGCTAGAGACCGCGGGGTTGCGGGTGCACGCCTATACCTCGCCGCATCTGGCACGCTTCAACGAACGCATCCGCCTGCCGGACGGCGACATCGCCGACGACCTTTTGGCCGAGCTGCTAGCCGAGGTCGAGAAGGTGAACGCCGGGCGGCCGATCACCTTTTTCGAGGTGACCACAGCAGCCGCCTTCCTCGCCTTTGCACGAACCGCGGCCGACTTCACGCTGCTCGAGGTGGGTCTGGGCGGGCGGCTCGACGCCACCAACGTGATCGCCACACCCCGACTGACCGTGATCACCCCGATCAGCATCGACCATACCCAGTACCTGGGCGAGACGCTGGAACAGATCGCGGGGGAAAAGGCCGGCATACTGAAGCGGGGCGTGCCCTGCGTCGTCGCCCGCCAGGACGATGCGGCGCTGGCGGTGATCGAGGCGCGGGCCGCGCGGCTTGGCTGCCCGCTGTCGATCCACAGCCAGCACTGGTCAGCGGCCCGCGAGGGCGACGCCCTGGTCTTTCAGGATGACCGTGGCCTGCTGGACCTGCCCCTGCCAAGGTTGACGGGTCCGTTCCAGATCGACAATGCCGGCACCGCCATTGCCGCGCTGCGTGCGCTCGGCTTCGGCCAGGCAGAGGCAGCCGGCGCGATGACCCGGGCGGTGTGGCCGGCCCGGATGCAGCGGCTGACGCGCGGGCCGCTGGTCGAGGCGGCGGCGGCATCCGGGTGCGAACTGTGGCTGGATGGTGGCCACAACCCGGCCGGCGCCGATGCGGTGGCCGAGACGCTGCGCGGCCTGCCGCGCCGGCCGGTGCACCTGATCTGCGGCATGCTGAACACCAAGGATGTCGCGGGCTACATGCGGCCGATGGCGGGCGTCGCGGACAGCCTGACGGCGGTGTCGATTCCGAGCGAGACGAACACCCTCCCGGCGGCCGAAACCGCCGGCGCCGCGGCGCGGGCCGGGCTGCCCGCCGGGGTCGCCGACGACCTGATGGGGGCGGTCGGGGAGCTTGCTGCGGCCCACCCGGGCGCGCGGATGCTGATCTGCGGATCGCTGTACCTGGCCGGTCTGGTCCTGCGCGAGAACGGCTGACCGCCGGCAGCTTCAGACCGTAGATTTGTTGTTTCTCATGCGATCCGGCGGCACCCGCGGGGTGGGTGGCGCAGCGAGTGCACGCTCATCTGCGGGGCGAAGCCGCACGGGACACCCTGCTGGCGGGGACGGCAACGACCAGATGGATAGCAGCGGCGGCGGTGCCGGCAACGACGTGCTGCGCGGCGACGCCGGCGCGGACCGGTTTGTCATCGCCGGCGGCGGGCGCGACGTCATCAAGGATTTCCAGCCGGGGCAGGACGTCATCGACCTGTCCGTGGCGTTCGACAGCCTGTCGGCCGTTCGCGCGGCAGCGACCCTGACCGGCAGGGCCGTCGTCATCGACCTGGGGGTGGGGACGCTGCGTATCGCGGGGTTCGACCTCGACGATCTGGGGAGCGACTGCTTCCTGCTGTGACCCCAATCGCGGCAACCGGCCAGGCAGAGGCCGGTGACGTCAGCCGGCAGCCATTCCCCCGACCCTGCCCCAGGTCGCGTCGCGCATCTCGTGCAGGCGGCTGGCGGTGCGCTGGAATTCGAAGCTGCCGGTGCCCTTGACGTACAGCTCCTCGGGATCGGCGGCGGCACTGGCGATCAGCCGGACCCTGGCCTCGTAAAGCGTGTCGACCAGCGTCACGAACCGCCGGGCCGCATCGAAGTTCTGCGAGCCCAGCCGTGGGATATCGTCGATGATCAGGACGTCAAGGGCCTGGGCGATCGCCAGATAATCGGCCGGACCCAAGGCCCGACTGCACAGATCGTCGAAGGACGCACGGGCGACCCGGTCACACCCTCCGGGCAGAACCACCATGCGGCCGTTGACGGCAAGCCGCAGCTGCCCCGGATCGGCACAGTCGGTCAGATCGTCCCATACCGCGTCCAGTTCGCGCCGCGCGGCGGCGTCCGCGGGCACGAACCAGACCTGGTCGCCGGTCCGGCGGCCCTGCCGGTGGTCGCGGATGCTGTCCAGGTGCACGACGTCCAGACGATCCCGGATCAGGGCGATGAAGGGCAGGAACAGCTGCCGGTTCAGCCCGTGCTTGTACAGATCCTCGGGCACCCGGTTCGAGGTGGTGACCACCGTCACCCCGGCATCGAACAGCAGCTGGAACAACCGGCCGACGATCATCGCGTCGGCAATGTCGGTGATCTGCATCTCGTCAAAGCACAGCAGCCGTGTCTCGGCCGCGATCCGCTCGGCCACCGGGCGGACGACGTCCTGTGCCCCGGTGCGGCGTGCGGCGGTCAGACCGGCCTGTACCTCCTGCATGAAGGCGTGGAAATGGACGCGGCGCTTGGCCTCGATCGGTGCCGCCTGCATGGTCAGGTCCATCAGCATCGACTTGCCGCGCCCGACCCCGCCCCACAGGTACAGCCCGCGCGGCGCGGCCGCGGTGGGGGCGGCGGCGCCAAACAGCCGGCCCAGCCAGCCGCCACCGTTGCCGGACGGCTGCGGCCGCGCGGCAAGGCCCTGCACGATGCGGTCGAGGATCGGCAGAACGTCGCGCTGTTCGGGATCGTCCTTGATCCGCCCCTCGCGGACGGCGCGTTCGAAAAGGGTGGTGACCGGGCCAGCATGCGTCATGGCGCCCCCCGTGCCAAAACCCGTGCAAGGCCGCAAGGGGGATCGCACCGGTTCTGCACCGCTCTCCCTCACGCGGTGTTCGGGCCCGAGGCGGCACCTTGCCGATGATCCGTGGTCCGCGAACGGCGTCGCGGCGGCCGGGGTCACGATCAACGACGGGCTGCTGCAGGAGGCACAGCCGGCGCTGCCCTGTGGCGGAACCCGTGACAGCGGCATGGGCAGCAGTCGCGACGCGGCCCGGTTCGACCGAACGGCTCACCTGCTGCCGGTGTTGGTGCTGGCGCGCTGGAATGGCGTGGCAAGACTGCGCCCCTCCACGGCCCGCTTCCGCCTGGTGATCAACCCGCTGCCGCGCCGATCAGGCCGCCAGACCGTCGGTGAATTGCAGCCGCGCCAGTCGCGCGTATAGCCCACCTCGCGCGATAAGGTCGTCATGGGTGCCTTGCTGCACGATGCGGCCATGTTCCATGACGACGATCCGGTCGGCCTGTTTGACCGTGGACAGCCGGTGCGCGATCACGATGGTAGTTCGGCCGCGGGCCAGTCGATCGACAGCCTCCTGCACCAGGCTTTCGGACTCGGAGTCCAGCGCGCTGGTCGCCTCGTCCAACAGCAGGATCGGTGCGTCCCGCAGGATCGCGCGGGCAATCGCGATGCGCTGCTTCTGCCCCCCCGACAGCATGACCCCGCGTTCGCCCACCTGGCTGTCATAGCCGTCCGGCAACGCGCGCAGGAATTCGTCGGCATGGGCAGCCTTGGCCGCGGCGACGATCTCGTCCTCAGTCGCGTCGGGACGGCCGAAGCGGATGTTGTCGCGGGCCGTCGCGCCGAAGATGACCGGGTCCTGCGGGACCAGCGCGATGGCCTGGCGGAAATCATGCCGTGACATCTGCCGCAGGTCGATCCCGTCGATCAGCACCCTGCCGCCGTGGGGATCGCGGAAGCGCTGGATCAGCTGGATGATCGTGGTCTTGCCGGAACCCGAGGGGCCGACCAGGGCCACGGTCTCGCCCGCCGCGACATTCAGCGTGACATTTTCCAGCGCCGAGACGTCGGGCCGGGCGGGATAATGGAAAGTGACGTCCTGCAGGTCGATGCGACCGCGCACCGGGCGCGGCAGCGGGACGGGGTCGGCAGGATCGCTGATGCTGTCATCGGTCGCCAGGAGCTCGCCCAGCCGTTCGGTTGCCCCGGCGGCGCGCTGCAGTTCGCCCCAGATCTCGGACAGCGCGCCGATCGAGCCTGCGACCATCACCGCGTAGATGACGAACTGCACCAGCTCGCCCACCGTCATCAACTCGGCGCGGACGTCGCGGGCCCCGACCCACAGCACCCCGGTGACCCCGGCAAAGATCAGAAAGATCACCAGCGCCGTCATGACGGCCCGCGTCGCGATGCGCTGGCGCGCGGCGTCGAAGGACCGCTCGGTCACCTGGGCGAAATCGGCCCGGGTGGCGTCCTCATGCGTGAAGGCCTGGACCGTCTGCGCGGCCAGCAGGCTTTCCGAGGCCGAGCCCGACGACGTGGCGATCCAGTCCTGGTTCTGGCGGGCCAGCACGCGCAGCCGGCGACCCAGCACGATGATCGGCACGACCACCACCGGCACCAGCAGCAGCAGCAGACCGGTCAGCTTGGCCGAGGTCAGCAGCAGCATCCCCAAGCCGCCGATCGCCACCAGCGTCTGGCGCAGGGCCAGGGAGACCGACGAGCCGATTACCGAGAGGATCAGGGTGGTGTCAGTGGTGATGCGGCTGATGATCTCGCCGGTCATCACCTTCTCGTAGAAAGCCGGCGACAGGCCGATCACCCGGTCGAACACCGCCTTGCGGATATCGGCCACGACCCGTTCGCCCAGCCGGGTCACCAGCGCATAACGCAGCGCCGTGCCCACGGCGAGCAGCGCAGTGATCCCCAGCGCGGCCACGAAATACTTGTCCAGAAGCTGCGCGCCCTGGTCGAAGCCGTCGACGATCCGGCGCACCGCCAGCGGCAGGATCAGGCTGATCGACGCGGTGATTGCCAGCGCCACCAGCGCGGCGGTCAGCAAGGCGCGATAGGGACGGACAAAGGGCCACAGCGCCTTCAATGCGCCGACCCGCTTGGTCGTGGGCCGGTCCACGTCTGATCTGGGCTTGCGCGCCATGTCACCTCCGCTTGCGCCCCGGGGTTTAAGAACTGTGCCGGGCAAGGGCAAGCGCCTGTGGCCGCGTCCAGTCGAACGGACAGGCGCGGAAGCCGAGCCGCGCACGCGCGTCCGCCGCCGAACACCGTCGTTCAGCTGTGCGGGGCAGCAGCGGAGGGCGCCGGTGCCGGGGTGATCAGACGCCGCCCATGATGGCGCCCAGAAGGGCGCAGGCCATGACGGCATAGGCCATGTCCACCAGCGTCATGATCAACGGCCGGGTGGAATAGGTGTTCTCGATCACGAACCAGGGCGCCACCATGAACGCGCCCAGCCCGGCCCCCCAGGCGATGCCCGCCAGCAGCCCGTCGATGCCGGCGCGGACGAACAGGATGCGCATCATGGCGGCCACCGCTACCAGCGCGATGCCGGCCTGAAGATATGGCACCACCGATCTGGACTGCGGGTGGCCGATGTTGCGGACCTGCAGGGCCGAGGCATCGGCGTAGACATTGTCGGTCAGCCGATACCAGATCGCCCCGACGACCCAGGCGAGCACCGCCGCCATGATCACGATCAGCAGTTCCATTCCTTCACTCCCCTTCGGCGGCCTGCCCGGCCAGATCGACGATCATGTCCCATTCCGACGCGCTCACCGGCTGCACCGACAGGCGCGAATTGCGGACCAGCACCATGTCGGCGAAACGCGCATCGGCCTTGATCTCGGCCAGGGTGACCGGCCGCGGCAGTGGTTCCACGGCGCGCACGTCCACGCATTCCCATTTCGGATCTTCGGCTGTCGAGTCCGGATGTGCCTCGGCGATCACCTCGACGATGCCGACCACCGCCTTGCCGGTGTTCGAATGATAGAAGAAGCCCCGGTCGCCGCGCTTCATCTCGCGCATGATGTTGCGCGCCTGGACCGAGCGGACGCCGTCCCACTCCTCGCCCGCCTTCCCCTTGGCGACCAGGTCGTCCCAGCCGAACACGTCGGGTTCCGACTTGAACAGCCAGCGGTTCACCCGATCACCTTCTTCCACTCGATCACGTCGACCGAGGCGAACAGTCCGGCCGCCTTGTAGGGGTCCTCTGCAGCCCAGGCCACGGCATCGGACAGGCGGGCCGCCTCGATGACGATCAGCGAGCCGCGCATCTCGCCCGCCTCGATCAGCGGGCCGGCCATGCGGACCGTTGCCGTCCCGGGCTGATCGGACTGCAGCCAGGCCAGATGGGACTCTCGTGTATCCATGCGGATCTGCAGGCTGCCGGGTCGGTCCCGGCAGATCACGGCAAACAGGGGCATCATTCCTCCTTCAACGGTCTGGCGAGCAGCCGGTCCATGGCGTGTCTCACGTCGATCCGGCCCTCGGCAAGCCCGGCGATCAGCGTCGAAATCGGCATGTCCACCTGCATGCGGGGAGCGAGCGCTGCAACGGCGCGGGCCGTCGCCGCGCCCTCGACCGTCACGCCGGGATCGAAGGGCTGTCCCCGGCCCAGCGCGACGCCGAACCGGAAATTGCGCGACTGTTCCGACGTGGCGGTCAGGATCAGGTCACCCAGACCGGACAGTCCCGTCAGGGTGTCCGGCTGTGCGCCCAGCGCCGCCGCAAGCCGGGTCATCTCGGCGAATCCCCGGGTCACGATCGCCGCCCGCGCGCTGTCGCCCAGACCCGCGCCGATCGCCGCGCCCGCGGCAATCGCGACGACATTCTTCAGCGCGCCGCCCAGTTCGGCCCCGGCCACGTCGGTCGACCGGTAAAGCCGCAGCGTCGGGGTGGACAGCTGGTGCTGCAATTCCTCGCCGGCTTCGGAATCGGCGCAGGCCAGGGTCAGGGCGGTCGGCAGGCCCGCGGCGATGTCGGCGGCAAAGCTGGGTCCGGTCAGCACCGCGGGCACCGCCTGGGGACAGGCGGCGGCGATCAGCCGAGCAGGCGACTGTCCGGTCGAGAGGTCGATGCCCTTGGCACAGCTGACGAGCCTGCGGCCATCCAGCGCATCCGCATGATCGCGCAGGAATGCCCCGATCGCCTGGGCCGGGATCGCCAGCAGGATGGTTGACGCCCGCGTCGCGCCATCCAGCCGATCCGTCAGGATGACGGCATCGGGCAGGGTCACACCGGGCAGGCGCGCGACCTGCCGATCGCGGCCCAGATTGCGCCCCCAAAGCGTCACCGGGGCCTTCACTGCAAGCGCAACCGCCAAGGCAGCACCAAAGGCCCCTGCCCCGAGTATGGAGATATGCGATGTCATGCCTTTGCCCCGCGTTTTCCCGTCCCCAGCATCGGCGCGGCGCCCTGATCCAGCGGCCAGCGCGGCCGGGCCGCCAGATCCATCCCGTCGCGCTGGCCCAGCCGGAATCGCTCGATCCCCGCCCAGGCGATTATCGCCCCGTTATCCGTGCAGAGCGCGAGCGGCGGGGCCAGGAAACGGACGCCTGCCGTGTCGGCCTGCGCCGCCAGGGCCGCGCGGATCGTGGCGTTCGCCGCCACCCCGCCGGCGACCGTCAGCAGCGGTACCGGCGCGGCTTCCAGCGCCCGGCGAGTCTTTTCGGCCAGCACCTCGGCCACGGCCGCCTGGAATGATGCGCAGATGTCGGCGCGATCAGCGCGGGTCAGCCCCCCCGCGCGTACCACAGCCGTGTCGCGGGCCCGCAGCACCGCCGTCTTCAGCCCCGAGAAGCTCAGGTCGCACCCCGCCCTGTCCAGCAGGGGACGCGGCAGGGGAACGCGGGTCGGATCGCCATGTGCCGCCTCGGCCTCGACCGCGGGACCGCCGGGCTGGCCGAGACCCAGAAGCTTGGCGACTTTGTCGAACGCCTCGCCAGGCGCGTCGTCGATTGTGCCGCCCAGCCGGGTAAACGCGTCCGGACCCTGGACCAGCAGGAACTGGCAGTGCCCGCCCGACACGAGCAGCATTAGATAGGGAAACGCCACCGCGTCGGTCAGCCGCGGGGTCAGCGCGTGGCCGGCGAGGTGGTTCACGCCGACCAGCGGCAGGCCGGTTCCGGCCGCCAGCCCCTTGGCCAGCATCACGCCGGCCATGACCCCGCCGATCAGCCCGGGCCCGGCAGTCACGGCGATGCCGTCGAGGTCGCGCAACCCGACGTCCGCGTCGGTCAGCGCCGCTTCGACGCAGTGGTCGAGCGTTTCGGCATGGGCGCGTGCCGCGATCTCCGGCACGATCCCGCCGAACGCCGCGTGCAGCCCCGTCTGGCCGGCCACGACGGATGACAGGATGCGGGGCACACCGCCCGCGACGGCCGTCCGCACGACGGCCGCGGCGCTGTCGTCGCAGCTGCTCTCGATGCCCAGAAAGGTCAGCGTCATGCTTGTGCCGTCACGGGAAGGGGCCTACGCAGGTGCCGGTTATCATTGCAGGGTCCCACGCACCATGCCCCATGCCGTGTTCCGCGCCTCGCAGCCCGCCGCTAGCCCCGACGGGTCCGCCCCCAGCGGCCCGGTCGTGCTGGTGACCCGCCCCGAGCCCGGCGCCAGCCGCTTTGCCGAGGTTTTGAAGGCGCAGGGCCTGCGGGTTCATGTGGCGCCCCTGATGCGGATCGTCCGGGTGAACCACGACCCGGCGGCCCTGCGCGCGGCGCGGGGGCTGATCTTTACCTCGGCCCATGCGGTGCCTGCGGCGGGTCCCGGGCAGGGACGACCGGCGATCTGCGTCGGGCCGGCCACCGCGGATGCCGCCCGCGCCGCGGGGTTCGCCGTGACCGTGGGTCCGGGTGACGCCGCGGGCCTGATGCCGATGCTGGGCGATCTGGGCGATGGCTGGTTGCACCCGCACGGCCGGCACGTCGCCGCCGAGATGCCGGTGCCCGGCATGGTCGTTTATGATCAGCAACCGCTGGACCTGCCCGCTGACGCGACGCGCCTGTTGACCACTAGTGCAGCCGTGATCCTGCCGGTGTTCTCGCCCCGCTCCGCCCGACTGGCCGCGGCGGCGGTGGCGCGCTCCCTGGCTGCGGCCGGCGACCACTACCCCGCGGGTCACACGCCGCTGGCGGTCGCGGCGATCAGCCGCGCCGCCGCGGACGCATGGACGCCGCCCCCGCGCCTGCTGGAGATCGCGCCCACCCCCGACAGTGCCGGAATGATCCGTGCCATCGGATCGCTGCTGGCGCGGAAACTTCCAGCGTCGCGGCGGGTTGAGCCGCCGCGCTGCCCGGCATAGGCTGCACTGATCGGCTGCGGCCGGTGCAGGCGTGTGCCCGCGACACCGCCCTTTCCGGACCGGCACCGTTGCCGGGCTGCCACCTGTAGAAGCCTGGGACGACCACGATGAGCTCTGACAAAGACCCCACCGGTGCCGACGATCCGAACCTGGCAGGCGACCGCCGCGAACCGGCCAAGCGGCCGGTTCTGGAGGTGCGCGACGCCGAGCGGATCGATGCGGAACCGGGCGCGGCCGAACCCAGCCCGATGATCGAGTCGACTCTCGTGGGCGAGGGGAATGGCCTGCCGCCGGCGGAGCGAAAGTCTACGGACCATGGGGGGGACGCGGAGGAAGCGTTGGCCAGACCCACCGACGCAGAGCCCGTCGACGAAGCGCCACAGGACGAACCGCCTCACGACGGTGACCCGTTGATCGGGGCGAGGCCTGGCGCCGAAGCCGAAGGTGGCAGCACAGATGGCGTCCCAACGGACGACGCCGGCCCGGGATCCGCGCGCCCCGACACCCTCGGGGCGGCAGTATCAAGAGCCGCGGCCGCACCGGTCGCATCCGGAATGCCCCGCGTCGATCGTCCCGCGGCGGGCACACAGGCGGGGGAATCCGAGCCGGTGCCCGATCTCAACTCGCCGCCCGTGCCGGCCGCCGCCCCACCCCGCAGGGGCGGTGCCGGATCGATGGTGCTGGGCGGGGCCATCGCCGCGGCGCTTGGCGCAGGGGCCGCATGGATGTTCATTCCGCAACCGCCACCCGATCCGCCCGCCCCGATGGCCGAACCGGTCGACATGGCCGCGCTGACCAGCCAGGTGCAGACCGAATCGCAAGCCGCCGTCGACGCCGCGGCCGCCCGGCTGCGGGACGAGGCCGTGGCGGCCGCGACCGAGGCGGCGCGCGCCGAACTGGCCGCGCAGGCAGAGGCGATCGAGGCCCGCAGCACCGAGGCTGCTGCCGCCAGCGCCCGGTCGGCCGCCGAAGCCGCCGTGCAGTCCGCTGCCGCCCAGGCCGCTGCGCCGCAACTGGATGAAGCGGCCCTGCGCTCCCTGACCGAGCAGGCCGCCACTGCCGGCGCGGACGCGGCCCGCAAGATCATTGCCGAGTCGCCAGCTTCGGATACACCTGCGGACCTGAACGCCACGCTGTCGGCCCAGGCCGAACAGCTGACGGCGCTGGACGACGCGATTGTCGCATTGCGCGATGCAATCCCCCAGGATCTGGCCGGCCGCCTGGACCAGATTCCTGCCGACCTGCCGGCACGACTGGAAGAACAGCAGGCGATGTTGGCCGAACTGGGCGATCGCCCGGTCCTCGACCAGGCGCAGATCGACAACCTGCAGCAGATCGCCGACAGCGTTGCGGAAACCCGGACCGCACTGGAGTCGATCCGCGAGGAAGCTCGGCAGGAACTCGCCCGGGTCCGGGACGAGGCCGCCGACCTGCAGACCGCCGCCGCCGAGGCGGCCCGCCGCGCCCGCACGGCCGCCGCCGCGGCAACATTGTCGTCCTCGCTGACCCGCTCGGACGGCGGCGACCGTCAGGCCGCGCTGGCGCAGCTGCAGGAGGCGGGCGTCGAGGTGCCCCCGGCGCTGACCGCCGAGGTGGTACCCCTGGAGCAGCTGCAGGCCGAATACGATAACGCGGCCCGTGCCGGGCTCCAGGCGGCCCTGCGCGCGGACCCGGGCAGCGGCGGCAGCACGATCGGCAACTTCCTGCGGGCCCAGACCGGCGCGCGGTCCGTCACGCCGCGCGAAGGGTCCGACCCCGACGCGATCCTGTCGCGGGCCGGCGACGCCGTCGCGCGCGGCGACATCAACGCGGCGCTGACCGAAATCGCCCGTTTGCCTGCACCTGCACAGGAGGCGATGGCCGCCTGGGTCGCCAAGGCCAACGCCTGGGTCGCCGCCAGCAGCGCCGTGGCCGACCTGACCGCCCCGGCCGGTCCCGACGACACGGCGGCCGCATCCGCATCCCCTGGCCGCTCTGCCGATACCGCGGCAGCCCCGGCGCAACCGTCGAACTGAGGAACATCCGCACATGCTGCTTTCGCTTCTGAAGATCCTGTTCTTCTTCGGCATCGTGCTGGCGGCCACGCTGGGCGCGGTGCATCTGGCGGAAACGGGCAAGGTGCTGCGCATCGTGTTCGACGGCGTCGAATACTCGCTGCAGCCGCTGCAGGCGCTGGCGCTGGTCGCTCTGCTGGTGATCGCGGGCTGGCTGATCGTGCAGCTGCTGCGCTTCGCCGTGGCGTTCATGCGGTTTCTCGCAGGGGATGAAACGGCGATCGACCGCTATTTCTGGCGGATCCGTGAACGCAAGGGGTACCAGGCGCTGGCGGACGGGATGCTGGCCGTGGCGTCGGGTGAAGGCCGGCTGGCCCAGGACAAGGCCGCGCGTGCGGCAAAGTTCCTGAACCAGCCCCATGTCACCAACCTGCTGGCCGCACAGGCCGCCGAAGTCGCGCATGAGCCGCAGCAGGCCGAGCGTGTCTATCGCGACATGCTGGCCGACAGCCGCACCCGCTTCGTCGGGGTGCGGGGGCTGATGAACCAGCGTCTGCAGGCCGGCGACACCACGACCGCCCTGCAGCTGGCGCAAAAGGCCTACGCGCTGAAACCCTCGCATGTCGACCTGCAGGACACGCTGCTGGCGCTGCAGACACGGGAACACGACTGGAAGGGCGCGCGGTCGGTTCTGAAGGACAAGCGCCGTCAGGGTGCGTTGCCCAAGGACGTGCATCTGCGCCGGGATGCCGTGCTGGCCCTGCAGGAAGCGCGGGAAGTGCTGGCGCATGGCAATTCCATCAGCGCCCGCGAGGCGGCGATCAGCGCCAATCGCGCGTCGCCCGATCTGGTCCCGGCGGCGGTGCTGGCGTCGCGCAGCTATCTGGCCCAGAAGAACACCCGCCATGCCAGCCGGGTGCTGGAAAAGGCATGGGGGGCACAGCCCCACCCCGCGCTTGCCGCGGCCTATGCCGAGATTGTCCCGGACGAGACCCCGGCCCAGCGGCTGCGCCGCTTCGACGCACTGATCAGGCAGTCGCCGACGCACGAGGAAACCCGCCTGCTGCAGGCCGAACTGATGCTGGCGGCCGAGGATTTCCCGGGCGCACGCCGCGCGCTGGGGGACATCGCCGAAAAGCATCCCACGGTTCGCTCGCTGTCGATCATGGCCGCGGTCGAGCGGGGCGAAGGCGCGGACGACAGCGTCGTGCGCGGCTGGCTCGCCCGCGCCCTGACCGCCAGCCGCGGTCCGCAATGGGTCTGCGACAAGTGCCACAACATCATGGCGGACTGGTCTCCGGTCTGTGACAGCTGCGGCGGGTTCGACACGCTCAGCTGGCGCGAACCGCCGTCGGATATCCGGATGGCCTCGGCCGGCAACAGCGTCACGATGCTGCCGCTGATCATCGGCCGGCCCACCGGATCGGAAGACCATGTCGACCGGACGTTCCACGAAGCCGACGCCTATGCGGAAGGCAGCGACAGCGCCGCCCGCCATCTGCCCGATCCGGGCCGCATGGGACCGGGCAAGCCGCAGCCGGGCGAGGTGGATCATCGGCCGCCGGTCGAGCCAGCGGCCGACCGTCGCCCCGCAATCCGCGAGGTGGCCCAGGTGGCGCCGGGGATGGTCCCCCGCGAATCCGACTATGCCCCGCCGTCGGCGACGATCACAGATCCCGAAATCGTGCTGCCGCCCGCGGCCCCGCCGCCCGGCAACGGACAGGATCCGTCACCGGACGTCCAGCTGAACGGGCATCCTGTGGGCCAGCCTCCGAAGGCGGCGGATGCAGAGGCCGAAGTGGCCGGCGGCACCGCAGGTGACTCGCGTCAGATCGACCTGGGCGACCCGCCCGTGCGCCCGGACGTTGAACCCGGCGACGATACGGTCCACACGAGCCGCCGGTGATCGTCGCGGAAACGGCTGCAGCGTGGCCCAGAACTGCGCGCCCACAACGCGCCGCCCCGGCGCTTCGGCCTTGCGCGTCCGCAGCTCAACGTCTAAACGGGTATCGCAGCCGCATTAGCACAGCTGGTAGTGCACCTCATTCGTAATGAGGGGGTCGGGGGTTCGAGTCCCTCATGCGGCACCATTTCCAGGACCTCGTCTTTTCGTTACAACCGATTGGGACGGCCGTATGAATTCCGGCACAACGCACGTCGACTTTTCGGTGGCAGCTTGCCGGCTCCGCAAGGAGATGCACAACCGTAAGAAATCGGTTGTACCCTGGTCTGAATATGTCGGTTCCGCGAGCGTTTATCGTCGTGACCCGCGGTGGGGTTCGCGTTGCTCGTTAACAAGCCTCCCACTGGCGCCTGGGCGTAGTCTAACCGCCGACGCAGATGGCTAGGAGGCGCCGCCGAGCGCCCGTCGTCGCCTCGCGGTCGTTTCGGGCAACGGAATGGAGTCGGCCGCTACTACGCGTGGGACGCCGCTCCAACGATAGCCGGTTTATGTGAAGACAAAACCTCAGCGGCTCGGGCGGCGGATACGACCGGCGAAACGGCGGAAGATATCAGGTACAGACAATCTCCACCACGGGGCAGCAGGGCGTTGTGATCTCGGCGGCCGGCGTCCGGCCTCGTCTCGACGCGGCGGCTTGTCCCCGCAGTTCCCGCACTACCATCTCACCTTGGACTTGTTCTCCACCCGATCTGCGAAAGGGCCACGCGCGAGCGGCAGGCGAGGATCAACCGAATAGTCAGCTCGCCCCGGACACGCGCTCCTGATAGCTGCGCTCGCGCTCTGGCCATGTGGTCCTGATATACGCGAGCACGGCGCGAATTTCCGTGTCGCTTAGAACGTCCCCGAACCCGGGCATGTCGCTCTGATAGGCGCTGCCGACAATAGCGGCGGTACCCTCCTTGACGATCCGGAACAGGACGTCGTCGGGATGGTGCCAGGTATGCCCGCTGGCGTCGTGCGGGGGCGCCGGCAGACGGCCGGAGGGAAGGGGCGTTTTCCAGTCGGGCTGCCCCTCGAGTTCGGCACCGTGACACGCCGCGCACCGTTCGGCATAGATCTGCCGGCCCAGTTCGATGACGTCTGCAGAGGCCGAGGCGGTGTCTGCCGCTCCAGAGATGCGCCACCCCGCAAGCACCAGCAGGGTCACGCCCCCAAGAAGCGATCCGATCACGACAGGATTGGTCAGGACTGGTTTCAAGAGGCGGATCCCCGTCGGCAAATCAGCGTCGATGATCAATCATGCCGCAAAGGGGGTCTGCGTGAGCCACGAGCTGTGTGGCAATGGACAATCTCGTGAGCAGCGCTTATTGTGCCGGCATGTTCGCCCGCGTCGTCACGATGCTTGCCATGTCCGCGATCGCCGTCACGACCGCGGTGACCTTCGCGCATGCGGCGGGCCTGAGCGCCGCACCCGATCACGCGATCCATGCCAGCGAGATGATCCAGGTCACGGACGGTGACCAGCATGCCTGTGAGGACGTCGCACCCTGCGCGCAGGTCGACACCGGCGCATGCGAGTTCGTCTGTGCGGGGTTCGCGCTGTTTTCGCCCGCGTCTGATAGCGGAGCGGTACGGAACGCCGGTCTTGCCGGCCACGACCTGCCTCGCGGGACAGTTCGTGCGAGCCGCACGGCCGAACTGAACGAACGCCCTCCCAAGCTCCGTCTTCTCTGATCCGCCATGCGCTGTCGCGGCGCATGCAGCAATATGGTCCTCTCCGACGCAGGTTCGCGGGTCGATCTCCGTGCGTTACGACGACGGAGGAGAGGGTACGAGCGATCGCATGTTCAGGACAGGACGCCGAGGAGGCGGAGGGATGACCAGGACAACCGAGCACAATCACCAGCACCACGGCCAGGATCGGGCACCTGACCCCGCGAGCGGCGCAGCCGCGAAGGACAACCGTCGTGTCCGGGACCCGGTCTGCGGCATGCTGGTCGATCCGCACACGACCCCGCACAAGGCCGAGCATGCTGGCCACCCGTATCATTTCTGCTCGGCAGGGTGCCGCGCGAAGTTCGTGGCCGAGCCGGTGCGTTACCTCGATCCGGCGGCGACGACGGCGGCGGAGCCGGTGCCTGCGGGAACGATCTATACCTGTCCGATGCACCCGCAGATCCGGCAGGTCGGCCCGGGCTCCTGCCCGATCTGCGGAATGGCGCTGGAGCCTGTCGTGGTCAGCCTGGAGGCAGAGCCCAATCCCGAACTGATCGACATGCGCCGCCGGTTCCGGATCGGACTGCTGCTGGCGATCCCCGTCGTCGTGCTGGAGATGGGCGGGCATTTCCTGGGCCTGGACCACTACGTCGGCCAGCGGACATCGAACTGGCTGCAACTGCTCCTCGCCACGCCGGTGGTTCTCTGGGCGGGCTGGCCGTTCTTCCAGCGGGGCTGGCAATCCCTCGTCACGCGCAACCTCAACATGTTCACCCTCATCGCCATGGGCACCGGGGCGGCGTGGATCTACAGCGTCATTGCCACAGTCGCGCCCGGCATCTTCCCGGACGCGTTTCGACAGCACGACGGCTCGGTCGCGGTCTATTTCGAAGCCGCGGCCGTCATCACCGTGCTTGTGCTGCTGGGTCAGGTGCTGGAACTGCGGGCGCGAGAGAGCACCAGCGGCGCGATCCGCGCGCTGCTCGACCTGGCGCCCAAGACCGCGCGGCGCATCGGCGCGGATGGCGCCGAGGAGGAGGTCCCGCTGGACACGGTCCAGGTTGGTGACCGGCTGCGGGTCCGGCCCGGCGAGAAGCTGCCCGTGGATGGCACGGTGCTGGACGGTCGCAGCGCCGTCGACGAGTCGATGGTGACGGGCGAGTCGATGCCGGTGACGAAAGAGGTCGGGGCGACCACGATCGGCGGGACCCTGAACCAGTCCGGCGCCCTGGTGATCGAGGCGCGGCGGGTCGGACGCGACACGATGCTGTCGCAGATCGTGCAACTGGTCGCCGAGGCGCAGCGTTCGCGTGCACCGATCCAGCGGCTGGCCGACCAGGTCTCCGGCTGGTTCGTCCCGACGGTGATCGCCGTGGCCGTCCTGGCCTTTGTCGCCTGGGCGATCTGGGGTCCCGAGCCGCGCTTCTCCTTCGGGCTGGTCGCGGCGGTGTCGGTCCTGATCATCGCCTGTCCCTGCGCACTCGGGCTGGCGACGCCGATGTCGATCATGGTCGGGGTCGGGCGTGGCGCGCAGGCCGGTGTCCTCATCCGCAACGCCGAGGCGCTGGAGCGCATGGAGAAGGTCGACACGATCGTGGTCGACAAGACCGGGACCCTGACAGAGGGAAGGCCCGCGGTAACCACTATCGTTCCCGCACCGGGCTTTGCCGAGGCAGAGGCCCTGCGCCTCGCAGCGAGCGTCGAGCGTGCGAGCGAGCACCCGCTGGCGGTGGCCATCGTCCGCGCGGCCGAAGGGCGAGAGATCGCGCTTGCGCCGGTCACGGAGTTCGACTCCCCGACCGGAAAGGGCGCGCTGGGAACCGTCGACGGGCGCAACATCGCGCTCGGCAACGCCAGGTTCCTGGCCGACCAAGGCGTCGATGTGGCGCCGCTGGCCGCGCGGGCCGACGAGCTGCGCGAGAACGAGGCGACAGCGATCTTCATGGGCGTGGACGGGCAGCCAGCGGCGATCTTCGCCATCGCCGATCCGGTCAAGCCGTCCACGCCCGAGGCGCTTGCCGCGCTGAAGGCGCAGGGCATCCGCGTGGTGATGCTTACCGGCGACAACTGGACGACGGCGCGGGCAGTCGCGCGCCAGCTCGGCATCGACGAGGTCGAGGCCGAGGTCCTGCCCGATCAGAAGAGCGCGGTCGTGCAGCGGCACAAGGCCGCGGGCGAAATCGTCGCGATGGCCGGCGACGGCGTCAACGATGCGCCGGCGCTCGCTGCTGCCGACGTCGGCATCGCCATGGGGACCGGCACCGATGTGGCCATGGAGAGCGCGGGCGTCACGCTGCTGAGGGGCGATCTGAACGGCATCGTCCGGGCGCGGCGGCTGTCACAGGCGGTGATGCGCAACATCCGCCAGAACCTGTTCTTCGCCTTTGTCTACAATGCACTCGGCGTGCCGGTCGCGGCGGGGGTGCTGTACCCGTTCTTCGGCATTCTGCTGTCGCCGATCATCGCGGCGGCCGCCATGGCGCTCTCTTCCGTCAGCGTGATCGCGAACGCCGCGCGCCTGCGCTCGGTTGAGCTGTGACGATGGGGGACGCATGTATCCCGCGAGATCACGCTGCGGCGACCGGGCGTCGGCTCATCCCGTCCTGCATCGCCCGGGATCCCGGCGACGAGATTATCCAACCCACGGAAAGAGGTCCAAGAATGCGAAACGATCACTTCATCAGCCGGCGCGCCCTTCTCGCCGCTGCCGGTGCCCTTCCCCTGCTGATGTCCATTCCGACAAGGGCGCGTGCCGAGGCGCTGCCGTTGGTGACGGTCACCAAGGATCCGTCCTGCGGCTGCTGCGGCGGCTGGATCGAGCACATCAAGGCGGCCGGGTTCCCGGTCCATGTCGTGGAATCGTCCGATGTGGACGCGCTGAAACAGCGGCTCGGCGTGCCGGCCGAACTGACCTCCTGCCATACCGCCGAGGTGGACGGTTACGTGGTGGAGGGCCATGTCCCCGCCACTGCGATCCGCCGCCTTCTGACCGAGCGGCCCGTCGGGACAGGACTTGCCGTGCCAGGAATGCCCGCCGGCTCGCCCGGCATGGACTTCCCCGGTGTCGATCCCGAGGTCTACGAGGTGGTCCTGTTCGGCGCGACCATGCAGAGCTTCGGGCAATTTCTCGGGTCCCGGGAAATCTGAGGCGGGCGGTTGCCCGTGATCGGCCGCCTCTCCCCAGCCGTGCGACGGGGCGGTGGGCCCTCCCGCCCTTGCGCGTCGAGGTGGGAGAGGTCAGCGGCGGCTCGGCGCGCTGCATGTCCGCTCCAAGGCTCGCGTTCGGAAAAAAAACTGCGGGAATCGCTCAGCCGCAGCCGCCCGCGAGAATTAGGCGCGCCGCCAACGCGGCGCGCTGCCATCTCGATTCTGCCGGGGCGGCCGGCGACGTCAGGCGCGGCTCAGTTGCCGGAGCCGCCTGCCCCCTGCCCCCCGCCAGCGCCGCCAGCGCCGGATCCGCCGCCCTGGCCTGAATCGCCGCCCTGACCGGCGTCGCCGCTACCTTGGGCGCCGCCCTGGCCGGCACCGGGGGCCTGGCCACCGGCCGGTGCCTCGATGTTCTGCAGCAACGCGCCGACGCGCTCGCGCATCATGTTGCGATGCTCTTCCATGATCTGGTTGCGCTCCTGCGCGTCGGGCGCGGCTTCCAACTGCCTGAACAGCTCCTCATGCTCTTCGGGCAGCATGACGTCATAGCCATAGATGCAGTCGCGGTCGCGGTCCCGCAGCCGGTCGAGATCCGCGTCCTCAAGACAGTCGCGATCGCGGTCCCGGTCCTGATCCCTGTCCTGCGCTGTTGCCGGGACGGCGGCAAGCATCGCTACCGTCACCAATGCCACAAGGCTTCTGGTCTTCATCGGCTTCTCCTAAAGCGCGCATGACTTGTGCCTTCCACAGCCGCTTCCAGCCGAGAAGGCGGGCACCGGCGCGCCGGCGGTGCCGCTTTTCAGTTGCCGTGGCCGCGAAACACCCGGTCCTCGATGGACGCGCTGTGCCGGCCGCTCAGGATCGAGTCCCCGGCCCGGCCGCCCATGTAGCGTGGGCCGCGAGCACCGCTCGCGTGATCCTCCCCGTCAGCGTGGGTCTCGTCAAGGCCAGCATCGCCGTGGTCGGGCGCCTCACCCGCCGTGCGCCCGCCCATCCATCGCGGTCCACGCGAACCGTCATCGTGGGTGCCGCCATCGTCACCGCCGTCGGCGTGATCGCTGTCGTCGTGATCGTCGCGCTCGCCCGGGTCGCGTCCGCCCTGCCATTTCGGACCCCGGCCCCGGCCGCCCTCGTCATCGGCGTGATCATCGCCGGGCTGCACATGGTCGGATTCCTCGTGCCCGGTGGCCGTCGTGTCGGTGTGCCCGCCTCCATGCTCCTGTGCGCCGGACGTCACCGACCCGGCGGCCAGAAACACCGCCGCGATGGCGGCACGGGCGATGGACACAGATGCTCGTCTCTGCAGTAGGTCGCTGCTGTCAGTCATGAGGCTCTCCAGCCGAAGGAAGCGGCGCGGCGCCACCGCGCGCCGCGCCTTCGTTGGCTCACAGGTCCGCCGGGACCTCGTAGTTGTGGATGTAGTTTATCACCGCGCGGGCATCGTCCGCCGACTGGGTAAAGGCCGCAAACGTGCCGTCCGTGACCTCGGGCTCGGTCCCGCCGAATACCACGTCATAGATGTTGACCTCGGTCGGGACGTAGCTGCCATCCTCCTGCCGGACCAGCACGTTGTAGGTCACGTCGCCATACGTGTCCGACCGATCATAGCTGAAGCTGGAGTAGTCGACGTCCGAGTAGGTGACCTCGCTGCCCTCGACGGTGGTGACACCGACGTCGAGGATCCGGTTCAGATAGGCGATCTCGTCGAGCGTCATCGGAGAGGACTTGTCCGTGGCCGCTGCCAGGAAGGTGCCGGCCGCAGCAAGATCCGCCGAGGTGAACGCGCCGTCGGTCAGATAGGAGAGTTCGGCCGGCAGGGTGGCCGTGATCCCGGGGATCGTGCCGTTCGTCATCAGGGCCTCGTAGATCGCGAGGTTCTCGAGCGGCGAGTCGATCGTGCGCGTCTCTCCGTCGATGGTGACCAGCAGGCGTCCGGCCGGATCGAGGGCGACCGCTTCCGCGTCGTTCAGCGCGACCACGACTTCCTCGAGACGGTTGTCGATGACGCTCTCCGGCGAGCGGGCGACGTTGGTCCTGCCGATCTCGACCTCCTGGACCAGCGTGTCGTCGAGGGGCGCGCCCTCGGCGTCGATGGGGATCAGGTTGCCGTCGGCGTCGATCGGCTGGACGAAGCCTTCCGGGCTCAGGATCGGCATGCCCTGGTCGTCGCGCAGGATGACATAGAGATCCCCGAACTCGTCGCCGCTGCCGCCGGCATCCGGCGTGCCGCCGCGGCCAGCCGAGCCGCCCGGGACGCCCGCCCAGGCGGGGCGGTCGGAATCCTCGTCGCCGCCGCCGACACCTTCCGGCCGGCCCCCCTTTCCTTCCGGACGGCCGCCGCCGCCGGTCTGGTCGGCACCGCGATCCGGGTTCCCGCCGCGCTCGCCCGCCCAGTCGGGCGTGTCCTCGCCGTCATCTTCCTCGGCAAGGATGCTGTCCATGCTGCGGCCACCCTGGCCGCCGGCACCGCCGCGCTGTCCGCCATCGGATCCGCCGCCCATGAAGCCGCCACCGCCGGCCCCGCCGGCGGACTCGCCGCCGCGCCCCTCGCCATGGCCTTGGGCCCGGGCTTGTGTCCAGTCGGCCGGAACGGCCGCGAGCGCCGCAACGGCGACCCCGCCGAGGATCGCAAGGCGTGGCGCAGTCCCAATGGTCTTCAGTGAAAATATAGTCTGGCTCCGAGTGTGCAGGATACGCGATTCTTCAACCTTACCGCGAATCATCGCGCGGTATCCCTTAGATAACACATTCCAAATCCTCTTTGTGTTTCTCTTGAGGGCTAGACATATTCAGTCACTAGAATGTGACAACGCACCTTGCGTCAGAAACGTCGGGTCAGGCCCACCCGGAACAGGTTTTCTTCCGGATCGAACCGGTCGGTGCTGCCGCCATAGGTGACCTGGTAGTCCTCGTAATCCGCGTGCGTGTAGTCAAAGCGCACGTTCAGGTCGTCGGTGAGCGGCACCTCGACACCCAGGCCGACCCGCCAGCCGGACAGCGTATCGTCCTGCGAGATCTCGGACCGGCTTTCGTCGTAATCGGTTTTGAAAGACCCGCTCACGACACCCGCGCGGGCGTAGACGAGAAACGCGTCGTTCAGGACGTAGCCCGCACGAAGCGATGCCCCGATTCCGCCCTGCCGGTCGGACGAGATGATCCGGCCGTCCGGGTCGCGCTCGATGTTCCAGTTGCTGGTGGTCAGATCGCCGTCGATCTCTCCCCCCAGATAGATCCTCCCGGTTGTCCGCCCATAGCCGAGATAGGCGCCAAGGACCCCGCCCCCGCTGGCGCGCGGCACCTCCAGGTCGAAGCGGGTTTCCCCGCCTTCGGGCCGCGGCCCCGCATTCAGGGTCGACAGCACGCTGTGGCCAAGCTGCACACCGCCATACCAGCCGTCGAAACTGGCCTTCTTCAGTTCCGGCCGCTGCCGCTCGGCAAAGCTGTAAACGAGACCCACCCGCGCCGCCGACTCGAAGTTGCCGAAGTTGTCTTCCTGCTCGCCGACGCCGAGGTCGTAATCCGGATACGCCGCCAGCAGGTATTCCATCCGCGCGGACCAGCGGTCACGCACCGGAATCTCGACGCCCAGGCCGCCCCGCAATCCCACCTCGCGATCAGAGCGGTCCGCCGACTTGTCCTCACGCGCGTAATCCGTGTCGAATGTCGCGCCGACGATGCCGGCACGGGTATAGAGCAGCGCATCATTGCGGGCGCGGAACCCGAACAGCAGATCGGCAGTGATGGCGTCGCTGCGGCTTACGGAAAAGTCCCGGCCGCCGTCATGCGTCCAGCCTGCGCCGCTGTCCTCGATCCCGATCTCTGCCCCGACCACCATGTCGCCCACGTCGGCGCGGTAGCCGGCCAAGACGCCGCCGGATGCGCCATCATCGCCGAAATCGGCGGTGAGCGACCCTGTGTTGCTCCGCTCTCCGTCGACCGCGGTCACCAGGGTCCCGTGGCCAAGGTTGAAACCGGCATAGGCGCCGCCGTTCTCGACACGCGCGCGCGGGCCGGTTCCGTCGTCGAGCGGCTTCAGCTGGGTGCCGACGCTGAGGAGGAACGAGTGTTCATCGTAATCCGCCCCGGCCGCGTCAGAGGCGCGCTGTTCATAGGCATAGGACCCGCCCAGATAGACGCGCGGCGTCATGTGATAGCGCAGGCCGAAGCCCGCCTCGGTTACGTAATCCGTCCGCGCGACGTTCTGGTAATCGTTCTCGCTGAACCACAGCCAGCCGTTGACGGTCACATCGCCGGCTACCCAGTGCGACGCGCGTACCCCGGCGCTCGTGGACAGGTATCCCGACGCACTCGCCGACGCATCGCTGTCGTACAGGGTCGTCTCTCCCAGCCGCCGCTCGACCGAGGCGGTCAGCCGGGTGCGGCTGGATGGCCGCCAGGTCAGGTCCAGACCGAAATCCAGGGCGGTCGTGGTGTCGAATGCCGGATCGTCGTAATCCTGAGACAGCACGCCGATCATCGCCTCGCCCGTCACGTCCCCTGCCCGGCCGGCGACGCCGAAACCAAGCTGAACCCCGGCAGAATCCCTGTCGTGGCCATAATCGTCGACGTCCGCGTCGTGGTCGCGCTCGTCATAGACCCCCTGAATGAACAGGGTCCGGTCGGGTGACAATTCGTAGCCAAGGCGGGCGCCCAGTTCTGTCATGGTCCGGTCGCGGTCGTCGTTGTTGATCACCCTGCCATCGCCGGCGCGCCCGTCGGAAAAGTCGTAATCCTTGACGTTCGCACCGATCCGCACGCCCGCACGGCCGAAACCCAGCGAGATCCCCGCGAAGCCGCTGTCCTGGACGTAGTCGGTCGGGGCGATGCCATTCGCGTCGTCGGGCGACGAGCGGGTCTCGTGTTCCCACGCCCGATCCAGACCGCCGAAGACATAGCTGTTTGCGCCGATGTTGTACCGGCCCTCGGCCCGCAGCACCCCGTCCTCATAGTCGTCGCTGTCTTCCGACGCATAGCGGCCGATGTCGAACTCGGCGCCCAGGCTCCATTCATAGGCCTCGGTCTTTGCCGAGATCTCGCCCCACGACGACCACGTCGTGACCAGGTCACCCTCCTTGTCGTTCTCGGTCGCATACACGTTGTCGGTGTAGCCGAGCGACATCGAGGCCCCGAAGGATTTTTGGACCGTTTCGGCCTCGGCTGCCGCTTGTGCAAAAGCGCCCCCGGCCCCGATGGCGGTGGACACCAGGGCACAATGGACAACGACCAGTTTCACCGAACCCACTTCCCGCACCCTCCGAATCATATGCACGTCTGAGTATATATCTCCCTTGAATCATATTACCTGAGGTTGCAGATCGCTGCGGGTTCTGTTGCGCCGACGCATCATTTTACGATCGGCGGGACGGCGGGCTTCCGGGGGCGCACCTCCGCCCTTCCCGCCGCGATCCTTGGGCGGCGTGTGCCCCTATGTCACGTGTGCCCCTATGCCAGATGCGATCCGGTGGGGTTGAAAGTCGTCAGTTCATCTGGCCGGAACGCGCCAGCATGATGGGCAGACCCGAGGGTCTGCCCAAAGCACGTCCTCAGAAATCCCACTCCGCCGTGCCGTTGCGGTAGAAGCTTTCGTCGGCGCCATTCACCTCGCCGTTGAGCACCACCTCGTCGATATAGAGGTTGCGGTCGTTGCCGCGGCCTTCGTAGCGGTCGTTGAGGAAGGTAATCCCGACCCGGTCAGAGCCGTCGACGTCGAAGTCGCCGCGGAACACGAAGCTGTCCCACTCGCCGTCGCCCCGGTCAGCGGCAACCACGGTCGATGCCGAGACCGTCTTGCCGTTCACGGTGAGCGCGAAGGCCGGATCCCCCTTGTAGGCGTCGCCGCTGGCCTTGACCACGACCACGTCCTCGCCTGTCTCTCCGGTCGGTGCCGGTGCCGGTGCCGGGGTCCGGGTTGGCGCGGCGCCCGTGGGAACAAGGACGAAGTCGTCCAGCAGCGCGCCGTAGCCGTCGCCGGACTGCGAGCCGACCTCGCGGATCATCAGACGGTCCGTCCCGGCGGCACCGGTGACGCTGGTCGTGAAGGTGCCCCAGTCGGCGCCCGGCTTGGCCGTGGCCACGACCTTGTCGTTCCAGACCACCTCGATATCCTGGGTGGAGAGAGACTTCTCGGGCCGCGCCCGCAGGTCGAAGCTCAGCGTGTAGGCCTGCCCCGTGGCGGCGGCGACGTCCTGGTGGAAGCCGTCGCGCGCCGCCTCGTGGTCGAGCTCGAGGTAGTCGTCGCCATCCGTGGCCCCGACGCCCCGGTGGTCGTTCCAGATCTCGATCCGGCCACCCGGGATCGCGGTCCAGCCTTGCACAGATCCGAAGGATGCGAACTGGCCGGATGCCACGGGAGATCCCTCGAAAGACCCGTTCACCAGGATATTGTCTCCCGACGACACGGGGACGGGCGCTGGCACTGGCGCTGGCGCCGGGGCGGGCGCAGGGCTGGCGGGCGTCCGGTCTTCCGATGTGTCCGGCTCGGCCGGCTCGACCCGCTCAGCCGGGGGCTTGCCGGCCGCGTCACCATCGAGCCAGTCGAGACGCCCCGCGAAATCCTTCATCCACGCGGCGCGATCCTCGTAGATCGTCATGGCGCCCTTGGTGTTGGAGCGGCCGCCAAGGTCAAGATCGGGGTGCGGGTTGTCCGTATAGTAGCCGTCGGAGACCTTAATGAACTCGCCGCCCCAGCTTTCCCGGGTGGGATTGTCCTGGTCCCCGCTGAGAAACCGCAGCACGGTGGGGCTGTCGCCCATCTTCACGCCCGCCTGGTTGAAGATGTCGCCGGAAAGTTCCGCGAAGAGGTCGCCCAGCGCTCCGTGGCCCTTTGCGTTCTCCTCATGCCAGCCCTTGATGATGCTGGAACTGGTCGGCGTCTGGTACATCCCGCGGAACGTCGACTGGTTGTCGACCCACAGGTCAAGCTCTCCCTGGAAGTTCTTCTTGATGTAGTCGTAGGCGTCGGTGTCCTGGCTGGAGATGTTGAAGAACCGGACATGCGCCGCAATCGACGGATCGTCATGCAGCGCCTGCGCGAGGTCCGTCTCGCCGCCCCAGGTCAGTACGTTCAGCTTTTCACCGGCGGCTGCGGCCTCCCTGGCCTCGGTGATGATCGCCCGCGAGGACTCCGTCGGCGACGAGTAGCCCTGCCATGGTGCGGTTTCCGAGGCGCCCTGCCAACTCACGGCCTTGAGTTCGTCGGCGGACTTGAAGGCAGAACTGTGTGCCTCGAGCTTGGCGTGATCCCTGGCATAGACGTCGATGATCCTGTCGATGTCACCCACGCGGCCATTCTGGTGGCCGTGTTTCGACGCCGTCCCGGCGATGCCCACGATGTTCATCTTGTCCTGATAGAGCAGCGCGTGGACGAGGGACTGGGCGTCGTCCTTTTCCTCGGACGTGAGCCTGAGATCGGTGGAAATGAAAACTCTCGGCAGCGGCATGCGCAGTGTGTCTCCTTGCTGTTATTCTGCGATCTGAGAGGCGGTCGGTGGGCCGATCAATCGACCCCGGACGCGCTATGGGGCGAGTTGGCGGGGCAGTCCGGCCCTGTGCGGCGGCAGGAGCACGCGGGCCAACCGGTCGTGACCCGGCTCGGCACCCAGGACGATCTTGCCCGGTGGATCGTGCCGAAGTCGGCGGCATGACCCATCCGGGTCCCAGGAACGCGCGGCATCGTCTTCCTCATAGGTTGAGGGACGACCTACGCGCCTCTGCTGCAGAACTCACGCCGCAAAAACGAGACATTTGGTGGTAATCGGCGGAAAACAGACGCGATTGGCTTGGATTCGGCAGCATATCGCCGACGTGGCGCGAGATTGCCGGGTGCTAGGGAGCCCTTGCTGTCAATGCTCAAGGCGCAGCGGCAACGGACACTCCGAAGCAGCAGGGTCCAGTCCGATCTTGTCGAGAACGCCTCAAGCCACTTCGGCAAGCACCGTGGTGGCATACTCGTGGGTGATGCGGCGGCCGGTCGCGGGGTCGGTCATCGCCATGCGGAAACGCGGGGACGGACGCACGCCGCCCTTGGCGCCGAACGTGCCGCACATCATCGCAACCGCGCCGTCCCTTGCCAGGCCGTCCAGCCCCGCGCCTCCGGCCAACCGCTCCAGTGGCCGGATCGCCGCCAGCGTGCCCTGCTGGTAGAGCCGCCACTCGCCACCTTCCTCGATCCAGCTTTCCAGCACGATCTCGTCCAGGCGCCCCGCGACGTCGCCCCACTCCCACAGCTCCAGCGCGCAGGGCTTGGCGCAGACCTGCTTGGACAGCGCCACGGAATGCGTCTCGAGCGTGCGATCGGTATGATCCGAGCCGAGACCCAGCCAGCGCCGGTTGCCGGCCTGAACGATTAGCGGCTCGACCTCGCCCGAACTGCCGTTGCCAACCACCTCGATCCGGGGAGCCGACGTCAGCAGCGCCCCCGCCACGCGGTAGAACAACGGCGTTGCCGAGGGTGGCGTGACGCCGATGGCCGCCAGTTCATCGATGTGATGCCGGATCGCGGCCTCGTCGCGGCCGGTCCAGCCCGCGATGACCAGATGGGCCACATCGATGTCCAGCCGAAGGCCGTTGCAGTGGAAGCGCATGGATCGATCCTTTCACAAGGCAGCAGGCAACCACAGCGCGATACCGGGCAGCGCGATCAGCGCCGCGACCATCAGCGCCATGACGAGCACATAGGGAATGACGCCCATGATGACGTCGTTGATGGACCCGCGCTTGCGCGCGCCCTGCACCACGAACAGGTTCAGACCCACAGGCGGGGTGATCAGGGCCATTTCGACCAGCACGATCATCAGGATGCCGAACCAGACCTTGTCATAGCCCAGCCCCGCCATGATCGGGACGACGATGGGAATGGTGGCCACCATCAATGACAGCGTCTCGATGAAGAACCCCAGGACGATGTAGAGGGCAATCACCAGCAGCAGCGTCCCGAAGGGCGACAGCCCAGACCCTTCGATCAGGTCGGTCAGTTGACGACCGAGCCCGGCCGAGGTCATGGCGAAGTTCAGGAAATAGGCGCCGACGATGACCAGCATGATCATGGCGGAAATGCGGATCGTCCCTTCCAGCGCTTCGCCCACGGACCGAAGGGTCAGCCCGTCACCGAAGGCCGCGATGACGGTCGCCATCGCCACGCCGATCGCGGCGGATTCGGTCGGCGTCGCCCAGCCCGCATAGATCGAGCCGATCACGACGCCGAACAGGACGACGATCGGCAGAAGCTGGCCAAGGCTGTGGCCGCGCTCGGCCCAGCTGAAGCGGCGTGACGGGCCACCCAGCGACGGCCGCACCATGCAGATCGCGGCGGTGACAACGATAAAGGCCAAGGCCAGCAGCAACCCGGGGACAAGTCCAGCCAGGAAAAGCTGCGGGATCGAGGTTTCGGTCAGAAACCCATAGACGATCAGGTTGATCGAGGGCGGGATCATGATCCCCAGCGTGCCCCCGGCCGCGATAGCCCCCGAAAACAGGCGAGGGTCGTAGTTCAGCCGCTCCGCCTGCGGCATGGCGACAGTCGCCACGGTGGCTGCAGTCGCGACCGACGATCCCGACGTCGCCGAAAACATCGTGGCCGTGGCGATGTTGGCATGGACCAGCCCGCCCGGCAGCCAGGACAGCCACTTGTCCAGCGCCGCATAGGTGCGCTCGGCCACACCGCCCCGGACGAGGATCTCGCCCAGCAGCACGAACAGCGGGATGGCGATCAGGGTACTGGACGCGGACGAGGACCAGACGACCTGCCCCAGCCCCCGCAGCAGCGGGAAGGCCGAGTAGAACTCGCTGACGCCCACGCCAAGCAGGAAGAGCACGATCCCGACGGGGATCGACAGGGTCATCAGGCCGAGCAGCGCGATGGCGACCGACCAGATCACAACTCGGCCTCCGATCCGATACCGACGGTCGCTTCCAGCGCGTCCTGTCGTCCGCGGATCAGGTAGACCAGCGCGATCAAGCTGAGCGCAGTCGCCGTGAGGGCGAACCACAGCCAGCCCGCGAACCAGATGCCCTGCGGAATCCAGAGCGGTGTCTCGAGCGGCGTGTTCGCGCGCGAGCCGCGCTCGAGCGTCTTTTGCAGGACGGGCCAGCTCTGGAACGCCACCAGCAGGACGATGGCGTTCGCGACGATCATCGCCAGCAGGTCCAATGCTGCACGCCCGCCTGCCGCCAGCTTGAGGCGAAGAACGTCGATGCGGACATGCGCCCGTTCGATCAGCGCGAATGCCAGCCCCCAGCTGGACACGGCCGCCATCACATATCCCGAGATCTCGTCCGAGCCGCCCAGCGAGCCCCAGGCGAGCCGCCTGAGAAGCACGTCGCCCAGGATGAACAGGACCGTCAGCACCAGTGCGACACCCAGCAGCAGCGCGACGACCCTGTTCGCCTGCCGCAGGACGCCGTGAATCCGGTCGACCATCTGCCGGGGTCTAGCGGGCGATGGTCAGGCCGACCACCTGGCCCACCGTGTCGTTCCAGCGGGTCGCCCATTCCTCGCCCGCGCGCGATGCCCAGTCCGGCAGCACCTCGTTGGTCAGGATCTCGCGGGCGCGGGACACGTCCTCTTCGCTGGCCTCGACCAGCGTCATCGACGCGGCCTGGCCAGCGGCACACTCGCCCTGCCCGGTGAGGCAGGCGATGTCGCTTTCCAGCCCGCCTTGGGCGGCGTCCCAGGCGGGCGCCTCCAGCCCCTCGGCCACGGCCGAGAGCAGGGCCGCGCGATGCTCCTCTGACAGGCCGTCGAACCGATCCGCATTCATCGCGATCACGACCGGGTCCCAGCCGCCAAGGGGCAGCGTCAGCAGGTGATCCGACACCTCCCACCAGCCCGCCGAATAGCCGGACCCCGCGCCGGTCACCGCGCAGTCGATCACGCCACGCTCCAGCGAGCCGGGAACCTCGGAAAACGCGATGTTGATGCCCTCGGCGCCCAGCGCCTCGAGGAACTTCGTGGTCATGCGCCCCGACCCGCGGACCTTCTTGCCTTCCAGGTCGGCCAGCGAGGTGATCTCGCCCTTGCAGAAGACGACCTGCGGCGGATAGGGCGCGATTCCCAACACCTGGGCGCCGAACCGGTCGCGCATGATGTCCTCGACCATCGGCCGGGCCGCCTCGACCATCGCCTTTGCCTCGGCTGCGTCACTTGCGACCAAGGGCACATCCAGCCCCTCCAGCTCGGGCGCATCGCCGACGGTATAGTCGGCAACGGTCGACCCCACATCGAAGACGCCGTCGCCCAGCATACGATAGACATCGGCGCCGGCGATCCCCATCTGGTCGAAGCTGGTCAGCTGGGCGGTCAGTTCGCCGTCCGTCATCTCGGGCAGACGCTCGGTCCAGAACGGCGTCTCGAAGTCCTGGTACAGCGGCAGGTTCGACCAGCTGCCGACCACGGCAAGTTCCTCAGCCATGGCGGGGGCGGACAGCAATGTTCCTGTCATCAACATCGCGAGGGTCTTTTTCATCGGTCTCTCCTGTTGGTTCTTGTTGTCAGCTGCGGTCGCCGGGACCGGTCAGGATGCGGTCGGCCTGTGCGGCGGGAATGTCGGTGACCAGCATGTGCCCGGGCGCATGGGTGATCGCGAAATCGGGCCGCGCCGCCGCGATGGCCGCCTGCGGGGTAACGCCGCATGCCCAGAACACCGGCAGGTCGCCGTCGCGGATATCGGGTGGATCGCCGTAATCGGGTGTGTCGAGATCGGCGATCCCGATCTGCGACGGGTCGCCCAGATGGACCGGTGCGCCATGTGCCAGTGGAAAACGGTCGCAGATGCGGACGGCCTCGATCGCATCGGCCGCGGGCATCGGGCGCATGCTGACAACCAGCGGTCCGCCAAAGCGTCCCGCCGGACGGGTGCTGATGCTGGTGCGGTACATCGGCACGTTGCGCCCGGCCGTCTGGTGACGGACCGGAATACCCGCGCGGGTCAGCGCATCCTCGAAGCTGAAAGAGCAGCCGAGGACGAAGCTGACCAGATCATCGCGCCACAGATCCGCGACGTCGGTCGGCTCGCCGACCAGGTTTCCGTTCCGCCAGACGCGATAGCGCGGCAGATCATGCCGCAGATCGATTCCGTCCCCCAAGGTCGGCAGGGACGGATCGCCCGGAGCGCCGACCGCCAGCAGCGGGCATGGACGCGGGTTCTGCTGGCAATACCGCAGGAAGTCGGCCGCGTCCTCCTGCGGAAGGATGACCAGGTTGCCTTGCAGCGCGTCGCCACCCACACCGGCCGTCGGACCGTCGAAGCGCCCCGCCCGTATCAGCGCGCGAAGCTGGCGCGGATCGCTCAGGTCGTCGGACTGTTGCAGCATCGGCCCCCCGGTCCTTGTCGGGGCGCAGTGTGGGCGCGAAGCAGGATTGAATCAACCGCTCATCCGGCGCCGACCACCGCGGGTGCAGCGGAACAAATCGCCCCTCGGATCCGCCCGCCAGCCGCAGCGTCGTTGCCGACTTGTGCCGGCGGATAGCGCGCTGCCGCCGATCCTTTCCTCCGACGAGGTAAACAGGTCGACGCACCCACCGCCGCTTCGACCTGCCGAGGCGCTTGCGGGTGCGAAGGCAACCCGGCACATAGGGTTAACCATGTCTGTGCTTTACCTTGATCACTTCGGTCTCAGCCAGGCGCCGTTTCGCATCAGGCCCGACCCGGCCTTTTTCTACCGTTCGCAGCTGCACCAGCAGGTGCTCGACTGGATCGAGCGTGACGTCGCCGCGCGGGTGCCCTTGCTGCTGCTGCTCGGTCCCGTGGGAACAGGCAAGACGACGCTGCTGAGGTTCCTGCTTGAACGACACAGCACGGACTGGTCGGTCGGGCTCATCTCGGCATTCCATTCCTGGTGGAACGACGACATCCTCGACCAGGCGCGTGTCGCGTTCGGTCTGCCGGATGAGGAGCAAGGCCCCGAAGCCGCACCCGCGCAGATCCGTCGGTTCGCCGAGACCATCCGGGCACGCGACGGTCGAACCCTGCTGATCGTGGACGAAGCGCAGGCACTGGGGACAGGCGGCATCTCCGCCCTGGCCTCGCTGGCCCAGGACTCGGCGGACGAGGCGCCGATGACAGTGCTGCTCGTGGGGCAGCCGGAGCTGCGCGAGCTGCTGGCCGCGCCCGAGTTGCTCCACTTGCGGACATCGGACAGCGCCCACGCGGTTCTGACGACCTTCAGCGAAGACGACACCGCCGCCTACGTCGCGCATCGGCTGGCGCGCGCTGGCGCGGGGACGGCCATCTTCGACCCCGGTGCGATGGAGATGCTGCACGCCTTCAGTCAGGGTGTGCCGCGCGTGATCAACATCATGGCCGATTACTGCCTGTCGAACGCGGCGGCAGAGAGCTTGCGGCAACTGGATGCCTCTTGGGTCTGGGCCACCCTGCGTCAGGCAACGACAACTGGCGTGCTGAGCCACCTGAGCGTACTTCCCCGCGTCGAAGCACCTTCTCCGGCAACAGAGGCTGCGACGGCGGCGCCTGGCCCCTCGGTCGAGACATCAATGCGAGGTGCCGCGGCAGAGGACATGTCGGACGACACCGCAGCGACGACCGCAGTCGCACCTCCTGCCGTCCTTTTGCGAGACGACCGGCCAACCACCGCGCCGGCGGCGGAGATGCCCGAGGAAAAGGCCCCGGTCGCCGCAGTGGACGGCGACATCCCCATGTGGCCGGCACCTCTGGCGGAGTCGCCGCGCACCCGCGACCAGGCCACGCTGCCCTCCGCCGCCGCCGCGGTCGACTTGCCGCCTCAGCGGGAACCATCAGCTCCGCAGGCGCTCCCGTCCGGGCCCGGTCTGGGCTGGGGTCCCGGACCTGCCTTGGCCCTGGCCGGAGGTATGGCTCTCGCAGTCGGCCTTGCGTTCCTTTGGCTTCAGGCCGGTCCAGGGCCAACGCCCGCGCCCCGCGATCCGCCCCCGCCCTCCCCCGAGGCCGTCGAGCAGCCGGCAGCGGCCGCACCTGCTCTCAGCCCGCCTGATGGACAGCTCGCACCCGCGACGTTGCAAGCCGAGCCCGCGGTTCTGGAGCCGGTCGCCGTGACCCCGGCACCGACAGTCCCCGAGTTGATGCAGCATGCGCTGGAGACCGAAGGACAGGATCCTGCCGCCGCGGCCCTGTCCTATGCCCGTGCCGCCATTCGCGGGCGTGCCCGTGCGGCCTATTACCTCGGCCAGTTCTATGAGACGGGCATCGGCGTCGAAAGGGACCCCGCCTCGGCGCGAGCATGGTATGCGGCGGCCGCTGACCTTTCGGCGGCCCAGGCGCGGCTGGAGGCGCTGCCCGCTGCCACGGCGTCCGATAGCGCACCGTCGACGCCGGTGCCGATCTTTCAGGCCCGGCTGAGCGATGGCGCCAGCGAGATGATCTGGCGCCCGACAGGCAGCGCGCCACCAGCCCGCTTTCGCGTCGAGGTCTTCGGCCCCGACGATGCGCCGATCGCCAACCAGGAGACGACGGTGCCAGGCGTGATCCTGCCGTCAGTGGTCCACAGTTGGCGCGTGGCGGCGATCGGGGCGGACGGCAAAGAAAGCGCTCCGTCATCAATGGTCCAGATGATCCCCGCGACCGACTAGCCCGCCGAGCAGTGTTGCCAGACGCAAAAGCGACCCCGGTTCCGCACCGGCATCGTCCGACCTGCCGGCGTCGGCGTATCAACAGCCTATGGCAGCACAGATATACTCCCGGTACGCGCGGTTTGCCTCGCTCTCCTCGGCCGTGGTGCTTGCCTCCGGCGCCATACACTGAAGCTCGTATCCCGGCTGAAGGCCGGCGTTGACACAGCTGCCGATGTCCCAGCCCTGCGGGATGTCCTGCAGGTCGACGTTCTTCCATTTCGGATGTCCGTTCTCCTGCAACTGCGGCAACCGCGTCAGGACGAGATTGGCCACATCCGACACCGCCTTGCAGCTCTGCCGGTGATAGCCATTGGCACGCGGGTTGAATTCATAAGTCATCAGCAGCGCCTTGACGGCGATCCCGGTCACCGCCTCAGGCTGGAACGGATAGGTGTTGGCGGGGATCGTCGCGGGGTCGTAGACGCTTTCCAGCGTTCCGTCCGAGATCGGCACCAGATGGAACTTCTCGCCGTCGATCTCGCCCTCGGCAAACAGGGCGGTCGGCGCGCCGGCGACATAGAAGAAGGCATCAAGCTCACCCGCCTTCAGCGCCGGCAGCGCGTCGGCCGGCGAGATCTCGCGTCGCTCGGCAGGCTCGGTGCCAGTCAGGTCAAGCACCAGCGACGCCGTCAGGAACGTGCCGCTTTCCTCTACCCCGACGCCGACGCGCTTGCCGGCCAGGTCACCGATGCTGCCAATGTCGGATGTCGCCAGCAGGTGAACTTCCTCGTCGTAGAGCGGGAAGGCGATGCGCACCCCCTGGATGGCCCGGGCCACGGCAGGATCGTCGGCGGAATAGGTCTTCAGATATTCCAGCACGTCGTTCTGCACGATGCCGAACTGGGTGTTGCTGCGCGTGCGGACCGCCATGAAGTTCTCGAGCGACCCTTCCGATTCGATCACGTCCAGCGTTTGTCCGCACTCCGACATCAGCCCCGCGAGATCTCGGCCGATCTGGATGTAGGTGCCGGTCGCGCCGCCGGTCATCATCGCCTTGCCGAATTCCTCCTGCGCGGCCGCGGGGCTGGCCGACAGCGCCAGCATTGCGCCCAGTGCCGCCCCGAGCCATCTGGTCCTCAACATGTCCTTGTCCTCCCCGCTCGGCCGGTCGGGCCGAAATTGTCAGTTGCAGGCACCGAGTTCCGCGACCAGAATCCGCAATGTCTGCCGGTTGATCTGTCCATAGGCGCTTCTCAAGGCTTCAGGCGGGCATGCGCCGCTGGCAAGATTCTGGCGCAACTCTGCCCGCTCACGGCCAGTGCCAAGCCCCGGCGCCCGCGACAACGCCGCATCGATCTGTGCTGTCGACCATCGCGGCTGCGCGAAGGCGGGTTCGGTTTCGGCCGGCTCCCCTTCGGCGGGCTCCCCGCCCTGGACCTCGTCGCTCACCTGCTCGGCTGGCGGCGGGGTCAGGCTGGCGCTTTCCTCTTCCAACGCACTGCGGGACGCATTCATCTGTTCGAGCTGCAAGCTTGTCTCGGCCAGGGCGGCCTCGGTCATGGCGCGCCGCTCCTGCGCCTCCGCGAAAGCCTGTTCGGCTTCGGCCTGCCGTCGCTCGGCCTCGGTCGCCGCCGCCTCTGCAGCCGCCTGTCGAGCAGCCGCCGCCTCCATCCCTTCACGCAGCTCTTCCTCGCGCTGCCGGGTCTCGGTCAGCCTGGCCTCGGCCTCGGTCTGGCGCGTTTCCAAGGCAGCAATTTCCGCCTCCGTCGCTTCGCGCTGCTCGACAAGGGCCGCGACCTCCTGCCGGGCGGCGCCGAGCGCTTCGCTGCGTTCCGCGATCTGCTGCTCAACCGTGGTGCGCTGTTGCTCCACATCCGCCAACCGCGCTTCCGCCTCGGTCGACTGTTGCTGCAGTTCGGCCAGGCGCGTCTCCGCATCGACCGTCTGCTGCTGCCGTTCGGAAAGGCGGGTTTCCGCATCGACCGCCCCCTGCTGCAGCCCGGTAAGTCGTTGCTCCGCCTCGGTGGCCTGCTGTTGCAGGTTGGAAAGACGCGCTTCCGCGTCTGCCGTCTGCTGCTGCAGTTCGGCGAGACGGGCTTCCGCATCTACCCCCCCCTGCTGCAACCCGGAAAGTCGCTGCTCCGCCTCGGTGGCCTGCTGCTGCAGCTCGGAAAGACGCGCTTCCGCGTCTGCCGTCTGCTGCTGCAGTTCGGCAAGGCGGGTTTCCGCATCGACCGCCTCCTGCTGCAGCCCGGAAAGTCGCTGCTCCGCCTCGGTGGCCTGCTGTTGCAGGTCGGAAAGACGCGACTCTCCGTCGGCCGTCTGCTGCTGCAGTTCGGCGAGGCGGGCTTCCGCGTCTGCCACGGCAGCCTGATCGGCAGTCTGACGGTCCTCGGCCTGGCGCAGCGTCTCGAGTTCCTGCCGGGTGGCATCCAGAGCGGCGGTCAGGTCGGCCTGCGTCTTTTCGGCTTCAAGTCGCGCGGCATCTGCCGCGGCAAGCTGTGAACGCAGTTCGGCCAGCACCTCTTCATCCCCGGCCGCTTCATCCGCGCTGGCGGCTGCCTGCGCGGCGCCTTCCTGGGCGGCGGCCAGTTCAGCCTCGCGCTCGGCCAGAGCCGCCTCGGCCGCGCGCAGCCGCTCTTGCGCCGCAGTTGCCTCGTCCTTGGCGGCCCGCAGCTGCGCGGAGAGTTCCTGTGCCGTGCGTTCGCTGTCGCGCAACTCCTCTGCGCTCGCGGCTTCCGCTGCCGCGGCTTGCCGGGCGGCCTCCAGTTCATCCTCACGTTCCTGCAGCCGGCGCTCGGCCGCGGCCGCCCGCTCCTCGGCCGCACGCATTCCGTCCTGTGCCGCCTGCAGTTGCTGGGCCATTGCTGCTGCCTCGGGCCCGCTCGCCTCGCCCTGGGTGGTACTGGCACCTTGGGCTTGCCCTTCAGCAACCTCGGCCCGCATGGACTCGATCTGCCTGCGCAGATCGGCCGCCTCGTCTTCCATCAGCACGATGATCTCGCGCAGTGCGCTGGCCTGCGCCTGCGTCGGTGAATCCGATGATGATGCTTCGGGGCTCTGCCCCAATGCTGCGCCAGCCAAGGCGACGCAAAAACCGCTCGCGGCAATTAGTCTGATCACGATCGTGCCCCCACTTCCGACATCAAGCGCAATCAGGGCCGAGCCTGTCAAGCATGCCATCGAGAAGGCCATCCATCTGGTCGCTGTCGTTCCGACCCGTGGGTACCCTGACCCACTCAGACGATTCGCGCTCTCGACCGTTACGGGCCAAGATCCCGAACGCGCCCGATCTGCCATATGGAAGCTGGAGCGATGCTACACCGTGGGCCATCGAGACCGCCGACGCTGGAACCCGGCCCCGCATACCCGTGTTGCCGATAGCACCCGGCGCCTGCACTGCCCAGAGGAGGAAACGATGAGCGATGACGAGCCCACCGGAGTCGAGTCCACCCAGCAGCGAGAGGACACGCCCTATTACACCAACGCCACCGGCGGCTGGGGCTCGCTCAAGGGTGTCAGTCGCATCCTGGCCGACCAGAGACCGACCGCGGGCGCGCTCCGCACCCTGATGCGTCAGAACAAGCCCGGCGGGCACATGTGCACATCCTGCGCCTGGACCAAGCCCGAGCATCCCCATACCTTCGAGTTCTGCGAGAACGGCGCCAAGGCGACGATCTGGGACCTGACCCGCGACCGCTGCGGCCCGGATTTCTTTGCCGACCGTACCGTCACGGAGCTTCGCGAGTTGTCCGACCACGAGCTGGAAAAGACCGGGCGGCTGACCCACCCGCTGCGCTACGACGCGGCAATCGACCGCTATGTCGAGACGACCTGGGAGGAGGCTTTCGCGGGCATCGGGACACAGCTCAGGGCGCTCGATCCGAAATCGACGGTCTTCTACACCTCGGGCCGGGCCAGCCTGGAGGCATCCTATCTCTACGCGCTGTTCGCGCGGCTCTACGGGCACAACAACCTGCCGGACAGCTCGAACATGTGCCACGAGACCACCAGCGTCGCGCTGAAGAAGTTCATCGGCGTCTCGGTCGGCACCTGCGTGCTGGACGACTTCAATCACTGCGACATGATCATCTTCATGGGGCAGAACACGGGCTCGAACTCTCCCCGGTTCCTGCACACGCTGCAATCCGCGCGCGAACGGGGCTGCAAGATCGTCACCTTCAACCCGATCCGCGAACGGGGCTTGGTCGAGTTCGCCAATCCGCAGAGCCCCACCCAGATGACGGTACGCCCGCCGACCACGATTTCCGACCTCTACCTGCAGGTGAAACCAGGCGGCGATGTCGCGGCGCTGGCGGGGATCTGCAAGCGCGTGATCGAGCAGGACGAACGGAACGACCGCAAGATCATCGATCACGCCTTCCTGGCAACCCATACGACCGGCTACCAGGACTTCGTGATCGCAGTGAAACAGATCGACTGGGCCGAGATCGAGCAGACGTCGGGCCTGCGGCGGGAGGATCTCGAGACGGTCGGCGACATGTACTGCAAGGCCGAGAAGACCATCGGCATCTACGGCATGGGCCTGACCCAGCACGTCAAGGGCTGGCTCAACCTGGGCATGTACGTGAGCCTTCTGCTTCTGCGCGGCAATATCGGGCGGCAGGGGGCCGGCATCTCGCCCGTGCGCGGCCATTCCAACGTGCAGGGTCAGCGGACCGTGGGCATCACCGAAAAGCCGAAGCTGGTCCCGAACGACAAGCTGCGCAAGCTGTTCGGGTTCGAGCCGCCGATGGAGGAGGGCCGCAATACCACCGCACTGGTCGAGGGACTGCTGGACGGGTCGGTCAAGGGCTTTATCTCGCTGGGCGGCAATCTCGCCCGCGCCATCCCCGACCGCGAGCGGGCGGAGCCCTGCTGGAGCAATCTGGACCTGAACGTGCAGGTCGCGACCAAGCTCAACCGCTCGCATCTGTTTCCGGGCAAGCACAGCTGGCTGCTGCCCTGCCTGGTGCGATCCGAAGAGGACCGGCAGGCCACCGGACCGCAGGCGGTGTCGATGGAGGACAGCCTCAGCATGATCCACGGCTCGCTGGGCAAGCGCAAGCCGGCCTCGCCGCAGCTGAAGTCCGAAATCGACATCGTCGCGGGCCTTGCGAAGGCGACGCTGCCGCCGAACCCCAAGGTCAAATGGGACGAATGGACCGGCGACTACGGGCTGATCCGCGAGTTGATCGAGGCGACCTATCCGGACAAGTTCCGGGACTTCAACGACCGGCTCTTTACCCCCGGCGGCTTCCATCGCGGCAACAAGGCGCGCGAGCGGATCTGGCAGACCGACAGCGGCAAGGCCGAGTTCACCGCGCCTGAAACGATCAGCGCGCTGGGTGAGAAACCGGTCGGCAGCGATGAACTGACGCTGGTCACGCTGCGCTCGAACGATCAGTTCAACACCACCGTCTACGGGTTCTCGGATCGGCTGCGAGGATTGGCCGGGCGTGATATCGTGCTGGTCAACCCGGACGAGATGGCTCGCCTGGGAATGGCGGAAGGCCAGGCCGTGAAGCTCGAATCCACCGTCGATGACGGTCACGAGCGGACCGTCCGAGGCCTGCGCCTGGTCGGCTACGATCTGCCCGACGGTTGCGTGGCAGCCTATTATCCCGAGGTGAACCCGCTGGTTCCGGTGCACTACCGCGACGAGATGTCCGACACCCCCGCCTACAAGGGCGTTCCCGTTCGCATCCATCCCGATGACGCCGGCGCCGAGGCGAGGGCCGCGGAATGATCCCCGACGCGCTGATCGGGGGCGGTCTGGAGGGGCTTTACTGTAGCCCCGCCCCCGATCCGGGCGCGATCTGGGCAAACTGGAACCTCGATCCGCTGCTGCTGGCGGCCATGGCGGTGCTGGCGCTGGTGCTCGGCCGGTCGCGCCCCGGCGCGGCGGCGGTCGCCGTGCTGCTCGTGGCCTTCGTCTCGCCCTTGTGTGCGCTGTCCGCGGCGCTGTTTTCGGCGCGGGTGGTGCATCATCTGCTGCTGGTTGCCGTCGCGGCGCCATTGATCGCGCTGGCCTGGCCGGCACGGACCCCGCGCGGGGCGACAGGACTGTTCCTGGTCGCGACGGCCGTGCTGTGGGCCTGGCACCTGCCACAGGCCTATGACGCGGCCATGGCGAACAAGGGGCTTTACTGGGTCATGCAGGCGACCCTGCTCGGCTCGGCCGTCGCGTTCTGGCGGGCGGTGCTGGCGTCCGACCAGCCGACCGGACAGGCGGGACTGGCAATTCTGGGCGCCTACATGCAGATGGGACTGCTGGGGGCATTGCTGACCTTTGCGCCCGATCCGCTCTATGCGATCCACCAGCAGGCGCCGCTTGCCTGGGGGTTCACACCGCTGTCGGACCAGCAGCTGGGCGGGATCATCATGTGGGTGCCGGCGGCAGTTCCCTATGCCGCCTTCGGGGCGCTGGTGGCGCTGCGGGGCTGGCGGCGGCTGCAGGCACTGCCGACATGATCGATTGGCTGGAGCCTGTCATTCCCCACCTCAAGGCACTGCACGTGATCGCACTGGCGCTGTGGGTGGGCGGCCTCTTCGGCCTGCCGGTCATGCTGTCCCGCCATGACCATATCATCGGGCAGGCCGACTATACCCGCATCCGGCTGGCCTCGCATGTCAGCTATGTCTGGATCGTGACGCCCGCCGCGGTGACGGCCATCATCGCCGGGACGTGGCTGATCTTCCTGCGCGAGGTGTTCGTCGTCTGGATGTTCGCCAAGCTGGTCTTCGTGGCGCTGCTCATCGGCTTTCATGCCTGGGTCGGCCATCATGTCGTCAAGATGGGGGAAAGCGACGGGCGGCATGATCCGCCGGGGCCACGGGTGCCGCTTCTGGTTCTGCTGGTGCCCGTTCTCGTCATCCTGACCCTGGTGCTGAGCAAGCCACCGCTAGAGGACATTCCCCTGCCCGACTGGCTGACCGAGCCGCGCAACCGTCAACTGCCGGTTTCGGACGTTCCCAGATGGTAGTCGAACACGAGCCTGCCGCCATGCCAGCCTGTCGCCCCCACCATCAGGACGCAAAATCCGGACAGCAGGATGCCGTAGGGCAGAACCGCGGATTCGTAGCCGTAAAGCCGGTAGCCCCAGTTGGCGCCCAGTACCGACAGCAGGACGACCGCGATCCCGGCATGGGTCCACGCCGCGGCCCGCGCCCGGATGCCCGGCACGAACAGCAGTTCCAGCGTTCCCGTGAACGCCGCGGCAACGCCGATCAGGAACGCCATGCCAGCGGCCCACAATGCGGCCCGTGCCCAGAAGCTGTCGCCGGTCCACCAGTAGAACACGTCGGCGCCGAAATTGCAGAAGGTCAGCGCGATCGGGAACGCCACGCTCATCGCATGCAGGGGATGACCCGCGATGGCGATCGTGGACGAGGTCTGGTCGAAGCCCGGCAGATCCGCGACCGGATCCTCGAACCGACCCTCCTTCTCCTGCCCTTCTTCGCCGTTGGACGGGGCGTCGTCCGTTTCGCTTTTTCCCTTGCGGCCGTCGTCGGCGCTCTGCTGCGCGCTTCCAGAGCCGTCATCCTGTGTCTCGTCCCGTTCCTCAGCCATTGGCGCACTTTCTCCAGGATGTTGCTCGTGGTCCCAACGCCGCTGGCGCTGGCGGGTTGCGAAGAACGCCTGTCCGCCGTCCATCCGGCCGGACCCGCGGCCGACCTCATCGCCACGTTGTGGTGGACCATGCTGGCCGGGGCGGCGGCAATCTTCCTGCTGGTGGTGGTCCTGCTGGTCCTCGCCTTCCGCCGGGGCGAGGGGCCGTCGGACGCGGGGGCGGACCGGCAGCGCGAGATGGTCTGGGTCAAGGGCTTCGGCCTCGGCTTCACGATGACCGTGCTGGCGGCCCTGACCGCCTGGGGGCTGTGGATCGGCGAACGGCTGCTGCCACGTCCCGGGCCCGACGTGGTGGCGGTCGAGGCCGAAGGGCGGCAATGGTCGTGGCGCTTTTCCTATCCGGACGCGCCCGGCCGCACGACCGAGAATACCCTCCACATCCCGGCCCAGCGCCCGATCGATGTCAGGATCACCAGCACCGACGTGATCCACAGCTTCTGGGTGCCGCGGCTTGCCGGCAAGCTTGACGCGATCCCCGGTCATGTGAACGTCCTGCGCGTCGAGGCGTGGGAGCCCGGCGAATACGCGGGTGTGAGTGGTGAGTTCAGCGGCACCGGATACCGCACCCACGGGTTCACCGTGATCGCCCATGACGCTGCCGGCTGGGACGCCTTTCTGACTGGGGAGATGCCGTGACCGAAAAGCGACGCATGACCGCGCTGCGCCTGCACAAGGCGCTGTATTCCATCTGGCGGAATGACCCCGGCTGGAAGGGCGTGTTCACCACGGTCAACAACAACACGATCGGCAACATGTTCATCCTGGGCGCCACCGGCATGTTCCTGGCCGGCGGCATCTTGGCCATGCTGATCCGGGCACAGCTGGCGTCGCCCCAGTCCGCCTTCATGGGTCCCGAGATCTACAATCAGGTCTTCACGATGCACGGGACCATCATGATGTTCCTGTTTGCCATCCCTTTCTTCGAGGCGCTGACCATTTTCCTGCTGCCCGGGATGCTGGGGACCCGCGACCTGGCCTTTCCCCGGCTCAGTGCCTACGGCTTCTGGTGCTACATGATCGGCAGCACGATCATGATCATCGCGCTTGTCGCAGGTGTCGCGCCCGACGGCGGCTGGTTCATGTATCCGCCGCTGTCCTCATCCGCGTTTTCGCCCGGCATCAATGCCGACATCTGGCTGCTCGGGATCAGCTTCATCGAGATCTCGGCGATCAGCGCGGCCGTCGAGGTCGTCGTCACGGTGCTGCGCTACCGCGCCGTCGGCATGTCGCTGGACAAGCTGCCGATCTTTGCCTGGTACATGCTGGTCGTGGCGGTGATGATCCTCACCGCCTTTCCACCCATGATCCTGGGCTCGCTGATCCTGGAGCTGGAGCGGGCCTTCGACATGCCCTTCTTCCAGGCCGAGAACGGCGGCGACAGCCTGCTGTGGCAGCACCTGTTCTGGCTGTTCGGCCACCCGGAGGTGTACATCATCTTCCTGCCCGCGGCGGGCGTCGTGTCGACGGTCCTGCCGGTCATGGCACGCACCACCCTGCTGGGCTATGGCTGGGTCGTCGCGGCGGCGATCTCGCTGGCGGTTCTCAGCTTCGGGCTGTGGGTCCACCACATGTTCGCCACCGGCATCCCGCATATGGGTCTGGCCTTCTTCTCCGCCGTCTCGACCCTTGTCGCGGTGCCCACCGGGGTGCAGATCTTCATCTGGATCGGCACCCTGTGGAAGGGCCGCCCCGAATTGCATCTGCCTATGCTGTGGATCCTCGGCTTCTTCGTGACCTTCGTCATGGGCGGGCTGACCGGGGTGATGGTGGCGATGGTTCCCTTCGACTGGCAGGCGCATGACAGCTACTTCATTGTCGCCCATCTGCACTATGTCCTGATCGGCGGCTATGTCTTCCCGATGATCGCCGGGATCTACTATTGGCTGCCGGTTCTCACCGGGCGCAAGCGCTTCTTCCGGATGGGCGAGACGGCGTTCTGGCTGGTCATGGTGGGGTTCCACGGCACCTTCCTGCTGCTGCACTGGGTCGGCCTTCTGGGCATGCGACGGCGCATCGACACCTTCGAGGCAGGCTCGGGGTGGGAGCTCATCAACCTGCTTGCGTCGATCAGCGGCTTCGTCCTGGCGATCGGCTTCGGCCTGGTGATCCTCGACATCGCGGTAAACGCGTTTGTCGCGGTGCGCGGCCGGCGCAACCCGTGGAACGCGGGGACGCTGGAATGGGGTACGCCCATCCCGGGGCCGGCCTACAACTTTGCCTCGATCCCTGTCGTGAACAGCCGCTATCCCCTGCACGACCATCCTGACCTGCCCGTCCAGATCGCCCGCGGCGAGGGCTTCCTTGGTGAGCCGGTTCGCAACCGGCGCGAGACCTTGGCGGTCAGCGTGTCCCGGGGAGAGCCCGAGTTCATCGCCGTCTTTCCGCAGAACTCGATCGTGCCTTTCGTCATGGCGGTGGTGACCAGCATCATGTTCATGGCCCCGACGTTCAAATGGTGGTGGCTCTCGGGCATTTCGGCCGTCGGGGTGACGGCTCTGGCACTTGTCTGGGCATGGTCCGGCGGTTCGCGCGAGGACGAGGGCCTGCTGGACGCCGGGCGCGGCGTGTCCCTGCCCACCCACAACGAGATCCCCCATCCGCCGGGGTGGTGGGGATCGCTGTTCCTGCTGCTGGCGGACTCGGTGCTCTTCGGCTCGCTGCTGTTCGGCTATGCCTTCCTGTGGACCGTCGCCCCGAACTGGCCGCCACCCCGGATCCTGGAACCGGGCGTTCTGGGGCCGGTCCTGGCAGTTGGCGGCGCGGGTCTTGCCAGCGGGGGCATCCGGCTCGCCGACCGCGCGATCCGGTCCGACGGGTCGGCTTGGGCGGGCGTTCTGGTCAGCCTTGCCGGGCTCGTCACCCTAATGGCGGCTGCCGCCACGGTGTTCCGAGGAACGACCCACAACGCCCATGCCTATGACGCAACGCTCTGGGTGATCGCGGGCTACATCATCTTTCACGCCACGCTTGCGGGGATCATGACGCTGTTCCTGCTGTTCCGCATCCGGGCAGGCTATCTGTCGTCCCGGCGCTTCGGCGACGCCCGTGTGGTGCGGCTGTGGATCGACTACGCCGTGCTGGTCGCGGCCTTGGGGCTTGGCGCGGCATGGCTGCCCGGGATCCTGGCGGAGGTGCCGCGATGATGGACATTCTGCGCATCTCGGTCCCGATCACCGTCTGGATTGCGGCTTTCAGCGCAGTTTACGGGCTCGAGGGGATCGTCTGTTCGGATCTGTGGACCGCGGCGGGGCTGAGCCTCGGTCAGGGACGCGCCGCGCTGATCGCGTCCTGGGCCGCGGCCATCTCGCTGCAGGTCGCCATGCTCGTGATCCTGCGCCTGCCGCGCTGCGGTTCGCCCCTGCCTTGGGTACAACGCCTGGCCACGATCCTGGGCTTCGCGGCGCTCGTCGCAACGGTCTGGAGCCTCATGCCGGTGGCGACCACCTCGCTGTGCCTGTGAAGTGGCCGGGCGAGGTCCCATTGTCGTCCCTCTCGGAGGCCAATCTCCTGACCAGGATACCATCCGGCAATCACGATTGCTTGGACGTGCCTGATCACGTGAAAGCGCGTTGATTTCGTCTGATGACGCTGCAGTCCTGTTCGCGATAGTTCATCTCGGCCTAGCCGGATCGCCGCTTGGAGAGAAAGAAGCGCAGCATTTCCCGCGATGCATCCGGCCCGGCCGGGTCCGTGTGCGAGCCGGCGGCCCGCCCCCCCGACCAGCCGTGACCGCTGCCATGCACCGTCCACTCCTCCAGAAGGGTCTCTCCAGCCTCGGTGGAACAGGTTTTCCGCGTGAAGTCGCGGCGGCCGGGCGAGCGGCCGAAGCTGCTCGTGCAGACAAGCGGCGCCGAACGCGATCCCTCCAGGTTTCTCAGGAACCCGCCGGCATGCGAGGGATGCACCACGCGATCGCTGTCGTCGTGAAAGACGATCGTCGGCAACTGTGGGTGAAGGCCATCAGCGCCGCGTTCCCCGTCGAGCCGCACACATAATCGAAATCCGGGATCTCGCCAGCGCTGCCGATGACGTTGACGATGACCCCGTCGCCCGCATCGGACATCGACTTGAGGAAGTGCCTGGTAAGGGCGATATAGCCGAAGACCTTCAGCTCCCAGGCTTTGCGCCAGGTGTCCATCGAGATGTCGAGCAGGTTCCCCGCAGGAATGGC
>NZ_CANMEH010000004.1 GCF_947496875.1 uncultured Paracoccus sp. | reverse complement strand
CTGTCCGGGTAACTCTCTGCTTGTTCAACTCGCTTGCGCAAGCCGACAAACAGTGAAGCTGACACTCCCATCATCGGATTCCGCAAGGAACCCTAGAGAGCCGATATGCGTCGGTGCTTCAGTCGATCAGACCAAACCGCCCGCATATCCCTTCAGATATCCATCGATGTCAAACAGCAGAGAGAAAAACTGCCCGCAGCCGCCAAACTTTCTTGGCGACAACAGCCAGATCATCCCGAATTCTCGCACCCCGTCTCCGAAGCAGGAACCCTATCTAGCGACCCCGAAGCACATCGTCAAGAACCTTCTCGACAATCACCGCGGAACCTCCAGGGCCCCAGGTCCACCAGCGCCGCCGGCTTCCCCAACCTTCCAGCGTCCCCGCCGTCCGGTGAAGCGGTATCTAGAGTCGGACCAAACGAAGCGCAAGAGCCTTTTTAAGAAATCCTTCACACACGCCGCCCGGCTCGGATCAACCGATTGAATCTGGACGCTAAGTCAGCGCCCAAGTTCCGCCCTTGAACGAGTCGGATCCCGAGAAGCGACAGAATCACGAGTCCCCAGAAGATACCCAGTTCCGGCCAGATCTTGTGGGACAGCAGCCAATGGAGACTCACCAGGGGCGCGGCGACATAGACCAGCCGGTGCAGCCGGCGCCATCGCACGGGTCCCATCCGGCGGATGACAGCATTGGACGAGGTGAGGGCCATCGTCAGCAGGATGATAAATGCCGCCATTCCGAGCGTCAGGTAGGGGCGCTTGGCGACGTCGCGCAGCATCTGCCCCCAAAGCAGCCCCATATCCAGCACGATCCACGTCGCGACATGCAGGACGGCGTAGGTGAACGCCAGCAACCCGACAGGCCGCCGGAAGCGAATCAGATTGATCCGCCCCAGCCGCATGACCGGGGTGAAAGCCAGGCTGCCGATCAGGAAATAGACGGCCGTCCGTCCGAGCCTGTGCTCGATGTCGCGGATCGGATCGACACCCAGGCGGCCGCCCAGCAGGTCGAGGATCAGGATCGCCAGCGGAATCGCCCCCAGCAGCCAGATCACGATCGTGGGCATGCGGCGCAGCCGGGCGATGAACCCATCCATCAGTAGTCGCGCGCCAGGTCCATCCCGGCATACATCCCGGCAACCTGGTCCGCATAGCCGTTGAACATCAGCGTTTCCTCACGACCGGCGAACAGCCCTGCCCCGATGCGCCGCTCCGTGGCCTGGCTCCATCGCGGATGGTCCACCGTCGGGTTCACGTTCGCATAGAACCCGTACTCGGATGGCTGCATGGCCTGCCAGGTCGCCACCGGCTGCCGGTCGGTCAGGGTGATGCGTACCACGGACTTGATCGACTTGAACCCGTACTTCCAGGGCACCACCAACCGGATCGGCGCGCCGTTCTGGTTGGGCAGCGGCTTGCCGTACAATCCGGTCGCCAGCAGGGTCAGCGGATGCATCGCCTCGTCCAGCCGCAATCCCTCGCGATACGGCCAGTCAAGCATCGGGACGCGCTGCCCCGGCATCTCCTCGGGCCGCAGCAGGGTCTGGAAGGCGACGAACTTCGCGCCGGGCTGCACGCCGGCGCGGCTCAGCACGTCCTCCAACGGAACGCCCAGCCACGGGATCACCATGCTCCACGCCTCGACGCAGCGCAGGCGATAGATCCGTTCCTCCACAACATTGTCGGGGGCAAGGTCGGACACCGCATAGCTGCCGGGACGATCGACAAGACCGTCGATCTTGACCGTCCAGGGTTCCGTGGTCAGACCACCGGCATGGCGGGCGGGGTCCTCCTTGCCGGTGCCGAACTCGTAGAAATTGTTGTAGTTGGTGATTTCCTCAAGGCTGTTGAGGGTCTCTCCCGCCAGTCCCGTCGCAGCCAGCGCCGGGGCGGCGGCAACCGCACCCAGCCCCGCCAGGACCGCGCGCCGGTTCAGATAAACACTTCGGGGGGTGACATCGGACCAGGTCAGTTTCATCCCTTGCATCCTCACGTTGTGATTGCAGTAAGACCACGGGGCCGCGGTCACGATGTCCTCTGCGTGCCCCCGGTCAGATGCCGGGGGCACGCTTCGCTCATTGCAGCGGCGCGTCGGCGGGCCGCTGGTTCGATCCGTGCGCCTGTCCGGAACTGACCCGATTGCCGACCAGCAAGCCGTCCTTCCCCGCCGAGACCTTGACGGACTGGCCGTCCAGCACCTCGCCGCCCAGCATCATCTCGGCAAGTGGGTTCTGCAGACTGCGCTGGATCACCCGCTTCAGCGGACGTGCCCCGAAAACCGGGTCGTAGCCCTCATCCGCCAGCCACTTGCGCGCGGCATCGTCGAAATCGAGCGTGATCTTGCGATCCCTCAGGCGCTGTTCCAGACCCAGCAGCTGAATCTTCACGATCCCGTCCATGTCCTCGCGGCTCAGGCGGTGGAAAATGATGATCTCGTCCAGCCTGTTCAGGAACTCGGGCCGGAAATGGGCGCGAACCGCGGCCATCACCTGCTCCCGCGCCGCCGACGATTCCGCACCTTCCGGCAACTGGCTGAGCGCCTGTGCACCGAGGTTCGAGGTCAGGATGATCAGCGTGTTCTTGAAGTCCACCGTGCGCCCCTGCCCGTCGGTCAGCTGACCGTCGTCCAGAACCTGCAGCAGGACGTTGAACACGTCCGGGTGCGCCTTCTCGACCTCGTCGAACAGGATGACCTGATAGGGCCGCCGCCGCACCGCCTCGGTCAGGACGCCGCCCTCGTCATAGCCCACATAGCCAGGGGGCGCACCGATCAGCCGGCTGACCGAGTGTTTCTCCATGAACTCGGACATGTCGATCCGGACCATCGCGGCATCATCATCGAACATGTATTCGGCGATGGCCTTGGTCAGTTCGGTCTTGCCGACACCCGTCGGCCCCAGGAACAGAAAGCTGCCAAGCGGACGTTTCGGATCGTTCAGACCGGCACGGGCCCGGCGGACCGCGTTCGCCACCGCGGTGACGGCCTCGGCCTGTCCGATCACCCGCTGACCCAGCGCGTCCTCCATCTTCAGCAGCTTGTCGCGCTCGCCCTCCATCAGCTTGCTGGTCGGAATGCCCGTCCAGCGCTCGACGACCTCGGCGATCTGCTCGGGGCGAACGGCCTCCTCGACCAGGACCCCCTCATCTTCGGAATCCTCGGTCTCGGCGAGCTTGCGTTCCAAGCCGGGGATGATGCCGTAGGACAGCTCGCCCGCGCGCGCCAGGTTGCCCTCGCGCTTGGCCTGGTCCAGCTCGGCGCGGGCACGATCCAGCTGCTCCTTCAGGTTGCGGCTGCCCTCCAGCTTGTCCCGCTCGGCCTGCCAGCGCGCCGTCATCTCGGCGCTGCGGTCCTGCAGGTCGGCCAAGTCCCTCTCCAGCCGCTCCAGCCGATCCTTGCTAGCGCTGTCGTCCTCTTTCTTCAGGGCCTCCGCCTCGATCTGCAGCTGCAGGATCTGTCGGTCGAGCGCGTCAAGTTCCTCGGGCTTGCTGTCGACCTCCATGCGCAGCCGCGACGCGGCCTCGTCCACGAGGTCGATCGCCTTGTCCGGCAGGAACCGGTCCGTGATGTAGCGGTGCGACAACTGTGCGGCCGCCACCAGTGCCGCATCGCTGATGCGGACGCCGTGGTGCAGCTCGTATTTCTCCTTGATCCCGCGCAGGATGCTGATGGTGTCCTCGACGGTCGGTTCCTGAACAAGCACGGGCTGGAAGCGACGGGCGAGCGCTGCGTCCTTCTCGATGTACTTGCGGTACTCGTCGAGGGTGGTGGCGCCCACGCAGTGCAGCTCTCCACGGGCAAGCGCCGGCTTGATCAGGTTCGCGGCGTCCATCGCGCCCTCGGTCTTCCCGGCACCGACCAGCACGTGCAGTTCGTCGATGAACAGGATGATGCCGCCGGCGGCCGCCTCGATCTCCTTCAGGATGGCTTTCAGCCTCTCCTCGAACTCCCCGCGATATTTCGCGCCGGCAACCAAGGCGCCCATGTCTAGCGCCATCAGCTTCTTGTTGCGCAGGGACTCAGGGACGTCGCCGTCGATGATCCGCAGCGCCAGGCCTTCGGCGATCGCGGTCTTGCCGACGCCGGGCTCGCCGATCAGCACGGGGTTGTTCTTGGTCCGCCGGCTCAGCACCTGCATGGCGCGACGGATTTCCTCATCCCGGCCGATAATCGGGTCGATCTTGCCCTGCTCGGCCGCCTCGGTCAGATCGCGGGCGTATTTCGACAGGGCCTCGAACGTGTCCTCGGCAGAGGCGCTGTCGGCCGTCCGACCCTTGCGGATGTCGTTCACCGCGCTGTTCAGCGCCTGGGCAGTCACGCGTCCGGCATCCAGCGCATCCTTGGCCCGGGTGTTGACCATCGCAAGCGCCATCAGCACCCGCTCGACCGGCACGAAGCTGTCCCCGGCCTTCTTGGCCAGCTTTTCGGCTTCGTCCAGAACGCGGACCAGACTGGTGTCGACATACACCTGCCCGTCTCCGCCGGATACCTTCGGAAGCTTGTTGACCGTCGCGTCGACACTCTGGGTGACTGCGGCGGCATCGCCGCCGGCCCGCGCGATCAGGTTCGCCGCAAGCCCCTGATCGTCGTCCATCAGGGCCTTCAGCAGATGTTCGGGAACGACGCGCTGGTGTTCTTCGCGGATGGCGATGGTCTGTGCGGACTGCAGGAAGCCGCGCGACCGTTCCGTGAACTTTTCCATGTCCATCGGCAACTCTCCTTTTCAGCCCCCGACTTGCGCCGCCCGTTATGGCGCGGCGTTCTGCGGGTCCTGTCCGGAAGATGGGCAAGCGCGCCAAGGCTTTCAAGCAATCCGGTTCGCTGCAATAACGTGCCGGAATTACGGAGGCAGCTGATATGGACGACCGTCTGATCGTGGCGCTGGACGTGCCGGACGCCCTGGCGGGGCTGGACCTCGCGCGAAGACTTGGCGACGCCGTGTCGTTCTACAAGATCGGCCTGGGCATGCTGACCGGAGGCGGGCTGGCCCTCGCCCACGACCTGAAACAGGAACATGGCAAGCGGATCTTCCTCGATCTCAAGCTGTTCGACATCGGCGCCACGGTCGAGGCAGCGGTCCGCGGACTGGTCCGCTTCGACATCGACTTCCTGACCGTTCACGGCGATCCGCATGTGGTACGCGCGGCAAGGGAGGGCGCGGCGGGATCCGGCACCCGCATCCTTGCGGTCACCATCCTCACATCCCTGGACCGCGCGGATCTCGACAGTTCCATGCTGCGCAGCGGCGACCTGCATGAGCTGACGGTCGAACGCGCCGCGCGCGCATTCGACGCGGGGGCCGACGGGGTGATCTGCTCGCCGCGCGAAGCGGCTGCGATCCGCGCCCTGCCCGGCGCAGGGCTGATCGTCACACCCGGCGTCCGTCCGGCGGGATCGGCCGCGGGGGATCAGAAACGGATCGAAACGCCCGCAGACGCGATCGCTGCCGGGGCCGACCACATCGTCGTGGGTCGTCCGATCTGGCAGGCACCAGACCCGAAAGCGGCAGTTCAGTCCATTCTTGCCGAACTGCCCTGACTGACGGAGGCAAGCATTGGTCTGTTGCAGCTCGGGTCCGACTGGAAGGGACATCCCGTCGCGGCCCGGTTCTCGTCACCACAACACACGACAACCGCTCGGCGGCGATCAGGCCGAGACGGCCTTGGTGACCTCTTCCGCCGGATCCGAGGCAGCGTCGGAGTCGCTCACGGACAACCGCAATCTCGGCGCGCTTGTTGCCTCCGCCGAACCTTCGTTGTCGACGTCCTCGGCTTTCCGCCCGTTGGTTTCGGGATAGAAGCTGACCAGGGTGCGGGCGCCCGAAAGCGGGCGCACCGTCCACGACATCAGGCCCCCGTTCGGCGCGATCGTCGCTCCGCGGCGCAACTCGCGCCCGCGCAATTCCGTCAACGCCTGACGCAGCCCTTCATGGCCGCCTTCGGGGACCGCGGCGCGCCAAGCGGCCATGTGATCGGTCAGGGTGGGACGCAGCTGATCACCCCACTGGTCGGAATAGCGCTTGTTGGTGATCACCAGCCGGCCGCTGGCATCAAACACCGCCAATGCCTCGTCCACCGCATCCAGCACCTCGCTGCCCAGCGACAGTTCAGCCCGGAACCGGCGCGTGAGCGACATTTCCGTGGTGATGTCCTCGAACAGGAAGGCAATGGCGCCGTCGGGGTGCGGGCGCCCGGTGACCCGATAGGTCTGCCCCCCGGGCAGCGTCCAGGTTTCCACGTGGTGGCCGGACGCCGCTGCAGCTTCCAGCGAGGTCATCTTGGCGCGCCAGCTGCGATAGTCCTTGGGCTCCGGCACCATTCGCACCTCGCGCAGCCGATCCAGCAGCGCGTGAAGCGTGGGCCGTGCCGTCAGGAACCCGGTTGGCAATCCGGTCAGGTCGATCAGCGCCGGGTTGAAAAGCTGCAGGTGCCGCTGCCGGTCGAAGATGGCGAGGCCGATCGGCAGATCGGCAAAGGTTTTCGTCAACGTCTGGACGAATTCGCGCAGGCTGCGCTCTGCACGCACGGCTGAATCCGCCGCGACCGCAAAGATCATCCGCCCGCCCTGGTCCTGGCGCGCATAGCAGTCGAACCAGCGTGCGGAGTCGCCGGTCTCCAGCACCGCCCTGACGGGCGTCGCGGCGTCGGACGGCACCGGCACGTCGATCAGCCGCGGCATCGGCCACAGGGTGTCGTCGGGACTGTGGGCCTCGACCTCGCGCAGATAGGCAGCGTTTGCCCAGGTGACCTGTCCATCCTCCGCCTCGCGCCAGATCATGACCGGCGCCTCGTCGACCGACCTGCGCAGCAGATCGAGTTCTTCCTCCATGTGCGCGAGCGACAGTGAATCGACCGTGACCCCCGCGTTTTCCGCCTGCGGATCGGCTATCGTCAGCCGCAGCACGCGACTGCCGAGATCCTCGATCGTCAGCCGCAACCGCGCGGCCCCCAATCCGCGCCCGCCGAGGGTTTCCGCACGGCCTTGCTGCGACACAACCTCTATCGTGCTCCCCAGGTCGGGAAAGCGCATCGCAAGCCAGGCGGTCAGGCGCGCCCACTCATCGTCTCCGTGCAGCTTGGACAGCAACATCCGGGCCGGGGGCGTGGCATCGACCAGCTGCCGGTCACGGAACAGCAGAACCATCGGTTCGGCCCGCGCGTCGACAAGGACCGGCCGGCGGGCGCCACCGGGTTCCAGCCGGCGCCACAGGGCGAGCGCGATCAGCACCGAAACGGTTCCGGTGGCCAGCGCCGCGACAATGGTCGTCACTTCGATCTGCATGATCCCGCTATCCCACAGGTCGACCCGACCCTATGGCCCCGTTCTTAACCGGGGGTTAACATTACCGATCCCCTAACCGCGCTGCGCCACTTACATCACGGACGGCGCGTCAGGACGCGATGGGAGGGTTGCTGCCCAGGGCCGCGCGTCCATCCGCCGCGATCCGCCGCCGCGGCCATTCGACCTCGACCCGCGCGCCCTGATCGTTGGCAAAGGACACGGTGGCGCCGGATCGTTCCAGCAGGGTGCGCGCAATGAACAGCCCCAGGCCCAGCCCCTCATCCGCGTCACCGCCCCGGGAAAGGGACCGCCGGGTGGTCAGGAACGGGTCGCCCAGCCGCGGCAATAGCTGCGCGGGAAAGCCCGGCCCGTCGTCCCGGATCACGGTCTTGATGCTGTCCGCCGCTTCGATCGCAGTGATTGTCACGGTCGAGCGCGCGAAATCGACCCCGTTCTGAATCAGGTTTCGCAGCGCGTGCACGATGCCAGGCTCGCGCCAGACCTCGACAGCACCCGTCTTCCCCGCGTCGATCAGGATCGCCTTGCCGCGGTCCCGATGGGGATCTGCGGCCTCCTCGAGCACCTGGGCCAGCGGCGCGACGTGCATGTGCAGGTCGTCCTTGCCCGCGTTGCCCATGCTGCGCAGGATATCCCGACAGCGATCGGCGGAGCTGCGCAGCAGGGCAAGGTCCTCGGCGAGGTCTGGCCGGTCAGGCAGCAGCTCGCCGATCTCTGCCGCGAGTTCGGATCCGACCAGCTTTATGGTGGCCAGCGGTGTTCCCATCTCATGCGCGGCAGCAGCGACGATTCCCCCGAGATGTTGCAGACGCTGCTCGCGCGCGAGGGCCAGTCGAGTTGCCGACAGCGCTTCGGATGTGGCCGCGAGTTCCCGGGACACGCGGCCGATATAGGCCGCAAAGAACGCCCCGCTGACCAGCAACGCCGCCCAGTCGCCAAACTGCAGCGCCAGCGCCGGCGCAACCGGCGCATCGGGAGCAAAGACAAGCGGAACCGCCGCGACCGCCATGACCGAGATCAGCACCAGGGTCAGCATCGCCAGCCAGATGGTGTCACGCAGCGTCAACGCGGCGGCCCCGATCGTGACAGGGACAAGCATCAGCGGCGCGAACGGGTTCGCGATCCCCCCCGTCAGGGTCAGCAGCAGACCGACCTGTACGGCATCCAGCATCAGATGCTGCCGTGCTCGCCGGTCCGTCACCCGCGACTGCCGGCGCGTCAGCAGGATGTTGAGCCCCCCGGCCAGCGCGATCAGCGCCAGAACAGGAAGCAGCGGAAACCTTGCCCCGATCGCCCACGCCGTGATCACGGCCGCCAGCTGTCCTGTCACCGCCACCCAGCGCAGGGTCACAAGGGTACGGCGGCGGATCGGTTCGGCCGATTGGTGGCCCCGCATCGGCGCCTCCCCCCGGAACACGTCATGCAGTGGCATTGTGCCGCCCATCTTCCGGTCCTTCGGCGATTGAAGCCCGCGGCAGGATGGGTGATCTATGGCCGGTCTTACAAGCAGGAACCTCGTGATGGCTGACCGCAAACTCGTCGTCGGCGGCGCATTCGCCGCCGCCTTGCTCCTTGTTGCCGGTGCATTCGTGCTGCAGCGCGGGAGCGAGACCGAAACATTCGCCGGCTGCCGGAGCGGGGTCGTGGCGGGGGGCAGCGGCGCGCTTGGGACGGAATTTACCCTGACGGACGAGAATGGAGATCGGGTGACCGATGCGCAGGTTTTTGACAAACCTTCGCTGCTCTACATGGGCTACACCTTCTGTCCGGACGTCTGCCCGATGGACAATGCCCGCAACGCCGAAGCGGTGACCTTGCTGGAGGAACGCCGGATTGAGGTGAAGCCGGTGTTCATTTCCGTCGACCCGCGCCGCGACACGCCCGATCAGCTGAAAAGCTTTACGGACGCAATGCATCCGCGCATGCTGGGCCTGACCGGGACGACCGAGGAAATCGACCAGGTCGCGAAAGCCTGGCGCTTTTACTACAAGCTCAATGACGAAGAAGATCAGCAGGACTATCTGGTGGACCACATGACGACGACCTTCCTTGTCCTGCCCGGGCACGGAACGGTCGACTTCTTCGGACGTGACGTCACGCCGGATCAGATGGCCGAGAAGGTGGCGTGTTACGTGAATGCCGCGTCCTAGGTTTGAACGCGCGCCATGGCGGACTTATGTGGTGACAAGGCAATAGACCGAGGAACCAATGGCCCCGCCGGACGTATCGAACATCGGTCCCGACCCGAGCCTGCTGCTGGTTGACGATGACGCGGCCTTCGTAAATCGCTTGGCGCGCGCGATGGAGCGGCGGGGTTTCAAGCCGACTGTCGCGGAAAGCGTCCGCGCCGCTCTTGCCGCTGTCCGGGATGCCCCACCCGCCTATGCAGTCATCGATCTGCGTCTGGAAGACGGCAGCGGGCTTGATGTCGTCGATGCGCTGCGCGCGTCTCGGGCCGACGCCCGCATCGTGGTCCTGACCGGCTACGGCGCCATCGCCACGGCCGTTGCGGCAGTGAAAATGGGCGCCACCGATTATCTGTCCAAACCCGCCGATGCAGATGATGTCACGACGGCGTTGTTGTGCAGCGCCGATGCATTGCCGCCGCCGCCCGAAAATCCGATGTCGGCCGATCGCGTCCGCTGGGAACATATCCAGCGCGTTTTCGAGCAATGCGATCGGAATGTCAGCGAAACGGCGCGCCGCCTTCACATGCACCGCAGAACGCTGCAGCGAATACTGGCAAAGCGCAGCCCTCGCTGATTGGGGCTTGATTTACGATCCCTATTGCGATTTTGGGTGGACCATGAATCAGCGCTAAGCGGAGAAGTCGAATGGACATCGATCTGGAACAGATGGAACTGAAGCAGCTGCGCGAATTGCGCGGCCGCGTCGACCGGGCAATTGCCGATTTCGAGGATCGTCGCAAGCGCAGTGCCCGCGCCGCGGCAGAAGAGGCCGCGCGCCAGCACGGCTTCAGCCTGGCCGATCTGGCCGGTGATCGACCATCGCGGTCGGGGCGGAAGTCGGCGCCCCCGGCGAAATACGCCAATCCCGAAAACCCGTCCCAGACGTGGTCGGGACGCGGTCGGCGGCCGGGCTGGGTTCAGCAGGTGCTGGACGGTGGCCGCTCGCTGGACGACATCGCCATCTGAATCTGAGCGACGGCCGCGTCAGGCGGCGGCGTCGATGGTCTGGATCAGGGCGGTGAAGCGCGCCAGGTAGGCCGCGCGTGTTTCCGCCGGTGGGCGCAGGGTAATGCACAGGCCCTGCAGCATCGACTCGTCGGACAGGGGAAACAGGCGCGCCGCCTCGGCCGGCTGAAAGCCGGCGATCTGGACCGCCTCCAGGCGGGCAGAGATCCTGTCTGCCAGCTTGATCCGTTTCTTGACCGGCACGGGCAGCGCCGCCGGCAGGCCGAAACGCCGATGGACTGCGGCGGCCAGGCGGCCGTCGAGTTCACCATATTCGGCACCCAGCGCAGATTTTACCGGTGAGATCATGTCGCCGATCACGTATTCCGGGGCGTCGTGCAGCAGCGCGGCCAGCTGCCAGCGCGGGTCGCCCCCCGGCGCCAGGCGCTGGTGGATCTGTTCGACCAGCAGCGAATGCTCCGCCACGGAATACGCAAAGTCGCCGCGTGTCTGGCCGTTCCATCGGGCGACGAAAGCCAGCCCGTGGGCAATGTCCTCAATCTCGATATCAAGAGGCGTGGGATCCAGCAGGTCCAGCCTGCGGCCTGACAGCATCCGCTGCCAAGCCCGTGTCACGCGCCGGGGCATTGTGGTCGGTAACCCTTGCCTGTCTGCAATTCCGCAGCGACCAGCCCTTCCGACCCCATCAGGACAGCGGCTGGTCCTGCGGACGTTCGGCCTGGGCGCGTCGCGCGAGTTCCTGCCGGTACAGCGCGACGAAATCCACCGGGTCCATGTTGAAGGGTGGGAAACCCCCGTCGCGGGTCACGTCGGAAATGATCCGCCGCACGAAGGGAAACAGCATGCGCGGGCATTCGATCATCAGGAACGGATGCAGCTGGTCTTCGGGCACGCCCTCGATGTGGAACACGCCCGCGTAGTCCAGTTCGCACAGGAACAGCGTCGTCTGATTGGCATTGTTCTTGGACGTCACCTTGAACTTGGTGATCACGTCGTACTGATGTTCGACCGTCCGCTTGCGCGCATCGAGGCTGACCTGAACGGTGATCTCCGGCTGCACCTCGCTACTGTTCAGGCCTTTCTGAGCGACCGCATTCTCGAAGGACAGGTCACGGATGAACTGCGCCAGAATGTTCAGACGAACCTGCGGCGGCTGTTGCTGTGGGGTCGGGTTGGCGGGGGCGCCGTTGGCCGGGCCGTTGGCAGTTTTGTCGGTCATCTGGGTATTCCTTGGTCCGGTTCTGGGTTGCCCGGCGTTCTAGCACCGCACCCCCGGCGCCTCAATGCCGCCTGCCGACACCTGCCGTCAGGGTCTGGTCCACCCCGATGGCTGACCGGGGCGGGGCGACTGCGCCGGGTCGTCGAGATCGATGAACTCGCCGTCGATAATGGGGGTGCCATCCATACCGCGGCGCGACTGCGGGTGTGTGGGCGGCATGTCGACTTCCGCGACGAAGCCGAAACCGCTGCGCGTCACCCGCATCCGCGATGCCAGGCCCCGCATCACCATGCGCCGGACCTGGGGAACCAGCAGCGCGAGACCGGTCATGTCCGTCAGGAACCCGGGGGTGACCATCAGTGCCCCCGCCAAAAGGATCAGGGCGCCATGCGCGATCGCGCCGGTCGGATCGCGCAGTTCCCGGAACGAGCGCTGCAGGTCGGCCAGGGCGGCCAGCCCCTGCTGGCGCATCAGGATGGACCCTGCCACGGCGGACAGCACGATCAGGCCCAGCGTCGGCCACACGCCCAGCCATCCGCCCACCTTCAGGATCACGGCCAGTTCCAGCACCGGCAGGACGACAAACAGGCCGAACAGCCAGAATCGCATCGATACCCCCGTTAACTCGACCATATCCAACGCGGTCATTCGGGGGCAAACTGGACTTGCCCCCACCCTGTTCCTACATAGGTTGCATACCATCAAAGACCAACCGAGCAATGGAAGGCGCGGCCCGCATGTCCAACCCGATGCTGCAGCTGATCGTTCTTGGCGCAATCGCCGTGTTCCTGATCCTGCGACTGCGCAACGTCCTGGGCACGCGGGACGGGTTCGAACCGCCACGCGTTCCCGAGGCGTCGACGCCCCGCCGGGTGACGGCCGTGCCGGACGCGCCGGAAGATGATGACGACATCGCCGATCATGTTGAGCAGGGCAGCCCGGCCGCGCGCGCGCTGGAACAGATGAAGCAGGCCGAGCCGTCCTTTGCCGTGGGTCCGTTCCTGTCAGGCGCTCGGCAGGCCTATGAAATGATCCTGACCGCATTCGAGAAGGGCGACTTGTCCGAGGTGCGTCCGTTCCTGTCCCCCGCCGTCGCGGAGGCGTTCGATGGGGCGATCGCGGAACGGGAACGCCGCGGGCTGACTGCCGAAGTGCAGTATCTCGGCACGCGGGAAACCACCCTGGCAGGCGCTGCCTATGACCCGGACTCTGCCGAGGGCGAGGTGACGGTGCGATTTGTCGGTGAACTGATCGTCGCGCTGAAGGATGCCGAGGGCAATGTCGTCGACGGCGACGCCAAGGCGGCCCGCAAGCAGCGCGACGTCTGGACCTTCGCCCGGAAGATGGGGCAGGCAGACCCGAACTGGCTGCTGGTCGCAACCGGCTGACATGTCCCGCCGGCGTCGCAGGGGGCTGGATGACGACGATCTGGCCTTGTGGGCGCAGGTGGCCCGATCTGCACGGCCACTCCGGGCCGCGCCATCGCGGCTGTCGAGCGACGCGCCGGACCTTCCGCAGCAGCCCGGCGAGCCGCCCCGGCCGATTGCCGCCCCGGTGCAGGTCCCGGTCGATTTCCGGGTTGGCGCGGCAGCACGGCAGGGCGCTGTCTCGACCACTGGCTGGTCATCTGCCGCGGATCGTCCGCTTGCGCAGCCCCGCCGCATCGACACCAAGCTGCACCGCCGGCTGGGGCGCGGCAAGCTGGCGCCCGAGGCCCGGATCGATCTGCACGGGATGACGCTGGCGGTGGCGAAGCCCGCCTTGACGCGATTCCTGCTGGACGCACATGCGGCGGGACGGCGGCTGGTTCTTGTGATCACCGGCAAGGGCAGGGGCGACCATGGCCCCCTGCCGACCCGCGCAGGCGCCCTGCGGCACGAGGTGCCGCACTGGCTCGAAATGCCGCCGCTGAACGGGATCGTCCTGCAGGTCGTGACAGCCCATCTGCGCCATGGCGGGGCCGGCGCGTACTATGTCTATCTCAGCCGCCTGCATTGACCGCAGGCATCGATCCAGGCGCACCCGCCCCGCCGACATCAGCAGGCGCGTGACGCCTTTTCTTCGCACGCGCGATCTTCTATAGGCCGACGATCCTCGGGGGCGGCACGCCTCCGCGGGCACCACTCCACGGGCCAGTGCTGGACGACATCCCGGCCTGCGCCATCACCCTTCATTACAGGAGACCCCGATGTCGATCACCGTCGAAGAAAAGGCCCGCGTCATGGGCGACTATGCCACCAAGCAGGGCGACACGGGTTCGCCCGAGGTTCAGGTGGCCGTTCTCAGCTCGCGCATCGCGACGCTGACCGAACACTTCAAGACCCACAAGAAGGACAACCACAGCCGCCGCGGGCTTCTGAAGATGGTCGCGCAGCGCCGCAAGCTGCTGGACTATCTCAAGCGCAAGGACGAGGCGCGCTACACCGCCCTGATCGGTCGCCTGGGTCTGCGCCGCTGAGGAAGAGTGTAGGGCTCACGGTCGGACCCAATGCCCGACCGGACCTGACCAGACGACCTCACGCCTGCGGTGCCGCCGCAGGCGTTTTCGTGTCGGACACCCTGCGCTCACCACCAGTTGACACCTCGCGAGGGGACGGGCCCGTGTGCCGGCCCCCGTTTTGCTGCTAGCACTGCCGGATGACCAGTCTGCGACTTGTCCTGATGACGATGATGGCGGTGCTCATGCTGCCCTGGGGCGCGTTCGCCGACGAGACGAGGCCATCCGCTCGCGTTCCGCTTGCACATGTGGCGCTGTCCGCGCCCGCCACCGATGCGGCGTCTGCCGTCGAATCCGGCGGGCTGCGCTGCCGGACCGGCGCACTTCCCGGCGGCACATGCTTCGCCGCGATCGTCCCGGAAACGCGCCAGACGCTGCCGCCACGCCAGCCGGACGGTGGCGACCGCTTCACCGCGCCCTTCCCCAGCAGCGCGCAGCGCGAACGGCCGCAACCTGATCCCCGCCCTCCCCGCGTCTTCTGATCGACTTCTGCCGCAGATCAGCGGCCTTCGGCGCCTGTGCGCCGACATCGGTCCCAGAAGACAAAGGATTCCAGCCATGCTGTCACGACGATTTTTCATTGCCGCCGGTGCATCTGCCGGGGTCGCCGCTTGCGCGCCGACCGAACCCCGGCCGGTCGCGCCCGCCCCGCCGCCGGCGATTCCGCTGCTGCCGGCGCATTATGGCGCGATCACCGATGAGCCCTGGCCGATCCCTGCCGTTCCCGAGGGGGTCGTGCCGCCCCGTTTGTGGCGTCAGGAGGTCGCCAACCCCTACCCCGACCAGCCCGAAGGCGCCCTCGTGGTCGACCCGCAGAACGGCTTGCTCTACCTGATCAGCGCCAACGGCACGGCGCTGCGGTACGGCGCCGGGACCGGACGCGAGGCATTCGCCTGGAGCGGCGACGCGGTCGTGCAGTTCACCCGCGAATGGCCGCGCTGGAAGGCACCGGATTCGATGGTCGCCCGCGACCCGTCGCTGGAGCCCTACTCGGTGGCCAATGGTGGCATGGACCCGGGTCCGGACAATCCGCTGGGCGCTCGGGCCCTGTATCTGTTCCAGAACGGCAAGGACACGCTCTATCGCATCCACGGGGCCTGCGAGCCGGAGTACCTCGGCAAGTCGGTCTCGGCCGGATGCGTCCGGCTGCTGGATCACGACGTGATCGACCTGCATAAACGGGTCCGCCACCATGCGCCGGTCACCGTGCTGCCGGCCAAGGCCCCGCCCCTGGTCGCGGGCGCCTGATGGCCCACAGACGTGGTCCGGTCAGGTTGCGCCGGACCACGCCTTCCGCGGCTGCGCGGTGCGTAACCACTTCCCTGAGGCACGGTTTTCCTGTATGCGCCGCCAATCTGTGACGTGATGCCCGCGCCTCCGGGGCTACGCAAAGGACAGGGGGCGGCGGCAATGGGGCCGCCATGTGGATAGGGGCGACCGGAGGGCCGGATCGCACCCAGAGGAAACCAGATGTTTGATGAAGTAAGAAAATCGATCCAGTGGGGTCAGGAAACCCTGACGCTGGAAACGGGCAAGGTTGCGCGCCAGGCCGACGGATCGGTCATCGCCACTCTCGGCGAAACCTCGGTCATGGCGAACGTGACGTTCGCCAAGGAACCGAAGCCTGGTCAGGACTTCTTTCCCCTGACCGTGCACTACCAGGAAAAATTCTACGCCGCCGGCAAGATCCCCGGCGGCTTCTTCAAGCGCGAAGGCCGTCCCTCGGAAAAGGAGACGCTGACCGCGCGCCTGATCGACCGCCCCGTGCGTCCGCTGTTCGCCCCGGGCTTCAAGCACGAAGTGCTGGTGATGTGTACGGTGCTGTCGCATGACCTGGTGAACGATCCCGACATCGTCGCCATGATCGCCGCCTCGGCCGCGCTGACCGTTTCGGGCGTCCCCTTCATGGGTCCGATCGGGGCCGCACGTGTGGGCTTTTCCGACGGCGCCTACGTGCTGAACCCGGACGTCCAGGACATGGACCAGCTGCGGTCGAACCCCGACCAGCGACTGGACCTGATCGTCGCCGGCACCAAGGACGCGGTGATGATGGTCGAGTCCGAGGCCTACGAGCTGACCGAGGACGAGATGCTGGGCGCGGTCAAGTTCGGCCATGAACAGATGCAGCCCGTCATCGACCTAATCATCGATCTGGCCGAAGAGGCAGCGAAGGAGCCTTTCGACTTCCAGTCGCCCGACTATTCGCCGCTGTACCAGCGGGTGAAGTCGCTGGGCGAAGACGATATGCGCAAGGCCTACGGCATCAGGAACAAGGCCGAACGCCGCGACGCCATCGACGCCGCGCAGGTCAAGATCCGCGCCGGCCTCTCCGAAGAGGAACTGGCGAACCCGAACCTCGGAGCCGCCCTGAAGAAGCTCGAATCCGGCATCCTGCGCGGCGACATCATCCGCGGCGGTGCCCGGATCGACGGCCGCGACAACCGGACCGTGCGCGCGATCGATTGCGAGGTCGGCATCCTGCCGCGCACCCACGGCTCGGCGCTGTTCACCCGGGGTGAAACCCAGGCCCTTGCAGTGGTCACGCTGGGAACCGGCGATGACGAGCAGTTCATTGACGCGCTGCACGGAAACTCGCGCTCGAACTTCATGCTGCACTACAACTTCCCCCCCTACTCGGTGGGCGAGGTCGGCCGCGTCGGATCGCCCGGGCGCCGCGAGATCGGGCATGGCAAGCTGGCCTGGCGCGCGCTGCAGGCGGTTCTGCCGGCGCCGACGGATTTCCCTTACACCATTCGCGTGGTCAGCGAGATCACCGAGTCGAACGGCTCCAGCTCGATGGCGTCGGTCTGCGGTGGCTCGCTCAGCATGATGGATGCCGGCGTCCCGCTGAAGGCGCCGGTGGCCGGGGTGGCCATGGGCCTGATCCTGGAAGACGCCGACAACTGGGCGGTGCTGACGGACATCCTGGGCGACGAGGACCATCTGGGCGACATGGACTTCAAGGTCGCCGGGACGGAAAACGGCATCACCAGCCTACAGATGGACATCAAGGTCCAGGGCATCACGCCCGAGATCATGCGCCAGGCCCTGGCGCAGGCCAAGGACGGCCGGATGCACATCCTGGGCGAGATGGCCCATGCGCTCAAGGAAGGCCGCCGGGAATTTTCCGCCCACGCGCCGCGGATCGAGACGATGACCATCCCCACCGACAAGATCCGCGAAGTAATCGGGTCGGGCGGCAAGGTCATCCGCGAGATCGTGGAAACCTCGGGCGCCAAGGTCGACATCAACGATGACGGCACCATCAAGATCGCCTCGGCCAACGCCGATTCGATCAAGAAGGCCTACGAGATGATCTATTCGATCGTGGCAGAGCCGGAAGAGGGCCGGATCTACACCGGCAAGGTCGTCAAGCTGGTCGATTTCGGGGCGTTCGTGAACTTCTTCGGCAAGCGCGACGGTCTTGTCCATGTCAGCCAGATCGCCAACAAGCGGCTGCAGCACCCGAACGAGATCCTCAAGGAAGGCCAGGAGGTGAAGGTCAAGCTGCTGGGCTTCGACGATCGCGGCAAGGTGCGCCTGGGCATGAAGATGGTCGATCAGGAAACCGGCGAGGAAATTGTCGAGAAGAAGGTCGAAGCCGAGGCGAACTGACGCACGGCGCCGATTGGAAGCGGAGGGCCCCGGTCGCATGAGGACCGGGGCCCTTGTCGTTCCAGGGTCACCAGGGCAGTTGCCGCATGCAGACCGAAACGCCCCGGCATCGCTGCCGGGGCGTTCGCGTGGGGACCACCCGCTACGCGGGGTGCCTACATCTGCGGCTGCTTGACGTAGCGCAGATAGGGCAGCCTCTTTTCAACCTTGCCGAACTTTGCCTCGGCCTGTTCGTCCGACAGGGACAGCGCCGCGATCACGTCCTGGCCGGGCTGCCAGTCGGCGGGGGTGGCAATGGGGACGCCGTCGGTGGCGCGGACCGCATCCAGCGCCCGCAGGATCTCGGCAAAGTTGCGCCCCACGGACATCGGATAGGCCATGGTCAGGCGCACCTTCTTGTCCGGGCCGATGATGAACACCGTGCGCACGCTGGCGGAATCCGCAGCCGTGCGGCCGTCGGGCAGATAGGCGTCGGCGGGCAGCATGTCGAACAGCTTGGACACCTTCAGCGAGGTGTCATCGACGATGGCGAAGTTCGCCGGAACGCCTGCGACCTCCGAGATGTCGCGTTTCCACTTGTGGTGTTCCTCGACGCTGTCCACCGAAACGCCCAGCACCTTGGTGCCGCGCTTCTCGAATTCGGGAACCAGCTGCGCCACGGCACTGAATTCGGTCGTGCAGACCGGGGTGAAGTCCTTGGGATGGCTGAACAGGATCACGTAGCTCTTGCCGATCCAGTCGTGAAAGCTGATCGGCCCCTCGGTCGTCTCGGCCTCGAAGTCGGGGGCCGTGTCATTGATCCTGAGACTCATTGAAAGCTCCTGCATAAGTCGGGTCACCGGCAAGATAAGGACCATCGCCGCGATTGTAAGGCCAACTCCGCGGCAGCCCACGGTCCCCGCTTCGGGCTGCCCGAACGGGCTTGCGGCGCCTGGACCGCGGTGACACGGTGCGGCCAAATGCAGATCAGGGGTACCGACATGACCGAGTTGCTGGACAGGCGAAAGTTCTACATCAACGGGGCTTGGGTCGATCCTGCATCGCCCAACGATCTCGAGGTGATCGACCCCACCACGGAAGAGCCTTGCGCCGTCATCTCGCTGGGCAGTCAGAAGGACACGGACCGGGCGGTCGCGGCCGCCAAGGCGGCGTTTCCCGCCTGGTCGGCAACCTCGCGCGAGGAACGTCTCGCCTATGCCGAAAAGATCCAGCAGGCCTATCAGCGGCGCAGCGACGACATCGCGGCGGCCATGACCAGCGAGATGGGCGCGCCGACCGACATGTCGCGCGAGGATCAGGCGGGGTCGGGGGCGTCCCACATCCAGACCTTCATCGACGCCTTCCGCAGCTTCGAGTTCGTCCGCCCGCTGGGTGACCACGCGCCCACCAGCATGGTCGCATGGGAGCCGATCGGCGTTGTCGGCCTGATCACCCCGTGGAACTGGCCGATGAACCAAGTCACGCTGAAGGTGATTCCCGCCATCCTTGCCGGCAACACGGTGGTCCTGAAACCGTCCGAGATCGCACCGCTGTCGTCGATGGTGTTCGCCGAGGTCATCGACGAGGCCGGCCTGCCCCCGGGCGTGTTCAACCTGGTCAATGGCGACGGGACAGGCGTCGGCACGCAGCTGTCCACCCATCCGGACGTGGACATGATCAGCTTCACCGGGTCGACCCGGGCCGGCATCGCCATCACCAAGGCGGCGGCCGACACGGTCAAGAAGGTCGCGCTGGAACTTGGCGGCAAGGGGGCCAACATCGTCTTTGCCGATGCCGACGAAAAGGCGGTTGTCCGCGGCGCGCGGCACTGCTTCTACAACTCGGGGCAGTCCTGCAACGCGCCGACCCGGATGCTGGTCGAGCGGTCGGTCTACGAGGACGCCATCGAAGCAGCGCGCAACGTGGCCGAGGAGACCAAGGTCGGCAGTGCCCACGAACCCGGGCGCCACATCGGCCCGGTGGTCAGCAAGCAGCAATGGGAGAAGATCCAGGACCTGATCCAGAAGGGCATCGACGAGGGCGCGCGGCTGGTCGCCGGCGGGCCGGGCCTGCCCGAAGGGGTCAATCGCGGCTATTTCGTGCGGCCCACCGTGTTCGCGGACGTGACCAACGAGATGACCATCGCCCGGCAGGAAATCTTTGGCCCGGTGCTGTCGATCCTTCCGTTCGACAGCGAGGAAGAGGCGGTCGAGATCGCGAACGACACGATCTACGGGCTGACCAACTACGTCCAGACGCAGGACGGCGCGCGCCGCAACCGGCTAGCACGCAAGCTGAAATCCGGCATGGTCGAGATGAACGGGGTCAGCCGCGGCCGCGGCTCGGCCTTCGGCGGCGTCAAGGCCTCGGGCCGCGCCCGTGAGGGCGGCGTCTGGGGGTTGGAGGAGTTCATGGACTCCAAGCAGATCTCGGGCTGGGACGTCGAGACCGCCTGAGCCTATCCGCCGACTCGAGCGGGGGGCGCCGCATGGCGCCCCCGCTCCGATCTGTGCGTTCGATCCCCGGTCAGTTCCGGGCCGCAGCCCCGTCCTGTTCGGCCCGCAATTCGCGCATCGCGTCGTCCCACAGAACGTCGCCATGCTGTTCGCGCAGGGTCGCCTTGACGACCTTGCCCGTTGCGCCCAGCGGCAGGCTGTCCAGGAACAGGACCCGGTCCGGCACTTGCCAGCGCGGCACCTTGCCGTCGTAGTGGGCCAGCAGCTCCGCCTCGGTCAGGTCTGACTGCGGCCGCCTGACACAGCAGATCACCGGACGCTCGTCCCATTTCGGATGCCGCGCCGCGATCGCCGCGGCATTCGCCACCTTCGGATGCGACACCGCGATGTTTTCCAGATCCACGGTGGAGATCCATTCGCCGCCGGACTTGATGATGTCCTTGGACCGGTCCCGGATGATCATGAACCCGTTGCCATCCAGCGTCGCGATGTCGCCGGTGTCGAACCAGCCGTCGAAGGTCAGCGCGGATTTTTCCTGGCCGACATAGTGGTCGAGAACCCAGTGCCCCCGGATCTGCAGGTTGCCTTCGCTTTGCCCGTCATTCGGCAGGACGTGTCCCTGTGAATCCACGACGCGCAGCTCGACACCGAAGAGCGGCCGGCCCTGGCCGTTGCCGATCATGTCCTGCTCGTCCAGCGGCAGGTCCCGATGCTTGGCCAGCGGCGCATTCATCGTTCCCAGGGGGCTGGTTTCCGTCATGCCCCAGGCGTGGATCAGCTCGACCCCGTGGCGGTCGCGGAACGCCGCGCGCATCGAGGGGGGCAGCGCCGACCCGCCCACGACCGTGCGCTTGAGGCTGGTTTCCCTGGTGCCCGCCGCCTCCATCGCAGTCAGCAGCCCCAGCCAGATCGTCGGCACGCCGGCGGCAAAGGTCACCTTCTCGGCTTCGATCAGGGCCGCCAGGCTTTCACCGTCCAGCCGGGGGCCGGGCATGGCCAGCCGCGTCCCCGCGATCGCCGCGATATAGGGCAGCCCCCAGGCATTGACGTGGAACATCGGCACCACCGGCATCACCGTGTCGGACGCCCCGACCCCCATCCCGTCGGGATGGTTGGCGCTCAGCGCGTGCAGCAGGGTCGACCGGTGGGTGTACAGGACACCCTTGGGATTCCCCGTCGTGCCCGAGGTGTAGCACAGCGAGGAGGGGGCGGTTTCCTCGATCTCGGGCCAGGCGAACTGGGGATCGCCCTCCTCCAGCAGCTCGTCATGGAACAGCAGCCCGGGGATCTGTCCGGCGGCGTCCTCGTCGCGCGGCCCCAGCAGCACCACGTGGCGCAGGCTGGTCATCTGCTCGCGAAGCGAGGCGACCAGCGGGACGAAGGTCTTTTCGATGAACAGCATCCGGTCGCCCGCGTGGCCGACGATATACACCATCTGTTCGGGCGACAGCCGCGGATTCAGCGTGTGGCAGACCATGCCGGCGCTCGGCACCCCGAAATACAGTTCCAGGTGGCGGCGGTTGTTCCACGCCAGCGTGCCGATCCGGTCGCCCTGTTCCATCCCGCGCTGCACCAGGGCCGAGGCGATGCGTCGGGCGTTTTCCGCCACCTGTCCCCAGCTGGTCCGCTCGAACCCGCCTTCGGTCAGGGCCGACACGATTTCCGTGTCGCCATGGTAGCGCGCGGCATGGTCGATCAGCGACGCGATCGACAGTTGCTGGTGCATCATCTTTCCATGCAGCATGGCGGCATCCCTCCCCGAATATGCGTCGATCATGGCGCATCACCGATCGCCGCCGCAAGGGAGTGCGAGTACCGTACCGACCCGCACGGGCGTCAGGCCCAGTCCACCTCGGACAGGAAAATGTAGCCCGCGCCATAGATTGTCTTGATCAGGCGCGGGTTGCGCGGATCCTCGGCCAGCTTGGTCCGCAGGCGCGAGATCCGGACGTCCATTGCCCGGTCAAAGCTGTCCCCGGCGGTGCCGCCCAGCTGTTCCAGCATCTGCGCGCGGGTGATCAGCCGCCGCGGGCTGTCCAGGAACATCCGCAGCATTTCCGCCTCGGCATGGCTCAGCGGGGTGTCGCTGCCATCTGGCGCGACCAGCGCATAGCGGTCGAAGTCGGCGGTCCAGCCGGCAAAGCGGGCAACCTGGCTGCCCCGGGCGGTGTCCCGCGCCGGACGGCGCAGCCGGGCCCGGATGCGGGCCACGACCTCGGCCGGGTCAAAAGGCTTCGTGACGTAGTCGTCGGCGCCCAGCTCCAGCCCGGTCACCCGGTCCTGCACCTGCACCCGCGCGGAAATGATGATGATCGCGGCCCCTGATTCCGTTGCCAGCCGATGCACCAGCGCCAGACCGTCGCGATCCGGAAGCCCCAGGTCGATCAGGCACGCGTCCGGCGTCATCCGCCGCAGGCTTGCCTCGAACTCGGTGGCGCGCGCAAAGCTGGCGGTGCGGAACCCCGCCTCTTCCAGGGCGGCGGCCAGCAGGCGCCGGATTTCCGGCTCGTCATCGAGGATGGCGATCAGCGGCGTGTCGGCGGGGAACGGATCATTCGTCAACCGGAAGCCTTTCCAGCAGCGCGGCCAGATCGGCGGGCGCAAAGGGTTTCGTCAGGACCGGGCCGGACAGGCCGGCACGATCGGCATGCCCCGGTGGCAGCGCGGTCATCAGCACCAGCGCCAGTCCGGTTCGGGCCAGTTCCGTCCCCTGCCCGTCGCCCAGCTGCAGGTCCGACAGGACCAGCGACAGGTCGGGCAGGTCGCACAAGGCCAGTGCCTCGGCCAGCGACCCGGCCTCGATCACCGAATGACCCAGCCCGGTCAGCATCTCGCGGACGCTTTCGCGGACCCTCTCGTCGTCATCGACCAGCAGCGTCATCCGGGGCGCGGCCTGCCGCAGTGGCAGCCGGAGCCGGACCCGTGCACCGCCGCCGGGGGCGTTGTCCAGACGCAGCGTGCCCCCCGCCAGCTTTGTCTGGTCATAGACCATCGACAGCCCCAGCCCGGACCCCTGCCCCGGCTTGCTGGTAAAGAACGGCTCGGTCCCGCGTTTCAGCGCCACGGGCGTGAAGCCGGGGCCGCTGTCGCAGACCGTCAGTTCGATCCACGCGGTCGTGACCCGGGCGCGCAGCTCGATCCGACCGCGCCCGGCCATCGCATCGCGGGCGTTCAGCAGCACGTTCAGCAGCGAATCCTGCAGCGGCCCGGGATCCAGCAGCACCCGGCCGGGTGGCAGATCGCAGATCAGCCGCAGCGTGATGCCGGGCCCCAGCGACGGCCGCGCCATGGCGGCGAGATCCTTCAGCAGCATCCCCAGGTCGACCGCCTGCGGCGACAGCGCGCGCGGCTCGGTCACCGTGGCGATCCGGCCCAGCAGCGCGGCGCCGCGACGCGCCGCCGCCAGCGTGGCCTGCACGTCGTCGGCGGCGGGGGCCGGCAGGTCCGACTTGGCCAGCCGCCCCTGCAGCCCCAGGATGATCGTCAGAAGGTTGCCGAAATCATGCGCCAGCCCCGACGTCATCTGGGCGGCGATGGCGCGGCGAGCAGCATGGGTCAGCGCCTCGCGTGCCTCGACCTCGGCCGTGACGTCGGTGGACAGCACATACGCGCCGCCCCCGGCGTGGTCGGGGGTGAAGGCCACGCGGATCCGCCGGCCGGATGGCGGGTGCGTCATCTCGAACACCTGCGGCGCGCCGCCCAGCGCCCGGTCCAGATGCGGACGGATGCGATCGAAGGTCTCGCCGCCCAGCACCTCGGCGACCGTTCGCCCGGTGATCGCCGCCCGGGCGCCGGGGAACACCGCGGCGATCTGGTTGTTGGAAAAGGTGTAGCGATAGGCCGGATCGACATGCGCGATATGCGCCGGGACCATCTCGGTCACCTGGCGGGTCCGCGACTCGGTTTCGGTCAGGATCCGCTGCGCCTCTTCCAGCGCGGCGTTGGTTGCGGCCAGGGCGCGGTTCGCGGCGGCAAGCCGTTCGGCATGAGCCAGCAGCTGTTCCGACAACTCCTCGGACCGGGCCCGCAGCAGGGCTTCCTGGCGGCGGATCGGGGTGATGTCGGTGTAGACCGCGATCCAGCCACCCTGGCTCAGCGGCGCGCCCTCGACGGAAATCACCGTGCCGTCGGGGCGGACCCGTTCGATGTAGTGCGGCTGGAAGGTGCGCGCCTGGGCCACGCGCTGCGCCACGGTCCGGTCCACGTCATCCACGGGGCCGTATTCGCCGCGCCGGGCCATGAACTCGATAGTGCGGCCAAACGGGGTTCCCGGCCGGATCAGGTCGTCGGGCAGGTCAAACATCCGCTGATAGCGCCGGTTGCACACCGCCAGCCGCAGATCGGCATCGAAGATCGAGATCGCCTGCCCGATCAGGTTCAGCCCCGAGCGGGTCAGTTCAGCGTAGGTTTCCGCGGCCGGCATGGGCTCCCTCCGGATCGCCTGTAACAATTTGTAGGATTCGCGCAAAACTGCCGCAAGGATCGGACGTGATGGTGTGGCACGCGACCAGCCGGAAAGAGGAGCCGGGTGCCGCATGGTGCGCTGACCACGCGCCGGAGGAGGGGACATGAACATCAGCGCGCAGCCCGAACAGGGCCTGCGGTCGATTCCCGCGCTGCTGGCGCGGAATGCCGTAACGTATGGCATCCGGCCCGCCTATCGCGAAAAGGAATTCGGGATCTGGCAGGCCTGGACCTGGAAGGAGGCGCAGGACGAGATCCGCGCCCTGGCGCTGGGCTTCCTGGCGCTGGGCCTGAACCGGGGCGATTACGTCGCCATCGTGGGTCGCAACCGGCCCGCGCATTACTGGTCGATGGTCGCCGCACAGATGTGCGGGGCAATCCCGGTTCCGCTGTATCAGGACGCCGTCGCGTCCGAGATGGGCTATGTCCTGGGTCATTCCGGCGCCCGCTTCGTGGTTTGCGGCGACCAGGAGCAGGTCGACAAGATCATCGAGGCCGAGGAAATCATCGGCGCCGAGGGGCAGGCCCCGACGCTGGAGCAGATCATCTACACCGACAAGCGCGGGATGCGGAAATACGACCATTCCCGCATGAACGCGCTGGCCCACGTGCAGGACGAGGGCCGCGCCGCGCAGCAGCGCCTGGGCGGCGAACTGGACGCGCGGATCGCCGAACTGGACTACGACAGCACCTGCGTGATGCTGTACACCTCCGGCACCACCGGCAAGCCCAAGGGCGTGGTGCTGTCCAACCGCAACATCATCGAGACGGCACGCAACTCGTCGGCGTTCGACGGCCTGAGGCCGACCGACGACGTGCTGGCCTATCTGCCGATGGCGTGGGTGGGGGACTTCATCTTTTCCGTCGGGCAGGCCTACTGGACCGGGTTCTGCGTGAACTGCCCGGAAAGCCCGGAAACCATGATGACCGACATGCGCGAGATCGGGCCCACCTATTTCTTTGCCCCGCCGCGCGTGTTCGAAGGCCAGCTGACCAGCGTCATGATCCGGATGGAGGATGCGGGCCGGGTCAAGAAATGGCTGTTCGACCACTACATGGCCGTGGCCCGGCGGGTCGGGCCGGCCCTGCTGGACGGCCGCCCGGTCGGGCTGCTGGACCGGCTGCGCTACTGGGCGGGGCGGCTGTTCGTCTATGGGCCGCTGAAGAACACGCTGGGCTTTTCGCGCATCCGCGTGGGCTATACCGCCGGCGAGGCGATCGGCCCCGAGATCTTCGACTTCTACCGCAGCCTCGGCATCAACCTGAAACAGCTCTACGGCCAGACCGAGGCATCGGTGTTCATCACCCAGCAGCCCGACGGCCAAGTCCGGTCGGACACCGTGGGCGTGCCCTCGCCCGGGGTCGAGGTGCGGATCGCGGACAATGGCGAGGTGTTCTATCGCGGGCCAGGCACCTTCGTCGAGTACTACAAGAACGCCGACAGCACCGCGTCGACCAAGGATGCCGAGGGCTGGGTGGCGACCGGGGACGCCGGCTTCTTCGAGGACGGCACCGGTCATCTGCGGATCATCGACCGCGCCAAGGACGTGGGCAAGATGGCCGACGGATCGATGTTCGCGCCCAAATATGTCGAGAACAAGCTGAAGTTCTATCCCAATGTCCTGGAAGCGGTGGTGATCGGAAACGGCCGCGACTACTGCACCGCTCTGATCAACATCGACCTGAACGCGGTCGGCAACTGGGCGGAACGCAACAACATCGCCTATGCGTCCTATCAGGAACTCGCCGGCCATCCGCAGGTCTACGCCACCATCAAGTCGCATATCGAGGAGGTGAACGCCTCGGTCGCGCAGGACGAGATGCTGGCGGGCTGCCAGATCCACCGCTTCCTGGTGCTGCACAAGGAACTGGACGCCGATGACGGCGAGATGACCCGGACCCGCAAGGTCAAGCGCGGCGTCATCTCGGACAAGTACGCCGACCTGATCCAGGCGCTCTATGACGGGCGCGACAGCGTCTACACCGAAACCGAGGTCACCTACGAGGACGGGCGCAAGGGCAAGCTGAAGGCGACCGTGCGGATCGAGGATGCCCGGGTCTTTCCCCCCGCCCAGCCGGCGATGATCCAGAAGGTGGCCGCAGAATGACGATGCAGGACAGCCACAGCCTGGCACCGGGACGCCACAGCGCCCGCACCACCACCCCGGGTCCCGTGGACCAGGGCGCCGATGTGCAGCCCTATGTCACCGCCGACGGGCGCCGGATCGGCGGCGTGCTGATGGATCTGCGCAACATCACCCTGCGCTTCGGCGGGGTCGAGGCGATCAAGAACATCAGCTTCGACATCCGCGAAGGCGAGATCCGCGCGATCATCGGCCCGAACGGCGCCGGCAAGTCGTCGATGCTGAACGTCATTTCCGGCTTCTATGTGCCGCAAGAGGGCGAGGTCTGGTTCAAGGGCTTTCGCCGCGGACCCATGCGCCCCTACCAGGTGGCCCGGCTTGGCATCGCCCGGACGTTCCAGAACATCGCGCTGTTCGACGGCATGACGGTGCTGGACAACATCATGACCGGGCGGCTGACGATGATGAAGTCCAACATGCTGCAGCAGGCGCTGTGGTGGGGCACGGCGGAGCGGGAGGAGATCGCGCATCGGGAAAAGGTCGAGAAGATCATCGACTTCCTGGAGATCCAGAACATCCGCAAGACGCCGGTCGGGCGGCTGCCCTACGGACTGAAGAAGCGGGTCGAGCTGGCGCGGGCGCTGGCGGCCGAGCCGGGTCTGCTGCTGCTGGACGAGCCGATGGCCGGGATGAACGTCGAGGAGAAGGAGGACATGAGCCGCTTCATCCTTGATGTGAATGACGAATTCGGCACCACCATCGCGCTGATCGAACACGACATGGGGGTGGTCATGGACCTGTCGGACCGCGTCGTGGTGATGGATTACGGACGCAAGATCGGCGACGGCACCCCCGACGAGGTGCGCAACAACCAGGCGGTGATCGACGCCTATCTGGGGGTCGCCCATGACTGATGGGCCCGTCGCCGGACCGCGACGTTCACGCATGGTTCATGCAGTTTTCATGCATTGTTCCTGTCACATTTCGGATCGTCGGTCCGAACACCTGTCCGGGCCGCACCCGGACCCAGGCCCGCGGCATCGGCCCGGCACGCCACATCACGGGGGACGCGACTGATGGAACAGCTTCTCTACACCGCCGAGGTGGTGGTGAACGGGCTGATGGCCGGGGTGATGTATTCGCTGGTCGCGCTGGGCTTCGTGCTGATCTTCAAGGCGTCGGGCGTGTTCAACTATGCGCAGGGGGTGCTGGCGCTGTTCGCCGCGCTGACCCTGGTCGGCATCCAGCAGGGGCAGGTGCCGTTCGCGCATCTGATCAACGCGATCACCGGCAGCCATCTGGAACATTTCGGCTGGACCGTCCCGTCGCTGCTGGCGATCTTGCTGACCGCCGGGGTGATGATCCTGCTGGCGCTGGCGATCGAGAAGCTGGTGCTGCAGCATCTGGTCGGGCAGGCCCCGATCATCCTGTTCATGGCGACGATCGGGCTGGCCTATTTCCTGGAAGGCCTGGGCGACATCATGTGGGGCGCCAACGTCAAGTCGCTGGACGTGGGCATCCCGCAGGGGATTTCCGAGACCGCCGAGGCGTGGACGGCGCAGCTGACCGGCTATGGCTTCTTCATCGACCGGCTGGACATCTGGGCGACGGTGATCGCGGCGCTGCTGGTCGCGGCCCTGGTCGCGTTCAGCCAGTACACCAAGCAGGGCCGCGCGATGCGGGCGGTGGCGGACGACCCGCAGGCGGCGCTGTCGGTCGGCATCTCGCTGCGCTTCATCTGGATCATGGTCTGGTCGATCGCCGGGTTCGTCGCGCTGGTCGCGGGGATCATGTGGGGCACCAAGTCCGGGGTGCAGTTCTCGCTGAGCCTGATCGCGCTGAAGGCGCTGCCGGTGCTGATGCTGGGCGGCTTTACCTCGATCCCCGGGGCGATCGTCGGCGGGCTGATCATCGGGGTCGGCGAGAAGCTGTTCGAATACTCGATCGGCCCGATGGTCGGCGGCGCCACCGAGAACTGGTTCGCCTATGTGCTGGCGCTGCTGTTCCTGGTGTTCAGGCCGCAGGGCCTGTTCGGCGAGAAGATCATCGAGCGGGTGTGAGATGACGCAGCCGCCCCGCCCCGCCAGCCTGCGGGCGCCGATCCGGCGCACCCCCCGCCCCGCCCGCAAGCCCCGTTCCGGCCAGAAAGGATGACGCACGATGTTCTACCGTGAAGCGGGCGACTTCAAGACGACCTACAGCGACGACAGCCAGACCTTTCCGCTGCAGCTGGACCGGATGGGCTATTACGCGGTCCTGGCGGTCGCCTTTCTGGTCGTCCCGTTCGTGATCGACGATTACTGGGCGACCTCGGTGATGGTGCCCTTCCTGATCTATGCGATCGCGACGCTGGGGCTGAACATCCTGACCGGCTATGCCGGGCAGGTGTCGCTGGGGACCGGCGGATTCATGGCCGTGGGCGCCTATGCGACCTACAAGCTGACGACGTCGTTTCCCGACATCTCGATCCTGATCCACATCGTGCTGGCCGGGTTCATCACCGCCCTGGTGGGGATGCTGTTCGGCCTGCCCAGCCTGCGGATCAAGGGGTTCTACCTGGCCGTCGCCACCCTGGCCGCGCAGTTCTTCCTGGTCTGGCTGTTCAACAAGGTGCCGTGGTTCTACAACTATTCGGCGTCGGGGCAGATCACCATGCCGGAACGCACGGTGCTGGGCCAGCTGGTCACCGGCCCGTCCGTGTCGGCACCCGCCAAGTATCTTGTCTGCCTGGTCTTCGCGGTGGCGCTGGCGTGGCTGGCCCGCAACCTGACCCGCGGCATGCTGGGCCGGCAATGGATGGCGATCCGCGACATGGACATCGCCGCCGAGATCATCGGGGTGAACCCGCTGAAGGCCAAGCTGACCGCCTTCGGGGTATCGTCATTCCTGATCGGGATCGCCGGGGCGCTGTTCTTCGCCGTCTATCTGGGCGCCGCCGAGGTCGGCGAGGCGTTCGGGATCAACAAGTCGTTCCTGGTCCTGTTCATGGTCATCATCGGCGGCCTGGGCTCGATCTTCGGCAGCTTTGCCGGGGCCGCGTTCCTGGTGCTGCTGCCGGTGTTCCTGAAGAACGTGCTGGTCGGCGGAATGGGCTGGCCCACCGACCTGGCCGCCCATGTCGAGCTGATGATTGTGGGGGCGCTGATCGTGTTCTTCCTGATCGTCGAGCCGCACGGCCTGGCGCAGCTGTGGCGGCTGACCAAGGAAAAGCTGCGGCTGTGGCCGTTCCCGCACTGACCCGAGTTTTCAACCAGACCGGCACCGAGCCGGCACATACTGACTATCGTGGGAGGAACCTGATGACACTTCGCTTCGCTTCTCTGGCCGCGGCCGCCGTGCTGATGGCGGCGGGACCGGCCATGGCCGACCTGGTCGTGCCGCACCTGTCCTATCGGACCGGGCCCTATGCCCCGAACGGCACCCAGTATGCCGACGGGTTCAACGACTACTTCACCCTGCTGAACGAACGCGACGGCGGCATCGGCGGGCAGAAGATCCTGACCCCGGAATGCGAGACCGCCTACAACACCGAGAAGGGCGTCGAGTGCTATGAGGCGACCAAGGGCGACGCGGCGCTGATCTACAACCCGATGTCGACCGGCATCACCTATCAGCTGATCCCCAAGGCCGGCGCCGACCAGAAGGTGCTGTACACCCCCGGGTATGGCCGCACCTCGGCCAAGAACGGCAAGGTGTTCGAATGGGTGTTCAACGCGCCCGCCAACTACTGGGACGGCGCCTCGGTCGCGGTCAAGCACATGCTGGAGCAGGAAGGCGGCGACGTGAACGGCAAGAAGATCGCGCTGGTCTATCACAACAGCGCCTATGGCAAGGAGCCGATCCGCACCCTGCAGGAGCTGGGCGAGAAGCACGGCTTCGAGCTGATGGAGGTCCCGGTCGACCCGCCCGGCCAGGAGCAGAAGTCGCAGTGGCTGCAGATCCGCCGCGAAAAGCCGGACTACGTGATCCTGTACGGCTGGGGGGTGATGAACCAGGCCGCCATCCAGGAAGCCGCGAACATCCGGTTCCCGATGGACCACATGATCGGGATCTGGTGGTCCGGGTCCGAGGTGGACGTGCAGCCGGCCGGCGCCGGGGCCGATGGCTACAAGTCGCTGACCTTCAACGGGGTCGGCACCGACTATCCGTTCTATGACGACCTGAAGACCCATGTGATCGACGCGGGCAAGGCGTCGCAGGGCGGGCAGTATGTCGGCTCGGCCGTGTATTCGCGCGGCGTCTATGCAGCGCTGATCATCGGCGAGGCGATCCGCACCGCCCAGGAACTGGCCGGCAGCCCCGAGATCGACGCCGCGCAGCTGCGCGACGGGTTCGAGGCGCTGAACATCACCGAGGAGCGGATGGCCGAGCTGGGCCTGCCCGATTTCGGCCAGCCGATCCAGCTGAGCTGCGAGAACCACGGGGGCGCCGGCATGGCGCGTCTGCAGCAGTGGGACGCGGACGAGCAGAAATGGAGCCTGATCACCGACTTCATGGAGCCCGATGCCGAGGTGCTGGCGCCGCTGATCGAGGAAGACAGCGCCGCCTATGCGCAGGAAGCCGGGATCACCCCGCGCTGCGGCTGACGACGATCCGGGGCCCCGGCGATTGCCGGGGCCCCGTCCCCCTTCCCGTGCCTGCCGAGGATCTGGTCATGCTGGACGCCGCCCCGCCCGTCGCCACCCCTGCCCCGTCGACCGCGACCGCGCGCGGCGAACCGCTGCTGGAAGTCAACAATATCGAGGTGATCTACAACCACGTCATCCTGGTGCTGAAGGGCGTCAGCCTGACCGTGCCCAAGGGCGGGATCACCGCGCTGCTGGGCGGCAACGGCGCCGGCAAGACCACGACGCTGAAGGCGATTTCCAACCTGCTGGCGTCCGAGCGCGGCGAGGTCACCAAGGGCAGCATCACCTATCGCGGCGAGAACGTGACCACGCTGAACCCGGCCGCGCTGGTCCGCAAGGGCGTCATCCAGGTGATGGAGGGGCGCCACTGCTTCGAGCATCTGACCGTCGAGGAAAACCTGCTGACCGGCGCCTATACCCGCACCGACGGGGCGGCGACGATCAAGCAGGACCTGGAGATGGCCTACAGCTATTTCCCGCGGCTGAAGGAGCGGCGCCGCAGCCAGGCGGGCTACACCTCGGGCGGAGAGCAGCAGATGGTGGCGATGGGCCGGGCGCTGATGAGCCGGCCGGAGACGATCCTGCTGGACGAGCCGTCGATGGGGCTGGCCCCGCAGCTGGTCGAGCAGATCTTCCAGATCGTCGAGGCGGTCAACCAGGGCGAGGGCGTGACCTTTCTGCTGGCCGAGCAGAACACCAACGTGGCGCTGCGCCATGCGCATTACGGCTATATCCTGGAAAACGGCCGGGTGGTGATGGACGGCGAGGCCGCCGCGCTGCGCGAGAACCCGGACGTCAAGGAATTCTACCTGGGCATGTCGGACGAGGGCCGCAAGTCGTTCCGCGACGTGCGCAGCTATCGCCGTCGCAAGCGCTGGCTGGCCTGAGGATCGCGGGCGGGACACGGCCCGCGGCCAGCACTGAGGAACGACACTGGGGAACGGCACTGGGAAACGGCAGGGGGCCGACCATGATCTATTTCGACGACCTGGAAACCCGCAGCGCCGACGAACGCGCGGCCGACCTGTCCACCCGGCTGGCCCGTGCCATCGCCAACGCCAAGCTGGCGCCGGGGCTGGCGCGGCTGTTCCGCGACGTGCAGCCCGAGGACCTGCAGGGGCTGGACGACCTGGCGCGGCTGCCGGTGATCCGCAAGGCCGAGCTGGGCGAGGCGCAGAAGAAGCGCCCGCCGTTCGGCGGCTTCACCACCCGGCGGGCCACCGAGTTCGACCAGGTGTTCCAGTCGCCGGGGCCGATCTACGAACCCGGCCGGGTGGAAGGCGACTGGTGGCGGCTGGGCCGGTTCCTGCACGCCGCGGGGGTGGGGCACGACGACATCGTCCACAACTGCTTCGGCTATCACCTGACCCCGGCCGGGATGATGTTCGAAAGCGCCGCCCGCGCGGTCGGCGCCGTGGTGCTGCCGGCCGGCACCGGCCAGACCGAGCTGCAGGTCCGCGCCGCCGCCGATCTGGGCACCACCGTCTATGCCGGGACGCCGGACTACCTGAAGGTGATCCTCGACAAGGCCGACGAGCTGGGCGAGACCCTGTCGATCACCCGCGCCGCGGTGGGCGGCGGCGCGCTGTTCCCGTCGCTGCGCCAGCTCTATGCCGACCGGGGGATCCGGACGCTGCAATGCTATGCCACCGCCGACCTGGGCAACATCGCCTATGAGAGCGAGGCGATGGAGGGGATGATCGTGGACGAGGGCGTGATCGTCGAGATCGTGCGCCCCGGCACCGGCGACCCGGTCCCCGAGGGCGAGGTCGGCGAGGTGCTGGTCACCACCCTGAATCCCGACTATCCGCTGATCCGCTTTGCCACCGGCGATCTGTCGGCGGTGCTGCCGGGCACCAGCCCCTGCGGCCGCACCAACATGCGGATCAAGGGCTGGATGGGCCGCGCCGACCAGACCGCCAAGATCAAGGGCATGTTCGTGCGCCCCGAGCAGGTCGCGGCGCTGGTCGCCCGCCACGCCGAGGTGTCACGCGCCCGTGTCATCGCGGACCGCGCGGGTGAAATGGACGTGATGACCGTCCAATTGGAAACTGAGGCCGCCGATCCGGCATTATACGAGGAATCGGTGCTGGAAGCACTGAAGCTGAAGGGTCGGGTCGAAATCGTCGCGCCGGGAACGCTGCCCAACGATGGGAAGGTGATCGAGGATCGGCGCAGCTACGAGTGACCATGGCCCTGCAACGACAGGGGAATTGAAATGGTCGGTCTGAAACTCGGCGTGTCCGCCGCACTGGCATCCGCAATGCTGCTTTCCGCCCCCGCCGCCGCCCGGGCCCAGGAGGCGCTGGGGCAGATCATCGGCGCGATCGCCCAGGGGCTGACCGCCCAGCAGGCGGCGGAACAGGAACGCGCCCTGTGGGAGGCGGTCCAGAAGCGCAACAGCGTGGCCGCCTATCAGGCCTATCTGGACGACTATCCGTCCGGCCGCTACGCCGACACGGCGCGCGACCGGATCCGGCAGGCGACCGGGCGCGAGCCTGTCCGGACGGCGCCCAGCCCGGCGCAGCAGGCCGAGGCGCAACTGCAGCTGAACCGCAACCAGCGCCAGCAGATCCAGCGCGACCTGACGGCGCTGGGCTACGACACCCGCGGCATCGACGGCGCGTTCGGCAGCGGTACCCGGAACGCCATCCGGTCGTGGCAGACGGCCAACGATCTGGCGGCGACCGCCTATGTCAACGCCGACCAGATCGCGCTGCTGCGCCGGCAGGCCGCCGACAGGGCCACGCCCGCCGCCGGGAACACCCAGGCCGCCGGTGATGCCAGTTCGTCCCAGACCGAGCTCGCCCTGAACCTTACCCGCACCGACCGGCAGCGGATCCAGCGGCAGCTGACGACGCAGGGCCACAACGCAGGCGTCGCGGACGGGCTGTTCGGGTCGGCGACCCGCAAGGCGATCCGCAGCTGGCAGGAGAAACAGGGGTACCGGCAGACCGGCTATCTGAACGCCCCGCAACTGGCGAAACTGCGCGACCTGGCGACCGCCCGCACCGCACCCCGCCCGGGAAGCAACGATGTCGAGGAACAGCTGCTGACCCTGACGCGGGCCGAACGGCAGGAGGCGCAGCGGCTGCTGGTCCGGCTGGGCCATGACACCCGCGGCACCGACGGAACCTTCGGCCCTGCCACGCGCGACGCGATCGCCCGCTGGCAGGGCACCAACGGCTGGGCGGCGACCGGCTATCTGAACGCCGACCAGTTCCGGGCCCTGCGCAAGCAGGGCGAGCGCGCGACGGCGACCGCCCCGGCCGCCGACAGGAACGACAGCCGCGCCGACGAACAGGCCTGGGCGCGGGCGATCGAGGCCAAGACGCTGGCCGGGTACCAGGCCTATCTGGCCGCCCACCCGCGCGGCGCCCATGCCGCCGAGGCGCGGCAGGTGGTCGACCGGACGGTCGCCGAATACGCCCGCACCGAGGCGTCGCTGATGCCCGATGCCGGGACGCGGCGGCTGCTGGAAGAGCGGCTGAAGGCGATGGGCTATGAACCAGGCGAGGTCGACGGGGCCTTTACCACCGCGACGCGGGCCGCGCTGCGGGAGTACCAGAAGCGCAACGAGCTGAGCGTCACCGGCTATGTCAGCCAGCAGTTGCTGATGAAGATGCTGATGCAGATCTGACCGGCGGCGTTCCGGCAGGGCCCACGCAGAATCAGACCGCCCGCGGCGCTGCCACGGGCGGTCTGATCGGTGCAATGCTGTGGCCCGGCAGGTCGCCCGGGCGGGATGATCAGCCCTGACGCGCCTTGAAGCGGCGGTTGGTCTTGTTGATCACGTAGATGCGGCCCTTGCGGCGCACCACCTGGCAGTCCCGGTGACGTTCTTTCAGCGAACGCAGCGAGTTCCGGACTTTCATCGGCTCTCTCCTCTTGGCGGCGCTCGCAGGTTGCGCCTGGAAACTGAAATGCCCCCGGGGACCGGGGGCGGCGAAGAATGGTGGGCGGTACTGGGATCGAACCAGTGGCCACTACGATGTCAACGTAGTGCTCTACCGCTGAGCTAACCGCCCGTCCAGCGCCGCCCGGCAAGAGCCGGAGGGGCGTCGGTCCGCGTGTCTATATCGACAGGCCCGAAGGCTTGCAAGTAGGCTTTGCGTCCGCCCCTGCCGCAGCTTATCTGACGTCAGTGCGGTGACCGCTGCCGGGCCCAACCGGGCCGGGCCACAGGGAAAGGCCGCAGGGAAAGGGACCGATGTCGCGCGATTTCGCAAGGCTGTTCGATCTGGTCCGGCCGGCGCAGTGGCGCGGCGGGCTGATCTTTGCCTCGCCCCATTCCGGGCGCGACTATCCCGACTGGTTCCTGGCCGAATCGCAGCTGGAGCTGCGGGTGCTGCGGTCGTCCGAGGATGCGTTCGTGGACCGGCTGATCGAACCCGCGGTGGCGCAGGGCGCGGTGGTGCTGAGCGCGCGGGTGCCGCGGTCCGTGGTCGACCTGAACCGTGCCGATGACGAGATCGATCCCCGCGTGGTCGAGGGGGGCGTGCCGGGTAGGACCAGCACCCGTGTCATGTCCGGGCTGGGTGTGGTCCCCCGGGTCGTGGGCCAGGGCCGCGAGATCCGCCGACTGCCCCTGTCCCGGGCCGAGGCGGCGCGCCGGATCACGGCGTTCTGGCACCCCTATCATGCGGTGCTGGCCGGGCTGATGAACGAGGCGGTGGCGCGGTTCGGGCGGGCGGTGCTGATCGACGTCCATTCGATGCCCCGCGCGGCGCTGAGCCATCTGCCGGGCCAGCGCCCCGAACTGGTGCTGGGGGACCGCAACGGCGTATCGGCCGAGCCCGCAGTCAGCGCCGCGGTGGCCGCCGCCGCCGTGGGCGCGGGGTTCCGCATCCGCGCCAATTCGCCCTTTGCCGGGGCACATGTGGTTACCGCCTATGGCCGCCCGTCGGCGCGGCGCCACGCGGTGCAGATCGAGATCGACCGGACGCTCTACATGGATGAGGAGGCGATCGTGCCGCATCACGGGTTCGACCGGTTCGCAGCGCGGTTTGCCGGGCTGATCGCCCGGCTCCCCCCGGCGCTGTCCGCCATCGATGCGGGCACCGCGGCCGATCGCGATCGCCCCGATCTGGCCGCGGAGTGACGGCCGACGCTCCGGTAATCGCCAGTGCTGGCCTGGACGGGGCGGCGCGCCTATGACCCGGACATGACCCACGCCGATTGCCCGGACCGACCGTTGACCGACATCGCCGACCGCCCCCGGTCGATCCGGGCGGGGCTGGTCTTCGACGGGCGGGCGGATGAGCCGCTGCCGGACCATGTGGTGGAGATCGAGGCCGGGCGAATCACGGCGCTGCGCCCGGCCCGTCCCGGCGACCCGCGGCCCGCGGCCGCCATCCTGGCCCCCGGCTTCATCGACCTGCAGATCAATGGCGCGGCCGACCGGCAGTTCAACCTGGACCCCACCGCCGACACGCTGGCCCGGATCGCGGCGGGCGCGCGGGCCGGGGGCACCGCACAGCTGCTGCCCACCTTCATCACCGCGCCGGGGCAGGATTACCGGCGTGCGCTGGACGCCGGACGCACCGCGGTGGAGCGTGGCGTGCCGGGGGTGCTGGGGGTTCATCTGGAGGGACCGTTCCTGTCGCCCGCGCGGCCCGGCATCCACGACGCCGCCGCGATCCGGCCGCTGGACGCCGCCGACGTGGCGCTGCTGGCCGCGCCGTTTCCGGGCGTGCTGCTCGTGACCCTGGCGCCCGAGGGGCAGGACCCGGCGATGATCGCCGCGCTGGACCGGGCCGGGGTGATCCTGTTCGCCGGCCACAGCGAGGCGCAGCCCGGCGACCTGCCGCCGCAGATCCGCGGCGTCACCCATCTGTGGAACGCGATGAGCCAGCTGGCCGGCCGCGCCCCGGGGCTGGTCGGCGCAGCGCTGCAGTCCGACCGGCTGTTCGCCGGGCTGATCGCCGACGGCCATCATGTCGCCTGGGGCAACGTGGCGATGGCCGCGCGGCTGATGGCGGACCGGCTGTGCCTGGTCACCGACGCGATGCTGACCCTGGCTGGAACGACCGAGGAATTCACCCTGTCCGGCCGGCGCATCTGGCTGGCCGAAGGGCGGCTGACCGACGCAACGGGGCGGCTGGCCGGGGCGCATGTGGCGATGGATGATTGCGTGCGGCACATGATCCGCCACGCCGGCGTGTCACCGGCGGCGGCGCTGCGCATGGCGTCGGGGAATCCGGCGCGGGCGCTGGGGCTGGACGGGTCGCTGGGGCGGATCGCGCCGGGATGGCGAGCGAACCTGACCCTGCTGGACGCCGATCACGACGCGACGGGGGTGGTGGTCGACGGCGCCCTGTTCCGGCGCGATCAGCCGGACGACCCCTCGCCCGTGTCGCCGGCCGCGCCGTAGTCGCGGGCGCCGAAGATGGCGCTGCCGACCCGCACGTGGGTCGCACCCTCGGCCACGGCGGCTTCGAAATCGGCGCTCATCCCCATCGACAGCAGCGGCAAGCCGTTGGTTTCCGCGATGGCCCGCAGCAGGCGGAAATGCGGCACCGGGTTCTCATCCTCCGGAGGGATGCACATGGCGCCGTCCAGCCGCAGCCCGTCGGCGCGGCAGGCGGCGACGAAGGCGTCGGCGGCGTCGGGCAGCAACCCGGCCTTCTGCGGCTCGGCGCCGGTGTTGACCTGAACGAACAACTGCGGCTGCCGCCCGGTCTGGTCGGCCAGCCGCGCCAGCCGGCCGGCCAGCGAGGCGCGGTCGAGCGTGTGGATCGCGTCGAACAGATCGACCGCCGCCTTCGCCTTGTTCGACTGCAGCGGGCCGATCATGTGCAGCGCGACACCGGGGAATTCCTGGCGCCATTCGGGCCATTTTCCCTGCGCTTCCTGCACGTAGTTTTCGCCGAACACCCGGTGCCCGGCCTGCAGCACCGCCCTGACGCGGTCGGCGGGCTGGACCTTGCTGACCGCGATCAGGGTGACGCGGCCGGGGTCCCGGCCGGCGGCGGATTCGGCCGCCCGCAGGCGGCGTGTGATGTCGTCCAGTGCCATGCGGCCGAGGGTTTCAAATGAAAAGAGCGGGCGCAAGGCCCGCTCTTTCCCGATAGCACCGATCCGGGGATCAGAAACTGAAGGAGACACCCATCGAGGTGATCTTTTCTTCGTCGCCATCGCGCCTCTCGTCGCGCTTACCGTGCTGCGCGAACAGCTTGGCGCCTTCACCCAGTTCGTACTCGGCGAACACGGTGTAGTAGTCCTCGTCCCAGTCCTGATCCATCAGGTAGTTGGCGCCGAACAGGATGCCGTTGGCGTTGTAGGCGGCCGAGATGTCCCACTGCTCGCGCTGATCGGGCGTGTCGTCCTCGCCCTTCCAGTAGGCGGTGCGCAGTTCGATCATGTCGGCGATCTTGGTGCCGGCCGAGGCGCCCCAGAGGTAGCCGTCATCGCTGTCTTCGTAGGCCAGACCGACGTTGAAGCCGTAGTTGGCGAACGTGCCGGCATAGCCGACCGAGATGCCCTTGGCGTCGTCTTCGCCCGCATAGGACAGCGACACGCCCAGATCGCCCATGTCGTAGTCATAGCGCAGGATGTTTTCATTATCGTCGTTGTCGACCTGGTTCTCGGTCCACATCTCGTAGTCCAGACCGATGATGCGGTGGACTTCGGTGATCCGCTTGTCGAACGCGCCGTCGGTGTTGCCGTAGGTCATGGTGCCATACGTGCCGCCGAAGAAGACGTTGGTGCCCGAGGTCTCGTTCCGGCCCTGCTTGGAGGGATAGCCGTCGCCGTCAACGTCGGTGAAGTCGGTGCAGAAGTCCGGATCACCCGGGTCGGGGTCGCAGGAGTTCTGGCGGCTGTCTTCCAGGTCTTCCAGATCGATGTTGGCGCCGAACGACAGGCCGGTGTCGGTTTCACCACGCAGGCGGACGAACAGATCGACGTTGTGCTGCAGCACGAAGTCGTCGCCGGAAGCCTTCCGCTCGTCCGAAATGACGCCGAACATCGCCAGACCATCCAGCGTGACTTCGGCCGATGCGACACCGGCGGTCATGACGAGCGCGGTGGTCGCGAACAGAACCTTTTTCATCTCTTACCCTCTTGTCTCTCCGTGGTCCCAGGCGGTTGACCACCCGGGTGTGAGGCGAAATTCCTGCTTTTGGGTTTTCATTGCAAATCAATCGACAGCCGCCGCGACGTTTAACGATCCGGGTGCGGCTTCTTGGTCACAGTGCCGTGTTGTGGCTGCACCGCAGGGCTGTCCGGGATAACCGCTTGTCGCGTCGGGGCCCCGCAGGATAAGACTGGCGGCGACAGGACGGCCACCGCTTTCGAGGTTCCTGACGCGACGGTGCGACGGGCCAACTGCGACGGGATGGCCGCGACGGGATGAGGGACGCGATGACACCACGGATCTGCCGCATCACCGCCATCCTGGCCGTGAGCGGAATGCTGGCCGCCTGCGGGACGGCCGGCCCGCGGATCGGCGGGCTGCCGCCGAACAGCCCGCCGCCCGAGCCAGAGCGCTCGACGATCTGGGGGCTGTTCCGCAGCACCGAGAACCCGAACCAGCAGGTCGCGGTGAACCGCTATCTGTGGAACGCCAGCCTCGAGGTGCTGGATTTCCTGCCGGTCCAGTCGATCGACCCGTTCACCGGGGTGATCGTGACCGGCTACGGCACGCCGCCCGGCGGCGGCCGCGCCTATCGCGCCACCGTCAAGATCAGCGATCCCGCCCTGGATGCCCGCAGCCTGAAGGTCGCGCTGCAGGATTCGGGCGGCGGCGCCGTCGCGCCGGGCACGGTGCGGGCGGTCGAGGATGCGATCCTGACCCGGGCCCGGCAGTTGCGGGTCCGCGACGGGCGGCTGTAGGCAGCCGCCGGGGCCGACGCACCGAAACCCCGGCGTCTGGCGGCCGGGCGCTAGACCTGCGCCGGGCGCACGGCTAAACCCGCGCGGCAATGTTTCGCCCGGAGGTCCGCCATGCCCTATGATCCCGCCCACAGCGAATCGCGCTGGCAGCAGGCGTGGGATGCCGCCGGCAGCTTTCGCGCCCGTCGCGACGAACGCCCGAAATACTATGTGCTGGAAATGTTCCCCTATCCCAGCGGGCGAATCCACATGGGTCACGTCCGCAACTACACGATGGGCGACGTGGTGGCGCGGTACAAGCGCGCCCAGGGCTTCAGCGTGCTGCACCCGATGGGATGGGACGCGTTCGGCATGCCGGCCGAGAACGCGGCCATGGAGCAGGGCGGGCATCCGCGCGACTGGACCTATGGCAACATCGCCACGATGCGCGACCAGCTGCGCCCGCTGGGCCTGTCGATCGACTGGAGCCGCGAGTTCGCAACCTGCGACGACGATTATGTCGCCCAGCAGCAGGCGCTGTTCCTGGACTTCCTGGAGGCCGGGCTGATCACCCGCAAGTCGGCGCAGGTGAACTGGGACCCGGTCGACATGACCGTGCTGGCCAACGAGCAGGTGATCGACGGCAAGGGCTGGCGGTCGAACGCGCCGGTGGAGCGGCGCGAACTGACGCAGTGGTTCTTTCGCATCTCGGATTACTCCGAGGAGCTTCTGGCGGCGCTGGACGGGCTGACCGGCTGGCCCGACAAGGTGCGGCTGATGCAGGCCAACTGGATCGGCAAGTCGCGGGGCCTGCAGTTCCGGTTCGGCACGGTCGATGCGCCCGCGGGATTCGACCGGGTCGAGGTCTACACCACCCGGCCCGACACGCTGAGGGGCGCGTCCTTCGTGGCGCTGTCGCCGGATCACCCGCTGGCCCGCACGCTGGCCGCGACGGACCCGCGCATCGCCGCGTTCGCCGAAGAGTGCCGGCGCGGCGGCACCACCGAGGAGGCGATCGAGACCGGCGAGAAGCTGGGGCTGGATACCGGGCTGACGGTGCGCCACCCGCTGGACCCCGACTGGCAGCTGCCGGTGTGGATCGCGAATTTCGTGCTGATGGAATACGGCACCGGCGCCATCTTCGGCAGCCCGGCGCATGACGAGCGCGACCACGAATTCGCGACGAAATACGGGCTGCCGATCCCGGCCACCTTCGGCGAACGGGGCATGGATATTGCCGCCGCCGACGCGCTGGTGGCCGCCGGGGCCTATGTGCCGCTGAAATCCGAGACCGTCACCTATGTCCGCGGCTTTGCGGGCGCCGCCGACCAGACCGGCGAGGCGGCGGTCGATGCCGCGATCGTCGTGGCGGAACGGGACGGCTGGGGCGAGGCGGTGACGAAATACCGGCTGCGCGACTGGGGCATCTCGCGCCAGCGCTACTGGGGCTGCCCGATCCCGGTGGTCCATTGCGGCGCCTGCGGCACGGTGCCCGAAAGCAAGCAGAACCTGCCGGTCCTGCTGCCGCTGGACGTCAGCTTCGACGTGCCCGGCAACCCGCTGGACCGCCACCCGAGCTGGGCCGCGACATCCTGCCCACGCTGCGGCGGCCCGGCCCGGCGCGAGACCGACACGATGGACACGTTTGTCGATTCGTCCTGGTACTACGCCCGCTTCACCTCGCCCCACGCGGCGACGCCCACCGACCGGGCCGATGCCGATTACTGGATGAACGTGGACCAGTATATCGGCGGCATCGAGCACGCGATCCTGCACCTGCTGTATTCGCGCTTCTTCGCGCGGGCGATGGTGCAGACCGGTCACCTGCCCGAAACGGCCAAGGAGCCGTTCGACGCGCTGTTCACGCAGGGGATGGTGACGCACGAGATCTACATGACCCGCGATGCGCAAGGTCGGCCGGTCTATCACCTGCCCGAGGACGTGACCGACGGAAAGCTGGCCGACGGCACCGCGGTGGACATCATTCCCTCGGCCAAGATGTCGAAGTCCAAGAAGAATGTCGTGGACCCGGTCGACATCGTCACCCGGTTCGGCGCCGACACCGCCCGCTGGTTCATGCTGTCCGACAGCCCGCCGGAACGCGACGTCGAATGGACCGCCGCGGGCGCCGAGGCGGCGGCCAAGTTCCTGGGCCGGGTCTGGCGGCTGGCCGACGAGACGCCGCAGGACGGCGCGGACGATCCCGACCTGACCCGCGCCGCCCACCGGGCCATCGCCGACGTGACCCGCGCGATCGACGGATTTGCGTTCAACAAGGCGGTGGCGGCGATCTACACTTTGGCCGCGGCGGTGGCGAAATCCCCGTCCGGCGGCGAACCCCGCCGCGCGGTGCTGCGGATCATGGCGCAGCTGATGGCGCCGATGGTCCCGCATCTCGCCGAGGAGGTGTGGGCGAAATCCGGCGGCCAGGGCATGGTCGTCGACGCCGCCTGGCCGCAGGCCGACCCGGCGATGCTGGTCGACGACAGCGTGACATTGCCGATCCAGATCAACGGCAAGCGGCGGGCCGAGATCACCGTGCCGCGCGACATGGCCGCGGCCCAGATCGAGGCGCAGGTGCTGGCCGACGACACGGTGCAGCGCTTCCTGAACGGCGCGGCGCCGAAGAAGCTGATCGTGGTGCCGGGGCGGATCGTCAATGTCGTGGCGTGACCGCCGCACCGCGCTGGCGCTGCTGGCCGCGGCGGCGCTGGCGGGCTGCGGCTTTACCCCCGTCTATGGCCCCGGCGGCGGCGGGTCGGCGCTGTTCGGTCAGGTGCGGGCGGCCGATCCGCAGACTCAGGACGATTTCGCCTTTGTCCGGCGCATCCAGGACCGGCTGGGGCCCGAGGGATCGCGCCTGCAGCTGGACTACGCGCTGACCGTGGCGGTGGTGCCGCAGGCGATCAGCACCGACCAGGTCGCCACCCGCTATTCGCTGAACGGGACCGCATCCTATCGGCTGGTCGATGCCGCCAGCGGGGCGACGGTGACCGAGGGACAGGTCAGCAACTTCACCAGCTATTCCTCGGTCGGAACGACCATCGCCACCCTGACGGGGGAACGCGACGCGCGCGAACGGCTGGCGACGATGCTGGCCGACCAGGTGGTCACGCGGCTTCTGGCGGCCGCCCCGGCGCGATGATCCTGAAGGGGCAGGAGATCGCGCGCTATCTGGCGCGGCCCGATCCGACCCGCCCGGCCCTGCTGATCCACGGCCAGGACGCGATGCGGGTCGCGATGAAGCGGGCCGAGGCGGTGGCCGCCCTGACCGGTCCCGCCGCCGACACCGAGATGCGGCTGACCCGCATCGCGGCGGCCGACCTGCGCAAGGACACGGCCCGGCTGATCGACGAGGTCAAGGCGGTGGGGTTCTTTCCCGGTCCCCGGGTCGTTCTGGTCGAGGACGCGACCGACGCGGTCGCGCCGGCGATCCGGGCGGCGCTGGAGACCTGGGCGCACGGCGATGCGGTGATCGTGGTCACCGCCGGGGCGCTGAACAAGGGCTCGGCGCTGCGCAAGATCTTCGAGGCGCATGGCACCGCCGTCGCCGCGCCCGTCTATGACGACCCGCCGGGCGAGGAAGAGATCGGCCGCTGGCTGGCCGACGCGGGGCTGCGGGCGGTGCCGCCCGCCGCGATGCGCGACTTGGTGGCCCTGTCGCGGGCGCTGGACCCCGGCGATTTCCGCCAGACGGTCGAGAAGATCGGGCTGTACAAGTTCGGCGATGACGAGCCGCTGACCGGCGAGGAGATCGCGCTGCTGGCCCCCGCCACGATCGAGGCGGATGTCGACGACCTGATCCATGCCGCCGCCGAGGGACGCGCCGACGCGCTGGGCCCGCTGATGCAGCGGATCGAGACGCAGGGCATCCTGCCGGTGACGATCTGCATCGCTTGCGTTCGCCATTTCCGGGCACTGCACGCCGCGGCCTGCGATCCGGGCGGCGCGGCCGCCGGGCTGTCGCGGCTGCGCCCACCGGTGTTCGGGCCGCGGCGCGACCGGATGGTCCGGCAGGCGCAGGGCTGGGGCATGCGCCCGCTGGAAGATGCGCTGCACCTGCTGCTGGACACCGACCTGACGCTGCGATCGGCGTCGCGCGCGCCGGCGATGGCGGTGATGGAACGGGCGCTGATCCGGTTGGCGATGATGCCGCGGGGCGGGCGGTGAACGAACCGGCCCGGAACCTCGACACCAGCGACCGATGTACCCCCGAGCCCCTGCCGGCGCTGGTCATCGGGGCGGGTCCGGCCGGGCTGATGGCCGCCGAGGCGCTGGCCGGGGCCGGCCTGCCGGTCGTGGTCGCCGAGGCGATGCCGACGCCGGCGCGCAAGTTCCTGATGGCGGGCAAGTCCGGATTGAACCTGACCCGGGACGAACCCGTTCCAGCCTTCGTCGCTCGTCTGCAGATGGGTGCGGCCGATGGGCCCATGGATGGGCTGGACGCCGCCGGGCTGCGCGCGATCGTGGCGGATTTCGGGCCGGACCAGGTGATGGCCTGGGCGCGGGGGCTCGGGATCGCTCTGTTCACCGGATCGACCGGACGGGTGTTTCCGGTGGGGATGAAGGCCTCGCCCCTGCTCCGCGCGTGGCTGGGACGGCTGCAGTCGCAGGGGGTGACGCTGCGCAGCCGCTGGCGATGGACCGGGTTCGATGGATCCGCGCTGGCATTCGACACGCCGGACGGGACGCGGCTGGTGGCGCCGCAGGTCACGGTGCTGGCGCTCGGCGCGGCCAGTTGGCCCCGTCTGGGATCGGACGCCGCCTGGGTGCCGTGGCTGCGCGACGCCGGGGTCGAGGTCGCGCCGTTCCGACCGGCGAACATGGGTTTTCGGGTGGACTGGTCGGCGCCGATGGCGCGCCACGCCGGCGCCGCGGTCAAGGGCACGGCGCTGCACGCAGGCAGGCTGACCAGTCGGGGCGAATGGGTGATCACCCCCGGCGGGGTCGAGGGCGGCGGAGTCTACGAGGTCGCGTCCGCCCTGCGCGACGGCGCGCCGGGGATCATTGACCTGGCCCCCGATCTGGACATGGCGGCCCTGGCCCGTCGCCTGGCGCGCCCGCGCGGGCGCCTGTCGATCGGCAACTGGCTGCGCCGCGCGATCGGCGACCCGGTGCGGGTTGCGCTGCTGCTGGAGTGGGGTCGCCCGCTGCCCGAGGACCCTGCCGCGCTCGCCCGGCGCATCAAGGCGGTGCCGCTGCGCCACGCGGGGCCGATGGAGCTGGACCGCGCGATCTCGTCCGCCGGCGGGATCACCGGGTCCAGCCTGCGCCCGACGCTGGAGTTGCGTGCGTGTCCGGGCCTGTTCGCAGCCGGCGAGATGCTGGACTGGGAAGCCCCGACCGGGGGCTATCTGCTGACCGCCTGCATGGCCACGGGCCGCCACGCCGGCCACGAGGCGGCACGGCGGCTGGCCCGCGGCGCCCCGGCCGCGACCGATTGACGCCGGCGCGGCGGCGGGCAAATGTCGCACGTCCCGCGGAGCCGCCGATGAGCCTGTCCCCCACCCTGTCGCCGTCTGCCCGGCTGTTCACCCCGGTGCTGATCGGCGGATCGCTGATCCTGCTGATCAACTTCGCCCTGCGGGCGAGCTTTGGCGTGTTCCAGATCCCGGTGGCCGAGACCTTCGACTGGCCGCGCGCCGATTTCAGCCTGGCGATCGCCATCCAGAACCTCGCCTGGGGGATCGGCCAGCCGATCTTCGGCGCGCTGGCGGAACGCTGGGGCGACCGCTGGGCGATCATCCTGGGCGCAGCGCTGTATTCGTTGGGCCTGTTGATGACTGCGGTCGCGCAGACGCCGGGCGCGATGCAGATGTGGGAAATCGCCGTGGGCTTCGGGATCGCGGGCACCGGGTTCGGCGTGATCCTGGCGATCGTCGGACGCGCCGCCAGCGACGACAACCGCAGCCTGGCCCTGGGCATCGCCACCGCGGCCGGATCGGCCGGGCAGGTCGTCGGCCCGCCGCTGGCCGAAGGGCTGCTGGCGCTGATGCCCTGGCCGCAGGTTTTCATGGTGTTTGCCGGGCTGGTGCTGACGACGCTGCTGTTTCTGCCGATGTTGCGGTCGCGCGAACCCGCCAGCAGGGCCGAGATCGAGGAGAGCATGGGGCATGTGCTGCGCCGTGCGTTCACCGATCCCAGCTATCTGATGATCTTTGCCGGGTTCTTTTCCTGCGGCTACCAGCTGGCCTTCATCACCGCCCATTTCCCGGCCATGATCACCGAGATGTGCGGCCCGATCGCGCCTGACGGCGGGCTGGCGGCGCTGGGGATCACCACCACCTCGGCGCTGGGGGCGGTGGCGATCTCGCTGATCGGGCTGACCAACATCGCGGGCTCAATCCTGGCCGGGTGGCTGGGCCGGAAATACAGCCGCAAGTACCTGCTGGCGGGCGTCTACACGCTGCGCACGATTGCCGCCGCCTGGTTCATCCTGACCCCGATCACGCCGACCACCGTGGTCGTGTTCTCGCTGGTGATGGGGTCGCTGTGGCTGGCCACCGTGCCGCTGACCTCGGGCCTGGTCGCCTATATCTACGGGCTGCGCTACATGGGGACGCTGTACGGCTTCGTGTTCCTGTCCCACCAGCTGGGGTCGTTCCTGGGGGTGTGGCTGGGCGGCCGGCTGTATGACGCCTATGGCGACTATACCATCGTGTGGTGGGTGGGCGTCGGGGTCGGCGCGTTCTCGGCGCTGATCCACCTGCCGGTGCGCGAGGCGCCGATGGGTCTGCGCCCCGCCCCGGTCGCCGCTTGACCGGACCGGGGAGCCGGAGGCTGAGCGCCCCGTGCCGGCCGCTCAGCCCGGGTCGGCGACCGACTGGATGTATTTGGCGGTCATCAGGTCCAGATGCGCGCCGCCGCCGTTCTTGGCGACCGTGATCTCGTCATCCGAGCAGCGGGCAAAGGCCCCGGCGGGCAGCTCGTAGAAATCGGCAAGGATGTCGGTCTCGGCGATCCGGCCCTGTTCCAGCGGGATCTGGATCTCGCCGATATGGCCGATGGTGGTGGCGCGGCTGTCCACGAACAGCCGGGCGCGACGCAGCACCTCGTCGTCCGCTTCGCGCATGTCGGGCCGATACGCCCCGATCAGGTCGACATGGGTGCCCGGCGAGAGCCAGTCGCCGTGCAGCAGCGGCTCGGTCGCCATTGTCGCGGTGGCAATGATCTCGGCGTCGCGCACGGCAGGTTCCAGGTCAGGCGCCACCTGCGCGTCCTTTCGGGCGGCCAGCGCCCGCGCGGAGTCGATCCGCCGGCTCCAGATCGTGACCTGCGCGTCCGGAATCAGGGCGCGATAGGCGTCGACCATGCTGGCGGCGACCTGGCCCGCGCCGATGATCAGCACCCGGCGCGCATCCTTCCGGGCCAGCCGCCGCGTCGACAGCAGGCTGTCGCCCGCGGTCTTCCACCTGGTGACCAGGTGGAAATCGACGACGGCCTGCAGCTGCCCAGTGGTGTCATCCAGCAGGTTCACCGCGCCGTTCACCATGGGCACGCCACTGGCAGGGTTGCCGGGGAACACGCTGGCGGGCTTGACCGCGATCCCCAGCCCGTCGATCCAGGCGCTGCGGGTCAGCAGCGTGTCGGCGCCACGGTACAGGAAACTGTCGGCCACCTCGGCGCGCGGCAGCTCGTGCCCCGCGGCCAGCGCATCGGTCAGGGCGATCCAGTCGAGCCGTGTTTCGACGTCGGGGCCGATGATCTGCATGGTTTTCCTTTCCGTTGCGCGCCGCAACCTAGACGGGACCGCCCGTCCATGCCAGAGCCGAGGGCAGTCCAGGACAGACCCATGATCCCTGCCCCCGATCCCGCCCCAGATGTCGCAGCGCCTTGGTCAGCCCGGAGGCGCCCGTGACGATTGCCAGTCCGCAGGTGGCGGTGCTGATGGCGCTGCATCAGGGGGCCGCGTTCCTACGCGACCAGCTGGACAGCATTGCCAGCCAGCAGGACGTCGGCTGGCGGCTGGTTGTGGGTGACGACGGCTCCACGGACGGCGGACCGGCGATGGTCAAGGAATTTGCCGCCCTGCATTCGGACCGCGTCCAGTTGCGAACCGGTCCGCAGCAAGGGGCGGTGGCACAGTTCCGAGCCCTGCTGCGTATGGCGCCGGCGGTCGAGTTCGTCGCGCTGGCCGACCAGGACGATGTCTGGCACTCGGACAAGCTGGCCCGCGCCGCCACGGCCCTGCGGTCCGTGCCTGCGGATCGTCCCGCGGTGTATTGCAGCCGGGTCACGATCTGCGACGCGCGGCTGCGGCCGATCGCCCTGTCGCGACTGCCCCATCGGCCCCCGAACTTTCGCCACGCGCTGGTGCAGAACGTGGTACAGGGCAACACCGTGGTCCTGAACCGGGCCTCCATGCAGTTGCTGCGGGCCGCCGACATGCTGTCCGGACCCGTGACGATGCACGACTGGTGGATTTACCAGATCGTCAGCGGTGCCGGCGGACGGGTGATCTATGACCCCCGCCCCTCTCTGCTTTACCGACAGCACGACGCCAATGTCGTGGGCGCCAATGACGGCGCGCGATCCCGGCTGGCCAGCCTGGGGCGGATGCTGCGCGGCGATCACGCGCGGTGGAGCCGCCAGAACCTGGCCTCGCTGACGGCCTGCGCGCCGTTGCTGACCCCGGGCAACCGGGTGCTGTTGGCCGAGTTCCGGCAGTTGCTGGATGGCGGACCTGCCACTCGGCTGGCGGCGCTGCGCAGGGCCGGGTTCTATCGCCAGGGGCGCCTGTCGCAGGCGGCGCTGTGGGCCGCCGCCGCCTTGGGCCGGGTCTGACACAACCGCAGACCGGCGCCGCTTCGGACGGGGCTTGCATGCCGCCCCGCGCTGCCGCAGCTTGCGCCGGCATCGGACCAGGAACCGGGGTCAGCCAGACATCATGGGCGCGTTTCTTTCGCTTGGCACGATCGCGCTGACGCTGGCCTATACGCTGAGCCAGTTCTATCGCGCCTTTCTAGCGGTGCTGACCTCGACCCTGGAAGCAGAGCTGGGGGCCACGCCCAGCGATCTGGCGCTGTCGTCGGGGATGTGGTTCGTCACCTTCGCGCTGATGCAGATCCCGGTCGGCTGGGCGCTGGACCGGTTCGGGCCGCGGCGCACCGCATCCTGGCTGCTTGCCGCCGGCGCCGGGGGCGGGGCTGCGGTCTTTGCGCTCGCCACCGAGCCCTGGCATCTGCATGTCTCGATGGGCCTGATCGGGATCGGCTGCGCGCCGGCCCTGATGGCGAGCTACTACATCTTTGCCCATGACCATCCGCGGGCCCGATTCGGGGCGCTTGCGGCGGCTGTGGTGGGGTTCGGTTCGGCCGGCAACATCCTGGGCGCGGCGCCCCTGGTGTCGATGATCCAGGCGATCGGCTGGCGCCCCACCCTGTGGCTGGTGACCGCGCTGACGCTGGGGGTTGCGGTGCTGATCGCGCTGTCGGTGCGCGACCCCGATCACGGCGGCGGCGGACGCCCGGTGGGGCGGGTCCGCGACATCCTTCGGCTGCGGCAGCTGTGGTTCCTGCTGCCCCTGTTCTTTGTCAGCTACGCTGCCTCGGCGGCGATCCGCGGCCTGTGGGCCGCGCCCTATCTGCAAGGTGTTCATGACGCCAGCGACACGCTGGTGGGGCGTGCGACGCTGGTGATGGGCGTCGCGATGGTGGTCGGCAACTTCATGGCGGGGCCGATCACGAAGGCGATGGGGTCGATCCGGCGCACCGTTGTCGCGGGCCACGCGATCACGATCGCGGCGCTGGCTTGGCTGTGGCTGGCGCCCGCCGCCCCGGCCGGGGTCGTGATCGCGCTGCTGGGGGTGATCGGGCTGGCGGGCGTCAACTATGCGCTGATCATGGCGCATGCGCGCAGCTTCCTGCCCCCGCATCTGGTCGGGCGGGGGGTCACGCTGATGAACATGCTGTCGATCGGGGGCGTGGGCATCATGCAGTTCGCGTCCCGCCCGCTCTACACTTGGGCCGCGCAGGCCTACCCGCCGGCGCAGGCCTTCGGGCTGCTGTTCGCGTTCTTCCTGGTTCCGCTGGTGATCGGGTTCGTGCTGTATCTGCTGACGCCCGAGGCCGCGGATGCCTGAGGCTTCAACCGCAGAGCGCGCCCCGCCGCCCCCGCCCGTGGGCGCGATCGAGGTCGTCGCCCCGAACCTGAAACGCAGGCTGTCCGGGGTGACCGCCACCGTGGTCCGGCTGATCCCGGTGCAGGCGCGGCTGATCGGGATCGTTGCGACCGGCCCGGGGCTGCCGCCGCAACTGCCCCATATCCCGCTGGTCCGCGCCGCCACCCTGCCGCGGGACCGATGGCGGGTCTGGCACGCCCGCCGCAATACCGAGATGCTGATGGGGCTGGCGCTGCGCCACCTGCTGCGGCGGCGCTATCGTCTGCTGTTCACCAGCGCGGCCCAACGGCGCCACACCGGGCTGACCCGCTGGCTGATCCGGCGCCAGGATGCGGTGATCGCCACCTCGCCACAGGCGGCGTCGTATCTGGAACGCCCCGCCACGGTGATCCTGCACGGGGTCGACACCGCGACCTTTCACCCGCCGCGTGATCGGGCCGCCCTGCGCCGGTCGCTGGGGCTCGACCCCGACGCCGTCCTGGTCGGCTGCTTCGGCCGGGTGCGGGCGCAGAAGGGCGTCGATCTGCTCGTCGAGGCGGCGCTGGCCAGCTTTCCCCGGCACCCGCGGGCCCAGCTGATCCTGACCGGCCGGATCACCCCCGAGAACCGCGGCTTTGCCGATGATCTGATTGGCCGGATCCGCGCGGCCGGTCTGGACCGGCGCATCCGCTTTCTGGGCGAGATCCCGTGGGACGACGTCGTGCGGCATTACCAGGCACTGGACCTGTTCGCCGCGCCGGCGCGGTGGGAGGGTTTCGGCCTGACCCCGCTGGAGGCGATGGCCTGCGGGGTGCCGGTCATCGCCAGCCGCGCAGGCGCCTATGAGGCGCTGATCCGGGACGGCGAAACGGGCACGCTGGTCGATCGCGGCGATGCCGCCGCCTTGACAGGGGCGCTCGAGCGCTGGTTGTCGGACGATGCCGGGCGCGGCGCGGCGGGCCGGGCCGCCCGCCAGCACGTGCTGGATCACCACGGCATCGACCACGAGGCCCGCGCCATCGTGACCCTGTACCGGGATCTGCTGTCATGACGCCGCTGCGCTTCTACATGGCCCGGACGCTGCGGAACGAGGCGATGCTGGCGTCGCTGTCGGTGGCGCAGGGCGCGCTGCTGGCGGCGCTGGACGGGCAACGGGTGGCACTGGTCGGTAACGCCCGGGCCTTCGCCGATCAGCGCCATGGTGCCGCCATCGACTCGGCGGATCTTGTCATCCGCATCAATCGCGCACCGATGCCGTCGCGGGAAAGTCACGGGCAGCGCACCGACTGGCTGGCCCTGGCAACCCGGCTGCGGGCGGCCGACCGGACCCGGCTGTCGCCCGCGCGCATCCTGTGGATGTCACCGAAGCGAAAGCGGCTGGACTGGCAGACCGCGCATTCACCCGGGTTCTATCTGCATCCACCGGCTGACTACGCTGCGCTGGTGCAGCGGCTTGGCGCCCCGCCGACCACGGGGGCCATGACCATCGAACTGGCCCTGCGGTCGCGGCTGGCGCGGCTGGATCTCTACGGCTTCGACTTCTTCGCCTCGCAGTCGCTGTCGGGGCGGCGCCAGGCTGCTCAGGTTCCGCATGATTTTGCTGCCGAAGCCGCGTGGGCCGCGGGTCTCGCCGCGGCCGACCCGCGCCTGATCCTGAACTGACCGTCCCGCCCGGCCCGCCGGCTGCCTATCCCCACACCTTCGTGCCTTCCCAGATCTCGCCCAGGGATTGGGCGCCGACCCGCGACAGGCGCGATATGGTCGCCGACAGCGAGATCCGGTCCTGCAGCTCCGCGCAGCGGCCCACATCCACCGCGACACCTGCCAGCGACACCAGCCCCATCTGCCAGGCCAGCCGGGCAAGCGCCTCGGCATGGATCAGCACCGCGGCAGCATCGCCCTCGGCCCCGGCCGTGAGGATGGAATCGATGCCGTCGGCAATCTGGTCCAGCGCCGCGGAGATGACCTGTTCGGCCGCCCGCTCGCCCAGGTCGTCCACGATGGCGCCCAGCCGTCGATCGTCGAAACAGACAGTCTCGACGATCTCGATCCTCTTGAGCTGGTTCGACATGCTCCGGTACACCCGTTGAATTTCACACGAGAACATGCCAGCTAGCAGTCAATAAACGCTTTCGGTCGACCAGAAAACCCGTGCAATTTTACGCAACGGGCAAGCCGGTCGGCGCGCAACAGCCGAAAAGGGCATCATGTCGGTCTTTTCATCCCTGCCCGGCTACCTGGTCCAGCGCTATCAAGGATGGAAGGCGACCCAGTTTTCCGAGAACCGGGCCTGGTATCGCCGGCTGGCCGAGGATGGCCAGCGTCCGCGGGCCATGGTGATCTCGTGCTGCGATTCGCGGGTGCACGTCACCTCGATCTTCGGGGCGGATTCGGGCGAATTCTTCATCCACCGCAACATCGCCAACCTGGTGCCGCCCTACGCGCCGGACGGCGAACAGCACGGCACCTCGGCGGCGGTGGAATATGCGGTCCAGACGCTGCGTGTCGCGCATCTGATCGTGGTCGGTCACACGAATTGCGGGGGCGTCGCCGGATGCCACGCGATGTGCTCGGGCGCGGCGCCGGAACTGGAGGAGAAGACCAGCTTCGTCGGCCGCTGGATGGATATCCTGCGCCCGGGCTACGAGCGCGTGAAGGACCTGCCCGCCGATCAGCAGATCAGCGCACTGGAGCGCCAGGCGGTGCTGATCTCGCTGGAGAACCTGATGACGTTCCCGTTCGTGGCGGCCAAGGTCGAGGCCGGCGAGATGACCCTGCACGGGCTGGTCCACGACATCGCCGAGGGTCATCTGATGCAGGTCGACACCACCGGCTTCGCGCCGATCTGACACAGCCAGCGGGCGGCAGGTATCATCCGGGCTTTCGGCCGGGGCACCACGGAACGGTGCCCCGCCACACGCACGGCGGCGGTCAGCCCTTTTTCAGCATCCGGTTGCCCAGCAACTCGGCGATCTGCACGGCGTTAAGGGCCGCGCCCTTGCGCAGGTTGTCGCTGACGCACCACAGGTTCAGGCCGTTGTCGATGGTCGAATCCTGGCGGATGCGGCTGATGAACGTCGCATAGTCGCCCACGCATTCGACCGGGGTCGTGTAGCCGCCCGGCTCGCGCTTGTCGATCACCAGCACGCCCGGCGCCTCGCGCAGGATGTCACGGGCCTCGTCCTCGTCCAGGAAATCCTCGAACTCGATGTTGATCGCCTCGGAATGGCCGACGAAGACCGGCACCCGCACGCAGGTCGCGGTGACCTTGATCGCGGGGTCCACGATCTTCTTGGTCTCGACGACCATCTTCCATTCTTCCTTGGTCTCGCCGGAATCCATGAAGACGTCGATCTGCGGGATCACGTTGAAGGCGATCTGCTTCTGGAACTTCTTCGGCTCCACCTCCTGACCGGGGACATACATGCCCTTGGTCTGGTTCCACAGCTCGTCCATGCCGTCCTTTCCGGCGCCGGACACCGACTGGTAGGTGCTGACCACCACCCGCTTGATCCGGGCCCGGTCGTGCAGCGGCTTCAGCGCGACGACCATCTGCGCGGTCGAGCAGTTCGGGTTGGCGATGATGTTCTTGCGCGCGTAACCCTCGACGGCCTCCGGGTTCACCTCGGGAACGATCAGCGGAACGTCCGGGTCGTAGCGATAGAGCGACGAGTTATCGATCACCACGCACCCCTGCGAGGCGGCCAGGGGGGCGTATTTCTTCGTCGGTTCCGACCCGATCGCGAACAGCGCGATGTCGTAGCCGGTAAAGTCGAATCCCTCGATGTCGCGGGTCTTCAGGGTCCGGTCGCCATAGCTGACCTCGGTGCCCAGACTGCGGCGCGACGCCAGGGCCACCACCTCGTCGGCGGGAAACTGGCGTTCGGCCAGGATGTTCAGCATTTCGCGGCCCACGTTCCCCGTGGCGCCCGCGACGACGACCTTGTAGCCCATCAGGGGATCCTTTCGCGTTCAAGCCGCCGGCGACTAACCGAAATCGGGGGGGAAGTGAATATGCCGCCCGCTATCCGGGCCGGTCATCGGCGGACCGCGGGAATAATGTCCCGATCGCCCCGACAAGGGGGGTTCCCCGCCGGGCGCGTCCGCGCAAGAACCGGGCGGAGACGCGCAGGAGGACGTGATGACCGAACCCGAATTTGCCCCGGCGGGGACCGAAAGCCGGCCGCTGTGGCTGGTCGCCCAAGGTGACGACGGACCGCTGTGGCCCCCCGGCGTGGACACCAGGTTCCCGGTTGCCGCCGGCTTTGCCGCCAAGCCGGGGCAGCTGTGCCTGCTGCCGGGCGAGGACGGTCTGGCCGGCGCGCTGTTCGGCGTCGGTCGGCCCGCGACACCGTCGGATCGCCCAGCCCGCGAACGCTTCACGCTCGCCAAGGCGGCCGATTCATTGCCCGGGGGGGCATGGCGCCTGGAATCGTTGCCGGACGGCTATGACGCGACCCATGGCGCGCTGGGCTGGCTGTTCGCGCAGTACCGGTTCGGCCGCTACAAGGCTGCAGAGCCGCCGCAGGCGCGGCTGGTCTGCCCGGCCGGCGTCGACGCCGATGCCGTGCTGGCGATGGCGGCCGGCGAATATCTGGCGCGCGACCTGATCAACACGCCGGCAGCCGATCTTGGTCCGGCCGAGTTGGAGGACGCCGCGCGCGACCTTGCCGCCCGGCATGGCGCAACAATTGACGTGATCACCGGTGAAGCGTTGGCCGAGGGGTTCCCGATGATCGCCGCCGTGGGCCGGGCGGCCGGGCCGGGTCGCGCGCCGCGGCTGATCGACCTGCGGTTTCCCGGCGACGGACCGGCGATCACGCTGGTCGGCAAGGGGGTCTGTTTCGACACCGGCGGGCTGGACATCAAGCCTGCCGCCTCCATGCTGATCATGAAAAAGGACATGGGCGGCGCGGCGAACGTGCTGGGTCTCGCCGAGACGCTGGCCCGGCTGGGGCGCGCGGGCGGATTGCGGGTGCTGATCCCCGCGGTCGAGAACGCCATCGCCGGCGACAGCTTTCGACCCGGCGACGTGCTGACCAGCCGCAAGGGTCTGACCGTCGAGGTGAACAATACAGACGCCGAGGGGCGGCTGGTGCTGGCCGACGCGCTCGCCCTTGCGGCCGAGGACGCGCCCGCCGTGCTGATTTCCATGGCGACGCTGACCGGGGCCGCGCGGGTGGCGCTGGGCCCCGACCTGCCGCCCTTCTTCTGTGATCACGAGGGCGCGGCTCGGGCCCTCTACCAGGCCGGGCACGATCACGCGGATCCGGTCTGGCGCCTGCCGTTCTGGGATCCCTACGAATCGATGATCGAACCCGCCATCGCCGATCTGGACAACGCGCCCGGCGGCGGTTTCGCCGGCGCGATCACCGCGGCGCTGTTCCTGCGGCGGTTTGCCGAGGGTGTGGGCATCTATGTCCATTTCGACATCTATGGCTGGCAGCCGACCGCCGCACCGGGTCGCCCGAAAGGCGGGATCGGCCAGGGCATGCGCGCCCTGCTGCACGCGCTGCCGCAGATGGTGGACGAGGGCTGATGGATAGGCGGCTGACCCCGGCCACCGAACGCACGGCGCTGCGCGGCAGCGGCGTCGAGCGCCCGGTGACGGTCGACGGGACACCGATGCGGGTGGCCGTGCCGCTGGCCGATCTGTGCCGCGCACCGGCGGGTGCCCGGGATCGGCAGGTGGTCTTCGGCAGCGACGTGACGGTGATCGAACGCCGCGACGACTGGGCCTTCGTGCAGGCAGCCGCCGATGGCTATTGCGGCTGGATCGCCGCTGACGGGCTGAGCGGCGAGCGGCCGGCGATCACCCACCGGGTCAGCGCCCCGGCCACCCATGTCTATCCCGGGCCCGGTCTGAAGCTGCGCGAATCCGCGGCCCTGACGCTCGGGGCGCGCCTGTCGGTCGAGCGGATCGACGGAACCTTCGCGCGGCTGGCCGGGGGCGGCCATCTTCCGGTCCAGCACATCGCCGCCACCCCGGCAGGGGACCCGGTCACGGTCGCCCTGTCGCTGCTGGGCACGCCCTATCTGTGGGGCGGCAATTCCCGCGCGGGGATCGACTGTTCCGGGCTGGTCCAGGCGGCGCTGCATGCCTGCGCAATCGCCTGCCCCGGCGACAGCGACCTGCAGGAGGCTGCCTTTCCGACCGTGTCGGACCCCGGTCGCGGCGACCTGCTGTTCTGGCCGGGCCATGTGGCGATGGTGATCGACGCGCAGCGCATGGTTCACGCGACCGCCTGGGCGATGGCCGTGGTGACCGAAGACATTGCCGCGGCCCGCGCCCGGATCGACGCCGGCGGCGACGGGCCGTTCCGCGGCGCCCGCAGGCCGCTTGCCCGCCCGCTGCGGTTTCCCTAGACCTGTGACGGGCGCGACACCGCCGGCCGACGAGACGGGCACCAACGCCAGGCAACGACGCCGGGCGTCGACGCGGGGCGACGGGCGGCATGCAGCAGGGGGACACATGACGCATCTGTGGGTGCGGGCGGAAAGCCGCTCGAACGAGGACCGGGTCGGGATCACCCCTCAGGGTGTGCGCGACCTGATCCGCCGCGGCTTCAAGGTCACCGTCGAGGAGTCCGCGCGGCGCATCTTTCCGACCAGGGACTACGCTGCCGCCGGGGCCGAGATCGTGACCGAGGGGGCGTGGCGGACCGCGCCACCCGATGCGATCATCTTCGGTCTCAAGGAACTGCCCGACGACGGCATGCCACTGGCCCATCGCCACGTCATGTTCGGCCATGCGTTCAAGGGCCAGCCGGCAGGACAGGACCTGCTGCGCAGGTTCCGGCAGGGCGGCGGCCGCCTGTACGATCTGGAATATCTGGTCGACGAGGATGGCCGTCGGCTGGCCGCCTTCGGCTACTGGGCCGGTTATGCCGGTGCGGCGGTCAGCCTGAAATGCTGGGCGGCCCAGCAGCGCGGCACGATCTGCGGCCCGGTCCACCCCTATCCCGACAAGGACAGCCTGGAATCGGAACTGCGCGCGGAACTGGATGCCACCGGCCTGATCCGGCCCACCGCCATCGTGATCGGGGCCAGGGGACGGGTCGGCAGGGGGGCGTCGGACCTGTGCGCCGCCATGGGGGTGCGGGTCACCCGCTGGGACATCGAAGAGACCCGCGGCGGCGGGCCGTTTCCGGAGATCCTGCTGCACGACGTGTTCCTGAACTGCATCCTCGCGCAGCCGGGCTGCCCGGTCTTTGTCCCCGCAGAGGCGATCCGGCCGGCCCATCAGCTGACGGTGATCGGCGACATCGCCTGCGATCCGACCAGCGACTTCAGCCCCATCAAGGTCTATGACCGGACCACCGACTGGGACCACCCGGCGCTGCGGGTGGCCGAACATCCGCCGCTGGACGTGATGGCGATCGACAACCTGCCGTCGATGCTGCCGCGCGAGTCCAGCAGCGACTATGCCGACCAGCTGCTGCCGGTGCTGCGCTGCCTCGACCGGATCGACGAGGGCGCCTGGGGCCGCGCCGCTGCCACCTATGACACGCATCTGAAAGGAGTGTCCGAATGACCATTCACTGGGTGGGCACCGGCCTTTCCGCCATCCCGGGCCTGCGCCGTCTGATCGGGGACGGTCGTCCGGTGACGGTGTGGAACCGCACCGTCGACAAGGCGCGCGAGGCCGTCGGCGACCTGACCGACGACATTCGCGCCTATACGCCCGAGGCGCTGGCGGGGGTGCTGCAGAAAGGTGACGTGGTCGTGTCGATGCTGCCCGCCGACCAGCATGTGAGGCTGGCCGAACTGTGCATCGACCATGGCGCGAACTTCGTCAGCTCGTCCTACATCGCGCCGGAGATGGCCGCGCTGGACCGGCGCGCCCGCGACGCGGGGGTGGCGCTGGTGAACGAGGTCGGGCTGGACCCCGGCATCGACCATCTGATGGCGCATGACCTGGTCGCCGATTACCGGCAGGTCGCGCAGCCCGGCGACGTGGTCAGCTTTACCAGCTATTGCGGCGGCATTCCGCGCTATCCCAATCCGTTCCGCTACAAGTTCAGCTGGTCGCCGCTGGGCGTTCTGCGGGCCCTGCGCTCGCCGTCCAGGTCGATCCGGGAGGGGGCCGAACGCGACGTGGACCGGCCCTGGAACGCGATCGAACCCTATGACGCCCCACTGCCCACCCCGGAACGGTTCGAGGTCTATCCGAACCGCGATTCCACCCATTTCGTCGACCAGTACGGGTTCGACCGCGACTGGGCGCTGCGCGATTTCGTGCGGGGCACGATCCGGCTGAAGGGCTGGGCCGAGGCCTGGGCGGACGTGTTTGCCGAGGTCGAGAGCCTGACCGGACCCGAGGGCGAGGTCCGCCTGCGCGAGATGGCCGACGAGTTCTGGACCCGCTACGCCTATGATCCGGGCGAACCCGACCGGGTCGTGCTGTTCGTGCGGCTGCGGGCCGAACGCGACGGCGCGACCGTCTATGACCGGGAATGGGTCCTCGACGCGCACGGGTCGCGCAACGGGACGGCGATGGCGCAGCTCGTCTCGCATCCGGTGGCACTGGCGGTCGAGGCGGTGCAGCGGGGCGATTTCCCACCCGGCGTCCATGCCGCGCCCGACGATCCGGAACTGGTCGGGACCTGGCTGACCGAGGTGTCGGGGATCGCCAACCACATGGCCAAGATCAACCACCTGACTCGCGAACAGCCGGTGATCGCGCCAGAAAGCCGCTAGGCGCCTCGGCGGCCCGCGCGCGGCGCCCGCCCGTCCCGGGCCAACAGACCGGAACGATCGCCGGACCGGTTTCGTTCGTCCCGAAACGGAGGAACGACCATGTCCCGGAACAGCCACATCCGGTCCGCGGCGGCCGGCCTTGCCCCGATGCTGATGTCCACGGCGCTGCTGGCACTGCCCGCCTGTGCCGCCGACTTCAACGACGCGGCACCCAATGCGCCGCAGCAGACCCCGGCCTTTCCCGAACAGACCCGCGCCCCGGTGATCGCCGATGACGTCGCGCTGAAGACGGAAGTGGTGGCGGACGGGCTGGAACACCCGTGGGGCATGGACCAGATGCCGGACGGGGCGTGGCTGGTCACCGAAAAACCCGGCCGGTTGCGGGTGATCGCCCCGGATGGCACGGCATCCGAGCCGATCTCGGGCGTGCCCGAGGTGGATGCCCGCGGACAGGGCGGCCTGCTGGACGTGCTGCTGGCGCCCGACTTCGCCCAGACCCGCAGGTTGTGGCTGAGCTTTGCCGCGCCCGCCGAAGGCGGCAAGAACCAGACCGCGGTGGTGACCGCGACGCTTGCGCATGACAACCGCTCGCTGCAGGACGTGCGGGAGATCTTTCGCCAGCAACCGGCGTGGGACAGCGACAAGCATTACGGGTCCCGCCTCGTGCTCGACCCCGAGGGCAAGTTGTTCGTGACGCTCGGCGAACGCTCGAACCCCGACAGCCGGGCCCTTGCGCAGAATGACGACAACCATATCGGCAAGCTGGTGCGGGTCGATCCGCAGGGCGGCGCGGCAGGCGCGGGGACCGACGGCTGGCTGCCCGACACTTTGGCCAAGGGGTTCCGCAACGTTCAGTCCGCGGCGCTGGACCCGCAGGGGCGGCTGTGGACGGTCGAACACGGTCCCAAGGGCGGGGACGAACTGAACCGTCCCGAGCCGGGCCGCAACTATGGCTGGCCGGTGATCACCTACGGCGTCGACTACAGCGGTGGCCCGATCGGCGAGGGACTCACCGCGGCCGAGGGGATGGAGCAGCCGCTCTACTACTGGGACCCGGTCATCGCGCCGTCCGGCATGGTGTTCTATGACGGCGAGATGTTCGCCGACTGGCAGGGCGACATCCTGATCGGCGGGCTGCGCGACCAGTCGCTGGTGCGGCTGCAGATGGACGGGGACAGGGTCACCGGCGAGGCACGCTACCTGCAGGGCAACGCGCGGATCCGGGACGTGGACGTGGCGGCTGACGGGGCGATCATGCTGCTGACCGATGCCGCGAACGGGGCGCTGATCCGGGTGACACCCGAGTGATGGGGGCCTGACCCCGGCGCGCGGCGCCCGTCCGGTTCAGCGACCGAACAGGCGCTCGATGTCGGCGAGCTTCAGCTCGACCCAGGTCGGACGGCCGTGGTTGCACTGGCCGGACCGGGGCGTGCGCTCCATCTCGCGCAGCAGGGCGTTCATCTCGTCCCCGCTCATCCGGCGGCCCGATCGCACCGAGCCGTGGCAGGCCATCGACGACAGCACCGCGTCGAGGCGCCCCTGCAGCAGGTCGGCGCTGCTGCCGTCGGCAAGGTCGTCGGCGATGTCGCGCAGCAGGGCGGCGGCATCGGCCCTGCCCAGCGCCGCGGGGATCGCCCGCACCGCGACGCAGCCGGGGCCGAACGGCTCGACCGTCAGTCCCAGCCGGTCCAGATCGGCGGCGACGTGCAGGATACGCCCGGCCAGATCGTCGCCCAGATCGACGATCGCCGGGATCAGCAGCGCCTGCGCGGGCACGGGCGTTCCCTGCGCGACCGCCTCGGCGGCCTGCTGCTTCAGCCGTTCATAGACCAGCCGCTCATGGGCGGCATGCTGGTCCACGATCACCAGCCCGTCGGCCGTCTGCGCGACGATCCAGTTCTCGTGCAGCTGTGCGCGCGCCGCCCCCAGCGGGGCGTCGGACGGGGCCTGATCGGCACTGTCCTGCCGTGGGGGCTCGACCCGCGCCTGCGTTTCGGCGAAGCCCGGCATTGTCGCTGGATGGTCGGGGACGGGTTCACACAACGGGCCGGGTTGCGACGGCCACGCGGTCCGGGCGTTGCTGCGGCCCGGCGCGTTCCCCAGCTGGCCGGGTCGGAAGGCCGCCAGCGTCGCCGCAGCGCCGGTGGTGGCGGCGCGGCGGGTCCCGCCCGCCAGCGCATGGCGCAGGGCGGACACCACGATCCCGCGGGCCGCGTCAGGGTCGCGGAACCGCACCTCGGCCTTGGCCGGGTGGACATTCACGTCCACCGCGTGCGGATCGCAGGCGACGAACAGAACCGCCGCAGGGTGTCGCCCGCTCGCCAGCACGTCGAAATAACCGGCCCGCAACGCCCCGGTCAGCAGCTTGTCCCGGACTGGCCGGCCGTTCACGAACAGATGCTGCGCCACCGCGGCGCCGCGGGTATAGGTGGGCAGCGCCGCAAGCCCGGTCAGCCGCACGCCGTCACGCTCCGCCTCGATCGGGATGGCGTTGTCCAGGAAGTCGCGGCCCATCACCTGGCCCACCCGCGCCGCCAGCGCCGCGCTGCCGGCGCACGGGTCGGCGCGGAACAGGACCCGGCCGCCGCCGCCCTCATCGGCAATCTCGGTCAGGGTCAGCGCGATGCCGGACGTGGCCAGCGCCAGACGCCGGATCACCTCGGCGATGGCCTGGGTCTCGGCCCGGTCGCTGCGCAGGAATTTCAGCCGGGCCGGGGTGGCAAAGAACAGGTCGCGCAGTTCGACGACGGTGCCGCGATTGCCCGCGGCCGGCCGCACCGGTTCGATCCGCCCGGCGGTGACCGAGATCGTCGCCGCATCGGCCGCGGCGGCGCGACTGACGATGGTCAGGCGCCCGACCGCCCCGAGGCTGGGCAATGCCTCGCCGCGAAATCCGAAGCTGCGGATGTCCAGCAGATCGGAGCCGTCGATCTTGGATGTCGCATGCCGCGCCAGCGCCAGCGGTAGATCGTCGGCGGTCATGCCACAGCCGTCATCCGCGACGCGGATCAGCCGTTTGCCGCCGCCCGCGATGGTGATGTCGATGCGTCGCGCGCCCGCGTCCAGGGCGTTCTCGACCAGTTCCTTGACCGCCGATGCCGGGCGTTCCACCACCTCACCGGCCGCGATCCGGTTCGCGGCGGATTCATCCAGCTGGCGGATCACCGGGCGGATATGGGGGTGATGCTGTGTCATCCGCCCAGATTTAGCATCCCGCGGCGGAGTCGATCCAGCAGATTCGGGGCAGATGGGGTGCGAGGCTGATCCGGATCGACCCGGAGGTCCGACCCTGTTCAGGCGCAAGCGGCGGAACACCGGGAACAAATCGGCTTTTCGCGCGCTAGGACACGAGACCGGGCGACCGGTTGCAGCTTTTCAGGAGAATGTGATGACAAAGATCGGTGTGATTTCGGCCCTCGGGCTGGTGCTGGGCCTGGCCGCCTGTGGCGAAGATACTGCAACCCGCGCGACCACGGGCGCCGCAACAGGCGCCGTCGTGGCCGGACCCGTCGGCGCCGTCGCCGGCGCCGCGCTGGGCGGAACGGGCGCGGTGCAGGTCAAGTAAGACCTTCCACCCCTGCCGCCACGTGATTGCCGCGCACCTCCGGGTGCGCGGCTTTTCAGTTGACGGCGGCCGGGGTGTCCACCGTTGCACCCTCCATTGCCGCGGCACCCGTGCTCGCAGCCGAGTCTGGCGCGTGAGCCACCGGGTCCGCCTCGATGCCTTCGGGCCGGCCAACCAGCACGACCTGCAGGGCGCTCTCATCCAGCACCCGTTCCGCGACCCGTTCCACGTCGGCCAGGGTAACCGCCTCGACCTTGTCGTTGCGGGTGTTCACGTAGTCGCGGGGCAGCTCCATCAGCTGCATCCCGACAAGGATGTTCGCGATCTTGCCGTTGCCGTCGAACCGCAGCGGATACTCGCCGGTGAGATAGGTCTTGGCATCTGCCAGTTCCTGCTCGGTCACCCCGTCCTTCATGCCGCCCCAGACCTCGCGCAGCAGCGCCACGGCCTCGGCGGTCCGGTCGTTGGCGGTGGCCATTCCGCCCTGCCACGTCTCGCCCAGACGCTTGTTCACCAGCCCGGTCCCGACGCCATAGGTCAGCCCCCGCTCCTCGCGGATCTCGGCCATCAGGCGGGACGAGAACCCGCCCCCGCCCAGCACGTGATCCAGCACGAAGGCCGCGAAATAGTCGGGATCGTCCATCGGCAGGCCCTTCTGGGCGAAGGCCACGACGGTTTGCGGGCTGTCCCACTCGATCACCGTGGTTCCGCCCCTCGCAAGCAGTTCGGCCGGCGGCGGCAAGGGGGCACTCGCCTGGGCCGGTAGGTCGCCTAAAACACGATCGATCAGGATACCCAGCTCCTCGGCGGTGATGTCGCCGGCGGCGGCCACGATCGCGCGGTCGCGGGCCAGCACCCGGTCCTTGGCGGCGCGCAGGTCGTCAGGGGTCAGGGCGGCGACACTGTCGATGGTGCCGTTCAGCGAGCTGCCATAGGGGTGATCCCCCCAGAGGGCGCGCGCCAGTCGGTTGCCGGCGATGGCATTCGGGTCGGTTTCCTCGGACCGGATGACCGATTGCACCTGGGTGCGGACCCGGTCCACCGCGTCGGCGTCGAAGCGCGGTTCGACCAGCGCGGCGCGCAGCAGGTCGGCGGCCTGGTCGCGATTTTCGGTCAGCATCCGCGCGCCGACGGTCACGGCATCGTCCCCGGCGTCGAACGAAAACCGCGCAGCCAGAGACTGGGCCGCCTCGGCGAACGCGGTGGCATCCATGTCCGCGGCGCCCTCTTCCAGCGTGGCGGTCATCAGGTTGACGGCGCCGCGCTTGCCGGGGGCGTCCATCGACGCCCCGCCCCGGAACGCGATGGACAGGGCGACGAACGGAATCGAGTGATCCTCGACCAGCCAGGCGGTCAGCCCGCCCGGCGAGGTCACCTCCTGGATATCGATCGCGCGGGCGGGCAGCGCGGCGAGCAGGGTCAGCGTCAGGGTGGTAACGAGCGCACGGATCATGGCTGGCTTTCCGGTTGGGCCGACGCGGCGGGCGCGTCCGGGTGGGAGTCGGACGAGGCCGTGTCGGCCGGCGTGGTCTCGGCGAGGTCGGTGCCCTCGCCTGCCGCAGCCTTGGGCGACACGGCGGCGTGCGGCGCCGGGGGAGTGCCGGGCGAGGGCGTATCGTCGACGGGGCTAGCCTCTGCGTCCTCAGCATCCGCGGCGGGGGAAGCGTCGACGGGGACAGCCGCCGGATCCGAGGCCACGGGGGCGGCAGGGTCGACGTCGGCTGCCGCGAGCTGCGCCCCCGGTGCGGGCAGCAGCCACGAGGTCACCCCCGGCTGGTCGCCCAGCACCAGCGCGGCCGCCTGACGCACGTCCTCTGCCGTCACCTCGGCCAGCAGGTCGGGCCAGTCGTTCACGTCCTGAACCGTCAGACCGATCGACAGGCCCTGGCCGTAATCATAGGCGCGGGCATGGGCGGAATCGCGTTCATAGATCCGCTCGGCCCGCAGCCGGGTGCGGACACGTCCCAGCGCCGCGGGATCGGGCCCTTCCTCGAGGAACCCCGACAGGGTCTCCTCCAGCAGTCGCTCGGCCTCGTCCTGCGACACGCCCGGCGCGGGAACGACCGTCATCGAAAAGGTGGTCGGATCGACGGACAGCCCGTCATACCGGGCCCCGGCATAGACCGCCTTGCCGCTGAGCATCAGCGCCTTGCCCAGCACCGAGGTCTGGGGCGATCCGCCCAGCAGGTCGGCCAGCACGGTCAGCGCCGCCGCCGTCTTTTGGTCGCCCGGGTTGCGTTCGGGCGCGATGATGCTGCGCGACAGCACCGGCTGCGGCACCCGCGGGTCGCTCATCTCCATCCGCCGCTCGGCACGCTGCACCGGCTCCTGCGGGCGGGCTTCGCGGGTCGCGTCGGGCTTTGGCGGGATCGGGCCGTAATGTTCTTCGGCCAGCTGCCTGACCTCCTCGGGGGTCACGTCGCCGGCCACGACCAGCACGGCCTGGTTCGGGGCGTAATGCGAGTCGTACCAGTCCAGCGCGTCCTGCCGGGTCAGCCCCATCATCTCCTCGCGCCAGCCGATCACCGGGCGGCCATAGGGATGGTTGTAGAACTGCACCGCGGCGCGTTCCTCGCCAAACAGGGCGGCGGGATCGCTGTCGGTCCGCTGGGCGCGCTCCTCCAGCACGACCTGGCGTTCGGCCTGCCAGTCATCCTCGCCGATCCGAAGATTGGCCATGCGGTCGGCCTCCATCTCCATGATCAGGGGCAGACGGTCGGCGGCGATCCGCTGGAAGTAGGCCGTGAAGTCATAGCTGGTGAAGGCGTTGTCCATGCCGCCATTGGCGGTCACCGTCTTCGACAGCTCGCCCGGCTCCAGCGTGTCGGTGCCCTTGAACATCAGATGTTCGAGATAATGCGCGAGGCCCGTCTTGCCGGGCGTCTCGTCGGCCGATCCGATCTTGTACCAGACCATCTGCACCACGACGGGGGCGCGGTGATCCTCGATGACCACCGCCTCCATGCCGTTGTCCAGGGTGAAATGGCTGATGCCCGGCGGCATCTCGGCCCACGCGACCGGCGCGGCAAGGGCGGGCACAAGCCCCAGCAGCAGGGCGGCGGGCAGGCGGCGGGTGGCGCGGGACATCGCTGCTCCTTCTGGGGCGTGTGGCCCGGCAAAGGTGGCAACTGCCGGGACCGGGCGCAAGAACGCCCCGCTCAACCGCGCGTGAGGCGGGGCGTCCCGGCGCACCCTGCCCCGGGGCGGGGCCGCGGCCGCTTGCACCCGCCCGCCCGGGCTGGCAGGGTCGCGCGCGCCGCCGGCACCGCAATCAAAGGACGATCATTCCGTGAAAACCCGCACGCTTGGCGGCCTGACCGTCACCGATGTCTGCCTTGGAACGATGACCTTCGGCAACCAGACGGGACCCGAGGATGCGTTTGCCCAGATGGACCGGGCGATCGATGCCGGGATCACCTTCTGGGACACGGCCGAGATGTATCCGGTCAACCCCGTGACTGCCGAAACCTACGGACGCAGCGAGGAAATCATCGGCGCGTGGTTCGCACGTACCGGGCGCCGCGCCGACGTGCAGCTGGCCACCAAGGCCAGCGGCAAGGGCAGGAACGGACAGTTCAGCCGCGACAATCGCGGGTTCGAGCCCGACAACATCGCGCAGGCGGTCGACCTGTCGCTGCGCCGGCTGCAGACCGACGTGATCGATCTCTACCAGCTGCACTGGCCCAAGCGCGGCAGCTATGCGTTCCGGCAGAACTGGACCTACGACCCGCGCGGCACCAGCAAGGCGCAGGTCGAGGACCACATGGGCGGCGTGGCCGAGGCGATGAAGCACATCGTCGCTGCGGGCAAGGTGCGCGAATTCGGCCTGTCGAACGAGACGGCGTGGGGCACGATGCGGTGGCTGGCCGCCGCCGAACGAACCGGCGGGCCCCGCGTCGTATCAGTCCAGAACGAATACGGCCCGCTGCACCGGCTCTACGACACCGACATGGCCGAGCTGGGCCACAAGGAGGACGTGACCCTGCTGGCCTATTCGCCGCTGTCAGCAGGGCTGGTGACCGGCAAGTATTCCGGCGGCGCCACGCCCGCGGGCAGCCGGGCGGCGGTCGATATCGCCCATGGCGGACAGGGAAACCTGGGCGGGCGCCGGACCGACCGCTCGGTCGCCGCGGCCGACGCCTGGGGCAGGATGGCGCGGGATCTGGGCCATGATCCGATCCATCTCGCCATCGCCTTCGTCCGGGCGCGCCCGTTCCCCGCCATCCCCATCATCGGCGCGACCGAGGTGGCGCAACTCGATCACCTGTTGGCCGGGCTGTCGGTGACGGTCGATGCCGACGCCGCCCGCCAAATCGACGCGTTTCACCGGGCGCACCCGCTGTCGTTCTGACCTGCCCGATCCGACGCCGCGGCGGGGCTTGCGCTTCGTCGCGCGGCGCCCATCATCGCGCGACAGTCGAGGAGAACCCCATGCTGCCGCCCATCCTGCAAGGCCTGCGCATCCCCGTTGTCGCATCGCCGATGTTCATCGTGTCCGGCCCGGACCTGGTCATCGCCCAGTGCAAGGCCGGCATCGTCGGCAGTTTCCCGGCCCTGAACGCCCGCGAGGCCGAGGGCGAGCCGCCCCTGCTGGACGCCTGGCTGACCCGCATTCAGGACGAACTGGACCGCCACAACCAGGCCAATCCCGACCGCCCTGCCGCCCCCTTCGCGGTGAACCAGATCGTGCACCGGTCGAACGCGCGGCTGGAACGCGACATCGAGATCTGCCACCGCCACAAGGTCCCGATCTGGATCACCAGCCTGGGCGCCAGGCCCGAGGTGAACGAGGCCGCGCATGACTGCGGTGCGATCGCGCTGCACGACATCATCAACGCGACCTTCGCGCGCAAGGCGCTGGACAAGGGCGCCGACGGGCTGATCGCGGTGGCCGCCGGCGCCGGCGGCCATGCGGGTCAGCAGAACCCGTTCGCGCTGGTCCAGGAAATCCGCGCGTTCTTCGACGGCCCGCTGCTGCTGTCCGGCGCGATCGCGACCGGGCGGGCGATCCTCGCTACCCAGGCCGCCGGCGCCGACCTGGCCTATATCGGCAGCCCCTTCATCGCCACCGAGGAAGCGCAGGCGGACGCGGCCTACAAGCAGATGATCGTCGACAGCGGGGCCGAGGACATCGTGAATTCGTCGCTGTTCACCGGCATCCACGGAAACTACCTGAAACCCTCGATCCGCGCCGCGGGGCTCGACCCCGACGCCTTGCAGGCGGCCGACCCTGAATCGATGGATTTCAGCAAGGGCAGCAGCAAGGCCAAGGCGTGGAGCCAGATCTGGGGATCGGGCCAGGGGATCGGTGCGGTCCGGTCGGTGGTGCCGGCGGCCCGGCTGATCGACCGCCTGGCCGACGAATACGCCGCGGCCCGCCAGGCGCTGTGCGCCGGCTGACCGGGCGTCAGCCCTGGCCGCGCCTGAGCCGGGCGATGAAGAACCCGTCCATGCCGCCGCGATCCGGCCAGTAGTCCGGCCGCAGCCGCAGCCCGCCGGAAGCGGTGATCCAGACTGGGTCGATGCCGGGGCCGTCGGGCGGTTCGACCGCGCAATCCGGATGGCGGGCAAGTGCGGCATCCAGCTGATCCTCGCCTTCAGCGGGCAGCAGCGAACAGACCGCATAGACCAGCCGTCCGCCGGGGCGCAGCAGGTCCAGCGCTCGATCGATCAGCGCCGCCTGCTCTGCTACAAGTTCGGGAATACCACTGCCGTCGCGGATCAGCGGCAGTTCCGGGTGGCGGCGGATGGTCCCCGTCGCCGAACAGGGCGCGTCCAGCAGAACCGCGTCCAGCGGCGCATCGGGACGCCAGCTCAGGGCGTCGGCGGCGACCAGATCGGCGGCAAGCCCGGTCCGGGCCATATTGTCCGCCACCCGCGTCAGGCGCTGCGCGCTCAGGTCCACGGCGGTCACGCGGGCCCCGGCCGCCGCCAGTTGCAGGGTCTTGCCGCCCGGCGCGGCGCACAGATCGGCGATGCGTTCGCCCGGACGCGGGGCCAGCACCGCCACCGGCAGCGCCGCGGCGGCGTCCTGCACCCACCAGTCGCCCGATCCATAGCCCGGCAGGGCGGTGACCTGGCTGCCGGCGGGCAGGCGATGGCTGCCGGTCGGCAGCGGCTCGCCCGGCACCACGGCCCCGGGCTTGCCGGTCAGATCCAGCGGCGCGGCGCGTTCGTGGGCGGCCTCGATGGCGCTGACCGCTGCCCCGCCCCAAGCCTGTTCCATCGGCCTTCGCACCCACGCGGGCAATTCGGTCGGACCCGCCGCGTTCCAGATGGCCTGCCCTGACGCGGCGCGGCGCAGCACGGCATTCACCATCCCGGCCGCGGCCCGAACCTTTGGCGCACCCCGCTGCGCCAGCGCGACGGCCGCATTGACGACGCCGTGCGGCGCCTCGGCCAGGGCCAGCATCTCGGTCGTCCCCAGCATCAGGATGTCATGGACCTCGGGCCGCGGGCGGCGCGGGCACAGCGGCGCCAGCACCGCCTCGGCGCGCCCCCGGTAGCGCAGGGTCTCGGCGGCCAGTCGCTGGGCGCGGGCACGATCGGCGCCGGGCAGATGGTCGAGCGCGGCGGCCGCGTCCGACAGCGTGGCGCCGGACCGGACCGCCGCCAGCAGCGCCAGCGCACCGGCGCGGGCGTCGGCGACGGAGTTGTCGTGACGAGGTAGTCGTGCTGCCGATGGCCGTCGGCCGGGCGGCGACGACTTCTTTCGACGTTCAGGTCTTGCCGTGGCGGGCGGGGTGTCATCCGCTGCAGCAGGCGGCTGAGCGGACGGTTTCGGCGGCGGGACACGGGCGGCAACGCGGCGGCGCGGACGCGCCTCGGGTCCGTTCCCCGGCCGGCCCTCACGGTCATCAGACTTGTCCATCTCGCCTCCGCTGCTTAGCTGGCGATCAGGGATATCCTCGCTGGAGGGGCTTTGCCATGACGGAAGCGACCAACCGATCGGACCTGCCGGCGGCCGCGCTGCGGGCGCTGGCCGAGGCCGAAGAGCGCCGGAAGCGCCAGCCGCCGCTGGACCTGCCGCCCGAACTGGGCGGCCGCGACGGGCCGGAGCCGGTGCGCTATGGTGACTATGAGCGCAAGGGGATTGCCGTCGATTTCTGACCCGCCGGGTGCTGCCGCCGGCGCCCTCGTCACCCGGGGTCCTGAACGGCCGCCGGTCAACGCGCTGCGGTCACAGCCCCAGAACGTCGGCCATGTCGTATTCGCCGGGCCCCTTGTCCTGCCCCCACAAGGCCGCGCGCAGCGCCCCGCGGGCGAAGATGGCGCGGTCGGTGGCCAGGTGTCGCAGCACCACCCGTTCCCCCGCGGCCGCGAAGATCACGTCGTGTTCGCCGACCACATCGCCGCCGCGGATCGCGCTGAACCCGATGCTGCCCGGCCGGCGCGCCCCGGTGATCCCCTCGCGGGCCGGGGTGCGCAGCTCCTCCAGCGCCGCGCCGCGCCCCTCGGCCGCCGCCGCGCCCAGCATCAGCGCAGTGCCTGATGGGGCATCGACCTTGTGGCGGTGATGCGCCTCGACCACCTCGATGTCCCAGTCCTCGCCCAAGGCGGCGGCGACGCGGCGGGTCAGCCCCAGCAGCAGGTTGACCCCCAGGCTCATGTTCCCGGCCCGGATGATGGGGGCGTGGCGGGCGGCGGCGGCGATGCGGGTCAGGTCGTCGGGTGACAGGCCCGTGGTTCCGATCACGTGGACGGCCCGCGCCTGCGCCGCAAGCTCGGCAAAGCCGACCGAGGCCGAGGGCGTGGTGAAATCGATCACCGCCTGCGCCCGGGCGATGGCCGGCAGCGGGTCGTCCGTGACGGTGATCCCGATCGGCGCCCCGCCCAGCGCGGCACCCAGGTCCTGGCCGATCCAGTCGCTGCCCTCACGCTCCACGGCGCCGACCAGGTGGCAGGCATCCGACGCGCGCACCAGTTCGACCAGCATCCGCCCCATCCGGCCCGAGACGCCGGTGACGACGATCCCCGGACCCGCCTCGTCCGTCGTGCTGCCGGTCGTGTCGTCCGTTGTCGCGTCCATCCTCGCCGCCCCCTTGTTGTCCGGCTTGTGCCCCGCATATCCCTACCCCGTTGCGGCATGTGCGGCGACCCCCTAGATGAGGCGGATGGCATCCAACCGCTTTCAACACGGACCCGGCCCGTCGCAGCGCCAGCTGCGGGTGGGCGAGCTGATCCGCCGCACGCTGTCGGACGTGCTGCTGCGGGGCGACGTGCACGATCCCGACCTGAACCGGTTCTCGATCACCGTGGGCGAGGTCCGCACCTCGCCCGACCTGAAGATCGCCACCGCCTATGTGCTGCCGCTTGGCGGCCGCGACGCCGACGAGGCGCTGGCCGCGCTGCGGCGCAACACGCGGGAGCTGCGCCACCTGGTGTCGCGGGACCTGACGCTGAAATACGCACCCAACCTGCGCTTCGAGCTGGACGAGACATTCGACCGGATGGACGACACCCGGCGCCTGCTGGAACAGGACCGGGTGCGTCGCGACGTGGCGAATGACGGCGATGGACCGGATTCCGATGAGATGGGCTGACGTCCGGCGCCGGCTGGGTCTGGCCGCGGGCGCGCTGGTGGCGATGACGCTGCCGGTGCTGGCCGATCTGTGCGAGGAACGCGCGTTTGAGGGCCAAGCCTTCGCGGTCTGCACCGTCCGCGGCGCCGACCAGGACAAGCTGCGGCTGTGGCTCGACGGGCCGGACGGCAAGGTGCTGGGCGATTTCGGCGCGGTGCGCGGCACGCTTGCCGCGGACGAGGTCTTGGGATTCGCGATGAACGCCGGGATGTTTCATCCCGACTACGCGCCGGTGGGCCTGTACCGGGCCGACGGCACCGAACGCGGGCGGCTGGTCACCGCCGGCGGCGGCGGCAATTTCGGGCTGCGGCCGAACGGGGTGTTCTGCGTGGGCGCCAAGGCGCCGTTCCAGGTCATCGAAAGCCGCCGCTTTGCCAGCGCCGATCCGGACTGCCGGCTGGCGACGCAATCGGGCCCGATGCTGGTGATCGACGGCGAGCTGCACCCGCGGTTCCTGGCCGACAGCGACAGCCGCTATATCCGCAACGGCGTGGGGGTGTCGCAGGATTTCCAGACCGCGTGGTTCGTGATTTCCGACCGGGCGGTGACCTTCCACGAATTTGCCCGGTTCTTCCGCGACGGGCTGGGGGCGCGCAACGCGTTGTATTTCGATGGCTCGATCTCGCGGCTCTACGCGCCGGCGCTGAACCGCGCCGACTGGGGCCGCGCCATGGGGCCAATCGTGGGCTATGTCGGCAAGGCCCGGGGGCAGTCCTGATGGGCCGGCGCAAGGGGCGCGACCTTTCGGGCTGGCTGATCGTCGACAAGCCGGCGGGTATCGGGTCCACCGACGTTGTCGGGCGGGTCCGCTGGGCGCTGGACGCCAAGAAGGCCGGCCATGCCGGGACGCTGGACCCGGACGCCACCGGGCTGCTGGCCGTGGCACTGGGCGAGGCGACGAAGACCGTCCCCTATCTGACCGATGCGCTCAAGGCATACGACTTCACCGTCGCCTGGGGCGCCGAGACCGCCACGGACGACGCGTCTGGGGCGGTGCTACAGACCTCGGACGCCCGCCCCGATGCGGCCGCGATCCGGGCCGCCCTGCCGGCCTTCACCGGCGAGATCCTGCAGGTGCCGCCGGCGGTGTCGGCGGTCAAGGTGGAGGGTGCCCGCGCCTATGATCTGGCGCGCGCCGGCGAGGCCGTCGATCTGGCCGCCCGACCGCTATGGGTCGAGGAACTGACGCTGGTCGAGGCGCGGCCGGACGACGCCGACCTGCACATGGTCTGCGGCAAGGGCGGCTATGTGCGCGCCATCGCCCGCGATCTGGGCCGCGCCCTCGGCTGCCTCGGCCACGTCACCGCCCTGCGCCGGGTGTGGTCCGGGCCTTTCGACGTGGAGGGGGCGGTCCCGTTCGACCGGGTCGACCGGGCGAACAGCGCCGAACTGGAGGCCGCGCTGCGCCCGATCGAGGCGGCGCTGACCCTGCCGCTACTGCAGGCCACCGATCAGGGCGCCGTGCGGATCGCCAACGGCAATCCCGGGCAGGTTCTGGGCCATGTCGATTACGGCACCGAGGTGCAGGTCAGCCATGCGGGCCAGGCGCTGTGCATCGGCCGCTATCTGGGCGGCGAGGTGCAGCCCAGCCGGGTGTTCGTGCGTCACTGACGGCTGGTCCCCGGCGCGCCGCGCCGCTAGGTTGCCGCAGAACCTGCCGCGTGGATGACCCGATGCCCAATCGCTTCAAGACCGCCCTGGCCGAGGGCCGTCCGCAGATCGGCCTGTGGCTGGGGCTGGCCGACCACTATGCGGCCGAACTGGTGGCCGGGGCCGGGTTCGACTGGCTGGTGATCGACGGCGAGCACGCGCCGAACGACATCCGCTCGACCCTGGCGCAGGCCCAGGCGATCGCGCCCTATCACAGCCATGCCGTGGCCCGGGCGCCGGTCGGACATGTGCATCTGGTCAAGCAGTATCTGGACATCGGAATCCAGACGCTGCTGATCCCGATGATCGACACGGCCGAGCAGGCGGCCGAGATGGCCGCCGCCATGCGCTATCCGCCGGACGGCATCCGGGGGGTGGCCAGCGCGGTGGCGCGCGTCAGCGGCTTCGATCGCGACGCGGGATATCTGGCCCGCGCCGACGACGACGCCTGCCTGCTGGTCCAGGTCGAGACCACCCGCGGGATCGACAATCTGGCGGCCATCGCGGGCACCGACGGGGTGGACGGGGTATTCATCGGTCCCGCCGATCTGTCGGCCGCGATGGGACATCTGGGCGATCCCGGCCATCCGGACGTGCAGGCCACGGTCGAGGCGGCGATCGCGACCGTCCGGGACGCCGGCAAGGCGCCCGGCATCATCGCGGAGGACGTCGCCCAGGCGCGGCGCTATCTGGCCCTGGGCGCACTGTTCGTCGCCGTCGGCACGGATGTGGGGCTGCTGCGGCGCGCCACCGACACGCTGCTGGCGCAGTTTCGCAATGGGGACGAACCGGCTTTCCGCGGCGATCCGGGCTAGCGCCGCCTGTCCAGAGGGACAGTTGCATTGCGACCTGTTTTCGGCATGCTTGCGCCGGCGAAGGGCAGGAACTGCCACCGCACAGGGAGGATCATATGAACAAGCTATTGGGAGGCGTCGCGGCAGCGGCGCTGATGACGACGGCCGCGCAGGCGGAAATTTCGGACGGCAAGGTCAAGATCGGCATCCTGAACGATCAGTCCGGCGTCTATGCGGATTTCGGCGGCACCGGCTCGGTCGAGGCCGCCCGGATGGCGGTCGAGGATTTCGGCGGCACCGTGCTGGACATGCCGATCGAGATCGTCTCGGCCGATCACCAGAACAAGGCTGACATCGCCAGCAACATCGCCCGCCAGTGGTACGACACCGAACAGGTGGATGCCGTCATGGAGCTGACGACCTCGTCGGTGGCGCTGGCCGTTCAGGCGCTGAGCCAGGAAAAGAAGAAGATCAACCTGGTGACCGGGGCGGCCACCACCGACCTGACCGGCGAGCAGTGTTCGCCCTACGGGTTCCACTGGGCCTACGACACCCATGCGCTGGCCGTGGGCACGGGCGGCGCGCTGGTCGAGCAGGGCGGCGACAGCTGGTTCTTCCTGACCGCCGACTACGCCTTCGGCTATTCGCTCGAGGAAAACACCGCCAACATCGTCAAGGAACGCGGCGGGTCGGTCGCCGGGGCCGTCAAGCACCCGCTGGCCACCAACGACTTCTCGTCGTTCCTGCTGCAGGCCCAGTCCTCGGGGGCCAAGGTCATCGGCCTGGCAAACGCGGGCATGGACACCCAGAACGCCATCAAGCAGGCGGCCGAATTCGGCATCACCCAGGGGGGCCAGAAGATGGCCGCGCTGCTGTTCACCCTGGCCGAGGTGCACGGGCTGGGGCTGCAGACCGCGCAGGGGCTGACCCTGACCGAAAGCTTCTACTGGGACCGCACCGACGAAAGCCGCGAATTCGGCAACCGCTACAAGGAGCGGACCGGGGCCATGCCGAACATGATCCAGGCCGGCACCTATTCGGGCGTCCTGCACTATCTCAAGGCGATCGAGGCCGCCGGCACGGACGAGACCGAGGCGGTCGCCGCCAAGATGCACGAACTGCCGGTCAGCGACCTGTTCGCCGAGAACGGCAAGGTCGCCCCGAACGGGCGGATGATTTCCGACGTCTACCTGATGCAGGTCAAGACGCCCGAGGACAGCACCGGCGAGTGGGACTATTACGACGTGCTGGCGACGATCCCGGGCGACGACGCCTACATGGATCCCGCCGCCTCGGGCTGTCCGCTGGTCGAGTGACGCGGCGTCGCGCGGCGCCCCGGCACCGCGCGGGAACTCTTGCAATGACGGCGATCATCGCCGACCCTGTCGTACGGTCCGCCACAGAGCGGGATCTGGGAGGAAATACATGAAGAAGCTTTTGCTGAGCGTCGGCGCCATGGCGCTGACCGGCGCCGCTGCGCATGCCGAGATTTCGGACGGCGTGGTCAAGATCGGCATCATGAACGACATGTCGGGCCCCTATTCCGCGATCAGCGGCCAGGGCTCGGTCGAGGCGGCGCGGATGGCGGTCGAGGATTTCGGCGACACCGTCCAGGGCTCGCCGGTCGAGGTCGTCTCGGCGGACCACCAGAACAAGCCCGACGTCGGGTCCAGCGTGGCGCGGCAGTGGTTCGACACCGAGCAGGTCGACACGATCATGGACCTGACGACCTCGTCCGTGGCGCTGGCCGTGCAGGCGGTCGCCGGCGAAAACCAGAAGATCACCATGAACACTGGCGCCGGCACGACCGAGATCACCGGCAAGGCCTGCACCCCGTTCAGCTTCCACTGGGCGTATGACACGCACGCGCTGGCGGTGGGCACCGGCGGCGCCGTCGTGGACGCCGGGGGCGACACCTGGTTCTTCCTGACCGCCGACTACGCCTTCGGCTATTCGCTCGAGGAAAACACCACCAAGACCGTCGAGGAAAAGGGCGGGCAGGTGCTGGGCTCGGTCCGGCACCCGCTGAACAACAACGACTTCTCGGCATTCCTGCTGCAGGCGCAGTCGTCGGGCGCCAAGGTGATCGGCCTGGCCAGCGCCGGCACCGACACCCAGAACGCCATCAAGCAGGCGGCCGAGTTCGGCATCACCCAGGCGGGCCAGAACCTTGCCGGTCTGTTGCTGTTCATCACCGACATCCACGGGCTGGGGCTGCAGGCCGCGCAGGGGCTGTACCTGACCGAATCCTTCTACTGGGACCGCGACGACCAGTCGCGCGAGTTCGGCAACCGCTTCAAGGAACGCACCGGCGCGATGCCGTCGATGGTGCAGGCCGGCGTCTATTCGGCCGTGTCGCAGTATCTCAAGGCGATCGACGCGGCCGGCGGCGACGACGCGACCGCGGTGGCGGCAAAGCTGAAGGAGATGCCGGTCGACGACGTGTTCGCACGCGGCGCGACCGTCGCCCCGAACGGCCGGCTGCTGAACACCCAGTACCTCGTGCAGGTCAAGACGCCCGAGGAAAGCACGGGTGAGTGGGACTACTACAAGATCCTGGCCGAGATCCCGGGCGAGCAGGCCTACATGGATCCCGCCGAATCCGGCTGCCCTCTGGTCCAGTGAATCGGATGAGCGACCCGGTTCAGACCACGGAACCGCGGGTGGTGTTGTCCGCCCGTGGTCTTGGCAAGGATTTCTCCGGGTTCACGGCGGTCAACAACGTGAACCTGGACGTCCATCACGCCCGCATCCATGCGCTGATCGGCCCCAACGGGGCCGGCAAGACCACGGTGTTCAACCTGCTGACCAAGTTCCTCCCGCCCACGCGCGGGAGGATCACCCTGCTGGGGACCGACATCACCAAGATGAGCCCCGACGTGGTCGCCCGCATGGGGCTGGTGCGATCCTTCCAGATTTCGGCCGTGTTCCCGCACCTCACGGTGCTGGAGAACGTGCGCGTCGCGCTGCAGCGTCCGGCCGAGCTGCACATCCAGTTCTGGCGCCCGATGAAGTCGCTCGAGGTGCTGAACGGCCGCGCCGAGGTGCTGCTGAACGATCTCGGCCTGATGGAATACCGCGACACCCGCGCCGCCGACCTGTCCTATGGCCGCAAGCGGGTGCTGGAAATCGCGACCACGCTGGCGCTGGACCCGGAGGTCCTGCTGCTCGACGAGCCGATGGCCGGGATGGGGCACGAGGACGTGCACATGGTGTCCGACATCATCCGCGAGGTCGCCCAGCACCGCGCCGTGCTGATGGTCGAACACAACCTCTCGGTGGTTGCCGACATCTGCCACCACGTCACGGTGCTGCAGCGTGGCGAGATCCTGGCCGAGGGCGATTACGAAACCGTCGCGTCCGACCCGCGGGTGAGAACGGCATATATGGGATCCGACGCATGACCCGCCTGCTGGAAGTCGAAGACCTGCACGCCTGGTACGGCGAAAGCCACGTACTGCACGGCGTCACCATGCATGTCGACAAGGGCGAGACCGTCTGCATTTTGGGCCGCAACGGGATGGGCAAGACCACGACGCTGCGCGCGATCATGGGGATCGTCCGGCAGCGCAAGGGCCGCATCACCTTTGCCGGCCGCGATGTGCTGGCCATGCCGCTGCACCAGACCGCGCGGGCGGGCCTGGGCTTCGTCCCCGAGGAACGCGGCATCTTCGCCACGCTCTCGGTCGAGGAAAACCTGATGCTGCCCCCGGTCTTCGCCGAGGGGGGAATGTCGGTGGCCGAGATCTACAAGCTGTTCCCGAACCTTCAGGAACGCCGCCGCAGCCCGGGCACCAAGCTGTCGGGCGGGGAACAGCAGATGCTGGCCATGGCCCGGATCCTGCGGACCGGCGCCAACACCCTGCTGCTCGACGAGCCGACCGAGGGGCTTGCCCCGGTGATCATCGAGGCGATCGGGGTGGTCCTGCAGGAACTGCGCAGCCGCGGCATGACCGTGGTCCTGGTCGAACAGAACTTCCGCTTCGCATCCAAGGTGGCGGATCGGTTCTACGTCATGGATCACGGGCAGATGGCCCATGAATTCCCGGTGGGCGAACTGGAAACCCGCATGGACATGTTGCACGAAACGCTGGGGGTCTGACATGACGATGGTGTTCGGTATCCCCATCCAGGCGCTGCTGGGGCAGCTGCTGGTCGGGCTGATCAACGGATCGTTCTACGCGCTGCTGTCGCTGGGTCTGGCGGTGATCTTCGGTCTGCTGCGGGTGATCAACTTCGCGCATGGTGCGCAATACATGCTGGGCGCGTTCGTCGCGCTGCTGGCGCTGAAATGGGCCGGCGTGCCCTACTGGGCCGCGCTGGTCGTGGCGCCACTCGTGGTTGGCGGCCTCAGCGCCCTGATCGAACGCACGATGCTGTCCCGGCTCTACCAGCTGGACCATCTCTACGGCCTGCTGTTCACCTTCGGTCTGGCGCTGGCCGTCGAGGGCGGCTTCCGCTGGTATTTCGGTGCCTCGGGCCAGCCCTACTCGCCGCCCGCCGCCCTGAACGGGGGCGTGAACCTGGGCTTCATGTTCCTGCCCATCTATCGCGGCTGGGTGGTGGTGTTCTCGCTGATCATCTGCCTCGCGGTGTGGGCGCTGATCGAGAAGACCCAGCTGGGCGCCAAGCTGCGCGCCGCGACCGAGAACCCGACCCTGGTGCAGAGCTTCGGGATCAACGTGCCGTTGCTGCTGACGATGACCTACGCGCTGGGGGCGGGGCTGGCCGCCATCGCCGGGGTGCTGGCCGCACCGATCTACCAGGTGTCGCCGCTGATGGGCTCGAACATCATCATCGTCGTGTTCGCGGTGGTCGTGGTCGGCGGCATGGGGTCGATCATGGGCGCCATCGTGACCGGCTACATGCTGGGCGTCGCCGAGGGCCTGACCAAGGTGTTCTACCCCGAGGCGTCGAACATCGTGATCTTCGTCATCATGGCAATCGTGCTGATCCTGCGTCCGGCGGGTCTGTTCGGAAAGGAAGCTTGACATGGCCGACCAAAGCCGAACCGCCGACATGACCCCGACCGCCGCCGCGGACGCCCCTGCCCCGCGCCGGGGGGTGACCATGCTGCTGGTGGTGATCGGGCTTGTCCTGCTGATCGCCGCCCCCTTCTACCTGTACCCCGTCTTCGTCATGACGCTGCTGTGCTTCGGCCTGTTCGCGGCGGCGTTCAACCTGCTGCTGGGCTATACCGGGCTGCTGTCCTTCGGCCACGCGACGTTCTTCGGCGGATCGGCCTACTTCACCGCCCATGCCGCCAAGGAATGGGGATGGCCGCCGGAGTTCGCGCTGATCCTGGGCGTGCTCGGCGCGATCGGGCTGGGGCTGGTGATGGGCGCGATCGCCATCCGGCGGCAGGGCATCTACTTCGCCATGATCACCCTGGCATTGTCGCAGATGTTCTTCTTCGCCTGCCTGCAGATGCCCTTCACCCACGGCGAGGACGGGATCCAGTCGGTGCCGCGGGGCGTCCTGTTCGGGCTGATCGACCTGGACCAGCCGCTGAACATGTACTTCTTCGTCGCGGCGATGTTCGTCTTCGGCCTGGCGGCGATCTGGCGGATCGTGAACTCGCCCTTCGGCATGATCCTCAAGGCGATCCGCGAAAACGAACAGCGCGCCGTGTCGCTGGGCTATTCGGTCGCGCAGTACAAGCTGGCCGCGTTTGTCATGTCGGCCGCCTTCGCCGGCCTTGCCGGCGGGCTGAAGGCGCTGGTGATGGAGTTCGCCACGCTGACCGACGTGACCTGGCAGATGTCGGGCGAGGTCATCCTGATGACCCTGCTGGGCGGGATCGGCACCATGGCCGGGCCGGTGGTCGGCGCCGGCGTCATCATCGCCCTGCAGAACCGCCTCGCGACCTCGGATTTCCCGGTCACGATCATCACCGGCCTGGTGTTCATGGTCTGCGTCATGCTGTTCCGCCGCGGGATCATCGGCGAACTGATGGAAAGTCGGCTGGGGCGGATGCTGGGCCTGCGCTGAGGGCCATCCATCCCCCGATCATGACCCGCATCAGGGCCGCGCCTCGAAAGGGCGCGGCCCTTCGCCTTGCCTGACCCGCGCCCGACCGCCGAAGGCGCCCCGTCCTGCCCGGAACCTTGCCCGCGGCGCGGCCCGGCGCGATACTGACCGGCAGCGACCGGAAGGCAGGAGGAGCGCATGGCGCATCACACAGACGAGATGGACCGGGCCGTCCTGCCCGATGTCCCGTTTCCGCGCGGCGCCGGCATCCTGCTGGGGCTCGGTCTGGGCGGGTTCTTCGACGGCGTCGTGCTGCACCAGATCCTGCAGTGGCACCACATGCTGTCCGATGGCGGGTTCCCCCCCAACACGCTGCGCAACCTCGAAATCAACGTCCTTGCCGACGGGCTGTTTCACGCGACGACCTATGTCTTCACCGCGGCGGGGCTGTTCCTGCTGTGGCAGACCTCCCGGCGCGCCCATCTGCGCTGGTCCGCCAAGCTGCTGTTCGGCTCGATCCTGATGGGGTTCGGGATCTTCAACCTGGTCGAGGGGCTGGTGGACCACCAGCTGCTGGGCATCCACCACGTGAACGAACTGGTGGACCCGGCCTACTGGATCTGGTGGGATCTGGGCTTCCTGGCTTGGGGGGCCCTGATGCTGTGGTTCGGGCGCAAGCTCTACGCGGACGGGCGCAGGGAATCCGACGGCGCCGCCCCCTGACAGGGGTCCGGGCCGAGCAACCGGTGTCGACAGGACAGCACCGCGCCCGACCCCCGGGCGCGGCGGGCCTCCGCTCAGTCCAGCTTCGCCAGCACCTTGTCCAGCGTGACGGGGAAATGGTGGAACCGCTTGCCGGTGGCGTTGGCGATGGCGTTCACGATCGCGCCGGCCGTGCCGCAGCAGGCCAGTTCGCCAATCCCCTTCGCCTGCATCGGGTTCGCGTAGGGATCGCGGTCGTCCAGGAACTCGACATCGATATGCGGCACGTCCAGATTCGCCGGGATGTGGTACTCCGCCAGATCGCGGTTGACGAAACCGCCGTCGCGCGGATCGGTCATCACCTCCTCATGCAGCGCCTGGCCGATGCCGAAGATCATCCCGCCGATGCACTGCGACCGCGCCGTCTTGGGGTTCAGGATGCGGCCGGTGGCGAACACCGCGCTCAGTCGCCGGACCTGCACCTCGCCGGTGACGCTGCTGACCGCGACCTCGGCGAATTGGGCGCCCCAGCAGGCCTGGCGGTGATCCTGCGACGTGGTCCCCGGCTCGATCTCGCCGGTGCCCTGCAGGCTGTCGCCGGCCAGCAGGTCCACGATCTGCCGCTGGCGATTGCCGGCGATGGCGGTGCCGTCCTTCAGCGTCAGCTCGCCCGGATCGCAGCCCATCCGCTCGGCCAGCCGGTCGCGCACCGCCTGCGCGGCCAGCATCACCGAACTGCCCGCCGAGGCGGCCCCGAACGACCCCCCCGATCCTGACGACGCGGGCAGGTCGCTGTCGCCCAGCATCGTCGTCACCCGGTCCATGGGCAGGCCCAGCACCTCCGCCGCGATCTGGGTCAGGATCGCATAGCTGCCGGTCCCGATATCGGTCATGTCGGTCTCGACCAGCGCGGTTCCATCCGCCGCCAGCGTCACCCGGGCCGCGCTGTTTTCCAGCATGTTCACCCTTATGGCCGAGGTCATCCCCATGCCGATCAGCCATTCGCCATCGCGGCGGGTGCCGGGCTGCGGCCGATCGGCCCAGCCAAAGCTTTCGGCCCCGCGCCGCAGGCAGTCCGCCAGCCGGTTGCCGCTATAGGGCTTGCCGGTGGTCGGATCCTTGTCGGGGATGTTGCGCAGCCGCAGCTCCACCGGGCACAGGCCCGCCGCCTCGGCCAGCTCGTCCAGCGCCGCCTCGGTCACCGGAACCCCGATCGCCTCCCCCGGCGCCCGCATCGATCCGGCCGCGGTGATGTTCAGCCGGCCGACATGATGGCCGATCAGCCGGTTCTCGCCGCGATAGGTGAACGGCGTCGCCTGGGTCACCGGCTCGCTGAACCGCTCGCCGGGCAGGTTCGACACCCAGGCCTCGTGCCCGACCGCGGTCAACTGGCCGTCCCGGTCGCAGGCCAGCCGCACCCGCTGCCGGCTTTCGCTGCGCCGCATCGTCGTCTCGTAGACCTGGCGGCGATGCAGGGCGATCGCCACCGGACGCCCGACCTTCTGCGCGGCGATCGCCGCACCAACCGCCTCGTGGCTGATCCCCAGCTTGCTGCCGAATCCGCCGCCCACATAGGGTGACAGGATCCGCACCTTTTTGGGGCTGATCCCCAGCGCGTCGGCGAGTTCTTCGACATTGTGCTTCAGCATCTGGTAGCTGCCGCGCACCTTCAGCTGCCCGTCCTCCCACCAGGCGACGGCGGCATGGGGCTCCATCGCCGAATGGCTCATCGTCGGGGTGGTATACTCCAGATCGACCCGGAACGCCGCCGCGTCCATCTCCTTGTCCAGATCGCCCTGCGTCGCCTGTTTCTTGGGCGGCGTCTCGTAGCTGGCGCGCTCGGGGGTGAACACGCCCTTGTCGGTGCGGTCGTCATACTGCGCCCGGGCCGCCAGCGCGGCATCGCGGGCCTGCTCCATCGTCTCGGCGACCACCACCGCGATCGGCTGGCCCTTGTAGAACACCTCGGCCGGACCCTGGTAGGGCGCCTTGCCGGCCTGTCCCTGGGCCGGGTTGCGGATCAGCCGGTCGTCGCGGATCACCGCCAGCACCCCCGGCATCGCCCGCAGCTCGGACGTGTTCAGCCCGACCACCCAGCCCTTGCCGACCGTCGACCGGACCAGCCAGCCATAGACGGTGCCGGGCGGATGATCCTCGTCGGCATAGGTCGCCGTGCCGCGGACCTTCAGCGGCCCTTCGGGGCGATCTAGCGGGCTGCCGACGATCCCCTGCACCGTGTGGTCCAGCAGGTTGCGCTCGTCCCGGCTGTTCATCTGGTGGCGCAGCGTCAGTTCGATCGGGTCGGGCATCACATCGTCTCCTGCGTGGCCTCGGCCAGCACCGCGCGCATCGTGCGGCGCAGCAGCGGGATCTTGAAATCATTGTCGCCATAGCCTTGCGCGCCGGCCAGCACGACGTCGGCGGCGCGGTCGAACAGGTCGGCGGACGGTGCCTGCCCGGCCAGCATCGCCTCGGCCTCGATGGCCCGCCAGGGCTTGGCCGCGACCGAGCCGAAGGCGAGGCGGACCGTCTCCATCCGTCCGTCCTTCATTCCCACCGCGGCGGCGACCGACACCAGCGCAAAGGCATAGGACCGGCGGTCGCGCACCTTGCGATAGATCTGCCGCCCGCCCAGCGGCGCCGGCAGGCGGACCGACAGGATCATTTCGCCGGGCCGCAGCTCGGTATCGCGCTCCGGCGTCGTGCCGGGCAGGCGGTGAAACGCCGTCGCGGCGATCTCGCGCCGGCCCTCCGGGCCCTCGACCTCGACCGTGGCGTCCAGCGCCGACAGGGCCACCGCCATGTCGCCCGGATAGGTGGCGATGCACTGGTCGGACGCGCCTAGGATCGCGTGCAGGCGGGTCCGGCCGCCGATCGCCGCGCAGCCGCTGCCCGGCTCGCGCTTGTTGCAGGGCGCATCTATGTCGTAGAAGTAATAGCAGCGGGTCCGCTGCATCAGGTTGCCGCCGGTGGTGGCCCGGTTGCGGATCTGGCCGCTGGCCCCGGCCAGGATCGCCCGCGACAGCAGCGGCCAGTCGGTCCGCACGGCGTCATCCGCGGCCAGATCGGAATTGCGCACCAGCGCCCCGATCCGCAGCCCGTCGCCGTCCCGCTCGACCCGGTCCAGCCCGACATGGTTCACGTCGCACAGCCGGTCCGGCGTCTCGACCTGGTGCTTCATCAGGTCCAGCAGGTTGGTGCCCCCGGCGATGATCCGGGCGGCGCTGCCGATTGCCTCGGCCGGGGTGGCGGCGCGGGTATAGGTAAACGGCCTCATGCCGGCGCCTCCGCGGCGTCGCGGATCGCGTCCACGATGTTGGGATAGCACGAACAGCGGCACAGATTGCCGGACATCCGTTCGCGGATCTCGTCGTCGGTGAATTGCGGCGCGGTCAGGTCCGCCGACATCTGGCTGGGCCAGCCCTGGCGCAGCTCGTCCAGCATCGCGGTGGCCGACACGATCTGCCCCGGCGTGCAATAGCCACACTGGAACCCGTCATGCCGGATGAACGCGGCCTGCATCGGGGCCAGTGCCTCGGCCGTCCCGATCCCCTCGATCGTGGTGATCGCGTCGCCGTCATGCATCACCGCCAGCGACAGGCAGGCATTCATCCGCCGCCCGTCCAGCATCACCGTGCAGGCCCCGCACTGGCCGTGGTCGCAGCCCTTCTTGGTGCCGGTCAGGCCCAGGTGCTGGCGCAGCGCGTCCAGCAGGGTCACGCGCGGGTCGTCCAGCCGCAGCCGGTGCTGCGCGCCGTTGACGGTCAGGCTGATCTCCATGGGGTTCTCCTCCGCGATGCGCCGGGGTGGGAACAACCCGGCGCGCTGTTGTGTTCCCGTGGGTGATGCACAAACCGCCCCTTCCGCCGCCGCCGTCCGCGGCGGTCGACGATCCCGTCGGCGACCCGCTCGCGGCCCTGGACGATGGCGGGGTGCTGGCGGTGGTGACCGGGGTCGAGGGGCCGCATTACCGCAGCCCCGGCGCGATCATGGGCTTTCCGGCGGCCGGCGGCGCAGTCGGCCAGCTCAGCTCCGGCTGCATCGAGGCCGACCTCGCCTTCCACGCCCGCGAGTCCGCCGCCAGCGGCCGGGTCATCCGGCTGCGCTACGGAATCGGCTCTCCGTTCCGCGACCTGGTGCTGCCCTGCGGCGGCGGGCTGGACGTCGCGCTGGTGCCGCTGCCCGACCCGGCCCCGCTCCGCGCCGCGCTGGCGGCCCGCGACGCCCGGCAACCTGTGATCCTGGGGCTGGACCTCGACCGGGGCACGGTGGCGCTGGACGGCCCCGGCTTCGCGCTGCGGGTGCTGCCGCCGACCCGCTTCCTGACCTGGGGCGCGGGGGTCGAGGCGGTGACCTTCGCGGCGCTGGCGCGGGCCACCGGCTTTCCGGTCGAACTGTCCACCCATGACGACGCGACCGCCGCCGCGGCGCAGGCTAGGGGCGTGCCGCTGCGCGCCCCGGGGCCGGTCAGCGCCGATCCCTGGACCGCCATCACCCTGTTCTACCACGATCACGACCGCGAGCCGCCGGTGCTGGCGCAGGCGCTGCTGACCCCGGCCTTCTATGTGGGCGCGCAAGGCAGTCTGCGCAGCCATCGCGCCCGCACCGCCGCGCTGCGTGACATGGGCGTGCCGGCCGCGGCGATCGCCCGACTGCGCGGCCCGATCGGCCTGATCCCGTCGGCCCGCGACCCCCGGGTGCTGGCCGTGTCGGTGCTGGCCGAGATCCTGGCCGAGGCGACGGCGTGACCCAGGCCGGGCCGGTCGCCGGGGTGCTGCTGGCCGCCGGCCACTCGCGGCGCTGGGGGCCGGGCAACAAGCTTCTGGCAGAGTATGCCGGGCGGCCGCTGGTCTGCCATGCCGCGGCCACCCTGCAGCGCGCGCCGGTGGCCCTGCGCGCCGTCGTCCTGCGGGATGCCGCGGTGGCCGATCTGCTCAGCGACTTGATCCACATCGCGCCCGATGGCGACGACCAGTCGGGCAGCCTGCGCGCCGCCGCCGGATGGGCCGCGGCACAGGGGGCGGGGCGGCTGCTGATCCTGCTGGGCGACATGCCGGCGCTGTCGGACGCGACCGTTGCCGCCGTGATCGACGCCTGCGACGACCGACCCGCCGCCGTCCGCCACCCCGACGGCCGCCCCGGCGTGCCGGCCTGTTTTCCGGCAACGGCCTTTCCGCTTCTCTCCACGCTGCAGGGCGACCGCGGCGCCGGCGCGCTGCTGGACGAATGCCGGATCATCCAGGCCCCGCCGGCCGAGCTGCTGGACGTGGACCGCCCCGGCGATCTCTGACGCGCCACCCGGCGGCGATGGGCGTGGACCCGCCGCGCCTCCGCGATGCGACTCCCGCGAGGCCCGGTTCTGGTATACCATGCCGCCGGACGGCCGCAGGGCCGAGGGGGACCTGCCGGCGTCGCGATCCTTGGAGGAGGAGACTTGGTGATGTCCAAGATGCAGAAGCCGGGCCTGACCCGGCGTCAGTCGCTGGTGTCGATCGGGCTGGGTGGGGCGGCCGTCCTGGTCGGCAGCCGGCAGGTCATGGCCCAGGGCGGGCAGGCGGCCGAACCGCTCAGCACCGTCACCACGCCGCGCCGCAGCTTCGCGGCGGATGCGGAACCGAACGTCTATTTCTGGGACCCGGACGTGATCGCGGCGGACCCGTCCTTCAACGGCCTCGCCCAGCCGAATGCGCCGATCAGGCGGTTGTGGACCGGTGCGCTGTGGTCCGAGGGGCCGGCCTGGAACAGCGTCGGCAAGTTCCTGGTCTGGTCCGACATCCCCGCCAACCGGCAGCTGCGCTGGCTGGACGACGACGGCCATGTCAGCGTCTTCCGGGCACCGTCGAACAACTCCAACGGCAACAGCTTCGACAGGTCCGGCCGGCAGCTGACCTGCGAGCATCTGACCCGGCGGGTGGTCCGCTATGAACTCGACGGATCGGTGTCGATCCTCGCCGACCGGTTCGAGGGCAAGCGCTTCAATTCCCCCAACGACGTGGTCGAACATCTCGACGGCAGCATCTGGTTCACCGACCCGCCCTATGGCGGACAGCTCTACGAGGGCGCCCCCGATGCGGCGGGCGGACCCACCAACCCCGAGGGTCTGATCAACAATCGCCTGGGCCAGCCGCCCGAAATCGGCGAGGCGCAGCGCGAGATGGCGCACGGCGTCTACCGGATCGCCACCGACGGCACGATCACCCGGATGGTCGAAGAGGTCCAGGTGCCCGACCCGAACGGCCTGTGCTTCTCGCCCGACGGCCGGCGTCTCTACGTCGCCAGCACTGGCAAGGGTCCGGGCGACACGGGCGAGGGCGGCAAGGGTGACATCCACGTCTTCGACATCGCCGATGACGGCACCGCGTCGAACGGGCGGCTGTTTTCCGACTGCGTCGTCGACGGCGTGAAATGCGGCCCCGACGGGGTGCGCTGCGACGTCTATGGCAATCTGTGGGCGTCCAGCAACGCCGGCCGCGCGGTCGGCTACAGTGGCGTGACCTGCTGGTCGCCCGACGGGCTGCTGCTGGGCCGGATCCGCCTGCCTGAGGTCTGCGGCAATCTGTGCTTCGGCGGGCCCAAGCGCAACGTGCTGTTCATGGCGGCCAGCCAGTCGCTCTACGCGCTGCCCACCGCCACCCAGGGCGCCGGGCCCGCCTGACCGAACCTGCCTGGTGCGGGCCCGTCATACGGGCCCCATCGCAGGGGCCGGTCCCCCAGCCCCTGTCCCACGGCCACGGTCGGGCCGACCGTGGCGGGCGTCAGCCCTTGCCGCCGCGGGTCACCTCTGCCGCCAGGTCCACCCCGTTCAGCCCGGCCACCACGTCGGCCAGTTCGGGTACGAACTTGTCGCCGTGGCCCATCGCCTCGGCGGTGGCAAAGGCATTGCGCATCGCGGCGCCCATCGGATTGGCCGCCCCCGCCTGCATCGCCATCATCGCCGCATAGCGCAGGTCCTTGGCGGCGTTGGTGATGGTGAACTTGTGCACCTCGCGGTCGCGGCCCACCGCGCCCGCCATGAAGGTGTCGAAGAACCCGTTCGACATCCGGCTGGACCCGATGACCGTCTGCACCGTCTGCGGGCTTAGCCCCGCCCGCGCGGCGATGGCCAGCGCCTCGGCATAGAGCGCCGCATAGCCCATCGCGATGAAGTTCATGATCAGCTTCATCTTGTGCGCCGATCCGACCGGCCCGACATGGTTGATGTTTGCGGCCCAGCATTCGATCACCGGCCGGATCCGCTCCAGCACCGCCGGGTCGCAGCCGACCATCGCGTCCAGGGTGCCGGCCTCGGCCTCCTTCGGGGTGCGGCCCAGCGGCGCATCGACGTAATCGCCGCCCTTCGCCTTCAGTTCGGCGGCCAGCGCCACGGTCGATCCGGGTTCGGCGGTCGTGGTGTCGATCACCACCAGCCCCGGCCGGGCCCCGGCCAGGATCCCGTCGGGGCCGCGCATCACCGCCTCGACCACGTCCGAGTTCGGCAGGCACATGTGGATGATGTCCACCTCGGCCGCCATCGCCGCCGGGCTGGTCGCCTCGGTCGCCCCCTGCCCGATCAGGTCGTCGACCGGGCCGCGATTGCGGTGGCCGATCACCTGCAGCGTATGCCCCTTCTGGATCAGGTTCTTGGCCATGCCGTGGCCCATGAACCCCACCCCGATGAATCCGATCCGTTCCGGTGTCGCCATGCCGCTTTCCTCCCCTGTTTGGCGGCGATGGTATACCATGCGGCCCGGCGGGCAAGGGCCTGCGGGGACCGACGTCCGGGCTGCCGTTGCACCGGAACGGATCATGAAAACTGCATGAACCATGCGTGAACGTCGCATCTTTCTGCGCCGGACACTTTTCCGCCACCGCCGCGCAATGTATACAGCCCGAAGGGATCTTGGCGGCGGGGACAGCGACATGAAGGTACTGGTGATCGGGGCGGCGGGGATGGTGGGCCGGATGCTGGCGCGCCACCTGCTGGACAGCGGTAAGCTGGGGGACAGCACGGTCACCGACCTGACCGCCTTCGACGTGGTCCCGGCCGACCTGGACGCCGGATCATCCGCCGTCCGCCTGTCGATCCGTGAAGGCGACATCGCCGACCCCGCAACGGTGGACCAGCTGATCGGCGACCGCCCCGACGTCATCTTCCACCTCGCCGCGGTGGTGTCGGGCGAGGCCGAGGCGGATTTCGACAAGGGCTACCGCATCAACCTGGACGGCACCCGCCTGCTGTTCGAGGCGATCCGCGCCCAGCCCGACTACCATCCGCGCGTTGTGTATACGTCGTCCGTCGCCGTCTTCGGCGCCCCCTTCGAGGACCCGATCACCGACACCTACATCACCGCCCCGATGACCAGCTACGGCACCCAGAAGATGATCGGCGAGCTGCTGCTGAACGATTATTCGCGCCGGGGCATATTCGACGGCATCGGCCTGCGCCTGCCAACCATCGTCGTGCGCCCGGGCAAGCCGAACAAGGCCGCCTCCGGGTTCTTCTCAGGGATCATCCGCGAGCCGCTGGCGGGTCAAGAGGCGATCCTGCCAGTCGAGGATAACGTGCGCCACTGGGTCGCGAGCCCGGCCTCGGCCTTGGGATTCCTGCTGCACGCGGCCACGATGGATTTGGCGCCGCTGGGCGCCCGGCGCTGCCTGAACATGCCTGGCCTGTCGGTGACGGTGGGCGAGATGCTGGCCGCGCTGGAGGATGTGGCCGGTCCGCAAACGACCGCCCTGGTCCGCCGCGAACCGGACGAGACGATCCGCGGCATCGTCGCCGGCTGGCCGCGCGATTTCGATCCCGCGCGGGCCATGCAGCACGGCTTCGTCGCGGATGCCAGCTTTCACGACATCATCCGGGCCCATATCCGCGATACCGGCGCTCGGCCCGAGAGCGGCTGATGCCGACCGAGGCGCTGACCCGACGCGCCAGGCGGGCCGCCCGACCCGGGCCGGGTCCCACGGCGGCGCCGGGACTGTCAGCACGCGACAGGGCCTATCAGGATCTGCGCCATCGCATCCTCACCGGCCGGCTGGCCCCGGGCACCACGCTGCTGGAAACCGAACTCGCGGCGCTGCTCGGCCTGTCCCGGACACCGGTGCGCGAGGCGACAATCAAGCTGGCGGAAGAGGGGCTGATCGACATCCGCCCCCGCCACGGCATCACCGTTCGCACCGTGTCGCCCGAGGACGTCCGCGACATCCTCGACGTCTTCTCTGCCCTGGAGATCCGGGCCGTCGAACTGGTCGCCCGCCGCGGCCTGACCGACGAGGAGCTGGCGCATCTGCAACAGATGCTGTCGCGAATGGAGCGGCTCACCGCCGCCGGCGACATCGCCCGCTGGTCCGACATGGACGACGATCTGCATTCGACCATCGTCGCGCTGTGCGGGAATCCGCGGCTGCTGCGCACACTGGGGGAATACTGGGGCCAGCAATACCGGGCACGGCTGCTGATCCTACCGCTGCGTCCCGCCCCGGTGCAATCGGACCTGGAACACCGCGCGATGCTGGCCGCCATCGCCGCGCGGGACGTCGAGGCCGCGCGGCGAACCCATCAGCAGCATCGCGACCGGGCGGATGCGCAGCAGGTCGAGCTGCTGCGCGCCCGGCTCGGATCCGGCGCGGCGTGACATGCAACAGCAGGGAGCAACACCGATGAACCGGATCGATCTTGAGGGGCGGCGCGCCGTCATCACCGGCGGGGCGCAGGGGATCGGACTGGCGATCGCCCGGCGGTTCGTCGCCAGCGGCGCGTCGGTGATCCTGTGGGACATGCAGGACGCGACCCTGTCGGCCGCGGTGGCGGAGCTGGGCGATGCGGCGCAGGGCCGCTGCCTGGACCTGGCCGATGATGCCGCGGTGGCCGACGCCGCCCGGGCAGCCGGCGAGGTGGACATCCTGGTCAACAACGCCGGCATCACCGGAGGGAACGGCCCGGTGACAGAGCTGGATCCCGCGATCTGGCGGCAGGTCGTCGAGGTCAACCTGAACGCGCCCTTCGTGATATGCCGGGCCCTGATCCCCGGCATGGTCGAACGGGGCTATGGGCGCATCATTAACATCGCCTCGGTCGCGGGAAAGGAAGGCAATCCGAACGCCGCCCACTACTCGGCCTCGAAGGCCGGGCTGATCGCGCTGACCAAGTCGCTGGGCAAGGAGCTGGCCGGGACAGGGGTCATCGCCAACTGCGTCACGCCGGCCGCGGCGCGGACACCGATCTTCGACCAGATGGCGCAAAGTCATATCGACTACATGCTGGCCCGCATCCCCCTGAACCGGTTCCTGGAGCCCGACGAGGTCGCCGCACTGGTCGCGTGGCTGGCATCCGAGGACTGCTCGTTTTCAACCGGTGCGGTGTTCGACATCTCGGGCGGCCGGGCGACCTACTGAACGGGGCGCGGCGCGGGCCCGTCCACCGCAGAGATCGGGCGGCCCGTTACTCCTTCACCGCCCCCGTCATCGACGAGACGTAGTAGTCGACAAAGAAGGAATACAGGATCACCACCGGCAGCGATCCCAGCAGCGCCCCCGACATCAGCGCGCCCCATTCATAGATGTCGCCGCGCACCAGTTCCGTCAGCACCCCGACCGGAACCGTCTTGTTCTCGCTGCTCGAAATGAAAGTCAGCGCATAGATGAACTCGTTCCACGACAGCGTGAAGGCAAAGATGCCCGCCGAGATCAGTCCCGGGACCGACAGCGGCAGCACGATCTTGGTCAGGATCTGCCAGCGAGTGGCGCCGTCCACCAACGCCGATTCCTCGAGCTCGTAGGGGATCGACCTGAAATATCCCATCAGCAGCCAGGTGCAGAACGGGATCAGGAAGGTCGGGTAGGTCAGGATCAGGGCCAGCTTGCTGTCGAAGATCCCGACCTGGAAAACGATGACCGCCAGTGGAATGAATAGGATCGACGGTGGGACGAGATAGGCCAGAAAGATCAGCAGGCCGGTCATCCGCGCCCCGCGAAAGCGCAGCCGCTCGATCGCGTAGGCGGCAAAGACCGACGCCACCAGCGCCAGCGCGGTGGAGACGACCGACACCACGATCGTGTTCCACATCCACGCCGGATAGGTGGTTTCGAACAGCAGATAGCGGATGTGCCGCAGGGTCGGCTCGACGACCCAGAACGGGCTGTAGTTTTCGTAATCGGTCAGCTGGTAGTTCGGTTTGATGGCGGTGATTGCCATCCAGTAGAACGGAAACAGCAGCACGAAGACGAAGCAGGCCAGCGGCAACCACAGCGTCAGAATCCGGCGCGCGCGGCTGTCGAAATGGTCCATCCCCTCGGAATGGTCGTCGGTGGGCGCGGTCTTGGCCATGGTAAACCCTCAGTCGTTGCCCTGCTGCCACCTGCGGCGTTGCAGACCGAAAAAGCTGAACAGGATCGCGGCCAGCAGGAACGGGATCATCGCAACGGCGATCGCTGCGCCCTCGCCCAGTTGCCCGCCCGGGATGGCGCGCTGGAACGACAGCGTGGCCATGAGATGCGTCGCGTTCACCGGCCCGCCGCGGGTCAGCACGTAGATCAGCTGGAAATCCGTGAAGGTGAACAGCACCGAAAAGGTCATGACCACCGCGATGATCGGGGTCAGCAGCGGCAGCGTCACCTTGGTGAACATCTGCCAGCGGGTCGCCCCGTCAATGGCCGCAGCCTCGTTCAGCGACTGCGGAATGGTCTGCAGCCCGGCCAGCAGCGAGATGGCAACGAACGGGATGCCGCGCCAGACATTGGCGGCGATCACCGACCACCGCGCGGTCCACGGATCGCCCAGGAAGTTGATCGGCTGCGAGATCACCCCCCACTTCATCAGCACCCACGAGATGATCGAGAACTGGGAATCGAAGATCCACCAGAATGCCATCGCCGACAGCACCGTGGGCACGACCCACGGCAGCAGGATGACCGCGCGAAAGAACTTCTTCATCGGGAGATTGCGGTTCAGCAGCAGCGCCAGCCACAGCCCCAGCGCGAACTTCGCGATCGATGCCACCACGGTGTAGATCAGCGTGTTGAACACCGACAGCCAGAACACCGGATCGTCGAACAGCCAAGCATAGTTTTCCAGCCCGACAAAGACACCGGTGCGGCCGATCTTGGTGTCCGTGAAGCCCAGCCATACGCCGAGGCCAAGCGGATAGGTCAGGAAGCACAGCAGGAACACCGCGGCCGGCAGCATGAACAGCAGGCCGAGGCCGTTGCGGCTTTCCAGGAACCGACGCAGCGCGGGACGGCGCGGGACCGGCACGGCAGCAGCTTCGTCATGGGCCATTGGCGTCGTCTCCTGCAGCGAAGATGGGTCGCGCGGCTTCGCCGCGCGACCCGAGGTCAGGGATCAGCGATAGTAGCGCTGCAGCCGCCGCTCGGCGTTCTCCATGGCTTCTTCGGGGGTGCGCTGGCCGGTCACCGCTTCGGCGAACATGTCGACGAGCACATAGTCAGCCATGGCGCCGGCCGATGCGGCACCCAGCGGGCCCGCATAGCCGTTGGCACGCAGGTTCTCGGACGCCTTCTGATACGGCGCGTGCACCGGATGCGCCTCCCAGACCGGATTGTCCGAAAACGCCTTGAGCGTCGGCGCGACATAGGCCGAGGCGCCTTCGATCCAGCGGTTGTAGTTTTCCGGCCGGAGCATCCACTCGACATAGGCCTTGGCGGCGTTCGGGTACGGGGTGTGATCGAAGATCATCAGCGAGCTGATCTGGTGCAGCTCGACGCTTTCGCCCACCGGTCCGATCGGGAAGTTCGTGGTCCGGATGTCGTCGGCGATCTCCTTCATCGCCGGGTCGTTGGCGGCGGCGTAGTAGACCGAGACGCCGTTCGCGGTCAGCGCCACCTCACCTGCCAGGAAGGCCCGGTTGTTGTTGATGTCCAGCCAGCTTTCCGTGCCCGGAATGAAGTTCTCGTAGAGCTGGGTGGCATACTCGATCGCGGCCTTGGTCTCGGGGCTGTTGATGGTGACCTCGCCATTCTCGTCGACGGCCTTGGCGCCATGGCTCCACAACAGCCAGTGGGCGTAGTTGTTGCCATCCCCGACCGCCTTGCCGTGCGGGAACCCGGCCGGCGTGCCGTTTTCCTTCAGCGCCTTGACGAGGTTCAGGAACCCTTCGGTGTCCTGCGGGAATTCCTCGAAGCCGGCCGCCTTGACCATGCTGTCGCGATACACGACGGCGTTGCCGATGACTGCGATCGGAATCGCGATCCACTTGTCCTCGTGCATCCCGTAGCTTTGCGGACCCGGATACCAGCCGCCCGACCGTTCGCCCAAGGTCGTGGCCAGGTCGGTCACGTCGACCAGCTTGTCTGGATACTGGAAGGGGTCGTCGAACCAGCCCATCACGATGTCCGGGCCGGACCCGACATTGGCGGCCACCGCGGCTTTCGGGCGCACGTCTTCCCAGCTTTCCTGGTCGATCCGGACCTCGACACCCGTCGCGTCGGTGAATTCCTTGGTCAGCTGGTTCCAGGTCTCCTCGTCGCCCTTGACGAAGGGCACCCAGCGCAGCAGGCGCAGGCTGGCGCCCTCTTCGGGCGTGAACGGACCGCTGAAGTCCTGTGCGAGAGCCGTTCCTGACAGCAACAGGCCTGTGGCAAGCGCCGCGCCCGAGGCGACGAGCGTTCTGCGGGTAATGGTCATGGGTTCCTCCTCCCTGGTTTGTTTTTCAGTGCGACAACCGGGCACCGGATGCCGCGTCGAACAGATGGATGCCGGCGGGATCGATTCGGATGCCGATCTGCTCGCCGGGCTTGGCCGTGACGCGGGTCCGGAAGACGCCGGTGACTTCGGCGCCACCCAGTTGCCCGACGACATAGGTTTCGGCCCCGGTCGGTTCGGTGACTTCGACGGTCAGCGGAACGTCGCCGCCCAGCGCCATGGATTCGGGCCGAAGACCATAGACGACCTGCTGCCCTGCCTTCGCCGCGCCCGCGTCGGTGACCGGCAGGACCGTGCCGTCGGCCAGCGTCACCCCGTCGGGTCCGAACACACCATTCAGGAAGTTCATGGCGGGACTCCCGATGAACCCGGCGACGAACAGGTTCGCCGGCCTGTCATACAGGTCCAGCGGTGCACCGATCTGCTCGACGATACCATCGTGCATCACCACGATCTTGTCGGCCATCGTCATCGCCTCGATCTGGTCGTGGGTGACATAGACGGTCGTGGTCTTCAGCCGCTGGTGAAGGTTCTTGATCTCGGCCCGCATCGAGACGCGCAGCTTTGCGTCCAGGTTCGACAGCGGCTCGTCGAACAGGAACACCTGCGGGTCGCGCACGATCGCACGTCCCATCGCCACCCGCTGCCGCTGCCCCCCCGACAGCTGCCGTGGATACCGGTCGAGCAGATGCGCCAGCCCTAGGATCTCGGCCGCGGGCCGCACCTTCTCGGCGATCTGCGCCTTCCGGACGCCGCTCAGCTTCAGCGAGAAGCCCATGTTCTCGGCGACGGTCAGGTGGGGATAGAGCGCATAGTTCTGGAACACCATCGCGATGTCGCGATCCTTGGGCGGCAGATGGTTGACGACGCGGTCGCCGATCCGGACCTCGCCCCCGCTGATGTGCTCAAGCCCGGCCAGCATCCGCAGCAGCGTCGATTTCCCGCAGCCCGAGGGGCCGACCAGCACGACAAATTCGCCTTCTGCAATGTCGACATCGACGCCGTGCAGGACCTCGGTCGCGCCATAGGACTTGCGCAGCCCATCGATCGTAACAGATGCCACCAACCCCTCCCCCAAGGGAAATTCCTGCCGGCATCGTATCGTTACGCAGCCGTTCGGCAAGCCCTTTCGTCGCCGCGCGCCGTGGCGCGCCCGTGCCGACCAGCCTGCGGGAAAACATTTGACAACGTATACACGGCCGCACAGTCTTTCCGGTGATTGCGTCGCCCCGCTCGACGGAAGGCGACGAAAATACCGGGCGGGGAGGGCCGAAATGGACCGGATCAACAGACGCAGCTTCGTTGCAGCAGGAATTACCGCCGTGACTGCCCTTTCGGGCCTCGCGATCAGCGGAACCCAGGCGTGGGCGGAATATCCCGAACGTCCGATCGAGATGATCGTGCCTTGGGGCGCGGGTGGCGGTACCGACGCGGTCGGTCGCGTGTTTGCCGAACTGCTGCAGCAGCAGTTGGGCCAGCCGGTCAATGTCGTGAACCGGACGGGCGGTTCGGGCGTGGTCGGGCACACGGCGATCGCGAATGCCCAGCCCGACGGCTACACCTTGGGCGTGATGACGATTGAGATCGACATGATGCACTGGCAGGGGCTGACCGGCCTGACCTACCAGGATTTCGACATCCTCGCGATGGTCAACGCCGATCCCGGCGGCCTCATGGTGGCGAGCGACAGCGAATTTCAGACGGCCGGGGACCTGCTGGAGGCGATCAAGGCGCAGCCGCCGGGAACATTCAAGGCGTCCGGGACCGGCCAGGGCGGCATCTGGCATCTGAACATCCTGGGCTGGCTGATGTCCGAGGACGTGCCGGTCACGCAAGTCACCTGGGTGCCCAGCGAGGGCGCCGTTCCAGGCCTGACCGACATGGTCGCCGGCGGCGTGCAGGTCGTGCCGTCATCGCTGGCGGAGGGTCGCGCCCTGATCGAGGCCGGTCGCGTCCGCGCGCTGGCGAGCATGTCGGACGAGCGGCAGGACCTGTTCCCCGACACCCCCACCCTGCAGGAGGCCACCGGCTCGGACTGGACCCTCTCGGTGTGGCGGACCATCGTCGCGCCCAAGGGACTGCCGGACGACGTGCGCAGCAAGCTGGTCGATGCGGTCAAGGCCGCCTACGATTCGGAGGAGTATCAGAAATTCATGACCGACCGGGGCTTCGGGCTGCGGTGGGCCGACCCCGAAGAGGCTACCGCCATCGTTGCCGAAGACGATGCCAACCTGGGCGAGGTCATGAAGGCCGCGGGTCTGGCGCAAGAGTAGGATGGCGCGCCGGGGCGATCTGCTGATCGGCCTGATCACGCTGGTGGGCGGGCTCGTGCTTTTCGCGCTGGCACGCCCGTTCGGCCCCATGCCGGGGCAGAATTACGGGGCCGGCACCCTGCCGCGGCTGGTCGCGGTGCTGGCGGTCATGGTCGGCGGTGCCCTGGTGTTCAAGGCAACGCGGCCGGCCCTGACCGGCAGCGGCGCGACGGTCGCCGAACCCGTCCGGCCGGTGGATCGGGCAGGAATCCTGCGGCTGGCCGCCTCGTTCGGGCTGATGGTGGGCCATCTCCTGTTGCTGAGGCCGCTGGGATTCGTGCCGGCGTCGGTCCTGCTCGTCGGGGGGATCGCCATGCTGCTGGGCCGGCGCTGGTGGGAAGCGGCTCTTCTGGCGATCCTGTCCACGCTGGCCATCCGCTGGGTGTTCGTCCAGTGGCTGTCGGTCCCGCTGCCCCGGACCGACTGGCTGATCCTGCCGGGAACCTAGGCGATGGTGCTGACCCAGGCGCTGGAACTGGTGCTGACCCCGCAGGTCTTGCTGGTCATGCTGGCGTCGGGGGCGTTCGGGCTGTTCGTCGGCGCGATACCGGGCCTGACGGCGACGATGGCCACCGCGCTGCTGGTGCCGGTGACCTTCTTCATGGAGCCGGTGCCCGCCATCGCCGCCATTGTCACCGCGGCGGCGATGGCGATCTTTGCCGGCGACCTGCCCGGCGCACTGCTGCGAATTCCCGGGACGCCGGCCAGCGCCGCCTATGTCGAGGACAGCTGGCGGATGACCCGGTCCGGGCACGCCGCCGATGCGCTTGGCGCACTGCTGGTGTTTTCGGTGATCGGCGGGGTGCTGGGCACGCTCGTCCTGATCTTCCTGTCTTCGGTGCTGGCCGAAGTCGCGTTGAAGTTCTCGTCCTTCGAGTATTTCTGGCTGGTGGTGCTGGGTCTGTCCTGTGCAATCTTCGTCGCGCCCGGCTCTGCGCTGAAGGGGCTCGTCTCCCTGTGCGTCGGGCTGGCGGCCGCGACCGTCGGACTCGACAACCCCGCCGGTCAGTCGCGATTCACCTTCGGCAATGTGGACCTGATGGCTGGGGTGCCGTTCATCCCCGCCCTGATCGGGTTGTTCGCCGCGGCCGAGGTATTTCGCGCCATGCTGGCCCCGACCCGGCTGGCGCGTGCAGAACGCCCTGCGCTGCGTGGCATCTTCAGCCGGCAATGGACCTATCTGCGCCGCTATCCGGTCCAGGTGCTGCGCGGCAGCGCGACCGGAACCGTGATCGGGGCGCTGCCCGGGGCCGGGGCCGACATCGCGGCCTGGATCAGCTATGCGATCTCGAAACGGTTCTCGCGCACCCCCGAGCGGTTCGGGCAGGGCCATCCCGAGGGGCTGGTCGAGGCCGGGGCGTCGAACAACGCCGCCGTTTCGGGGGCCTGGATCCCGGCGCTGGTGTTCGGGATTCCGGGCGATTCCATCACTGCCATCGTGATCGGCGTGCTCTACATCAAGGGGATGAACCCGGGTCCCACCGTCTTCCTGATGCAGCCGCAGCTGATCTACGCGCTGTTTATCGTGTTCCTGCTGGCGAACCTGCTGATGCTGCCGCTGGGCTGGATCGCGATCCAGATGGGCACGCGGCTTCTGGCCGTGCCGCAAAGCCTGCTGATGCCGGTGATCCTGCTGTTCTGCATCGTCGGCAGCTTCGCGATCACCAATTCGCTGTTCGGCGTGGTGGTGATGCTGGTCTTCGGGGTGATCGGGTTCGCGATGGAGGAGGCTGACATCCCAATCGCGCCTGCGATTCTCGGGCTGGTTCTGGGACCCATGCTGGAAAAGAACTTCATCACCTCGATGATCAAGTCCGACGGCAGCATGCTGGCCTTCTTCGAACGGCCGATCGCGGCCGGCCTTGGGGTCGTGGCGATCCTGTTCTGGCTGGTGCCGCTGATCCGGATGATGCTGCAACGTGGAAGGCAGGTGACAGATGGCTGACGAGATGGCGGCGGCGGTGATCGGGCTGGGATCGATGGGGCTGGGCGCGGCCCTGTCCCTGGTGCGGGCCGGGATCCCCACGACCGGCACCGACCTGCGCCCCGAAGCGCTGGCGGAACTGAGGGCAGCCGGCGGCAGCACGGCCGCTACGGCGGCCGAAGCGGCGGTCGGGGCGGACGCGGTTCTGGTCTACGTGGTTAATGCCCAGCAGACCGAGGCCGTGCTGTTCGGACCCGGCGGGGCCGTGGCGGCAGCCGCCCCGGGCACCGTGTTCGTGCTGTGCGCGACCATGCCGCCCGCCGACATGGTCGCGCTGTGCGACCGGCTGGTTGCCGCCGGCATGGTTGCGATCGACGCGCCGGTGTCCGGGGGGGCCGTCAAGGCGCGCGAGGGTACGATCAGCATGATGGCGGCCGGCCCGTCCGAGGGGTTTGACCGCATCGCGCCGGCGCTCGAGGCGATATCCGCCACGGTCTTCCGACTGGGCGAGCAGCCGGGCGCCGGCAGCCGCATGAAGCTGATCAACCAGCTGCTGGCCGGTGTGCACATCGCCGCCGCCGCCGAGGCGATGGTGCTGGCCGCCAGCCTGGGCATGGATCTGGCCGAGGTCCACCGGGTCATCCAGTCCTGTGCCGGCACCTCATGGATGTTCGCCGATCGCGGCGACCACATCGTCCGGGGCGACTACACCCCGCGGTCCGCGGTGGACATCTTCGTCAAGGATCTTGGCATCGTGACCGGGACCGCGTCGGGCGCGGGCGTGCCGGTGCCCTTGTCCGATACGGCGCTGAAGCTTTTCGAACAGACCGCGGCCGCGGGGTGGGGCCGACAGGATGATGCCGCCGTGGCCCGGCTGCTCGCCCAACGTGCCGGGCTGCGCCTGCCGGGGGATGACGAATGACCATCCTGGGCTGCATCGCGGACGATTTCACCGGCGCCACGGACCTGGCTGCGATGGTCGCCCGGACCGGTGCGACGGTGTCACTGCGCATCGGCCTGCCCGACGCACCGCCCGACAGGACGGCGGATGTCGAGGTGATCGCCCTGAAGATCAGGTCCGTTCCCGCACCCGAGGCGGTGGCCGCAGCACTGCAGGCGCTGGAGTGGCTGGCCGCGGCGGGGGCGCAGCGGTTCTACTGGAAATACTGTTCCACCTTCGACAGCACGCCCGCCGGCAATATCGGCCCCGTGGCGCAGGCGCTGCTGGAGCGGCGGGGCGCGGTGAAGACGCTGTACGTGCCCTCGTTTCCCGAAAACGGCCGGCGTGTCTTCATGGGCCAGTTGTTCGTGGGCCGCCAGCCGCTGGCCGAAAGCCCGATGAAGGATCACCCGCTGAACCCGATGAGGGACAGCGACCTGGTGCGGGTGCTCGCCGCGCAGGTGGCGGACGCGGTTGGGCTGATCGACTGGCCCACCGTTTCGTCCGGCATCGCCGCTGTTAGACGCGCGATTGCGGACGGGCCCGCGCACCTAATCGCCGATGCGATCCGCGATGACGATCTGGCCACCCTGGCCGCAGCGGCACATGACCTGCCGCTGCTGACCGGGGGCAGCGCCCTGGCGGCGCATCTGCCGAAACAGTATCGCGCCGCGGGACTGATGCGCGCGGCCGACCGCGCCAACGCCCCTGCCCTGCCCGGCGGTCCGGCGCTGATCCTGTCGGGCAGCTGTTCCGCCATGACCCGCCAGCAGGTCGCGCGGTATGCGGCCGATGCCCCGTCCCTGCAGCTCGACCCGCTGACGCTGGACCGGGACGGGGTAGACCCGGCGCTCGCCTGGCTGGAGGCGCAGCCATTCGACCCCGCCCCGCTGGTCTATGCGACCGCCGCCCCCGATCAGGTGCGCGCGGCCCAAGCTGCCCTGGGGGTCGAGAAGGCGGGCGCGGTCGTCGAGGCCGCGCTGTCCCGGCTGGCAGTCGCCGCCCGCGCCCGAGGTGTGACGCGAATTGTCGTCGCGGGCGGCGAAACGGCGGGGGCGGTCACGTCGGCCTTGGGTGTATCGCAGTTGCGAATCGGGCCGGAGATCGCGCCGGGAGTCCCGTGGTGCGTGGCCGAGGATGAGCGCGGCTTGGTGGCGCTGGCGCTGAAGTCCGGCAATTTCGGGGATACCGATTTCTTTTCCCGCGCCCTCGGCCACTCACACCAGTGAGGTCATCCAGGCGAGACTGTCCTCGGTCCGCCCCACCGGCCGGTATTCCGCCCCCAGCGGGCGCGACCATCCGAGATCGTCGATGGCGGCAAAGACATGCCGGTAGTCCACCTCTCCGTGATCGGGTGGGCCGCGATCCGGCACCGAGGCGAACTGGATGTGGCCGGTGATCGGCAACATCGCCTGCAGCAGTCGGGTCAGGTCGCCGTCCATGATCTGCAGGTGATAGCAGTCGAACATCAGCCGCAGATTGTCGTGCCCCAATGCCTCGATGATGCCGGCGGCCTGCCGGGCATGGCCGAGGAAATAGCCCGGGGCATCGTAGCGGTTCAGCGGCTCGATCAGGATCGTCGCGCCGGTGGATCGCGCCTGCGCGGCGGCGTAGTCCAGGTTTGCCCGGAATGCCGCGTCGGCGTCTGGCCCTTCGGCGAACCCGGCCATGACGTGCACCGCCGGGCAGCCGATCCCGGCCGCATAGTCCAGCGCCCGGTCGATCTCGGCCCGCGCCTCTGCCTCGCGCCCCGGCAAGGCTGACAGGCCGTTTTCCCCGGGGTGCCCGCGGCGCGTGTTCAGGCCCAGCATGGTCAACCCGGTCTCGTTCAGCGCCTGCCGGACCTGCGCCGGCTCACTGTCATAGGGCCAGTGGCACTCGACCGCGTCGAACCCGGCGCGAGCGGCCGCGCGGATCGCGTCGGGCAGGGACAGTTCGGCCCAGAGAAAACCGAGATTGGCCGAAAAGCGCGGCATCATGTCCCCCATTCGATCTTGTGGATATGGACCAGATCGGCCACCTGGGCATCGGTCAGCAAACGCGCGGGCAGCCCCCGCAGCAGCAGCGCCAGACGGGCCGTCGCCTCCAGCTCCTCGATGGCGTTGCAGGCGGCCTCGACGGTGCGACCGGCCACGACCGGGCCGTGGTTCGCCAGCATCACCGCGGCGCGCCGGCCGTTCAGTGCCCGCACTGCATCGCCCATCGCCGCGTCGCTCGGCCTGAAGTAGGGCAACAGCTTGACCTGCCCCAGCTGCATGATCGCGTAGGGCGTCAGATGGGGCAGGAAGTCGTCTTCGTCCACCTCGGGCAGGGTCGAGAGCGCAACCGAGTGGGTCGAGTGCAGATGAACGACCGCCCCGGTCCCCCGCCGGGTGTCGTAGAATGCCCGGTGCAGCGGCATTTCCTTGGTCGGGGCGGGGCCGTCCACGTGCCGTCCGGCCGCGTCGAACCGGGCGAGCTGCCCGGGATCCAGTCGCCCGAAGCTGCTGCCGGTGGGCGAAACCAGCACGCCGCCGTCCTCGGTTCGAGCCGAGATGTTGCCCGTCGAGCCATGCGTCAGCCCCCGGTCATAGATCGACTGCGCGAGACGACACATCGTCTCCCGAAGACGGGCTTCGCTGTCCATCAACCGCGCACCTGCTTGTGGCGACAGTGGACGGGCTGGCGCCCTGTCGCAGGCGCGCCCACAACGCGCAGCGAACGCGCCCTACCAGGCGGCGGGCGTCGCAGGATCGGTCCGGAAGCCAGGTCGAGGTGCATGATGATCTTACTTCGCCCGTTCTTCCGGGATCACCATCGATCCAGTCTTGGCTCTTGGCCGACGATATACCGACAAAGAGGAGTTCGTCACCAGCGCGGAGGTGCCTTGCGGCAGCGCTCGCGGGCGAGAGGAGCAGAAAGTGCGATGACGCCCTGTTCGGGCCTGGACCCGCACCACGCAATCGGCATTCGCTCGCAAGGGATTCAAGTGGTGAGCCCGACAGGATTCGAACCTGTGACCCACTGATTAAAAGTCAGTTGCTCTACCAACTGAGCTACGGGCCCAACACAGGGCGTCTGCTTACGGAGGGGCGTTTGGGGGGTCAAGGGGAAAGTGGGAACGGCTGGCGGAATCGGGACGCCGGGCGTATAGCGCCGCGATGACCACGAACGCCCCCGCCGGACTGCCGTTCATGAAGATGCATGGACTTGGCAACGACTTCGTCGTGATCGACCTGCGTGACGGCGGGGCGATGCCCGACGCGGCGCTGGTCCGGCGCGTCGGAGACCGGCATTTCGGGATCGGCTTCGACCAGCTTGCGACCATTCAGAGCGACGACCGATCCGACGCAAAGCTCACCTTCTTCAATGCCGACGGGTCCGTTTCGGCGGCCTGCGGGAACGCCACCCGCTGCATCGCCCGGTTTCTGCTGGACGAGAGCGGCGCCAAAGCGCTGACCCTTCGCAGCGATCATGCGCTGCTGCCCGTCGAGGACGCGGGTGACGGCCTGACGCGCGTCAACATGGGGCCGCCGGTGCTGGACTGGCGCCACATCCCGCTGGCCGCCGACGTGGACCTGCTGCATCTGCCGATTCCGGGCGATCCCGTTGCCACCGGCATGGGCAACCCGCACATGACGTTCCTTGTGGACCGGATCGACGCCGTGAACGACTTTCCGGCCTTTGGCGCCGCGCATGAGGATCACCGGCTCTACCCCGAACGCACCAATGTCGAACTGGCCGCCCTGATCGCCCCCGACACGCTGCGCCTGCGGATCTGGGAACGCGGGGTCGGCGTGACGCTCGCCTCGGGGTCCTGCTCCTGCGCCGCCGTGGTTGCCGCGGCACGCCGTGGCGTGACAGGCCGCCGCGTGCAGGTCGTGCTTGACGGGGGTCGGCTGGACATCGACTGGCGCGATGACGGGGTCTGGATGGCGGGCCCAACCGCGCATGTCTGTGACGGCGTGCTGCGGCCGGACTGGATCGCCGCACCCGACGACCGGCCATGACCCGCCCGTCCGCAGCCCCGGTGCTGTCGACGCTGGGGTGCCGGCTGAACGCCTATGAATCCGAGGCGATGCGCGAGATGGCCGGGGCGGCGGGGCTGGACGGCGCCGTCATCGTCAACACCTGTGCGGTGACCGCCGAAGCGGTGCGCAAGGCGCGCCAGGAAATCCGCCGGCTGGCACGCGAGAATCCGGGTGCTCCGATCATCGTCACCGGATGCGCGGCCCAGGTCGAACCGGAAACCTTTGCCGCCATGCCAGAGGTGACGCGCGTCGTCGGCAATATCGAGAAGATGCAGCCCGCCACCTGGCAGAGGCTGGCCGCCCCCGACCTGATCGGGCCGACCGAGCGGGTGATGGTGGACGACATCATGTCGGTCCGTGAAACCGCCGGACACCTGATCGACGGGTTCGGCCGGCACCGCGCCTATGTCCAGGTGCAAAATGGCTGCGACCACCGCTGCACCTTCTGCATCATTCCCTATGGCCGCGGCAATTCGCGCAGCGTTCCGGCGGGTGTTGTGGTCGACCAGATCGGCCGGCTTCGGGATCGCGGATTCAACGAGGTTGTGCTGACCGGCGTCGACCTGACCAGCTGGGGGGCGGACCTGCCCGGTGCGCCGCGGCTGGGCAACCTGGTGAGGCGGATCCTTCGGATGGTGCCGGACTTGCCCCGGCTGCGGATTTCCAGCATCGACAGCATCGAGGCCGACCCGGACCTGCTGGAGGCGATCGCCACCGAGCCGCGCCTGATGCCGCATCTTCACCTGTCATTGCAGCATGGGGACGACCTGATCCTGAAGCGGATGAAGCGCCGGCATCTGCGGGACGATGCGATCCGGTTCTGCGACACCGTGCGCCAGCTGCGGCCCGACATCGTCCTGGGCGCCGACATCATCGCCGGCTTTCCCACCGAAACCGAGGCGCAGTTCGACAACTCGCTTAAGCTCGTGCAGGATTGCGGGCTGACCTTCCTGCACGTGTTCCCGTTCAGCGCGCGCCAGGGGACGCCGGCGGCACGGATGCCGCCCGTTTCCGGTCCGGCGATCAAGCAGCGTGCAGCGCGACTGCGGGCGGCGGGCGACGCCGCGCTGCGTGCCCATCTGCAGGCAGAGATCGGGCAGAGCCGGCAGGTTCTGACCGAAGGGCCGCGCCTGGGCCGGACCCCCCAGTTCACCGAGGTGCAGTTCGAACGGGACATGCCTCCCGGCACGCTGATCGACGTGCGGATCACGGGGCACAGCGGCACCCGGCTGCAGGCCTGATCGGCTGCGGGGTTCAAGAGCGGCGCGGGGCAGTTCGCCGGGCTGCGATCCGCACATGCCTCGCCAGACCCGGCAACGCAGGTTGCGGGCCCCGACAGGCAGGCCTAGGCTCCCGGCATGACCCTGCTGTACACCCATCCTTCCGCGACGTCCCACGTGACACCGCCCGGTCATCCCGAGCGGGTCGAGCGCCATCAGGCCGTTCTCGACGCGCTGTCCGATCTGGATCTGGATCGCCGCGAGGCGCCCGAGGCTGCGGAGGAGAATATCCTGCGCTGTCACCCGGCGCGGTATCTCGCACGGCTTCGCGCCGTCGTCCCGGCGTCCGGCGCGGCGCAGCTTGACCCCGACACCTACGTTTCTGCCGGGAGCCTTCAGGCCGCCCTGCGGGCCGTGGGCGGGGCCTGCGCGGCGGTGGATGCCGTGCTGGATGGTCCCGACCGCAGCGCCTTTGTCGCCATGCGGCCGCCGGGTCATCACGCCGAACGCGAGTTGGCGATGGGGTTCTGCCTGCTGGGGACGGCCGCGATCGCGGCGCGGCGGGGTCTGGATCATCACGGTCTTGACCGCGTCGCGATCATGGATTTCGACGTGCACCACGGCAACGGCACGCAGGACCTGCTGTGGGCCGAGCCGCGCGCCTTTTTCGCATCGACCCACCAGATGCCGCTGTTCCCCGGCACCGGCGCGGCGTCCGAACAGGGTGCCCATGGACAGATCATGAACGTGCCGCTGCCCCCTGGCAGCGGCGGCCAGACCGCGCGCGAGGCGTGGGCGGACATCACCGAACGGCTGGCCGAATGGCGGCCCGGGCTGGTTGTCATCTCGGCCGGCTTTGATGCCCATGCCGCCGACCCGCTGGGCGGGCTGAACTGGGACGACGGCGACTTCGCGGCGATCACCGGGATGATCTGCGCGGCCGCGGCGGATTGCGGCGCCCCCGTGGTATCGGTTCTGGAAGGTGGCTATGATCTGCCCGCCCTCGGCCGTTCTGCCCGGGCGCACGTGGATACGCTGAAGGAACTGTCCTCATGACGACCGACCCCGAAATCGAGGCAATGTCCTTCGAGGACGCGATGAAGGAACTGGAAACCACGGTGACCAAGCTGGAACACGGTGAGGCGACGTTGGAACAGTCGATCGCGCTCTACGAGCGCGGCGCCAAGTTGCGCGCGCATTGCGAACGCCGCCTGCGCGAGGCCGAAGAACGCGTCGAGCGCATCACCCTGTCCGCCAGTGGCGAGCCGCAGGGCACACGCCCGGTCGACGGTCTGTAACCGATGTCCGCGCTGGACACGGCCATGCCCGCCCGGATGACCGAGGTCCGCGCGGCCATCAAGACGGGGCTGGAAACGGCGCTGGCGCGGCTGCCCGCGGGCGAACTGAGGGATGCGATGGAGTATGGCTGCGTCGGCGGCAAGCGCATCCGCGGATTCCTGGTGATGGAATCGGCGCGGCTGCACGGCGCGGAAGACGCTGCGGCCCTGCCCGTCGCGTTGGCGGTCGAGATGCTGCACGCCTACAGCCTGATCCATGACGATCTGCCGGCGATGGACGATGACGACCTGCGTCGTGGGATGCCCACCTGCCACATCCAGTGGTCCGAGGCGACCGCCATCCTGGCCGGTGACGCGCTGCAGTCCTTGGCCTTTGAACAACTCACCGATCCGGCGGTGGGCGATACGGAGGTGCGGGTGACGCTGGTCCGCCGGTTTGCCGAGGCGATCGGGGCACGGGGCATGGTCTGGGGCCAGATGCAGGACATATCGGCCGAACAGGCCGTCGAGCCGCTGGACCTGAACGCCGTGAAGTCGCTGCAGCAGGCAAAGACGGGCGCCCTGATCGGCTTCGCGGCGACGGCCGGCGCCGTGATGCGCGGGGCCGATCCCGCGCCGATGGCGGAATATGCCCGCAATCTGGGACTCGCCTTTCAGATTGCCGACGACATCCTTGACGTCACCGGCGATGAAGAGACCGCCGGGAAGCGCGTGGGCAAGGATGCAGCAGCCGGCAAGGCCACCTTCGTGTCGCTGCTGGGACTGGAAGAGGCGCGCGACAAGGCCGCGGCAATGGTGCGGCGGGCGGAACTGGCGCTGACGCCGTATGGCGATGGCGACCAGACCGGCGCGGCCGCGGAAAACTTGCGACAGCTGGCGCGTTTCGTTATCCACCGCCAGACCTGAGCGGCCCGACCGGCTGCAGCCGCCCGAAAGGGGCATGCCAGATGACCGACACGCCTGCCGCGCCGCCTGCCCCAGCCCAGCGTCCGGCGACGCCGATCCTGGACCGCGTCACCCTGCCTGCCGATCTTCACGCGCTGTCGGATCGCGAGTTGCGGCAGCTTGCCGACGAATTGCGCGCCGAAACGATCAGCGCCGTCAGCCTGACCGGTGGGCATCTCGGCGCGGGACTTGGCGTCGTCGAACTGACCGTTGCCCTGCACGCGGTGTTCAACGCACCGCGCGACAAGATCATCTGGGATGTCGGCCACCAGTGCTATCCCCACAAGATCCTGACCGGACGGCGGGACCGGATCCGCACCTTGAGGATGGAGGGCGGGCTCAGCGGCTTCACCAAGCGGACGGAGTCGCCCTACGACCCGTTCGGCGCCGGCCATTCCAGCACCTCGATCAGCGCCGCGCTGGGGTTTGCCGTCGCGCGTGATCTGGGCGGCGATCCGGGTGACGCCATCGCGGTGATCGGCGACGGCGCGATGAGCGCGGGCATGGCGTTCGAGGCGCTCAACAATGCCGGTCACATGCATACCCGGCTGATCGTGATCCTGAACGACAACGAAATGTCGATCGCCCCGCCCACCGGCGCATTGTCCAGCTATCTGACCCGGCTCTACACGCAGGGTCCGTTCCAGGAACTCAAGTCGGCGGCCAAGGGGGCGGTCAGCCTGCTGCCGCCGCCGATGCGGGCCGGGGCGCGCCGCGCCAAGGAAATGCTGAAGGGGCTGACGGTCGGCGGCACATTGTTCGAAGAGCTCGGCTTTTCCTATATCGGCCCGGTCGACGGGCACGATCTGGACCAGTTGCTGGCGCTGTTGCGGACCGTCAGGTCGCGGGCGGACGGGCCGGTGCTGATCCACGCGGTCACCCGCAAGGGCAAGGGATACGCGCCGGCCGAAAATGCCGCCGACCGCGGTCACGCCCGGTCCAAGTTCGACGTGATCACCGGCGAGCAGGCCAAGGCCAAATCGAACGCCCCCAGCTACACCAGCGTCTTCGCCCGGTCCCTGATCCGCCAGGCGGAAAACGACGACAAGATCGTCGCCATCACCGCCGCGATGCCGGACGGAACCGGGCTCAACCTGTTTGCGGAGCGGTTTCCGCAACGCTGCTTTGACGTGGGGATCGCCGAACAGCACGCGGTCACCTTTTCGGCCGGGCTGGCGGCCGGCGGGATGAAGCCGTTTTGCGCCCTCTACTCCACCTTCCTGCAGCGCGGCTACGACCAGGTCGTGCATGACGTGGCCATTCAGCGCCTGCCGGTCCGCTTTGCGATCGACCGGGCCGGGCTGGTCGGGGCGGATGGCGCCACCCATGCCGGTGCCTTCGACATCGGATTCCTGTCCAGCCTGCCCGGTTTCGTCGTCATGGCCGCGGCGGACGAGGCGGAACTGGTCCACATGGTGGCCACCGCCGCGGCGCTGGACGACCGGCCGAGCGCCTTTCGCTTTCCCCGGGGGGAAGGCACCGGGGTCGACATGCCGGAACGCGGAACACCGCTGGAGATCGGGCGCGGCCGCATCATCGCCGAAGGGGCGCGTGTCGCCATCCTGTCCTTCGGCACCCGTCTGGCCGAGGTCATGCGGGCGCGCGAGGCCCTGGCTGCCCGAGGGGTTGCCCCGACTGTCGCGGATGCGCGGTTCGCGAAGCCGTTGGACCGAGACCTGATCCTGCAGCTTGTCCGCGAGCACGAAGCGCTGATCACGATCGAGGAAGGCGCGGTGGGCGGTTTCGGCAGCCATGTGGCGCAGCTTCTGGCCGACGAAGGCGTCTTCGACAGGGGTTTGCGGTTCCGCAGCATGGTTCTGCCCGACAGCTTCATCGATCACGCCTCACCGGCCGCGATGTATCGGGTCGCCGCCATGGACGCGCCGCAGATCGAAGCCAAGGTGCTCGAACTGCTGGACGTGGCTGTCGTGCGCCGGGCGTGATCCGGCGACGTTTAACCGATCACGGGCGGGACGATCATGGGCGGACGCATCCCGAGGCAGGATTCCCGACGGCTTGTGTCGCGGATCAGTGAGCACGGGCGGGGTCGATGAGCCCGCACACCCACCCGCTTGCCCACCCCCACGATCCGCACCGCATCACACGGTCCGGGTGGCTGCGCGCCGCGGTGCTCGGTGCGAATGACGGCGTCGTGTCGATCGGGTCGCTGATCCTCGGGGTGGCGTCTGCCGATCCGTCGCCGCGCGCCGTCATGATTGCGGGGGTCGCGGCTCTGGCCGCCGGGGCGCTGTCGATGGCCGCAGGCGAATATGTCAGCGTCAGTTCACAGGCCGACATCGAGCGGGCCGACATCACGCGCGAACGCCACGCCCTGCACGCGCAGCCGGAGATCGAGCTGGAAGAGTTGATCCGGATCTACGAGGCACGCGGACTGGCGCCTGACACCGCCCGGCTGGTCGCTGTTGAGCTTACCGAACATGATGCACTCGGGGCCCATGTCCGGGACGAACTCGGCCTGACCGAGGTGCTGGGGGCGCGCCCGATGCAGGCGGCATTGGCGTCCGCCCTGACCTTCAGCGCCGCAGGCGCGATCCCGCTGGCCGCCGGGCTGCTGGCCTCTGACGAGATGCTATTTCCGGCGGTCCTCGTCGTGACGCTTTTGGCCCTTGGGCTGCTGGGCGGGATCGGCGCGGTGGCGGGCGGCGCGCCCGTTGGACGGGCTCTCGTACGTGTGTTCCTGTGGGGCGGGGCGGCGATGGCGATCACGTCGGGAATCGGGCATCTTTTCGGAACTGCTGCCTGAAGGATCGACGCTGATGTTCCGTTCCTTGCTTGTCCTGGCCCTTTGCTGCGCAACGCCGGCATGGGCAACACCCGAATACGTGCTGCCCACCTTGTTCGACGTCACGGGAGTGGCCGCCGACGATCGGCTGAACATCCGCGAGCGGCCTGATCCCTCGGCCCCGATCATCGGGACGCTTGCCCCCGACGCCAGGGAGGTCGAGGTGGTGGGCGAGCGGTCCGGCTGGGCACAGGTGACGAGTGCCGAGCGCTCCGGCTGGGTCAATGCCAAGTTCCTCGCCTATCGCACCGATGTCTGGGAACCGGGGGCCCTGCCGCCCACCCTGGGCTGCGTCGGGACCGAGCCCTTCTGGGCGCTGTCGCAGGGGGCGGGAGGGATGGTGTTCTCGTCACCCGACGGCCCGGATCGTACCATGGAGCTGCGCAAGGTCATGGATGACGGGCATTTCCGCAGCCCGGTGCGCGGGCTGATCGCAGGCGACGCGCAGGGGAGGCTGACCGCCGTTATCCGGCCGGAGCAATGCAGCGACGGCATGTCGGACCGCGCCTACGGGCTGTCGGCGACGCTGATCTTCGACGGGTCGGCGCAAGCATCACGCATGTTCACCGGATGCTGCCGGATCGGCCACTGATGTCCAAGCCGTGCTGCTATCTTCCGACAGTTTCACGTGAAGCGAGACGGTTCGCCTGCTCCGCCGCTAGAACTGCGGCAAGGCCGCTCCGGTAATCCGGATAGCGCAGGCGAACGCCGAGATCCCGCTTGATCAGGTCGTTCCGCACGCGCTTGCTGTCCGCGTAGAAGCTGCGCGCCATCGGCGTCATCCCGACGGTATCGAACGGTTCCGCCTCGGGCACCGGCACGCCGAGCAGTTCGGCAGCATGGGCGATCACGTCCTGCGGCGGTGCGGGATCATCGTCACAGAGATTGTAGATCGCGCCGGGATCAGGCCGGGCAATCGACGCCGCAAGCACCTGCGCGATGTCCTCGGCATGGATCCTGGAAAACACCTGGCCCGGTTTCACGATCCGCCGCGCCGTGCCCGCGCGCAGCTTGGCGAATGGACCCCGGCCGGGGCCATAGATGCCGGCCAGACGAAAGATGTGCAGCGGCAGGTCATGCGCCAGCGCCAGCGCCTGCCAGTCCGCCTCGGCAGTCACCCGCGCCCGCCCCCGCCGGGTGGTCGGGTTTAGGGACGAGCTTTCGTCGACCCAGCCGCCGTCCCGATCCCCGTAAACGCCAGTCGTCGACAGGTAGCCGAGCCAGGGTGCCGGGCTGGCCGCGATCGCGTCGGCGAAGTCCCGCAGGGCCGGATCACCCGCCTCGTCCGGTGCGGCGCCGATCAGGATCGCATCCGCAGATGCAAGCTCCGAGCGGACCGCTTCTTCTTCGCCGGGCCAGTGCAGCGGCCGGGCGCCGTCCGCCGCGACGCGCGACTTGCCTTCCCGGGTGGTTCCGACCACCTCCCATCCCCGCGGCACCAGCAGACGGGTCAGAAAGCCCGCCGAGTAGCCGTGCCCCAAGACAACCAGCTTCATCCCATCACCTCGGCGGCGATGGCATAGCTGCGCAGCCGTGCGTCAGGATCGAAGATGTTGCCGGTCAGGATCATCTCGTCGGGTTCGTACTTCGCCACCAATTCGTCCAGTTGCGACTCGACCGCATCTGCCGCGCCAACAGCGCTGATCCGCAACGTGGCATTTACCGCCGTCTGGTGCTGGGGGGGAATATGGGCGTCCAGATCATCCACGGGCGGCGGCAGCTTGCCCGGCTGGCCGCTGCGCAGCCGGTAGAAGCTGATCTGCTGGCTGGTGCGCAGCCGCGCCGCTTCGGCGTCCGTGTCGGCGGCGATGACATTGACCGCCAGCATGAACCGCGGTGCATCCCCCCACGGCCCCGGCTGGAACCGCTGGCGGTAGAGAGACACGGCCTGGTCCAGATCGCCGGGGGCGAAATGTGACGCAAAGGCATAGGGCAGCCCGAGTGCCGCCGCCAGGCTCGCCCCATAGAGCGACGAGCCGAGGATCCAGACCGGCACGTTCGTGCCCTCGCCCGGATGGGCCGCCACCGGGGCCCCCGCGCGGCGCGGGCCAAGATAGGACAGCAGTTCGACCACGTCGTTGGGGAAATCGTCGTTGCGCTGCATCCCCCGGCGCAAGGCATACATCACCGCGCCGTCGCCGCCAGGCGCGCGCCCCAGCCCCAAGTCGATGCGGGGTCCGTGAATGGTGGCCAGCGTGCCGAACGCTTCGGCAACCGCGAGGGGTGCATGGTTGGGCAGCATGATGCCACCCGCCCCCACACGGATGCTGCTGGTCTGCCCGGCGATGTGGTCGATCAGCACCGCGGTCGCGGCACTGGCGATCCCGGGCATGTTGTGGTGTTCGGCCAGCCAGTAGCGCTTGTAGCCCTGCGCCTCGGCCGCCTGGGCCAGACTGACGCTGGTCGCGATGGCGGTGCGGGTGTCCGATCCTTCGGGAACAGGCGCCAAGTCGAGAATGGATAGGTCCATGAGCAGTCCCCTGTTTGACCCTCACATAGGCCCGCCCCGGTCCACTTGCCAGTGCACCATGGCGATGCGACAGTCCCGCCGGGCAAGCGGGATATGAGCATGGACAGCATGACACGGCTGCTGCCGGTCGAAACGCCAGACCCGGTGGAACGCGTGTTCTTCGCCGACCCGGGGGCGGCGGTGGACCGGCTGGTCGAGTTGTACGATCGAAGCTCGGCGTTCCTGCTGGACCGGTTCCTGACGACCCTGTCCGGGAACCGTCCCGAAGCGCGGTTCAGGGCGTTCTACCCGGAGATTCAGCTGACCACCTCGGTTCACAGCAAGACGGATTCAAGGCTCGCCTTCGGCCACGTCGCCAGTCCGGGCAGCTATACCACGACGGTCACCCGGCCCGAGCTGTTCCGCGATTATCTGACCGAGCAGATCGGGCTGCTGATCCGCAATCACGGGGTTTCCGTGGCGATCGGCGACAGCGCCACGCCGATGCCGGTCCATTTCGCCGTGGCGACGCGCAGCGATCTGAACGTGCCGCAGGATGGCGTGCTGGATTATTCGCTGCGCGACGTGTTCGACGTGCCCGACCTGAACACGATGAACGACGACATCGTCAACGGAACGGGAACCCCGGACCCGGACGGCAGCCGGCCGCTCGCCCCGTTCACCGCCCAGCGGGTTGATTATTCCCTGGCCCGGCTGGCCCACTACACCGCGACCGCACCCGAGCACTTCCAGACCTTTGTCATGTTCACGAACTACCAGTTCTACGTGGACGAATTCGAGGCGTTTGCCCGGCGTGTGATCGCGGACCCGCACAGCGGCTATGTCGCGTTTGTCGGTCCCGGCAACAGCGTTCTGGAGCGGCCCGACGAGGTAATCGCCACCGGTGCCAAGACACCGCAAATGCCCGCCTATCACCTGAAGCGCGCGGACGGGAAAGGGATCACCCTAGTCAATATCGGCGTGGGTCCGTCCAACGCCAAGACCGCCACCGACCACATCGCCGTCCTGCGGCCGCATGCCTGGCTGATGGTCGGGCACTGCGCCGGGCTGCGCCACAGCCAGTCCCTGGGCGATTACGTGCTCGCCCACGCCTATTTGCGCGAAGACCATGTGCTGGACGACGATCTGCCCATCTGGGTGCCCATCCCCGCTCTGGCAGAAGTGCAGGTTGCGCTGCAGGAGGCGGTGGCCGAGATCACCCAACTGGAAGGGTACGAGCTGAAGCGGATCATGCGGACGGGCACGGTGGCGACCATCGACAACCGCAACTGGGAATTGCGGGACCAGTCAGGACCCGTGCAGCGGCTGTCGCAGTCCCGGGCCGTTGCGCTGGACATGGAAAGCGCCACGATCGCCGCAAATGGCTATCGCTTCCGCGTCCCCTACGGCACGTTGCTGTGCGTCAGCGACAAGCCCCTGCACGGTGAGTTGAAACTGCCCGGAATGGCCACGGACTTCTATCGCACCCAGGTCGCCAGTCATCTGCTGATTGGAATCCGCGCGATGGAGAAGCTGCGCGAGACTCCGGTGGAGCGGCTACATTCGCGCAAGCTGCGCTCGTTCCACGAGACGGCGTTCTTGTAAGCGCCTCCCCCTTTCACGAGGGCTGCGACGCTAAAGTTGGAAGCATTGCGGTCGGCTGGGCGACGCCCGTCTTTCTGAAATCTTGACGATCTGACACTCAAGCTGCACCGGTGTGAACTTCATCCGGGTGCCGGTCGAGCTAACGCAGGCGACCCGCGGACCTTTCGGAACATTCCTCGCTCGTTTGCTCTCGATCTTCCGCCCCGACATCTACGCGTCGCAGGCTGCCGATTTCCGCGTGCTGCGCTATGATATCCGCCACGCCCTTATCGTCTGGCCGCACCGGAGCGCGCCCGTCGGGCGATGTGGCGCAGGCGGATGTCACAGCAACGGGCCAAGCACCGGACCCCCCGGACGGTCAGGCGTCGACCCCGTGCGCCACGGCCGCGTGTGAGGCCAATTTGAGCCACTTGTGGCCGTTCCAGCCTCCGCGAGCCGCAAAAAAGGTTGAAATGCTGGGAAAAACCGGCTGTAGCAGTGGAATTGCCAGCGCGACTGGTACGAATGCGCGCGCTCAAGCGTGCGCCACACGAGGAGACGGGACCCCATGGTTGATGCCCCTGCCAAGCCGATGACCAAGACGCAACTCGTTGCTGCGCTCGCCGACGAGATGGGCGGAGACAAGAAATCCGCGAACGCCGCGCTGGACGCGATCCAGACCGTGGTCAGCCGCACGGTGGCCGAGGGCGGCACCCTGACTCTGCCGGGGATCGGCAAGATCGGTGTGCGCGCCCGGCCTGAGCGTCAGGTTCGCAACCCGCAGACGCAGGAAATGATGACGAAGCCCGCGGACAAGGTGGTCAAGGTGACCATCGCCAAGGCGCTAAAGGACAGCGTCAACGCCTGATCCCACAGGGATCCACAGGAAGGGTGCAGGGGTCGCGCCGGTCGCGGCCTCTTCCGGTATCCGCTCAGCGCGAGGCACAGGCATGGACAGAACGGTCGACGAGGTCCTGAGCGAAGCGGGCGCCGGACGCTTTCAGCGCCGGCTGATGGGCATCTTCGGCCTGGTGTGGGCAGCCGATGCGATGCAGGTGGTGGCGGTCGGCTTTGCTGCGGCCTCGATCGCGAAGGATTTCGGCCTGACCGTCGCGCAGGCTGCGCAGCAGACGGGTACGCTGTTCTTCCTGGGCATGTTCCTGGGTGCCGCGCTGTTCGGGCGGATCGCGGACCGGGTCGGGCGTCGGAACGTCCTGCTGGTGACGGTTCTTTGCGATGCCGTGTTCGGACTGGCGTCGGCCTTCGCCCCTTCGTTCGAGATCCTGCTCCTCCTGCGGTTCCTGACCGGGATGGCGGTGGGGGGCACCCTGCCCGTCGACTACGCGATGATGGCCGAATTCCTGCCGCCACGAAATCGCGGTCGCTGGCTGGTCTGGCTCGAGGGGTTCTGGGCGGTCGGGACGCTGATCGTGGCGCTGACCGCTTGGTATGCGGCCTCGACCGGCCTGACCTCCCCCTGGAAGCTGATCTACATCGTCGCGGCGCTGCCGGCGCTGATCGGCATCTTCCTGCGCCTGTGGGTGCCCGAGTCACCGATGTTCCTGATCCGCAAGGGTCGGCTGGATGAGGCCCGGTCGGTGTTGAACAGGGTACGCCGAACGAACGGAATCGCGGCGCTCTCAGACAAGATCCGCCTGTCGGTTCCGGCCGGCATCCCGGGTGAAGGGCTCTTTTCCGGTGGTCGCGCCCGCATGACCATCGCGGTCATGGCGCTGTGGTTCCTGGTGTCGCTGTCCTACTATGGCGTCTTCGTATGGCTGCCGGGCCGGCTCGCGACCGAGGGGTTCGGCTTCGTCCGGGGGTACGGTTTTCTCGTGCTGCTGGCGATCGCCCAGCTGCCGGGCTACGCGCTCGCGGCCTGGGGGGTGGAGCGGATCGGCCGCCGCCCGACGCTGCAACTGTTCCTGCTGATCTCAGCGGCTGGCTGTCTGGGTTTCGTGCTCGCCACCTCGGCCGCGATGGTCGCAATCTCGCTTCTGGTGATGAGCTTTGCCCTGCTCGGCACGTGGGGGGCCCTCTACGCCCTGACACCCGAGCTTTACCCGACCACCCTGCGGGGGACGGGCATGGGCACGGCAGGGGCGATGGCGCGGCTGGGAGGCATCTTTGCTCCGAGCCTGCTGCGCCCTGTCGTGGAGCGTGATTTCGCGCTGGCGATCGGCCTGTTCGCGGCGCTGCTGATCATCGCGGCTGTCGTCACACTGCTGATCGGCAAGGAAACACGCGACATGTCGATCGTCTGACAACCGAAAGCGAGGCCCTGGCGGGGCCTCGGTGCTGCATTGCGGATTTCAGAAGGTCGTGGCTGCGGTTGGCTCAGGCAGCGCCCATGCCTTCCGACGACGCGAAGAACATCGCCTGGCTAACGGCGGACCGCACCTGTTCCTCGCTGTACGGCTTGGAAATCAGGAAGGCCGGTTCCGGCCGGTCGCCGGTCAGCAGCCGCTCGGGGAACGCCGTGATGAAGATCACCGGCAGATCGCCCAGGCTGGTCATCAGTTCGTTGACCGCATCGATCCCCGACGATCCGTCGGCCAGCTGGATATCGGCGAGGATCAGGTCCGGGCGCCGTTCCCCGGCCAACTGCAGGGCAGCCGAGTGGGTTCGGGCGATGCCCGTCACCTCATGCCCCATGGCCTGCACGATGCCCTTCAGGTCCATCGCGATGATCGTCTCGTCCTCGATGATCATCACCCGGCCGCTGATCGCGCGCCCCATCTCGTTCAGGGCGATCTGCACCAGCTCCTCAGCCTCGTCCTGCTCGATCTGCATGACCCGGGCAATCTGGTCATAGCGCAGCTCCTCGATCGTGCGCAGCAACAGCGCCTCGCGCGAATTCGGGGTCAGGCTGCGCAGGTGGTGCTGGGCCCGCGCCTCGCGAGAAGTCTGTTCCTCGCTGTCGACCGGCTGACCCGAGCTTTGCCAGATTGCATGAAAGGCGCGGTAAAGGGCGATGCGGATGTCATCGCCGGCAACCATGCTGCGATCCGCCAGGATGGCTTCCAGGGTCGCGGCGGCATAGTTGTCCCCTGCACTCTGCGTGCCCGTCAGCGCCCGGGCGTACCGGCGCAGATAGGGCAGTTCACGTCCGATCGACTGGGCAAGATCTGCAGCTGACATCAAATCCTCAAAAATTCGGCGTTCCTCGGAACTGTTGGTGCTACCTATCTGTTGGGGACGGTGCACACAAGTTTCCGGAAGTATGATGACCAATGAACATGAGGCGTGAAGAAAGCAAGCGCGCCGCCATCGAGAAGCAGATCGACGAAAATCTGCGGCGGGTGTATGAGCAGGACAGGGCGCAAGAGGTCCCCGACAGGTTTCTTGTTCTTCTCGAGAAACTGCGTGGCCAGGAATAATCATGAAACACCGACTGGCGTCAGACCGGGACGCAGCCAAGAGCGGCGATCCGCGTGACGAACTGGTGGACCACCTGCCCGCGCTGCGGGCCTTTGCGCTGTCGCTGACCCGCGAAGGCGCGTCGGCCGACGACTTGGTCCAGGACACGATCGTCAAGGCGTGGACCAACATGGACAAGTTCCAGGTCGGGACCAACCTGCGCGCCTGGCTGTTCACGATCCTGCGCAACACGTTCTACTCTGCCCGCCGCAAGACGCGGCGCGAGGTCAGCGACAGCGACGGCATTCATGCGGCCCGACAGGCGACACGTCCGGAACATGACGGACGCCTGGCCATGAACGACTTCAGGGCCGCGTTCGACAAGCTGCCCGACGAACAGCGTGAAGCCCTGATCATGGTCGGCGCCTCGGGCTTTTCCTACGAGGAAGCGGCCGAGATGACCGGCGTCGCGGTCGGCACCGTCAAGTCCCGGGCCAACCGGGGGCGGCGTCGGCTGGCCGAGTTGCTGCACCTCAAGGACGGCGAAGAGTTCGAGATGACCGACCGCGCGACCATGGCTGTGATGGCGAACAACCCCGTCTCGCGTTAGGCGTGCACGTGCGCTGGTCGGAACGACTGCAGTTCATGCGCGGGCTGGGTTTCCGGCTGGCGATGCTGCTGTCGGTCGCAATCCTGCCGATCGGGCTCATTTCCCTGATGCAGACGCTGAACCTCTCGCAGGCTGCGGAGAGGTCTGCCGAGCTCGCCCTGCTCGGCCGGACATCAGCCGCCGCCGCCGGCGAACGCGCGCTTCTGCAGAATGCCTTGGGATCGGCCGACGCGCTGGGACCGGCCGTGCTGGAGACGATGAAGGACTCCGCCGCATGCTCCGACATGCTGCGCCGGTTCGTCCAGAACAGCGCCAGCTTCACCTTTGCGGGGTTTACCCGGCTGGACGGGTTCGCGGACTGTACCTCGCGCGACGACGGTCGGCACGACTTGCGGGGCTCCGAGCATTATCTCGCGTTCATCGAAAATCCCGGTGTCGTCATCTCGGCCGCGTCCGCGGGACCCATCACCGGCGAACCGGTCGTGATCGTGTCGCAGGCGCTGTACGAGGACAGCGAACTGCTGGGCTATGTCGCGACATCGATGTCGCAGGATCTCATGCGGTCGACCCACGACCCCAACAACAACGGCAATGCCGCCCGGGTGGTCACCTTCACCAATACCGGACAGGTGCTTTCCACGGATGCGTCGCGGGCCGACGTGTCGACCCTGCTGCCCCAGGGGGCGACACTGCAGTCGCTGATCGATCGGAGCGAGACCACGTTCCGTGAGGTGGCGAACTCGGGCGAGACACGGCTGTTCACGGTCGTACCCGTGATCCCCGGGCTGGTTTACGCCCTGGGCAGCTGGAACCTGAATTCCGCCGACGTCATCAACATCTCGATCTCGCGCTTCACGGGGATCCTGTTTCCCGTGGCGTTGTGGGCCGTCTCGCTCGCCGTAGCCTACTTTGCCGTCTTCCGGCTGGTCCTGCGCCATATCCGGGAGTTGCGGGGACAGATGCGGCGCTTTGCCATTGGGGACCGGCGACTGCCGCCACCGGTGCTGGAGGACGCGCCGGCCGAGATCGCCGATGTCAGCCAGACCTTTCATGACATGGCGCGTATCCTGATCCGCGACGAAGCCGCGATGGAGGCAGCCGTCCACGAGAAGACGGTCCTGCTGAAGGAAGTCCATCATCGCGTGAAGAACAACCTTCAGCTGATCGCATCCATCATCAACATGCAAAGTCGCATGTTCAGGGACAGCGAGGCGGGGAAGGTGCTGCGCTCCGTCCAGGATCGCGTCGCCTCGCTGGCGACCATCTACCGAAACCTGTACCAGGCCGAACATCTGGATTCCGTCGAGGCCGATCGGCTCATTTCTGACATCATCAACCAGATGGCAAACGCCTCCGTCGGGCCAGGTTCAGGTCTGACCATCCAGACGGATCTCGACCACCTCACCTTGTTACCCGACCAGGCGGTGCCGCTGACGCTGCTGACGACCGAGGCATTCACGAATGCGCTGAAATATGCGGGCCGGTCGGAGGAGGACGGGCGTTATTTCGTCCGGGTCGCGCTGAAGCGGGACGTGTCCGGTTTCGCCCTGCTGGAGGTCGAGAACTCGATCGGCCCGAGCACCCGCGAGCAGATCGAGGGAACCGGCCTGGGTGGACAGCTGATCGAGGCCTTTGCCACGCAACTTGACAGCGAAGCCGAAACCCACATCGACGAGAAGTCCTACAGGTTGCGGATGCGCTTTCGGGTGGACGAGAACGTCGGGTTTTCCGTTGAGCCCGAGCGACGGGTCGTCCTGACATCCGCAGCCCGTGGCGGTGCGCGTCACTGAGACTCTTGGTGCGGTTCAGATGCATTGGCGGCTTCGGTCCGGTTTGCCAGTGCCCGGGCGCGGCGGGCCGCCACCACCCGCCGCCGGCGGGCCAGTTCGACGTTAATCAAGGCGCCGAGCATCACCGAAAATCCGGCCAGATAGAACCACATCAGCAGCGCCACGACGGCCCCGATCGACCCGTAAATCCGGTTGTAGCTGTTGAAACTGCCAAGATACGCTGAAAACGCCAGCGACGCCCCGGCCCATGCCATGGCCGCGATCAGCGCACCCCACGTGAAGATCGGAGTCCGGGGCGTCTTCACGTTGGGCCCATACCGATAGATCAGCCCGATCCCGATGATGACGATCAGGAACAACGCGCCCCAAGGTGCGGCGCTGATCAGGAAGCCCCGGATTGCCCCGAACTTGAGGAAATTCAGCGCCAGGGGGACGATGACGATCGTGGCAAGGCCCATCAGCACAACGCCGACGATTGCCAGCGTCAGGGCGTAGGCCAGAACGAAACCGAAGATGGTGGAGTGGGAACGTACCCCATAGGCGGCGTTCAGGCCCCGGACCAACGCATCGACTCCGGCCCGTGCCGCGACGGTAGCGATGAGGAACGAGATGGCAGAGGCCCAGCCCAGCTTGGTCCGCCCGCCAGAGGTCAGCGCATCGACCTGGGCCCGCAGGATCTCGCCTGCCTCGGGTGGCAGGAATTCATCCACGGTCATGTAGTAGTCGGTGATGATCGTCGGGTCGAACCACAGGCCCCACAGGGCGATGATGGCCGCCATTCCGGGAAACACGGCGAACATCGCGTAGAAGGCCACGCCCGCTGCGATCAGACCCATGTGGATCTTGTCCATCCGCTCGAACACGGCTTGCATGAAGACCCAGATATCTTTGAGCTGTTCGATCATGCCGGCTCATCGTCTGCGCCGGCACAGCATCGCCGCTTTGCCGGCGGCGTGCAACGTCGCATCAGGACAGCGGGCTGGCGACCCGCAGCCAGACCGCCTTGTCTCCCATCCTCGCGACGAAGGCCGCATGCGCCTCGATCTCGGCGGGGCTGATGCGGGGCGGCAGCGGTCGTGCCCGGACGCGCCGGGGGGTCAGCGCAAGGGATACCGCCTGACCGCCCTCAGCGGCCGGGGCGTCCAGCACGAGATCAGGCTGACGACCGCCGATCAGCTCAAGATAGACCTCGGCCAGCAGTTCGCTGTCGAGCAGCGCCCCGTGCAGATCTCGCCCAGAGTTGTCCACCCCGAACCTGCGGCAAAGCGCGTCGAGTGAGGCGGGCGCGCCGGGAAACTTCTGCCGCGCCATTGCTGCCGTATCGAGCGCCCGCTCCGCCGTCAGGGGCGGTTGGCCGCACCGCCGAAGTTCTGCATTCAAGAACTTGAAGTCGAACTCTGCGTTGTGGGCAATCATGCGCGCTTCCGCGCCCACAAATGCCAGCAGGTCGGCAGCGATCTCCGAAAAGCGGGGTTTGTCCCGCAGGAAATCGTCGGTCAGCCCATGCACCGCCAACGCCTCGGGTGGCATGGTCCGATCCGGGTTGATGTAGACGTGGAAGCGTCGACCGCTCGGCAGATGGTTGATCAGTTCGACCGCGCCGATCTCGACGACGCGGTCGCCGGTGAACGGATCGAATCCGGTCGTCTCGGTATCGAACACTATCTCACGGATCATGTGCGTCCCTGCGGTGGAGAATTTCGTCACAGATGGCATCGACCGCCGCCTCGGCGGCGTCAATGCTGTCGGACGGGATGATCCAGTCGGCGCGGGCACGTTTGTCCGCATCCGGCATCTGACGCGACAGGATCAGGTCGAGAGTGGCCGCCGTCATTCCCGGCCGCGCCAGGACGCGGTTGCGCCGGACCGCCTCATCGGTGCTGACCACCGCGACCCCGTCCATCGCGGCGGCGCTGCCGGTCTCGAACAGCAACGGAATGTCCAGTACCACGATGGGTGCCGCGGCATGCTGTTCGAGGAACGCGGCCCGATCCGCTGCGACCAGGGGATGCACGATCACCTCGAGCCGCGACAGGGCGTCAGGATCGGCGGCCAGCAGTGCCTTCAGTCGGCTGCGATCGACGGTGTTCTGCACGACGGCCTCGGGGAAGGCTGCGCCGACAGGTTCGACGGCGGCGCCATCGGCTGCATACAGCCTGTGCACCGCCGCATCTGCATCCCAGACGGGACAGCCGCGGGCCGCAAACATCTTGGCAGCAGTGGTCTTACCCATTCCGATCCCGCCCGTCAGGCCGAGCACGAAGCTCATGCGAGTACCGCCCGGCGCAGGTCATTGTCGACCTCCGGGGTTTGACCGAACCAGCGTTCGAAGCCGGGGGCGGCCTGGTGCAGCAGCATGCCCAACCCGTCGACCACCTCGCAGCCCCTGTCGCGTGCCTTGACCAGAAAGGCTGTCTCCAGCGGCGTATAAACCAGATCGGTCACGACTGCCTGCGCTGACAAGATGTCCATCGGGACACGGAGATCTGGTCGACCATCCATCCCCATCGATGTCGCGTTGACGACAGTGGCAGCCCCGTCCAGCATGTTGCCGGCCTGGACCCAGTCACAGACGATCACGCGCGGACCGAAATCGGACCGGATCCGTTCTGCCCGCAAGCGGGTACGGTTCGCGATGCGGATTTCCGGCGCACCGCTTTCAAGCAATGCACAGACAACGGCCCGGGCAGCGCCGCCGGCCCCGATCACCGCCGCGGGGCCGGCGTCGGGTCGCCATCCAGGCACCCCCTGACGCAGGTTGGCGATGAAGCCGTATCCGTCGGTGTTGTCCGCGTACATCCTTCCATCCGGCCGGAAGGTGAGAGTGTTGGCCGCACCGATCAATGCGGCGCGGTCAGAAACGACATCGGCCAGGGACAGCACCGCCTCCTTGTGCGGGATGGTGACGTTTGCGCCGACGAAGCCCGCCTGCGGGAGCGTGTGCAGGACATTGGCCAGATGCTCCGGCTGCACCGCCATGGGAACGTAGTAGCCACGGATCCCGTACCTCGCCAGCCAGTGCGCGTGCAGCGCCGGAGAGCGCGAATGAGCGACCGGCCAGCCGATCACACCCGCCAGAGGGATACCGTTCGACTTGGGATGAGGGTCGGCCATCGAGGCTCCGGTCTAGTGCGACGCATCAATCATCGGCCGGACGGATCGTCGGAACAACCCCCGCGGCTCGGCCATCGCATTGACGACAGAAATGGGGACAAGCCTGTGTAAGAAGCCTCTGACAAGCTGGGTGTGATCCCTCTGGCCCTGATCCGAGCCCATGTGAACGGTTCGGCAGGGCCGGATTTCCACAGGGGGACAAGCGGTTCTCGGCTTGTCCAAAGATCGCTGCTCCCGTCGCTGAACAACCGATCAGATAATGTATAAGATACTGATTGATCTACGTTTCATAAGAAAATTTACGAGGATGAAGCTGTGTATCATCCTGTGGATAATCGCTCGGCAGACGCGTACATACAGTACCCCACAGCCCCTACAACCATCATCATCCTTCTTTTAGTCTTTCAGTTAAGATGAGGTGGCCGTACACGTCCCGCCATGTTGGACTTTCTTGCGCTTGCATACCCTTGGGTGAAGTCGTTTCACGTGATGGCCGTGCTGTCCTGGATGGCTGGCCTGTTCTACCTGCCGCGCATCCTAGTCTATCATGCCGAACGCGCGGGTGAGTCTGGCGAGCCGCTGGATTCGTTCAGAATCATGGAGCGAAAGCTCATGCGACTGATCATGAACCCCGCCATGATTGCCACCTGGGTCGCGGGCCTGGCGCTTGTGTTCACACCGGGGATCGTTGACTGGTCGATGATATGGCCCTGGACAAAGGCTGCCGCCGTGATCGGGATGACGTGGTTCCATCACTGGCTGTCGCGGCAGCGCAAGATCATGGTGACGCAGCCGGCGCCGCTTCCGGGCCGAAGCTATCGGCTGATGAACGAAGTTCCGACTGCCCTGATGGTCGTCATCGTGGTGTCGGTGATCGTCAAGTTCTGACGACGCCCGGTTTGACTCCGATCGCGGCTTGACCTATCAGGTCGGGGCTGCCCGTCCGGGTAGTGTTTTCCATATTCGAGATTGCGGTCCTTCAACTGTCCCTTCCAGGGACAAGCAGGTCCATAGCTGGTGAGCAACATGAACGAAGAGCGCCTGAACCTCGCGGACCTGAAGGCGAAAAGTCCGGCCGACCTGCTTTCGATGGCCGAGGAATGGGAAATCGAGAACGCGTCCACGATGCGCAAGGGCGAGATGATGTTCTCGCTGCTGAAAGAGCATGCGGATGAAGGGTTCGACATCGGTGGCGACGGGGTTCTGGAAGTCGTTCAGGACGGTTTCGGATTCCTGCGATCGACAGAGGCCAACTACCTGCCCGGTCCGGACGACATCTATGTCAGCCCGGACATGATCCGGCAGCACGCGCTGCGCACCGGAGATACGGTCGAAGGGGTGATCCGGGCCCCGGGTGAAAACGAGCGGTATTTTGCACTGACCCGCGTCGAGAAGATCAACTTCGAGGATCCCGAGAAGGCCCGGCACAAGGTTGCGTTCGACAACCTGACGCCGCTGTATCCCGACTCCCGTTTGAAGATGGAAATCGAGGATCCGACGATCAAGGATCGTTCGGCGCGCATCATCGATCTGGTGGCGCCGATCGGCAAGGGTCAGCGAAGCCTGATCGTCGCCCCGCCCCGCACCGGCAAGACGGTGCTGCTGCAGAACATTGCCCACTCAATCGCGCAGAACCATCCGGAATGCTACCTGATCGTGCTGCTGATCGACGAGCGACCGGAAGAGGTCACTGACATGCAAAGGTCGGTCAAGGGCGAGGTGGTGTCGTCGACCTTCGACGAGCCCGCCAGCCGGCACGTCGCTGTGTCCGAAATGGTGATCGAGAAGGCCAAGCGTCTGGTCGAGCACAAGCGTGACGTCGTCATCCTCCTCGACTCGATCACGCGGTTGGGGCGTGCGTTCAACACCGTCGTCCCGAGTTCGGGCAAGGTGCTGACGGGTGGCGTCGACGCCAACGCCCTGCAGCGGCCGAAGCGTTTTTTTGGTGCCGCGCGCAACATCGAGGAAGGTGGGTCGCTGACCATCATCGCGACCGCGCTGATCGACACGGGTTCGCGCATGGACGAGGTCATCTTCGAGGAGTTCAAGGGAACTGGGAACAGCGAGATCGTCCTCGACCGCAAGGTTGCGGACAAGCGCGTGTTCCCGGCGATGGACATCCTGAAGTCGGGAACGCGGAAGGAAGAATTGCTGGTGGCGCAGAAGGACCTGCAAAAGACCTATCTGCTGCGCCGCATCCTGAACCCGATGGGCACCACCGACGCCGTCGAGTTCCTGATTTCCAAACTGAAGCAGACCAAGTCGAATGCCGAGTTCTTCGACTCGATGAACGCCTGATATTGCGTTGGATACGATCTACGCCGAGTCTACGCCGCCCGGGCGCGGCGGCATCTCGGTCGTCCGCCTCAGCGGCCCCGACGCCCGGGTGATTGCAGAGGGTCTTGCGGGGCCCCTGCCCATTGCCCGTCACTGCTATCTTCGAGCCTTGCGTGATGGTGATCGGCTGATCGATCGCGGACTGGTCGTTCGGTTCGACGCCGGATCCAGCTTTACGGGCGAGGAGGTTGTTGAGTTCCAGCTCCACGGGGCACCGGTAGTGGTCAGGTTACTGCAGGTCAGGCTGGATAGCCTGGGTGCGCGGCATGCCGATGCCGGTGAATTCACCCATCGCGGCTTTCTGAACGGCCGGATGGATCTGACCGAGGCAGAGGGGCTGGCGGATCTGCTGGCGGCCGAAACCGAGGTGCAGCATCGTCAGGCCATTCGCAATGCCGGCGGCGCCTTGCAGGATTGGGCGACTGACCTTCGCAGCAAGCTCGTCCGCGCGGGCGCCCTGGTGGCGGCGTCGATCGACTTTGCCGACGAAGAGCTGCCCGATGATCTGGCGGTGGAAGCTGTCGCGTTGCTGCGCGAGGTTCGGGGCAGAATCGAAGAGCAGCTCGCGGGGTTTCCAGCGGCAGAGCAGATCCGGACCGGTTTCGAGGTGGCAATTGTAGGTCCGCCCAATGCCGGCAAGTCCTCTCTGCTGAATGCCATCGCGCGCCGCGAGGTCGCGCTGGTTACCCCTATCGAGGGCACAACCAGAGATGTTCTGGAAGTCAGGGTGGATCTTGGTGGACTGCCCGTGACTTTTCTTGACACCGCGGGTCTGCGTGAGACCAAGGACGTCGTGGAGCGGATGGGTATCGAGCGTGCCGAGTCGCGCGCGGCGGCCGCCGATCTTCGCATCCACCTCTCGGAGAGCGGAACGAGATCGGCTCGATTGTGGCGGGACGGGGATCTGTGCCTGCGGTCCAAGGCTGACCTGACCGAGGGCGGGGATATTTCGGCCGTGACAGGTCAGGGTGTGCGCGAGGTTCTCGATACGATAAGATCGCTGCTGACCGAGCGGGTATCGTCCGCCGGTCTGGTGACCCGCCACCGGCAGGCCAGCGCTCTGGAGCGAGCTCTCGCGGCGCTGGACGTGGAGGCGGGGCTGTCAGCGGAGCTGGTTGCCGACAATATACGCGTTGCGTCGACCGCGCTGCGTGAAGTGGTTGGCGAAATCGGCGTCGAAGACTATCTAGACGAGGTATTTTCAGCGTTCTGCATCGGGAAGTAGTTTCACGTGAAGCAATCCTACGAGGTCGTGGTTATCGGAGGCGGTCACGCCGGTGTCGAGGCGGCAGCTGCATCCGCCCGAACAGGTGCGGCGACGCTGCTGGTCACGATGCGCAGCGCTGACATTGGAACAATGTCGTGCAATCCGGCAATCGGGGGGCTCGGAAAGGGACATCTCGTTCGAGAAATAGATGCACTTGACGGGATCATGGGGTTGGCCGCCGACAGGGCTGGCATCCAGTTCCGTCTGCTGAACCGACGCAAGGGACCAGCAGTGCAGGGCCCAAGAGCGCAAGCGGATCGGGACTTGTACAAGATCGCGGTCAACGACTTGGTCCTGGATCACGACCGGCTGGACGTCCTTGCCGGCGAGGTCACGAAACTCCTGCGGGACGCTGCGGGACGAGTTCGGGCCATCGTCCTTTCAGAGGGGAGCGAGATCGGCGCCGGCGCCGTTGTTGTCACCGCCGGAACTTTCCTCAACGGTGTCATTCACACAGGGGACCAGAGCCGACGCGCGGGACGCTGGGGTGGGTCTGCTTCCGTAGGCTTGGCGGCGGAATTGCTGCGACTGGGTCTGCCGCTGGGACGATTGAAGACGGGGACCCCCCCGCGCCTTGCGAGGAGGACCATCGACTGGGATCGGCTGGAGCAGCAGCCGGGAGACGAGGACCCGGTCATGTTTTCTTATCTCAGCGAAGGTCCTGTTGCGCCTCAGGTCACATGCGCGATCACCCACACGAATGCGGAGACACACCGCATCATCTGGGATAATCTCGACCGGTCCGCGATGTATGGCGGCCGCATCGAAGGCGTTGGCCCGCGGTACTGTCCCTCGATTGAAGACAAGGTCGTGCGCTTCTTCGACAAGCGCTCGCACCAGGTTTTCCTGGAACCGGAAGGCTGGGACAGCGATATCGTCTACCCGAATGGCATCTCGACATCCCTGCCCGAGGAGGTTCAGTGCGATTACGTGCGAACGATGCGGGGTCTCGAGGAAGCCGAGATCCTGCAACCCGGTTACGCCGTGGAGTATGATTATGTCGACCCGCGCGCCTTGAAGCTTACCTTGGAACTCAAGCGCGTGCCCGGCTTGTACTTGGCCGGGCAAATCAACGGTACCACGGGCTATGAGGAGGCTGCGGCACAAGGGCTGGTGGCGGGACTCAATGCGGCCCGATCCGTCGCGTCGCGCGCGCCCGCCATCTTCTCCCGGACGTCGAGCTATATCGGGGTGATGATCGACGATCTGACCTCACGCGGTGTCTCTGAGCCCTACCGCATGTTCACGTCGCGGGCCGAGTTCCGGCTGTCCCTGCGGGCAGACAATGCCGACCAGCGGCTGACGCAGTTCGGCAGGGAGCTGGGTATCGTTCGCGACGAACGGTGGCATCACCATGAAAGGAAGGTCCGCGAGTATCGCCGGGCCGAGGCCATCGCCAAGAATACAGTCTTCACCCCGGCCGAACTCGGCGCACGTGGAATAGAGGTTCGTGCCGACGGGCAGCGGCGCTCCCTTTACGCGCTGCTTGGTCAGGCGGGCACATCCCACGACCGGATCGCGGCTCTCGACAGCGATCTCGCAAGGGTGGACGCCCTTATCGTCGAGCAGCTACAGCGGGATGCGCTCTATGCCCAGTACACGGACCGGCAAGCTCGTGACGCGGATGCGCTGAGGCGGGAAGAGGCGATTGCCATACCACCCGACTTCGCTTTCGGAACAGTGTCCGGATTATCCGGTGAACTGAAGCAGAAGTTGTCGGCTTCTCAGCCTGAAACAATCGCCCAAGCTGCGCGGATCGAGGGCATGACACCCGCTGCCCTGACGCTGCTGCTCGCATTGATCAGACGCCAGTCTCGTCAATCCGCGTGATTGCTTCACGTGAAGCGCAGCTTCGCTGCTATGCCGCTCTGGTCAAGAAATGGAGTCCGTCGATAAACTTGGTGGCAGCAAGCACGCTCACCGACCTGTGGGATCGACACATTCTGGACAGCGCACAACTCGCCGATGTCGCCCCTGAAGCGCCCTCTTGGCTGGATCTCGGCTCGGGCGGCGGGTTGCCCGGGCTTGTACTCGCCATTCTCCGTCCCACAATGAGTGTTGAACTGCTCGAGGCGGATGCCCGAAAGTGCGCCTTCCTGCGAACCTGCTCGCGCGAACTCGATCTGCCTAACGTGCGCGTCACGAACATGCGCATCGAACAGCGCATTCCCGCAACAGCAGAACATATCAGTGCCCGTGCGCTTGCTCCACTCGAGAGGCTCGTGCCATACGTGGCGCGGCATCTCGCCCCCCACGGAACCGCTTGGCTCATGAAGGGCGAGGCATGGCAGAACGAGGTAGATTCGGTGCGGAATGACTGGCGATTCACCCTGAATGTTCATCCGAGCCGAACCCGGCCCGGCGCAGCCATCCTGCAGCTCTCGGACATCCGGCATGCCTGAACCCGCAATCGTCGCCATTGCCAATCAAAAAGGTGGTGTGGGAAAAACTACCACCGCCATCAACCTCGGCGCCGCCTTAGCCGATCTTGGGCACAGCGTGCTGTTGGTCGACCTGGACCCGCAGGGCAACGCCTCGACGGGCCTTTCACTGGATCCCGATCAGCGCGAACCGAGCAGCTATGATCTGCTGACGGGCGAAGCCGGGTTGGCCGATGCTGTACGCGACACGGCGATTCCCCGCCTGTCGATCGTGCCCGCCAACGCGGACCTGTCCTCGGCCGATATCGACCTCTCGGCGCGGAGCAGCCGGACGAAATTGTTGCGGCAGGCCGTATCGCAGTCGAAGAGCGAGTTCGTGCTGATCGACTGCCCCCCGGCGCTCGGTCTGCTGACATTGAACGCCATGGTCGCGGCGCAGAGCGTGCTCGTGCCACTGCAGGCGGAGTTCTATGCTCTTGAAGGGTTGTCGCAACTGCTGCTCACCATCCGCGAGGTGCGCCAGTCCGCCAATCCCGATCTGCGGATCGAAGGCGTTCTGCTGACGATGTCGGATAATCGAAACAATCTTGCCATTCAGGTCGAGGCTGACGCGCGGTCCACCTTGGGAGAGCTGGTCTTCTCCACGGTGATCCCCCGCAATGTAAGGGTTTCCGAGTCCCCGTCGCACGGAAAGCCGGTCATCCATTACGATCCGGGTTCCAAGGGCAGCGCCGCGTACCGCGCTGTTGCAAAGGAATTCCTGCAGCGCAGAAAACATCCAGCCCGAGGCAAGCAGAATGTCTGATCGAAAATCCGAACGTCGTGGCTTGGGGCGCGGGTTGTCGGCCTTGATGGCGGACGTGGCACTGACCCCGGACGCGCCCGTCCCCGCGTCCCAAAGACTGCCAACCGAACAGCTGATCCCGAACCCGGCCCAGCCGCGTCGTGATTTCAAGCCGGAGCAGCTGCAGCAGTTGGCTGAGTCGTTGCGAAGCCGCGGCGTATTGCAGCCCCTGATTGTCAGGCCGCATCCGGATGGCGGTGATCTCTATCAGATCGTCGCGGGTGAGCGACGGTGGCGCGCCGCTCAAATCGCGCAACTGCACGACCTGCCTGTGATCGTCAGCCATCTGGACGACGCCGAGGTGCTGGAAGTCGCGCTGATCGAGAACATTCAGCGCGCCGATCTGAACGCGATCGAAGAGGCCGCGTCGTATCGCCAGCTCATGGACCGGTTCGGGCACACGCAGGAGAAGCTCGCCGAAGCCTTGAACAAGAGCCGCAGCCACATTTCGAACGTTCTCAGGTTGCTGAACCTGCCGGAGCAGGTGCAAGCCATGCTGCGCGACGACAGTCTGACGGCTGGCCACGCACGGGCCCTGATCACGGCGGATGATCCCGTGGGGCTTGCGCGTCGGGTGGTGGAAAAAGGCCTGTCGGTGCGCGAAACCGAACAGCTCGTGCGGGATCAGGGCGCCTCGCCCGTTGCCCGTGCACCGCGCCGGGAACCCGCCAAGGATGCCGATACCAGGTCGCTGGAGGCGGACCTTGGTGCCCAACTCAAGATGCGTGTCCGCATCGATCAGGCCGGACAGGACGGTGGCCGCGTGACGATTACCTATCGTGACCTGGATCAGCTCGACCGGTTGTGCCAGCTTCTCGGGGGATCCGCCTAGGGCGCAAGTTCGCGCAGCAGGGCGTTCAGCACCGGCCGACCCGTGGCGGTCGCCCTCAGACGACCGTCGGCAACGGTGACCAGCCCCAGCTCCGCAAGGGACGCTACGCGATCCGCGTCGACGGCTGTGCCGTTCAGGCGGGCGAACCGGGCCATGTCCATTCCCTCGCCCAGCCTCATCGACATCAGCATGTATTCCACGGCCCGATCGCTGCGCGACAGATCGACGGCCGCCAAGTCGCCGCTGCCCTGCGCCTCGACTGCCTTCAGCCAAGCGCCGGGTGCACGAATCGCTTCGGTGGCGCGCCGGTACTCGCCCAGACTCAGCCGACCATGGGCACCGGGCCCAACAGCTGCCCAGTCACCTTGGCGCCAGTAGATCAGGTTGTGGCGACATTCCGACCCGACCGCCGCGTAGTTGGAGATTTCGTAGCCGGCATAGCCGTGATGGTCGCAGATCTCCTGCGTGTCGAAGTACATGTCTGCGGAGAGGTCTTCGTCCGGCAGATCATTCAATTGTCCTGCCGCATGGCGCATCCCGAACGCGGTGCCGGGCTCGATAGTCAGCTGGTACAGCGACAGGTGGTCTGCCGCCATCGCCAGCGCGTCGTTCAGCTCCCGGCGCCAGGCACTACGCGTCTGCCCTTGTCGAGCATAGATGAGATCGAAGCTGACCCGGTCGAATGTCTGCCGCGCGATGTCGAATGCGGCGCGCGCCTCGGCAGCGCTGTGCTGTCGTCCCAGCCGGTGCAGATCCGCATCGTGCAAGGCCTGGACGCCCATCGACAGCCTGTTCACGCCGGCGTCGCGATAGCCCCGGAATCGCTCCGCCTCGACGCTGGTGGGATTTGCCTCCAGCGTGACCTCGATGTCGTTCGCCGCCGGCCAGGCCGATCGCGCCGCCTCAATGATGGCGGAGACGGTTTCGGGCGACATCAGCGACGGCGTGCCCCCGCCGAAAAAAATGCTGTTCAGGACCCGTCCGGGAACCTGGGTCGCCACGCGCGCGATCTCGGCACGGAACGCGGCGGTCCAGCGCGGTTCGTCGATGGTGAGCGCCACGTGGCTGTTGAAGTCACAGTAGGGGCACTTGGCGGCGCAGAACGGCCAATGAACGTACAGCCCGAACCCGCCGGCGCGCCAATCCTCCGCGACGGAGGAAAGTTGTCGGACAGGTTCGTGCTCGTGAGATGGTTGCAAATGCAACAATTTGGCGTGTTCCCGTTCCTCAGTCATACTTCCGCCATCCCGATCTCATCGCCGGCGGATCAGACCGTTTAGCTAGTCCGTTCCAAGGGCATATCAATGCGTGGGCCCTTACAGGTGCAGCGGGAGTGCGCAGCGGCTCTGGCAAAGAGGCCAGCACGTCACTCGAAAATCGCCTGCAGCTTGCGGAAGGCGTCGGCCCGGTGACTGATGCGGTTCTTCTCCTCTGCACTCATCTCGGCAAAGGTCCGATCCTGTCCATCCGGCACGAACATGGGATCGTAGCCATGGCCAAGCTCGCCGCGGACGGGCCAGACCAGCCGGCCCGCTACAACGCCCTCGAAAACTTCCTCATGTCCGTCGGGCCAGACCAGGACAAAGGTTGCGTGAAACTTCGCCGTCCGCGGCTCTGGAACGGCACGGGCCTCCAGTTCTCGCCATGTGCGGGTCATCGCCTGCATGAAATCGCGGCCCGTCTGGGTTTCCGCCCAGTCCGCCGTGTGGACGCCAGGCGCCCCGTCCAGCCCGTCAACCGAGATCCCGCTGTCGTCCGCAAGCGCGGGCAGGCCCGTCGCCTGCATCGCGGCGCGCGCCTTTATCCGGGCATTGCCCAGAAACGTCATTTCGGTTTCCTCGGGTTCCGCCAGACCCAGTTCGGCCGCACCGACAACGTCGATCCCGTGAGGGGCGAATAGGGCGCGCAACTCGTCGAGCTTTCCGGCATTGTGCGTCGCGACCAGCAGGCGCCGCTCGGTCAACCGTCTCATGCGACCGCGGACTTCTGTGCGTCGATCAGCGTCGCGCGGCTCTGATCAACAAGTTCCATCAACTGGTCCAGTTCCGTGCGCGAGAACGTCGATCCTTCGGCTGACATCTGAACCTCGATCAGCCGACCCGCACCGGTCACGACGAAATTCCCGTCGGTGCCCGCGACGCTGTCCTCGGCGTAATCGAGGTCGACGACGGGCTGACCGGCATAGATTCCGCAGCTGACTGCGGCAACGTGATCCAGGATCGGGTCGACGGTCACCATCTTGACGGCGAGCAGCTTATTCACCGCCAGGCGCAGCGCGACCCATCCCCCGGTGATCGCGGCGCAGCGGGTGCCCCCGTCGGCCTGGATGACGTCGCAGTCGACCACGATCTGCCGTTCGCCCAACGCCTGGCGGTCAACCCCGGCCCGGAGGGCGCGTCCGATCAGTCGCTGGATCTCGACCGTCCGACCGCCCTGCTTGCCCGCCGCGGCCTCGCGCCGGTTCCGGGTGGTGGTCGCACGGGGCAGCATCCCGTACTCCGCGGTGACCCAGCCCTGTCCGGTGCCCCGCAGGAACGGCGGGGGCCTGTCCTCGATCGACGCCGAACACAGCACATGCGTGTCGCCGCACTTGATCAGGCAGGACCCCTCTGCATGCCGCATGACGCCGGTTTCGATTGAAATCGGGCGCAGTTGGTCTAGATTTCGGCCAGAGGGGCGCATGCAGTGTCCTTTCAGGATGATGCTCGTCAGATACAGGCGCCCCCGCCCTGACCGCAACCCTAGCAGCCTGTCTCACATGACCTTGCACCCCGACGGTTCCATGAACAGCCGCGATCTGCTTTCCGACCTGAACGACCGCTCGCGTGAGGTGTTCCGCCGGGTCGTCGAGGGGTATCTGGAAACCGGCGAGCCGGTCGGATCGCGCACGCTGACCCGTGGCATGTCGGTGTCCGCCGCGACCATCCGCAACGTCATGCAGGATCTCGAGTTCCTGGGCCTGCTGGACAGTCCCCATGTCTCCGCCGGTCGGCAGCCCACCCATCTGGGCCTGCGCCTTTTCGTGGACGGGTTGATGGAGATCGATCCCGTTGCCCCGGCGGACCGCGCGCGGATCGAGGAAACGCTGGGGCATGATGACCCGGACACGCCGGTCCTGCTGGATCGCGTCAGCACCGCCCTGTCGATGATGACACAGGGCGCCTCCGTCGTCCTGATGCCCAAGCAGGAGGCCCCGGTCCGTCATATCGAGTTCGTCAGCCTGGCCCCCGGTCGTGCCCTGGTCATTCTGGTCTTCGCCGACGGGCGGGTCGAGAACAGGGTGTTCAGCCCCCCGCCGGGCCAGACGCCGAGTTCGATGCGCGAAGCGGCCAACTTCCTGAATGCGCAGGCCGAAGGCCGCACGCTCGCCGAATTGCGGGCCAGTCTGGGCGACGCCATCGCGCAGAACCGGCAGCAGATCGACCGGCTTGCCGCCGATCTGGTCTCTGCCGGGCTGGCGATGTGGGATTCGGACGCGCCGGATCCCCGCCTGATCGTCAAGGGACGCGCCAATCTGCTGGCCAACGAATCCGCCGATCTGGACCGTGTCCGGGTGCTGTTCGACGACCTGGAGAGAAAGCGCGACATCGCCCAGTTCCTGGAACTGGCGGAAGAGGGCGAGGGCGTCCGGATTTTCATCGGGTCCGAAAACAAGCTTTTTTCACTTTCGGGTTCCTCTCTCGTCGTTTCGCCATATATGAACGCTGATCGACGAATAGTGGGCGCTGTCGGGGTGATCGGTCCGACACGGTTGAACTATGGCCGGATCGTTCCGATTGTGGACTACACCGCGCAGCTTGTCGGCCGGGTGCTGTCCGGCCGAAAAGGGTAGGACGAATGAACGATACACTGACCGGGCAGATCGAGACCGGCGATCTCGATCAGCAATATGACGAGGATGGCGCGCTGGACGCGGCCGATCGGGACGGCGACGACGGCCGGATTCAGGCGCTCGAGGCCGAGCGCGACGATTATCGGGATCGCTTCATGCGCGCCCTGGCGGATGCCGAAAACGCGCGCAAGCGGGCCGAGAAGGACCGGCGCGAGGCGGAACAATATGGCGGTTCTCGTCTGACGCGTGACCTGCTGCCGGTCCACGACGCCCTCAGCCGCGCACTGGATGCGGCGGGCGAAAGAACCGAGTCGAACGCGGCCCTGATCGAGGGTGTGGAATTGACCTTGCGTGAACTGACGAACGTTCTGACGAAGCACGGCGTTGTCGTCGTGAACCCTGCCATCGGGGACCGTTTCGACCCGAAGGTGCACGAGGCGATGTTCGAGGCGGCGGTGCCCGGCACGACCGCCGGCAGCATCATCCAGGTTATGGCGAACGGTTTCATGCTGCATGACCGCTTGCTGCGTGCGGCACAGGTGGGGGTGTCGTCGATGCCCGCCGAGAAGACTGCCCAGCCGGCGACCTCGCAGCAGAATTGACGTCCCTCGGTCCTGCTCGGGGTTTGGCAGCGACCGGACATTGCCGCGCCGCGGGCGATCGGGTCCTTTACGGACCTTCAAACCCTGCCTAGGTAAGACGGCGGCGGAACGATCGCGTCCGCTGCCGTTCACGTGAAAGGATCGATGATGCTGCGCCACCGCCTCGACGACGATGACGATGATGACGACGATGAGCGGCCGCGCGAGGACGGGCAACAGGGCGAGGATCTGGGCCTTCCGCAAAGCCCTGCAATCGACAAGCTGTATTTCCGGTCGCGCACCGTGATCGTTGCCGGGACGATCAACGACAAGCTGGCGCAGCGCACCGTGTCGCACCTGCTGGCCCTGGCCGAGGACAGCGACAAGCCGATTAACGTCCTGATCTCCTCGCCCGGTGGGCACGTCGAATCCGGCGACATGATCCACGACGTGATCCGTTTCATCCGCCCCCCGGTGCGGACCATCGGCTCAGGCTGGGTCGCCAGTGCGGGGGCCTTGATCTTTGTCGGTGCAAAGCGGGAAAACCGGTTCTGCCTGCCCAACACGCGGTTCCTGATCCACCAGCCCTCGGGCGGGATCGGCGGCACCAGTTCCGACATGATGATCCAGGCCGAGCAGCTGCGTCTGATGCGGGACCGCCTGAACCAGATCTTTGCGGATGCCACCGGGCAGTCGATCGACCGCGTTGCTGCCGACACGGAGCGGGACTTCTGGCTGAATACCCAGGAAGCCATCGACTACGGTCTGCTCAGCAAGGTGATCCGCAGCGCCGACGACCTGCCATGACGGCGGCGGCGGGCGCGCCCACAAGGTGCGCCGCGCCATCGCAGGGCAGGGAGAGAGCGGCCAGCACCAGCAGCGTCGGTGCGGTGACAAGACTCGTGACGGGCGGATGATGCCGCGCTAGTCTGAAGCTGGCCGCCTCGCGCCAGACCCGCAGAAGAAAGCCAGTCCGATGCCGAAGTTCACGCCTCATCTCTTGCTCAGCCTTGCGCTGCTGACCGCCCCCGCAGCAGCACAGAACACGCAAATGACCGTACCCCTGCAGGAACCCGGCAGCGCCGCCGCGCCTGCGGACACGGTGCAGGTTCCGTCCACACAGCCCTCAGCCGGAACAGAAGAGCAGGCCGGCGCCGCCAGTCTGGCGAGTGACGACCAGCAGATCGTCTCGACGCCGGCCGAGACGGGTGCCCCGGCTCCGGCAGAGATCGCCCCGGGCGCGCTCGAACCTGCTCAGACCGAGATGCCGGCGAGCACGCAGGAAGCGCTGGCCACCCCGACCATGGCCGATCCGGACGCCTCTGCGGCGGACGCTGCCGGCGTCAGCGTGAATGATCAGCAGCCTGGCCCGCAGAACGCCAACACCTCTCCCCCGGACGCATCCACCGATCCGGTCCGCGACACGGCGGCAACTGCAGCGACCACCCCGGCGGCAGCTGCGGGGCAGGCACCTGAGGATGAGGAACAGCAGGACGCTGCGGCCACTGCCGAGGATCAGGCTGCCGCCGCGCGCCAGTATGCGTCGACGGTACAGGCAAAATCACAGGTCGGCATCGGCTTGACGCCGGAGGAAGTGGCAGCCATTGCCGGTGCACCTGCGATCACCCCGGTCTTTCTGTTCGACCAGGACGAAGGGCAGGGCGATCCTGCGTCAGCGCAGTCGAGCGAGGGAGCCGACGAGGCGACAGTCGCGGTTGCCGCGCAGGATGGCGCCGGCTCGGACGGCGTAGCGACCGCGGCGACCGAACCCGAACAGGAGAACGCTGACGGGACCGCCCCCGGCAACGAGGGCTCGACAGGTTGGACCGGCGGTCTGGGCGGATCGATGATCGGCACCAACCCCGCGGGCGCATTGCCGGAGTCCAAGACGTGGCAGCCGCCGACCGCACGCGGTGTCGACCTCGCCGGATGAGGGGTGCCGGCTGCATGGGCCGGACTGGCGGAGGAGAATGGGAGTCGAACCCACCCGGGACAGGCGCGCTGCCCCAACCGGATTTGAAGTCCGGCCGCCCCACCGGGGACGATTCTCCTCCAACTCAGGGCCGGTCCACCTCAGAGCCCGTCGGCGAACATGTCTGCGCGATGTGGGTTGATGCGCCGCAGATCGCCGCGCCTCAGTGTTACGCCATGCCGGTCGAAAAAGTCGAGCAGTTCGATCGCCACCTTGCGCCCGTTCTGGAGCCTGTCGCGGAACGCGGCGGCGGTGACCCAGCCGTCCTCGGCTGATCGCTGCACGTCGGCGATGATCCGCACCATCTCTGCCGTTGTCGTTCGCAGGAAGAAATGGTCGTGGCGCAACTGGTCCACCCGTCCCTGGCGGGCGGCCATGCGCATGACCCGGCGGACATCCGCCTCTGGCACGTCCATTTCGGTCGCGAGATCCCGGACCCGTGGCGGGCGGAAGCGGGCAGCGCCGCCCAGATGGGGCAGCAGCCTGTCCAGGAGCGCGTCGTCTGCTGGGGACAGTCGGGCGGTATGTCCGGCCAGCCGCACGAACCCGCCCTCGACCACGATCACGCCGTCTCGAGACCGGCTGGACAGGTAATCCGTGAAGGCCGCGGGAGGCAGGCGCGGCGTCAGCGCCAGGCGCAAGCGCTCGCGACCGATGCCCTGCATCTCGGGATGTTCCACGTGAAATGTCGACAGCCTGTCGATCAGCATCGCGTCCAGACCGCGGATCGTGTCGGCCGCCATGACCAGGGTCGTGTCCCCGGCATTGATCGTGTGCTGCGCGGTGGCGAGCCGTGCCACGATTTCGTCCGACAGCGCCCGATCCCGGGCAAACCCGTCGAGCTCCACGAAATGGGGCGGCAAGGCCAGCAGGTCATTCAGTGCGACTTCCGGGTCGGTCGTCCCGTTTGCGGCGATCACCTGTAGTCGTTCGGGTGTGCGGCGACGGCGCGCCGGGGCGCGCAGGTCGCGGAAGTCGCCCCCGCCCAGCGTCCGCCGAGCCGAGACGTCGCGCAGAATAAACCGTTCGCCCACCATGGCGGCGATAGGGCGGTCCAGCACCAGCTGAACCGGCCCGCTATCCCCGGGCCCTAGGTCACCGCCCAGGGGGACGATCCGGACCCCCGTTTCCACGGCACCGACGTGAAGCCGCGCGGGGAACCACGTCGAGATCGGCTTGGGCTCGGACGGCAGCACCCGCAGCACGGCGTCGATCCGGTCGGTGGGTACATGCAGCACAGGGTCAAGCGCCACGTCGCCGCGATGGATACTGTCGCGGCTGATCGCCTCGCCCGCCAGGTTCACGGCACAGCGCTGCCCGGCCAGCCCGGTCGCCGCTGGCTGGTTCTGGGCATGGATCGCCCGCACCCGGCCGGACAGCCCGGCCGGAGAGATGACGACCGTGTCTCCGACCGAGACGCGTCCGGTCTGGACGGTCCCGGTCACCACGGTCCCCGCGCCCTTCAGCGTAAAGCTGCGATCGACCGCCATCCGGAACCTGCCGGTCGCGCTACGGGCCACGGTTGCCGCCTCCGCCGCCGCAAGCGCGTCCCTCAGTTGCCCGACCCCTTCGCCGGTGATCGATGACACGGGGATCACATCGGACTGCGCCAGTCCGGTTTCGTCGAGCAGCGCCCGGATCTGCGCCGTCACGTCGGCGCGACGTTCCGGCCCGGCCAGATCCGCCTTGCTCAGGGCGACGATGCCACGGTGCACGCCGAGCAGATCCAGGATGGCCAGATGCTCGCGCGTCTGCGGCATCACCCCGTCGTCCGCGGCCACCACCAGAAGGGCCATGTCGATCCCGCCGGCCCCGGCGAGCATGGTATGGACAAACCGTTCATGCCCCGGCACGTCGACAAAGCCGGTAATTGCCCCGCCGCCCAGATCGGCATAGGCGAATCCCAGTTCGATGGTGATCCCGCGGGCCTTTTCCTCGGCCAGCCGATCTGCGTCGACCCCGGTCAGCGCCCGCACCAGCGCAGTCTTGCCGTGGTCGATATGTCCGGCCGTGCCGACGATCATAGATGCGAAAGGGTGCCCAGCAGCGCCCCGTCATCGGTCAGGCAACGCAGATCGAGCAGCAGGGCACCGTCCCGGATGCGCCCGATGACCGGCACCGGCAGTGCCCGCAGTCGCGCGGCCAGCCGGTCCGGCGCATCGCCCCCGTGACCGCGCAACGACAGTGCTACCGACGGCAATGTCTCGACGGGCATCGCGCCCGATCCGATCTGGCTCATGCAATCGACGACGTCCAGCTGATGGTCCGGCAGCATGGCGCCGACCGGGCCCCTCAACCGACGGGCCTGCGCCGCGATATCGTCCCGCGTGCGAGTCAGCAGGCGCAGGGTCGGCAGCCGTTCGGCGAGACGGTCCGGATCGCGATACAGTCGCAAGGTCGCCGCGATCGCTGCAAGGCGGATCTTGTCGACCCGCAGCGTCCGTTTGAGCGGGTCCTGGTTGATCTGCTTGATCAGCTCGGCCCGTCCGACGATGAAGCCGGCCTGGGGGCCGCCCAGCAGCTTGTCGCCAGAGAACGTCACGAGATCGGCGCCTTCGGCCACCGCCTGTGCGACCGTCGTTTCCGCCGGCAGGCCCCAACGGGCGGGATCGACCAGCGTCCCGGACCCGAGGTCATGCACCATCGGCAGCCGCGCCTCGCGCGCGATGGCGGCGAGGTCGTCCGCCGGCACCGCAGCCGTGAAGCCCTCGATCCGGTAATTGGACGGGTGAACCTTCATCATCAGGGCGGAACGATCAGTAACCGCGTCGCGATAGTCCCGCGCATGAGTGCGATTGGTGGTGCCCACTTCGATCAGCGTCACGCCCGCTCGTGCCATGATGTCGGGGATGCGGAACGACCCGCCGATCTCGACCAGTTCGCCCCGCGACACGATCGCCTCGCGCCCCCGCGCCAGTGCGTTGAGCACCAGCAGGACAGCGGCGGCATTGTTGTTGACGACCGTGGCCGCCTCGGCGCCGGTCAGGTCGCACAGAAGCTGCGAGACGTGATCGTCCCGCTCACCCCGGCGGCCGGTGCCCAGATCGTATTCCAGCGCAACGGGATGGCGCATTGCGTCTACCGCCGCGGCGATGGCGGCCTCGGCCAGCACGGCTCGGCCCAAGTTGGTGTGCAGCACGGTTCCGGTCAGGTTGATCACCGGACGCAAACTGCTGATCGTCTCGGCGTCCAGCCGTTCGCCGGCGGACCGGACCAGCGCTGCGGCACTCGGTGCCGCCCCCCCGGCGCGTATGGTATCGCGCGCGGCGTCCAGCGTGGCGCGCAGGGCGTCCGTAACGGCAGCGCGTCCGTGTCGGTGTGTCAGGTCCTGCGCCGAGCCGGCGAGAAGCCGGTCGAGTGACGGCAGGTCGCGCAGCGCCTGCATCAGTAGCCGATCAGAAAGGGGTTGAGGCCGCCGCGGCGCCAGGGCTCCGACTGCATCAGGGCGTCCAGCCCCATGCTGGCGACATCGTCGGCCACCGGGTCGAGCGAGGGGTTGCGGGTCTGCAGCATCTGCTTGACCCAGCATCCGCATTCCTCGCAGGTTTCTGCCCTGATCGTCGCCTCGCCGGAACCGTCGTCCAGCGACCGGAAACCGATCCCTTTCGTCGATCCGCAGCACAGGCATTTCACCCGAACCTCGTTCCACTGCGTCTGACAGCAGTTGCACACAGCATAGCGGGTGCCTTCGGCGCCCTGGATTCCAATGACGACCGAGGACACGGGCTTGCCGCCGCAGGATGGACAGACGCCGGTGCGGATCGCAACCAGCTGGCCGGCGTCGAGCGCGGCAGCCATACGGCCCAAATGCACCTGGATCGCAGCCGCCACGAACAGATGCGGCGCTGCGCTGTCGGCCGGAACGGCGTCGTCCAGGACATTCCCGACCAGCCAGCGCCGGTCATCGTTGGTTGCGGCAGTCAGCGCCTGCAACGCGAGCCGTGCCGGGGCCGGCATGTCGATGCCGTCGGCCTCGCGACAGAACTGTTCAAGGGTAGTGGTCAGGTTCGGATCGTCGATCAGCGCATGTCTATCAATCGGCGGCATCCGGGATGAACGGGCCAGCGCAATTCGATCGGCGGGCAAAGCAGCGGGGGCGGGCAGGGATCGGCACATCCTGTCCTGCACCCGTGACAGTTCGGCGAGGAAACGCAGATACGGTCCCAGCTTCGATGTTTCGGCCAAGAAGGCAAATCGATCCGCCCGTGCCGCGAACAGCCGTTCGGGTTGGGGCAGAATGGCCAACGGCGGCGTGGGTACGCCGCCGATCATGTCAGGTCTGGGCTGGACGTCCTGCGTCATCGTTCCCCCGGGCGAGCGCCGTGAGGGGTCACTCTGCCGGATCGGCCCGTTGGCGTCTAGCCAGTTCCCGCAGCCACTTGCGGTGGTGCCGCCAGGCCCAGCCCCCGGTCACCCGGCCCGAGACCATCGCCTGCAGGGTTCCCCGGGTCCAGAAGGCCGCGAAGATGTGCAGGATGAGGGTCAGGATGATCAGCACCGCGGAGACCGAGTGGGTCAGCAGAGCGATCCGACGGGTCTCGACGGAAACAAGGTCGGGAAAGAACTGGTACCAGATCATCACGCCAGAGATGATCAGCACAAGGATCAGCCAGAACATCGCCCAGAAGACAAATTTCTGCCCGAAATTGTACTTTCCGAGTTCCGGCAAACGTTCTTCATGCCCGGAAACCACGTCACGGAAGTTGGACAGCCAGACCAGATCCTCGCGCCGCATGATATTGTAGCGCCACAACTGCAGGAACAGCAGCATGAAGCTGAGGAACAGCACGATCCCGATGAAGGGGTGCAGCCAGCGCGTGGTCTCGCCGCCGCCGAACAGTCCCGACAGCCAGTAGAGGGACGGATCGAAGAAGGCGAAACCGGACAGCGCCAGCAGGATCAGGGTTATTGCCGTCACCCAGTGGTTCAGCCGGGTCAGCCCGCCATAGCGTTTGACCTCGACCGGATCGCGGGACACGATCCGGTCGCCGGGCTCGGAATAGACGCGACGCGCCATCAGACCTGCTCCTCCGGTGGTGCCGCCGGGTCGGCCGCGCGGTCGACCATGTCAGCGGCCCTCTGTTCGTCTTCGGCCTCCACGTCACTGCGGGTCATCAGCCCCATCACGAGGCTGCCCACCGCGGCGAGCCCCATCGCAGCCAGGCCGAAGGTCTTGGTGGGACCTTTCCAGTTCTCGACAACCCCGGCGATCTGCGGATTTTCCGGCAGATCGTTGTAGATGCCGGGCTTGTCGGCGTGGTGCAGGACGTACATGACATGCGTCCCCCCGACGCCTTCAGGATCGTAGATCCCGGCATTGTCGTAGCCGCGTGACTTCAGATCCTCGACCCGCTCGGCCGCCAGGGCGGTCATGTCGTCCTTGGTGCCGAAGGTGATCGCCTTGGTCGGGCACGCCTTGGCACAGGCCGGTCCTTGGCCGACGGCGACCCGGTCGGAACACAGCGTGCACTTGTACGCCTTGTGGTCCGCCCGACCCAGCCGCGGGATGTCGAACGGGCACCCGCTGACGCAATAGCCGCAACCGATGCAGTTCTCCTGGATGAAGTCGACGATGCCGTTCGAATACTGCACGATCGCGCCGGGTGCGGGGCAGGCCGTAAGGCAGCCCGGCTCGGCGCAGTGCATGCAGCCATCCTTGCGGATCAGCCATTCGAAGTCGCCGCTGTCGGGGTTGTCGTATTCGGCGAACCGCATCAGCGTGTACATGTCGGGGGTCAGATCCAGCGGATTTTCGTAGACCCCGACATTCGCCCCGATCTCGGGGTGGGTGTCGTTCCATTCGACGCAGGCCGACTGGCACGCCTTGCAGCCGATGCACTTGCTGACGTCGATCAGCTTGGCGACCGGCGTTAGGGCGGTGGGTTCGGCGGCGACCGGCCCCCCCGCCGAGGATCGCACCACGGCGGCCTGGCCCATATTGCCCTGCACCGGCTGGACCGGCGGATTGGCCGCCGCGGTCCGCGGGCTGTCCATCATGGGTGATACGGTCACGACACGGCCTCCCCGACTGCGGGTTCGATGTTCACCAGGAACGCCTTGTATTCCGGCGTCTCGATGTTGGCGTCACCGACAAAGGGCGTCAGGCTGTTCGGCCCCCACCCCTTGCGTGCGGCGCCGACAAAGCCCCAGTGCAGCGGAATTCCGACGACATGGACGGTCTTGCCGTCGCAGATCATCGGCTTGATCCGCTTGGTCACCAGCGCCTTGGCCCAGACCTCGCCACGCTTGGACCAGACACGCACCTGCCCGCCGCGGGTGATTCCGCGCTCCGCGGCCAGCTCCTCGCTGATTTCCACGAAGAATTCGGGCTGCAGCGAGGCATTCACCACGTTGTGCTTGGTCCAGTAGTGGAAATGTTCGGTCAGGCGATAGCTGGTGGCGACGAACGGGAACTCCGTGCTGTCGCCCAGATGCGCCACGTCGCTTTCGAATAGGCGCGCGACCGGGTTCCCGCGCATCTTGGCGTTGAACACGTTCGCCATGGGGCTTTCGAACGGCTCCATGTGGGTCGGGAACGGACCATCCCGCATCATGCCCCGGGTGAACAGGCGCGATACGCCTTCCTGGTTCATGATGAACGGGCCCACCTCGTCGGGCTTGGCGGTGGGTGCGATGTCAGGGACGTCGTACCCCGTCCATTTCTCGCCGGTCCACCAGATCAGCGGACGTTCCGGATCCCAGGGATTGCCCGCCAGATCGGCCGAGGCCCGGTTGTACAGCGTCCGGCGATTGACCGGCCAGCTCCACGACCAGTTGGCATAGGCGCCGGTTTCGTCGGGGTCGGAATTGTCCCGCCGCGCCATGTTGTTGCCGTCCTCGTTCCAGCAGCCGGAATAGATCCAGCAGCCGCACGAGGTCGAACCATCGTCGCGCAACTCGGTGAAGTTCTTCACCAGCTTGCCCTTGGCGGCCAGCACCTTGGCCTGGTCAGCAGGATCGGTGACGTCCTCCAGCGCCCGCCCGTTCATCTCCTTCGCCAGTTCTTCGGCGGTGGGATCGTTCGGGTCGGCGTAATCCCAGGTGAGGTTCACGATGGGATCGGGGAACACGCCGCCTTCCTTCAGGTACAGATCGCGCACCCGCAGGAAGATCTGCGCCATGATCCAAGTGTCCAGCTTGGCGTCACCCGGCGGCTCGGCGCCCGGCCAGTGCCACTGCAGCCAGCGGCCCGAGTTGGTCAGCGAACCTTCGTCCTCGGCAAAGCAGGACGACGGCAGCTGGATCACTTCGGTCTGGATGGCGGCGGAATCCACCGGATTGTGCTCGCCGTGGTTTTCCCAGAAGCGGGCGGTCTCGGTTTCCAGCGGGTCCATCGTCACCAGCAGCTTCAGCTTGGACAGCGACCGTGTGACCTTGCCCCGGTCGGGGAAGGCCAGCAGCGGGTTGAAGCCCTGGCAGAAGTACAGGTTGCAGCGTCCCTGATCCATCAGCTCGAACATCCGCAGGACGTCATAGGTAGGGACATCCAGCTTGGGCAGATAGTTGTAGGCCCAGTCGTTCTCCTTGGTGGCGGCGTCACCCCACATTGCCTTCATGAAGCTGACCATGAACTTGGGATAGTTCTGCCAGTAGCTGGTCTGGTTCGGGCGCAGCGGCTTGAACGCCCGGCTCTTCATGTACGATTCCCAGCTGGGTTCCTTTTCCGTGGGAATGTTCAGATAGCCGGGGATCAGGTTGGACATCAGACCGATGTCTGTCAGCCCCTGGATGTTGGAATGGCCGCGCAGCGCGTTCATCCCGCCGCCCCGGACCCCGATATTGCCCAGGATCAGCTGCAGCATCGCCATGCCGCGGATGTTCTGGGCGCCCTTGGAATGCTGCGTCCAGCCCAGCGCGTACATCGAGGTCATCGTCTTGGTGGGCGACGAGCATTCCCCGATCATTTCCGCGATCTTCAGGAACCTGTCGCTGGGTGTCCCGCAGACGCGTTCCACCATCTCGGGCGTGTACGCGTCGACATGCGCGCGCAGCAACTGCCACACGCAACGGGGATTCTCCAGGGTCGGGTCAACCTCGGCGTAGCCGTCCTCGCCGATGACATAGTCCCAGCTCGACTTGTCATAGTCGCGCTTTTCCTCGTCATAGCCGGTGAACAGCCCGTCCTTCCACCCGAACTCGTCCTTCACGATGAGCGACGCGTTCGTGTAGTTGCGAACGTAATCCCACTGAATCTTGTCGTTCTCCATCATGTACCGGATCAGGGCCATGAGGAACACGATGTCGGTCCCCGGACGGATCGGGGCATAGTAGTCGGACACCGATGCGGTGCGCGTGAACCGGGGGTCCACGACGATCAGCTTGGCCCCGCGATGGTGCTTGGCCTCGGTTACCCACTTGAACCCGCAGGGGTGGGCTTCGGCGGCATTGCCGCCCATCACGATCACAAGGTCGGTATTCTTGATGTCGGTCCAGGAGTTCGTCATCGCTCCACGGCCAAATGTCGGGCCCAAACTGGACACCGTGGGGCCGTGTCAGACGCGTGCCTGGTTGTCGAAACCTACAATACCCATCGACCGGACCACCTTGTAGGTCGCCCAGGCCGTTTCGTTGGTGGTGGCCGAAGCGGCCAGGAACCCCGCGGTGGTCCACCGGTTCACCGGGATGCCCACCTCGTTCAGGGTCATGAAGTTCGCGTCGCGATCGTCCTTCATGGTCCGGGCGATCTTGTTCAGCGCATCGTCCCAGCTGATCGGCTCGAACGCGGTGCCGCCGGCCCGCCGGATCATCGGCTGGGTCAGGCGCGTCTCGGCATTCACGAAACCGCGCAGCGCCGCGCCCTTGGGACACAGCGTCCCACGGTTGGTCGGGTGATCCGCATCGCCTTCGATATGGAAGATGCGGTTCTTGCCGGTCTGCTCGTCCTTGCGCGAATACAGGATGACGCCGCATGCGACAGAGCAATAGGGGCAGGTGTTGCGTGCTTCGGTCGTGGCGACCAGCTTGAAATCGCGCACATGCGCAAGTTCGGCCGCCTCTGCCTCGCCAAAGCCCATCGCTCCGAGCGATGTTGCCGCGACACCCGCGCCCGCCAGCTTCAGGAAGCTGCGACGCGAGAGGTCGATGTTCATCGGGTCCTCCGTTGTTGCCTGTCCACCAAGATAGGTCCGACCATCTTGGAGCAATCCGGGATCAAGTCAAGAAACACTCGGCCTGGGCTGGTTCGGATCGGGGTCAACCGGGCCAGGCTGTCGGTCCCGTGTCCGGCGGGTTGACATCTGCGCGGGACGGACGCCCTGAATGCCCATCTGTGATCGCCGGCACACGGCCGCACGCCCACGAAAGGATGTCCGATGGCCCAGACCGATCTCCGCCTGTCCCAACTGTCCCACGGCGGCGGCTGCGGCTGCAAGCTGGCGCCGGCCGTCCTGCGCGAACTGCTGGCCGACCAGCCCGTGGGCCAGATGTTCCCGCAGCTGCTCGTCGGAAACGAGACCGCCGACGATGCCGCGGTGTGGCAGCTGGACGATCAGACCGCGGTGATCGCCACGACGGATTTCTTCATGCCGATGGTCGACGATGCCCATGCCTTTGGCCGCATCGCCGCCACCAATGCCATTTCCGACATCTATGCGATGGGCGGCCGGCCGATCATGGCGCTGGCGATTCTCGGGATGCCCGTCGACCGGCTTCCGGCCGGCACCATCCGCGACATCCTGCAGGGCGGCCAGTCGGTCTGTGCCGAGGCGGGGATTCCGGTCGCCGGCGGGCATTCCATCGACTCGGTCGAGCCGATCTACGGGCTGGCGGTGATCGGCATCGTCAATCCCGGCAAGCTGCGCCGCAATGCCGATGCACAGCCCGGGGATGTGCTGATCCTGACCAAGGGGCTTGGCGTCGGCCACTATTCCGCCGCGATCAAGAAGGATGCGCTGGATCAGGCGGGGATCGACGAGATGATCGCCTCGACCACCCTGCTGAACCGGATCGGGGTCGATCTGGCCGACGATCCGGCGGTCCGTGCGATCACCGATGTGACCGGTTTCGGTATCCTGGGCCACGGGCTGGAGGTCGCGCGGGCGTCCGGCGTTCGGCTGGTGATCGATCGCGCCGCCCTGCCACGGCTGAGCCGGGCGGACGACCTGGCGCAGGCGGGGTTCGTGACCGGCGCCTCGCACCGCAACTGGGCCGCCTATGGCGACGACATCACGCTGCCGCCCGACTGTCCCGACTGGCAGCGGGCGCTGCTGTGCGATCCGCAGACCTCCGGCGGGCTGCTGGTGTCCGTCGCGGCGGACTCGGCGCCGGGCTGGATCGACCGGCTGCACGAGGCAGGCTATCCGCTGGCTGCCGTGATCGGCGGGGTCGAGCAAGGCGGCGGTGTGACCGTCCTTTGATCAAGCGCGGCCCCGGCCGATCCGGCCGGTGCCCGGCGCATTCAGTCCTTGGACCGTTCGACGTAGCTGTTGTCTTCGGTGTTGATCACGATCCGCGTACCGGCGCCGATATGGGGGGGCACCATCACCCGCAGCCCGTTGTCGCAGGTCGCGGGCTTGTAGGACGACGACGCGGTCTGTCCCTTGACCACCGGCTCGGTCTCGGTGACCTCGACGGTGATCCTCTGCGGCAGTTCCAGCGCGATCGGGGCGCCGTTGAACACCTGCAGGGACACCCGCATGCCTTCCTGCAGATAGGCCTTCTGGTCGCCGACCATGTCGGCGGGGGCGACGACCTGCTCATAGGTCTCGGGCTCCATGAAGTGGAACCCTTCGCCGTCCTCATACAGGAAGTCGTAGCCGCGTTCGTCGACATGGGCGCGCTCCACCTGTTCGGTGGTGCGCCAGCGCTCGCTGACCTTCACGCCGTCGGCGATCCGGCGCATGTCCACCTGGGTGACGGGGGTGCCCTTGCCGGGGTGGAAGTTCTGGGCGGTCAGCACGACATACAGCTTGTCGTCGATCTCGACAACGTTGCCCTTGCGGAGGCTGGAGGCGATGACTTTCACTTGCGACTTTCTTGCGATCTGGGAATGCGTGGATTATCGCCGCGGTGCTTAGCGCATCACGCGCGAAATCGCCAGAGGTGCGCCGATGCCCCGTCCGACACCGGCGACGCAGACCCCGTGGTGGGACCGCGGCCGCCATGCCGACCGTCGGCCTGTTCTGATCACCCGCAACCGCATCCAGCGGGCGATCCGTGGCTGGCTGGAGGCCGAGGGCTTCACCGAGGTGGATCCTGCGGCTTTGGCGATCAGTCCGGGCAACGAGGCGCATCTGCACGGCTTTGCGACCGAGGCGATCGGAAATGACGGGCAGGGGCGGCGGATGTACCTCCACACCAGCCCCGAATTCGCCATGAAGAAGCTGCTGGCCGCCGGTGAAACCCGCATCGCGGCCTTCGTCCATGTCTGGCGCAATCGCGAACGGGGTCCCCTGCACAGCCCGGAATTCACCATGCTGGAATGGTACCGGGTGGGCGAATCCTACGGCGTGCTGATTGATGACTGCGCCGCGATGCTGCGGCTGGCCGCCGGGGCCGCCGGGACGCCCGTCCTGCGGTTCCGCGACCGCACCTGCGACCCGCTTGCGGACCCCGAGCGGCTGTCGGTGGCCGACGCGTTCGCCAAACACGCCGGCATCGACCTGCTGGCCACCGTGACCGTGCAGGGGCAGACGGACCGGGATGCCCTGGCCGCGCAGGCCCGCGCGGCCGGCCTGCGGGTGGCGGCGGACGACAGCTGGGGCGATATCCTCAGCCGTGTGCTGGTGGACCGGATCGAGCCGCATCTCGGCCACGGCCGCCCCACGATCCTGGACCGCTATCCCGCCCCCGAGGCCGCCCTGGCCCGGCGCGCGCCCGATGACCCCCGCGTCGCCGAGCGGTTTGAGCTGTATGCCTGCGGGGTGGAACTGGGGAACGGCTTCGGCGAACTGACCGACGCCGACGAACAGCGCCGCCGGTTCGTGGCCGAGATGGACGAGAAGCAGCGGGTGCACGGTGAGCGTTATCCGCTGGATGACGACCTGCTGGATGCGCTCAGCCGCATGCCACCGGCCAGCGGCATCGCGCTGGGATTCGATCGGCTGGTGATGCTGGCCACCGGGGTGCCGCGGATCGACGACGTGCTGTGGACCCCGGTGCCCTGATCATCCCTGACGACCCCTTTCCTGCCGGGCCAAGGGGGCTTTTGCGGCCGGTGCCGCGCGGGTAGCCTGTGCGGCATGGTCGATTACCCCGCCCTTGCCGCACGCATCCGCTCGCTCACCGCGGGCGAAACCGACGAGGTGGCGCTGATGGCCACGCTCGCCTGCGAGATCCACCACGCCGATGATCGCTTCGACTGGACAGGCTTCTATCGCGTGGTCGGGCCCGAGCTGCTGAAGATCGGGCCCTATCAGGGCGGGCATGGCTGCCTGACGATCCCGTTTTCACGCGGGGTGTGCGGCGCCGCGGCCCGAACGGGCCGGACGCAACTGGTGCCGGACGTCGATGCGTTCCCGGACCACATCGCGTGTGCCAGTCGACCCGGTCCGAAATCGTGGTGCCGGTCTTCGGGGCCGACGGGCGGCTGATCGGAGTGCTGGACATCGACAGCAATCGGCCCGACGCCTTTACCGCCGCCGATCAGGCCGGCCTGGAAGGGATGATGCAGAATGTCTTTGGAAAACTCTGAGCGGCACGCCGCGTGCCTGTGCGGCGCAGTCCGCGTCACCATCCGTGGGGCGCTGTCCGACGCGGCCGCCTGCCATTGCAGCCAGTGCCGGCGCTGGTCCGGGCATGTCTGGGCCGCCATTCCGGTCCCCCGCGACCAGCTGACGATCGAGGGCGCGGCGCATGTCCGCTGGTACCCGTCGTCCGCCGCGGCCGAGCGGGGGTTCTGCACCACCTGCGGATCCTCGATGTTCTGGCGCGCCACCGGCAGCGATCAGATCGACGTGGCTCTGGGCTGCATCGAGTCCCCGACCGGGCTGCAGCTGGAGCGGCATATCTGGGTTGGCGACAAGGGCGACTACTACGACATCGCCGACGGTGTGCCGCAGGAGGACAGGCAGTGAGCGCAGGCGGCCTGTCCGGTGCCGTACGACTTGTGCCGGCGCTCTCCGGCCCGCCGTGGCAGTTGCGGCGGGGTTTGCGCGGGTGATCTGGGAGACGCTGGGAAACATCCCGCCTGCGCAGCTTGCGGCGTTTGTCACGGGCGGGCTGGTCCTGAACTTTGCGCCGGGCCAGGACGTCGTCTTCGCCAGCGCCTGCGGGGTGCAGGGCGGGCCGCGCGCCGGGGCGCTGGCGGGGTTCGGCGTGGGGATGGGGGCGCTGTGCCACGTGCTGATGGCCACGGTCGGGCTGGGCGCAATCGTGGCCGCGCACCCCGAGGCGCTGCGCCTGATCCGTTGGGCCGGCGCCTTCTACCTGCTGTGGCTGGCGTGGAAAAGCTGGACGGCCGGACCCGTACAGCTGTCCGTCCGGGCGGCGGTGCGCCCGTGGACCATCGTCCGCCGCGGCATGCTGTCGAACCTGCTGAATCCCAAGCCGGTGCTGTTCCTGCTGGCCTTCCTGCCGCAATTCACGCGGCTGGCCTATGGGCCGATCTGGCAGCAGATCCTGGGGCTGGGGCTGATCTTTGTGGTGACCGGAACGATCGTCACGATGGGCTATGGCGTCGTGGCCGGGTATCTGGGGCAGATGCTGGGCCGGCACATGCGGGTGCTGAACCGGGTCGCGGCGGTGATGTTCGCGGGGCTGGCGCTGCGGCTGGTGGCGCGATGAGCTTTGTCTATCGACCCACCGACGAGCCGCCGCGGCTGATCCATGACGACGACCAGATCCTGGTGGTCGAAAAGCCGGCCGGGCTGCTGTCGGTGCCGGGGCGCGGGCCGGACCGGGCCGATTGCCTGATCGCCCGGCTGGGCCGCGCCTTTCCCACCGTGCTACTTGTGCACCGGCTGGACCTGGACACGTCGGGGATCATGGTCTTTGCGCTGACGCCGCATGCGCAGCGCCATCTGGGCCGGCAGTTCGAGCAGCGTCAGGTGAAGAAGACCTACATCGCCCGGGTGTCCGGGCGGCTGGTGCCGGCGACGGGGGCCGTGGACCTGCCGCTGATCGTGGACTGGCCGAACCGGCCGCGGCAGAAGGTGGATCACGAGACCGGCCGGCCGGCGCGGACCGAGTGGCGGGTGGTGCGTGCCGGTGACGCCGAGACGCGGGTGCGGCTGACGCCGGTGACGGGGCGCAGCCACCAGCTGCGGGTGCACATGGCGAGCCTCGGACACCCGATCCTGGGCGACACGCTGTACGCGTCGGGGGCGGCCGCGGACCATCCGCGGCTGATGCTGCATGCCGAAACGCTGCGGCTGCGCCACCCCGACAGCAACCTCAGCATGAGCTTTTCGGCCCCTGCACCATTCTGACGATGTTCACGCATGGTTCATGCAGTTTTCATGCATCGTTCTGCACATATCCCGCAACGTGCGGTGATGCCGGCCGCGCGCAGCCTTTCCCCGGGATCGCGCGTTGAGCCGCCGAACCGCAGCCCGGGACCACCGCCCGACCGGTGCCCCGATCCGCCGAAGGAGAAAGCCGAGATGACCCCGATCCGCACCGTCGCCGTGGCGCTGACCGCCACCGTCGCAGCCAGCCTCGCCGCCCGCGGCGTGATGACCCGCAGGCCGGCCGGCATCAGCCCGGTCACCGGCTTCGACATCACCCGGTATCTGGGCCGCTGGTACGAGATCGCGCGACTGGACCACCGGTTCGAGCGCGACATGACCCATGTGACTGCGCGATACGACCTGAACCCGGACGGGTCGGTGCAGGTGGTCAACCGCGGCCGGCGCAATGGCAGGTGGAAGGAGGCCCGGGCCACCGCCCGGTCCCTTGGCGATCCCGCGACCGCCAGCCTGGCGGTCAGCTTCTTCCCCGGCTTTCCCGGCGGATACCACGTGTTCGAACTGGATGCGGATTATCGCTGGGCGATGATCTCGGGCCCGAACCGCGGCTATTTGTGGATCCTGTCGCGCGACCCGACGATGAACGAGGCCACCTATCAGCGCCTGGTCGGCATCGCCCGCGACAAGGGGTTCGACGTGGACGGGCTGATCCGGGTGCAGCAGGAGGGATGACCGCCGAACCGCATGACGCTGGAAGCGGAGGCCGATTGCGCTCGACTGCACTGCCAGCCCCCAGCAAGTGTCATTCGCTCATCCCGGCTGGCTTGGGCGAGGGCCCGGCCGGCCGGCATTGAAAAGTCCCACTGCCGTGCCGACACGCAACTCGCACTGCCGGGTCAGGCAGCCCTGCGCGCGGTGGGGTCCTTCGGGTCGACGCGGATTTGGGCGACCGGGTCGCTGGCGTGGCGGGCCACGAGGTCCGGAAAGGTCTTGGCCAGCTTCAGGTCCGCAGTCATGCAGAGGCTTTCAGCCCGGATGATCGTCCCGTCGGCGTCGGCCTTGGCAAACAGCCAACTGTGGTCCTCGACCAGGATGTGGAAGTACCGCGACCCGTCGATGCGCGACCGCACGGTGGTGAGGTTGCAGGCGGGAACGATGATGTTGCCGACCTTGATGCCGTGATTGGGCGACAAGCGCACATTCTCGAACACCGCTGGGCGGTCTCGGTATTCCACCGGCTGCCAGGATTCGACCGTCAGGATCGTCTGGATCCCGCGCGAGGTGACAATCCGGTCGCCCGTCTGGATCTCCTCAACGGGGACCCAGCCGCGCTCGAGCCAGATCAGGGTCCCTTCGCCGAAACAGATGTAGCCGTGATCTGGCGGCAGGGGCGTGAAATCGTCGTTGCCGCGGCCGCCGCCGCCCCGCGAGGCAAGCGCCAGCAGGAACAGGGGAATGAGCGCCATCCACCAGTTCTGCGGTGCGCCTGCGGTCACGGCGGGCGCAGACGGAGCGACGTTGAGCATGGGCGCGACATAGCCCCCTGCCAGCGCCGTCCCGCCCCAAGCGCCGCATGCCGCAGCGGCGAGACCTGCCTGCCAGCGCCGGCGCAACCCGGACCAACCCCGCGGTCGAACTACCGGGTTCGTGGCCCTGCAATTCTTGGATGATCGAGCCTTATGTGTGTGGCGACTATTCCGGGCAAATCCGTGGTCCCGGGTCGCGCCAGCTTGCAGAAATGCAGAAGTAAAACGAATTGACAAAGAAAGTCGGAAGCGACGGAATGTCCCGTCCATGGCGTGCTCCATCCTCAATAGCGGTGCATCTTGTCCAGCAGAGAGAATTGAAGCGGCGATTCCAACTTGCCTTTTTCGACAGTGTTGCGGAAAGGACGTCTCGCCGTGGTTGCATGTGCTTGGATTTGCTTGAGTCAAGCGAGTCTGTCCCAACTGTCAATCTGGCAATCGCGTTGACTCGCGCCACGCGAGAAGTGTCAGAAGATGAAACTCCATTACAGCGACACAACGCAAAGTTGCGGGGCTGAAGCGCGACAGTCGATTTGTCGCAGTTATGATTCGCTTGGAACGGATCCGCGTCGAACAACACATCGTCTTTGCGCATGTGTCCGAGCCGATATGCTTAGAACAAAACCGAAGAAAGCACCTGATGGAGCAAGCGGTCCGCACGCTGTTCGCGCGATATGAAGACTTCTTCAACCGGTCCCTTGCCGGGGAGATCGATCTGGATGAGGGGTCGTCGCTGTACGCGTCTGACTTCATCGCCGCGTCGCCGTCCGGCGTCATCACGGGGCGGAACGACGAACAGCTGCGGCAGGTGATGGCGCAGGGGTTCGAGCGCTATCGCGCGATCGGCACGACCGGGATGCGCGTCCGGGACGTCCGTATCGCGCCGATCGATGACCTGCATTGTGTGGCCCATGTCGCGTGGACGGCAAGCTATGCCCGTGACGACCTGCCCGCGACGACGGTCGATTTCGATGTGCACTATCTGGTCCAGGTCCTGGACGGGGCGGCGAAGGTCTTTGGCTGGATCGCGGGCGACGAGGAGGCGGTGCTGAGACAGCACGGCATCCTGTAACGGCAGCCCGGCCGTGGGGCTGGGGGCCGGGATGGTGCCGGTGGGGCGGCGGGCGCATCGCCGTGCGGTGCCCGGGGACACCAAACGGAAAAGGCCCCCGCATGCGGGGGCCTCGTGCCGTGTCGTCCCGGCGTCGCTCAGCGGCGGTAGTTCGCCTTGGGCCCTGCGAAATACCAGATGATCAGGCCCAGCACCGGCAGGATCGCGATCAGGATGACCCACAGGATCTTGGACTTGCCCGACGCGTTCGAGTTGATGACCGAGGCGATCGCCCAGACGTCCAGGGCAAAGATGACGAGGCCGATCAGGCCATTGAAGAGGTTGGACATGATGTCTCCTGCGGCAGGGATGGGGGTGGTGGCGGCGGATGCCCTGCCGGGACAACCGTTCGCGGGGCAGGGGGTTCCCGCGGGCCCGCCGCCCGCGCCACAGTCCGGCCGGACCTGTCCAGGGTCCGCCCGTCAGCGGGTCAGAGGACGTAGCGCGACAGGTCGGCCGAGCGGGACAGGTCGCCCAGCTGCGATTCGACGAAGTCCGCGTCGACCGTGACCTGCGATCCGCCCTGGTCGGGGGCGGTGAAGGACAGATCCTCGAACACCCGTTCCATCACCGTGTAGAGCCGTCGGGCGCCGATGTTCTCGACGCTGCCGTTCACCTCGGCGGCGATCCGGGCCAGCGCCGCGATGCCGTCGTCGGTGAAGCTGACGGTCACCCCCTCGGTCGCCATCAACGCAGTGTACTGGCGGGTCAGGGCGTTGTCGGTTTCGGTCAGGATGCGGACGAAGTCCTCCTCGGTCAGGGCGCGCAGCTCGACCCGGATCGGCAGCCGGCCCTGCAGTTCCGGCAGCAGGTCGCTGGGCTTGGCGATGTGGAACGCGCCGCTGGCGATGAACAGGATGTGGTCGGTGCGGACCGGGCCGTACTTGGTGCTGACGGTGGTGCCCTCGATCAGCGGCAGCAGGTCGCGCTGCACCCCCTCGCGGCTGATCTCGCCGCCGCGCGCGTCGCTGCGGGCGCAGACCTTGTCGATCTCGTCGATGAAGACGATGCCGGATTGCTGCACGGCGTCCAGCGCCGCGGCCTTGATCTGGTCGTCGTCCAGCAGCTTGTCGGCCTCTTCGGCGATCAGCAGGTCGTAGGACGCGGCGACCGTGACCTTGCGGCGCACCCGGCGGCCGCCAAAGGCCTTCATCAGCCCCGACAGGTCCATCATGTTGCCCAGCCCCGGCTGGCCCGGGATCTCCATCCCAAGCGGGTTGGAGTGGTCGGTCAGCTCCAGCTCGATCACGGTGTCGTCCAGTTCGCCGCGCTTGAGCTTGCCGCGGAACATCTCGCGGGTCTGGTCGCGGGCCTGGTCGCCGGCGAGCGCCGCGATGACGCGTTCCTCGGCGGCCTGGTGGGCCCGGGCCTTGACCGCCTCGCGCATCCGGTCGCGGGTCTCGGCCACGGCAGCGTCGGTCAGATCGCGGATGATCTGTTCGACGTCGCGGCCGACATAGCCCACCTCGGTGAACTTGGTCGCCTCGACCTTGACGAACGGGGCGCCGGCCAGCCGCGCCAGGCGGCGGCTGATCTCGGTCTTGCCGACCCCGGTGGGGCCGATCATCAGGATGTTCTTGGGATACACCTCGTCGCGCAGGTCGTCGGGCAGCTGCTGGCGGCGCCAGCGGTTGCGCATGGCGACGGCGGTGGCGCGCTTGGCGGCGGCCTGGCCGATGATGAAGCGGTCGAGTTCGCTGACGATCTCGCGCGGGGTCATGTCGGTCATGGCTCAGGCCTCGATGGTTTCGACGGTCAGATTGCCGTTGGTGTAGACGCAGATGTCGGCGGCGATGGCCATGGCCGCGCGGGCCACCGACTCGGCGTCCCGGTCGGTGTCCATCAGCCCCCGGGCGGCGGCGAGCGCGAAGTTGCCGCCCGAGCCGATGGCGGCCACGTCGTGTTCGGGTTCCAGCACGTCGCCGGCGCCGGTCACCACGAACAGCTGGGCGCCGTCGGTGACGATCAGCATCGCTTCCAGGTTGCGCAGGTACTTGTCGGTGCGCCAGTCCTTGGCCAGCTCGACGCAGGCGCGCTGCAGCTGTCCGGGCGAGGCTTCCAGCTTCTTCTCCAGCCGGTCCAGCAGGGTGAAGGCGTCGGCGGTCGATCCGGCAAAGCCCACCACCACGTCATGGCCGCCGGGCGACAGGCGGCGGACCTTGCGGGCCGTGCCCTTCATCACCGTCTGCCCGACGCTGACCTGGCCGTCGCCGGCAACGACCACCCGGCCGCCGCGCCGGACCGCCAGGATCGTGGTGCCGTGCCACCCGGGAAATCTGTCGTCGCTCATTCGCGTCCCTTCAGTCTTCGGCGCCCGAGATAGGCGCGGGCGCCATCTTCCGCAACCGCGGGGGGCCGGATAGCCTGCGGCCATGCCCGCGCGCCCGCCCGCCGACCGACGCCCCAAGCTGCTGCGCATCCATCTGGACGGACCGATGCTGGCGAACGCGCGGGCGCGGCGGTTCAATTTCCTGAACGTGCTGACCGACGCGGTGCGCGATGCCGGGTGGCAGGTCGCGCTGCTGCCCGAGGGACCGGCGGCCGACGGGGACGATCTGCCCGAAGGCGTGCACGCGCTGCACCATATGCGGCGGCCGTCCCATCCCCGGGCGCTGAGCTTTCGCCGCGCCTATCACTATCCGTTCTGGTTCATCGAGCCGGTGGCCGAGCGCTGGCGCTTTGCGGTGGCGCGCGCGGCCTTCGACCCCGCACAGATCGACGGCGCCGCTGCCGCGGCGTTTGCCGAGCGGCTGCGGGCGCGGGTGCTGCCCGGCCCGCCGCCGCGGCGCGGCCGGCATGTGCTGGTGCCGCTGCAGGGGCATGTCCGGCGCTGCCGGTCGTTCCAGACGATGAGCCCCGTGGCGATGCTGGACCGCGTCTGCGCCACCGGCCTGCCGGTGGCGGCGACGCTGCATCCGCGCGAACGCTACGACGCCGACGACCGGGCGGCGCTGGCCGCGCTGGCGGCGCGGCACCCGAACCTGACGATCGGGGGCGACAGCGCCGCATTGCTGCGGGACTGCGCCTGGGTCGCGGCGCAGAACAGCGCGGTGTGTTTCGACGGGTTCCTGCTGCACAAGCCCGCGGTGCTGTTCGGGCAGATCGACTTTCACCATATCGGGCTGAACGTCGCGGCGCTTGGCGTCGAGACGGCGCTGGACCGGGCGCCGGATCACGCACCGGCCTTCGACCGCTATCTCTACTGGTTCCTGCAGATGCAGGCGATCAACGCGACGCGGCCCGACGCGCCGGACCGGATCAGGGCCGCCATGCGTCGGGGCGGCTGGCCGATCTGACCGCCGCCCGACTTTCGGTGATGGCCGGGCCGGTCCCAGGGACGGCCGGCCGCGGCCGGATCAGACGTTCTCGTCGATCCAGGCCTTGAGCGAGGCCTTGGGTGCCGCGCCGATCTTGTTCGAGACGACCTGGCCGTCCTTGAACAGGAACAGCGCCGGGATGCCGCGCACGCCAAGCTGCGCGGGTGCGTCCGGGTTCTCGTCCACGTTGACCTTCACGATCTTGACGCGGCCGTCATATTCGGTGGCCAGTTCTTCCAGGGCGGGGCCGATCTGGCGGCAGGGGCCGCACCATTCGGCCCAGAAATCGACGACGACGGGGGTGTCGGACTGGCGCACGACGCTGTCGAAATCGGCGTCGGTGGCGTGTTGGGTAGCCATTGCAAAGCTCCTGCAGAGGGGTCTGGTCGGATCAGAGCTATGGACGGGGTCCGGTCCGGTCAACCCCGCGGGTGCGGGACGGCAGCCCCGGCGGTCACCGGCCCGTCGGGTGGGCGGCCGGGCCGGTGCCGTCGAGCGCCGCCCGGGCCCGGTCCAGCGCGGCATCCAGCAGCGGATCGGGCAGGTCCATGAGCCGCCGCCCGCGGGTCCAGAGCACGCTGGCCCGCAGCGCCCGGCCCGGATAGATCAGCGCCAGGGCGGCGCGATAGGCGGCCATCTGGCGCAGGATCCCCTCGGGCACCTCGGCCGCCGTGCCGGGCAGGTCGGCATTCGACTTGTAGTCGATCAGATGCACCCGGTCGGGCGCCACGATCAGCCGGTCGATGGTCCCGGTGAGCGGTCCGATCCCGGGTAGCGTGGCCGTCAGCGGAACCTCCTGCAGCACGGTGGCGCCGGGGTCGTCGGGGGTGAACAGCGCGGCGAGATCCGCGGCCCCGATCACCGCCGCGACCTCGTCCAGCAGCGTGTCCAGCGTCGCCGCGTCGGGCAGTCCACCCTCGGCCCCGGCCAGGGTGGCGCGGGCGATGGCCGGCCAGTCGGCGGGGTCGCGGCCGGGCAGTTCCTCGAGCAGCAGGTGCAGGCGGGTTCCGGTCAGCATCGCGGCCTGACGGTCGGCGTCGGCCATGCTGCCCAGCGCCTTGGCCCCGCCGAGGCCGGTCGCGGCCAGCTGGCGGGGCGGGCGCGGCGGCGTGGCGGGCAGGGCGGCGGCCCAGAGCGGCAGCGGGGCAGGCGTGGTTGGCGGGGCCGGGGGCGCGTCGCCGGGGAGCTGTGGCCAGTCGCCGAAGGTCAGGCGGCGGACCCGGCCGATGCCGGGGATCTCGTGGTGCGATTCGGTCAGGGCCGGGGCGGCACCGGCGGCGGGATCGACAGCCCCGGTCAGCCGGTCCATGCCGCTGCTGACCAGCCCGTGCCAGCAATCCGGGCCGGTCTTGCCGGCGGCGGCGACGATCAGCCAGCTTTCGGCGCGGGTCAGCGCGACATAGAGCAGGCGGCGGTTTTCCTCGTCCCTGCGCCGGACCTCGTCTTTCACCCAGCGGCTGACCGGCTCGGGCCTTTCGTCGCTGCGCCCGCGCCAGATCGCCGGCGGTCCTGTCGGCGGGGTCAGGATCTGCGCCTGGTCGTTCGCCCGGCGCTCGGCGGTGTCGGGCAGGATGACGATGGGGCTTTCCAGCCCCTTGGCCCCGTGCACCGTCATCACCCGGATCAGCCCCGCGCCCTCGCCCGCCGCGCCGGGTTGGCGCCGGACCTCGGTTTCATCCTCGGCCAGCCAGACGAGGAACCCCGTCAGCGACGGCACCTCGGCCCGTTCGTAGGTCAGTGCCTGCGACATCAGTTCGTCGATGCCGTCCTCGGCCTCGTGCCCCAGCCGGCCGATCAGCCGGGCACGGCCGCCGTGACGGATCAGCAGCCGGGCGATCAGGTCGTGCGGGCGCAGGAAATCGGCCTGTCCCTGCAGATCCGCCAGCAGGTCATAGGCGACGCGGCCCGCGCTGTCCGGCGCGCTGTCGCGCAGCGCCTGCCACAGATAGCCGCGGCGCGGCGCGGCCAGGCGGTAGAGATCATCCTCGGACAGGCCGAACAGAGGCGAGCGCAGGGCGGTGGCCAGCGCCAGGTCATCTTCTGGCGTGGCCAGGAAGGACAGCACCGCGCGGATGTCGCGGACCGCGATCTCGGCCGCGAGCTTGAGCCGGTCGGCGCCGGCGACCGGCAGGCCGCGGGCCTTCAGCGCGCGGATCAGTTCCGGAAACAGCCGGCTGCGGCGCTGGACCAGCACCAGGATGTCGCCGGGGCGGATCGGGCGGGTGCGGTTGTCGCGCACCGAGGTGATCGGCTGGCCCAGCATGGACTCGATCCGACTGGCCACGGCCTGGGCCAGCACGGTCGTGGCGGCATTGGGTGCGGGGGCATCCACGGGCCGGTGCCAGTCGCGCGGCGGCGGGCCCTCGGGTTCCGGGACCGGGGTCCACAGGTCGACCCGGCCGGGCAGGTCGGCGCGGAATGCGATGTGGTGCGGGGGGGCGCCGAGGCCGCGCGCCGCATCGCCCGCGAAGACCGCATCGACCAGCGACAGGATCGCGGGCGAGGAGCGGAACGAATGTTCCAGGGCGGCCTGCTGCATGGGCGGGTCCAGCACCGAAAACGCCGTCTGAAAATCGCGCTGCCGTTCCTCGAACACGGCGATGTCGGCGCCCTGGAAGGAATAGATCGACTGCTTGGGGTCGCCGACCACGAACAGCGTGCGGGTGCTGCCGTCCGGGCGGGCGTCACCGGGCGGGGCCGCCGCCCGCGCCCCGGCGCCGGCGGTGAATTCGTCGGTCAGGCGCTGGATCACCCGCCACTGCCCGGGCGAGGTGTCCTGCGCCTCGTCCACCAGGATGTGGTCGATGCCGCCGTCCAGCCGGAACAGCACCCATGGCGCCATGGTCGAATCGGACAGCAGCCGCGCGGTGCGGGTGATCAGGTCGTCGAAATCCAGCCAGCCGCCGGCCTGCTTGGCCTCCGCGTAGCGGCGGCAGAATTCGCAGCCGAACGCCTGCAGCGCCAGGGTGCGGCGGGCATGGTCCAGCGCCAGCCGCCGGGGGCGCGCGATCTCGACCCGTTCCATCAGCGCGGTCAGCGCCTCCATCAGGGCCGCGCAGGCGCCGGTCTGAAGGGCCTTGGCCGGAAAGCCGCCGATCTTGGCCGTGAACGGCGCCGTCGCCTTCGCGCCGGTCAGCAGGCAGTGTTCCAGCAGGATCAGTTCGTTGATGCCGGGCTGGTCCCAGCGTCCGGCGGCGAGCCGGTCGCCGGCCGTCCGGTCCCTGGAACCACTGGTCCGCAGATGCGGGAGCAGTTCGGCGATCACGCTGCAGTCCCCGTCGGGAAAGACATGGGCCAGCAGGCTGTCGGGGGTGAAGCCGTCCGGCAGATCCACCTGGTCCCAGATCGTCGCGCGGCAGGGCGCGGAATCGAAGTCGCGCAGCGAGGCCAGAAACCGGTCCAGCCGGTCGTCGGTCAGCAGCATGGCGATGTCGGTCAGGGTGGGGTCGCCCTGCCGGGCCATCTGTTCGACGATTTCGGCCCGCAGATTCGCGGCCGAGCGGTCGTCCAGCTCGGCAAACCCGTGCGGCACCCCGGCTTCCAGCGGAAAGCGGCGCAGCACGGCGGCGCAGAAGCTGTGGATCGTCTGCACCTTCAGCCCGCCGGGCGTCTCGATCGCCTGGGCGAACAGGCGGCGCGCGGCGCGCAGGTCGGGCGTGTCGCCGGGGGCGAGACGCTGCAGTTCGCCGGTCAGCTGTCCGTCGGGCAGCATCGCCCAGCTGCCCAGGCGCGACAGCAGGCGGTTCTGCATCTCGGACGCGGCGGCCTTGGTGTAGGTCAGGCACAGGATCCGCTCCGGCCGAGTGCCACGAAGCAGAAGCCGCGCGACCCGGTCGGTCAGCACCCGCGTCTTGCCCGATCCGGCATTCGCGGTCAGCCAGGTCGAGCGCGCCGGATCGGCGGCCCGGCGCTGGGCGCGGGTGGCGTCGTCCGGATCGGCGGTCGCACCCGCGGGCGCCGGGGCGGGGGTCGGCGGGGTCAGGTCAGTCATGGTCGCCCACCTGCTGCGGGTGCGCCGCATCGGCGGTCGTCCATTCGCCGAACCGCGAGATGCCGTCGTAGTCGCTGCGGTCGGTCACCGACTGCAGCGCGGCGCGTGCGGTGAATCCCTGTCCGCCGGCCAGATAGCACGAGATCAGGTCTACGAACCTGTCCCATGTCTCGGTGAACAGATCGGCCGAGGCGGCGCGCGTCTCGGTCTCGCCCGGCCCGCCCAGGCGGATATAGCTGATCCCGGACACGCGGCGGCGTTCGCCCAGCAGGCCGCGTTCGACCATCGCCGCCTCGAGCAGCAGCTGCTTGTCGAAGGCCGCCATCTGGCTGTCGCTGGGGGGCTTGCCGGACTTGTAGTCGTAGACATGCGCGGTGCCGTCCCGCAGATGGTCGATGCGGTCGGGCTTCGCGGTCAGGCGGAACGCGCGCCCGCGCACATCCAGCCCCGGCACCGGCACGGTGTGGCGGTCCTCGACCAGGGCAGGGCTGCCAAGCTGCAGCCTTGCATGTTCGTCGGCGGCCAGCCGGTCGGCGATGCGGCGGATCCGCGCGGTCCAGAACAGCCGCGCGGCGGGCCAGGGCACATCCCGTTCCAGCACCCGGTCGGCTGCCTGCAGCAGCCGGTCGCGCAGGATGTCCGGCCCGTCCAGCGGGCCCGGCGGCGGCGTCAGGAAATCGTGCACGATGTCGTGCAGGATGGTGCCGCGCTCTGCCGCATCCGGTTGCGGCCGCAAGGGGTCCAGCGGGCGCAGGCCAAGGACCTTCTGCGCGTACACCGCGTAGGGGTCGCGGATCAGCCGTGCGACCCCGGTGACCGACAGGTCGGCCAGCGCCCCGGGCGGCGGGATCGGCGAGGGGCGTGGTTCGGGAGTGCCCAAGCTGCCGGGCGCGCGCAGTTGCCGGGCGTGGTCCAGCCAGACCCGGCCACGCGCCTGCATGTCGGCCAGCGCGGTGGGGCCATGCTGGTCGCCATCCAGCCCGCGGATCAGGTTGACCAGCCGGTTCAGCCAGCGCGAGGGGACGGTTTCCGCCTCGGCGTCGCGGCGGGCGCGGGTCAGGATCACCCGTGGGGCGCCCAGCCCGATCTGGAAGTCGTGGGCGGACAGGCCGATCCGCCGTTCCGGCAGGGTCAGCCCCGCCTGGCGGCGCATCTGCCGGCTGAGCCAGGGATCGGGCGGCAGCGCCTGCGGCCACCCGCCCTCGTTCAGGCCGGCCAGGATGACCAGGCCGGTGGCCTCGGTGCGGGCTTCGCGCGGGCCCCGGATGCGGACCAGGGGGTGGGCGGCGACGTCCTGGCGGACGGCCTGCGCCTGCAGCAGGTCCAGCAGCAGGTCGGCGTGGTCCGCAGCGGTCGCGGGCGGCCCGAGGGCCGCGTGTTCGGCCATGTGGTCCAGCACCGCGCGGGCCAGTTCGCCGGGCTGTTCGGCCCACAGCCGCGACTGCGCCACATCGCCATCCGGCCCGGCGGCCAGCGCCTCGGCCAGAGTGCGGCTGTCGTCGATCCGGTCGGCCAGCGGCCGCGCGGCCCGGTCATCGCCCAGCGGCGCCATCCGGTCGAGCATCGCCGCCACCCAGCCGGCCCAGATCGCCCGCTGCGGATCCGGGTCGGTGCCGTGCCTGCCGGGCCGCCCGGCCCAGTCGCGCAGGGCGGCGCCGTCGGGAAAGGCCGGGCCGTGGCGGCGCAGCTGCAGTTCCAGCTCGCGGGTCTGGCGCAGGTGGTCGCGGCGGGGCAAGGCGGCGCTGCCGGTGGCGGTCAGCGGATGTTTCAGCAGCACCAGCAGCCGGTCGATGGTCAGCGGCTGGCCGAACAGCCCCGCGACGTGGCGCAGGAACAGGCCGGCGGCGGTCAGTGACAGGGGCTGACCGGCGCTGTCGTCCGGGATCAGGCACCAGCGATCCAGCGCCGCCTGGACGCGCCGGGTCAGGGTACGGTCGGCGGCGATCAGCGTGACCGTCTGCTCGTCCTCGACGGCGGCACGGATCACCAGCGCGATGGCGTCCGCCTCTTCCGCGGGGTTCTCGGCCTCGATCAGGGTCAGGTTCCCTGTGGCAGGGCGCAGGTCGCCCAGCGCCGGGCCGTGCGCGATCCACTGGTCGGTCACCGGCGCGGGGCGCAGCGCCAGCGACACCAGCCGCGATCGGGCGGGATCCGGCGCCGCCGCGTCGACCCACGGGCGCGGCTGGCTGAAGCGGGCGACCAGTGGCGCAAACCGCGCCTGCGGATGGTCGTCGGGGGCATGGCCTGGCGCGGCACCGGCCTGTCCGTCGCCCGTGCCATCCCGCGCCAGCCGGTCCCAGATCTCCAGGGGCGTGTCGAAGTCGAAGCCGGGCAGCACCACCGCCCCGTTCGGCAGCGCGGCCACCGCCTGCATGAACAGCCGGGTGCCGCCATGCGAGCCGGTCGATCCCGCGACGATCACCGGCGCGTCCGGCAGGTTGCGGCCCGCCGCCCAGTCCGCCGCCATCCGTTCGGCCGCCCGGCGCTGGCGCGCCTCGCGGTCCAGCGCGGGCCCGGTCAGGTGGAACTCCGCGGCGATGCGCAGGAAGGCCAGCGCCCGCTGCCAGTGGGCGGCGTGGTCGGCGGCGTCGATCCGGTCCAGCGCATCGGGACCCAGCCCCTCGGTCTGCATCTCGGCCATCAGCTGCGCCAGCGAACCGGCGAGCTCGGGCACGCTCTGCCCCGGACGGGCATGGGCGGGGACCGCCTCGATCAGCCGGGCAAGCTGCAGGCGCCGGGCCAGTGGCGCGGCCAGCGGCTGGTCGGCGCCGTCGGCCCCCAGGTCGGCCAACAGCCGAAGCCGCGGCAGCAGCAGCGGCCCCCGCGCCTCGAACGCGGCGCGCAGGGCGGTCAGGGTGCGGCCGGAATTCGCATACACGGTGACGCGGGCCAGCGCCTCGGGCGGGCTGGGGGCCAGCCGCGCCAGCAGCCCGTCGGCGAAGGCCGCGGCAAAGTCGGCGCCGGGCGGCACCGCGTAGAGCCCGCCCAGATCAGCCATTGCGGATCAGCGCCTCGGCCAGCGGGATCGCGTCGGGGCGGCCGACATCGCACCAGCCGCCCGGATGGACCAGGCCAAAGGCGCGACCGTCGGCGATCAGCAGGTCCCACAGGCGGTTCAGCGAAAACACCTCCTCGCCGATCCCCGCCAGCCGGTCGGTGCGGATGATCTGGCAGCCGCCGTAGACGTGGTCGCCCCCGCGCGCGATCCGCCCCTGCGGGTCCAGCGCGAAGTCGCCGGCGCCGACCCGGCCGCTTGCCCGGTCGTGCGGCACCAGCATCAGCAGCGCGTCCATCCGGTCGCCGTCCCAAGCCGCGCGCAGGGCGGCCACCGGGTTTGGGCCGGTCCAGACCACGTCGGGGTTCATCGTGATGACCGGACCGCCCCCCAGCAGCGGCAGCGCGTGGCGCAGCCCGCCGCCGGTTTCCCGCAGCAGGTCGGATTCGTCCGAGATCACCACGTCGCTGCCGGCCAGATGCGCCGTGATCTGATCGCCCAGGTGATGGGTGTTGACGACGATCCGGCGGGCGCCGCCGTTGCGTGCCAGATCCAGCGCCCGGTCCAGCAGGGTGCGGCCCGCAACCGGGATCAACGGCTTGGGTGTATGGTCGGTCAGCGGCGCCATGCGGGTGCCGCGACCCGCGGCGAACAGCATCAGCCGGTCGGGTGCGTCTGGCCGCATCGGGCAGCGATCCTTTCGATCAGGTCGGGCGTGGGGGCCGGGATGTCGTCAAGCGCCGCCGCCAGCGGTGCGAGCGCGGGGTGCGCCACATCGCGCCGGACAGCGTCCCAGACCCGCGGCAGGAACTGCAGGTAACGCGGCTTGCCGCCGGTCAGGCACAGGCGCACGAAGATCCCCGTGATCCGCAGGTTGCGCGCGGCCCCAAGCAGCGCATAGGCGGCGGTGAAGCGGTCGCGCGGCAGGCCCGTCGCCGCGAGGTAGCGGTCGATCTGGGCCCGTTCCAGCCCGACATCCACGTCGCGGCGCGCATCCTGCAGGACGGAGACCAGGTCATAGGCCGGATGGACCGCCACCGCGTCCTGGAAATCCAGCAAGCCGAGGGGCAGGTCATCGCCACGGTCGACGATGTTCTCGGCATGAAAGTCACGCAATCCGACCACCGGGGCAACATCGGCGCACAGGGCTTCATGCAGGGTCCGGACCGCGGCACCGATCCCGGCGCCGCGCCCGGGCGCACCCGCCGCCGGGGCATACCACTCGGCGAACAGGCCAACCTGGTCGGCCAGCGCCGGCCCGTCGAGGCGGGGCAGGGTGTCCGGCGGGGGGTGGCGGTGCAGGTCGACGAGCAGATCGGTAATCCGGTCGTGCAGCGGGGCGGCGCGTGCCGGGTCGCGCTGCAGCACGCGCGCGACCAGATCGTCGCCCAGATCCTCGAGCAGCAGCAGCCCCTGTGCGGGATCCTGCGCCAGCACCGCGGGGGCCGCGAATCCGCGGTCGCGCAGCCAGCTGGTCATTGCCAGATAGGGTTCGCAGGATCCGGGCGGGGCGTCCATCAGCACCGCGCTGCGGTCAGCGTCCCGCAGCCGGAAATAGCGGCGTGTCGAGGCGTCGCCGGCCAGCGGCAGCACCTGCGCCTCGGACCAGCCCGCGCCGTGCAGGAACTGCGCAATATGGGTCAGACGCGGGATGTCTGTCCATCTGTCTGGATCGCCCGTCAGCGTGATGGCCCGCCGCTCGGGGGCGGTTTCCCGCAGCGCGACGGTCAGCGTGTCGGGCGGCGGGGGGTCCATCCGCTCGGGCCATTCGATCAGGGTGATGGCTTGCGCCAACGCCTCGTCAAGCCCCAGTTCGACCAGCTCGGCCGGGTCGGTCAGCCGGTAGAGGTCGGCGTGCCAGATCTCGCCGCGTGGCGTGTCGTAGCTTTGCACCAGGGTAAAGGTCGGGCTGGGCACCTCGGCGTCCGGATCGCCGGCGCTGGCCCGGATCAGGGCGCGGGCGAAATGGGTCTTGCCGGCGCCGACCGGGCCCTGCAGCAGCAGGCAGTCGCCGGGGCGCAGAACCGCCGCCAGCAGGCGTCCCAGTCCGGCGGTCAGCGCCGCATCGGCGTCGGGAAGGCAGGCAAGCGCAGCGGTCATCGGCGGGCAGACTAGCGCCTGGTGGCGGCGCCGGAAAGAGGCCCGGGCGAGCGGTCCGACGGGGCGCGAGACCGTAGCTCCCGCCGCACCGGATCGGCGCCGCCCGGGCCGCCCAGCGCGGTGCCCAGGGCCCGGGCGGCCGTGACGACACGGGGCGCCATCAGGTCGATGCGGGCGGCGGTCAGCCGCGCGGACGGGCCGGCCAGCGCCAGTGCGGCGACCGGATCGCCCAGACCGCCAAAGACCGGCGCGGCGAGCCCCGACAGGCCCTCGGCGGCCTCGTCGATCTCGCGCGCCACGCCGCTGTGGCGGATGGTGGCGAGGTCGGCGGTCAGGTCGCCCTGGTCGGTCCGCGTGGCCGCGGTCAGCGCCGGCAGGTCGCCGCGCCCCAGGAGCGCATGCACGCGCTGCAAGGGAAGATGCGCGATCAGCGCCTTGCCGGCGGCCGTTGCGTGCAGGGCCAGGCGGGTGCCGTCAGGCAGGTCGGCCCGCACCGGGTGGGGCGGTTGCGCCTGCGCGACGATCAGGGCGCCGTCCCCGTCAGCGACCGCCAGCAGCGCGGTTTCGCCGCTGTCATCCGCCAGCGCCCGCAGGATCGGCCGGGCCCGGTCGCCAAGGCCGCCGCGGCGCAGGAACGCCGCGCCCAGCCGGAATGCCGCCGGCCCCACCGTCCACAGCTGGCTCGCGGGGTCGAGTTCGGCCATCCGGCGTTCGGCCAGGGTGGTCAGCAGCCGCAGCACGGTGGTGGGTGGCAGGTCCAGCTGGCGCGCCAGTTCGGCGCGGCTAATTCCGTCCGCCGCGGCCAGCGCCAGCACCGTGTCGAGGGCGCGGGCGACGACACGGGAAACGTCGGGCCGGGGCGGATCGGATGGCATGCTCAGTCCTCCGGTGTCATGGCGACGGTTCCATCAGGTCACCGCGTGGCGCTGCTGGAACCGCGGCGCGCTCCAGCTGCGGTCCCGCAGGATCCCGGCAAGCGTCGCGGCGGCGCGCGCGATGTCGTCGGTGCCGAGATAGAGCGGCGTGATCCCGAAGCGCAGGATGTCGGGGGCGCGGAAATCTCCGATCACCCCGGCGGCGATCAGCGCCTGTATGACGGCATAGCCCTGCGGGTGGCGAAAGCTGACATGGCTGCCGCGGCGCGCCGGTTCACGGGGCGAGGCGAGGGTCAGCTCCGGACAGTCCGCCTCGACGGCGGCGATGAAGGCCTGCGACAGCTCGATCGACCTTGCGTGCACGTCCCCCATCGAGACGCCGTCCCAGACATCCAGGGCGGCGTCCAGCGCCGCCAGCGCCAGCACCGGCGGCGTGCCGACCCGCATCCGCTCGATCCCCTCGCCCGGGGCATAGGTCAGGTCGAACGCGAAGGGCTGGCGGTGCCCCAGCCAGCCGCTGAGCGCGGGATGCACCTGATCGGCATGCTGCGGGGCGACGTGGATGAATGCCGGGGCGCCGGGGCCGCCATTCAGATACTTGTAGGTGCAGCCGACCGCGAAATCGGCCCCGCCGCCCGCCACGTCCACAGGCAGGGCCCCGGCGGAATGGGCAAGATCCCAGATCGCCAGCGCGCCTGCGGCGTGGGCGCGGGCGGTCAGGTCGGCCATGTCGTGGCGGCGCCCGGTGCGGTAATCGACCTCGGTGATCAGGATCGCGGCCACGCTGTCGTCGATGGCGCCCGCGACGTCGTCGGGCGCGACCAGCCGCAAGTCGTGGCCTGCGTCCAGCATCTGCAGCAGGCCCTGCGCAATATAGAGGTCGGACGGAAAGTTGCCGGTGTCGGACAGCACCACCTTGCGGCCGGGTCGCATCGCCAGCGCCGCGGCCAGCGCCTGGTGCACCTTGATCGACAGCGTGTCGCCCATCACGACGCTGTCCGGCGGCGCGCCGATCAGGCGAGCAACCCGGTCCCCTACCCGGCGCGGCAACTCCATCCAACCGGCGCGGTTCCAGCCGGTGATCAACATCCCGCCCCATTCGTCCCGGGCGACCGCGGCCAACCGGTCGGGCACGTTCCGGGGCAATGGGCCCAGCGAGTTGCCGTCCAGGTAGATGACGCCGTCGGGGATCTGGAACAGGCCCCGGGTCCGGTCGAAGTCGGTCATCGCGGCGTCGTCACTGGGCTGCCCTGTCACCGATGGCGGTGGGCCGTCTTCGCATCTGGCCGGGATCGCTGCAACGGCACAATGCGGGGACCGCGCGATGCGGATGTCTAGGTGCGGGCTGTCACGTGGCGCCGCGCCGCGATAGGGCAGCAGGCAGCAGCAGGCAGGATCTGGCGTGAACATCGTGTTCGACATCGGCAACGTGCTGATCCGGTAGGACCCGGCGGCGGTGTTCCGGGACAGCTTTCCGGACGGCGTAGCGCGAGAGGCGTATCTTGCCGAGATCGGGTTCCGTGACTGGAACATGGCGGCGGACCGCGGCACCTCCTGGGCCGACAACGTCGCGGCGCTGCAGCGCCGGCTGGGGCCGCGGGCGCATCCGGCGGTGCTGTATCCCGACCGCTTCGCCGACAGCATCCGCGATCCGATTGAGGGCAGTTGGGACCTGCTGGAGCGGCTGCGCGACGGCGGCCACGCGATCTGGGCGATCACCAATTTTTCCGCCGAGAGCTGGCCGGTGGCGGTCGCGCTGCATCCCCGGCTGGGCCGTGCCTTCCAGGACGTGATCGTGTCCGGACGCGAACGCGTGGCCAAGCCCGACGCGGCCATCTATCGGCTGCTGACCGCCCGGCACGCGCTGGACCCGGCCGCGTGCCTGTTCATCGACGACAGCGCCGAGAATGTTGCGGGCGCACGGGCGGTGGGCATGCAGGCTGTCCGGTTCACCGATCCGGCGGCGCTGGGCCGGGCGCTGGTCGCACGGGGGCTGCTGGCGCCCGACGCGGGCCTGGGGGACGGGTCAGATGACTGATCCCCCGTCGATCTCGACCAGCGCACCGCGCTGGCGGATCACCTGACGACTGACCGCGTGCCCGGCCCGGATCGCATCGGCGACGCCGTGGCCGGCAAGCCGCGCCGCCAGATAGCCGGCATTGAAGCTGTCGCCGGCCGCCGTGGTGTCGACCGGCGCCTCGCGGCGCAGCTCGTCCACGCATCCGGTTCCGTCCGCGCCCCCGAACCGGACCGGCTCGCCGCCAGCCTTGACCACCACCTGCCGCGCCCCCGCCGCCAGATAGCGATCGATCGTCGCCTGCGGGTCGGGGTCGCCGAACTGGCCGTGCTCATCGTCGAAGCTGGGCAGCATCTCGTCGGCCAGCGCCGCGGCCCGTTCGACCGTGCCGCGCATTGTGGCCGCATCCGCCCACAGCCTGGGGCGCAGGTTGGGGTCGAAGGCGACGCGGGCGCCGTTTTCGCGGGCGCGGGCCAGGGACGCGAGCAGCCGGTCACGTCCCGCAGGGGGCAGAATCGCCAGGGTGATGCCGGACAGGTAGATCCAGTCGGCCGCAGCAAAGGCGCGGTCCAGTGCAGTGCCGTCATCCGCAAGGCCCCGCGCCGCCGACTGGCCGCGCCAGTAGCTGAAGCTGCGTTCGCCCCCGGTCAGGTGGATGGCGTAGAGCCCGACCTCGGCCGCCGGATCGCGCGAGATGTGGGTGACGTCCAGGCCCGCGGCCTCGATGAACTTGCGCATCCCGTCGGAAAACGGCGACACCCCGATGCGCGACATGAAGCCGATGGCCCGGTCCGACGGCAGCAGCCGGCGCAGATACCACGCGGTATTCAGCGTGTCCCCGGCAAAGCCCAGCCGCCACAGCGAGGGCTCGTCCGCGGGGGACATCTCGACCATCGCCTCGCCGACGCTCAGCACCGCCAGCGGGCGGCCGGTGCGGGCCGCCGCATTCTGCCGCAGTTCGGTCATCGCGGTCCGGTTCCCGGTGAAGGATGGGTGCGGCTCATGCGCTGGTCCCCTGTGCTGGCGTGCGCTGGACGCGCAGCTTCGATGCCGGGGACGGGCTTGGCAAGGGGGACGGCGGACCCCCGGGGCCATTGCGTCGACGGGGCGCCTCGTCTTAGCTGATCCGGACCTGACAGGAGGCCGGGCGGCGCCGACCGCCCCCGAAAGGATGCAGCATGAACCGGAACACGGCAGGCGAGCGGCCGGGGCGATGGTGACGGCGGAGACACAGTCGATGGAGAACGCCGGGTACGAGCCTTCAGCAGGCGGCGCCCGGCCGGACTGGATCGCCGTCGACTGGGGAACCAGCGCGCTGCGGGTCTGGGCGATGGCGGATGACGGCACGGTCCTGGACCGCGGCCGGTCGGACCAAGGCATGGGCGGTCTGGACCCGGAGGGGTTCGAGCCGGCCCTGCTGGCGCTGATCGGGGGATGGCTGCCGGCCGCCGGGACCATTCCGGTGATCGCCTGCGGCATGGTCGGTGCGCGCCAGGGCTGGGCCGAGGCGGGCTATCGCCCCGTGCCCTGCGCGCCGCTGGCCCTGCCGCTGACGGTGCCGCCGGTTTCCGATTCCCGGATTCGGGTCGGGATCGTGCCGGGGCTGTCGCAGCTGCGGCCCTCGGCCGACGTGATGCGCGGCGAGGAAACCCAGATCGCCGGGGTCATGGCGCTCGAACCCGGATGGGACGGGGTCGTGTGCCTGCCGGGAACCCACAGCAAGTGGGCCGAAATCTCGGCGGGGGAGGTCGTGAGCTTTCGCAGCTTCATGACCGGCGAACTGTTCGCCCTGCTGTCCACCCGGTCGGTGCTGCGCCATGGCCTGGCCGGCAGCGGCGACGACGACGAGGCGGCATTCGATGCCGCGGTGCTGGATGGGGCGGCCCGCCCCGAAGCGCTGGCCGCGAGGCTGTTCACCCTGCGGGCCGAAGCCCTGCTGACCGGCCTGCCCGCAGCCGCTGCCCGGGCGCGGCTGTCGGGGCTGCTGATCGGGGCGGAGCTGGTCGCGGCTCGCCCGTGGTGGCTGGGCCGCGACGTGCTGATCGTGGGTGATGACGCGATGGCGGGGCGCTATGGCCGCGCCCTGTCGGCAATGGGCGTGACGTCCCGCACCCTGCCGGCGGAACGCGCGGTGCTGGCCGGGCTGAGCCGTGCCCGCGCTTTGGCGGCAAGGGAGAGCGCATGACCCGCAACATCATCGCCATCCTGCGCGGCGTCACCCCGGACGAGGTCGAGGATCACGCCGCAGCCCTGATCGGCGCCGGCATCACGATGATCGAGGTGCCGCTGAACTCGCCCGATCCGTTCGACAGCATCTCCCGCTTGCTGGCGCGGTTCGGCGACCGGGCCCGGATCGGTGCGGGGACCGTCCTGACGGTCGGTCAGGTGAATCTGCTCGCGGGGATCGGGGCGCATCTGGTGGTGTCGCCCAATGCCGATGCCGCGGTGATCGCCGCCACCCGCGCGGCCGGGATGGAGAGCTGGCCGGGGGTGATGACGCCCACCGAATGCTTTGCCGCGCTGGCGGCCGGGGCCACCGGGCTGAAGCTGTTCCCCGCGTCGCTGATCGGGGCCGCGGGGCTGGCGGCCATCCGCGCGGTGCTGCCGCCCGAGGCGCCGGTCTACGCCGTGGGCGGTGCCGGGGCGTCGAACTTTGCCGCGTGGCGGGGCGCAGGCGCCGACGGGTTCGGGATCGGCACGGCGCTGTACCGTCCCGGCCAGTCCGCCGACGCCACGGGGTCGGCGGCGGCGACGATCGTCGCCGCCTATGACGCGGCCTGCGCCTGACAGAGGTGGCCGTCGATCCGTGCCGGGACGGCCCCAGCGGTCAGGCCACGACCTTCTGGGTCTGTTCGCCCAGGCCGCTGATGCCCAGCCGCATCGTCTCGCCGCCCTTTAGGAAGACCGGCGGCTTCTGCCCCATGCCGACGCCCGGCGGGGTTCCGGTCGTGATCACGTCGCCGGGCAGCAGCGTCATCAGCCGCGAGCAATAGCTGACCAGGGCCGCCACCCCGAACACCATCGTGCGGGTCGTTCCGTCCTGGTAGCGGCGGCCGTCCACCTCCAGCCAGAGGTCCAGGTCCTGCGGGTCGGGGATGTCGTCGGCCGTGACCAGCCACGGACCGATCGGCCCGAAGGTGTCGAAGCCCTTGCCCTTGTCCCAGGTGGCCGTCCGTTCCAGCTGCCATTCCCGTTCGCTGACGTCATTGACCACGCAATAGCCGGCGACGTGGTCCATGGCCCGGTCCTCCGGCACGTCCCGGGCCGGTGCGCCGATCACGACGCCCAATTCGACCTCCCAGTCGGTCTTGGTGGCGCCCCGCGGAATGTGCACGTCATCATCGGGGCCGACGATGCAGCTGGTCCACTTGTTGAAGACGACCGGTTCGGACGGGACCGGCATCCCGGATTCCGCCGCGTGATCGGCATAGTTCAGCCCGATCGCGACGAACTTGCGCACGTTCCCCACGCAGGCACCCAGGCGCAGCCCCTGCTGCGGCGTGCCATCGACCAGCGGCAGATCTGCCGGGTCCAGCCCGCGCAACCGGTCCAGCCCCGCCGGGGTCAGGGCGTCCCCGGCAATGTCGGGGACGTGGCCGGACAGGTCCCGGACCCGGCCCTGATCGTCCAGCAGGCCGGGTTTCTCCTGCCCTTGCGGGCCATAGCGCAGCAGTTTCATTCTCGCTCCTTCACAAGGCGACGGAGGCCGGGGCGCGGGTTGGCCGGGCCAGCCGTCAGATCGTCACGCCGCCATCGACCAGAACCGCCTGGCCAGTCATGAAGCGGCTTTCGTCGGACAGCAGATAAACCACCATCGGGGCGATGTCGTCCACCACTGCAAGGCGCCCCATCGGCTGGCGCGCGACAAAGTCGCGTTCCGCCTGGGCCGGGTCGGGTGCGCCGGCGATGCGCTCGCGCAGGCTGGGCGTGTCCACCGTGCCGGGGCACAACGCGTTGGCGCGCAGACCGCGCTGGACGAAATCGGCGGCGACGGATTTCGTCAGCCCGATCACCGCCGCCTTCGTCGTGCCGTAGGCACAGCGGTTCACGAATCCCTTCACGCTGGACGCCATCGAGGCCATGTTGACGATGGACGCCGCGCCGGTCCGGTCGGCCTGCCGCAGCATGCCTGGCAGCACCGCGCGCGTGACGTGGAACATCGCGTGGATGTTGATCGCAAAGCTCGTGTCCCAGTCGGCCTGGGTGCAGTCGAGGATGTCACCGTTCACGACGACCCCCGCGCAGTTGAAGAGGCCGTCGAGATCGCCCGCCCCTGCGCCGACCCGTGCCACGGCATCTGCATCGGTGACGTCCAGCTGCGCCGTGGTCAGACCCGATGCGGACAAGTCGGACAGCAGCCCGGGATCGCGGTCGGTGGCCAGCACCTCTGCCCCTTCGGCCGCGCAGGCGAGTGCCGCGGCGCGGCCCATCCCCTGACCTGCGGCCGTGATCATGATCCGCTTGCCCGAAAGCCGTCCCGCCATGTGTTTCCCCCCTGCCGCCGGTGCTGCGGCCTGCCGGGTGACAGGCTGCGCCGAAAGGATATTCTGTCGCAAGCCGATTTGCCGGTCGGGCCCGCGACCACGGGTTCGTCCGGGGCCCAGATCGGCATTGCGGGCATGTGGACCTTACCCTAGCGTGCGACCTGCACACAGCCTTTCTGTTCGGGGTCGAAACGATGGCGACAAGGCCAGTCTTCCTTGATGGTCAGCAGGTCCGGCCCACGGGCCTGCCCGGGTCGCCCGCGTCATGACCGCCCGGCTCGTCACGCTTGATCCGTCCGACAATGTCGCAACGGTCACGGCCACCCTGAACGTTGGTGAGCAGGGTGCCAACCAGACGATCCCGCGGGGGCACAAGATCGCCCGGCAGGCCATCGCGACGGGAGAGACCGTCGTGAAATACGCCCAGGTGATCGGCTGGGCCTCGACGGACATTGCCGCGGGGGACCATGTCCACACCCACAACGTGGAATTCCGCAACCTGGCCCATGCGCACAGCTACGGGTCCAACCTGCGGCCGGCGCCGGCGCCTGCCCGCCGCGACAGCTTCAGGGGCTACCGGCGCGCGAATGGCGCGGTGGGCACGCGCAACTTCATCGCCATCCTGACCTCGGTGAACTGTTCGGCGACCGCGGCCCGCAAGATCGCCGATCATTTCACCGCCGAGCGGCTGGCCGCCTATCCCAACGTCGACGGGGTGACCGCCTTCGTGCACGGGACGGGATGTGCCATGGGGGGCGACGGGACCGGGTTCGAGACCTTGCAGCGCACGCTGTGGGGCTATGCCCGCAACCCCAACGTCGGCGGGGTGCTGATGGCGGGGCTGGGCTGCGAGATGATGCAGATCGACTGGCTGATCGAGGCCTATGGCCTGACCCCCGGTCCGCTGTTCCAGGCCATGAACATCCAGGATGTCGGGGGGCTGGCGCGAACCGTGGCGCTGGGGATCCGCAAGGTCGAGGAGATGCTACCGGTGGTCAACGCCGCCACGCGCGAGGACTGCCCGGCGTCGGACCTGATGGTGGCACTGCAATGCGGCGGGTCGGACGCCTGGTCGGGGATCACCGCCAACCCCGCGCTGGGGCATGCCTGCGACCTGCTGGTGGCGCAGGGCGGAACCGGCGTTCTGGCGGAAACGCCGGAAATCTACGGGGCGGAACATCTGCTGACCGCGCGCGCCGCCCGTCCCGATGTGGGCGACAAGCTGCTGGAGCTGATCGCCTGGTGGGAGGATTATGCCGCCCGCAATCGCGGCAGCATGGACAACAATCCCAGCCCCGGCAACAAGAAGGGTGGGCTGACCACGATCCTGGAAAAATCCCTGGGGGCCGCGGCCAAGGGCGGGACCACGCCGCTGAACGGTGTGTTCCGCTATGCCGAGCCGGTGACGGGGCGCGGCTTCACCTTCATGGACAGCCCCGGCTATGACCCGGCCAGCGTCACCGGGCAGATCGCCTCGGGCTGCAATCTGGTGGCGTTCACGACCGGCCGGGGATCGGCCTTCGGGTCCAAGCCCTCGCCGTGCATCAAGATCGCCACCAACTCCGAGATGTTTGCCCGCATGCGCGACGACATGGATGTCGATGCCGGCCGGATCCTGAACGGCGCGGCGAGCGTCGAGGAGGTGGGGCGCGAGATCTATGAGCTGCTGCTGCGGGTCGCCTCGGGCGAGCGGTCCAAGTCCGAGGCCCAGGACCTGGGCGACTACGAATTCGTGCCGTGGCAGATCGGGGCGGTGATGTAGCCGCCCGATGTCGTCCGTGCCGATCGACAGAAAGCTGCGCGGCCTGGCGATATTCGCCATGAGCGTCGCACTGTTCGGCTGCATCGACACCTCGGCCAAGTGGCTGATCACGGCAGGGCTCGCGCCGCTCGTCGTGGTGTTCGCCCGCTATGCCGGGCATCTGATGCTGATCCTGGCCGTCACCCTGCCGACGCAGGGGACGGCGGTGCTGCGATCGGTGTCGCCCCGGCTGCAGCTGGCGCGGTCGGCCTGCCTGTTCCTGTCCACGCTGTTCAACTTTCTCGCGCTGCGCCACCTGCCGCTGTCGCTGACCACCGCGATCCTGTTTTCCGGACCGATCTTCACCACCCTGCTGTCCATCCCGCTGCTGGGCGAGCGGGTGACGCCGCGGCGGATCGCCGGGGTGGTGCTGGGGTTTGTCGGGGTCCTGTACATCGTCCAGCCGTGGAGCGAGAATTTCTCGCCGGCGATGATCCTGTCGATCGGGTCGGTGCTGTCGGTCTCGATGTACTTCATCCTGACCCGCCGGCTGTCCCACGAGGCGAATGCCACCCACCAGATCTGGGCGGGCGCGGTCGCAACCCTGTGTCTCGCGCCATTCATCCTGTGGCAGGCGACCTGGCCCGAGCGGCCCATGGAATGGCTGATCTTCGCGCTGATCGGCGTCTTCGGGCTCAGTTCGCACAGCCTGGCGGCGCTGGCCCACCGGATGGCGCCTGCATCGGTGCTGGCCCCGATGATCTATCTGCAGCTGCTGTTCGTCAGCTCGCTGGCCTATCTGGTCTTTGGCAGCGTGCCGGGCCCCGAGGTCCTGATCGGCGGCGCGATCATCATCGCGGCAGGGCTGTGGCTGCGCCATGTCGACCGGATCGAGACGCCGGCCACGGCAAACCCTCAGCCGCGGGGCTGATCCGTTTCCTCGGCCGGGCTCATCTGCCGCGTCAGGTTCCTGACCAGACCGTCCAGATGTGATTCCATGTGCCGGCGCATTGCAGCGGCGTCGCGGGATTCCAGCGCCCGCACGATGCCGCGGTGGTCGGCCAGCACGCGCATGGCGTCGGTGCGTTCCCGGGCGGACAGGAACCGGATGCGCCACAGCCGCGACAGATATTCGCCATGGGTGCGGGTCAGGGCCGGGTTGTGCGAGGCGGCGACGATGGCCCGGTGCATCTGCATGTCGGCGTCGAACACCTCGACCTTGTCGCCGCTGGCGTGATCGGCCTCGATGGTCTCGCACAGGCGGCGGATGGCGACGATCTCCTCCGGGGTGGCGTTGCGGCAGGCGAGTTCGCCGCCGAACAGTTCCAGCTGCCGCAGCACCGCGACCTCGTCCAGCGCCTCGTCCAGGGTCATGTCGATGACCGTGGGGCTGCGCAGCGGGCGCAGGGTGACGAGACCTTCCTTCGCCAGCATCCGCACGGCCTCGCGCAGCGGGGTGCGGCTGACCCCCAGCCGTTCGGCGTGGTCGCGTTCCTTGATGGGGCTGCCGGGCGGCAGCACGCCGGTCAGGATCTCGCGCCGCAACTGCGCGGCGATCGTCCCGGGATAGGTGGTCGCGGTTTCGCGGCCGCGGCTGCTGTCCCCGCGGCCCGCCCTGCCGGTCATCCGCCGGCGGCTTGCCGGACCACGGCCGCCGGATCGTTGACCGGGGTTTCGGGGGCATGGCCCTCCAGCATGGCGCGCAGGTTGCGCCGCTGCAGCGCGCCCATCGCCGCGCGGGTCTCGACGGTGGCCGATCCGACATGCGGCAGCGGCAGCAGGTTCGGCAGCCGCGCCAGGCGCGGATCGACATCGGGCTCGTTGCGGAACACGTCCAGCGCCGCGCCGCGAATCCGGCCCTGTTCCAGCGCCTCGATCAGCGCCGCCTCGTCCACGACCGATCCGCGCGAGATGTTGACCAGCACGCCGTCCGGCCCCAGCGCGTCCAGCACCCGGGCCGACACCATCCCTTCGGTGGCCGGCCCGCCGACGACCGACACCACCAGATCGTCGACTCCACGCGCCAGATCGACGGGATCTGCATGGTAGGTCCACCCGGCGGGCGTGTCCTTGGGCGTACGGGACTGGTAATGGATCCTGCACTTGAACGCGACCAGCCGGTCGGCGATCTCGCGTCCGATCCGGCCCATCCCCAGAATGCCGACGGTGCGACCGGACAGCTTGCGGGCCAGCGGCAACTCGCCGGTCTGCGCCCAGCTGCCATCGCGCACCGCGCGCATCCCGCGCTCGAAATCGCGGCTCTGGGCGACCAGCATCGCGACGGCAAGATCCGCCACGTCGTCGTTCAGCACGCCCGGCGTGTTGGTGACGACAATGCCCCGTTCCGTCGCGGCGGCAACGTCGATCGCGTCATAACCCACGCCGTTGTTGGCGATCACCCGCAGCCGTGGCAGCAACGCCATCTGGTCCGGGCCGAAGGGGGCGTGCCCCCGATAGGCCACGGCCTCGATCCTGTCCCGGTCCGCCTGCGGCATCCCTGCCAGATCATCCAGGGTCGCCAGCATCGCAGCCCCCTCTTCCTCGACCAGTGCGGTGTGATCGATGTCTGCATAAATGCCGATCGCCAGAACCCGGGTCATGCGACCTCCCTGTCAGAAATGTGTCAAAGTGATGCGGTGATCCCGCCGTCCACGTAGAGCGTCGTCCCGTTGACGAACGACGACGCGGCCGAGGACAGAAAGATCGCGGCGCCGACCAGTTCCTCGACCCGGCCCCAGCGCCCGGCCGGGGTGCGGCGGGCCAGCCAGTCGGAAAACGCCGGGTCGGCGACCAGCGCGGCGTTCAGCGGCGTGTCGAAATAGCCGGGCGCCAGGCCGTTGCACTGTAGCCCGTGACGGGCCCAGTCGGTGGCCATGCCCTTGGTCAGGTTGGCTACCGCGCCCTTCGTCGCGGTGTAGGGCGCGATCCCGGGCCGCGCCAGCGCAGTCTGGACCGAACAGATGTTGACGATCTTGCCCTTCCCGCGCGGGATCATGTGACGGGCGACGGCCTGCGCCACGTTGAACACGCTGGCGATGTTGGTCTGCAGCATCTGCTGGAACGCCTCGGGCGGGAAATCCTCCAGCGGCGCGCGGTGCTGCATGCCGGCGTTGTTGATCAGGATGTCGATCGGCCCGGTCGTCGCCTCGATCCGGTCCACCGCGGTGCGGACCGCGGCATGATCGGTGACGTCGAACGGATGAAGCTCGACGTCGGCGCCACCCTCGCGCAGCCGTGTCGCGGCCGCCTCCAGCCGGGCGGGATCGCGGCCGTTCAGCAGGATGGTGGCCCCGGCGGCGGCCAGGCCGCCGGCCAGCGCCAGGCCGATCCCCTGGGACGACCCGGTGATCAGGGCGCGGCGGCCGCTCAGGTCGAACAGGGCCAGCGACACGCCTCAGCCCCGTCCGACAAAGGGCATGTTGGTCGCCATCACCGTGATGAACTGGACGTTCGCGCCCTCCGGCAGGCTGGCCATGTGCAGGACGGCATCGGCGACCACCTGGGCGTCCATCACCGGCTCGATCCGGTTCGAACCATCGGCCTGCGGCACCCCCCGCGTCATCGCCTCGGCCATTTCGGTCAGGGCGTTGCCGATGTCGATCTGGCCGCAGGCGATGTTGAACGGCCGCCCGTCCAGCGACAGCGACCGGGTGATCCCGGTGACCGCATGCTTGGACGCCGTGTAGGCGATCGAGCCGGGGCGCGGCGCGTGGGCCGACACCGAACCGTTGTTGATGATCCGTCCGCCCTGCGGGTCCTGGGCGCGCATGACCCGGAACGCCGCGCGCGCCGCGTTGAACACGCCGTTGACGTTCACGTCGATCACCCGGCGGAACTCGTCCGGATCGACCTGATCCGGTGTCTGGGTGACCAGCCCGGTTCCGGCGTTGTTGAAAAGCACGTCCACCCGGCCCCACTCTGCCGCGGTCCGGTCGAACGCGGCGTCGACGGCGGCCGCGTCGGTGACGTTGCAGGGCAGGACCAGCGCGCCGCTGTCACCCGCGGTCTCGTTCAGCGCGTCGGCACGCCGGCCGATCAGCCCGACCCGCCAGCCGGCCTGCAGGAATGTCCGGGCGGTGACGCGGCCGATGCCGCTGCCCGCCCCGGTGATGATGATGGATCCTGGCATGCGTCCCCCTTTGACGGCCTTGTGCGCGTGACCGCTAGTGATTGTCGCGCGGCAGGTCGCGGGCGACGCGGTGATAGGCGGTGGCAAGTTCCAGACAGCCCCCGTCCGCCAGCTGGCCGACGGTGCGGCGATACAGTTCCTGCCACGGCGTCTGGTTGACCAGTTCGGGCGGGGTCCAGGCGGCGCGTCGCGCCTGCCATTCGGCGTCGTCGACCAGCGCGTCCATACGCCGTGCATTGAGGTCCAGCCGCACCCGGTCGCCGGTCTGCAGCAGGGCAAGCCCGCCGCCGACCGCCGCCTCGGGGCTGGCGTTCAGGATGGACGGGCTTTCCGAGGTGCCGGACTGCCGTCCGTCGCCTACCGTGGGCATGTGATTGATTCCGGCCTTCAGCAGCGCGTCGGGCGGCTGCATGTTCACCACCTCGGCGCTGCCGGGATAGCCGACGCAGCCGACATTCCGGATGAACAGGATGCACTGCTCGTCGATGCCCAGGGCCGGATCGTTGATCCGGTCATGATAGTCCTCGGGTCCCTCGAACACGATGGCGCGGCCTTCGTGAACCCCCTCGTTGCCGGGATCGGAGAGGAAGCGCCGGCGAAAATCGTCGGAGATCACGCTGGTCTTCATCAGCGCGCTGTCGAACAGGTTGCCGGACAGCACCAGGAACCCGGCCTTTTCGCGCAACGGATTGCCGACGGGGCGGATCACGTCGTGATCGGTGGAGCGCCATTCGGCGACATTTTCGCCGGCGGTGCGGCCGGTGACCGTCATCGCGTCGTCGTTCAGCAGACCGGCCTGCTGCAGCTCGCCCATGACCGCGGCGACGCCACCGGCGCGGAAGAAGCTTTCGCCGAGATACTGGCCGGCCGGCTGCATGTTCACCAGCAGCGGCAGGTCGAAACCGACGGTTTCCCAGTCGCGCACGTCCAGTTCGACACCGGCGTGGCGGGCGATCGCCTGCAGATGCGGCGGGGCGTTGGTGGACCCGCCGATCGCGGTGTTGACGCGGATCGCGTTCTCGAACGCGGCCCGGCTCAGCACATCGCTGGGCTTCAGGTCGTCCAGCACCATCTGCACGATGCGCTTGCCGGTCTGATAGGCCATCGCCATCCGTTCGCGGAACGGCGCCGGAATCGCCGAACAGCCGGGCAGCGACATGCCCAGCGCCTCGGCCATGGCATTCATCGTGCTGGCGGTGCCCATCGTGTTGCAATGCCCCAGGCTGGGGGCAGAGGCGCAGACCCGGCTGATGAACTCGTCGTAGTCGATCTTGCCCTCGGCCAGCAGCCGGCGGCTTTCCCAGACGATCGTGCCGGACCCGGCGCGCTTGCCCTGCCACCAGCCGTCCAGCATCGGCCCGCCATTCAGGGTGATCGCCGGCAGGTCGACCGTTGCCGCGCCCATCAGCATGGCCGGTGTGGTCTTGTCGCAGCCGGTGGTCAGGACCACGCCGTCGATCGGATAGCCGTGCAGCACTTCGACCAGTGACAGATAGGCCAGGTTACGGTCCAGCGCGGCGGTGGGCCGCTTGCCGGTCTCCTGGATCGGATGGACGGGAAATTCCATCGGGATACCGCCGCCGTCGCGGATACCCGCCTTGATCCGGTCCATCAGGAACACGTGGATCTTGTTGCAGGGGGCGATGTCGCTGCCGGTCTGGGCAATCCCGATCACCGGCCGCTCACCCTGCAGTTCCTCGCGCGTGTATTCCTGGTTCTGGTAGCGTTCCAGGTACAGCGCAGTGATGCCCGGGTTGTTCGGGTTGTCGAACCATTCCTGGCTGCGAAACCGCTTGTTGGCGCGCGTGTCGGACATCCCCACCCCCCCTGCATGACCTGCGTGGTCTGGTATACCAGCCACGCGGAAGCTGTAAAGCTCTGCCCGGTGCGCGGCCGCTGTCTTGCAGCACGACGGGAATGGTATACCATCCGCTGGGTTACTCAGCAGGGGGGAATGGCATGCCGGGATATGAGGGGATCTGGCCGGTCGCGCCGACGCCGTTCCATCCGGACGGGGCGATCGATACCGAGGGCATGCGCCGGGTTCTCGACTGCATGATCGACCAGGGTTCGACCGGCATCTGTATCCTGGCAAACTTTTCGGAACAGTTCCTGCTGTCGGATGACGAGCGCGAGACGCTGGCCCGGCTGTCGCTCGAACATGTGGCGGGCCGGGTTCCGGTCATTGTCACCATCAGCCATTTCGCGACCGCGATCGCCGTGTCACGCGCGCAGCGGGCCCGGGACCTGGGCGCCGCGGCCGTGATGATGATGCCGCCCTATCACGGCGCCCTGATGCGCGGCACCGCCGAGCAGACCTTCGAACAGTTCCGCGCCGTGGGTGAGGTCGGGATTCCGATCATGGTCCAGGACGCGCCGCTGTCCGGGGTCGATCTGCCGGTTGCGCTGCTGGTCCGGATGGCCCGCGAGATCGAGATGGTGAAGCTGTTCAAGATCGAGTGCCCGCAGGCCGCGGCCAAGCTGCGCGCCCTCATCGCCGAGGGCGGCGATGCGATCGAGGCACCGATGGACGGCGAAGAGGCCATCACCCTGCTGGCCGACCTGGACGCGGGGGCGACGGGGTCGATGACCTCGGCCTCCATCGTGGACCAGATCAGGCCGGTGCTGGACCTGTGGGCCGCCGGTGACCGGGCTGGCGCGACCGATGCCTATGCCCGGGTGCTGCCCTTCGTGAATCACGAGAACCGGCAGGCCGGGTTCCGCGCCGCCAAGGTGCTGATGAAGGAAGGCGGCGTGATCGCATCCGAATACTGCCGCCATCCGATCGCGCCGCTGCATCCGGCGACGCGCGCGATGACCGTCGAACTGGCGAGGCGGCTCGATCCGCTCGTCCTGCGCTGGGGGAATTAGGATGCCGCAACCGGATCTGCCGGACGAGGGCGTCTTTGTCGGTCGGGTGTGGCGGCCCGACATCGGCCCGGCCGTGGTGGTTCACCGGGACGGACGGCTGCTGGACGTGACCTGCCCCGAAGTCACGACGATGCGCGACCTGCTGGAACGCGATGACCCCGTGGGGTGGTTGCAGGCGCAGCGGGGCGCAGACATCGGATCGCTGTCGGATTTCGCCGTCATGGGGGCGGGCGGGAATGATCCGCGGCTGCTGTCCCCTGCCGACCTGCAGGCGATCAAGGCCAGCGGCGTGACCTTTGCCGCGTCGATGGTGGAACGGGTGATCGAGGAGCAGGCGGCGGGCGATCCCGATCAGGCCGCCGCCATCCGCGCCCGCATCGGCGAGGCGATCGGCGCCAACCTGCGCGGCATCGTGCCCGGCTCGGACCGGGCCGCCGAGGTCGCCCGCATCCTCAAGTCGGAGGGGCTGTGGTCCCAGTATCTCGAGGTTGGGATCGGCCCCGACGCCGAGATCTTCACCAAGTGCCAGCCGATGGCGTCGGTGGGCTGGGGGGCGGATGTCGGCCTGCATCCGATCAGCCGCTGGAACAACCCCGAACCGGAAATCGTGCTGGCGGTGGACAGCAGCGGCCGGGTCCGCGGCGCCACGCTGGGCAACGACGTCAACCTGCGCGACGTCGAGGGGCGATCCGCCCTGCTGCTGGGCAAGGCCAAGGACAACAACGCCTCGGCCGCGATCGGCCCCTTCATCCGGATGTTCGATGCCGAGTGGGGGCTGGACCAGGTGCGCGCCGCCGAACTGACGCTGCGGGTCGAAGGGACCGACGGCTTCGTGCTGGACGGGCGGTCCTCGATGTCGCAGATCAGCCGCGACCCCGCCGATCTGGTGGCGCAGGCGATCGGCCGGCATCACCAGTATCCGGACGGGTTCATGCTGTATCTCGGCACGCTGTTCGCACCCACCCAGGACCGCGACGCGCCGGGGCAGGGCTTTACCCATCATCCCGGCGACATCGTCACGATCCGGGAACCGGCGCTGGGGGCGCTGACCAACACCGTCCGGTCGTGCACCGACTGCCCGTCCTGGACGTTCGGCACGGCCGCGCTGATGCGCAGCCTGGCAGGGCGGGGGCTGCTGGCGTGATGCCGCCCGGGATCAACCTGGCATACCAGATTTGACTCGTCCGGGCGCAGCGTCCATGTCTCGCCGGCAGTCGGCGCAATCGCGAAAGGGCACGTCATGACCTTCACACCTCACGGCAAGCACCTGATCGGCGGGGAATGGATCGGGGGCGACGCGACCTTCCGGTCGTCGCCCGCGCATGGACCGGCCCATAATTATGCAGCCGGTACGCCGGACCTGGTGGCGCGGGCCTGTGCGGCGGCGGCCGACGCGTTCGACGATTACGCCGCGACCTCGCGTGAGGCGCGCGCCGCGTTTCTGGAGGCGATCGCCGACGAGATCGACGCGCGTGCCGATGCCATCACCGAGATCGGCACCCAGGAAACCGGGCTGCCCGAAGCGCGACTGCAGGGCGAGCGGGGGCGCACCACAGGCCAGCTGCGCCTGTTCGCGGACCATATCCGCAAGGGCGACTATCTCGACCGCCGGATCGACACGGCGCTGCCCGACCGCCAGCCCGCCGCCCGACCCGAACTGCGGATGATCCAGCTGCCCGTCGGTCCGGTCGCCGTGTTCGGCGCCTCGAACTTTCCGCTGGCGTTTTCGACGGCCGGTGGCGACACGGCCGCGGCGCTGGCCGCCGGTTGTCCGGTGGTGGTCAAGGGCCATTCCGCCCATCCCGGCACCGGCGAGATCGTGGCCGAGGCGATCAAGGCCGCCATCGCGCGCACCGGCATGCCACCAGGGGTGTTCGCCCTGATCCAGGGCGGCAACCGCAAGGTCGGCGAGGCGCTGGTCACCGATCCCCGCATCAAGGCCGTGGGCTTTACCGGCAGTCTTGCCGGCGGACGGGCGCTGTTCGACCTGTGCGCCGCGCGCCCCGAACCGATCCCCTTCTTCGGCGAACTGGGCTCGGTGAACCCGATGTTCGTCCTGCCGGCCGCCGCCGCGGCGCGCGCCGACGAGATCGGCACCGGCTGGGCCGGATCGCTGACGATGGGGGCAGGGCAGTTCTGCACCAATCCGGGCATCGCCGTGGTGCTGGACGGTCCCGACGCCGACAGGGTGGTGGACGCCGCGCGCCGCGCCCTTGCCGATGCGGCGCCGCAGACGATGCTGACTGACGGGATCGCATCCGCCTATCGTGAAGGGATCGACCGACTGGGCCAGTCCAACGCGGTCAAGCCCGTCCTGAACACCGACAGCAGCGATCGGAGCGCGGGGCCCAACCTGTACGAGACCACGGCCGATGAGTTCCTGGGCGAAGACAGCCTCACCGAAGAGGTGTTCGGTCCGGCTGGCCTGATCGTCCGGGCCGGCACGCCCGACGAGATGCTGCGCATCGCCCGCGGCTTTCCGGGCCAGCTGACCGCGACGCTGCACAGCGACGAAGCCGACGCCGCGCTGGCGCGGCGGCTGCTGCCGGTTCTGGCGCAGAAGGCGGGCCGGGTTCTGGTCAACGGCTTTCCGACCGGGGTCGAGGTGGCGGACGCGATGGTCCATGGCGGACCCTATCCCGCCTCGACCAATTTCGGCGCGACCAGCGTCGGCACCCTGTCGATCCGGCGTTTTCTGCGGCCGGTATGCTTCCAGAACCTGCCCGACTACATACTGGAGGGTGACCTGCGCGGCTGATGCGACCGCGCCCGGATCGCCGCTAGCCCGGTCGGATCGCGGGGTCCGGCAGCGCCGCATCCACCGCGCGCGCCAGCGTGCCGTCCGGGTCGACTAGGCTCAGCGCGATGTCGAAATGGTGGAAGCCCGGCATGTCGACCAGTTCGGCCCGATTTCCCGCCGCACGCCAGGCGTCCACATAGGCGCGCGTCTGGCGGGCGAACTGGGCCGTCTCGTCGCCGCCGGCCGCGGCCAGCAGCGTGGCGCGGCTGCCTGCGGGGATGTGCCGGATCGGGCTGTTGCGATCGACTGACGCCTCGTCGAACTGCATGAAGTCGTTGACATAGCTGTGCCGCAGCGGTTCCAGGTCGTGAATTCCGGACAACGCCAGCCCCACCCCGATCGTGTCCCCCGGGATCCCGAACCGGTCCGTCCATCCGCCCGCCAGCAGCATCCCGACAAGATGCCCGCCAGCCGATGATCCGCCCACCGCCAGGGGCCTTGGCCCGATCCGGAACCTGTCCCGGTTCTGCGCCAGAAAGGCCACGGCGGTTCGCACCTGGCGGACGATCTCGTCCAGATCGGCGTTGGGAACTAAGGTATAGTCCACCACCGCCACGTGGAACCCGCGGTCATGCAGGCCGCGCACGGCAAAGGCGTTGTCATCCTTGGACAGCGCGCGCCAGTAGCCGCCGTGGATCCAGATGAACAGGCGGCTTCCCGGCGCTGCGGGATAGAAATCCAGCGTCTCGCCGCTGACTGGGTCATAGACGATGTCGCGCTGATGCGGGATGTCGCGGCGCACCCGGTCGCTTTCCGCCTGATAGCGCGCAAGCTCGGCCTCGAAGGAGGGCACGGTCTCGCGGGCGTTGTACTGTCGGTCCATTTCGGCCCGGTCAGGGCGGGCCTGCGCCGGCTGCGCGCTGTCGGTCATCGACGATCCTCTGCGGTCGGGTAATCCTTCGGGCAGATTGACGCCGCTTGCACCGGCAGGCAACAGTCCCCCGTCACCAAGCAAGGGAGCGCTGAGATGCCCGACATCACCCGCCGGGGCGCGATCGCCGCCGCCGCCATCACCGCCATGACGCTGCTGGCGGGGCCGGGAACGGCCCAGACCGCCGCAACCGACTGGCCCACGGGTCCGGTCCGCGTGATCGTCGGATTTCCGGCCGGCTCGTCGCCGGACACGCTGGCCCGCCTGATCACCGAGCCCTTGGCCGAGCGCCTGGGCCAGCCGGTCGTCGTGGAAAACAAGCCGGGCGCCGGCGGGGTGATCGGCGTCCAATCGATGCTGACCGGCACGGACGGGCACACCTTTGCCACCACGATCAACGGGCCGCTGACCACCTCGCAGCGGCTGGTCAAGGACCTGTCCTATGACCCGGCGACGGACATCGCCCCCGTCGCCCTGATCGCCACCAGCGCGCTGGTGCTGGGTGTCAACGCCGCGTCGCCGGCGCAGGACCTGGCCGGATTCGTCGAACTGGCGAAGTCGGCGCCGGGCGATCTGACCTATGGTTCGGTTGGGCAGGGGTCGGGCGCGCATCTGACGGCCGAGCTGTTCAACGCCGCCGCAGGCATCGAGATGCTGCACGTGCCGTTCACCAGCTATGCCGAGGTCACCACCTCGATCGTCGGGAACGAGATCGACGCCGGCTTCATGGCCCCATCGGCCGCCCTGCCGCAGGTGCAGGCGGGGACGATGCGGCTGCTGGGCATCACCTCGGCGGAACCATCGCCGCTGGCGCCGGACGTCCCGGTGATCGCGGGGCAGGCCGGCCTGCCCGCCGATTTCAAGGCGGAGCTGTGGAATGCGTTCATTGCACCGTCGGGCACCGATCCTGCGGTCATCGAGCGCCTGAACACCGAACTGAACGCCATTTTGCAGGACGAGGCGGTCGTCGAGAAGCTGCTGGCGATCGGCTGGCAGGCGCAGCCGGGCACGCCCGAGGACCTGACCGCGCGGATCGAGGCCGACACCGCCATGTGGGGCGCGGTGATCGACCGGGTCGAGGCGGCGGGCAACTGACCCTGGCGACGACGGCGACTGGCGGACATGCAGCGCGACCAACATGATCTGTGGGGCGGCCTTGGACTGGCCGCCCTGGGGCTGGCTGTCGCCGGCCACGCGCTGACGTCATTCGAGTTCGGCACGTTGCGCGCCATGGGGCCGGGGTTCTTTCCGGCCGTGCTGGGCGGCCTGCTGGCGGTGCTGGGCGTGATGATCGCCGTTCCTGCCTGGGCCCGCGCCGGCGAGGCGCGGCCGTTCCACCTTCCCGAGGCGGTGGCCGTGCTCGCCGCGGTGGTCCTGTTCGGGGCGGGTCTGTCGCGCCTGGGTCTGGTCGTCACCACGGCGCTGGCGGTGCTGCTGGCGAGCTGGCCGGCGCCGCGCCCCGGCGTCGGCTGGCGAGTGGCGCTGGCCGGCATCGTCACCGCCCTGACATGGCTGGTGTTCGGCGTCGGCTTGCAGATGACGATCCCGCTCTGGCCGGCGGGACTGCGCTAGCATGGGCGCATGGGACGGGCTGATCTACGGGCTGGGCGTCGCCACCCAGCCATCGGTGCTGCTGTACTGCTTCTTCGGGGTCGCGCTGGGCACCCTCATCGGGGTGCTGCCCGGGATCGGCGCGATGGCCGCCATCTCGCTGCTGCTGCCGATCACCTACTACATCTCCGCCGAGTCGGCGCTGGTGATGCTGGCCGGCGTCTATTACGGATCGCAGTATGGCGGCGCCGTGGCGTCGATCCTGCTGCGCCTGCCAGGGACCCCGCAATCGGCGGTCACCGCGCTGGACGGGTATCCGATGGCCGTGCAGGGGCGGGGCGGACAGGCGCTGTTCGCGGCGATGCTGTCGTCTTTCGTCGGATCGATGCTGGGCATCGTGGTGCTGGTGGTGCTGGCCGGCTGGCTGGGCCGGGTCGCGACGTCGTTCGGGGCCGCCGACTATGCCGCGATGATGGTGCTGGGTCTGGTGGCAGCCTCGACCATCGGATCGGGGGCCCCCGCCAAGGGGCTGGCGATGGTGGTGCTGGGCCTGATCCTGGGGACCGTCGGCACCGACGTGAACAGCGGCGCGCAGCGGATGACCTTCGGGTCGACGCAGTTGATGGACGGGATCAACCTGGTTGCGCTAGCCATGGGGCTGTTCGGGGTGGCCGAGGTGATCGGCAACATCCGCCGCGGCGATCGCGGCCAGCCCGACCGGGTCCGACTGGCCCAGATGATGCCGACCCGTGACGATCTGCGCCGCATGGCGATGCCCACCCTGCGCGGCACCGCGCTGGGCAGCTTCTTCGGGGCGCTGCCGGGCACCGGATCGACGATCTCGTCATTTCTGTCCTACGCGATGGAGCGTCGGGTCTCGCGCCGCCCCGAGCGGTTCGGCAAGGGGGCGATCGAAGGCGTCGCGGGCCCCGAGGCCGCCAACAACGCCGCCGCGATCACCGCCTTTGTCCCGACGCTGACCCTGGGCATCCCCGGCGATCCGATCATGGCGCTGATGCTGGGGGCGCTGGTGATTCACGGCGTCCAGCCCGGTCCGATGATGCTCGAGGCGCGGCCCGAGATGTTCTGGGGCCTGGTGGTCAGTTTCGGCATCGGCAACCTGCTGCTGCTGATCCTGAACCTGCCGCTGATCGGGCTGTGGGTGTCGATCCTGCGGTTGCCGTTCCGCTGGCTGTACCCGGCGATCATCGTGTTCGTCTGCCTCGGCGTCTATTCGGTACGGTCCAGCAGTTTCGACGTCATGGCGGTCGCGGTGATCGGCGCTGCCGGTCACCTGCTGGCGATGGCGCGGTTCAATCCCGCGTTGCTGCTGCTGGGCTTTGTCCTGGGGCCGCTGATCGAGACCAATCTGCGCCGTGCGCTGCTGATCTCGCGCGGCGATCCGCTGGTGTTCCTCGAACGGCCGATCGCGGCCGGCTTCGTCGCGGCCAGCGCCATGCTGATCGTGTGGTCGGTCTGGCAAGCGGCGCGTCGGAAGCGGTCCTAGCCCCCGCTGCGGGCCGCCGCCGGCAGCACGCCCCGGCGGATCTGGTCCTCCTCGATCGATTCGAACAGCGCGCGGAAGTTGCCTTCGCCAAACCCGTCGTCACCCTTGCGCTGGATGAACTCGAAGAAGATCGGCCCGATGACTGTCTTCGAGAAGACCTGCAGCAGGATGCGGGTTTCGCCGCCGCCGACCACACCTTCGCCATCGATCAGGATGCCGTGCCGCTTCATCCGGTCGAGCGGCTCGTCATGGCCTTGCACGCGCGTGTACGACATCTCGTAATAGGTGTCCGGCGGTGCGGGCATGAACTCGATCCCCCGCGCGGCGATCGCATCCGTCGCGGCATAGATGTCCTCGGTCCCGACGGCGATATGCTGGATGCCCTCGCCCTTGTATTCGCGCAGGTATTCCTCGATCTGGCTGTGCGCGTCGGTGGATTCGTTGATCGGGATGCGGATCTTGCCGTCGGGCGAGGTCAGCGCCCGGCTGGTCAGCCCCGTCTGCTTCCCCCGGATGTCGAAGAACCTGATTTCCCGGAAGCCGAAGGTGTCGCGGTAGAACTTGTACCACGAGTCCATGTTGCCGCGGATGACGTTGTGGGTGAGATGGTCGAGGTAGTAGAACCCCACCCCGGCCGGGCGCGGATCGGCGTCACCCAGCCACGCGAAGTTGGCGTCATAGCAGCTGCCCGCGTCGCCATAGCGGTCGATGAAGTAGAGCAGCGACCCGCCGATCCCGAACACGGCAGGGGCCTCGACCGACTTGCCCGGGCCAGTGTATTCCGTCGCGCCCAGATCGACCGCGCGCCGCAGCGCGTGCCGGGCATCGACGACCCGCCAGGCCATCGCCGGTGCGCAGGGGCCGTGTTCGGACACGAACCGCGCCGCGTGACTGCCCGGGTCGGCGTTCAGCAGATAGTTGATGTCGCCCTGACGATACAGCGTGACAGCCTTGCTGCGGTGTCTGGCAACGGGACTGAACCCCATCTGCCGGAACAGTCTGTCCAGCACCTGCGGGTCGGGATGGGCGAACTCGACGAACTCGAATCCGTCGGTGCCCGCGGGGTTTTCGGGTGAAATCTGCGCTTTCGGGGCGTCATGTGGAAACGGACCCATGGATTTCCTCCTGCATCATGCGTCAATATGGCGCATGCTAACTGCAGGGTGGGCGCAAACTTGAGCCCTTCGAGCGGATCCATGCGAAGAAGACGCACAAGGTCGGTCGATCATGACCATCAGTCTCGATCACCACGACATCGCCTTGCTGCGCGCGCTGCAGCGCGACGGGTCCATGACGGCGGCGGCGCTGTCGCAGCTGGTGAACCTGTCGCCCAGCCAGTGCGCGCGCCGCCGGGCCGCGCTGGAGCAGGCCGGCGTGATCAAGGGTTATGTCGCGCGGCTGGACGCCGCGCGGCTGGGGATCGGGCTGCGCGCCATCGTGCGGGTCAACCTGCGCGCCCACGGCAAGCGCAGCGACGACGATTTCGTCCGGTTCATCGACACCGAACCCGTGGTGCAGTCGGCGTTCTCCGTCTCGGGCGACGCCGATTACGTGCTGGACGTGCGCTGCGCCGACCTGGAAGCGTTCGCGGTCTTCATCCACGACCACCTGCTGCCGCATCCGCAGGTGGGCCAGGTCCGGTCGGACATCGTGCTGCGCACGGTCAAGGACCGCGGCGTGCTGGACCTTCGCGCCCACGGGGGATAGGGGAACGGCATCGCAGACACGAGACGCCCATGACCCATCCCATCCCGCTGCGCCGCGCCCTCATTTCGGTATCCGACAAGTCCGGGCTTACCGAACTTGCCCAGGGCCTTGCGGCCCGCGGGGTCGAGTTGCTGTCCACCGGCGGTTCCGCGACCGCCCTGCGGGAGGCCGGGCTGACGGTGCGCGACGTCGCCGATCTGACCGGGTTCCCCGAGATGATGGACGGCCGGGTCAAGACGCTGCATCCGCGCGTCCATGGCGGGCTGCTGGCGCTGCGCGATGATGAAGGCCATCGCGCCAGCATGGCGGAACACGGGATCGAGCCGATCGATCTGCTGGTGGTGAACCTCTACCCGTTCGAGGCGACGGTCGCCCGCGGCGCCGGTTACGCGGAATGCGTCGAGAACATCGACATCGGCGGGCCGGCGATGATCCGCGCCGCGGCCAAGAACCACGCCTATGTCACGACGATCGTGGACGTGCAGGACTATCAGGCGCTGCTGGACGAACTCGACGCGCATGACGGCGCGACGACGGCGGGGTTTCGCAAGACGATGGCGCAGGTCGCCTTTGCCCGCACCGCCTCGTATGACGCGTCAGTGTCCGGCTGGATGGCCGGTGCGATCGGACAAGCGGCCCCGCGCCGGCGGGTCTTTGCGGGGACGTTGGCCCAGACCCTGCGCTACGGGGAAAACCCGCACCAGGCGGGGGCGTTCTATACCGACGGCTCCGCGCGGCCGGGCGTCGCCACCGCGACGCAGTGGCAGGGCAAGGAACTGTCCTACAACAACATCAACGACACCGACGCCGCGTTCGAACTGGTGGCGGAATTCGATCCAGCCGATGGGCCCGCGGTCGCCATCATCAAGCACGCCAATCCCTGCGGGGTCGCGCGCGGCGATACGCCGGAGCAGGCGTATCGGCGTGCCTTCGACTGTGACCGGACCAGCGCCTTTGGCGGGATCATCGCCCTGAACCACCGGCTGGACGCGGCGACCGCCCGCGCCATCGCCGAGATCTTCACCGAGGTGGTGATCGCGCCCGACGCGGATGCCGAGGCGCGCGAGGTCTTTGCCGGCAAGAAGAACCTGCGCCTGCTGACCACGGGCGGCCTGCCCGACCCGCGGGCGGGCGGGCTGACCTTCCGGCAGGTCTCCGGCGGCTTTCTGGTGCAGGACCGCGATACCGGGCAGGTGGCGCCATCGGACCTGCGGGTGGTGACGCGTCGTCAGCCCAGCGACGCCGAGATGCAGGATCTCCTGTTCGCCTGGACCGTGGCCAAGCACGTCAAGTCGAACGCGATCGTCTATGCCCGCGACCGGGCCACCGTCGGGATCGGGGCCGGTCAGATGAGCCGGGTCGATTCCACCCGCATCGGCCGGCGCAAGTCGGAAGACATGGCCGAGGCACTGGGGCTGGCGGCGCCCCTGACCGAAGGCGCGGCGGTGGCCTCGGACGCGTTCTTTCCGTTCGCCGACGGGATCGAGGCGCTGGCCGAGGCCGGTGCCCGGGCGGTGATCCAGCCCGGGGGATCGATGCGGGACGACGAGGTGATCGCGGCGGCCGACCGGCTGGGTCTGGCCATGGTGCTGACCGGCCAGCGGCATTTCAGTCACTGATCGCGGCCCTGCCGGCATGACCGACGACGCCCCCACGCCCATCGATCCGCCAGCGGACCCGCCCGAGCCCAAGCTGCGCAAGGCGTCCTCCGCCCCCCGGCGCAAGTCGGCGGGATCTGCGCCCGCGCGCGGCGCCGACAACGGCACGTCCGGACAGGCAAGGGCCAAGGCTGCGCCGCGACCCCGGCGCAGCGCGGGCAAGGCCGTCGCGCCACCGGTTCCGGACCGATCGGCTGCGCTGCGGATGGCACTGATCGTCGCGGCGGTCGTCGTCGCGCTGGATCAGCTGACGAAATACGTCGTGGTGCATGCGCTGCGCCTGAAGGAGATCCAGGAGCTCACCGTATGGGAGCCGTTCCTGAACCTGCGGATGGCGTGGAACCAGGGGATCAATTTCGGCCTGTTCAGTTCCGATGTCGAGGTGATGCGCTGGATCCTGGTCGGGGTTGCGGCCGTGGTCTGTGTGGGCGTCGCGATCTGGCTGTGGCGGGTCAGGCCGGGACGACTTGCACAGGTCGCGTCGGGCCTGCTGATCGGTGGCGCGGTCGGCAACGTGATCGACCGCATCGCCTATGGGGCGGTGGCCGATTTCCTGAACATGTCGCTGCCGGGCTGGCGCAACCCCTACAGCTTCAACATCGCCGACATCGCGATCTTCGCCGGTGCCCTCGGACTGGTGTTCCTGCCGGGCGATGGTGGCGCGGGCGGGGACCTGCCGCAGGAAAAGCCGCGCCGGAGCCGCGCGCGGCGGGACAAGACCCATGACGACAAGACCCGTGACGGCAAGGCCCGGACGCGCTAAACCCGGTCCGACGAAGGAACCGGAGTTTCGAACATGCGGTCTGTTGCACTTGGCCTGTCCCTGCTGGTGCTGGCCGGCTGCGCCGATGACGGGCGGCTGATGAACATCCGTTCCAGCAGCGAAGGTCCGGATGAATTCGCCATCGTGCCGACCCGGGCGCTGCAGATGCCGCCAAGCCTGGCGCAGCTGCCGCCCCCGACGCCGCAGGGTGCCAACATCACGGATCCGACCCCCAGGGCCGATGCGGTCGTGGCCTTGGGCGGCAACCCTGCCAGGTTGACCGATCAGGGGATCGCCGCCAGCGACGCGGCCCTGGTCGCCTATGCGGGCCGTCAGGGCCTCCAGTCCGACATCCGCGAAATCACCGCGGCCGAGGATCAGCAGTTCCGGTCCCGGCAGGGACGGCGCCCCCTGGAGGTTCTGGGCCGGCAGGGCGTCTACTATCGCGCCTATCGTCCGCAGACGCTGGACAGCTGGAGCGAACTGGACCGCTGGCGCCCGACCGGGGTGCAGACCCCGACCGCGCCGCCGGAGCCGTGATCTCGGGGGTGGGCGTGCCCGCCCCATGGCTCACGCCGATCCTTGACAGCCGGGTTCAGCGTCCGTAAGCGGCATCCGTTCCGTCGCGCCCACGTGGGTTGCGCTGCGGGACCGAGTTGTTCCGCCACCTTGTAAAACGGAAACGATCCCCATGCGCTCTCTCGTGCCCGCCATCATGGCGATGGCGGCGGTCGTCGTCGCATCCAACATCCTTGTCCAGATCATGCTGGGCGACTGGCTGACCTGGGGCGCGCTGACCTACCCGTTCGCGTTCCTGGTCACCGACATCAGCAACCGGATCCATGGTCCCCGCGCGGCACGGCGCGTCGTGCTGGCTGGATTCGCCGTGGGCCTGGCATGCTCGCTGATTGCGGCGGGGCTGGACAAGACCACGTTGCGCATCGCGATCGCCTCGGGCGCGGCGTTTCTGGTGGCGCAGCTGCTGGACGTCGCAGTGTTCGACCGCCTCCGCCGGCAGGACTGGTGGCGGGCGCCGCTGGTGTCCTCGATCATCGGGTCGGCCGTGGATACGGCACTGTTCTTCAGCATCGCCTTTGCCGCGTTCCTGCCGGCCGATGGCAACACCGGGTGGGCGAACGAGGCGGTCCCGCTCCTGGGCGCCGGGCCGGTCACGCCGGTATGGGTGTCGCTGGCCGTCGCTGACTGGGGGGTCAAGCTGGTGCTTGCCATACTCGCCCTTGCGCCGTTCCGGATCACGATCCACAAAATCCTGACACGCGCACCCTGATTTCCGTTGACAGACCGAATCGCTGTGGCAGTCTGACGTCAGTGTCAACGCAGCGAAAGGAGGTGGTCCAGTGTCGAGAGTGATGTTGGAGAGAGGTGTCGGGACAATCAGGGGGCGTGCCGCCTGAGGGCAACCCCAAAGGGGGCCAAACCCTGCCTGGGACCGGATGATTTCCATCCCTAACCGGACCATCTCCCAGATCTCGCGGGCCGTCCACAAGGGCGGCCCGTTCTGCTTGCGGCCGCCGGGATCGCGAAGCCCGGTCCGCTGTTCACTGAAAAGCCCGCCCGCATTGCTGCGGCCGGGCTGATGCTTGTCAGATAGGGCAGTTGCGCCGGATCAGATCCGTTCGATGGCGAGCGCGATACCTTGGCCACCACCGATGCACATGGTGATCAGCCCCAGCTTGCCGCCGGTCCGTTCCAGTTCGTACATCGCCTTCACCGTCAGCACCGCGCCGGTCGCGCCGATCGGGTGGCCAAGCGCGATGGCGCCGCCGTTCGGGTTCACTTTTTCGGCGTCGAGCCCGAGACCCTTGTTCACCGCCAGCGCCTGCGCGGCAAAGGCCTCGTTGGACTCGATCACGTCGAAATCCGTCACCGACAGGCCGGTCTTCTCCATCAGCTTCTCGACTGCGGGGATCGGGCCGATGCCCATGACCTCGGGGCGCACGCCGGCGTGGGCGTAGCCCAGAAGCCGGAACTTGGGCGTCAGGCCTGCGGCCTTGGCGGCGTCGGCACGCGCCAGCACGATCGCGGCCGCGCCGTCATTGATGCCGCTGGCGTTGCCGGCGGTCACGGTGCCGTCGTCCTTCTTGAACACGGTGCGCAGCCCGGCCAGCGCCTCGGTGGTGGTGGCCTTGGGATGCTCGTCCGTGTCGAAGGTAACGGTGCCCTTGCGGGTCTTGACCTGCACCGGGACGATCTGCTCCTTGAAGCGGCCTTCCTGGATGGCGCGGGCGGCGCGGTTCTGGCTTTCCAGCGCGAAAGCGTCCTGGTCGTCGCGGCTGATCTGGTGCTCGCTGGCCACGTTCTCGGCGGTCACGCCCATGTGGCCGGTGCCCATCGGATCGGTCAGCGCGCCCACCATCATGTCCAGCGCCTGCTGATCACCCATCTTCGCGCCGTGGCGCATCGACGGGAGGATGTAAGGGCCGCGGCTCATGCTCTCGGCGCCGCCGGCGACGCCGAAATCCGCATCCCCCAGCATCAGCGACTGCGCCACCGAGGCAATCGCCTGCGCGCCCGATCCGCACAGGCGGTTCACGTTCATGGCGGGGGTCTTGTCCGGGATGCCGGCGTTCAGCATCGCGACCCGGGACAGGTACATGTCGCGCGGCTCGGTGTTGATGACGTGCCCGAAGGCGACCGTGCCGATCTGCTCGGGCGAGACGCCCGCGCGTTCCATCGCGACCTTGGTGACCGTCGTGGCCAGGTCGATGGGCGGAATTCCGGCAAGGCTGCCGCCGAATCCGCCGATGGCGGTGCGGGCGCCGGAAAGTATGACGATCTCGTTCTCGGCCATGACCTCTCCCTTTTCACGGTCTGTTTACGTTGCCGCACCTTAGACCGAAGCGAACACGGGCGAAAGGCCATTGCATGGCGACGGTCCGGGCACCGCCCGCATCCCGGCTGACGCATTCCTGATTTCCCCGCCGGCCCGTTTCCGTTAGGTTCCGGGGCAAAACACGACAAAAAACCGAGGCGGCAGATGAACAGATACCTGAAGCTGGGGATCATCCTTCTGGTGGCATCCTGCGGGGGCGGGGGCGGGGGCAAGCCGCCCCGCAACCTCGACAATGCCTGCGCGCTGGTCGCGGAACGGCCCGCCTATCTGCAGGCGATGCGGAAGGCCGAGCGTCGCTGGGGCGTGCCGGTTCACGTCCAGATGGCCGCGATCCACCAGGAATCGAAATTCGTGGGCAATGCCCGGACCCCCCACCAGTATGCGCTGGGGATCATCCCGCTGGGACGGCAGAGCTCGGCCTTCGGCTATTCCCAGGCGCTGGATGGCACCTGGGACGAATATCTGCAGGAAACCGGCCAGCGCCGGGCGCGGCGCGACAACATCCGCGACGCCACCGACTTCATGGGCTGGTACATGCAGAACTCGACCCGGCGGCTGGGAATCTCGCCCCACGACGCGCGCAACCAGTACCTTGCCTATCACGAAGGGCGCAGCGGGTTCGCGCGCGGATCGTACAACAGCAAGTCATGGCTGGTGGCGGTGGCCGCGCAGGTGGGCGCCCGGTCGGAGATGTACCGTCAGCAACTGGCCAGCTGCAGACGGGCCTGACCGCCGGAACTGGGCAAGGTGCCGAACGGACCGCCTTGCCCCGCCGCCGTTGAGGGGCCGCTTACTGGATCGCGAACTTCGAGGCCGGGATGCCGACGCCGGTCTGCATGTCGCCCAGGATGACCGTCGTCTTCTTGCCCGCGTCGTCCGTCACCACCCACTGCCGCAACTGGGTGGGGTTGGCGGTGAACACCATCTGGATGTTGCCGTATTCGGGATGCTCGGGGTCCTGCGCCCGCACCACCGTCGTGTTCTTCTGTTCCGAATGGGCGGTCACCATGCGGGCACGGCCCAGATTGATGTTGTCGGCCAGGATGATCGACAGCGGCGTCTTGGACAGCGGGTATTGCTGCGGGCCGGTGTTCGACTTGCGGTCGAACACGGCGACCTGCCCCGCGGACGCGATCACCAGGGTCTTGTCGCCCTTGTATTCGAACCTGACCCGGTTCGGCCGGTGGATATAGACCGTTCCGGTCGAGATCGAGCCGTCCGGGTTGACCTGCGTGAACCCGGCCACGGCCGTCTTGATCGTGTTCAGATAGCGCGAGATCTCGTTGAGGGAAATCTTCTCGGCCATCGCCGGGACGGCAAGGACGAGGGCGAAGGCGGGCGCAAGAGCGAGGGAGCGAAGGTTCATGCAGCGGATCATAGCGCCGTCCCAATAGGTTGCACGTCACGAAACAGGGACGGGTCGGCCGCTGAACGCTCTCAGGCTCGTGACGGTTCCGGCGAGCGTGTCCGCCGGTTCTAGAGCGGCTGCCCGGTCAGCAGCCGTGGCATCGGGTCCATGCTCAACCCGGCAGCCTGGCGCATGAAGGTGCGACGCACCGGACCGATGGCGGTGATCGCCCCCATCCCCAGTCCCCTGACCGTCCGCAGCAGCGGGTTGGGGGTGGAAAACAGCCGATTCACGGCATCCATGCCCAGACCCAGCGCAGTCGCGTTGAACCGGCGCCAGCGCTGATAGCGCGCCAGCACGTCCGCGGCGCCGATGTCCTCGCCACGACGCCACGCCTCGACCAGCACCTCTGCCAGGGCGGCGACGTCGCGCAGCCCGAGATTGAGCCCCTGTCCGGCGATCGGGTGGACCCCGTGGGCCGAGTCCCCGACCAGCACCACCCGGCGCGCCACATAGTCGTGCGCCATGGCCAGGCTCAGCGGATAGGTGAAGCGCGGCCCGGCCAGCGTGATCCGCCCCAGGAAGTCGCCGAAGCGGGGCCTCAGCACCTCCATGAACCCGAGGTCGTCCAGCCCGGCGATGGCCGCGGCGCTGTCGTCCGGTTCGGACCAGACGATGGAACTGCGGTTGCCGGGCAGGGGCAGGATCGCCAGCGGCCCGGTCGGCATGAAGAACTGATGGGCGATCCCCTCGTGCGGCAGTGCATGATCGACGGCCGCGACAAGCGCGGTCTGCCCATAGGACCAGCCGGCCCGGCGGAGTCCCGCCCGCTCTGCCACGCCGGACTGGCGTCCGTCGGCCCCGACCAGGACGCGCGCGGTCAGTCGCTGGCCGTTCGACAGGACCGCCGTCACCCCACCCGCGCCGGATTCCTGCCCGGTCACGGCGGTCCCCGCGATGTGGCGGACCGAACCGTGCATGGCATCCATCAGGGCGGCATAGAGGAACCGGTCCTCCAGCATGTGTCCGACCGGACCTTCCTCGATCTCGGCGCTGTCGAACATCAGGGCCAGACGGCCCGCGCCTTCGCCCGGCCAGCCCTGCGTCGCGATCACCCGGTTGATCGGCTGCGAGTGCGGCGCCAGGCCGCCCCACAGCCCCAGCGCCGTCAGCAGCCGCCGCGACGCCAGTGCCAGCGCATAGGCGCGCCCGTCGAACCCTTCGGCCGCCCGGTCGGCCGCAGGGCGCGCATCGACCACCGCGACCGACAGCCCGGCGGCCTGCAGCGCCAGCGCCAGCGCCGGTCCGTTCAGCCCGCCTCCGGCGATGATCACGTCATGGTCGAACCGCATCTTCCGCCTCATCCTGTGGACGGCCGCCGTGGCGCATCCCGGGGCCAAGCTTAGGTGCCGCGCGGGTCAGGGTCCATCCGCCATTGCCCGACCCTGCCGGCGCCGCTAGCCTTGCGGCGACGCACCGGGCTGCGGCGTCGGGGGAATAAGGGAAAGCGCATGGACTGGCTGACATCATCCGCGACCGAACAGGGCCGGGCGATCCTGGCCGGGCTGGTCAGCCCCGTCGATCTGGCGGACGGCTATCTTGACGCCATCACCCGGCATCCCGACGCCGCCCGAATCTTTGCCCGGACCACCCCGGATCGGGCGAGGAACGAGGCCGTGGCGGCGCATGACCGGGCCAAGGCCGGCCTGCGGCGCGGCCTGCTGGACGGGGTCGCGCTGAGCTGGAAGGACAACATCGACAGCGCCGGCGTCGCCACCCAGGGTGGCACCCGCCTGCTGGAGGGCCGCGTGCCGGTCGCCGACGCCCGGCAACTGGCCGACGCCACGCTGCAGGGGCTGGTCTGCCTCGGCAAGACCCACATGACCGAGCTGGCGTTCTCCGGTCTCGGGGTGAACCCCGGCACCGCCACGCCGCCGAACAGCCTAGATCCGGCACTGTGTCCGGGCGGCTCGTCCTCGGGGGCGGCGGTGTCCGTGGCGCTGGGCCTTGCCGCCGCGGCCGTCGGATCCGACACCGGCGGATCGGTCCGCCTGCCCGCTGCGTGGAACAACCTGGTCGGCTTCAAGCCGACCCACGGCGCGGTTCCGATGGAAGGCGTGCTGCCCCTGTGCCAGAGCTTCGACGTCACCGGCCCGATCGCCCGGACGGTCGAGGACTGTGCCGAGATCATGGCAGTGCTGACCGGCCGCACGGCGGCCGACCTGCGCGGCGCCTCGATCAAGGGACTGCGACTGCTGGTGCTTGGCGGCGTCCCATACGAGGACGCCCGCGAGGGGCCGGTGCAGGCGTTCGAGGAAGCGGTGGCCCATCTGGCCGCGGCAGGAGCGTCGATCACCCATGCGACCCCGCCGGAGGCGGCCCGGGCGATGGCGCTCGGCACCCCACTTTATGCCGCCGAGGCCTATGGTCTGTGGCGGGCCCAGATCGACGTGGCCCCCGACCTGATGCTGCCGGTGACGCTGGCCCGGTTCCGCAGTGGCGAACAGATGACGGCACCCGAATTCGTCGAGCGCTGGACGGATCTGCGCCGCGCCCGGGTCACCTGGGCCCAGGCAGTCGCCGGGTTCGACGCGGTTCTGCTGCCCACCGCGCCGCTGCTGCCGCCGCAGGCGGACAGGGCGATCGCCGACCCTGAATTCTTTGCGACCGAAAACATGCTGTCCCTGCGTAACACCCGGATCGCCAATGTGCTGGGCCTGCCCGCGGTCAGCCTGCCGACCGGGCGCCCTGCCTGCGGGCTGATGCTGATGGGTAGGGCCGGCGCGGACCGGGCCCTGCTGCGGGTGGCGGCCGCCGTCGAGCAGGCACTGGCCGCGACGGCGACCTGAACGCCGTTTCGCTGGACGCACGACGCCATTGCCGGTACCCTGCCCACAAACGGGGCGACGACGATCCCGTAACCCGAGGCAGTCATGGCAGTCCCCGAGCGGTTTTCGAACCTGCCCGAATACGCATTTCCGCGCCTGCGCCGGCTTCTGACCGGGGTCAGCCCGCCTGCCGGCGTGGCGCCCGTCATCATGACGATCGGCGAGCCGCGCCACCCCATGCCCGACTTCGTCGCCCCGACGCTGGCTGCCACTGCCGGCGAACTGGCCAAATACCCGCCCAATGAAGGCACGCCCGAGCTGCTGGCGGCGATCGCCGCCTGGCTGCGGACCCGCCACGCGATGGACGTGGACAGCGGCCAGATCACGGTGCTGAACGGAACCCGCGAGGGCCTGTTCAATGCGGCGCTGGCCCTGTGCCCGGAAGCGAAGAACGGCGCCCCGCCGAACGTGCTGATCCCCAACCCGTTCTACCAGGTCTATGCGGTGGCCGCCGCGGCCGTGGGCGCCCGGCCGGTGTTTGTGCCGGCGACGGCGGACACCGGGCATCTGCCCGATTTTGCCGGGCTAGACCCGGCGGTTCTGGACGCGACGGCGCTGTGCTACCTGTGTTCGCCCGCCAACCCGCAGGGCGCGGTGGCCGATCGCGCCTATCTGGAAACGCTGATCGCGCTGGCCGACCGGCACGATTTCCTGATCTTTGCCGACGAATGCTATTCCGAGATCTGGCGGGATGCGCCGCCCCCCGGCGCGTTGGCGGTGGCCCGGGCGATGGGCCTTCCCGACCGGGTGATGATGTTCAATTCGCTGTCCAAGCGCTCGAACCTGCCGGGGCTGCGCTCAGGCTTTGCTGCCGCGACCGCCGATCACATTGCACGGTTCCGCGTCCTGCGCAGCTATGCCGGGGCGCCGCTGCCACTGCCGCTGCAGCGGGTGGCCGAGATGGCCTGGGCGGACGAGGCGCACGTCACCGCCAGCCGTGCGCTGTACCAGGCCAAGTACGCGATTGCCGACCGGATCCTGGAAAACGTGCCCGGCTATCTGCCGCCCGCGGGCGGGTTCTTCCTGTGGCTGCCCGTTGATGACGGCGAGGCCGCGACCCTGCGGCTGTGGCAAACCGCCGGCGTCCAGGTCCTGCCGGGCGCCTATCTGTCCCGCGCGGTGGAGGGACGAAATCCCGGCCAGGGATATGTCCGGGTCGCCCTGGTCGGCCCGGCGGCCGAAACCGAGGATGCGCTGACCCGCATCCGCGACGTTCTGTACGAGGAGGGATGATCCGAATGGCAAGCTGGCAGGCGAAACACCGCGATCCCCTGTTCGACCAGACCACGCAGGCCGCGCTGGAGCGACGTGGCAAGGAACTCGCCGGCGCCGCCCTGATCGCGCTGGGCATCGTAATCGCCATGATGCTGGTCAGCTATTCGCCCGAGGACCCCAGTTTCCAGTCGGCGACGGACCAGCCGGCGCAGAACCTGCTGGGCGGAATCGGAGCCTATGTCTCGTCGGCGCTGTTCATGATCACCGGTTACGGCAGTTACGTGCTGGCGGGGGGGGCGATGGTCTGGGGGGTGCGCCTGATGCTGCACCGGGGCGAGGAGCGGCTGATGAGGGCGCTGTTCCTACCCATCGTACTGGTGCTGGTGTCCGTCTATGCCGCCTCGCTCGTGCCGCCCGCCGGCTGGACCGAAAGCTTCGGTCTGGGCGGGCATCTGGGCGACATGCTGATGGGGGCCATGCTCGGGCTGGTCCCGTTGCCGGCGGCGGTCGCGATCAAGATCCTTGCTGTGGTGATGGCGGTCGCGGCAGCCGCCTTTTCCGCCTTCGTGCTGGGCTTTTCGCGCGGCGAACTGATGGCGATCGGCCGGTTTCTGGTGACCGGCCTTGCGACCGCCTATGACTTGGCGATGACCGCGGTCGGCCGCGGGGCCAGCGTGTCGGTTGCCGGTGCGCGGGCACTGCGTCGCCGATCTGCCGCCCGGCGCGCCCGGCAGGCGGGAGAGGATCCGGAGGCCGAAATCCATCGTCCCCGCGCGGGCCGCCTTTTGGGTCGGTACCGTGCCCCGGTGTCGCCGCCGATCCCCGATCCCGAACTGATCGAATCGGATCGCGCCGATACCGACGAGGACGCGGGGCCATCACAGGAACAGATCCACGCCCGGATCACGGACGCGATCAGCGCCCGGTCGCAGGGCGGGGCACGGTCCGCGCTGTCGGCACTGACCGCACGGCTGGGCCGCCAGCGCCCCTTGGGGTCTGACGAGGACGCGACCGAGCCGACGAGTTCGCTGTCCGACGCGCCGACCGACGGTGTCAAGCTGCCGGCCACCGCCCGCCATGTCCCGCCGCCGCGCCAGGTCCGCAGTGAGGCGAGGGCGATCCCGAATACCCATACGGCCGCGTCGTTCTATGAGCCCCCCGCGCTGGCGCTGCTGGCGTCGCCCGCAACCGTCCAGCGCCACCAACTGAGCCCGGAGGCGCTGACCGAAAATGCCCGGATGCTGGAGGCGGTGCTGGACGATTACGGGGTCCGCGGCCAGATCACCGCCGTTCACCCGGGGCCGGTCGTCACGCTGTACGAGCTGGAACCCGCGCCGGGGTTGAAGGCGAGCCGGGTGATCGGGCTGTCGGACGACATCGCGCGATCCATGTCGGCCCTGTCGGCGCGCGTCTCGACCGTCCCGGGCCGCACCGTGATCGGGATCGAACTGCCGAACCAGCGGCGCGAAAAGGTGGTGCTGCGCGAGATCCTGTCGGCCCCCGCCTTTGCCGAAACGGCGGCGCCGCTGCCGCTGGCGCTGGGCAAGGACATCGGCGGCGAGCCGGTGGTGGCGAACCTCGCCAAGATGCCGCATCTGCTGATCGCCGGCACGACCGGGTCGGGCAAGTCGGTCGCGATCAACACGATGATCCTGTCGCTGCTCTACAAGCTGACGCCGGACGAGTGCCGGCTGATCATGATCGATCCCAAGATGCTGGAACTCAGCGTCTATGACGGCATCCCGCATCTGCTGTCCCCCGTGGTGACCGATCCGAAAAAGGCCGTGGTGGCCCTGAAATGGGTCGTGTCCGAGATGGAGGAGCGCTATCGCAAGATGTCCAAGATGGGCGTGCGCAACATCGAGGGCTATAACGGCCGCGTCGCCGAGGCGCTGTCCCGGGGCGAGATGTTCAAGCGCACCATGCAGACCGGGTTCGACGAGGACACCGGCGAACCCGTCTTCGAGACCGAGGAATTCCAGCCCGAGAAGTTCCCCTACATCGTCGTCATCGTCGACGAGATGGCCGACCTGATGATGGTGGCGGGCAAGGAGATCGAGGCCTGCATCCAGCGGCTGGCCCAGATGGCCCGGGCGTCGGGCATCCATATCGTCATGGCGACGCAGCGGCCGTCGGTCGATGTCATCACGGGCACGATCAAGGCGAACTTCCCGACTCGGATCAGCTTCCAGGTCACCTCCAAGATCGACAGCCGCACGATCCTGGGTGAACAGGGGGCGGAGCAGCTGCTCGGGATGGGCGACATGCTGTACATGGCCGGGGGCAGCCGGATCACCCGCGTTCACGGCCCGTTCGTCAGCGACGAGGAGGTCGAGGAGGTGGTGACCCATCTGAAGAGCTTCGGCCCGCCCAGCTACATGTCCGGCGTGGTCGAGGGACCCGAGGACGAGGTGGCGTCGGACATCGACGCGGTGCTGGGTCTTGGCGGCGGCGACGGGTCGGACGACCAGCTGTACGACATGGCGGTGGCGATCGTCGCCAAGGACCGCAAGTGTTCGACCAGCTACATTCAGCGCAAGCTCGCCATCGGTTACAACAAGGCCGCCCGCCTGGTCGAACAGATGGAGGACCAGGGCGTCGTCAGCAGCGCGAACCACGTGGGCAAGCGCGAGGTGCTGGTTCCCGAGGTCTGAGCCGGAGGCGCGTTCCTGCCGGCCGGGCGACGTTCCACGGACAGGTTGGACCGCCCGGTGCAGTTGTGTTCTAGTGCGACCAGACTCAGGGAAGCAGGGGAGTAGGGAGAGCATGGCAAACAACCCAGGGGCCGGCGACACACCGGCGAATCCGGCCTTGTCCGCATCGTTGCAGGACGGCAGCAACACCGATGCGGTGAGCGCCGCGTATCGGGACGGGACCGGGCAGGGCGGCGAACCGCAGCAGACCACCACCGAACGCGACGCCCGGATCACCACCAATCATGGTGTGCCGATCAGCGACAACCAGAACAGCCTCAAGGGCGGCGCCCGCGGTCCGACGCTGCTGGAAGATTTCGTGCTGCGCGAAAAGATCTTTCACTTCGACCACGAGCGGATCCCCGAGCGGATCGTCCACGCCCGGGGGTCGGGTGCGCACGGCACGTTCACCGTGACCAAGGCGATCCCGGAACTGACCCGCGCGGCCCTGTTCCAGAAGGAAGGCAACAGTTGCGACACGTTCACCCGGTTTTCGACCGTCGCCGGGTCCAAGGGGTCCAAGGACACCCCGCGGGACGTGCGCGGATTCGCGACCAAGTTCTACACCTCCGAGGGGAACTGGGATCTGGTCGGCAACAACATGGCGCCGTTCTTCATCCAGGACGCGATGAAGTTCCCCGACGTCGTGCACGCGGTGAAGCCCGAGGCCGACCGCATGATGCCGCAGGCGGCGTCGGCGCATGACACGTTCTGGGACTTCATCTCGCTGATGCCCGAATCCATGCACATGATCATGTGGCTGATGTCGGACCGGGCCCTGCCGCGCAGCTTCCGCATGATGGAAGGCTTCGGTGTCCACACGTTCAAGCTGATAAACGCCGACGACCAGGTTAGCTTCGTGAAGTTCCACTGGAAGCCGCGGCTGGGCATGCAGTCGACGCTGTGGGACGAGGCGGTCAAGATCTCGGGCGCGGACCCGGACTATCTGCGCCGCGACCTCTGGGAGGCGATCGACAAGGGCGACTTCCCCGAATACGATCTGGGCATCCAGGTGTTCGATCAGGCCTTTGCCGAGGCCCAGCCCTATGACGTGCTGGACGCGACCAAGATCATCCCGGAAGAAGACGTCCCCGTGCAGTTCATCGGGACACTGCAGCTGAACCGGAACCCCGACAACTTCTTTGCCGAGACCGAGCAGGTCGCGTTTCTGCCGACCAACGTGCCGCCCGGCATCGACTTTTCGAACGATCCGCTGCTGCAGGGGCGGCTGTTCAGCTACATGGACACGCAGAAGTCGCGTCTGGGGACGACCAATTTCCACCAGATCCCGATCAACGCGCCGCGCTGCCCGATGCACAACTTCCAGCGAGACGGGGAGATGCAGACGCAGATCCCCAAGGGGCGCGCCAATTACGAGCCGAACTCGCTGCACGAGGCCGGCGAGCTGACCGGTCCCCGCGTCGACGCGGAGCAGGGCTTCCGCACCGTCGCGGCCATGACCGAGTTCGGCAACGAACCCCAGCAGAAGCTGCGGGTGCGGGCGGAAAGCTTTGCCGACCACTTCACCCAGGCGCGCCAGTTCTACCTGTCGCACACCCCGGTCGAGCAGGGCCACATCGTCAGCGCGCTGGTGTTCGAACTGTCCAAGTGCGAGCTGCCCCACATCCGGGTCCGCGTGATGTCGCAGCTGCGCAACATCGACGAGGATCTGGCCCAGCGGGTGGCGAACGGGCTGGGCATGGATCTGCCGAAGGCGGCGACGCCGGCCAAGCCGCCGGTGAAGGTCAAGCCGTCCGACGCGCTGTCGATCCTCAAGCAGCCGGTGCCCGGACCCAAGGGCCGCAAGCTGGGGATCCTGGTCACCGATGGGGCGGACGGATCAGTGGTCGAGGCGTTGAAGTCCGCCGCCATGGCGCAGGGCGCGTCGGTGATGATCGTGTCGCCCAAGGTCGGCGGTTCGAAGCTCGCCAGCGGCAAGCAGCTTGAGGCGGATGCGCAGCTGGACGGGGCACCGTCGGTCATGTTCGACGCCGTGGCCCTCGTGGCGTCGAAGGCCGGTGCCGACGAGCTGACCCGGCACAAGGCGGGGATCGACTGGGTGTCGGATGCCTTCGCGCATCTGAAGGCGATCGCCGCGTCGGCCGAGGCCGAGCCGGTGCTGGCCAAGGCGGGGGTGACAAAGGACGCCTTCGTCATGGACACTGGATCGCCGGACAAGCTGGTCGCGGTGCTTGCCGATCGCAACTGGGATCGCGAGCCCACCATCTGGCTGCCCAAGTAATCAGGGCATCTCGCTAGATCGGGCCGGTGCATTGCGCCGGCCCTTTTCATCGGCTCAGCGGTATCGGGGTCGCCCCGGCGACAGCAGCGCCAGGCCAAGCCCCAGCACCGCCCCCGCAACCGTGCCGCCCAGATGCGCCTGCCAGGCGATCTGCGGGATGAGGACCGGCAGCGCGACGTTGAGCCCGGCAATCAGCAGGGCAGAGCGGATCAGCGGACCTGCCGGGCGGCGCCGGCGCCGCAGCACCACCAGCCCGTGGGCGATCAGCGCCGCAGCCAGGCCGAAGATGGCGCCGGACGCCCCGACCATGACCCCCTCGCCGGGACTCAGCGCGGTCTGGGCCAGCCCGGCGGCGACCTGGGCAACGGCGTAGATCAGCAGCATCCGCCCGACCGTCATCAGGCCGCGCATCTCGCGGGTCAGCTGGACCAGCGCGATCATGTTCATGCCCAGATGCAGCGGCCCGCCATGCAGGAATCCATAGGTCACGAACATGCCGACGGACTGGCCCGGATAGACGCCCTGCCACCCGTCAAGCAGCAGCGGAAAGAACCCGCCGAACAGGAAGGCCGTGTCGCGCAGACCCGGATAGCCGGCGAGTGCCGCGAGCGAGAGCACCGCCTCGATCGCGACGCACTGGATCAGGATGATGCGGAACGGGGCGGGCATGGCGTGATCCTTGCGTGTGACGAGCACATAGCCGCGCCGTCATTGCGGTGCAAACCAACCGCGCCGTCGCAGCTTGGCTGCCGCTGCCTCAGCTAGCGCGGCCGGCGAGCGTCGGCGGCACGATCACCCGGGTGCCCGGGGTGATCCGGGCGGCGATCCGGTGCAGGTCGGTGCGGGAAAAGGCGATGCAGCCTGCCGTCGGGTATCCGGGCCGGCGCCATTGATGCAGAAAGATCGCCGAGCCACGACCGGGCCTTGCCACCGGCCAGTTCCAGTCGGTGACCAGCACCAGATCATACATCGGGTCGGCGCGACGCAGATTCTCGTGGCTGGCGCCGAACGGGGCGCGGACATGGTGGTTGTAGGCAGGGTGGTCGGGGGCATCGCACCACCGGTCGCCGGGTCCGATCGGTTCCGCCCAGGGCGCAGGGCGCGCAACCCGGTCGGGCCGGTAGAGCAGGCCGACGATCCGGTGCGTGCCGGCCGGCGTGGCGCCATCGCCTTCGCACTTGTCGAGCCGAACCCCCCCGCGGCCGATCGAGCAGGGCCACAGCCGCCCGGCAAAGCGGACCCCGGCAGGGGTGAGCCGCAGGTCATGGGCGCTCAAAACAGATGCCCGGATTTCTCCGCCTTCACCGACAGGTAGGCGTCATTGAAGCGGTTGCGCCCGACGATCAGCGGCACGCGTTCGGTCACCCGGACCCCGTGCGCCTGCATCATCGCGACCTTGCGCGGGTTGTTGGTCAGCAGCCGCACCGAGCCGAAGCCCATGCGCCGCAATATGCCCGCGCCGATCCGGAAATCCCGCTCGTCATCCTCGAAGCCCAGCCGATGGTTGGCCTCGACCGTGTCGAAGCCCTGGTTCTGCAGGCCGTAGGCACGCATCTTGTTCGCGAGGCCGATGCCGCGGCCTTCCTGGTTCAGATACAGCAGCACGCCCTCGCCGGCGCGGCCCATCGCGGCCAGCGCGGCGTGAAGCTGCGGTCCACAGTCGCATTTCAGGCTGCCCAGGACATCACCCGTGAAACAGGCGGAATGCAGCCGCGCCAGCACCGGGCGGTCGCGGGGCGGGCTGCCGATCTCGACGACGTAATGTTCCGCAGCCCCGTCATCGGGGCGAAGGATGTGCAGGCGGCTGTTTTCAGCGGCAGCCAGTGGCAGACGAGCCGCCGCCACCGGCGCAAGGACGACTTCGGCGGCGAGCTGCGACAGCAGCGCCTCGGGCCGCAGCATCGTCAGACCGGGAGGTGGTGTGGCCACCGGAACCATCACAACCGCCGGCAGCAGCTGGGCCGACTTTGCCAACCCCAACGCGGCGCGGTGCGCCGCCACATCGCCGCCCCGCTCGGTGAAGAACGGCCCCTTCAGGGGCGTCATCAGGTCGCCCGAGGGATCGGCGACCGCCCGCAGCCAGGCGACGTCCGCATCCTTGCCAAGGGTGACACGGGCCAGATCCCCGTCATAAGCGCGTGCCTTCAGCGTCTCGGCGCGCCGCGCGGTGATCGCCAGGATGGCCGGACCCGCGCTCCGCAACGCGGCCAACCGCTCGGCCGAAAGTGTCTCGACGGCCGCGGTCAGGTATTCGCCGATCACGACGGGCAGCCCGACTCGCAGGTCGGATCGGGCCCGGGCGACAGTTTCGGGAAGGGTCGGGACGAGGCTCATGAAGGGTTTCGCTGAAACATTCCGTAACATAGCGACCGCTGGGGACAACTGCATGTGAGAAATCGTCCATCGCGCTGGACCGGCGCACCGCCCGCCCTCACCTTCGGTCGCAACCGCATGAACGGAGGCACATCATGGCCGGGCTGAAGAAGATCCTGTTGGTGGACGACGAAGAGGACCTGCGCGAGGCGCTGGCCGAGCAGTTGGTCGAAACCGAAGACTTCGACGTGTTCGAGGCCGGGACCGGCGCCGAGGCCGTGGAAAAGGCGAAGGGTGCGATCTTCGACCTGGTGGTGCTGGACGTCGGCCTGCCTGACACGGACGGGCGGGAACTTTGCAAGCGGCTGCGCAAGCAGGGCGTGAAATGCCCGATCGTCATGCTGACCGGACACGACACCGACGCCGACACGATCCTGGGGCTGGACAGCGGTGCGAACGACTACATCACCAAGCCGTTCAAGTTCCCGGTCCTGCTGGCGCGGCTGCGCGCGCAGCTGCGGACCCACGAGCAGTCCGAGGACGCGATCTTCCAGTTGGGCCCCTATACCTTCAAGCCGTCGATGAAGATGCTGATCGACGCCAAGGATCGCAAGATCAGGCTGACCGAGAAGGAAACCAACATCCTCAAGTTCCTGTACCGCGCCCAGGACGGGGTGGTGGCACGTGACGTGTTGCTGCACGAAGTTTGGGGCTACAATGCCGGCGTGACGACGCACACGCTGGAAACCCATATCTATCGCCTGCGCCAGAAGATCGAGCCCGATCCCTCGAACGCCCGGCTGCTGGTGACCGAAAGCGGGGGCTACAGGCTAGTGGCCTGAAATTCACCCCCCGGCGGGAACCCGGCGCGAAGATGCGCGTTCAACGTGCGAAGCCCAATGGCCGGGGATGCGGCCATATCTTACCCTCCCTCCCCACCTTGGGCCCCGGACATTTCTCCGGGGCCTTTTCTTTCATGCGGCCGGGACGCTATCACGGCCTTCAGAACCAGACGGGGGAGCCGATCATGCCAGCCAGGGTGTTCATCGATGGAGAGGTCGGGACCACCGGCCTGCAGATCCGCGACCGACTGGCCCCGCGCAAGGACATCGACCTGGTCCAGATCGACCCGGCGCGCCGCAAGGATCCCGACGCCCGACGCGAGGCGATGGCCCAGGCCGACGTGGCCATCCTGTGCCTGCCCGACGCCGCCGCGCGCGAGGCTGTCGCGCTGGCCGCCGATCTGCCGGTCCGGATCATCGATGCGTCCACCGCCCACCGGGTCGCGGACGGCTGGGTCTACGGTTTTCTGGAACTGGATGCGGAAATCCGGTCGGCCCTGCCCCGGGCAAGGCTTGTGGCGAATCCCGGCTGCTATGCAACCGGCGCGATCGCCTTGCTGGCGCCGCTGGTCACGGCCGGGGTGATCGGTGCGGACGAACGGCTGACGATCAACGCGGTCAGCGGCTACAGCGGCGGCGGCAAGGAGCTGATCGCGGAATTCGAGACGGGCGACGCGCCCGACTTCTTTGCCTATGCGCTCGGTCAGTCGCACAAGCATCTGCCCGAGGTGATGGGACGTGCCGGCCTGACCGCACGTCCGGTCTTTGCGCCCGCTGTCGGCCGCTTCGCCCAGGGCATGGCGGTTCAGGTGCCGCTGCATCTGAACGGTCGCCGGCTGTCACAGCTGCGGGACACGCTGGCGGCGCATTACGACGGCGCCCGGTTCGTGCGGGTCGTGCCGCCCGCACCTCGGGTGAGTCCGACCGCGCTGAACGACACGAACCTGATGGAGCTGTCGGTGCATGGCAGCGACGACAGCGGCTGTGCGGTTCTGGTGGCGGTGCTCGACAATCTGGGGAAGGGCGCGTCCGGGGCCGCGGTCCAGAACCTGAACCTGATGATCGGTGCCGAGGAAGACGCGGGACTGTAACGGGCGACCGCGGCGGGGCGGACCGAGGTCAGTCCGCCTTGATCTGCCTGGCCTGGTCGATCAGCATGATCGGGATGCCCTCGCGGATCGGATAGGCGAGCCCCGCAGTCCGCGAGATCAGTTCCTGGCGCTGCGCGTCATATTCCAGCCGTGCGTGGCTGACCGGACAGACCAGCGCCTCCAGCATGTGGCGGTCAAAGCCGTGCGCCCGCCGGGGCGTGTCCGGGGTGTCGGGGTCGGTCAATGCACAGTCTCCTCGTCGCTGGCGCCGCCGTGCAGCGCAAAGTCCAGCAGCCCGTCCAGCAGTTCGCGCCGCTGGGGCAGGGACACGGCCTCGAGCAGGGCCTGCTTGTCCTCGGGGGTGAGCGGCAGCAGCATCGACAGGCTGTTGATCAGCGTCTCGTCATCCGCCGCGCGCGCGGCATCCCAGTCGGTGGACAGGTTGCGCTGTTCCATGTACCGGCCCAGCCGGCCCATCATCGCATCGCGGTTCATCTCCGGGTCGGTGGGGCGCCGCTGCTCGCGATCGGCCGCAAACTCGGTCCAGTCCACGCGCCCGCGCAGATAGGGGGCGAATCCTTCCTCGACCTCGGACAGGGCGAAACGGGAGATCGCGGACAGCACGATGTCCATGCTGCCGTCGTCCATTTCCGAAAACATCACGACGCGCCCGGCGCAGCCCACCCGCGCCAGCCCGTCGCCGTGCGGCTGGATCATGCCGATCAGCCGGTCGGGCCGCTTCAACGTGTCCTCGAGCATCTGCAGGTAGCGCGGCTCGAAGATGTGCAGGGGCAGGGTGGCCCGCGGCAGCAGGATCACCCCCGGCAACGGGAACAGCGGGATCGTGCCGGGCAGATCGCGTCCGCGATGTACCATCAGGCGAAGATCAGCGACGACAGGCGCCGACGCCCTTTCTGGGCCAGCGGATCATTCGGCTTCATGGCGTCAAAGATGGTCAGCAGCTGCGCCTTGGCCGCGCCGTCGCTCCACTCGCGGTCGCGGCGGAATCCCTCCAGCAGCTGGTCGACGGCCTCCTCGATCCGCCCTGCCGCGTGCAGCGCCGTCGCATAGTCGAACCGCGCCTGCTGGTCGTCCGGATCGGCCGTCACTCGTGCCTCCAGTTCGGCGATCGGCCCGGCGGTAGACGCCTGGCGGGCCAGGGCCAGCTGTGCGCGCGCCGCCTCGACCGGCGCCGATTTCGCGGCACCCGCCGGCACCTCGCCCAGCGCCTGCTCGGCCCGGTCGATGTCGCCGCCGGCCAGCAGGGCGCGGATCAGCCCGCCCCAGGCCTGCGGGTTCTCGGGTTCCTCGCCAAGGATCGCCTGAAAGGTCTCCGCGGCGTCGGCATGCGCGCCTTCGGTCAGCATGGCCTCTGCCGCTTCCAGCGCCGCGCCCAGCCCGCCATCGTCGCCGCCCAGCGCCAGCAGCTTTTCGACGAACTGCTTGATCTGGCTTTGCGGGATGGCGCCCTGGAAGGCGTCGACTGGCTGCCCCTTGAAGAACGCGTAGACGGTCGGGATCGACTGGACGCGCAGTTGCGACGCGATCATCTGGTTCTCGTCGACATTCACCTTGGCCATGGCCACGCGGCCCTTGGTCCGGGTCACCTCAGCCTCGAGCTGCGGTCCCAGCGTCTTGCAGGGGCCGCACCATGGTGCCCAGAAATCGACGATGACGGGAACGGTCATCGAGCGGTCGATGACTTCGGCCATGAAATCGGCTTCGGTCACGTCCTTGATGTAATCTGCGGTCTGCGGCTGGTCGCCCGCGCCTTGAAGCAGCATCGCGAATTCCTCGCTGTGAGCATTGCGTTTGGGGAAATATGGCCCGCGACCCCGCCGGTTGAAAGGGGGGCGGCTGCTGTCGGTTGGGTTCCGAGCCCTGCCGTGCTATCGCCCGCAGCAATTCTGCCGCACCCTGCAGACATCAACAAACTTGCGAAAAGGAGAGATCGTTGAGCGTTGCGCAAGACGACATCGGACCGCGCACCCTTCCCCCGCTGGGGATCGCGGTGCTGCCCATCATCTTCACGCTCGGCATGCTCGGGCTGCAGCTGTTCTATTACGGCGACTTCACCCCCCATATCCCGCTTGTCCTTGGTCTGGCATTTACCGGCCTGGTCGGCGTCCTGCGCGGGCAGACCTGGATGGATGTCCGCGAAGGCGTGTTCCACGTGATCCACGTATCGATGCCGTCGCTGTCGGTGCTGATCGTGGTGGGCATGCTGATCGGCGTGTGGATCTCGTCGGGCACCGTGCCCACGCTGATCTATTACGGCTTGAACGTCCTGAACCCGTCGATCTTCCTGGCCGCCGCCATGGCGCTGTGCGCTGTTGTGTCGGTGTCGCTGGGCACCAGCTGGGGGACGGTGGGGACCGTCGGGCTGGCGCTGATGGGCATCGGCGCGGGGTTCGGCATCCCGATGGTCTGGACCGCCGGGGCCGTGGTGTCCGGGGCGTTCTTCGGCGACAAGATCTCGCCGCTGTCGGACACGACGAACCTTGCCCCTGCAGTGACCGGGGTCACGGTGTTCGACCATATCCGGAACATGCTTCCGACCACGGTACCTGCCATGCTGATCGCGCTGGCGATCTATGTCGCGGCGGGTTTCCTGCTGATCGAGCCGGGCGAGACGTCCTTCGACCAGATCACCCAGATCACCACCCGGCTCGACCAGGAATTCAGACTTGGCCTGATTCCCCTGATCCCGGCCTTTGCCGTCCTGATCCTCGCGCTGATGAAGAAGCCGCCGCTGCCGTCGCTGTTCGTGGGGGTCCTGCTCGGCGCGCTGGTCGCCATCTTCCTGCAGGGGCGCGGGCTGCACGAGGTGTTCACCTACGCGCAGTCGGGCTACGTGATCGACACCGGCATCGCCGAAATCGACGCGTTGCTGAACAAGGGCGGCATGCAGTCGATGATGTGGACCATCTCGCTGATGCTGATCGCGCTGGGCTTTGGCGGGGCGCTGGAACGCACCGGCTGCCTTGAGGCGATCATCCAGGCTATCATCAGCCGCGTGACCACCTTTGCGGCGGTCCAGACCTCGGCCATCGGGGCGTCGTTCGCGACCAATGTGGTCGCCGGCGACCCTTATATCTCCATCGCGTTGCCGGGACGGATGTTCGCACCGCTCTACCGCGGCATGGGCTATTCCACCCTGAACCTGTCGCGCGCGGTGGAAGAGGGGGGCACCCTGATGTCGCCGCTGATCCCGTGGAACGCGGGTGGTGCCTTTGTCATCACCACGCTGGGGCTCGGGGTGATGAGCGGCGACCTGGGCGACCTGATGTACATCCCGCTGAGCTTTGCGTGCTGGCTGTCGCCGGTGCTGGGCATCTTCTATGCCATCACCGGCCTCTTCTCGCCCCGGGCAACCGACGAGGAGCGCGTGACCTGGGATGAACAGAACGAGCAGGTCATGGATCTGGGTGACCACGCGCTGGGCGAAGCGATCGCCGAGACCACCGAGGCCGAGGCCATCGCGGCCGGCGTGCTGAGGAACCAGCCGCCGCACTGAAGCGGGCCGTTCGCCAATCATCCGGGGGCGGCCTTATGCGCAGGGCCGCCCTTTGCCACAGGACCAACGTGTCGGGTCAGACCGGCAGGTCGAAACTGGCCAGCACCGGCACATGGTCGCTGGGCTGGTCCCATCCGCGCACCGGCCGCAGGATGCGGCTGGCGTGACCGGCGGCGGCAATGTCGCGGCTGGCCCAGATATGGTCCAGCCGACGGCCGCGGTCCGACAGGGTCCAGTCGCGGTTCCGATAGCTCCACCAGCTGAACAGCGGCCCGGTCGGGATGTCCTGCCGGGTGATGTCCACCCAGTCGCCGGCCTGCATCGCATCGCTCAGGTGCGCGACCTCGACCGGCGTGTGGCTGACGACCTTCAGAAGCTGCCGGTGCGACCAGACGTCGTCTTCGCGGGGCGCGATGTTCAGATCGCCGACCAGAATGGACCTGCGTGGTGGCTCCGCGCGGAACGCGTCGCGCATGTCGGTGAGGAAATCCAGCTTCTGCCCGAACTTCTCGTTCACGGTCCGGTCGGGCGTGTCGCCGCCCGCGGGCACGTACAGATTGTGAACCACCACCCCGCCCGGCAGCCGGGCGGCCACGTGCCGGGCATGGCCCAGCGCCGCGTGATCGCGATCACCCGCATCCTCGATGGGCAGGCGGGACAGGATCGCCACGCCGTTGTAGCCGCGCTGCCCGCGCGCCACCGCCCAGCGGTAGCCCATGTCCGCAAACAGCTGCAGCGGCATTCGGTCGACCGGCGACTTGCATTCCTGCAGACACAGGATGTCGGGCGCTTCCTCGGTCAGCAACCGGGTGACGAGACCCGCGCGCAGGCGGATGGAATTGATGTTCCAGGTGGCAATGGTGAACATGGCCCGTATCTGGACCAGCCGGTCCGAAAGGAAAACCCGTCGCACCGGGGAATGCGACCGTTCCTGAGACCTGCCTTACGCCTGCAGGATGACAGCACGATTTCTCCGCAGCGTCCTTTCCGCTGCGGGTGGGGGCTCCCGGGCCGGGTGAGCAGGAAAACCGGTCGGCCCCTCTGCCCGCGGGAACATTGGGGCAGGGTTGGGGTTGAGCCAGCGACTTGACTGCGAAGGGAGGTTGCAATGCTTGCGACGACCGCGACACGGTCCGAAGGAGACCCCGCGACGCACCGCCAGTTCGAGCGTGAAGCCGAGGACCGCGTGGAATGGTATGCGGCGAGGCCGCACCTGATCGAAGACCGCCTCGGAGAACTGGATGAGGAATGGGACATCGAGCGTGCGATCCAGGCGAACGCCGCCACGCTGGCGCTGGTCGGGACCGTTCTGGCGATGAGGCATGACGAACGATGGGCCTACCTGCCGCTAATCGTGACCGGTTTTCTGCTGCAACATGCCACCCAAGGCTGGTGCCCTCCGGTTCCGATCCTGAGAGCGTTTGGATTCCGCACGTTGGGAGAGATCGACCGGGAGCGCTATGCGCTCAAGGCGATACGCGGCGATTTCGACAGCCTGCCCCCGGACACGGCCCCCGCCCGGCACCGCGCCAGCGCGGCGTTCGATGCGGCGCATTGACGTCGTGCGCCGGCCGCGGTGAGCCGACGCTCGGGCAGCCGCGGGTTGACCACCTCCGCTGCTGCACCTGAGCTGGCACGCGTCCGTGTGATCGGTCAGCGCAGGGTCAGGCCGCGGCCTCGAGCCGATGCCGTAGGAACTCCAGCACCTGCGCCTCGTCGTGGCGCAGGCCGCTGTCATCCAGCTCGTCGGCGATCTCCTCCTGCACCTCCAGCACCAGGTCGTCGGCGAGATAGCTGTCGATCACCTGCGGATGCACATAGCATTTCCGGCAGATCGTGGGGGTGTTGCCCAGCCGCGCCGCGACCCGCTCGATGGCTTCGCGGACATTCCGCTTGGCCGCCGCGGTGCTGTCGGCGGTCTGGAACTCGGTCAGCGCGAGTGCCGCCAGAACCGTGCCGGTCCAGGTGCGGAAATCCTTGGCGGTGAAGTCCTTGCCGGTGATTTCCTTCAGGTAGGCGTTCACGTCGCCGGATGTGACCTCGCGCCGCTCGCCCGCCTCGTCCAGGTACTGGAACAGATGCTGGCCGGGCAGGTCCTGGCTCTGCCGCACAATCCGCGCGATGCGGCGGTCATGGACCGACAGGTCCCACTGCTTGCCCGACTTGCCCTTGAAGCGGAACCGCACTTCGGAGCCCGCGAAGGTCACGTGCCGGTCGCGCAGGGTGGTCAGCCCGTGCGACTTGTTCTGCTTGACGTAGTCGGCGTTGCCGACCCGGATCATCGTGGTTTCCAGCAGGTGGACGACGGTGGCCAGTACCTTTTCGCGCGGCATCCCGCGGCGTGACAGGTCGGCGTCGACGCGCCTGCGTATCTTCGGCAGCACCGCGGCGAAATCCAGCATCCGTTCGTACTTGGCGCTGTCCCGCACCTCGCGGAACCGGGCGTGATACCGGTACTGCTTGCGGCCCTTCGCGTCGCGGCCGGTGGCCTGGATATGGCCGTTCGGATCGGGGCAGATCCAGACATCCGTGTAGGCGGGCGGGATCGCCAGTGACCTGATCCGCTTCAGTTCCGCCTTGTCGCGGATCGGCTTGCCGTCGACGCCGCGAAAGCTCCACCCCGCGCCAGCCTTGCGGCGGGTGATCCCGGGTTCGGTGTCGCTGACATAGACCAGCCCCGCGCTTTCCGCCGCGTCCTGCGCATCGACCACGGTTCCTGTGTCTTCGAGCATCGGCGACCCTTGTTGCTGCGCGACCAACGCCGCAGCGAACCGGAAGGTTCGCAGGGACACCCCGCGGAACCCGGGCGAGGCCCCACCCGTTCTGTTTCCAGTCTGAAGAGGAGACCGACATGGCAGAGCGGAAACAGTCCAAGGACGGCACGCGCGACACGGACGCGTTTGTCTCCGATCTCGACACCCCCGGTCAGGGCGGACGCGAAGGCGGCAGCTTGGCGCGCGCCATCGGCAGCGAGGACGAAATGAAGCGCGCCAACGAACCCGACGCGAGCACGACACGGGTCCGCAAGGCGGACGAGGAAAAGGTCGGTACCAGCAATCTGGGTACCGAGAATCGCTGACGCTGCCTGATCCGGTTCGGCCCGTACTGGCGGGACCGGATCGCGCCGGCCGGCGATCACTTGCGAATACGGTATTCCACCAGTTCGGTCCGCTGCAGGAAGACGAAGTTGTCGTCCGAGATCATCGTCAGGCGGATGCCCTGGCCGTCGTCCCAGACCGAGATCCCTTCCAGATTGTCGTACTGACGATAGCTGGTTTGGAGGACGACCTCCCCGGGCCCGAGGCCGACGCCGTTCAGATCGAACCGCCGCACCCGCGAGGCAAAGCCGAGCACCCCCTTGAAGTCCCGTTCCAGCAGGTACAGCCGTCCGTCGGGTCCGACATCGGCCCCCACCGGGGCAAACGGCCCCAGGACGGGTATGGTCCACGGCGTCGTCCAGACCCCGTCCCGCTGCACGAACACGGGGTAGGCCGCGGCCCCGACCGGTCGACCCTCGGGGATCGCCAACAAGGCGCCGTCGGGCAGGATCGCCAGCGCTTCCAGCGCGGCGTTCGGGGGCAGGGTCCTGAACGCTGCCATGATGTCGATCCGGGTGGCGGCCGCGTCGGGCGTGTCATACCGGGCGATCCGCACCAGCCCCTCGTAGCTGACATAAATGCGGCCTCCGTCGTCGATCGCCAGTCCTTCGGAGTCGCCGATCCGGCCAGGCGGCAGGACCTTGCCGGTGCTGTCGCGCAGCCGCGCCGATCCGACCACGCCCAGCCCGCGGATGCGGCCCTGCGGGTCGCGCTGGATGCTGCCCCAGCGCAATGTCACGCGGTCCGTAAGAGCGGTGAACCGCTGGCCGTCTTCGGACAGGTGAAGCCCCGAGAATCCGCCGAAATCCGCGTCGGGCATGTCCCACACATAGGTGCCCACGTAATCCACGGGCAGGGCGACGGTCGGCACCGGCACGCAGCCGGTCGCCAGGGTGACCGCCAGGCACCCTGCCGCGACGGCCCTTGCGTTCAGCGTGAGACCAGCACCTGGCAGGCCCGGGGCAGCTCGCTCAACCGGTAGCTGCGCGGATGCCGATAGTTCGGATCCGGGGGCGGGGCCGGCGGCGGATTGATCCGGTTGCGGACCCACTGCTCGGCTTCGGCACAGCCATCGCCGGATGGCGGCGGCGCCTGATCCTGGCACCCGGGCGATCCGGCCTGGCAGGCGAGTCGCACGTGGAAATGGTAATCGTGCCCGCCCAGCGGGCGGATCTTGCGGAGATAGGCGCGGTTGCCACGTTCCGAATTGCACATCATCACCTTGGCCACCGGGTCGACAAAGATGCGCGCCACGCGGGGGTCGCTGGCGGCGGCGCGGATAATGGCGTGATGGCTGGCGGACCACAACGGGCTGGGCGCAACCCCGCCGCGAACGACGGATTGCGACGAGATCCGTTCGCGGTCCGCGACCGACAGGCGCAGCGTTGACGGCGGCAGCATCCAGATGTCTGCGTCCAGTCCGATCTGGTGGCTGGCATGGCCGCTGATCATCGGGCCGCCCAGCGGCTGGCTGAGATCGCCGATATACAGTCCCGGCCAGCCATAGCGGGTCGCCTCGCGGGACAGGCCGACGAGGAAGTCGATCAGCTGCGGCTGTCCCCAGTTGCGGTTGCGCGACAGGCGCATTGCCTGCCAGGTCGGGCCGGATTCCGGCAGCTGCACGTTGCCGGACGAACAACCCTTGGAATAGCCGCCGATAGCCTGGGCCGGGCCGCGGTTGGCGACGCGATAGGCCCCGAACACATCCTTGGCGAGCGGATTTGCCGCGGCAGGTAAGCCGCTGCCGATCGCGACGGCGGCCAAGGTCAGCCCCACGGTCAGGGCACGGGTCAAAGTCGTCCGGATCACTGCTCGACCTCTCCTTCTGGGTTCACCCAGTGTAGCAACACAAGCGAAAGAAGAAACATCACGATCAGCGGCGAAATGCCCAGCCGCTGGTTGCCGGTGATCTGCGTCACCGCGGCGATGCTGAAGGGCGCCAGGAACGCCGTCGCCTTGCCGGACAAGGCGTACAGCCCGAACGCCTCGGTTGCCCGGGCCGCGGTGGTGTGGCGCACCATCAGCGTGCGGGACGCCGCCTGCAGCGCGCCGCCCGCACCGCCAATGGCAATCCCGCACAGCAGGAAGATCGCGTCCGGGAGCCGCGATCCTGTCGCCAGCGGCGTGCCGAACAGGCTATCCCGCCCCATGCCGACCAGGATCATGCAGATGATCGCCAGGACGACCGTGCAGGCGATCACCACAGGCCGGGGACCCCAGCGCCGGTCCGCGCGCCCGCCCAGCCAGCTGATCACCGCCGCGGACAGGGCGCTGACCACCCCGAACACCCCCGACCAGATCACCGGCCAGCCCAGCACCGTCCCTGCATAGACCCCGCCGAACGCGTAGAGCCCGTTCAGCCCGTCCCGCGACAGCATCGACGACACCAGCCAGGCCGCCAGCGAACGGCGGTGAACCAGGCCGCGCAGCAGCCGCCCCAGATCGGACAAGGCCCTGCCGATCCTTACGGGGCGGCGTGGCCCCGGCGGTTCCCGCACCCAGGCGAAGAAGGGGATCATGAACAGCACGTACCAGATCGCGGTGAACGGGCCGACGAAGCGCGTGCCCTCGCGCGCCGCGGGGTCCAGCCCCAGTGCGGGCGGCAGGCCGACCAGGGTGCGTCCGGTCGCCGTATTCTCGGCAAACAGCGCCATCATCACGGCCAGCGACAACACCCCGCCCAGATACCCGAACGCAAAGCCAGAGCCCGACAGCCGCCCCACCTCGGATCGCGGGGCGAGCGAGGGCAGCAGCGCGTTGGTGAAGATGGTCGCGAACTCCATCCCGATCAGGCCGATGCCGAAGAACAGCATCGCCCGGACCAGCTGCGGCTCGGCCGGGCTCAGCCCCCAAAGCCCCGCGGCGCCGATCACGTACATGCCCGAAAAAAGCCAGATCCACGGCATCCGGCGGCCGCTCGTGTCGGCGATGGCGCCCAACACCGGCGCCAGCAGCGCGATCACCACGCCGGACAGCGCCAGGGCATAGCCCCATAACGCCTGTGCGCTGGCCCCGGCCGCGGCTGCGGTCTGGCCTTGCGCCATATAGGCGCCCCGGGCGACCTCGGCGTAGTAGATCGAGAAGATGAAGGTCAGCAGCAGCGTGGAATAGGGCTGGCTGGCCCAGTCAAAGAACCACCAGCCCCAGATCCGCCGCCGTGCCGTCCGGTCCTGCATCCGCGTTCGCCTGCCATCGGGTGCTGCGGGATCACACGCCCGCGATGCGGGCATAAGGCCGAACGCCGGTTAGGCTGGCAAGTCCGGCGTACGATCCGCAGGCCCGATCGGCGGCAGCGCCGGCGGCCAGGGACGGATCGCCTCGGCGGCGATCCAGGCCTCTACCCATGCGGGCAGGTCAGGGCTGGGGTCATGCATCCCCATCGCCGCCATCGCTTCGGCGGGCGGGACCATGCCGCTGCGCTGGTCGCCACGGACGACCGCGACCCGCAACAGGATCTGGTTGCAGCATTCGCCCAGCGACCACAGCGACTGTTCCATGTAGAGGAACCGCCGGTCCCAGCCGATCACGCGTGAGACCTGGGTGAAGCGCTGGAACGGCCGGATGCGCCGGCGATAGCGGACCGTGTTTCCGGCGACGGTGATGCCCCAGCCATTCGCCTTCAGCGTGTCGGTCAGCCCAATCCGCACGGCCATGGGGATGCGGCCCAGATCATACAGCGTCAGCGTGCGTCCGTTGTTCAACTCCATCCACGGGTCCAGGTCCCATGGCCAGCAGCGGTGGGTCGACACATGCGCCTGAAGCGGCGCCAGGCGCGGGGCGCGGCGGGCCCGGGCCATGTCTTTTGCAAAACGGATCATCGGATACATGGGGTCGCCCTTTCGCCGCCCCTCGCGCTAGTCGCAGGCCAGTGCGCCGTCAACCGGCGGCCATCCGGGTGGCGCAGCCGCCAAGCGCCCGCTTGCGCCGGCGCCGTCTGTCGCCTACCTCGGACCCGATCTCTCGAAAGGACGCCGCGATGACCACGCTCTATCAGGCCCTGATGCTGATCCTGAACGTCGTCTGGTACGTGATGGTGGCGCATATCATCATGTCGTGGCTGATCAATTTCCAGGTCCTGAACCTGCGCCAGCCCCTGGTGTCGCAGATCTGGGACGGGCTGAGCCGCCTGCTGGAGCCGATCTACCAGCCGATCCGCAACATCCTGCCGAACACCGGCGGCCTCGATCTGGCGCCGCTGGTGGTGTTCATCGGACTGATCATCCTGCAGCAGGCGCTTGCCAACAACGCCGGCTTCTTCCTCGGCTACTGATGCCGCAGGATGTGCTGCGGCGGGTCTGGGGGTTCGCCGATTTCCGCCCTGGGCAGTCCGAGATCGTGCAGGCGGTCGCCGAAGGCCGGGACGTGCTGGCCATCATGCCGACCGGCGGCGGCAAATCGCTGTGCTACCAGTTGCCGGCCTTGCTGCGGGATGGCGTCACGGTGGTCATATCGCCGCTGATCGCCCTGATGCGCGACCAGGTCCGGGCGCTGCGCGAGGCCGGCGTCCCGGCCGGCGCCCTGACCAGCGGCAACACCGAGGACGAGACGCGCGAGGTGTTCGAGGCGTTGTCGAACGGCGCGCTGAAGATCCTCTACATGGCACCCGAGCGGTTGGCCGCGGGCGGCACATTGCCGCTGCTGCGACGCGCCGGGGTGACTGCCATCGCGGTGGACGAGGCGCATTGCGTCAGCCAGTGGGGTCATGATTTCCGCCCGGACTATCTGCGGGTCGGTGAGCTGAAACGGGCGCTGGGCGTACCGCTGGCGGCGTTCACCGCCACCGCCGACGCCGAGACCCGGGACGAGATCGTGGCGCGCCTTTTCGACGGTCGGGCGCCCGAGATATTCCTGCGCGGCTTTGACCGCCCGAACATCCATCTGGCGTTCCAGCCCAAGGATGGTCCGCGCCGGCAGATCATGGATTTCGTCGCGGCCCGGCGCGGCCAGCCGGGGATCATCTATTGCGCGACACGCGCCAAGACAGAAACGCTGGCGGCGGCGCTCGACCAGGCCGGCATCGCCGCCATCGCCTATCACGGCGGCATGGAAGCCGACGCCCGGCGCGAGGTCGAGGCGCGGTTCCAGCGTGACGACGGGCTGGTGGTTGCGGCGACGGTCGCCTTTGGGATGGGGATCGACAAGCCGGATATCCGCTGGGTGGCGCATGCCGATCTGCCGAAGTCGATCGAATCCTATTACCAGGAGATCGGTCGCGCCGGTCGGGACGGGGCGCCGGCCGAGACGCTGACGCTGTTCGGACCCGACGACATCCGCCTGCGCCGGACCCAGATCGACGAGGGACTGGCCCCGCCGGATCGCAAGCAGGCCGATCACGCCCGGCTGAATGCGCTGCTCGGGCTGGCCGAAGCCACCGCCTGCCGACGCCAGGTGCTGCTGTCCTATTTCGGCGAAGTGGCTGCACCCTGTGGAAACTGCGACCTGTGCGACACGCCGCCCGACATCTTCGACGCGACACAAGAGGTGCGGATGGCGCTGTCCGCAATCCTGCGAACCGGCGAGCGGTTCGGCGGCGGGCATGTGATCGACGTGCTGATCGGGCAGGCGACGGACCGGACCGCCCAGCACGGGCACGACGCGCTGCCCACCTACGGCGTCGGAAAGGCGACGCCCAAGGCCCAGTGGCAGGCGATCATCCGCCAGATGCTGGGCCGCGACCTGATCCGACCCGATCCCGAACGGCATGGCGCCTTGCGGATCACCGAGGCTGCGCATCCGGTGCTGCGGGGCGAGGTGCCGGTCCTGTTGCGCCGCGACCTGGTCCGCCGCGCCAAGCCCGCAACCGTGGTGCGCACCCAGGTCGATGACGAGGATGCGCCGCTGCTGTCGGCGCTGAAGGCCAAGCGACGCGCCCTGGCCGAGGCGCAGCGGGTGCCGGCCTATGTGATCTTTCCCGATCGCACGCTGATCGAGATGGCGCAGGCGCGGCCGCAGACCCTGGACGCGATGGCCCGCGTCAACGGCGTGGGGGCCCGCAAGCTGGAGAGCTATGGCGCGGCCTTTCTGCAGGTGATCGCCGGCGAGGTGCCACCGATGCATCCGGCCCGCCGCGCGCTGGCGGGGCGCGAGTCAGGGGACCTGTATGACCGCCTGGCCGCGACCGCCCGCCAGCTCGCGCGCGGCGAGGACGGGACGGCGAAGCCGCTGTCGCTGACCCCGTCTGCCCTGAAACGGATTGCGCAGGATCGTCCCGGCGACCTGTCCCGCTATCTCGATCAGGCGCGGCTGGAACGTTTCGGCACCGCGTTTCGGGCGGAAATCGACGGGTCGTGAGCCAAGCCATGCGGAGCAATCATCTCCGCAGGCCTGCCGGCGAGGATCGGCTTCGGGCCGCCGATCTTCCGCGAACGCCCGACCGCCCCCACATGGAGGACAGAGGAGGTGCGATGCGCTGGTTGGTCCTCATGCTGGTCCTGGCAATTCTGCCCTTGGACGCCCTGGCCGAGGACCGCCCGCGGAGCGGACTGATGTGGAACCGCAGCAGGTTGCCCGCGACGTTTCCCGTGGTCGTGAAGACGCCGCCGGGCGAGGACTACGTGATGTTCGTCACCCGCCCCGCCGACGGCGCGGCGGTCATGGCCGGCTATATCCGGGGGGGCGACTTCTTCCGGCTGCTGGTCCCGCCCGGCGAATGGCGGCTGCGCTTCGCTTTCGGCACGGCGTGGCAGGGCGAGACGAATCTGTTCGGTGCGGCAACGGACTGGATCGACGTGCAGCACGCCCTGGACTTTCGGGTGCTGGGGCTCAATCGCCGCCGCGCCTATGTGATCACGCTGACCGAACAGGACGGCACGGTGAAGGTCGTCGACGCGCGGCCGGGTGCGGAATGCCAGCTGGTGTTGTGGAACAGCGAGATCCGCGAAGCGCCCGTGGACCTGCCCGGCATGTCGCCCGAGGAGCGGGAGGTGCTGGTCGGTCCGCAACAGGAACCGCTCACCCGGCCTCGCCTGCGCTATGTCGACAGCGAGTTCGATGTCTATACCCGGCTGTGCGAGTGACTTTGCCAGGAACGAGGGCCGGCAGGCGTGCCGTCGCTGGAGCGTTCCGCGAGGCGTCGGCAAAGCGAGCGTGCGACTCGCGATGCCGGATCACGGCCGCGGGCCGGCTCAAAAGCGCGAGGCGGGCGGAGACGTAGCCTCCGCCCGCTATTTCGCTTGACTGATCAGGCAGACGTCCGAGAGCCTTGCGATCCTCCGGTATCGTCCGGGCCGCTCTGGCCTGCCCCGGCGTGAGTATGTCCGCTGGCGCTGCCGGACCCGCCGCCGGTGCCGCTGTCCTCCTGACCGCGGCCGGCAGAGCTCGACTGTGCCGACGACAGACTGCCTTCGATGGTCCGCTGGCCGGCGCCGCCCGATTGTCCGCTGCGGACCTCGATGCGCTGGCTCTTCTCCTTCTCCGCGGTCTTCGGCAGCGTGACGGTCAGGACGCCGTCCGTGAAGCTGGCCCTCACCTCGTTGGCGTTCGGCGCGAACGGCAGCTGGATCGTCCTTTGAAACGAGCCGTAGGAGCGCTCGATCAGACGGGCCTGCTCGTCCTTCCGCTCTTTGCGCTTCTCGCCCCGGATCGTGAGCATGTCGCCCTCGATCCGCAGATCGATGTTGTCCTGCGACACCCCGGGCAGTTCGGCGCTGATCTCAAGGGCATCATCACGATCGTGAATGTCCACCGCCGGCGCGATCATCAGCGACCCGCCACCCCCCTCGGGTCCGCCCTGCGATCCGCGCACGACGTCGTCGAACAGTCGGTTCACCTCGCGGTGCAGATCGAACAGCGGATCGCTGCGGCCGAAAAGACTGCGGCGGGAGCCAAATGGAACAGGATAGCGCGATACCATTGTGATCTCCTGATTTGCTTGCACATGACAGGAACTGGCCTTGCGGCACAGCATTCGGAAACCCGCGAGGCGGGGGAAAAGTTGCGTGATCCCAGACAGGAAATCTCATCACAGAACCGGTTGCCCGACCCCCGACGACCCATGCGCGTCCATCTTTCTCCAGATGGCGGGACGACCGGCGCGAGCCGCATTTACGCGATGTGTTGAAAGGACATCCGGACGGTCTCGGGCGCCGGGTGTGGACCCTCGACCCGGCCACCATTCCGCGGGCTCACTGCCCTTCGGCCAGGACCGCCTCCACCTCGATCTGGCGGCCATCCCGCAAGATCCCGAGTTCGATCCGGTCGCCCGCCTGCTGCGTCTCCAACGCTGCCTGAAGGTCCTCCGAGGTCTCGATCGGGGCATCGCCCATGGCGACGATCACGTCGCCAAGGAGCAGTCGTCCATCCGGCGTGATCCGCGCCGGCTGCAGGCCCGCTGCGTCCGCAGGGCTGCCGGGCTGAACATCGAGCACCGGAACCCCGGTCAGACCCGCACGGGCCAGCACCGCATCGCCACGTGGATCATGGGTGACACCCAGCAGCGGCGGCGCGTAACGCCCAGTGGCAATCAGCTGCGGCACGACACGGTTGACCGCATCGACCGGCACCGCGAAGCCGATGCCGGCACTGGACCCCGACGGGCTGTAGATCGCGGTGTTGACGCCGATCAGCCGCCCGGCGCTGTCCAGCAGCGGCCCTCCGGAGTTGCCCGGGTTGATCGCGGCGTCGGTCTGGATGAGACCCCTGATCCTGTGCCCTCTCTCGCCGGGCAGCTCGCGCTCGAGCGCCGAGACGATGCCGGTGGTGAGTGTCCAGTCCAGGCCGAACGGATTGCCGATGGCGAAGACGCTCTGCCCCACCCGCAGGTCCGCGCTGCCGCCGCGGGGAAGCGGCGGTGGCTGGTCCGCGCCGGCGTCGATCCTGAGCACCGCAAGATCATGCTCGGGTGCCGTCCCTACCAGGCGCGCCGGAAAGGCGCTGCCGTCGGCGAGCCGCACAATCGCCCCTGTTGCACCTTCGATGACGTGATTGTTGGTCACGACATGGCCGCGGGCGTCCCAGAGAAAGCCCGATCCACTGCCGTGCGGGACGTCGTAGGCGTTGCGGGTCCAGAAATCCACGACACGGTTGGCGGTGGTGATGGACACCACGCTGTTCTTCGCATTCTCGAAGATCGCGATGGTGGTCTGCTCGTCCGCGGCCAGATCACCCCGCGGCGCGACCACCTGCGGCGCAGCCCGCCTGTCGAGAAATGCAGCTTCCAGCAGCGGAATGCCCCGCCAGACCAGAGCGACGAGCAGTGCCGCCAACGTGACGAGCAGGAGCCTGGGGATGAACCTGTCCTTCATTGCCTTGCCCCCGTTCAATCGCCAGCCCGCCGTCTCGTGGAACGAAGGGCCACCTTGGGCAAAGACTGTCAAGCAATAGCACCAGCGGGGTCATGAAGGGGCGTGCCGCCGCTGCCGTCGTTGCTGAACGCGTGGCGGTGCCTGCCTCGATTCAGGCACCGGCGTCCGCGACGGGCAATCTGATGCAGGCGGCGAACCCGGACGAGGCGCCCGGGCGTGGGGACCTCAGCACCAGCGGGCTTTCGATGCGATCGGCGATGGCCGCGACGATCGCGAGACCTAGCCCGCTGCCATCCGCCCTTGCGCCCGCACGCTCGAATCGCCCCGTGAGACGAGCCAGCGTTTCCGATGGCAGGACGGGGCCGTCGTTTGCGACGATGAGTTCGCCATCGGGCGTGAGGGTCACCTCGACCGGGCTCGCCTCCGATCCGTGGCGCAGAGCGTTCTCGACCAGATTCCGACAAAGGATCCCGAAGGCGTCGGGATCGAGGTCCGACATGACCGGCGTCTCCGGCAACGCCAGAGCTATGCGGCCAGGCACTTCCTTTCGTGCGACCTCCGCGACCACGACGCGCGCCGCGATCCTGAGATCAGAGGAGTGATCCAGGCGAAGCTGCCCGCCTTCGGCGCGTGCCAGCTGCATCAGGCGCTCGGATAGCCGCGTCAGGCGCTTGAGCGTGGACTCGATCTCGGCCGCCCGCACCCCGGCCGCCGGATCGCGAGTCTCCGACTGCAGGCGCTGCGCCTGCGCAATGGCCCCTGCCAGCGGGGTGCGCAATTCGTGCGCGGCGTTCGCGGCAAAGCTGCGTTCGGCGTCGAAGCTGGCCTTCAACCGACCGAGCAGCCGGTTCAGGGTGGCCGCGACAGGGGCGATCTCGGACGGGATCTCGTCGTCGGGAACGGGCGACAGGTCGCGGGCGTGGCGCGCATCAAGCCGTTCGCCGAAGCGGTGCGAGACTCGCCTTGACGGCAAGCACGATCGACAGCAGCGCCAAGGGGATGACGATCAGCAGCGGCAGCACCAGACCGATCTGGATCTCGCGCGCAATGGACGCGCGGTGCGCCAGAGGTTCGGCGACCGTCATTCGGACGGTCCCCTGCAGGGCCTCGTCGTTGTACAGACGGTGCGTCGCGGTCTGGCGAAAGCCGGGCCCATCATAGGCGGGGAATGTTTCGGGCTCGGCCGCGTGCGAGTGCAGCAGCACGCGCCCCTCGGCGTCGCGCACGACATAGGTGAAGAACTCGTCGTGCTCGCGAACTGCGCCCAGTCGCTGGGCGACGCCCTGGTCCTCGCGCCCGACGATGTCCACGACGGCCAGCGGCAACAGCCGCTGGGCGGTTTCCTGCAGGACCGAGTCGAAGACCTCGTCCATCTCGTCCCGCAGGATCACGGCCGTGGCCGAGGCTGCAGCGATCCACAATACTGTCAGCAGAAGACCCAGGAACAATCCCAGCCGGGTCTGCAGGCTTCGCGGCAGCCTCACGGCCTGCCCAGTCGATAGCCCAAGCCGCGCTCGGTCTCGATGAACTGCGCACCGAGTTTCTTGCGCAGGCGGCTGACATGCACCTCGATCGTGTTGCTCTCTACCTCGGTGTCGAAGGCATAGAGCTTTTCTTCCAGCTGCGCCTTGGACAGAAGCTGACCGGGGCGTGACAGGAACGCCTCGAACAGGGCCCACTCGCGGGCAGTCAGGTGGACCGGCTTGCCGTCGCGGCGGATGCTGCGTGCGGCAAGGTCGATCTCCAGCGCGCCATGGGTGACGATCGGGTTCGGGTTGCCGGCATAGCGCCGGGCGACCGAGCCGATGCGCGCCGTCAGTTCCGACAGGTCGAACGGTTTCACGAGGTAGTCGTCGGCGCCGACGTTCAGCCCCTCGATCCGGTCCGACACCTGGTCGAGCGCGGTGACGATGATCACCGGCGTCACGTCGCCCTGGGCGCGCAGGTCCTTCAGAAAGCCGATCCCGCGGCCGTCCGGCAGCATCAGGTCCAGCAGGATCAGATCGTAAGCGGCGCCGGCCATCGCATCTCTGGCCGCATCCAGCCGCATCACCCAGTCGACCGACTGGCCATCGCCCGCGATCTGGTCGCGCACCGCGGCGCCCAGCACGGTGTCGTCCTCGATCAGCAGGATGCGCATGGTTGACCCGGTCCCTTTCCCGCCACCCTCCATGATCCGTGTGGCTGACGCAAAGCTGACACGGCCGGGTGCAGGACTTAAGGCTCCTGTCAGCTTCGCCGCGCAGGAGTTGCTCATGGTGGCCGCACCCGAGGAGTCTGGCTCATGCAGAGGATGGTGACAATGCTGGGCTTTCTCGCAGCCCTTCCCGGTGTGGCCTGGGCCGACGATGACTGCTTCGTGCCGATGGCGGGCTGGCAGCCGCGGGATGCGGTTCAGCGCCTGGCCGAGGAGAACGGGTGGACCGTCCGCCGCATCAAGATTGACGACGGCTGCTACGAGATCGACGGTCGCGACCCCGAGGGGCGCAGTATCGAGGTGACCGTCCATCCCGCCACGCTGGACGTGATCGAGTTGGAATACGAAGAAGACGACGGATACGAAGGGGACGATCCATCCCGCAAGGACCGCGACGAGCGGGGCAGGGATTGACCCGGTGGAGTTCGCAGGGCGCGTGAGTCCGGCGCCGCCGCGGCTGTCCTTTACCCGTTCCCCACCGTTTCACGGCGGCATGTAGTTGTCTGACGCTGGCTGGTGGCTCTCCAGTGCAGCGCGGCGATCGCTGCCGTACCTGGCGTCCTGAACGTGCTGCGGCAGATCCTGCGACGGCTCCGCACCAGGTCGATTCGCTTACACCAGAAGTGGGGCGATCGGGCAAGCGCCACCACGCGGCGCTCGACCTTTCGCCTGTCCGCCCGCTCTCCGGCGAGGCTTTTCGTTCCTGACGGCAAGCTGACGCAGGAAGCTCCGCGCCGTCAGGAAAGCCTCAGCCCCGGTCTGCATATCGGTCTCGGCAGAGAAAAGGAGACCCCGCCATGCGAAAGACCCTCACCCTCCTCTTCGCGTCCACGGCGTTGACCGCCGTGATCGGCACGGCCGCGTGGAGCGCGATGCAGACCCCCGACGATTGTGGCGCCGGATACTCCGCGGCGTTCTTCGACGACGGGGAGCAGGTGCTGCCGCTCATCCTCGCCAGCGACGATGGCGACCGCGATCGCGACCGTCGCTCGCGCCGCCATCATGACGACGATGACGACGACGACGACGATGATGACGACGATGACGATGATGACGACGACGACGATGGCGGCCGCCGCGGCGCTCCAAACCCCGCCCCGGCCGGCACCATGGCCCCCCCGCAGAACGGTCTGTTCGGGAGCGGCGCTCCTCCGCAGGTCCAGGTGAACTGACCATTTTCGCCGCACTTCGCAGACAAGGACCAATCAGATGAAATCGCTTCTCGCGACACTCGCCGTGACCACGGCGCTGACGCTTCCCGGCCTCGCCATGGCGCGCCCGGTGACCCTGACCACGACCCTCAACAACTATGGCGGTGACGGGGCCTACCTGGCGCTGTATGTCACCGACGCCTCCGGCGCCTACATGGGCAGCCTGTGGATGGCCGGGACCAAGTCGAAATACTACGACAGCCTGACCCACTGGTACCGGGCGACCGGCGGCGACACTGCACAGATCAACGGCATCACCGGCGCCAGCGTCGGCGCCGGGCGGACACTCGAGATCACGCTGGACCTCGCCGATGCGCTGTTCGATGCGGGCTATACCCTGCACATCGACGCCGCCGTCGAGGAGATGCGCGACAGTCCCAACGAGGTCGCGGTGCCGCTGACCACGGACGGCGCCGGCGCGCCGGCGGCCGGTCGTCGGTACATCGCCAGCTTCGCCTACGACATGTGAGTCGACCCATGATCCGCGCTCTTCATCGCTGGCCCGGTCTTCTGGCCCTGGCGCTCGTCACGGTGCTGACGCTCAGCGGCGCTGCGTTGTCGGTCTTTCCCGCAGCCGAGCGCCTCACCGCGCCGCAGGCTGACACGGGCTTGACGGTCGCGGCCCTCGCCGAGCGTATCCAGGCCGCCTATCCGGGCGTCGAGCAGATCCGGCGCGCGCCCTCGGGGCGGATCACGGCCTACTGGTTCGATCAGGGTGCACCGGGTGTCGCCGTGATCGATCCCGCGACCGGCCGCGGCGTGGCTTCGGCCGATCCGAACCAGACACAGCGCTGGCTCACGAACCTGCACCGGTCGCTCTTTCTCGGCGACGGGGGACGCATCGTCATGGCGGCGGGCGCGGCGGCGATGCTGCTCCTGTCGCTCAGCGGCACGATGCTGGTCGCACGGCGGGTCGGCGGCTGGCGGCACTGGTTCGCGCGGCTGCGCGGACCACTTGCCGGACGGCTGCATGTGGAAATCGCGCGGGTCGCGGTGTTCGGTCTTGTCCTGTCCTCGGCGACGGCCTTGTGGATGACGGCCTCCACCTTCGATCTTCTGCCAGATGACAGCGCCGCACCGAGGATACCGGCCGAAGTGAGCGGTGAGACCGGCGCGTCGCCGGCCTTGATGAAGGTGCTTGACGACACGCCGGTCGCTGAGCTGCGCGAGCTGAGCTTTCCCTATCCGGACGACGCAACCGACGTCTTCACGCTCAAGACGGATCGGGGGATCGGGTATCTCGACCAGGGCACCGGGGCTCTCCTGACCTGGTCTGACCTGACCGGGTGGGAGCGGGTCTCGGAAACGATCTACATGCTGCACACGGGACAGGGCGCCGCGGCTCTCGGGCTGATCCAGGGGCTGATGGCGCTTGGCGTGCCGCTGATGGCCGGGACGGGCGTGCTCATCTGGCTTGGCGGGCGGCGCAGGCGGCCGCGCATCCGCGGAAACCAGCCCGGGGTTGATGCCGAGACGATCCTGCTGGTCGGAAGCGAGGGTGGCAGCACCTGGGGCTTTGCCGCGACGCTCCATGCCGCGTTGGCCGATGCGGGACAAAGCGTGCACACGGCGCCGATGTCGGCCTTCGCGCCCAGCCGCTATGGGCGCGCCCGGCGAATCATCGTTCTCGCGGCGACCTACGGCAATGGCGATGCCCCGGCATCTGCCAAGGGCTTCTTGGACCGGCTGGCGGTGCGGGACCGTTCCTCCGACGCGGCGCTGGGCGTCCTTGGCTTCGGCGACCGCAGCTTTCCGGCCTACTGCGCCTTTGCCGGTGCCGTCGCAGCGGCCGCCCGCGCAAATGGCTGGCCCGAGCTTCTGCCGTTCGACACGGTCGACCGGCAATCGTCGCAGGACTTCGCGCGGTGGGGACGCGCGCTGGGGCGGGTGCTGGGTATCGAACTTGAACTGGCCCATCAGCCCGTTCTGCCCGCGACCGAGACTCTTTCGCTGGTTTCGCGCCGCGACTACGGCGCCGAGGTCGGGGCGCCGACCGCGATCCTGCGCTTTGCCCTGCCGCGGGCGAGCGTGTGGCAGCGTCTGACCGGGGCAGGGTTCGCGCGCTTCAGCGCGGGCGACCTGATCGGCATCCTGCCCGACGGCTCGCCGGTGCCGCGCCTCTACTCGCTCGCCTCCGCGCGTGACGACGGGTTCATCGAGATCGTGGTGAGACGGCACCCGGGCGGCCTTGCGTCATCCCAGCTCACCGCATTGGAGCCCGGTGACACCGTCACTGCGTTCCTGCGTCGCAACCCGGATTTTCAGCCGGGCCGAAGCCGGGCGCCGCTGATCATGATCGGCGCCGGGACCGGCATCGGCCCGCTGGCGGGGATCGTGCGCGCCAATGCGCGGCGACGGCCCATCCACCTGTTCTTCGGCATGCGCCACCCTGACAGCGACTTCCTCTACAATGAGGAAATCCCTGCCTGGCAGCAGGACGGCCGTCTGGCCCGGCTCGTCACCGGAATCTCGCGTGGGGCGCGGCCGCATTACGTCCAGGACGCGCTGCGCGTCGAGGCCGTCGACGTGGCACGGCTGATCCGGGACGGCGCCCGGGTGATGGTCTGCGGCGGGCGCGACATGGCGGCGGGGGTGGCCGACGCCCTGGCCGAGATCCTGGCGCCGACAGGTCTCACGCCCGCGGCGCTGAAGGCAGAGGGGCGGTATGTCGAAGATGTCTACTGAACTGGTCCGCCACGCCTTGAACGGCCCGACCATGGCCACGCGCTGGTCTGCCCTGTTCTTCGCCCGCCCCCATTGCGATCCGGAACCGGTCCGCGCGGCCCTCCAGGCCGCCGTCGACGAAGTCGATGCGCAGATGTCCACCTGGAAGCCCGACAGCGATCTCATGCGCCTCAACGCGGCCGCGATCGGCGCCTGGGTGGCGGTGCCGGATCGGCTGCGGCAGGTTCTGCGGCTCGGGCTCGAGATCGGTCGCGCATCCGGCGGGGCTTTCGACATCGGCATGGGCGATGCGGTGGCAGCCTGGGGTTTCGGGCCGATTGCGGCGACAGCCGACGGGATCCGTGCCGCAATGATGGCTGAGCGGGTGCCCGCACACCAGGCGCTCGAGATCGATGACGCGTCCGGGCTCGTCCGGAAGACGGCGCCGATCGCACTGGACTTGAATGGGATTGCCAAGGGCTACGGCGTCGACCGGTTGGCGGAGACGCTTGCTGCGCTCGGACTCGAGGCTGGCCTCGTCGGGATCGACGGAGAGATGCGTGCGCTGGGGCTGCGGCCGGACGGGCAGGCCTGGACCGTCGCGGTGGAGGCGCCGGACCTCGACCGCCGCGCGCCGCGGTCCATTCTGGCGCTGCAGGATGCCGCCGTTGCGACCTCGGGCGACTATCGGCACTGGGTCGAGGTGCAGGGCCGCCGTCTGCCGCACGTCATGGACCCGCGCCGCGGCGCGCCCCTGCGCGCCACCCTGGCCTCGGTCACGGTCGTCGCGCGGACATGCGCCGAGGCTGATGCCTGGGCGACGGCCCTGATGGTGAAGGGAAGCGGGGACGGCCGGGAAATGGCGCGTCGGGAGAATCTCAGCGCACTCTTCATCGATCGTGAGGGAGATCATCTTCGACAGACACCGGTGGGGCGCCTGTTCGAGACCGATCCGATCCTCGGGGCGGCTTGATACCCGCCTGCGCCGGGGTTCTTTTGTTTCATGATCGCCTGAACGTGCGCGGCCGGCTCCGCATCGTCTGAGGTGCGGTATTTCCAACCGGCGCGTAGCGTGGCCAGGAACCTGATCCCGTCTTGGGAGCGACCGATTCTCGCCTCGCGGCACGGCCTTCCCGAGGGGTCCCGGACCGCCTTCATCAGGTGTCGTTCAGCCCCTTCAACCGCTGCGGCAAGCCGCTAACCAACCACAGGATGCAGGCGTTACTTCTGCAATGGCTTTCACCCGGTCAGGCCCCGGTCGTGCCGGGTTGAGGGGTCGGGATGGCCCGTCCCCTTCGGGGGACACACGTCGCGACACGTCATTGATCAACTCGACGCTCTGCTGTCCATCCCGTACGTGTGCATGCCGCGCGGAAGAAATTTCGCGCATGTCCACACGCCATCGTGCCTTGCCCGATCGATGCTCACTCATTTCTAACCAATATCGTGATCATGTGGGTGCACGGCAGATGGTCCGGCTGCTGGTAGAGGAGGCGCGCGCGAATGCTGTTCAACTCGAGCGACTTCCTGCTGCAGTTCCTGCCCGTGGTGTTCCTGGGCTTCCTGCTGCTCGCGGGCCTCGGCTGGCAGCGCTGGGTCGGCCTCTGGCTGACAGCATCGTCGCTGGTCTTCTATGGCTGGTGGGCCACCTCCAACGTGTCCCTGCTCATCGCCAGCATCCTCTTCAACTACACGATGGGTGGTCTGCTTAGACGCCGGCGGAGCCGCCTGCTGCTGGCAGCGGGCATTCTCGGCAACGTGGCGCTGCTGGGCTATTTCAAGTACACCGGCTTCGCGGTCGAGGTGCTCCGCGACCTTGCCGGCGCCAACTGGGCCGTGCCGCACATCATCCTGCCGCTTGCGATCTCGTTCTTCACCTTCCAGCAGATCGCCTACCTCGTGGATGCCTATGATGGGGCCATCACCGAGCACGACTTCCTGAACTACGCGCTTTTCATCACCTTCTTCCCGCAGCTTATCGCGGGACCCATCACCCACCACCGCGAGATGCTGGCGCAGTTCGACGACCCGGACCGGTTCCGGCCGCGCTGGGACCTGATCGCGCTTGGCGTGACGATGTTCTGCATCGGCCTGTTCAAGAAGGTCATGGTCGCCGATCCGTTCGGTACCTACGCGACGCCGGTCTTCGAGGCGGCGCGCGAGGGCGGCGTGCAGCTGATCGAGGCCTGGGGCGGCGCGCTGGCCTACGCACTGCAGATGTATTTCGATTTCTCCGGCTACTCGGACATGGCGATCGGGCTGGGCCTGCTGTTCGGGATCATGCTGCCGGCCAACTTCAACAGCCCCTACAAGGCCCGGAACGTGATCGAGTACTGGTCGCGGTGGCACATGACGCTGACGCGGTTCCTGACGGCGTATATCTACAATCCGATCGTGGTCGCGATCACCCGCCGCCGGGCCGCGAAGGGACTGCCCCTGCCCAAGCGCGGGCGGATGACCGCGGGCACGTTTGCTGCCCTCGTCGCCATTCCGACGGTGATCACGATGCTGATCTCGGGGGTGTGGCACGGGGCGGGGTGGCAGTTCCTGATCTTCGGCCTGCTGCACGGCGTCTTTCTGGTGGTCGCGCATGGCTGGCGGTGGTGGAAGGTGCGGCGCGGCCTGCCACTCGACAGCGGCGGCCGCGTCAGCATGGCGGGATCGGTGCTGTTGACGTTCCTGTGTGCGACGGTGGCGCTGGTGTTCTTCCGCGCGGACAGTGTCGGTGCTGCGCTTGACGTCCTGCGCGGCATGGCGGGTCTGAACGGTGTCACCCTTCCAACGCCGTTCCAGCGCCTGCCGGGCTTTGCCGAGGCCGCGGCGTGGTTCGGCGTGGGCATTGGCAACATGCCGCTGTTCGATGCGTGGCTGGTGATCCGCATTGCGGTGTTCCTGTTCGTCGTCTGGGCGCTGCCCAACTCGAACCAGTGGCTGCGCGACTATCCCACCGCGCTGGGCCTCCGCGTCGAGCCGAACTGGCTTCAGCGCTACGTTCCGATCACCCGGTGGCGGCCTACGCCCGCGTTTGGCCTGCCGCTGGGCGCCGTGGCGATCGTCACGATCCTCTACGCGATCTCGGTGGCCCCGACCGAGTTCCTGTATTTCCAGTTCTGAAGGCATGTTGAGTGATGCTGTCCTGGTTGCCTGAACACCCCGATCTCGGACGCGCGCTCAGCGGGGCGCGCGCCATTGCGGATCCGATGGACCGGCTTCGCGCGGCGGTCCGGTTGGCCGGGCACGACCGCGACGTCGTGGCGACCGGTCGAGTCGATCGGCTCGCTGGTGACGGGCTGCGCGGTGGCGGGCCCGACGGCATCGCGGCGAACGGCCTTTCGCCCCTGAGGATCGCCGTTCTTTCCTCCCATACCGTCGACCACCTGATCCCCGCGATCCGGGTGGCGGGGCTGAACCACCGGATGGCGTTGTCCATCCATGTCGGCGCCTACGGGCTTTACCGCCAAGCGCTGCTGAACGGCGATCCCGAACTTGCCGACTTCGCTCCTCAGCTCGTCGTGCTGGCGCTCGATATGGCGGCGGTGCTGCCGGGGCTGCCACTCGGCACGTCGCAGGACGAGGTCGAGGCCGCGGTCGCCGCGGCGGTCGAGGACCTGCGGCTGCTGTGGCGCCAGATACGCGCGCGCTACGGGGCGCAGCCTGTCCAGCAGACGCTGGTCGATCCGTCGCCTTCGCTGTTCGGGTCGTTCGACGGGCTTGTGCCCGCTTCGCCTGCCTCGCTCTGCGCGCGGCTCAACGCGGCGATCCGCTCGGCCGCCCGCGAAGACGGCGCGCTCCTCCTGGACGTTGACTGGCAGCTGCCGCCGCGATGGGGCGAGGCCGAGCGCGTGGACCCCGTGCGATGGCATCAGGCCAAGCAACTGGTGAATCCCACATTTGCCCCGCTTTACGGGGACCTCGTGGCCCGCGTCGCGGCCGCGCTGGCAGGAAGGTCGCGCAAGTGCCTGGTGCTTGACCTCGACAACACCGTCTGGGGCGGGGTCGTGGGCGATGACGGCGTCGAGGGCATCAGGCTGGGCCAGGGCAGCGCCGAGGGCGAAGCCTTCCTCGCCTTTCAGCGCTATGCGGCGCGGCTGGCCGAGCGCGGGGTCATTCTCGCGGTCTGCAGCAAGAACGACGATGCCGTCGCGCGCGCGGCTTTCGACCAGCACCCCGAGATGGCGCTGCGCCATTCGGACATCGCCTGCTTCGTCGCGAACTGGACCGACAAGGCCACCAACCTCCGCGAGATCGCCCGACGCATCAACATCGGCACGGACAGTCTCGTCTTCGTGGACGACAACCCCGCCGAGCGCGCGCTTGTGCGGCGCGAACTGCCCGAGGTCGCGGTGCCCGAGCTGCCGGACGACGTCTCGTACTATGCCGCCCGGATCGCGCAGGCCGGCTATTTCGAGGCCGCCTCGCTGACCGGGGACGACCTTTCCCGCAGCCGCAGCTATGCAGCCAACGCGCAGCGCGCGGCGGCGATGGAGACGGCGACCGACATGGACGGCTATCTGCGAAGCCTGGAGATGCGTCTGACGGTGCGTGAGATCGGCCCGATCGACCGGCCCCGGGCCGCTCAGCTCATCAACAAGAGCAACCAGTTCAACCTGACGACGCGGCGGCGGACCGAGCAGGAACTCGAGGCGCTGCTGAAGGATCCCTCCGCACTCGGCTACGGCTTTCGGCTGAGCGATCGATTTGGCGACAACGGCCTGATCAGCGTCATCCTCGCGCGACCTGACGCGGCCTGGCCCGACGACGATCTGCTGATCGACACGTGGCTGATGAGCTGCCGCGTGTTGGGGCGCGGCGTCGAAGCAGCGGCCCTCGCGACGTTGGCGAAGGCTGCGATCCGGCGCGGGGCAGCCGCGCTGATCGGTGAATACCGCCCCAGCGGCCGCAACGGCATGGTTGCGTCGCACTATGAGCGTCTGGGATTCTCGCCAGTCGAGACCCCGTCCGGCGCGGCGGCCGACGCGCGCTTCTGGCGGTTGCCGCTGGCTGGCGCCGACCTGCCCACCCCCTTCATAGCAGTGGAACTGATTCAATGACGGAAGCCGAACTCTACGACGCCTTCACCGAGGTTATCCGCGACGTGTTCGACGACGACACCATCGTCGTGGGTCCCGAGACGACCGCCGAGGACGTCGAGGGCTGGGACAGCCAGGCGCATGTGATGCTGATCGTGGCGACCGAACAGCGGTTCGGCGTGCGTTTCCGGGCATCGGAGTTCGAGAGTCTGCGGAACGTGGGCGAGTTCGTCGCGTTGATCGCCACGAAGCTGACGAGCAGATGACGCAGGTCGCGAGCCACGAAGCTGCCGATGAACGGACGTCCGGTTCGGCATCCATGCGCGGCTACGTGCTTGCGCTGGTGGCGGGAGCGCTCCTCGTGCTTGCAGGCCTGGGAACGACGCTCGCCGTGTTGTCCGCGCGGGGAACGCTGCCGCCGCCGCAGTTTTCCAACAGCCTCTGCATGGACGAGAAGCTGCGCGCGATGCGGGACAGCCCCCCGCAGGATCCCGATCTTCTCGTGGTCGGTTCGTCGGTGGCGTGGCGCCACTTCAACAGTCCTGCGGCGGCTGCGGCGCAGCCGGGTCTCAGGCCGTACAATGCTGGGCTATGCGGCGCCAGCATCGCCCAGACCGAGGTGGTCGTCGACTGGCTGGCAGACCGTCTGTCTTCGGTCGAGCGCATCCTGCTGATCGCGTCGCCGCGCGATTTCGAGAACTGCGGGGGCGACCAACCCTCGCGCTTCGACGTTGCCGCGGTGGACCGCTACGTCTTTCAGGGCGCGTGGCCGCTGCGCTACTACCTGCGCTACTTCGACCCGCCAACGTTTGCGCGCAACGTTCGCGCGGTGCGCGAGAATCGGGGCAACCTCCAGACGTTCGACGCGCTCGTCTTCAACGAGTTCGGCGACGGGCCGATCGAGCCCCCGCAGGACCGCGGCCTTCTTTACGGAGATGTCACGATCGACCCGGTCTGCTATTCCGCGCTGCGGCGGATCGCCGTCGGGCTGGATGAGCGCGACGTTCAGTTCGACGTGGCGATGACCCCCCTCCACCCCGAGTGGCTTCGCACCTTCGACGGGGATGGGAAAACGACCGGCGCGATCGACTCGGGAATACGAGAGGCGAGTGCCGGAACCGGCGCATCACTGCTGCGCGCCGATCCGCAACTGGGCCCCGCGGCGTTCTTCGACGCCATCCATATCCGCTGGTCGCAGACAGACGAGTTCACCCGCGCACTCCTCGATTAGGCAGCGGCGGGGCACACCGCAGAATGCGGATTGGACATCCGGATTTCGGCCGCTGGCGAGGGGGAGCGCCGCAATGGACTCGGGGGTGGCGGCCGCGAGAGGAACAGATGCCCCCGAACGGGGCGCGCCAGTCGCGCGCCCCTCGGGACGGTTCAGAAGAAGCCCAGCTTCTTGGGGCTGTAGCTGACCAGCATGTTCTTGGTCTGCTGATAGTGATCCAGCATCATCCGGTGCGTTTCGCGCCCGATGCCGGACTGCTTGTAGCCGCCGAAGGCCGCGTGGGCCGGGTAGGCGTGATAGCAGTTCGTCCAGACCCGGCCCGCCTTGATCTCGCGGCCCATCCGGTAGCAGGTATTGATGTCGCGCGACCACACGCCCGCACCCAGGCCGTAAAGCGTGTCGTTGGCGATCTGCAGCGCCTCGTCACGGTCCTTGAAGGTCGTGACCGACACCACCGGGCCGAAGATCTCCTCCTGGAAGATCCGCATCTTGTTGTTGCCCTTGAAGATCGTCGGCTTGATGTAGTAGCCGCTGGACAGTTCGCCCCCAAGGTCGGCCGCCTCGCCCCCGGTCAGGACCTCGGCACCCTCGCTGCGGCCGATGTCCAGGTAGGACTGGATCTTGTCGTGCTGTTCCTTGCTGGCCTGCGCCCCGATCATCGTGTCGGATTCGCGCGGGTCGCCCTGCTTGATCGACTCGACCCGCTTGATCGCCCGTTCCATGAACCTGTCATAGATCGATTCCTGGATCAGCACGCGCGACGGGCAGGTGCAGACCTCGCCCTGGTTGAGCGCGAACATGGCGAAGCCTTCCAGCGCCTTGTCGAAGAAATCGTCGTCCTCGCGGGCGACGTCCTCGAAGAAGATGTTCGGCGACTTGCCGCCCAGCTCCAGCGTGACCGGGATCAGGTTGTCCGATGCGTACTGCATGATCAGCCGCCCGGTCGAGGTTTCCCCGGTGAAGGCGATCTTGGCGATGCGCTTGGAACTGGCCAGCGGCTTGCCGGCCTCTAGCCCGAAGCCGTTGACGATGTTGAGCACGCCCGGCGGCAGCAGGTCGCCGACCGTGTCGATCCAGACCATGATGGACGCAGGGGTCTGCTCGGCCGGCTTCAGCACGACGCAGTTGCCGGCGGCCAGAGCCGGCGCCATCTTCCAGCACGCCATCAGCAGCGGAAAGTTCCACGGGATGATCTGGCCGACAACGCCCAGGGGCTCGTGGAAGTGATAGGCGACGGTGTCGTCGTCGATCTGGCTCAGCGTGCCTTCCTGGGCGCGCAGGCAGCCGGCAAAGTACCGGAAATGGTCGATTGCCAGCGGCACGTCGGCCGCCATCGTCTCGCGGATCGGCTTGCCGTTGTCCCATGTCTCGGCCGAGGCGAGCAGTTCAAGGTTCTGCTCCATCCGGTCGGCGATCTTCAGCAGAACGTCCGCGCGTTCCTGCACGCTAGTGCGGCCCCACCTGTCGGCGGCGGCGTGGGCGGCATCCAGCGCGGCCTCGATGTCATCGGCGTCCGACCGGGCGATCTCGCCCACAGTGGCGCCGGTGATGGGCGTCGAGTTGGTGAAATAGCGCCCTGACTTCGGCGCCACCCACTGACCGCCGATGAAATTGTCGAAACGCGCGGCGAACGGCATCGTGCTGACGCCCTTGAATTCGTGCCGCTGGTCGTTGGCCATGTCGTCTTTCCTCCCCTTGGCCCGGATCCTCCTCCGGGGTCGGCCATGATGCTGGCGCGCGAATGGTTGCCGGTCAACGCGGGGGATCGGGTTTACCACGCCCGACTGTCTCGCGAGCGAGACAGTCAGCGCCCCTCCAGGCCCAGACGGCGCATCCGGCGGTAAAGCGTGGCGCGCCCGACCCCCAGGGCACGCGCTGCCGCCGACACGTTGCCGTCGGCCCGTGCCAGCGCGCGGATCACTGCGGCGCGCTCGGCGCGCTCGAACCCGGCCAGATCGTCGTCGCGGCCGAGCAGATCGATCAGCGGACGCGGCTTCAGCGCCCCTTGCCGCGGCAGACCCAAGGCCCGCCGCGCCTCGCGGGTGGCACCGATGGCCAGGTCGTCACGGTCCACGGCCAGCAGACCCTGCTCGCCCTCACCTGCCACGACGAAGCGCGCCGCGGGGAAGGCGGCGCGGAACCAGGCCGTCTCTATCTGCCGGGCAGTCTGGCCGACGAGCGCCACGATCATCGTGTTCAGCGCTTCGGTCTGGTCGGCACGGGCCGAGGACACGTCCAGGGCCGCGATCACCCGCCCCTCGGGATCGTGGATCGGGGCGTCGAGGCAGCTCATTCCCGTGTTGCGCGACAGGAAATGCTGATCGCGGTGGATGACAACCTGGCGGCCTTCGACGAGGCAGGTCCCGATGCCATTGGTCCCCTGCGCCGACTCGGACCAGTCGGTACCAGGAACCAGGTTCCAGGCGTCGAACACCGCCGCGTCGGCCGCAGCCGTGCGGCGCTCCAGCAGGATCCCATCGCCGTCGGTGAGTGCCACGGCGCAGCCCGATCCGCAGACGATCCGGTACAGTTCGTCGATCGGCTGGGTCGCCACGGTCAGGAAATGACCCAGCGCCTCGCGCCGCGTGGCCAGCTCGGTCTGGGCCAGCCGCAGGTTGTGGATCTCCGCGGCCGGGTCCAGGCCGTGCCGCAGCGCCGAGCGTCGCCAGCTGGCGGTGAGCGGCGTCAGGTCGTCCGCGGCGTGGGCCCGTTCGATGACACGATCGGCGTGATGACGCATCAGGGTGATTCGACCTCCTCCTCGTGGTCACTATAACCGGGAGAGGAGGTCGGGATCGCTGCGTGCAGTGCTTCGCTCGGCGGACAGCCCGATCCGGCGTCGATCCGCCGGCCGACGGCGATCACGCTCGACCGCACCGAAGCGGGCCGATTGTACGCTGATCATCAGCACTGCGGGTCGCCCGACGTGACCCGTCGGGCGACCGTGGAGTGGCAGGCGGTCAGTTGCTGGCCGGCGAGCTTTGGCCGTCTGTTGACGCAGAGCCGTCCGCGGGCGTTGCGTCCGCCGCAGGTTCCATCGGGACGCCGCCGGTGGCGGTGGACTTGCCCGCCCCTTCGCCTTGTCCCGGAGCCGCGGGATCGGTCGTCACGGCGCCGTCCGCCGGCGTCGCGTCAGCAGCGGGTTCCATCGGGACGCCACCGGTGGCGGTGGACTTGCCCGCCCCTTCGCCTTGTCCCGGCGCCGATGGATTGGTCGACACGGCACCGTCTGCCGGCGTTGCGTCAGCGGCCGGTTCCATCGGGACGCCGCCGGTTGCGGTGGACTTGCCGGCTCCTTCGCCCTGTCCCGGGGCCGACGGGTCAGCCGGCACGGCGCCGTCCTCCGCCGTGGCGTCGGCAGCGGGCTCCATTGGCACGCCGCCCGTCGCCGTGGACTTCCCGGCGCCCAGACCAGCGGCAGGGGCCGACGGATCCGTCGCGGCGCTCTCGCCGGTCGCAGCGTCAGCGGGCGTCGCGGACCCGGCCGCGGCCGAGGTTCCGGCCTGTGTCTCGATCCAGCTGGTCAGCTGCTCGATCTCGCTCTGCCTGGACTGGACCGCCTCTTCGGCCATGCCGCGCATCGTCTCGTCGCTGCCGAATTCGATCTGTGCCTCGGCCAGACGGACGGCGGCCTGATGATGGGCGAGCATGCTGCAGGCAAAGGCCAGATCCGGGTTCTCGTTCATCATCCCCCGAAGCATCGGGATCTGAGTTTCCATCGTGCCCCGCATCATCAGGCCGCGATGGCCCGGCATGTCATGCATGGGGCCGGGCCCCATGCCGGCCGTGTCGGCAAGGCCGGATGTGCAGGCCTCCGGCAGTTCCATCATCGCGGGCGGCCCGCCCGAGGGCGTGGACGGGGCCGGGCTCTGGGCTTGCGCCGGCGCGGTCAGCATCAGGGGCGTGATCGCGGCGAACAGAACGGTTTTGATCGTCATCGGGTTCTCCTGGGATACGGTGATGCCGTGAGTTTCCCCACGTGAGGAAGGCCGTTGCCCACCAAAAACGACAACCCCCCGCGGCAACGACCGTTCCCCTCGGGGGCGCTCGGTCTTCCTCCTGTCCGGAAATCCGCCGATCACAAAGGTCGGAACCACGCGCAGGGCTAGTGTAGGGAGTCGATACCGGCCCCCATCGCGGGCGCGACGTGTGTTCTGACCGATCCTGCTGCGAGCGCACAGCACATCCGCCGCTCCCGGGCGCGCTCTGCATGAATGTCAACAATCATGTTGACAGCTTTGATCACAGTTCGTAGCCCACCAGCCAGAGGTCCCGTCACCCGACGGGCCAGTCCGAGGGCAGGAGGAACGACATGGCGGCCGCATCCAGGATTCGCTCGGTAGAGGCACGGACGATCAGGGTTCCGCTCGACAACCCGACATCCTTCTCGACCCGTGAGGTCCACCATCGGGACTACGGGATCGTGCGGGTCACGACCGAGGATGGCAATCAGGGGATCGGCTTCTGCTACGGCGGCAGCGACGCCGGCCGGCTGGTCAGCCATGCTGTGCGCGAACTGTTTGCGCCGCTGCTCGTCGGCCAGGATGCGACCCGGGTCGAATGGCTGTGGGATCGCATGTATGGGAACGGCATCCTGCAGGGGCGGGCCGGTGCCGCGATGCGGGCACTGTCCATTCTCGACGTGGCGATCTGGGACAGGAACGCGCGGGCTGCCGACATGCCGCTCCACCGCTTTCTCGGTGGCTATCGCGACGAGACGGTGCCCGCCTACGCGTCAGGGGGCTACTACCTGGACGGCAAGACGCCGGACATGCTGGGCGAGGAACTGGCGGGCTATGTCGCGATGGGCTTCAAGGCCGTCAAGATGAAGGTCGGCCGCCTGGATCCGGCCGGGGAAGAGGCGCGGATCCGCGCCGCGCGCGAGGCGATCGGCCCCGAGGTGCTGCTGATGCTCGATGCCAACAATGCCTGGCGCGACCTGCCCACCGCGCTGCGCTTCATGGACCGCTACGAACCCTATGATCCCTACTGGATCGAGGAGCCGTTCCCCGTCGACGACATCGCCAATCACGCCCGCCTGGCCGAGCGCACGCGCGTGCCCGTTGCCACCGGCGAGATCGAGGCCGGCCGCTGGCGGTTCAAGGACCTGCTGGACCACGGTGCGGCGGCAATCCTGCAGACTGATGCCGCGGTCTGCGGCGGGATCAGCGAATACCGCCGGATCAGCGCCACGGCGGCGAGCTATGGCGTGAACCTGTGCCCGCACTGGTTCCACGACCTGCACATTCACCTGGTGGCGTCGGCCCCGAACGGGCAATTCGTGGAGTTCTTCCCGGACGACCAGGTCCTGAACTTCCGCCGCCTCGTGGACCGGCAACTCGAGGTTCGGGACGGAGAACTGGTGCTGCCGACTGGACCGGGACTCGGTTTCGGCTTCGACGAGGACGCGCTGGGCCGCTATGCCGTGGACGATTGGTCCTGAAGAGGCAAAGAGAGCAGATCATGACTGAAGCACCCAAGGGCGTCCTGTCGCCCGTCGTTACCCCCTTCGACGGGGACCTGAAGCCCGACACGGAACGCTGGCTGGCGCATTGCCGCTGGCTGCTGTCGCAGGACTGCGGTCTAGCGATCTTCGGCACGAACAGCGAGGCGAACTCGCTGTCCGTCGCAGAGCGGCGGTCGCTGCTGGAGGCCGCGGCGCAGGCGGGACTCGATGGCGCCCGGATGATGCCGGGGACCGGCAGCTGCGCGTTTCCGGAAGCCGTGGAACTGACCACGGCGGCCGTAAAGGCCGGCTGCGCGGGTGTCCTGATGTTGCCGCCCTTCTACTACAAGGGTGTCTCGGATGACGGCATGTTCGCCTTCTATTCGGAGGTGATCGAGCGCGTCGGGGACGAGCGGCTGCGGATCTATCTGTACCACATTCCCCTGGTCGCCCAGGTGCCGATCTCGCTGGACCTCATCGCGCGCCTGCTCAAGGCGTATCCGGGCACGATCGCCGGAATCAAGGACAGCTCGGGTGACTGGAACAACACCCGCGCGATGATCGAACGGTTCGACGGGTTCGACGTCTTCTGCGGGTCGGAACAGTTCCTGCTCGACACGATGCGGGCCGGCGGGGCGGGCTGCATCAGCGCCACGGCCAACATCAACCCGCACGCCATCCACGATCTTTACGCCAACTGGCAGGCTGCCGATGCCGATGCCCGGCAAGAGGCGATCACCGCGTTCCGGATGGCAATCGCCAAGCTGCCGATGATTCCCGCCCTCAAGTCGGTGATCGGGATCTGCACCGATGATCCGGAGTGGGGCCGCGTCCGGCCGCCGCTGGTCCGGCTCGACGCCGCGCAGATCGCGGAACTCGGGGCGACCCTCGAGCGGTTCGGTTTCGACATGCCCGGACGCCGCGAGGCCGCCTGATGGCGCGGGTCGCGGTGATCGGCGCCGGCGTCATGGGGCGGGCCATCGCCGCGACCTTTGCGGGGGGCGGGCTGCCGACGGTGCTGGTCTCGCGCGATCCCGACCGGCTCGGTCCGCTGCCTGCGGGCGTAGCGGCCCGGGCGACGCTGCCCGATGCCCCGCCCGAGCTGGTCATCGAGGCCATTCCAGAGGATCTGCACCTCAAGCGCAACCTCTTCCTCGATGTCGAGCGGCGCTATGCAACGGACGGCCCGGGCGACCGGGGGCCAATCCTCGCGTCGAACACCTCGGGCCTGCCGCTGCAGGAGATTGCGGCGCCGCTGGCGCGGCCGGACCGGTTCCTGGGCATCCACTACTTCTTCCCGGCCGATGAACTGCCGCTTGTCGAGGTGATCCGGGTGGCGCAGACCACGGACGCCACGGTCGCCACGGCGCGCGGTCTTCTGGCGCAGTCCGGCCGCGACAGCGTGGTGGTCCCCCAGCCCGTGCCGGGCGGGCTCGTCAACCGGCTGCAGCACGCGATCCTGCACGAGGCCTATCACCTGATGTCGCGCGGGCTTGCCACACCCGAGGACATCGACAAGGCGGCGCGCTGGCTGCTCGGCCCACGCATGTGCGTGTCCGGCCTCCTCGAACAGAAGGACCTCGGCGGGCTGACGGGCCACATCCTTGCGCAACGCACGATCGTGCCCGATCTCTGCCACGATGCCGCGCCCAACGCCGATGTGCAGGCGATGCTGGAGCGTGGAGAGACGGGCATCGCGACGGGCCGCGGCTTCTACGACTGGACAACGCGCGACGGCGCAGCCGCCGGGCGGCAGGCCGCCGAGCGGCTTCGTGCCCTGCTCGATTTTCTGGAGGCGAAACCATGAGCGTCGCAGGCATCGACAAGGTCGCGGTGGTCGGAACCGGGCTCATCGGTTCGGCCTGGGCGGCGCTGTTTCTCGCCCGCGGGCTTGACGTGGTCGCCGTCGATCCCGATCCGGAGGCCCCGGCGAAACTCGCCCGCACCGTCACCCGCATGGCCGAGGCGCTGCGCGCCGCGGGAATCGTGGGCGAGGGGACCGAAATCGCGCCCGAACGCGTGAGGTTTGCCAGAGAACCGGGGTCGGAGCTGAACGGGGTCGGCTTTGTCCAGGAGAACGCGCCTGAACGGGTCAAGCTGAAGCGCGATCTCCTGCGCAGCATCGAGGATCACGTCTCCCCCGATACCATTCTTGCGAGTTCGACGACCGCGCTGCGGGCCAGCGACTTCCAGACTGGCTGCCGGCACCCCGGCCGGGTGATCGCCGGGCATCCGCTGAACCCGCCGCACCTCATCCCGCTGGTCGAGGTGTCGGGCGGCGCGGCCACCGACCCTGCGATCATCGACCGCGCCATGGCGTTCTATGAAGCGCTGGGCAAGAAGCCGGTTCGTCTCAATCGCGATATCGAGGGGCATATCGCCGGCCGCCTGTCAGCGGCGCTCTGGCGTGAGGCCGTGCATCTCGTCGAGACGGGCGTCGCCAGCGTCGCCGACATCGATGCCGCCGTGATTCACGGTCCGGGCCTTCGCTGGGCCGCGATCGGACCGCACCTGACCTATCACGTCGGCGGGGGCGCCGGCGGGATCGCCGCCTATCTCGCGCATCTGGGTCCCAGCCAGGAAAAGCGCTGGCAAAGCCTCGGTACACCGCGCCTGGACGACGCGTTGAAGGCAAAGCTGACCGAGGGCGTCGCGGCGGAGGCACAGGGCCGGACCATCGACGCGCTTGAGGCGGAGCGTGACGCCCGCATCGCTGCGACACTTCGCGCGCTCAAAACCTGACCCCTCGGCCGCGGCCGGTGTCGCGTCTCAGACGAAGCGCGCCCGAAGGGTCTCGATGTAGCGATCCTTGGCCGGTGCGAGATGGTCCCGGCACAGGCGGACCAGCCGCTCGCGGTCGCTGCTCTCGATCGCCTCGATCATCTCCCGATGCGCCCCCGCCGCCCAGAGGAGATAGGCGCGGTCGTTGACGAAGATCGAGCGATAGGCATGCGACTTCTGCGCAAAGGTCTTGATCGCCTCGATCAGCGCGGCATTCCCGCAATGCGCAAATAACGCCTCGTGAAACAGGATATTGGCGCGGAACACCTCGCGCCGGTGGCCGCTGTCGATCGCATCGGCGTGGCGCTGCTGCAGGGTGCGCAGCCGGGCTAGGTCCTGCTCGGGGAGGGGCAGGGGGATCAGCGAGGCGGCGTGCCCCTCCAGCAGTTCGCGGACCGCGTTGATGTCCTCGACCTCGCGGATCTCGTAAAGCTTGACCACGGCGCCGCGGTTCCGCACCCGCTCGACGAGGCCCAGATGTTCCAGCCCGACCAGCGCCTGCCGCACGACGTGGCGCTTGACGCCGAACTGCTGCGCAAGGTCTTCCTCGATCAGCCGTTCGCGCGGCTGCAGCCGGCCGAAGACGATGCTCTCCTCAAGCCGCCGGGTGAGGTCCTGAATCAGATCATCGCCGCTCAATCTGCCCCTGTCCCGCTGCGCGGCAGGCTCCTCAGCCCGATCCGGCGCGTTGTCGTCCGGAATCCCGGGGGCACTTTCCCTGGCCGTTGCCATCATTCCCGGCTCCCCGGCAGGTCGTCCCCGAGATCGCTCGCTTCGCGCGGCTTGCGCAGCTTGCGACCGATCGCAGGGAAAAGCGGTGTCGACTGCAGGATCGACAGCAAGGCGATGGCCAGCAGGACGACGGCTATGGGGCTCTGCATGAAGAACAGCCAGTTGCCCTGGCCGATCAGCAGGCTCTGCTGAAGGCTGGTATCCAGCACCGGGCCAAGAATCAGGCCGATCACCAGTGGCGGCGTCGGAATGCCGACCTCGTCGAAGACAAAGCCCAGCATGCCGAAGACCAGCATCAGCCAGACATCGAACATCGAATTGTTGAGCGCGAAGGAGCCGACCACCGACAGCACGATGATGACCGGCCCCACGACCCGGTTGGGGATCTTGGTGACGGCCACGCAGGCGCGGGTAAAGAACAGCCCGACGACGAACAGCGCAACGTTGGCGAACAGCACCGCCCACAGCAGCGTGTAGGTGACGTCGCCATATTCGGTCATCAGGGTCGGGCCGGGCAGGATCCCGTGCACCATCACCCCGCCGAGCAGCACCGCGGTCGCCGATGAGCCGGGGATCCCGAGCGCGATTGTCGGGACCAGCGCACCGCCGACGACGGCGTTGTTCGCGGCCTCGGGCGCGACGATGCCCGCCGGGTGGCCGGTGCCGAACGCCTCCTTGTTGCGCGAGAACCGCTTGGCCTCGTTGTAGGCGAACCACGAGGCCGTGTCGCCGCCCGTCCCTGGGATGAGACCCGTCAGCACGCCGATCGCGCTGGACCGGACGCTGTTCGGCAGAAGTTCGCGGAACTGGGGCCAGGTCGGCAGCATCCGGTCCCGGATGCTGGACACGCGCCCCTCGCGGTCGGCCTCGCTCTTCAACATCAGCCGGATCGCCTGGGGCACCGAAAACAGCCCGATCAGCGCCACCGTGAACTCGACACCGCTGAACAGGTTCAGGATGCCGAAGGTGAAGCGGGGCGTTCCGGTCGTGGGATCCATGCCGACGGTGCCGATCAGCAGCCCCAGCACACCGGCGAAAAGGCCGAGGATCGTCGATCCCTGCGACAGCGAGCCGATGATGGTGATGCCGAGCACGGCCACGGCAAAGATCTCGATCGGTCCGAAGTTCAGCACGATGCGGCCCAAGATCGGGGCGATCGTCAGCAGCGCGATGGCCGAGATCGTGCCGCCGATCAGCGAGGCGGTGAGGGACAGGCCCAGCGCGCGGCCGGCCTCGCCCCGCTGCGCCATGGGAAACCCGTCCAGCACGGTGGCGGCTGCCGCGGGCGTCCCCGGCGTCCTGAGCAGGATCGCGGCGATCGAGCCCCCGTACATGGCGGCCAGATACAACGAGGCGAGCATCGACAGCCCGGTTTCGGGCTCCATGGAGAAGGTCAGCGGCAGCAGCAGCGCGATCGCCATGGTCGCGGACAGTCCAGGCATGGCGCCGATCACCATGCCGATCATCGTCCCGCCCACGATGGCCGCAAGGTTGACTGGGACGAAGACGTTGGCGAGGCCGATCCAGAGGAACGATTCGGGCATGATCTTCTCCTCAGGCGCCGGGATAGAGCGGGACGGGAAGGTTCAGGAACCAGATGAAGATCAGCCAGATCACGCCGGTCACGGCGACGATCGTGATCCCGATGCCCCGCCAGCCGACCGGCCGCAGCGCGATCAGGGGAAGGGCCAGCATCAGCGGGGTGGCCACCAGGTAACCTGCGACCGGGATCGCCCAGGCATAGACGAAGATCAGCGCCACGAAGGCGACGCCGATCAGAACCTTGCCCGGCTCCGGCAGGGTGACGAGCGGCCCTGCGGCCGCCCCATCCGCCAGCCGCGCGCGCCGCAGGCGGACGACCTCGCGCACCACGGCCAGCGTGGCCAGCAGGATGAGAATGATGGAAAGCAGCTGCGGCAGGCGCCGCGCGGCGCGCGGATAGTCGGCGGCCTGACCGTACATGTAGAACGCCACGCCGATCGCGACGACGGCGACGAGAATGCGCCCCATGTCTGTGTCCCCTGTCGCTGAAGAGCCGGGAGGGACGAGCGCCCCTCCCGCATTGGGCGTCAGTCCGCCTGGACGTCGTCCTTGATCGTCTCCCACACGCCCCGGAACTCTTCTTCCTGGCTCTTGAGGAAGGCGGCATAGTCGTCGCCGGGGATGAAGTCGATGTTGATCGCCTGCGCAGCGGCCGCTTCCTGGAATTCCGGGTTCTCGACAACCCGGGTGAAGGCGTCGATCAGGTGCTGGCGCGCCTCTTCCGGCATGCCCGCCGGACCGCTGTAGCCGCGCGAGGAACCCGCAACGACATCGTAGCCCAGTTCCTTGGCGGTCGGCACGTCGGGCAGTTCGTCCAGCCGCTCTTCGGCAAAGACGACAAGCGCGCGCAGGTTGCCTTCCTTGACCTGCGGGTAGGTGATGCCGACGTTGTTGAAGCTGGCGTCGATCTTGCCCCCCATCGCGGCCGTCCAGGAGGGACCGTCGCCTTCGAACGGGACCTTCTGGAATTTCACGTCGGCCGCCTGCTCCAGCAGCACCGAGGTGAAGAAGTCGTCACCGCCGACGCCCGAGTTGCCGATGGTGACCGTGCCGGGATTCTCCTTGGCCGCGGCCATCAGGTCCTCGAACGTCTGGAACGGGCTGTTGGCGGGCACGACGGCGACGCCCGGGTCCGTGACGACGTTGGCGATCGGCGTCAGTTCGTCGATCGTGTAGGTGATCGAATCATTCATGATGTAGTTGGTCATCAGCATCGGGGTGTTGGTGATGCTGATCGTCTCGCCGTCCGGTTCGACCTGCTTGGCCAGCTGGGTCCAGGCAATCGCACCGGTGGCGCCGGGCTGGTACTGGTTGACGAAGGTCACCCCGCCGAGTTCCTCGGCCAGATAGGGCTGCACCAGCTGCGCGAGCGTGTCCGACCCGCCGCCGGGGGCAAAGCCTTGCAGGACCGTGACGCTGTCGCCGCTGCCGTAATGCACCTCTTGCGCCGCTGCCGGCGAGATCGCCGCGACCAGGGCCGCTGCCGCGGTGCTGGCCAGAATGTAAGACGTCCGCATATGATATCCTCCCGTGATAGCCGCGCCGGACCGGTGCGCTGCGACGATGGTTCTACGGGTCTGCCGGCAAAGCTGTCAAACATATTGTTGACAATCTGGCGGAAGACGCTTTCCTGCAGGCCGACCTGCAAGATGTGAGGAACGACATGAGCGGTACCGCAAGCGGGATGCGCAAGGGGCTGACGAGCTATGGGGATTCCGAGTTCTCGCTGTTCCTTCGCAAGGCCTTCATCAAGGGGATGGGCTATTCCGACGACGCGCTCGACCGGCCGATCATCGGCATCGCCGACACCTCCAGCGGCTACAACGCCTGCCACGCCACGGTGCCGGATCTGGTCGAGGCCGTAAAGCGCGGGGTGATGCTGGCCGGTGCCCTGCCGGTACCGTTCCCGACGATCTCGATCCACGAGTCGTTCGCCTTCCCGACCAGCATGTTCCTGCGCAACCTCATGGCGATGGACACCGAGGAACTGGTGCGGGCGCAGCCCATGGATGCCGTGGTGCTGATCGGCGGCTGCGACAAGACGGTGCCGGCGCAGCTGATGGGCGCGGCGAGCGCGGGGGTGCCGGCGGTGCAGCTGGTGACCGGGCCGATGCTGACCGGCAGCCACCGCGGCGAGCGGGTCGGCGCCTGCACCGACTGCCGCCGGTTCTGGGGCCGCTATCGAGCCACCGAGATCGACGAACAGGAAATCGCCGACGTCAACAACCAGCTTGTTCCCGGCGCCGGGACCTGCGGGGTGATGGGAACGGCAAGCACGATGGCGCTGGTGGTCGAGGCGCTCGGGATGATGATGCCGGGCGGCGCCGCCGCGCCCGCGGTCTCGGCCGACCGCCGCCGCATCGCCGAGGCCACCGGGCGCTGCGCGGTGGATCTCGCCGCGGCGCGCCGCACGCCCGATCAGATCATGACCGCCAAGGCGTTCGAAAACGCGCTGACCGTGCTGCTGGCGATCGGCGGCTCGACGAACGCCATCGTGCATCTGGCCGCGATGGCCGGCCGGCTGGGGCTGAACCTCGACCTCGACGGCTTCGACCGGATCGGCCGGCGGGTGCCGGTGCTGGTGGACCTGAAGCCGTCGGGCCAGCACTACATGGCAGACCTGCACGACGCGGGCGGCCTCGCCACGATCCTGCGGGAGTTGCGCGACCTCCTGCATCTGGACTGCCTGACGGTGACCGGGCGGACACTCGGCGAGGAACTCGGCGCGGCGCCGCCGCCCTGGCCGCAGTCGATCGTCGCACCGCTCGACAGCCCGATCTATCCCGAAGGGGGGATGGCCGTGCTGCGCGGGAACCTCGCCCCCGGGGGGGCGATCATCAAGCAATCCGCCGCCACCCCCGGGCTCTTGCGGAAGACCGGCCGTGCGGTGGTCTTCAGCTCGGTCGAGGACATGGCGGCACGGCTGGACGATCCCGAACTCGACGTGACCGAGGACGACATCCTGGTTCTGCAGAACACCGGCCCCAAGGGGGCCCCCGGCATGCCCGAGGCGGGCTACATCCCGATCCCGCGCAAGCTGGCGGCAAGGGGGGTCAAGGACATGGTACGGATCTCCGACGCCCGCATGTCCGGCACGGCGAGCGGCACCATCATCCTCCACGTCACGCCGGAAAGTGCCGTGGGCGGGCCACTCGGGCTGGTCCGGACGGGCGACGTCATCGAACTGGACGTGCCGTCCCGCAGGATCGAGCTGCGGGTCGAGCCAGACGTCCTGGAAGCGCGCAGACAGACCTTCGTGGCGCCGTCCCACGCGGATGCCGATCGCGGCTACAAGAAGCTGTTCCTCGACACCGTGCTGCAGGCGGATCGCGGGTGCGACTTCGACTTTCTGGTGCCGCCGGAGGCTGGCCCGACCGACAAGGCGGACTGACCCTTTACCGGGGGACCTGACAACAACCGGCGATGTGGATCGACTGGGGTAGGCGACTGGAGCGGGTGATGGGAATCGAACCCACGTATTCAGCTTGGAAGGCTGCTGCTCTACCATTGAGCTACACCCGCGCCCGGTTTGTATAGGCGACGGGGGACAGCCGCGCAAGCACGGGTGCCTCGTCCGTGCGCGCCTTCTTGACCTGCGCATGGGGCGGGGGCAGTCAGGTCGCCATGATCGACATCCGCCCTGTCGCCAACACCATAGGACGCCTGACGGCGGTGTTTGGCGCGATGATGGCGCTGCCGGCGCTGGTCGACTGGTGGGCCGGCGACCCGCACTGGCAGGTGTTTCTGGAATCCGGGCTGATCTGTGGTATTGCCGGCGCGCTCGTCGCGCTGGCGACGCGTGGCAGCGGCGCCCGTGCGCTGGCGCTGGAACAGGCCTTTCTGCTGACCGCGGGGGTATGGCTGGTGCTGCCGCTGGCCGGTGCGCTGCCCTTCGTGATGGGCCAGCCCCATGCGAGCCTGACCGATGCCATGTTCGAGGCCATGTCGGGCGTGACCACCACCGGCACCACAGTGTTTCCGGAACTGGACGGGCTGCCGCTTGGCACCCATCTGTGGCGCGCCATCCTGCAATGGTCCGGGGGGCTGGGGATCGTGATCGTCGCCATGATCTTCCTGCCAGCGATGCGGATCGGGGGCATGCAGTTCTTTCGCTCGGAGGGCTTCGACACGCTGGGCAAGATCATGCCCCGGGCCGGCGAGATCGCGGCCGAGATGACCCGCATCTACATCCTGATAACGGTCGCCTGCGCCCTGACCTACGCCGCGCTGGGGATGACGGGGTACGAGGCCGTCGTGCATGCGCTGACGACCTGCTCGACGGGCGGTTTCTCCAATCTCGACGCGAGCTTCGGCGCCTTCATCGGTCCGCTGGAACTGGCGTCCTGCGTTTTCATGATCCTGGCTGCGATCCCGTTCATCCGCATGGTCCAGGCGCTCTACGGTGACGTGGTTCCGCTGTGGCGGGACAGCCAGATCAGGGCGTTCCTGACCGTGCTCGCCACGATCATCCTGATCATCGTGCTGTACCGGACTCTCCTGCTCGGGCAGGAGAATCTCGGCGACATCCTGCGCGAAACGACGTTCAACGTGGTGACCATCGCCACCGGCACCGGGTTCGCATCGACCGACGTCACCTGGTGGGGCTACATGCCGTTTGCGCTGCTGATCATCGCGGGTCTGATCGGGGGCTGCACCGGGTCGACCTGCTGTTCGATCAAGGTCTTCCGCTATCAGGTCCTGCTGCGCGCGGTCGAGGCGCAGATCCGTCGGATGCAATCGCCCCATCGCGTGGCCCATCCACGGCTCGAGGGGCGCCGGCTGGATGGCGAGGTGGTCAACTCGGTGATGGCATTCTTCACCATGTTCATCCTGTCCTTCGGCCTGCTGATCGTCGCGCTGGCGCTGACCGGCCTGCATCCGCGGACGGCGCTGACCGCCGCCTGGACGGCGATCGCCAATATCGGGCCGGTATGGGGACCGGAAGTGACCGCCAACGGATCGGTGGTGGAGTTCCCAGCCACGGCGAAATGGCTGATGATCGCCGGCATGTATGTCGGCCGCCTGGAACTGCTGGCCGTCTATGTTCTCTTCCTGCCGCGGTTCTGGCGGCAGTAGAGAACCTGCGTCTGGGCCGGGTGCAACGTCAGCGGCCGCCGCGGGGCGGCTTGCAAGGCTCGTCAGTCCGCCGCGACGGCTGCCGGCGGGTCGCCACCATCGGCACCGCGGATCGTCCCACCCGCAACGGGGTCGGCATCCTGCGACAGGTCAGGTGCCGGCGGTTGGTCCGGGCCTGCCAGGGTCGCGTCCGCGGCGCCGGCGGCTGTCATGGGGCTATCCGTGGCTTCGGCCTGATCTGCCTCTCCCGACGCGTCCATGCCGCCGGCCGGCGTGACGTCTGCGACCATGTCGTCGGTGGCCCCGGGGGCGAAGCGTGTCAGGCTGTCGGCGATTTCGGCCGCGATCCGCGGCTGGTCCTCCGCGTCCTCCACCGGCCAGATCAGGACGAAGCCTTCAGCCCGGCCATCGGCGACGCGGGCCTCGGCATGGCCGATATGGGTCGCATTGCGCCCGTCCAGGGTGATGCGGCCGGTGTCGACCTGCCGCTCGGGCGAGGGGACCCAGCCCAAGGCGGTGACAAGCCCCGCCAGGTCCAGCATCTCCTGCTGACCGCCGGGTTGGGAAAACAGGATCAGCGCCGCGCCGGACTCGTCCCTGGGCCCATAGATCGACAACCAGCGCTGGGTGCGCTCGTGCTGCAGCCGGTCCATCGGCGCGGTGACCGACAGCCCGGTATGATCGTCCTTCAGTTCGGTCAGTCCCATCCGGCCGCGCCAGTCGGCACGCCGCTCGATCAGGCGGGTCATCGCGGTGCCCGCATCGGGCGCGGCGCGGGTGGCCGCGATCTCGCGGGCGATGGCCGCGCGGGTCTGCGGGCCGTCCTTGCCGTCGATGGCGCCGTCATAATGGCCGGCCCAGCGCAGCGCACGCTGGACCTCGTCCAGCGGCGGCATGGGCGCCGACCCGGCGGCAGGCAGGTCGGGTTCGGTTCCCGGCTCGACGACAGGCCCCAGTTCGTCCGCCGTCGACACGAACGCGTCGTCCGGCGCAAGCTCTGCCGCCTGGAACGCCCGCAGCCAGTCGCCCGCCGCCGCCGGCTCGACCGGCCCCAGTGTGACGGCGAACCAGCCGGATGGCAGTTCCGCCAGCCCGGCCTCGGGAAAGCGTTCGCGCCACTCGGCGAGTGCGGCATCTGCCTGATCCCGGTCGCGCAGCGACTGCAGGCGGATATAGGCGCCGCTCGGCGGCATCTGCCGGCGTGCAGCGTTCACGTCTGCCGGCTCTACCGCCGTCGTCTCGTCCCCCACGCTGTTCCGATCAGCCGACTGGGGGATACCATCTGCCGTCGCGGCCGGATCATCCTGGGGGTCGGGCTCGGGCGCGAGGACGCTGTCCGCTGGTGCTGCAGCGCTGCCCGCTGGCAAATCTGCCGCACCCGCGGTCGCCTCGACGCGGGTCAGCGCACCGCCTTCCTCGGCCGGCACGATGAAACTGTCGCGGGGGATGCGGCCCTGGGCCTTCAGCTCCTCCAGCATCGTGGTGGCGGTCTCGCGCTCCATCGGTCCCAGCGCGATGCCGGTCCAGCCGCCGCTCAGCGGAAAGGTGACCACGTCGGGGAACTGGTTGCGCCACGCCGACGCTGCCTCTGTTGCCGCGGCGCCCCGCCTCGCCTCGATCCGGATCATGGTCTGTTCGGCCGTTGCGGCGAATGGCAGCATCGTCACCGTCAGAAATGCCAAACCCAGTCTGGTGCTACGCATGCGCTGCCTCGTCCCGCCACCGGCCTGATTGACCCTGTCAGGCCTTCCTCCTAGAAGCCCCTGACACCGCGCCACTTATGCAAAAGGACGCCGGGATGACCAGCCCCCCGAGCCCGCCTGCCGCCGCGCCTGCCGCGGACCGGCCACGCTGTTTCCAGGATGTGATCCTGCGTCTGCAGGCCCACTGGGCGGCAACCGGCTGCGCAATCCTGCAGCCCTATGACATGGAAGTCGGCGCCGGCACGTTTCATCCCGCCACCACGTTGCGCAGCCTGGGCACCCGGCCCTGGGCCGCGGCGTATGTCCAGCCCTCGCGCCGGCCGACCGACGGGCGCTACGGCGAAAACCCGAACCGTCTGCAGCATTACTATCAGTACCAGGTCATCATCAAACCATCCCCCCCGGACCTGCAGGAGCTGTATCTGGGCAGCCTCCGCGCGATCGGGCTGGACCCGCTGGTCCACGACGTCCGCTTTGTCGAGGATGACTGGGAAAGCCCGACGCTGGGCGCCTGGGGTCTGGGGTGGGAGGTCTGGTGCGACGGGATGGAGGTCAGCCAGTTCACCTATTTCCAGCAGGTCGGCGGGCATGACTGCCGCCCCGTGTCGGGCGAGCTGACCTACGGGCTGGAACGGCTGGCGATGTACGTGCTGGGGGTCGAACATGTCATGGACATGCCGTTCAACGACCCCGACGCCCCGATCCCGCTGACCTATGGCGACGTCTTTCGCCAGACCGAACGGGAATATTCCCGATGGAACTTCGAGGTCGCGGACACCGACATGCTGTTCCAGCACTTCCGCGACGCAGAGGCGGAATGCGACCGCATCCTGAGCGCGGCGGAAACCGACAGCGCCGGGCGGGCGATCCCGATGCCGCACCCGGCCTATGATCAGGCGATCAAGGCCAGCCATATGTTCAACCTGCTGGACGCGCGCGGGGTGATCAGCGTGACCGAGCGACAGGCCTATATCGGCCGGGTCCGGGCGCTGGCGAAACGCTGCGCCGACCTGTTCGTCACCACCGAGGCCGCCACCGGACCCCAAGGAGTGGCGGCATGACGACCGGCAAGATCATGGTGTCGCTGCTGCTGCTCTCGGCGCTGCTGACGGGCCTCGCGGTGTGGTATCTGCAGGTCTACGGGTTCTATGACCCGGTGGACGAGATCACCGGCGCGCAGGACATCGTGGTCACCACGACCGACGGGACGGCGCGGCCGGTCCGGATCGCCGATTTCAAGGCGATCGATGCCAGTTCGTCGCCGATCCGCTATCGCGCCTGTTTCACCCTGGATCCCGCGCAGCTGGCCGATGCGGCCCCGTATCCCGACGCGACGCCGCTGAATGGACCGGGCTGGTTCCAGTGCTATTCCGCCAAGGCGCTGACCCGGGACCTGGAGGCGGGAAATGCCCGCGCGGTGCTGGGCGAGGCCGACATCCGGCCCGATGTCGACCGGGTGCTGATCGTCTATCCTGACGGGCGCGCCTTCGCCTGGAACCAGTTCAACGACAAGAGCCCCGAGCGCGGGGTGATGGACTGATGGCCGACCTGCTGATCGAGCTGTTTTCCGAAGAGATCCCGGCGCGGATGCAGCCGCGGGCCCGCGACGATCTGCGCCGTCTGATCACCGACGGGCTGGTCGAGGCCGGGCTGACCTATGAGTCGGCCGGTGCCTTTTCCACGCCGCGGCGCCTGGCGCTGGCGGTCGAGGGGCTGTCGGGGGCAAGCCGACCGGTGCGCGAGGAGCGCAAGGGGCCGCGCACGGACGCGCCGGACAAGGCGATCGAGGGGTTTCTGCGATCCACGGGGCTGACCCGGGACCAGCTGGAGCGCCGGACCGAGAAGAAGGGCGAGGTGGTCTTTGCCGTCATCGAACGACCCGGCCGCCCTGCGGCCGAGATCGTCGCCGAGGTGCTCGACGCGGTGATCCGGGATTTCCCGTGGCCCAAGTCGATGCGCTGGGGGGCGGGCAATCTGCGCTGGGTGCGGCCGCTGCATTCCATCCTGTGCATCCTGACCGACGAGAGCGGGGCGCAGGTGGTGCCGCTGACCATCGACGGGATCAGTGCCGGCGACACCACGCGCGGGCATCGTTTCATGGCGCCCGATGCGGTCGCCGTCACCGGGTTTGACGACTACGACGCCCGGCTGCGGCGGGCCAAGGTCATGCTGGATCCTGCCGAGCGCGAACAGGCGATCCGGCAGGAGGCCGGGAACCTGGCCTTTGCCCGCGGGTGGGAAATCGTCGCCGACGAGGCGCTGATGGCGGAACTGGCTGGCCTCGTCGAATGGCCGGTGCCGCTGATGGGGGTGATCGAGGACCGGTTCCTGGACCTGCCGCCCGAGGTGCTGCAGACCTCGATGAAGGCGCACCAGAAGTTCCTGTCGGCCCGCAATCCCGCAACCGGCCGGATCGAAGGGTTTGTGACCGTCGCCAATGTCGAGACGCCGGATCATGGTGCGACCATCCTGGCCGGCAACCAGCGGGTGCTGGCCGCCCGACTGTCGGACGCTGTTTTCTTTTTCGAGAGTGATATGCGAGAGGTTCTCGCAGATGTGGAAGTATGGAAGTCTGCGCTTAAAAAAATGACTTTCCATCAAGACGTCGGAAGTCAGTGGGAACGCGTCCAGCGGATGATGGTACTTTCGATTGAGCTTGCTGCGCGCCTCGGCCTAGATCAAAAAAGTGCACAGACTGCCGCGGGCTTCTCTAAGTTCGACCTGGTTTCGAGAATGGTGAGAGAGTTTCCTGAACTTCAAGGAATTATGGGTTCTTACTATTTTGGCTCGCTAGGCCTGAGCGCGGATATTACCTCTGCGATTCGGGATCATTACCTGCCTCATGGCGCGGACGATGCCCTCCCCGAGCAATCAATTTCGCAAGTTGTTGCCCTCGCGGATCGATTCGACTTGATCGCCGCACTTTGGGCCACTGGCGAGCGGCCGAGCGGATCAAAGGATCCGTTTGGGATGCGGCGTGCAGCATTGGGCGCAATCCGCATTATTCTCGCGAAGTCTCTTAGGTTCGAACTTCGTGTGGCGCTTGGATTGGCTCAGCGGCGGGCTTGGGCATCGATGCTGCGAGAGACGGCAGAGCGTTCCGAGGAAAAGCTTCAGGTTCGACTACTCCGCGCGATGGGCCTGACTGTATCAGGTGAAAAGGCTGACTTACTAGACGTTCTGCGAGAGGCCGCAGACACCATGTCGCGCGGCCTCAAGGACGCACCATTTCAAGACTGGGAGATAGCCGGAATCGAAGATCTGCTCGGCTTCATCCACGACCGGCTCAAGGTCCATCTCCGCGACCAGGGTGTCCGCCATGACGTGATCGACGCGGTGCTGGCGATGCCGGGCAACGATGATCTCGTGCTGCTGGTCGCCCGCGCCACCGCGTTGAACGAGACTCTGGGCACCGATGACGGCACCAACCTGCTGCAGGGGCTTAAACGCGCGGCCAACATCCTCAGCCAGGCAGAGGAAAAGGACGGCGTCGAATACAGCTTCGGGGCCGACCCGAAATTCGCCGACACCGACGAGGAACGCGCCCTGTTTGCGGCACTCGACGCGGCCGAACCGCGCATCCGCGATGCGGTCGCGGCACAGGATTTTCCGGCCGCCATGTCCGCGATCGCGGCGCTGCGTGCGCCCATCGACGCGTTCTTCGAGGCGGTTCAGGTCAACAGTGACAACAGCGTCCTGCGTCGCAACCGCCTGAACCTGCTGAACCGGATCCGCGAAACCGGGCGCCTGATCGCCGATTTCGGACGCGTGGAAGGCTAGCCGCCCCGGACCCGGGTTCTCGCCCGGCCGCGGCCCGCGACCGGGGTGCGTGGCGCAGCGATCAGCGCCGGACCGGACAGGTGCTGACACCCAGCAGGCTGTAGATCCCGCACCAGCCGACAAGGCCGGTGACCAGCGGGATGAAGCCCAGCAGGAACAGCCACCGGTATCCGGCCGCCGGATAAGCGAAATACAATGCGATCAGCACCACACCGACGATGATGCGGATGATGCGGTCAGGCGTGCCCATGTTGCGTGACATCGGCCAACTCCCCTCACATGCGAATGGCGCGATATGTAGCATGACTGAGGAGGTGCAGGAAGTCAGAAGTCCCCGAGCGGGACATGGTGGCGGGACTCATCCTGCCACGGTCACGTGACCGCATCGGTGGCCATCTGCCGGAATGCGTCAGACCCGACCGGTATCGTCTCCGTCGTCAGGGTATTCGTCATCATCGCCGAACCTGGCATCGTCGTCGGATTCATCCTCGCCCTCGCCCACGTATTTCGACGACAGGGCGATCGAATGGTTGTCGTGGAGCGGGTCCATGACGACATCGGCCGGGATCTCGCCGGCCAACCACTCGCGGATCTCCTCGCGCGCCTCTGACGGCTCGGATTCGGTCAGCTGTGCGATATAGGCGACGAACCCCCGCTGGTCCCCGTCGATCTCGTCCAGTTCCGCCTCGTCGGCCTCGGGCCATTTCTCGATGATCGCCTCGTAAAAGGCAGACCAGTTTTCCTTCACATGCGACCACTTCATCGGGTGTCCTTCCAGTTCGACCGGGCGGCGGGGCACGCCCGTCCTGACCGAAACCAAGAAACGGGGTCCGGGTTCCCGCGTCCGCGTGTCGTCAGTCGGACGGCTCGACCCACCAGGTGTCCGGCAGAAAACCCGGCCAGTCGCCATAGATCGGCACATGGTCGGGATAGCGCAGGGCGGCGGAATGGGCGAGCCGGCTGACCTGCGGGTACGACACGGGAATGACATAGCGTCCGGCGGTCAGCAGCCGGTCCAGCGCGCGCACCGCGGCGACGTAATCCTCGCGCGTGGTGGCGTTCACCATGCGCTGGATCATCGCATCCACCGCGGGCGACGCGACGCCCATCCAGTTCTTGCTGCCCGGCTCGGTCGCACTGGCCGATCCCCAGTAAAGCGCCTGTTCGTTGCCCGGCGACAGCGACAGGCCGCGTTCATACCAGGTCATGTCGAACGCGAAGCGGTTGGTCCGCTCGATGTACTGCGCGCTGTCCAGAACCGTCACGCTGGGGCGGATGCCGATATGCTTCAGGGCCTCGACATAGATGCCGACGATCTTCTGCACCTCGCTGCCCGATCGCATGGCGCTGCCCGACTGGTTCAGCACGATCTCGAAATCGAATGGCGTGCCGTCGTCGCGCCGCAGCAGCCCGTCGCCCTGCACCGTCCAGCCTGCGTCGGCCAGCAGCTTCAGTGCCCGGCGCAGACTCTGGCGGTCCAGCGCGCCCGGGTAGCCCGACGGCAGCGTATATCCGGTCAGCGTGTCGGGGGGCAGGTCGGCCGCAAAGGGATTCAGCAGCGCGGCCACGGCCCCCTCGGCCGGCCCGGGCCGCATCGCCAGATCCGAGTTGGCGAAGTAGCTGGTGATCCGGGGGTCGGTGGCGCCGGACAGGGTCATGGCGATGAACTGGTGGTTGAACGCCTCGATCATCGCCTGCCGCACGCGCCAGTCGGCAAAGACCGGACTGCGGGTGTTCATCACGAGCCCGATGATCCCCGAGGGGCGCTGGTGCGGGATCTCGGACTGGACCACCTCGCCCCGGGTCAGCAGCGGAAAGTTGTACTCGCTGGTCCAGCGGGCGCCGTTCAGTTCCCGCCAGACATTGACCTCGCCGGCCTTGAAGGCCTGGAACATCGCGTTGGTGTCCGAGAAATAATCATAGCGGATCGCGTCGACATTGTGCAGGCCGCGACTGACCGGCAGCCCCTGCCCCCACCAGTCGGGGTCACGACGGAACGTGATCGAGCGGCCGGGGTCCACCTGATCGATCACGTAGGGGCCGGATCCGATCGGCGGCTCAAGCCCGGATTGCGCGAAATCCTGACCCTCCCACTGCGCCTTCTTCAGGATCGGGCGCATCCCCATCAGCATCGCCATCTCGCGGTCCGGCGCGTTGAAGGTAAAGCGGATGGTGCGGTCGCCGGTCTGCTCCATGCGCTCGACCTTGCGCCAGGCGCCGGCATAGCGCGGGTGCCCCTGGGTGCCCAGCGTCTCATAGGACCACATCACGTCCTCGACGGTCACCGGCGATCCGTCGGAAAACCGCGCCTCGGGGCGCAGCGTGAATTCCACCCAGGTCCGGTCGGGATCGGTCTCGACGCTTTCGGCCAGCAACCCGTACAGCGTGAAGGCCTCGTCGATCGAGCGGTACATCAGCGTCTCCGCCACCAGCGACCCCACCGCCCACACCGCGTTGCCCTTGAGCACCCAGGGCTTGAGGCTGTCGAAACCGCCCGGCTCGGCCAGGCGAATCGTCCCGCCCTTGGGTGCCTGCGGGTTGGCATACGGCAGGTGCGAAAACCCCGGGGGCAGGGCTGGTTCCCCCACCATTGCAATGGCATGCGCCGGCGCGGCGGCGCTTGCCAGCGGCATCGCTGCAACACCCAGCAGGCCCAGGGCCGCGACACGCAGCAGGCGCCTGATCGCGAAAACGTTAGAGTTTTTGAAGATTCGCATCCGCGCCCGCCTTCTGCTCGTCCGGTTTGTTCCACTGGCCCGGCGCAACCTACCGTTCGGTTAACTGGCTGGCAAACTTGAGCCTTGGACTCGGCGGTTCGACGTCGTATATCAGATGCACTGCTCGATAGGTTTCTTGCCTGTATGAAACCTGCCTCATGACTTGACGCCCGCCTTGTGCGGGCGTCTTTTTGTTTTGCGACCCGCGTCTTCGGCCCCTGACGCCAAGCCGATCCGGCCGCCTGTCCCATGCGCTTCCGCCCGAACCCCGGGGCTGATGCCGCGGCCGCAGCCGGTTCGCAAGGTCTGGCAGTTCCCGCTGTGCCGGCGTTAAGATCGCGCCGCGCAGAACGGGGGACGCGACATGACGGACAGGTTCCTGACGGGCAGGACGGCGATCATCACCGGATCGAACAGCGGCATCGGCCTGGGCATCGCCCGGGCGCTGGGCGGGGCAGGGGCCGACTTGGTGATCAACAGCTTCACCGACAGCGCCGAGGATCACGCGCTCGCCGAGCGACTGGCGTCGGATCACGATGTGACGGTCCGCTATATCCAGGCCGACATGTCGCGGCCGGATCAGTGCCGGGCGCTGGTGGAACAGGCGGGGCGCTGCGACATCCTGGTCAACAACGCCGGCATCCAGCATGTCGCCCCGATCCCCGATTTCCCCGCCGAGAGATGGGATGCGATCATCGCCATCAACATGTCGTCGGCCTTTCACACCACCGCGGTGGCGCTGCCGATGATGCGGAACGGCGGCTGGGGCCGGGTGATCAACGTGGCCTCGGCCCATGGCCTGACCGCCAGCCCCTACAAGTCCGCCTATGTCGCCGCCAAGCACGGCGTCGTCGGACTGACCAAGGTGACCGCGCTGGAAACCGCGACCGATCCGATCACCTGCAACGCCATCTGCCCCGGTTACGTCCTGACCCCGATCGTCGAAAAGCAGATCCCCGACCAGATGAAGACCCACAACATGAGCCGCGAGGACGTGATCGCAAAGGTCATGCTGCAGCGCCAGCCGTCGGGCGAATTCGTCACGGTGGAACAGCTGGGCGGCACGGCGGCGTTCCTGTGCAGCGACGCTGCCGCACAGATCACCGGCACGTCGATTTCCGTGGATGGCGGCTGGACCGCCTTGTGACACGGCCGCGCGGCCGGCGCGGGTGCGCCACGGCCGCGACCTGAACAGCACACGGCGCAGGCAGGAGGAGAGATCGAATGGATCTGGGCATCACGGGGAAACGGGCGCTGGTCTGCGCGGCTTCCAAGGGCTTGGGACGCGGCTGCGCAGAGGCGCTGGCCGCCGAAGGCGTGAGCCTCGTCATCAACGCCCGGGGACGCGACGTGCTGACCCAGACCGCGTGGGAGATTGCCGACCGCTACAAGGTCGAGGTCACCCCGGTCGCCGCCGACATCACCACCAGCGAGGGGCGCGAAAAGGTGCTCGAGGCGCTGGGCGGGCAGGCCGACATCCTGGTCAACAACGCCGGCGGGCCGCCCCCCGGAAACTGGCTGGACTGGGACCGTGACGACTTCATCCGCGCCATCGAGGGCAACATGCTGTCCGCCGTGTCGCTGATGCAGGCGTTGGTTCCCGGCATGATGGAGCGCGGATGGGGCAGGGTGGTCAACATCACCTCGGCCGCGGTCCGCGCGCCCATCGCGCAGCTGGGTCTGTCGAACACCGCCCGCACCGGGCTGACCGGCTTTGTCGCCGGGGTATCGCGGCAGGTGGCGGGCAAGGGGGTCTGCATCAACAACCTGCTGCCGGGCCTGCACGACACCGACCGCGCCACGGCGCTGGACACGGGCGTGTCCCAGGCGCAGGGGATCACCGTTGCCGAGGCGCGGGCCCGGCGCGAGGCCGCTATCCCCACCGGACGATATGGCCGGGCCGAGGATTTCGGCGCCGCCTGCGCGTTCCTGTGTTCGCAGCAGGCGCGGTTCATCGTCGGCCAGAACCTGATGCTGGACGGTGGCGCGAACAACGCGACGATCTAGCCTCCGGCGATCGGCGCACCGCGTCCGTGGCGTCGGTCAGGCCAGGCCGGCCGGAACTGCCCGGCCGGGGCATCCGTTGGGGTGATCCAAGGCGAAAGGAGACCCGAGATGCATCACGGCAATCACGACATGCAGGCCTGCATCGACGCCTGCCTGACCTGCTATCGCACCTGCCATACCATGATGATGGGCCATTGCGTCGAGACCGGCGGCGCGCATGTCGCCCCCGACCACGTCCGCATCATGACGGCCTGTGCGGAAATGTGCCGCGCCTCCGCCCACATTATGATAACCGGCTCGCCCCTGCACGCGCATAGCTGCCGCGCCTGCGCCGAGTTCTGCGACGCCTGCGCCGCCGATTGCGAGCGGGTCGGCGACATGGAGGACTGCGTCGCCGCCTGCCGGCGCTGCGCCGAGGAATGTCGCAAGATGGCGGCCTGACTGCCGCCGTAATCTGGGCCGACGCCGCGCCACGGTGAACCACTTGCGGCTGGCGGGGTCGGACGAGGCCCTTGCCAGCCGCCCCGACCGGCGGCTATTGCGGACCCAATGTGAAGCACGGCCGACGAGGGATGGCGACCCGCGCCCGGGAGCACGCGGGGCAAGGACGGCCCGTTCATCCGGAGCGCACTGAAACGCAGGGGACGCCGATGGCCGAATTGCGCCGCACACCGCTCTACGACCTTCACCTGTCGCTGGGTGCCAGGATGGTGCCCTTTGCCGGGTGGGAAATGCCCGTCCAGTATCCCACGGGGGTTCTGACCGAACATCGCCACACCCGCGCCGACGCGGGGCTGTTCGATGTCAGCCACATGGGGCAGATCATCCTGCGGGGCGAGAACGCTGCCGCCGCGCTGGAAACCCTGGTTCCCGCCGACATCGTCGGCCTGCCGCCGTTCCGACAGCGCTACGGGCTGTTCACGGCACCCGATGGCGGCATTCTCGACGACCTGATGATCGCCAACAAGGGCGACCACCTGCTGCTTGTGGTCAATGCCGGGCGCGCCGAACAGGATCTGGCCCATCTCGCCCAGCTTGCCGCATCGCATCCCGGCATCCGCGTCGATCCGGTCGAGGATAGGGCGCTGCTGGCGCTGCAGGGGCCGGGCGCCGAACGGGCGTTCAGCTGGCTGGTCCCGACCGCACCCGATCTGCGGTTCATGGATGCCAGCGATCTGGACTGGGACGGCACGTCCCTCTGGGTCAGCCGTTCCGGCTATACGGGCGAGGACGGCTTCGAGATTTCGGTGCAGGCCGACCGCGCCGAAACTCTGGCGCGGTTGCTGCTGGCACACGACGGGGTCGCGCCGATCGGTCTCGGCGCCCGCGACAGCCTGCGGCTGGAAGCGGGGCTGCCGCTCTATGGCCACGACATGGACGAAACGATCACTCCGGCGCAGGCCGGGCTTGGGTGGTCCATTCCGAAAATCCGCCGCACAGGGGGCGCGCGCGCCGGTGGCTTTCCGGGGGCCGACATCATCCTGCCGGAACTGACCGCGCCGACCCGCGTCCGGCGCGGCCTGCGGCCCGAGGGTCGCGCCCCGATCCGCGAGGGGGTGACACTCTACGCGCAGCCCGAGGGTGGCGAGCCGATCGGTCGGGTGACATCCGGCGGGTTCGGCCCGTCGATCGATGCGCCGATCGCCATGGCCATCCTGCCCGCCGACCTGCCCGATGGCGCGACCGTCCATGCCGAGCTGCGCGGTCGCCGGGTGCCGGTGACGATTGTGCCGACCCCGTTCATCAAACCCACCTACAAGCGCTGAGGCTGCATATGCTGAGATACACCGAAGACCACGAGTGGCTGCGCGCCGAGGGCGACGAGATCGTCGTGGGCATCACCCGGCACGCCAGCGAGCAGCTGGGCGACGTGGTGTTCATCGAACTGCCGGAGACGGGACGCGAGGTGGCGGCCGGCGAAGAGGTCGTGGTGATCGAGTCCGTCAAGGCGGCGTCGGACATCCTGGCCCCGGTGGCGGGCACCATCACCGCCGTGAACTCGGGCCTTGCCGATACGCCCGGCGAGGTGAACGAGGATCCGATGGCTGCCTGGTTCTTCCGGGTGAAACCCGCAGACGGCGCGTGGCTGGACGGGTTCATGGACGAGGCGGCCTATCAGGCGATGATCGCCGGCTAACCGGTCGCCGCCTTGCCAGCCCGAGAACTGACCCCGCCTGGGCGGTCGACGAACCGTTCAAGCGCGACTCGTTGCTGATGGGGCGCGGACCGGCCACTCTGATCCAGAAGAACCGGGCATTGCGAGGCTTAAGGCGGCCGAGCGGCCAGCGCGTGGGTCAGTCGGCTGATCGGTCCGGGGCGTCGGACCCGCGGCGCGGGGCGTCGTAGGATGCCTGCTTGACGATCTCGCCCGAGGCATCGACGGTCAGGCGCAGCGCCCGTCCTTCGTGATAGAAGGTCAGCCGGTGAAAGCCGGCGTGTTCCTCCTGCCCGGTTTCGGTGCGGCTGGTCAGCCGCCCGGACCGCATCAGATCCGGTATCTCCGCCGGATCCAGCCCCAGCCCCGTGCCGATGATCCGGGCATCCACGACAATGCCGGATTCGGTAAAGTCCACCTCGCTCATCCGCCTACCTCCTGTGCCGCCACCATCGTGGCACAAGCAGGCGCGAACGCAACAGCGCCGCGGAGGACGAAGGAGGCGCGGGGACGGGGGGAGCCCGTCCGACCAGCCCGGCCGCGCGGCTTGTGGAGTGCTTCAGGCAGCCAGTGCCATGGCGACGGCGGTCCGCCCGGCCGCCCAGCGTCTCTGCAGCGACGCCGGCGTGTAATCGAATGCCTTGCCGCCCACTTCCCAGTCGGTCTGGTTCAGGATGAGTTCGCGGAATTCCACCGGTCCGGTGTTCGCGTCGGCCCGGTCCAGCAGGGTTCGGACATGTTCCAGCGCCCATTGCCGCTGGGCGGCGAATGCCAGATCCTGGGTGCGGCCCAGAACCTCGTCCAGCGAGGACGCGCGCGGGGCCCTGGCGGGCCACAGGTCGGCGACCCAGCACCGGGTGGGCCGGGTGATCGGGTGATCGAACAGCCGGCGGACCGGGCAGTTTTCCGACAGCCCGGCATCCACCATCGGCCGCCCGTCGATCAGGACAGGCGGAAACGCCAGGGGAAGCGATGAACTGGCCAGCACGTGGTCGATCGTCAGGTCGATGCTGCGGTTGTCGAAGGTCAGGACCTCGCCGCTCGACTGGTCCAGCGACAGCATGGTGACGCGGGTCGGGCTGGCGTTCAGGGCATCGACATCGACCAGGCGTTCCAGCAGGCGGTGCATCGGTCGGGTGTCGAACAGGTGATCATCTGCCGGGGCCCCCGGGAGCGCCGCCAGGAAGCCCGGAAAGCTCGGGTGGAACAGCCCGGCCCGGCCCAGCAGCAGGGCACGGGTCAGCGCGCTCTTGCGCCATGTCGTGGTCAGTCCGAACCCAGACTTGTCTGCCGCGGCCTGCCAGAAGGCGCGCAGCCGATCTACCGCGCCGTCGACCGGTCCGCCCAGCCATAGCGCCGCGGTCACCGCGCCGATCGAGGTGCCCGCGACGTGTTGCGGCAGGATGCCGTGGTCGAGGAACGCCTCGACGACGCCGCCGTGGAACGCCCCCAGCGCGTTGCCGCCGCTGAGCGCCACGATGTCGTCGGGGGCCGATGGTCCCGCGTCGGCCATGATGTCGTCCGCCATCTCCACATCCTTCGCATGTGCCGGTTCTCGGTAACCCGGGACGGGGCGAGATTGCCCGCGTCCGCGCCGACGGCTCAGGGCCGAGGACCTATCGCGCCGCCCACTTCGGATCAACCGGGACGGCCGATCGACTGGGGATCCTGGCCCTGCGCCTTTTCCGGAGGGCCACCACCGTTGTGCCCGGGGCGCCGACATGGGCACCGACTGTCGTCATCGCACCAGCCCCAGCGCGGCGAAATCCAGGTCGAGCGGCCCCGCCAGATCCTCCATGGAGTCGTGCAGCAACTGCAGCGCGTAAGGCGGATTGTGGACATGCGCGCCCGGGTCGGCGTTGACGAACTTCCAGTTGTAGGCGGCCCGCAGCAGGCGGGGTGTCCAGGCGTTGTAGGCGACCGGGCGGCCGCCGGACTGATCCACGACACCGTCGTCATTCGCGTCGGTAAAGAAATACGGATGTCGCTCGCCGTCATAGATGACCGGCACACCGGCGACCTTTGCGGCATAGTCGAGGATCATCGATTTCAGCCGTGCGGCATTGGCGTCGATATCGGCGCGGATCCCCTTTGTCGTCACGCCGCTGCCGTCATGGCTCTGGCGCGAAATGCGGATGTCGCGGGACTGTCCGGTGGTGTGGCAGGTCCTGCACGCCGTCTCGTTCACGCGCAGGCTGTGCGGATCGTGACAGGAATTGCAGGTCGTCACCGGGGGCGCGTGGAGAAAGCGGCCTGCATAGGTCTTGCCGGGGTACTGATAGCCCAGACCGGCATGGCCGCCGAGCCAGGTGGCCGCGGCGATGGCGTAATGCGGATTGATGAAGCTCAGCGCCGGGTTCGGCGTGTCCGGCGGCATGTTCTCGGTCGCTGCGGTCACGCTGTCGCCCGACGAACGGCCCTGGTGACAGGTGAGGCAGGTCACTTCGCCGGGGGGAACGGGATGGCTCATGCCATTCGGCAGCACCACCTCGGTCACGTCGGCGAGACCGGGGCTGTGGCAGGTCGCGCAGTCCACCACGCCGCCCGTCTGCACCGGCGCCTCAAGGGGCCCGGGGCTGCCGCCATCAAGCCCGTGAAAGGCCCGGAACCCCATGCCGGAATGGCAGTTCGCGCAAACCGGCGGGATCTCTCCCTCGTCATTCCAGTGGCTGAAGGCCTCCGAGCCCGCATCGGCATGTGCCGACCGCGCCCAGGCGGCGATGGCGGCGGCATTCGGCACCGGAATGGTTTCGGGGTTGAACGGGCCGGACGGGGGGATCACCCACGGCACCTCGCCCGGCAACGCTGGTGCGGGCACCGGCGCGGCGCCGCTGCCGGCCGACGCGCCTGCCCCCGGGGGTGCGGCGGTTGCACCGCCCGGCTCAAGCCCCGTCTGGGCCAATCCGGGCCGGGGCAGGCCCGGCATCGCGGCGAGTGCGAGGACGATGATCCAGGCAGGTGCAAGGGGGTGTGCAGGCATGGCGTCCTCGACTGTTCTGTGCTAACCGCGTCAGGGGCCATGCTAGCCAGAAATCGCCTTTGAAACAAACCAAAGGGTCACCGGAGGGAGGACAGCCGCGATGCGACTGCCCGCACGACGAGGTCTGACCGTGCCGGTCGGTGCGTCGCCTGCGCCGGATGCGCCGATCGTCACGATGCTGTCGGACGAGGCCGCGGTCCAGCCGGCCCCTGGCGAGGTGCTGCGCGTCGCGCCCCTGGTGGCCGCGGGGGACATCGTGGCCGCCGGCGCACCGCTTGCCCGGCTGCGCCATGCGCCGGAGATCACGCTGACCGCCCCGATGCCGGCCCGTGTCGCCGCGGTGGATCTGGCGCCCGGCCGCATCCTGTCCCGGATCCTGCTGTTCCACGAACCCGGTGCAGATCGCACCCACCTGGATGTCTCTGGCGCGTCGGATGCGGGCGGTCTGCGCGACCTGCTGCTGGCGTCGGGCGCCTGGCGGCTGCTGCGGCGGCGCCCGTTCGGCCGGATGCCGCCGCCCGGGGAACGGCCGGCGGCGATCTTCGTGATGGCTGTGGACAGCCGTCCGGCCGCCCCGGACCCGCTGCGGGCGCTGGAAGGGGCCGAGGCCGACCTTGATCGCGGCCTGGCCGGGCTGGCGATGCTGACCGACGGTCCCGTCCTGCTGTGTCTGCCGGTCGGCGCCGATCCGGCGCTGGGCCGCGGCGTGCCCCGCCTGCGCAGGATCGAGGTGGGCGACGGCCACCCGCTCGGGCTGGCGGGGATGCAGGTTCACGCCCTGCACCCGGCACGGGGTGACAGGCCGGTCTGGGACCTGCATGTCGAGGATGCAGCCGCGATCGGCGGTCTGCTGCGCAGCGGCAGCATGCCGGAGACGCGGCTGGTGTCGGTCGCGGGCGATGCCCTGCGGGCCGGGCGCCTGGTGCGGACGCAGCCCGGCGCGCATCTCGGCGCGCTCAGCCGCGATCTGACGCGTCCCGGTCCCCATTCGGTCCTGTCCGGTTCGGCCCTCGACGGGCACGAGGCCGGCTTCCTGGGCCCGCGGGACCGACAGGTCACGGTGCTGGTCCGCCGCGCCGCCGCCCGGCCGCCGCACTGGTTCGTCGCCGCGCTCGGCCGCGCCTCCCGGCCGCGACCGCTGATCCCGACCGCGGCGCTGGAACAGGCGCTGGGCGGCAGCATTCCCGCGGCCCCCATACTGCGTGCCCTTGCCGCGGGTGACGCGGAGACCGCGCAGCGCCTGGGGGCCCTGTCGCTGGTCGAGGAGGACCTGGCGCTGGCGGACTACGTCACTGGGGCCGTCCCCCGGTTTTCCGCCTTGCTGCGGGTGTTCCTGGACCGCGCGGCGATCGAGCACGAGGGAGCAGAGGCGGCATGATCCGGGGGCTGTGGGACCGCGAGACCGTGGCGTTGCTGATGATCGCGGCCGTTGCCCCGCTGGCGGCCGCATGGCTGTGGTATGGCGGCGTGCCTGCGGCGCTGCGCCTGGTGATGATGCTGCTGATCGCCGGCGCCTGGCACCTGATCTTCCTGCTGGCCCGCGCGCAGCCGCCATCCTACGCGGGCGCCCTGACCGCGCTGGCGGTGGCGATGCTGGCCCCCGGCGGGCTGGGGCCGCTGCAGATCGCATTGGGGCTGAGCTTCGGCGTGGTGATGGGCGAACTGGTGTTTGGGGGATGGGGCCGCAACATCGTCAACCCGGCGACCGTCACGGCGATGTTCCTGGGCTTCGGCTTTCCCGCCGCCGGATGGCCGGGGGTGACGGCGCCGCTCGCCTGGGCGGCGATCGGCGGGGTGGCCCTGGGCGTGGGGTTCGGCGTGATGTCGGCCCGGCTGGCGGCGGGCGCGATCGTCGCCGCGGCGATCGCCTGGGCGGCGGGGATGGCGCCGGACCGCGCCTGGATGGCGGCGGCCGTCGTCTTCGTCCTGCTGGTCGCCGATCCGGTGACGAGCGCCGCGACGGCCTTGGGCCGGTGGCTGGAAGGCGCCGCCTATGCGGGGCTGGTGGTCCTGTTCGCGGCCAACTGGCAGGGCGCGACCCCCGTGCAGCTGTCGGTGGCGGCCGCTTTCCTTGCCTCGCTTGCGGCGCCGCTGCTGGACGAACTGGCGCTGTGGGCGTGGCTGCAGCGGCGGGGGCGGATCCATGGGTGACCTGAACCCGCTGTCGGCGTGGCGCCGGTTCCTCGCTTTGCCGAACGACAGCCGGACCAAGACCCTGATCGTGGCGTTTCTGGTCGCGGGCGTCTGCGCGCTGATGGTCAGCGGCGCGACCGTGCTGCTGCGCCCGATCCAGGCCGCGAACCGCGCGGCCGAGGAACAGGCCCGGCTCGGGGCGCTGGTCGCAGGCGTGCCGGGCATGGAGGACCTGCTGGCCCGGTCGGACGGTGCGCTGAGCACGGTGGTCGTGGACCTCGACCGGGGCGGGGCGGCCGAGGGGGTGACACCCGCCGGCCTGGAGGCGGCTCTGGGAGACGCGGGCAACTGGACCGATCTGGCACAGGCCGACGATGTGGCCGGGCTCGGGCGCCGCCCCGACCTGGCCCAGATCTATCTGCTGCGCCAGGACGACGCAGTCAGGCTGTTGCTGCTGCCGATGGTCGGGTCGGGGTATAACGGGCAGATCCGCGCCCTGATGGCGCTGCAGGGCGACATGGCCACTGTCGCGGGGCTGGCCATCACCGCCCAGCAGGAAACCCCGGGGCTCGGCGCGCGGATCGAGGAACCGGCGTGGCTGGCGCAGTTTCCCGGGCGGCAGGCGGTGGACGACAGCGGCCAGGTCCGGTTCGCCGTCGCCCGCGGCCAGGCCAGCAGCATCCACGAGGTGGACGGGATCACCGGGGCAACCCGGACCAGCAACGGCGTAACGCAGATGGTCCGGTTCTGGCTGGGGCCCAAGGGCTATGGCCCGCTGCTGGATGCGATCCGGCGGGGGGAGTTCTGATCCATGCCCCCGCCAGCCGCCGCCGCACCCGCCACCACGCCAGCCGCGCCGACCGTCGGCCTGTCGCGGCAACGCCTCTGGCGCGCCCTGACGGAACCGCTGCTGCGCCAGAATCCGGTCACCCTGCAGATCCTGGGGATCTGCTCGGCCCTGGCCGTCACCACCTCGCTTGCCGCCGCGCTGACGATGTCGGCGGCGCTGACCGCGGTGGTCGTGATGGCCGCGGGGATCATCAGCGTCATCCGCCGCCACATTCCGCCCTCGATCCGCAACATCGTGCAGATCGTCATCATCGCGTCGCTGGTGGTGGTGATCGATCAGGTGATCCGGGCCTATCTGCCCGACCTCAGCCGGCGGCTGTCGGTGTTCGTCAGCCTGATCGCCACCAACTGCATCGTGATGGGGCGGACGGAATCATTCGCCCGCCGCAACCCCCCGCTGCCTGCGATGGCCGACGCGCTGGGCAACGGGCTGGGATACTCCATCGTCCTCATCCTGATCGGCACGGTGCGCGAACTGTTTGGCGCCGGCACGCTGATGGGACGGCCGATCCTCGTCAGCGTCGATGCCGGCGGCTGGTACGAGCCGCTGGGCCTGATGCTGTTGCCGCCCAGCGCCTTCTTCCTGCTGGGCTTTCTCGTCTGGGCGGTGCGCAGCCGCTGGCCCGAGCAGGCCGAGCCGCCCGATTTCGTCCCGCCTGACGTGGCAGAGGGTCGGCCATGACCGGACTGGGTGCCCTGTTCCTGCAGGCGGCGCTTGTCGAGAACATGCCGCTGACCTTCTTCCTTGGCCTGTGCACCTTTCTGGCGCTGTCGCGCCGGCCAGGAACCGCAGCCGGACTGGGTGCCGCGATGATCTTCGTGCTGGGCGTCACCGTGCCGCTGAACCATCTCGTCTACCGCGCGCTGCTGGCGCCCGGCGCATGGGGATGGGCGGGGATGCCAGAGCTGGACCTGTCCTATCTGTCGCTGATCGCCTTCATCGGGGTGATCGCGGCAACGGTGCAGCTGCTCGAGATGCTGATGGACCGGTTCATGCCCGGACTGCATGCCGCATTCGGGGTGTTCCTGCCGCTGCTCACTGTGCAGTGCGCGATTCTGGGGGGCAGCCTGTTCATGGTCGAACGGCGCTACGGGCTGGCGGAATCTGCGGTCTACGGGCTGGGGGCCGGGGCCGGGTTCGCGCTGGCGGTGGTGATGCTGGGCGCCATCCGCGCCCGGCTGGCCTATGCCGACCTGCCCGCGGGCCTGCGCGGGCTGGGCGTGACCTTCATGCTGGCCGGGATGATGTCGCTGGGCTTTTCGGCCTTTGCGCAGATGGTGGCGCAATGACGGAAATCCTGCTGGCCAGCTCGGTCATCGTGCTGCTCCTCATGGGGCTGACCCTGGGCCTGGTGCTGGCCCGCCAGCGGCTGATCCCGCAGGAGGCGGCGCTGGTCATCGTGAACGACACGACCGAGATCGAGGCGGGGCGTGGCGACAAGCTGCTGACCGTGCTCCACGGCGCCGGCATTGGGATTCCCGCGGCATGCGGCGGCAGCGGCACCTGCGGGCTGTGCCGGGTCACCGCCGAGGGGCCGGGGGTCGGCCAGCCCCAGGCGACCGAGCGGGGCATCCTGTCGGCGGCCGAGCGGCGGGCCCATGTCCGCCTGGCTTGTCAGGTCACGCTGCGCGGCGCTGCCACGGTGACCGTGGGCGGGGATGTGCTGGACGCCGCCAGCTTTGCCTGCCGGGTGGAATCGAACCGTCAGCTGGCCCCGTTGATCCGGGAACTGGTGCTGGCCGTGCCGGACGGGCGCGAGATCGACTTTCGCGCGGGCGGGTTCATGCAGCTGAGCGCGCCACCCTACCGGCTGGACTTTGCCAGCATCGACATAGATCCCGCCTACGAACAGGAATGGCAGATCGCCGGCTGGCCCCCCATCCGGGCGGTGTCGGCCGAGCGCGTGACCCGCGCCTATTCGGTGGCCAACCGGCCCCAGGATGCCGGCCGGCTGGTGTTCAACATCCGCCTGGCGGTCCCGCCCGCCGGACGAGAGGGCGAGGTTCCGCCCGGCGTCGTCTCGTCCTGGCTGTTCGCCCGAAGCCGTGGCGACAGCGTCGACGTGTCGGGTCCGTTCGGCGACTTCTTCGTCCAGCCGACCGGGCGCGAGATGGTCCTGATCGGCGGCGGCGTCGGCATGGCGCCGCTGCGCGCGATGATTCACGACGAGGCCGCCAGGGGCGCCGCCCGCAAGATGACGTTCTTCTATGGCGCGCGGTCCCGGATCGACCTGTTCTACGTCGAGGAGTTCGCGGCCCTGGCGGCCAAACGACCGGCGTTCCGCTTCGTTCCGGCCCTGTCCGACCCCGCACCCGGCGATCGCTGGACCGGGGAAACGGGTTTCATCCATGAAACCGTGCGGGCGCATCTTGCCCGTCATCCGGCGCCCGAGGATTGCGAATACTACCTGTGCGGCCCGCCGGTGATGATCTCGGCCGTGATCGGCGTGCTGGAGTCCCTGGGGGTCGAGCAGGGCAACATCTTCAATGACGATTTCGGAGTGTGACGATGCGCGCTGCTGTCTTTCCGTCAGGCCTGCCGCGCCGACTGCTGCTGACCCGTCGTGACGTCCTGTCCGCCGGCCTGGCCGCGCTGGCGGCGCCTGCACTGGCCCGGGCGGCGGGTCCGGTTGCCGTGCTCGCCGGTGCCGCGTTCGGCACCGGCTGGCGGGTGACGCTGCCCGCCGGGCGGCACGTCGACGTGCATCGCGGGGCAATCGAGGCGTTGCTCGCCAGCCTCGACGCCGCGCTGTCGCCGTGGCGGCCGGACAGCGCCGTGTCCCGGTTCAACGCCGCCGCGGCTGGGGGACGACCGGTGCCGCAATCGACCCTGCGCGTCACCCGGGCCGCGCTGGACATCGCGCGGGCCAGCGCCGGGTGCTTTGATCCAACCGTAGGTCCGCTGGTTGCGCGCTGGGGGTTCGGGCCGATCGCCGGCGATGCGGCGGCGCGCTGGACCGGGGTCCGTGTGGACGGCGGTCATCTGGTCAAGGAAGACGACGGGCTGACCCTGGACCTGTGCGGCATCGGCAAGGGTCATGCGCTGGATCGGATGGCAGAGTTGCTGGTCGAGAGGGGCGAGGCCGATTTCCTCGTCGATCTGGGCGGCGAGCTGCTCGCCCGCGGTCGGCACCCCTCCGGCCGCAACTGGACCGTTGCGGTCGAGGATCCCCGTGCGGACCGGCCGGACGGGATGGCCGCGGCGGTGCTGCGCCTCAACGGCGAGGCGGTGGCGACGTCGGGCACCCGGCGTCAGGGCTATGACCTGGGCGGACGGCGGATCAGCCATATCATCGACCCCCGGCGTCGGGCGCCGCGTCAGGGGCGGCTGGAACAGGTCTCGGTTGTCGCTGCAGATGCGATGACGGCGGATGGCTGGGCAACCGCGCTGATGGCCGCCGGCGCGACCGAAGGTCCGGCGCTGGCTCGCCGCGCCGGGATCAATGCGCTGTTCGTGCTTGCCGACGAGCCGGCGCCGGTGATGACGGGCAGCTTTGCCGCCAGGCTGGTCTGAGGAGGCGGTCATGGAGATGCTGGTTGTCCTTTCGATCCTGATCCTTGCGATGCTGGGCCTGGGCCTCGGTACGCTGCTTGGCCGACCGCTGCGCAGCGGCTGCGGCGGCGGGGAATGCAGCGGGGGCAGTTGCGCCGCCTGCCCGCGCAGGGCCGCCGGGCAGGAGGGGGAGCGATGACCGCCAGTCCCCGCGTCGCTTCGCTGCTGCATGGCCCGGTCACACCGCTGGCCGAATCCGACAGCATCCGCGCGGCTGCGGAACGTCTGGTGGCGTATCGCGCCGCGGCGCTGCCGGTGGCGGATGCGGCGGGAGGGCTGGTCGGCGTGCTGTCGCAGAAGGACTGTTTCGGACCGGCGCTGACCGCGAGCTACCACCAGGAATGGCGGGGAACCGTGGCCGACCACATGGCGCGCGAGGTGATCACCATCGATGCCGAGACCGAGATCGTCGCCGCGGCCCGGATATTCCAGTCCCAGCCCCATCGCACCCTGCCGGTTATGCGCGGAGACGCGCTGGTCGGAATGCTGCGACGCTCGGATGTCCTGCGCGCGTTGCTGGCGATGACCTCGGGGCGGTGGCAGTAACGGACGGCGGACAATCCTGCCGGAGCGGACCGCGCCGTGCGCAGCGAAGGGGTGGCAGGGATGATCGACAGGCTGGCGCGTGAATCTGCGGACGGCCCGGCGGGCAGCGCCGGCGAGGTGTTTTCCGTGTTCCTACGGCTGGGGCTTACCTCGTTCGGTGGACCGATCGCCCATCTCGGCTATTTCCGTGACGAACTGGTGACTCGCCGCCGCTGGCTCGGCGATCCGGCCTATGCCGATCTCGTCGCGCTCTGCCAGTTCCTGCCTGGCCCGGCCTCCAGCCAGGTTGGGTTCGCGCTGGGGATGATGCGGGCCGGGTGGCTCGGCGCGCTGGCGGCCTTTGCGGCCTTTACCCTGCCTTCTGCGCTGATCCTTGTGGGCGTCGCCTACAGCGCCGCACGGATCACCGGACCGCTGGGCAGCGGCGTGCTGCATGGGCTGAAGATCGTGGCAGTGGCGATCGTCGCGCAGGCCGTCTGGGGCATGGCCCGCAACCTCTGCCCGGATCGCAAGCGGGCCAGCATCGCCGTCACCGCCGCCGCCGTGCTGGCCTTCGTACCGGGGGCGTTCGGCATGGTGGGCGCGATCCTCATGGGGGCGCTGGCGGGGCTGTTGCTGGTGCCCGCCGGCGGCCCGCCCGCCGGCGGGCACGTGGCCATGCCGGTGTCGCGCCGGGTGGCCGCTGCAGCGCTGGGATCGTTCGTCGTCCTGCTGTTCGGCCTGCCGCTGGTGGCCGGACAGGCACAGTGGCTTGCGGTCGTCGACAGCTTCTATCGTGCCGGTGCGCTGGTCTTCGGGGGCGGGCATGTCGTCCTGCCGCTGCTGGAGGCCGAGGTCGTCCAATCCGGCTGGGTGACCCGCGACGCCTTCCTCGCCGGCTACGGCGCGGCGCAGGCCGTGCCCGGGCCGCTGTTCACCTTTGCCGCCTATCTCGGGGCCCTGCTTGGCGCGGAACCCAACGAGTTGATTGGCGCCGCCCTCTCCCTGTCTGCCCTGTTCCTGCCGGGATTCCTGCTGCTGGTCGGTGCATTGCCCCTGTGGGATCGGTTTCGGACGCTGGCCCCGGCCCGGTCGATGATGCAGGGCGCGAACGCAGCCGTCGTCGGGATCCTTGCCGCCGCGCTTTACTCCCCGGTTTTCGTCAGCGCCGTCGGCGACATGCGTGACTTCACGCTGGCGCTCGCCTGTTTCGTCGCCCTGACACTGTGGAACTCCCCGCCCTGGCGGGTCGTGGTGCTGGCCGTGGCGGGCGGTGTCCTGCTGGTGCTGACCGCCTGACCGACCTAGACTGCCCGGGTTGTCCGTCGGCCGCGGCGATCGCGCGGCCGGTGCCCCGGACCATCCCTCCTGACGGAGACGCGTGTGCCACAGAGACTGCATCGAACCCCGTCCACCACCCCGCCGGGGATCGTCCATCTCGGCCTCGGCGCCTTCTTTCGTGCCCACGGCGCGCTGTACCTGGCCGAGGCGATGCAACTGTCCGGCACCGACGCGTGGGGCGTCACCGGCGTGTCGCTGCAGTCGCCGGGCACGCGAGACCGGCTGCAGCCGCAGGGCTGGGCCTATACCGCGGTCGAGCTGGGCCCTGATGGCGAGCGGGCGCAGCTGGTGACCGTCCTGCGTGACGTGCTGGTGGCGCCCGAAGATCCGCAGGCGGTGCTGGAGGCGATGGCCGCGCCGACGACACGGATCGTCAGCCTGACGATCACGGAAAAAGGCTACCACCACGCCCCCGCGACAGGCCGGCTGAACCGCGACGACCCGGACATCCGGCACGACATGGACAACCTCCTGCCGAAAACGGCGCCGGGTTTCCTGGTCCGGTCAATGCAGATTCGGCGCGATCGCGGGCTGGATCCCTTTACCGTGCTGTGCTGCGACAACCTGCCCCGGAACGGCGCGGTCGTGCGTGGCGTGGTGCTGGAACTGGCCGGGCTGATCGATCCGCGCCTGGCCGACTGGATCGACCGCAACGGCGCCTTCCCGGCGACGATGGTGGATCGCATCGTGCCGGCCACGACCGACGCCGATCTGGACCGGCTGGCGACAGCCACCGGCATTCGCGACGAGGCCGCGGTGTTCCATGAGCCGTTTCGGCAGTGGGTGGTCGAGGATCGGTTCTGCGCCGGCCGGCCGCCGCTGGACCGCGTGGGCGTGCAGATGGTCGGCGACGTCTCACCCTATGAGCACATGAAGCTGCGGATGCTGAACGGGACCCACAGCGCACTGGCGTATCTGGGCTATCTCGCCGGCCACGAGACGATTGCCGACACGATGGCGGATCCCGTCTTCGTCGCGTATGTGCGGCGCCTCTGGGGCGACGAGATCATTCCCGCGCTGACGCCGCCGCCGGGCGAGGACCTGACGGTCTATGCCGATGCGCTGGCCCACCGCTACGCCAATCCCGCCATTCGCCACCGGCTGTGGCAGATCGCGATGGACGGCAGCCAGAAACTGCCACAACGTATCCTGTCCACCATCGCCGAGAACCGGGCAGCCGGGCGGCCCACCGCCGGCCTGTCGATGGTCGTTGCCGGGTGGATGCAGTATGTGTCCGGCACCGACCTGCAGGGCCGTCCGATCGACGTCAGGGACCCGCTGGCCGCGCGTCTTGCCGAATCGTGGCGCAACGGCGACCCGGCCGCGACGGTGCGCGAATTCCTCGCCCTGTCAGAGGTGTTCCCGCCCGAACTGCGGCACGATGCAGCCTTTGCGGCCGAGCTGACCGTCTCGCTAGCGGGGCTGCTCCGGGACGGCGCCCGCGCCAGCGTCGCAAGGCTCGGTCATTAGGCGGCCGCAATCCCGCCGCGCGACCGCCCGGACAGGCCATGGTCGGGATGCCGCAGGGCAGTTTCGACCCCGCGCAGTTCGGCGAGGCCCTTCAGCCGGCCGATCGCGGGATAGCCGGGCTGCCCGTGCCGCGTCAGGTCGTCCAGGATGTCCTGACCGTGATCGGGGCGCATCGGGATGTCGGCGTCGTCGCGACCAGAGGCACGACGCCTAGCCTCCTGCCGCAGCACCGCGGCGATCAGCGCGACCATGTCCGTGCCTCCCGCCAGATGCTCGTCCTCGAAGAACGAGTTCATCAGCGCCGTACCCTCCAGCCGCACATTCCGCAGATGCAGGAAGTGCACCCGGTCCCCCAGCCGGTCCATCATCCCTGGCAGGTCGTTGTCGGGCCGCGCCCCCAGCGATCCGGAACACAGCGTGATGCCGTTCGCCGGCAGGTCGACGGCGGCCATCCGCTCGGCATAGTCCGCCTCGGTCGACATGATCCGCGCCAGCCCCAGCAGTGGAAACGGCGGATCGTCCGGATGGCAGCACAGGCGCAGGCCGAGATCCTGGGCAACCGGGGCGACTTCGGCGAGGAAATCGTGGAAATGCTGGCGCAGCCGGGCCGAGTCGAGCGGCGCATAGGTCTGCAGCAGGTCCCGCACGTCCTGCAGGGTGAACCGCTCCGCCGCGCCGGGCAGGCCGCAGACGACATTGTCGGCCAGCTGCCGCTTGCGATCTTCTGTCATGGCGGCAAAGCGGCGCGCCGCCTCGTCCCGGACCTCTTCGGGAAAATCGTCGGCAGCGCCGGGTCGGGCCAGGATATGGATGTCGAAGGCCGCGAAGTCGGGCAGGTCGAACCGCATGCAGGTCGCGCCGGTCGGGCGGCGCCATGCCAGATCGGTACGCGTCCAGTCCAGCACCGGCATGAAGTTGTAGCAGATCACCTCGATGCCCGCCCGCCGCAGGGCCTGCATCGAGCTCTTGTAATTGGCGATGTGCTCGCGCCAGTCGCCGGTCTGCGTCTTGATTGCCTCGCTGACCGGCAGGCTTTCGACCACCTCCCACCTCAGGCCCGAGGGGCTGCCGTCCCGCATCCGGCCGATCTCGGCTTGCCGCGCGGCGATCTCGTCGTCAGTCCATGTGGCACCGGTGGGCACGTGGTGAAGGGCGCTGACCACGCCCTGCACCCCTGCCTGCAGCATGTCGTCCGTCGAAACCAGGTCATGGGGACCGAACCACCGCCAGGTGTGACGCATCGAAACTCTCCTTCAGGCCAGATCGTCGGACCAGAGCATGTCGGGGCCCACGTCGCGAATGTCGTTGATGCCGCACAGCGCCATGGTCAGGTCCATCTCGCGGCGGATGATGTCGATGGCCGTCTCGACACCCTTCTGCCCCATGGCACCCAGGCCATAGGTGTAGGCGCGCCCGATGAACACGCCCGCGGCACCCCGTGCGATCGCCTTCAGCGCCTCCTGCCCGGACTGGATGCCCCCGTCGAGATAGACCGGCATTCGGCCATCCACCGCCCGCAGGATGGAGGGCAGCGCCCGGATCGTTGAGGCCGCGCCGTCCAGCTGGCGTCCGCCGTGATTGGAAACGAGCAGCGAATCGGCCCCGGTGTCCAGCGCTCGGCGCGCATCCTCGGGGTCGTTGATGCCCTTCAGGATCACCTTTCCGCCCCAGCGGCGGACGATGTCCTCGACCCGCGCCCAGTCGAGCCGGGGGTCGAACTGGCGCGACGTCCAGTCCATCAGGTCGCCCAGGCTGTCCACCCCCCGGGCATGGCCGACGATGTTGCCGAAGCTGCGCCGGCGGGTGCGCAGCATCCCGAATGCCCAGCGGGGGTGTAGCGCGATGTCGATCAGGTTCGGCAGGGTCAGCCGCGGCGGCGCGGTCATCCGGTTCTTCAGATCCTTGTGGCGCTGCCCCTGGATGGTCAGGTCCAGCGTCAGCACCAGCACGCTGACCCCGGCGCGGCGGGCGCGGTCCAGGATGTCGTCCAGGAAATCCTCGTCGCGCAGCGTGTAGAGCTGAAACCAGAACGGCGCGCCGGTCGCCTCGGCAATGTCTTCCAGCGAGGCCATCGACATCGTCGACATCGTGTAGGGCACGCCGCGTGCGCGGGCCGCCCGGGCGGCATGGATCTCGCCGTCGGGATGCTGCATCCCCAGCAGGCCGACCGGGGCCAGCGCGACCGGCATCGACACCGGCTGGTCCATCATCGTGGTCGACAGGCTGCGGGTCGAGATGTCGCGGGCGACCCGCTGGCGAAAGCGGATGTCGCGGAAATCGGCACGGTTCTCGGCATAGGTCTGGCCGGTCCAGGCGCCCACGTCGACATAGTCGTAGAACATCCGCGGCACCCGCGCCTGATGCAGGCGGCGCAGGTCCTCGATCTCGGTGAAGACCGCCGGCATCAGGTGAAATCAAGCTGGACCTTGACCGCGCGGCTGCGGTCGCTGGCCAGATCGAAGGCGCGCACCGCATCCGCCGCCGGCAGGACGTCGGTCACCATCGGCGACAGGTCGATCCGGCCGGATCCGATCAGGGCCACCGCCTCGGCGTATTCACGGTCGAATCGATGCGTGCCGACCATCCGTATTTCCTTCGACACGATCAGGTTCAGCGGCAGCGGCACGGTGCCGGCCACGCCGATCTGGACCAGCGTGCCCTGGGGCCGCAGGACCGTGATCGCCTGGGCGATGGCCTGCGGATTGGCCGAGCATTCCAGCACCACGTCGAACCGCCCCTTGCCGCCCTGCCAGTCTGCCAGACCATCGGGCGCGGTGGCGACGTTGATGGCGTGATCCGCGCCCATGCGGCGGGAGATGGCCAGGGTGAAGTCCTGGACGTCCGTCGCCACGATCTCGGCGGCGCCGCGCAGCCGGGCCAGGGCGACGCAGATCGCCCCGATCGGCCCGGCGCCGGTGACCAGCACCCGGGCGCCGGCGAGATCGGGCGCGTGGCTCAGCGCGTGCAGGCAGACGGCCAGCGGCTCGGCCCCGGCCGCGGCGGCGGCGGTGGCGCCATGGGGTAGCGGAATGCACTGCGCCGCCGGATGGGCGATGCGGCTGCGGAACAGCCCCTGTTCGTGGGGGACGCGCATCGCGCTGCCGTTGAAGCGCATGTTCAGGCAGTGACGCTCCATTCCCTGCCGGCAGAACGCGCATTCCGCGCAGGGCCGCGACGGCGACAGGGCGACGAGCTGGCCTTGTGTCAGACCCGATCCCTCGGGCGCCTGTTCGACCATGCCGGCGGCCTCATGCCCCAGGATGATCGGCTCGCGCACGCGGATCGGCCCGAAGCCGCCGTCGTGATAGTAATGCAGGTCGGATCCGCAGATGCCGCCCCGCAGCACCCGCACCACGACATCGCCGCGGTCGGGCTGGACGGCCGGCGCGTCTTCGATGCGCAGGTCGTGGGCGGCGTGCAGGCGGCAGGCAAGGTCGGTCATGAGGGTCAATCCATCAACGAGGGCAGCCAGGTCGAGATCGCGGGGATGTAGGACACCAGCAGCAGGACGATGAAGTTGGTCACCAGATAGGGGACCAGCGCCCGGATCACCGGCCCCAGCGGCAGCCGGGCAATATTGGCGCAGACGAACAGGCAGACCCCGACCGGCGGCGTGGTCAGGCCGATCATCAGGTTCAGCACCGCGAACACCGCGAAGTGCAGCGGGTCGATCCCCACGCCCTGCGCCAGTGTCAGCAGCGGCACGAACAGGATGATCAGCGCGGCGATCGTTTCCATGAACATGCCGACGAACAGCAGCACGATGTTGATCAGCAGGATCACCAGGAACTTGTTGTCGGTCACCGACAGCACGGCGCCGGCGATCATCTGCGGGATCTGCTCGCTGACCAGGATCCATCCGAACACGTTGGCGGTGCCGACCAGGAACAGGATCGCGGCCGAGGACACGGCGCTGTCGGTGATGATCTTGGGCACGCGCGCCAGCGGCAGTTCGCGATAGACGAAGGCGCCCACGATGACCGCGTAGACCGAGGCGACGACCGCGGTTTCGGTCGGGGTCACGTAGCCGGTCAGCATGCCGCCGACGATCAGCGCCGTCATCGCCAGCGCCCAGAACGCGCCGATGAACGAGCGGCCAAGCTCTGCCCAGCCCTGCCACGCCTGGCGCGGAAAGTTGCGGCGGACCGAAATGATGTAGGTGGTGACCATCATCGCCACACCCAGCAGGATGCCGGGCAGGGCACCGGCGATGAACATCTTGCCCACCGAAATGCCGGACAGGGAGCCGACGATGATCATCGGCACCGAGGGCGGAATGATGGGCCCCACGGTGGACGACGCGGCGGTGACGGCGGCCGAGAAATCGGCCGGGTAGCCCGCGCGCTTCATGCCGGGGATCATCATCCCGCCGATGGACGCGGCGTCGGCGACCGCGGTGCCGGAGATGCCGCCGAACAACATGGAGGATGCGACGTTGGTCAGGCCCAGCCCGCCGCGCATCCACCCCACCATCGCCTGGGCAAAGCGGATGATGCGTTCGGTGATGCCGCCGCCATTCATCAGGTTGCCGGCCAGGATGAAGCCGGGGATGCACAGCAGGACGAAGACGTCGATGCCGGCATAGATCTTCTGCGGGATAACGACCAGCGGCAGACCCGCCGAGACGATGTAGGCGAGGGACGACACCCCCAGCGTCACCGCAACCGGCAGTCCGATGACCAGCCCGGCCAGGAACGTCAGGGCGAGGATCGCAAGGCTCATTCGATTTCTCCCGGCGCGTGTTCAGGCAGGCCGTCCGTCGTACCGCGCAGCATCCCCGCGACGCGGATCGCCGCGGCCAGCGCCAGCGCCGCCAGCATCAGCAGCACCGCGGCGTGGATCCAGCTCATCTTCAGGCCCAGTGCGGGCGAGCCCTGCATCGCGCCGATCGCGGTGAACCGCCACGCCGGCCAGATCAGCACGAGGCAGAAGCCCAGCGTGATCAGGGCCGAGACCAGCCGCAGCATCCAGGGCGACCGCCCCGGCAGCGACTCGCTGACCAGATCGACATTCACCAGGTCGCCTGTCGACAATGACAGGGCGGTGCCGAATGCGGCGAGGTACAGCAGCGCGAAACGGGTCAGTTCCTCGGTCCACACCGGGGACGACCCGAGGAAGGTTCGCGCGAACACCTGCAGCAGCACCGCAGCCATCAGCACGGCAAACGACAACCCGGTGGCGACGCGCAGCAGGGCGCGGATCAGGGCGGCGGCTCGGTCCATCGGTGCTTTCCTCGGGTGTGTCGGAAAGGGGGCGCCGCGGATGGCGCGCCCCCAAGGCGGCCGGTCAGTCCTGGGCCGCGAACAGCTCTTCGACCGTCGGCTTGATGTCGGCCGAGACGTTGTTCAGCACGGCGTCGCGCGCGGCGGCGGCAAACGCGGCCTTGTCGCTGTCGACGAAGGTCATGCCGCCATCCTTCAGGGTCTGTTCCAGGCTCTGCTCATCGGCCAGGAACAGCTCGCGCTCGTATTCCTGGGCGCGGCGCGCGGCCTCCATCACGGCCTCCTTGTCCTCGTCCGACAGCTTGTTCCACGCCATCTCGGAGATCGTCAGGTAGATCCACGACCGGACGTGCTCGGTCCGGTTCACGAAGTCCTGCACCTCGTTGAACTTGGCGGATTCGATCAGCGCCAGCGGGTTCTCCTGGGCGTCGATCGTGCCGTTCTGCAGCGACGTGAATACCTCGCTGAACGCCATCGGGGTGGGGGCGGCGCCCATCGCTTCCCACGTCTTGAGGAACAGCGGAACGTTGGGAACCCGCAGCTTCAGCCCGTTCAGATCGTCGGGGGTCATGATCTCGCGGTTGGACGTCAGGTTGCGGGGACCGCGGGCGAAATAGGCGATCGGCCGGATCTGCGCCTTGGCGATGATCTCTTCCTCGATCTCGTCCCCGATCGGCCCCGACGCGACCTCGTCCATCTTTTCAAGCGACGGATAGGCATAGGGAACCGCCAGCAGCGCGGCCTTCGGCGCCCAGTTCTGCAGGCTCTCGCCGGTGATCGTCATGTCGGCGGTGCCAAGCTGCATGCCGTTGATCAGGTCCAGTTCCTTGCCGAGCGATTCGTTCGGGAACACCTGAACCTCGATGCGGCCGTCGGTCAGGGCAGCCAGCTCTTCGCCGAATTTCACGGCAGCCTTGTGCCAGCTGTTCTGCTCATTGGCCAGGTGGCCCAGCTTCAGCGTCGTCTCGGCGGCCGCGGCGGGCAGGGCGAGCTGCAGCGACAGCAGCCCGGCGGACAGCGCGGTAAAGGTACGACGGGTCAGATTCATGGTCGGGTCCTCCTTGGATGTCACTCGGTGAAATAGTCGGGGTGGGCGGCCGTGATCTCGGGCAGGTCGGCCAGCAACTGGCGCAGATGGGTACGCATGGCGGCCGTGGCCGGTTCGACCTGGCCGGCGGCAATCGCGTCGACGATGCGGGCGTGCTGGTCGACCAGCCGCCTCAGGTCGGACTGCCGCGCGGTGATGTGGCGGACACGGTTCATGTGCGATTTCAGATCCTCGAGAATCGTCCAGACCTCGGCCTGTCCCGCCAGTTCCGCCAAGGCGCGGTGGAACGCGTCGTCGAGGTCGACGAACCGATGTGCATCCCCGTCCTGCGCCGCTTTGGCCTGATCCTGCAGGGCGGCGCGCACCCGTTCAATGGCGGCTGCGGGCTGCGGGTCCGACGCGAGCAGGGCCACGACATCTGCCTCGATCGCCTCACGCACGAAGCGAGCCGACAGCACCGCCCGGGCCGAGATCATGGTCACGTAGGTTCCGCGCTGCGGGCGGACATCGGCCAGCCCCTCTGCGGCCAGGCGAATGAACGCCTCGCGGACCGGCTGGCGGCTGGTGCCCGCCCTGGCGGCCACGTCGACTTCGGACATGCGGGTCCCGGGCCGCAGCATCCCCCGCAGGATCTGCTGGCGCAGCATGTCGCAGATCTGCGCTGCGCCGGGCGCAAAGCCGGTCAGAGTATGGAATGCGTTCATCCGAATCTCCCCGGGGATCTGATTAACGCGGTCTTCCATACTAGTCTACATTCCTGTGCCCGGGCCGTGAGGGCTCGACTGGCAACGTGGGCGCCGCCTTTTCTTCGGTGCCAGACTGCCGTAATTGCCGTACCTGCTTTGTTCTTATAGGCGACTGAATGAACCTGTCCCTGCGGATTGATGACGCGCATCGCGGGTTCGGACCGTGCAATGACGGGCCCGTGCCGATCGTCGCAGGATTCGAATGTGGCCGGCTGCACTGGAACGGGCACGACCTGCTGCACTCGACGGATCATCTGCCACCGACGGGCATGGGCCACCATTACGCCACGGCAATGGGGCAGGGGATTGCCGGCGCCCGCGACGGCCTGTCCTGGCGGCATGACATCGTTGCGCGGGTGCAGGCGGTCCCTGCCGGGTTGCCGGTGATGTGGGATTTCTGTCATTTCGACCTGCCGCCGCGTGCGGCGGCTCATGCGATTGCCTGCGCCGTGGCGTTGCCGCCGGGTGCCTGGGCCATCGCGGTGAACGAACCCTCGGTCGGCCGGCGGGTGTCGGGGATCACGCCGTCTCGTGCGATCGACGTGGCCCGGCGCATGATGACCAGCGTGGCGATGCTGCCCGACCGGCCCCGCTTTGCCACCAGCGATCCGTTCCATCATCTGGCCCCGTCGGCGTTCCGGGCCACGGACGCGCTGGTCGCGACCGGGCTGATCGAGATGGTCGGGGTGAACTATTATCCCCATCATGCTGTCGAGCCACTGCACCGGGTGCTGCGTGCCGTGGCCGACCGCTATCAGTTGCCCGTGATGATCACCGAGACCGGTTGGCACCAGGGGCTGCCCGCGGCGCATCGGCGTTTCCCGCATGTGGCGGACCGGTGGGCGTGGTTGCAGCACGTCAGGGACGAGATCGCCCTGTCGGGGGTGCCGGTCCGGGGGATCTGCTGGTATCCTTGGCTGGACATGCCGGACTGGGACCATCCGGGTCGCGCGCCCTGGCCGTGCGGATGGCCCGGGCAGCAGCGCTAGGGCACCTTATCACGCACGCGTTAACTTTTTGGTTTCATCAGATGGAACCTTGTGCCATTATCTGGAACAAGGAGGAATCATCAATGCGTATATCTTTGCCTGCCGCCATCCTTGCCGGATCGGTCTTTGCCGTGACGTCGGCGTCTGCCGCCACGACGCTGATCTATGGCGAGGCCGGTCCGAACCGCGGCGTTCGCGCCGAAGCCACGCAGTGGTTCGTCGACGAGGTCGGCGAACTGTCGAACGGCGACCTGAACATCGACGTCCAGTGGGGCGGCGCCCTGTTCTCCGAAAAGGCGGCGGTCCAGTCGCTGCGCGACGGCGTCGCCGACCTGGGCAGCGTCATCGGCGTCTATTTCCCGCAGGACATGATCGCCTATGGCCTGGCCGACCTGCCGATCCCCAACGCCGATCCCTGGGTTGGCATGAAGGCGATCGACGAGATCATGCGCACCAATGAAAAGGTCCGGCAGAACCTCGCCGACCAGGGGCTGGTCTATATCGGCACCTACACCACCTCGGCGGTGCAGGTCGGCTGCAAGGGCAAGACGATCGAGACCCTGGACGACCTGAACGGGCTGAAGATCCGCGGCGTCGGCGCCTATGGCAAGGTGTTCAACGACCTCGGCGCCACGCCCGTCGACATGTCGGTGTACGAGGCCTATCAAGGTCTGGAAACCGGCCTGATCGACTGCACCCAGACCTATCCCTATCTGGTCAAGGCGCTGAAGTTCGACGAGGTGTTCGACAGCTACACCGAACTGAACTGGGGTCAGATCGGCGCGCTCGGCGTGCTGATGAACAAGGCCAGCTTCGACGCGCTGTCGCCCGAACAGCAGCAGACCCTGCTGACCGCGGGCGAGGGGCTTGCCGACGAATTCGGCCGGATCCTCGGCGAGGCGAATGCCGAATCCGTGCAGATCCTGAAGGACAAGGGCACCCCGGTGCTGGCCCTGTCCGATGCCGACCGCCAGAAGCTGATCGAGGCGGGGCAGCCCTATATCGACGAATGGGTGCAGCGCGCCGACGCCGCCGGTCTGGAAGGGCAGGCCCTGGTCGACGAGTACAAGGCGCTGCTGACCAAATACGCCGAACAGCGCGACCAGCAGGGCTATCCGTGGGACAAGGCCGACTGAGGTCCGACGCCTGACGTGCTGTGCCCCTGCGCAAGGGGGCACCCGGTCGCCGGACGCACGGCACGAAACCTGCACGGCGGGGCATGACACCCCGCCGCGACACCCGCCAGGGCGCCGCGCGCGCCCCGGCCTGCACGGATCATGACGGCATGATCCCGGGGGAGGAGCAGCCATGAAGACCATCGAACGCGTCATGCTGGAACTGGCGGTGGTGTCGACCATCGCGCTGACGCTCGCGATCACCGCCAGCGTGATCGGGCGACAGCTGTTCGGCTGGTCCCTGCCGGACATCGTCATCATCGTGCGCGAGCTGATGATCCCGACCATCATGCTGCCGCTGGCGGCCGCGACCGCGAACCGGGCCCATATCGCCGTCACCTTCGTGACCGACAGGATGTCGCCGGGGCTGCGCGGGGCGCTGATCGTGATGGGCTGGATCGTCGCGCTGATCGCGGTCATGCCGCTGATGTACGCAAGCTGGCGTGATCTCTCGTCCACCTGGATCTCGGGCGAATTCTACGACGGCCAGCTTGGCCTGCCGCGCTGGCCCATGCGGGCGGTGTTTCTCATCGGCCTGATCTTCATGACGATCCGCCTGGCCATGCTGGCCGTCCAGGACCTTGCCGAGCTGCGCCGCACCGGTGCCGTCCGCAACGAGAGCCACGTCGAAGAGGAGGCGCTCTGACATGGATGCGGCCACGATCGGTATCATCGCCTTTTCACTCGTCATCCTGCTGCTGGCCCTGCGCGTTCCGATCGCGTTCGTGCTGGCCGGGGTCGCGACGGTCGGCACCTTCTTCGTCTATGCGCTGCGCAGCGGCAGCTTTGCGCCGGAACGCGCCATCATCCCCACCACCTCGATGGTGATGAACAGCTTCTTCGAGCTGATCCACAGCTACGACCTGTCGATGATCCCGCTGTTCGTGGCCCTGGGCAACATCGCCTATCACGCCGGGCTGACCACCCGCATCTACGACGCGGCGAATGTCTGGCTGCGGCAGGTGCCGGGGGGCGTCGGCATGGCGTCGATCATGGGATGCGCCGGGTTCTCGGCGATCTCGGGCTCGTCGATCGCCTGCGCCTCGACCATGGGCCGCATCTGCGTGCCCGAAATGCTGCGGCTCGGCTACAACCCGCGTCTGGCGACGTCGTCGGTCGCCGTGGGCGGCACGCTGGGGTCGCTGATCCCGCCATCGGTCCTGTTCATCCTGTACGGCATCTTCACCGAGACCTCGATCAGCAAGCTGTTCCTGGCCGGCATCCTGCCGGGCCTGTTGAGCCTTGCCGCCTACATCCTGGTGGTCTGGTGGTGGGTCAGGCGCGACCCGGCCGCGGCACCGATCGACCCGCGGCCGCTGGAAAAGGGGGCCCGCCTGCACGCGGCGCTGGCGTCCTGGCCGGCACTGGCCCTGTTCGCGGTCATCATCGGCGGCATCTATGGCGGCTGGTTCACCGCGACGGAGGCCGCGGCGATCAGCGTGGTGCTGACCGTGCTGATCGGCTTTGCCCAGCGCACCCTGACGGCCGGCAAGGTCTGGTCCGCGATCCGCGAAAGCCTGGTGCAGACCGCGGCCATCTTCCTGATCGCCGCCTGCGCCAAGATCTTCGTGTCCTTCGTCGCGCTGACCGGGTCGGCGGGTGCGGTGTCGCAATGGGTCGCGGATGCGGGTCTGCCGCCCCTGATGCTGATGCTCGCCATCTCGGTGCTGTACATCTTCCTGGGCATGTTCCTGGACCCGATCGGCATCATCGTGCTGACCCTGCCCTTCGTCATTCCCCTGATCGACCACATGGGCATGGACCTGATCTGGTTCGGCGTCATCGTGGTCAAGCTGCTGGAGATCGGGCTCATCACCCCGCCTGTCGGCCTGAACGTCTTCGTCGTCGGCAACGTGACCGGTCGCGGCATCCGGGTGGACGACATCTTCCTGGGGGTGATGCGGTTCCTGACGGTCGAGATCGTGGTGCTGGCGCTGCTGATCCTCATTCCGTCGATCTCGACCTTCCTGCCGAACGGGCTCTAGGCGGATGGGCGACGCAGACGATCCACGCTTCGCCACGACGCTCGCACGCGGATTGTCGGTGCTGCGGTCGTTCCGGACCACCGATGACGGTCTCAGCAATGCCGAACTGGCCGAGCGCACCGGCCTGCCGAAATCGACGGTCTCGCGTCTGACCTGGACATTGCGGCGCCTGGGCTACCTGACCCAGTCCGAGCGTGACGACCGCTTTCGCCCCGGGCCGACCCTGGTGGCGGTTGGCCATGTCGCGGCGGTGTCGCTGTCCTTCATGGAACCTGCACACCGGCTGATGGCGGCCCTGGCGAACGAGACCGGGACGCTGGTGGTCCTGTCCGTCCGCGACGGCGACAAGCTGGTGCTGATCCGCACCTGGCGTCCCACCAACGTGTCGTCGCTGTGGCTGGACGTGGGCTATCGCCTGCCTCTTGCCGGCTATTCCTCGGCCCGGGCCTTCGTCGGCGCGCTCAGCCCCGCCGAGTACGCGGGATTGCAGCGCCAGGTGGATCCCGCTGCCGGGTTCGCCCAGCTGGCCGATCCGGGCGAACGCCTGCAGGCCCGCAACGAGCTGATCGCCCGCGGCTTCGTGCTGACGCCCGGCGGCGAGGATGCACCGGCCAGCTACAACGCCGTATCCGTGCCGATCCGACCCAGCGAACTGAACGAGCCGGTGGTCTTTACCTGCGGTGCACTGCCGACCGAGGCCTCGCTGCAGCGGCTCGAGACCGTCGTCGGACCCCGGCTCCGGGCTGCGGTGACCAGCCTGGAACGGCTGACGGGCCAGCTGGGGAACCAGACAAGGTCGAAGGCGTGATCCCATGGTTGCATTGACCCGCCCCAGCGACGACCCTGTGCCAAGACCGTTCGCACCCTGCGCTCGACGCGACAGCGGCCGCGCCCCATCCCGAGGAAGAGGCCCCTCGACCCCCACACCGGAAAGGATGTCAAAATGACCGACGCCGTCATCGTCTCTACCGCCCGGACGGGCATCGCCAAGGCCGGCCGCGGCAGCCTGAACCTGACGCATGGGGCCACGATGGGCGGCCGTGTCGCGGCCGTGGCGATCGAACGTGCCGGGATTGACCCGGCCCTGATCGAGGATTCGATCTGGGGGTGCGGCTATCCCGAATATGTCACCGGCGGCAACATCGCGCGGCAGATCGTCATCCGGGCCGGACTGCCGGTCAGCATTGCCGGGACCACCGTGAACCGCTTCTGTGCCTCGGGCCTGCAGGCGCTGGCGATGGGTGCGCACATGGTCCAGCAGGAAGGTGCCCAGGCGATCCTGACCGGCGGTCTGGAATCGATCAGCCTGGTCCAGCCGCCCCCCCGCCATTCGCGCGAGGCGTGGATCGAGCAGAACAAGCCCGACCTCTATTTGCCGATGATCGACACGGCCGACATCGTCGCCGAACGCTATGGCATCTCGCGCGAGGCACAGGACGAATACGCCCTGCGGTCCCAGCAGCGCATTGCCGCTGCCCAGCAGGCCGGCAAGTTCGCCGACGAGATCATCCCGATCGAGGTCACCCGGGCGGTGATCGACAAGGCCACCAAGGAAACCACGCACGAACAGGTCGTGTTCGACGGTGACGAATGCAACCGCCCCTCCACCACGCTGGAGGGTCTGGCCGGACTGACCCCCGTCAAGGGCGAGGACAAGTTCATCACCGCCGGCAATGCCAGCCAGCTGTCGGATGGCGCGGCAGCGGTGGTCGTGATGAACGGCGATCTGGCGGCGCAGCAGGGCGTGACCCCGCTTGGCGCCTTCCGCGGGTTTGCAGTTGCCGGATGCGAGCCGGACGAGATGGGGATCGGCCCGGTCTTTGCCGTGCCGCGCCTGCTGGAACGCGCCGGGCTGTCGGTGGACGACATCGACCTGTGGGAACTGAACGAGGCGTTCGCCAGCCAGGTCCTCTACTGCCGGGACAAGCTGGGCATCGACCCCGAGAAGCTGAACGTGAATGGCGGCTCGATCGCCATTGGCCACCCGTTCGGAATGACGGGCGCCCGTATGTCCGGCCACATCCTGCTGGAAGGACGCCGCCGGGGCATCAAGTGGGGCGTCGTGACGATGTGCATCGGCGGCGGCCAGGGTGCCGCCGGGCTGATCGAAATCTTTTGAGGAGCGCCCGACATGGACATGAGCTTTTCACCCGAGGATGAGGCGTTTCGCGCCGAGGTCCGCCAGTTCCTGGCCGACCGCCTGCCGTCCCGCCTGTCCGAAAAGGTCAGGCTGCAGCAGGAACTGACCAAGGCCGAAATCGAGGAATGGCACGCCACGCTGAACGAGCGGGGCTGGCTGGCCGGCAATTGGCCCAAGGAATTCGGGGGCGCGGGCTGGACCGCCATCCAGCGGCACATCTTCGAAGAGGAAAGCGCCCGCGCCTTTGCCCCGCGCGTTCTGCCCTTCGGGATCGCGATGCTGGGCCCGGTGCTGCAGAAATTCGGCAGCAAGGAACAGCAGGACCGGTTCCTGCCGCGCATCCTGAACGGCCAAGACTGGTGGTGCCAGGGCTATTCCGAACCGGGCGCCGGGTCCGATCTGGCCGCGGTCAAGACGACGGCGGTGCGCGACGGCGACCACTACGTCGTCAACGGGCAGAAGACGTGGACGACGCTGGGACAGCATGCGAACTGGATCTTCTGCCTGGTGCGCACCCGCACCGAGGGCAAGCCGCAGGAAGGCATCAGCTTTCTGCTGATCGACATGACCACGCCGGGCATTACCGTGCGCCCGATCGTGCTGCTGGAAGGCACGCCCGAGGTGAACGAGGTATTCTTCGACGACGTCCGCGTCCCGGTCGAGAACCTGGTGGGCGAGGAAAACCAGGGCTGGACCTATGCCAAGTACCTGCTGACCCACGAACGCACCAACATCGCGGGTGTGGGCTTTGCCACCGCCGGGCTTGCGGCGCTGAAGCGGATCGCGCGGGCGCAGGTCGCCAACGGCAAGTCGCTGCTCGACAATCCCCTGTTTGCCGCCAGGGTGGCACAGGTCGAGATCGATCTGATGGCGATGTCCACCACCAACCTGCGGATGCTGGCGCAGGCTGCAGCCGGGCAGGCGCCGGGGGTCGAAAGCTCGATGCTCAAGCTGAAGGGCACCCAGATCCGGCAGGCGATCAACGACCTGACCCGGCGCGCGGTCGGCCCTTGGGCGCTGGCCTTTCCGTCCGAGGCGCTGGAAGGCGCCAATGACGATCGTCCCCCCGGCCCGCCCGAGGCCGCGGCGGCGACCCGCGCCTATCTGAACAACCGCAAGCTGTCGATCTATGGCGGCTCCAGCGAGGTGCAGCGCGGTATCATCGCCAAGCAGATGCTCGGTCTCTGACGCCGGCGGGAAAGGAAGGCAGACGATGGAATTCGGATTTACCGACGAACAGACGATGCTGGGCGAAAGCCTCGCCGGCACGCTGGAACGCAGCAGTGACCCCGACGCGCTGATGGAACTGGGCGCCGGGGCGGCGCTGTTGTCCGAGGATCATGGCGGGTTCGGCGGCACCGGGCCCGACATCCTGATGGTGTTCCGCACCGTGGGACGCGCGGCCGCGGTGACCCCGCTGCTGGACAGCGTCCTGCTGGGCGCGGGGATCCTGGCGGCGGCGGGCGAGACCGATCTGGCCGAACAGGCCGCGAGCGGCGGGATCCGCATCGCGGTGGCGCTGGATGAACCCGGCCAGCGCTTTGACGGGACCGTGGCGACCCGGGCCGAGGGTGACCGGCTTACCGGGGAAAAGTCGCTGGTAGTGGGCGCCGACAGCGCCACGCATCTGATCGTGCGCGCAACCGACGGTCTGTACCTGGTCGACGCGACGGCCGAGGGGCTGACCAGGCGCAGCTATCCGCTGATGGACGGGGGGCGCGCATCGGAAGTGTCCCTGACGGACGTGCCGGGGCGCCGGATCGGCGACGCCGACCTGCTGGATCGGCCCATCGCCGCGGCGATCCTTGCCGTCTGCGCCGATGCCCTGGGGGTGATGGAACGGGCGGTCGAACTGACCACCGAGTACCTGAAGACCCGCAAGCAGTTCGGCCGCCCCATCGGGTCGTTCCAGGCGCTGCAGCACCGGATGGCCGATCTGGTGACCGAGGTCGAACAGGCCCGCTCGGCTGTCTGGAACCTTGCCGGGGCGCTGGACACCCCCGACCGCGACCGACATGTCGCGGCGACCAAGTCGCTGGTCGGACGGGTCGCCTGCTACGTGGCCGAGGAAACCATCCAGCTGCATGGCGGGATCGGCATGACCGAGGAATACGAGCTCGCGCCGCTGGCCCGCCGGCTGCTGGCCGCTGACACCCGGTTCGGCGATTGCGACCACCATCTGGGCCGCTTTGTCGAGATGAGTGCGGCATGACCGGCGGCGGGCTGATCCACGACGAAACCGGCACCCAGCGGCTGATCGGGTATGTGCTGGATGTCGGGCAGCCCGACCGCCGCGCCCGGTGCCGGCTGATCGTGGATGACCGCCATACCAACCGCCACGGCGTCCTGCACGGCGGGCTTGCCGCCGTCCTGCTGGACAACGCCTCTGGCGCGACCGCCAGCCTGACGGTCGACGACAGCGGCCGCGCCCCTTTCCTGACCGTGTCGCTGAACACCGATTTCCTGGCCGCCGGCCGCAAGGGCGGGATCACCGCGACCGGCCGGATCGTCGGCGGGGGACGCAGCCTGCTGTTCGTGTCGGGGGAACTCGTGCACGACGATGGTACGCTGATCGCCACGTCGACCGGGGTGTTCAAGCGCGTGCCCGGGCTGAACGTTCCCCCGACGGGGGACGCCTGATGCAACGGGCTGCCCTCACGACCCACACGATCGGCGGCCCGCGTCAATCTGCTGAAACCATCCGACCCGACCTGCCCGCCACCGGCATGGATCGGGGCTGAAGGAAAGATCCACATGATCGACACCACCACGATGACCCGCATCGATCAGGCCCTGGATGTGCAGCGGACCACGCGTCCGCAGGCGATCGCCTTGCGGGACCATGACGGCAAGCAGATCAGCTACGACCAGCTTGGCCAGGTCGTCGATGACCTGGCCGCCGACCTGTCGGCGCGGGGGCTCGGCAAGGGCGACCGGCTGCTGATCCTGGCCGAGAACTGTGCGGCGCTGGTCGGGTTGATCCTGGCCACCACCCGCGTGGGTGCCGTCGCCGTCCCGATCAACGCGCGCATGACCGAGCACGAGCTGGAGCGGATCGCCGAGCATGCCGATCCCCGCCTGACCGTCTATCTGTCCCACGTCTCGTCCCCCGGCGGCGAGCATGCGGCCCATGCCGGGGCCGCTGTCTGGGACACGCCGCTGGGGACGCTGCATGTCGGCGCGACGCGGGCGCAGGCCGTCCCCGAACCGTCGCCATCCGATGCCGGAGCGGTGGCGGTGATCCTTTACACGACCGGGACGACCGGCACCCCCAAGGGGGTGATGCTGTCGCACGGCAATCTGCTGTTCGGGGGCAGCACGTCGGCGCGGATGCGCCACATGACTGCCCATGACGTGATCCTGGGCGTGCTGCCGATGACGCATGTGTTCGGCCTGACCTCGATGATGGTGGCCAGCCTGCTGGCCGGGGCGCAGCTGTGGCTGTTCTCCCGGTTCGCCGCCCCCGCGGTTCTGGACGCGCTGCGCGGCGAGGTCACGGTCATGCCGGCGGTGCCGCAGATCCATGCGCTGATCATGGCCGAGGCCCGGACGCGGGGCATGGACAGGCTGGGCAATCCCCACTTGCGCTATGTCTCGTCAGGGGCCGCGCCGCTGGACCCGGACTGGAAACGGCGAGCCGAAGCGTTCTATGGCATCGCGCTGCAGAACGGCTATGGCATGACGGAAACGACAGCGGGGGTGACCCTGACCACGAACCCGCCGGGCGTGCCGGACGTCAGCGTCGGTCCGCCCCTGCCGGGGGTCGACCTGCGCCTGCGCGACCCGGGCAGCGATGGCGTGGGCGAGGTGCAGACCCGTGGCCCCCATGTCATGCAGGGCTATTTCCGCAACCCCGAGGCGACGGCGGCCGCGTTCGACGGCGATGGCTACCTGTGCACGGGCGATCTGGGTCGCATCGACCAGGACGGCAACCTGCACATCGTGGGCCGGTCGCGGGAGCTGATCATCCGCGGCGGGTTCAACGTGTATCCGCCCGAGGTCGAGGCGGCGCTCAACGACCATCCCCTGGTGCTACAGACTGCGGTGATCGGCCGGACCATCGAGGCCGGCAACGAGGAGGTGCTGGCCTTCTGCCAGGTCGCCGACCCGAATTCGGTCACCGAGGAGGTGCTGCAAGCCCACGCGGCAGAGCGGCTGTCCGCCTACAAGCGGCCGACCCGCATCATCGTCACCACCTCTCTGCCGGCGGCACCCACCGGCAAGATCCTGAAGAACCGGCTGGTCGAGACGTTCCGGGACGACCTGCAGCAGCCGGCTGCCGCTCCGACGTCGAGCTGACCGCCTGGGCGAGTCGCGCCTCGGCTCACTGACCGGGAGTTCGGGGCCTAGACGGGCAGGATCCGCCGCTGCTCGGCCCGGATCTCGGCGATGCTGTCGGCATCCAGCAGATGTTCGCGGGCCAGATCCGCATCACTGGCGTCGACCAGTTGCTGCAGGTTCTCGACCCCCAAGCGTATCAGGCCTTCGCGTGCGCGCGCGCTCAGCACCAGGTGCTTGACGGCGACCCGATGATAGGCGCCTGCCTGCACGAATTGCTGCATGGCCTGCGCCATGGCATCGGACCGGATGCGGCCGCCATCGGCGCGCACCGGTGCCGTTTGGTCATCGGTCTGTGGCGGCGAGGCGGCGGGGTCCTGCGGTCCGGTCATCACATTCCCCTGGGTTGCTGTGCGGTCGGCAAGTCGGCTTGGAGAGAATCAGCCGCGGGTACCCTGCCGTAACGCGGGCGCCGCCATCCGGGTTGCGTTGAACCGGCCACCCACCGCGGCGGCCCGACGAGGCACGAGAACCGAAGGAAAGCCGGGGCAACGATTTGGACAAGAAGATCAGGGCCATGTGCGGGAGTCCGGATCAAGAAAGTGTCGCCAGAAGGCCAGGCGCACCGCGTCACCCGCACCCTTGTCCACAGGTCAGATTGACTCACTCGGCTCGCGGGAACAAAAAGGGAACATAACCTGATCCTCTTTCTGTGCTGCCGGAGCCTGCGTTCACATGTCTGCCCCGATTACTGCCGCTGCCGCCCTGCGGGCGCGGATCGCCCGGATCGAGGGCGATGGCCGGCCCATGCAGGCGGTGCTGCCGTTCGGGATTGCCGCGCTGGACCGGCGGCTGCCCCAGGGCGGGTTGGCGCTGGGTTGCCTGCATGAGGTGGCGGGTGGCGGCAACGGCGCGGTCGACGGGGCTGCCGCGGCCTGCTTCGCGGCCGGGATAGCCGCCCGCACCCAGGGCAAGGTGCTCTGGTGCGTCGTCCGCCAGGATCTGTTCGCGCCGGGGCTGGAGCAGGCGGGGCTGGCGCCCGACCGGGTGATCCATGTCGAGGCGGGCGACGAGCGGGCGGTGCTCGCCTGCATCGAGGAAGGGCTGCGCCATGGCGGGCTCGGCGCGGTGGTGGGCGAGGTGCCGAAGCTTTCGATGACCGCCTCGCGGCGGCTGCACCTCGCCGCCCGGGGCAGCGGGACACTGGGCCTCGCCCTGCGACGCTGGCGTCGACAGACGGAGGCTGTGGATTTCGGCCAGCCGACCGCCGCCATGACGCGCTGGCGGGTTTCGGTCCTGCCCTCGGCCCCGCTGCCGGTGCCGGGAATCGGGCGGGCGCGCTGGCTGGTCGAACTGATCCGCGCCCGTGCGGGAGAGAGCCTGGATATCGAACTGGAGGCATGTGATGGGACGGGTCGTCTCGGTGTTCCTGCCGATGTGGCCGACGGACCGGCTGCGGCGGACGGCTGGCGACGCGGCGCTTTCGCCTGAGATGCCGCTGATCCTGGCGGCGCGCGTCGGCAACCGGCGCGAAGTGACGGCGACGGACGCGGCGGCCCAAGCGCTGGGGCTGCGGGTGGGCATGCCGGTGACCCAGGCGCAGGCGTTGGTGCCGGGCCTGCGGGTCGAGCTCGCCGATCCGCAGGCCGATGCCGCAAGCCTCGAACGGCTGGCGCTGTGGGCGCTGCAGCGCATCTCGCCCGTCGTGGCCGTCGATCCGCCGGACGGCATCGTCATCGATTCGACCGGGGCCGATCACCTGCACGGAGGCGAGGCGGCCATGCTGGACGCGCTGCTGGGTCGGCTGCTGATGTCCGGCGTGACCGCGCGCGCAGCCATCGCCGATAGCTGGGGGGCGGCCCATGCGCTGGCGCGGCACGCCGCCACCCCCGTCTTCCTGGCCCCGCCGGGTCAGGCGCGGTCGGCGCTGGCGCCGCTGCCGCTGCAGGCGCTGCGGTTGCCGGATCCGACCCTGCGCAGCCTGGGCGACCTGGGCTTTGCCAGCATCGGCGATCTTCTTGCGCAGCCGCGGGCGCCGCTGACCCGCCGTTTCGGACCGGATCTGTGTCGCCGGCTGGATCAGGCGCTGGGCAGGATTGCCGAACCCATCGAGCCCGTCCGCCCTGACGATCTGGTCGAGGTCCGCCGCGCCTTTGCGGAACCCATAGCCGCCGCCGAAACCATTGCCCGCCATGTCGGGTTGCTGATGGAACGGCTCTGTGCGGCACTGGAGGCGCGGGGGCTGGGGGCGCGCCGTCTTGATCTGCTCTGCTGGCGGGTCGACAACCGGATCGAGACTGTGCGCGTGGGTCTTGCCGTGCCGCGACGCGCCGCGCCGCGGCTGACGCGGCTGCTCTGCGACCGGATCGAGACCATCGACCCCGGCCACGGCATCGAGATCATGACGCTGACCGCCACCCTGGCCGAGCCTCTGGGGGCGCGCCAGACCGGCAGCCTGCTGGAAGAACCAGCCCCCGATCTGTCGGGGTTGATCGACAGGCTGGTGAACCGGGTGGGCTCGCAGGCGGTCTATCGGTTTGCCCCTGTCCCCAGCGACGTGCCGGAACGCTGCGTCCGCCGCGTCCCGCCGCTGGCCGAACCCGGTGGCGCGGGCTGGCCCGGCCACTGGCCGCGCCCCGCGCGCCTGCTGCCCCGGCCCGAGCCGATCGAGACCATGGCGCTGCTGCCCGACCATCCGCCGAACTGGTTTTCCTGGCGGGGGATCCGCCGCCGCGTCCGGCGCGCCGACGGGCCGGAACGGGTCTTTGGCGAATGGTGGAAGCGTGATGCCGAACTGGTCGCCGTGCGCGACTACTTCCGCGTCGAGGATGACGCAGGCGAACGCTACTGGATCTTTCGCGCCGGCGATGGAGAGGACGCGGCGACCGGCTCGCACCGGTGGTTCCTGCATGGGGTGTTCGGATGAGCGCGCCGGGCTATGCCGAACTGCAGGTGACGAGCCATTTCAGCTTTCTGCGGGGTGCATCCTCGGCCGAGGAGCTGTTCGCCACCGCCGCCGGCATGGGGATCGAGGCGCTGGCGATCACCGACCGCAACAGCCTCGCCGGGATCGTGCGCGCGCATGAGGCGGCGCGGGCCGCCGGTATCCGGCTGATCGTCGGCTGCCGGCTGGATCTGGCCTGCGGCATGTCGGTGCTGGTCTATCCCGGCGACCGCGCAGCCTATGCGCGGCTCTGCCGCCTGCTGACGCTTGGCAAGGGGCGGGCGGGCAAGGGCCGGTGTCATCTGGAATGGACGGACCTGGCCTGCCATGCCGAAGGTCTGATCGCGGTGCTGGTCCCGGACCTCGCGGACGAGACCTGCGCCCTGCGGTTGCGCCGCCTGCGCGATGTCTTCGGGGACCGGGCTTACCTGGCGCTCACCCTGCGGCGGCGACCAAACGACCAGCTGCGGCTGCACGACCTGTCGCACCTCGCCGCCTGCCGGGGGGTGCCGACGGTGGTGACCAACGACGTGCTCTACCATGACCCCGGTCGCCGCATCCTTCAGGATGTCGTCACCGCCATCCGCCACAATGTCACCGTCGAGGCTCTCGGCCTGCGGCGCGAGCGTCATGCCGATCGCCACCTGAAGCCGCCTGCCGAGATGCAGCGGCTGTTTGCCCGCTATCCCGAGGCGATCGCCCGCACGCTGGAGCTCGGCCGGCGCTGCCGCTTCTCGCTGGACGAACTGGCCTATCAGTACCCCGAGGAATGCAGCGACCCCACCCTGACCGCACAGCAGACGCTGGAACGGCTGACCTGGGAAGGCGCGGCCGAACGTTACCCCGAGAACATTCCGGACGACGTCACGGCCACGCTGAACCACGAACTGCGGCTGATCGGCAGGCTCGACTATGCGCCGTATTTCCTGACCGTCCACAGCATCGTCCGCTTTGCCCGGACGCGCGGCATCCTGTGCCAGGGGCGCGGCTCGGCAGCCAATTCGGCGGTCTGCTTCGTCCTCGGCATCACCTCGATCGATCCCGCCCGCAACGACCTGCTGTTCGAGCGTTTCGTCAGCGAGGAACGCCACGAGCCGCCCGACATCGACGTGGATTTCGAGCATGAGCGGCGCGAGGAGGTGATCCAGTGGATCTATGAGCATTATGGCCGCGACCGCGCGGCGCTTTGCGCCACCGTGATCCGCTATCGGTCCAAGGGGGCGCTGCGGGACGTGGGCAAGGCGCTGGGGCTGCCCGAGGATCTGATCCGGGCGCTTTCGTCCCAGCTCTGGGCCTGGTCCGAGGAGGGGGTGACGGATGGGCAGATCCGCGAACTGAACCTCAACCCCCAGGATCGCCGGCTGCGCCTGACGATGGAGCTTGCCGCCCAGCTGCGCGGCGCCCCCCGGCATCTGTCCCAGCATCCCGGCGGCTTCGTGCTGACCCATGACCGGCTAGACGATCTGGTCCCGATCGAGCCGGCAACGATGAAGGATCGCCAGATCATCGAATGGGACAAGGACGACATCGATGCGCTGCGCTTCATGAAGGTCGATGTGCTGGCCCTGGGGATGCTGACCTGCATGGCCAAGGGGCTGGACCTGCTGGCCCGGCACAAGGGCGTCACCTATGATCTGGCGACCATCCCGGCCGAGGATCCGCGCACCTATGCCATGATCCGCCGCGCCGATACGCTCGGCACATTCCAGATCGAGTCCCGGGCGCAGATGGCGATGCTGCCGCGGCTGAAGCCCCGGACCTATTACGATCTGGTGGTGCAGGTCGCCATCGTGCGGCCCGGGCCGATCCAGGGCGACATGGTCCACCCCTATCTGCGCCGCCGGGCGGGGCTGGAACCGGTGGAATATCCGACGCCCGAACTGGAGACGGTCCTGGGCAAGACCCTGGGCGTGCCGCTGTTCCAGGAACAGGCGATGCGCGTGGCCATCGAATGCGCGGGATTCACGCCGGGCGAGGCCGACCTGCTCAGGAAGTCGATGGCGACCTTCAAGTTCACCGGCGGCGTGTCGGCCTTCAAGGACAAGCTGATCGCCGGCATGGTTGCGCGCGGCTACGACCCCGGGTTTGCCGAGCGCACCTTCCGCCAGCTCGAAGGCTTCGGCAGCTACGGCTTTCCCGAAAGCCATGCGGCCTCGTTCGCGCTGATCGCCTATGCCTCGGCCTGGCTCAAGTGCTGGCACCCGGACGTGTTCTGCGCGGCGCTTCTGAACAGCCAGCCGATGGGCTTCTACGCCGCCGCCCAGATCGTCCGCGATGCCCGCGACCACGGCGTCGAGGTCCGCCCGGTCTGCCTCAACGCGAGCCGCTGGGATTGCACGCTGGAACCCGCGGACGACCAGGGGCGGCTGGCTGTCCGGCTGGGGCTGCGCCTGGTGAAGGGACTGGCCAACGTTCATGCGGCGACCATCGTCGCGGCGCGCGCCGACCGGCCCTTTGCGTCGGTCGCGGATCTCTGGCAGCGGGTCCGCGTTCCCTTGGCCGCGCTGACCTGCATTGCCGAGGCGGACGGCTTTCGCCCCGGCCTCGGGCTTTCCCGGCGCGAGACGCTGTGGGCGCTGAAGGGGCTGGGCGACGAGGAGTTGCCGTTGTTCGCGGCCGCAGCGGCGCGCGCAGGCGGGACGGTGCCCGAGGCGGACGAACCCGCTGTCACCTTGCGCCCCATGGCGGCAGGGCGCGAGGTGGTCGAGGATTACGGCCATACCGGGCTGTCGCTGCGCCGCCACCCGGTGTCGTTCCTGCGCGAGGATCTGCGCCGCCGCCGCATCGTCAGCTGCGCCGAGGCGATGGCCGCTCGCGATCGGTTCTGGCTGGAAACGGCGGGGATCGTGCTGGTCCGCCAGCGCCCCGGTTCGGCCAAGGGGGTCATGTTCATCACGCTGGAGGACGAGACCGGCATCGCCAATCTGGTGGTCTGGCCGAAGGTGTTCGAGGCGCATCGCCGCATCGTCCTGTCCGCCGGCATGATCGCGGTAAAGGGCCGCATCCAGCGCGAGGGCGAGGTGGTCCATCTGGTGGTCCATCGCTTGGCGGATCTCTCGGGCGACCTTGCCGGCGTCGGTGGCCGCGAGGCCAGCTTTCCGTTGACCCACGGCCGCGGCGACGAGATATCCCACGGCACGCCCACCCCCGATCCGCGCAGCCAGCCCCCCAAAGGGCCGCGTCCGCGCGACATGTACATCCCCGACCTCCACCTAGACACGATCCGGGTCAGGACGCGGGATTTCAGGTGAGGAGGTCGGCGCCTGCGTTTTCACGTTCATGCCGGATAGGCGGGCCGCGATTGCAATGTGGGGCCACGCGCGTCGAGACACGACTGAGCCCTGCAGTGCCCGGCGTTGGAGGTCACGCGCAATCAGACGATGCAGAGAAGCCCCCATCGAACGACCGTCCGATGCTTTATAAGCAGGTCGGCTCGCGTTCCGGTCCGGCCAACCGCTGATCAGCGCATCGGACCCTACGAACTGGTCGGAGCGAGAGGATCAAAACCCAGTCAGATCCAGCACATTGATTGCATACAACTACTTGACCGTGAAAGGGGTTCAAGCAAACCACTGTTCCGGAATACTGGTCCGGTCGGGTGTGCCGGAGCTCATTGGACAGGACAGCTCATGGCGCGCATCTCGTACTGACCAAGCGCGGTTCGGTCTACTACGCGAGGATCGACGTGCCCACGGATCTTGTTCAGGTCGTCGGGACCCAGCCGATGAAGAAATCCTTGGGAACAAAGAGCGAGACCGAGGCAAAGCGCCTTCTATGGCCGGTCATCCAGGAGTGGCAGCGCGAGTTCGATGACCTGCGCAGTCGTCGCACACTTGTTGCGACCTACCGGGAGCACGCGGTGTGGGATCACTACACATCTGTGCTGGAGCGCGATGAGGCTGACCGGGCACGCCTGCCCGGCGAGGCAGAGATCGAGGCTCTGAGAGTCGACCTTGTCGATCAGGTCGAGCGGGGCAAGATCACCGGTATCGACCCCTTGTCGCTACTGGATGCCACGCTGGAGCTCCAGGTGGCGCAGAATGCGGGGCAGATCTCAGCCGAGACACGGAGGATCAAGCTTGCTGAATTGAAGAAGCACCTGGCCAAAGGTGAAACGGCTCTCATCGCTCATGAAGTTGACGAGTATCTGCGCGTGAACCGGCTGTTCGTTGAGCGATCTACTGCCGATTGGATCAGCCTTGCGCGACACATCATGCGTGCGGAAATTCAAGCGCTGGAGCGATCTCTGGAGCGAGACCAAGGTGCCTTCACCGGCCAGCCTCGCGATCCTCTGGTCAAAGGACGCCGTCAAGCAGTTCATGGACGACCGAGGCTTTGGGAACCGGTGGGGCGAGCTCATGAAGCTGCTTGGCAGGAAGCCTTTGAACGCATCGGTCGGCAGGGCCATGTCGAAGGACACGGCGCTTAAGCCTGACCTCGTCGCAGATTTGGAGCGCTTGATTCGAGCGCACGGTTACATTTCGTAGATCAAGCTACGGAAAGCCCTGCATGCGCTGCCTGTGAGCCCACCAGACGGCCTTTCTGCAACGGAGAACGACCCGTCTACGCTGGCCCGCACGCTGTCCTTCAGGCGGTGTATCGCGACGTATGGAGACGCTGAAGCACCCCCGCCCGCCACTAGTGTTCCACCCGGAGGAGCGCTGGCGAGGAACTCGTCGGATCAGAGTGCTCGTTGCCTGGCAATCCTCCAGGGCTTCGTTCCTCTGTGCCTCTTTCGCTTCATCGGCAGGCGCGGATTTGGGGACCGGCTCGTCAGACGGTCTCTAGCACGCGCACGCCTCTGTCCCAACTCGGACCCATTCAGGGCCGGGACATGCACTGTAAGGGGCGAAGCTAATCGGTGGCGGTTCCCCTCATGCGCCCTACCGTGCAATTCGCTGAGGGTGGAGCCGACGACTGAGACGACAGCTTCGCACAACATCGACACTGATCGAAATTTCGTTTGGAGGCGGCCGTGGTGTTCCGACCCGGATGATAGTCACAGAGACATTTTCGATGATGTCGTGCTGGGTGCATTGTAACCATCGAGCCTGGAAAAACGTGCTCGCTTGTAGTGGTTACGTCGGATGGCAGTGGAGGCCGCCGGAAAACGCCTGCATTTGCTGAAAACCGACATTCTAGCGAGCCATGTCGGGGTGGTAGCAAATGATCGCGCGAGAGTGACTGCACGCTAAGGATAGAGGTTTTCGCGTCGGTCATTCCCAGACCCTACCGCCGCCTTGCGCTAGACGTGTGTCACGGGGCATAGTCCGGACCAAGCCAAGCCCGTGGCTAAGTCTACACCGCAACGCTTCTTCGGGGCGACACGTCTACGGGAAACTGGCATCTACGTTGGAGTGGTGAGGGGAGCTGGGGCACCGCCCCACGCAGACCACGACGGTCCCTGCCTGAGAACGTCACACCGGCACGTTGTCGATCAACCGCACTGGGCCTAACCACGCCGCTGCAAGCAGGCGGGCCGGCTCGCCGATATGCTGCAGTGGCTCCAGCGTCGTGTGGTGGCGGAGCTCGAGATACTCGACACGGTCGAAGCCTGCATCCGTGATCTGCTTGCGGGCGGCGAACAGGATATCTTCGATCTCCTCCCCTGCCTGCAGGCGCTTGGCGGCGTGGGTGAGGGCGGCGAACAGCGCGGGCGCGATGCTGCGGTCACCGGGGCTGAGGCGCTCGTTCCGGGACGACATGGCGAGCCCGTCGGGTTCACGCACCGTCGGGCAACCCGTGATCTCGATAGGAATGTTGAGATCCTGCACCAGACGGCGGACGATCTGCAGCTGCTGCCAGTCCTTCTCGCCAAAGAAGGCCCGCTCGGCCCTGGACATCAGGAACAGCTTCGTGACGATCGTTGCCATCCCGTCGAAGTGACCGGGCCGGAAATCTCCGCACATGCCGCTTGTCAGCCCGGCCACGCTGACGGTCGTGGCGAAACCGGCCGGATAGATCTCTTCTGGCGGGGGCGCGAACAGCAGATCGACGCCGCACGGTTCGAGCATGGCGCTGTCGCGTTCTTCGCTGCGGGGATACTTGCCCAGATCCTCGGGCCTGTCGAACTGGCGGGGGTTCACGAAAAGCGTCACGATCACCCGGTCGCAGAGGGCCCGGGCTCGACCTACGAGACTCAGGTGCCCAGCATGAAGCGCGCCCATGGTGGGCACCAGGGCGACAGTCTGCCCGCTCCTCTGCCAGTCGGAAACGATGCGAAGATCGGCAACGGTCCGGGCGATCTTCATCGGGCTGCCCGGACAGGAAAGACATGGTCCGGCCAAGGACAGCGCCGCGCGCGGACGGCGGCGGCGTATCTGGCAACTGCACGTGCCGCAGCCTCTTCCATCTCGGGACAGCGACGCACGAATATAGCGCGGAAAAGGCCATGCAGCACCATGGCGACGACCAGCAGGACGTCACATTCTGCATCCGAAATCCGAGCGATGGGCGTGGTGCAGGCCGGCAGGCAGACGAGCGGCGTGTCGCCCTTCCGGGCCGCGACGTCAGGCGGCGTCAACTGCTGGATCGGTGCTCTAGCGCTCATGCGTTCATTTCCCCCGACGTTTCTCTCAAGTCAGATTAGCCGCACTGCAGCTCCACAAGAAGCACAAGCCAGAAAGGATCGTCGCCAAGTTCCGACAGGGGCGTCCCGGTCCGCGGAATGGCTGGAATGTGCCTGGCACAGCACGCATGGAACCTGATCCGGATTATGGCGGCGAAGGGGAACGGGCTACAACCTAATGCGGCACTCCTTTTCTTCATGCGTGTCTGGACCGTCCGTTCGTGCCGCCAATCGTTGCGGCGTTCGCAACAATCAATGCAACCTTCTGCCTATTCTGCCAGCACAGCTGCTCCCCGAGATCCGGGACTGAGGCAATGTCGATCGATCTCTATCATCATGTCGCCAGTCCCGGCGCGGGCAACACGCCGCTGGTCTTCGCCTTCCACGGCACCGACGGGGACGAGCACCAGTTCGACGGCATGATCGGGCAGATCCTGCCCAAGGCCGGCATCGTCGCCCCGCGCGGCGATGTCGTCGAACACGGCGCCAACCGCTTCTTCCGCCGCCGGGCCGAGGGTCTTTACGACATGGAGGACCTCGGGGCGGGACGGAGCGGATGACCGCGCTCCTGCGCGCCGCCGCCCGGTTTATGCCCTCGGCTAATTCAACGGCGCCAACATCGTTGCCTCGTATGCGGGCCGGTCTGAGGAGGACCATTCGGCAGTGGCTTCGGAGGCGCTGAGTGACTCGTAGAGAGCCCTAGCGGGGTTGCCGAGGGTGTACCTAGCCGAACGTATGAAGAGCCCGTCAGCGCCTAGCTCAGCGGCTCTCAAGAGGTGTTCCCGGCAGGGGGACGCTCTCAGCCAAACATTTGGTAGAATGGATTGCGCTTCAGCAGGTCCATCTCGTCTTCCTCCGGCATCACGTCCGTTGCGACACGTGTGGCGACGATCTCAGGTCGAAGCGTTATGGTGTCGCCTTTGCGACTGACTGCTTTTGCAACACGCAGCGCCTCATACGCGCGCCGAACGTCTACGGCGTGTTCAGACAGCTCCTCAGCCGCCATGTTGAATGATCCCTCCCGTAGCAGCCGATCCGCGATGAGCCACTTGAAGCTCTGCGGATCTTCATTGGTGAACGGGTTTCTGCCGCTCGCCAGTGCATCACGAATATTCTGCCGTGCAATGTCATTTCGATCCTTGCGTTCGGCCCGGCGCTGTTCGGCTGTGACTTTGACGGAGCGCCGATAGGGCCGGACAGGATCGCTCTTGGTCGCCGCGTAAATCTGCCGCTTCTCTGCAAGCTCGCGCTGATATTCCGGGTTTCTCGCCCGTTTAGCTTTCTCCTTTGCCTTTCGCTCAGGGTCGTTTTGGCGGTTGCGCTTGGGGATGCCGAGGATTTTCTTCTGAAGGTCTGTCAGACTTTCATACCAGCCGGTATAAACATCCTCCCAGTCGGCAGCGCTGTAGTCATCTCTGTTCGGCTTTGATTTGTAAAGTTCGGCAGCATAAGCACCCGGGCTCTTATTCGTCAGGCCACCGGGGTATTTATTCCGGAACCACCGGTTTACGTCCGCATCGGACTGGCCCGAATGCGGCTGTAGGGCTGCGATTTTTGAGTGAGCGGCGACAGCGGCAACGGGGTGTTCCGACACGATTCCTCAAGTCCTTCAAAGTTGACCAGCCGTAGCTAGGTAGACCGGCTCAGCTTTCAAGGAAAAATCTCATTCTATGGTGACGTTTATAGGCCAACTCTGCCACACGCCGCGTCAGTTGCTCTGACCCCCGATAGCTCCTCCATCTGATCCTGGAGTCCGGCGAAAGAAGAGGACCGGATCATGAAGCGATCGAAGTTCACCGGCGAGGAATCCTGCGCGCGAGCAGGAGGCCGGACCGACGACGGCGGAGTTGTGCCGCCGGCATGGGATCAGCACCGCGGCGTTTGACGCCTAAGGATCTGCTGTCGCAGAAATGGTGACGCCCGCCGCGAGGCGCGAAGCCGTCGCGATCCTCGTGGAGTGCCACGAGAGGCCGAGCGGCTGGCGTGTGCCGTAATCGGCGCGGCTCCGACATTGATCCGCTACCGTCGCCGACGCGCCGACGATGACGATCTGCGTGAGCGCCTGCCTGCGCTGGCATCCGAACGCTGCCGGTTTCGCTGTCGGCGGCTGCACGTTGTGCTCAGGCGGGAGGGCTATGTCGTGAACCGCAGAAAGACCCAGCGGCTATACCGGGAAGAGGGCCCGTCGGAGTGCCAGCAAAGGGGGGGGAGACGAGGCGACGGGGACGCGGGCGCCGCTGCTGGCGGTGGCTGTGCCGAACGCGCGCTGGTCGGTCGACTTTCGTCCAGCACCAGTTCGCCCAAGACCGCCGGTTTGGATCTTCAACGTGACCGACGACCTCACGAACGAATGCCTCGCCGCCGTGGTCGACACCCCGATCTGGGGTCGCCGCGTGGCGCGGGAGCGTCGCCCGGCGCGGCCAGGCGAGCCTAAATGGGCGACAATTGCAGGTCTTGAGGTTCTTCTTACGAGCCCGGAAGGGCCAGCCGGGACGAGTAAGAGGGTGCAAGTGAACCATGTGAGACAATTTTCTCCAATATTGTAAATACTGATTACTTAAACAGTATAGTAGAATACCGGAGAAAATTGTCTCACATTCCCTTGCCACAGACCTGTCCCGGGTGATGCTGCGTCAGCAGTCTGGTTCCGTTACATGAAATCCGAGTGACTGATACTTCCGTTCGTTCCGCGTCCCCGTTGTCCCGCTGCTGCAACTCTCAGAACCAGGAACCACGGTTGAGTGGTGACGTGCCAGATCGTTGCTGCCGCTACGGCGTGCTTGATCGTCGGGATCCTGACGGGTAGCCTTCCGATCTCGGACGCCTGTGTCGTAGAGCACACCGTCATGATTGTCCCGAGGAACGATCCTGTCGGCTACTGTCCCTCGCCGGTCGCCGACGGTGACATCCCACCCCGGGCTGGCCATCGGCGTGCACCTAGCCGCCAGCGGTCGTCCATCGTCCGCGCCACGGCCCGCCGGACGACACCCGACACCAACGCGAACATGCCCTGCAGCAGGCTGGCCTCGTCCTGCAGGAGGGCGAGCGACAGGCGGCGCGGATCGGCTGGGGGCACCGCCAGTGCCGCACCCACGTCGACGCCGTCACGGCTCATCGCTGCGCCGGCGCGCCGCGCCTGCCCGATCATCGCCGCGTTGTCTTCCTGAATCTGCAGGTCGATCTCTGGAGCGCCCATCAGGCTGGCCCGCGACGTGGCGCGGGCGAGTAACTCACTGCCCAGCCCGTCGTGGTGATGGGCAGGATCGACCGACAGCGCCACCTGAGCATGGCCAAGCGGGAGCGGGTCGACGAACAGCTCAAACGCCCCGATCAATCGGCCGTCCAGAAAGCAGCCTTCGACATGACAGGTCTCTATCGCGCGGGCGGCATGCGCGCCCAGCGCGTCGTCGCCCAGACACCCGCAGAAGCGCCAGCGGCGCCCTTGTGGGGTCAGCGCCTTGAGATGGGCAGCATATCTGTCGGCTTCCCAAGGGAAGAGACGGCGGAAATGGGCACGGGTCCAACCCGGCATGATGCACCCTCGTCGTCACCAACCTCCCTGTCTTCAGGTAAGCCGACATTGTGACCGGGCAATGACTGCCGCGACGTCAGCGACGGCACGGTTCCGTGAGCTGCTCAGCAACTGTGCAGGGTGACCGGCGGGTGCATCCTTGGCTTCGGCGTGAGGCACCCAGCGATCTCTGGGCGAATATAAACGGAGATATACGCAGCCTGACCCTCCCGACCGGGAGCGGCCGATCACGAAACAGCCTCAAGGGCGGGGCAGGGCTGGAACGGTTGTTTGTCTTGGGTCGGCCAAGACGTCGCCGGCGGTTCACTCCCAGCAGGCTACGGCGTCGGCATTCTGGGTAGCGCCGGGGCACAAAGGCGGGAGTGGGCGGACAAGGGAAGCGTCCGCCCAGCGGCCTGCTAGGCCATGCCGATCTTGCCGCCGCCCTGCCGGGTTATGGCGAGAACGGAGGGGCGGGTCGGCATGTCGGGCCGGAAGTCGGGCCAGCGGGTCGAGAGGTCCTCGTAGTAGGAGACGCGGCCAAAGCCATCCCAGTCCTCGCCGCCATCGGCGGGATGCTGGACGGCGACAAACATCGTCTCAAGGTCCGGGGTCGGGAGCGGTCCGCACATCTCCGCGCCCACGGGCACCCGAAAGAACAGCCTGGAGGTGGGCCGCGCCCCATCCGCGGTGTCCAGAGCCCACAGCCCGTCAGTCCGGCCCGTCCCGGACGGCGAGTTGCCGTCGGTCGAGACCCAGAGGCGCCCCTCCGCATCCACCGCGCAGTTGTCGGGCATCCCGAACCAGCCGTTCTCGCTGGTCTCGGTCGAGAAGGTGGCGCCCACTTCGGCAATGGCGGGATCTCCGCACTGCAGCAGCACCTCCCAGGTGCCGGTGGTCGCGGCGAAGTCGCCGTCTGCCTCCGCGATCTCGATGATGTGGCCGAAGGCGTTTTCGACGCGGGGATTGGCGGCATCCGCCTCGTCGCGGCGCGTGTTGTTGGTCAGCATGACATAGACCCTACCGTTCGCGCCGTTCGGCTCGATGTCCTCGGGCCGGTCCATCTTGGTCGCGCCGAGCAGGTCGGCGGCCCGCCGCATCTCGATCAGCACGTCTGCCTGGCTCTCGAAGCCGTTTTCGGCCGTCAGCGGGCCTTGGCCGTGGACCAGCGGCAGCCATTCCATCGTGCCGTCCTCGGCAAAGCGCGCGACGTAGAGCGTGCCCTCGTCCATCAGGTTCATGTTCGCGGCACGATCGTCGGGGTCGTAGGTGCCGGCCGTCACGAACTTGTAGACATAGTCGAACCGCTCGTCGTCGCCGAGATAGAAGACCACGCGCCCATCGCGCGCGACGATGTTCTGCGCGCCCTCGTGCTTCATGCGACCGAGCGCCGTCCGCTTCCTGGGAACCGAGTTCGGGTCCATCGGATCGACCTCGACCACCCAGCCGAAGCGGTTCGGTTCGTTCGGCTCCTTCGAGAGGTCGAAGCGATCATAGAACTGCGCCCACGCGTAAGCCGCGTCGGGAACGCCATAGCGAGCGTGGTTGATTGCCTCGCGATGGTCGGCGGGCAACTCGCCCGAGAAGTAGCCGTGGAAATTCTCCTCGGCCATGATGTAGGTGCCCCAGGGTGTGACCCCGCCGGCGCAGTTGTTGATGGTTCCCAGCACATGCCGGCCGGTCGGGTCGGCACTGGTCTGCAGGCGAGGGTCGCCCGCTGCCGGTCCGGCGATCTCCATCTCGGTGTCGGCCATGATGCGGCGGTTCAGCGCGCCGTCGCGCACCACCTGCCACTTGCCGGCGCTGCCCCGGCGAATCTCGACGATGGTGCCACCGTGCGCCGCCATCTCGACATCCACACGGTTCCGGTCGGCCGGCGCGATCTGCAGCTCCTGCACGGTCTGCCCGGGATTGTCCTCGTCGGGCACCTCGACCACGGTCACGATGCCCGGGAACATCAGATGCTCGTTCGTGTATTCATGGTTGACGACCAGCAGCCCGTGCGACGACGAGCCGTCGAGCGGGATGTAGCCGACATAGTCGTTGTTGTAACCGAACTGCCGACGCTGCTTGTCAGCAGTCTGGGCGGCCGGATCGAAGGCCGGCGAGTCGGGAAAGATCGGATCGCCCCAGCGCAGCAGGACATCGGCGTCGTAGCCGTCGGCCACATGGTGGGTCTCGTCCACGCCCGCCTCGACCTCCTTGAAGCTGAAGCGCGAGGCGCCCCCGGCATGGGCCTCGTTCGCGGTCAGGATCGCCAGGGGGCTGACGGTTGCGGCGATGGCGGATACGGCCAGCGAGCCGCGCAGGAAACCCCGCCGCGAGAAGCGCGCCGCGATGATCTCGCCCATGGTGGCGTTTTCGGTCGGGTTGAGGCCGGGGCCGTCGGCCGCTTCGAGCTGACTGGTGGTGAAACTGGGTCTCGTGACGCGTTCGGTCATCGCAGAAGCCTTCCTGTCGCGGCGGTCGCTCGGTTCGGGAGGCCAGTTGACCGAAGCTTCACGACCGCGCCGTGACAGGAACATGTCGCCAGCGTGACGATCTGCGGAGCGGCGACACGGGTGCCTTGCCGTGCCTGAGCGCCTGCGCTCCGTTCAACGGCCGACGCCGGCACCGCCTGTTCGCCGTGTCGCTGTCGTGTCTTGAGGATGTTTCGGACTACCCGGTCGACTGCACCCTCTTCCTGGCCAGAGTTTGATGGTTTCGGTGGTGATTTCGGACGTGGATCCAGCACCGCGGTGATCGAGCCGCAGCGTTGCTGTGGTGCGTTGCACTCATCAATGCAGTGATCGTTGCGAACGCCCGATAGGCCGGAACGCTCAAATACCCCGGCCTCACCGAGCGATGGTCGCCGGGTGGAGGAAAGTGCCGTCCCGGCGTCTTGGGCGCGGAACGCACCCCCATCAACCTGCGTGGAACTCCCCAGGACTTCGCATCACGACGCCGCCGCGATCTGTCGATCCACCGCAGCACACGGATGCCCCGTATCGTGTCTCATCTCCAGGCCGTCCGGGGGTAACTGTAAATCAAGCCATTCCTCGTCGGAGGAGTCCGATGCGGGCCCGGGGCGTCTGCTTTGGCATTGACTCGGTTCGCGGCGGGATTGTCTGCTCCACGGGGACCGCCCGTCGGCGCACTCGGAGGAGAGGACATGCGACACCAGCTCATGTGGGCCGCTTCGGCAGCCGCACTCATGGCGATCTCCACCATCGCACCGGCGCTCGCACAGGACGCCCCGCAGGAGGCGGCAGACATCGTGCTGACCGGCGGCAACATCCTGACCGTGGACGAGAGCTTCTCGACCGCCAGTGCCGTCGCCATCGAAGATGGCAGGTTTGTCGCGGTGGGTTCTGATGACGAGGTTGCAGCCTTCGTGGGGCCAGACACACAGACCGTGGACCTTGCCGGCAAGACGGTCATCCCCGGTCTGATAGACAACCATCTCCACCAGCTCCGCGCCGCGCTGAACGCGCCCCTGGTGTCATTCCTTGAGGCGCGGTCGATCGCCGATGTGCAGGAAGCACTGGCCGCGCGGGTCGCGAAAACCCCGCCGGGGGAATGGATCCAGGCCTCCAGCGCCTGGCACGAAAGCACGCTGTCCGAAGGGCGGCTGCCCACCCGGCACGAACTGGACGAGGTCTCGCCCGACAACCCGGTCTTCGTGCCCCGCGGCGGCCACGTCGTGACCGCGAACAGTGCAGCCCTCGAAGCGGCCGGGATCACCAAGGACACGCCGGACCCCGAAGGCGGGATCATCGTCCGCGACGAGAGCGGTGAGCCAACCGGCGTGCTTCTGGAAACCGCGGCGGACATGCTGGACGAGGTGCTGCCGCCGGCATCTGCGCCCGAGGCCAGGCCAGGCTCCTGGTCGACTTCATGAAGCAGCTGAACGCCTACGGCGTGGTCGGCGTCGTCGAGCCGGGCCTGAGCGCGAAGCAGATCGAGCTCTACGATGAGCTGCGTCAGTCCGGTGACCTGACCGTCCGCACCAGCCTCCTCTACCGGATCGCGGGCGCCGAGGACGCCAGGGCCTTCGTCGAGACCTATGACCGCGACTTCAGCGACGACATGCTGTCGATCGACGGCGTCAAATACCTGCTCGATGGCGGCGTGGAAGGCGCCTATCTGAACGAGCCCTACCAGCTCGTCGAGGGCGAGCAGACCGACCCGGAGTTCCGCGGCGTGCTGCTGCTGCCAAAAGGGGGTCAGGACGAGCTGGTCGAGGCGTTCAACGTCATCGCCGAGGATGGCTGGCAGGTGCAGACACATGCCGTAGGCGACGCCACCATCGACGCGGCCCTCGATGCCTATGACGCCGTGAACGCGACGACGCCGATCGGCGACCTTCGCTGGGCGCTGATGCACGTCTTCCTGCCCTCGTCCGAGGCCATGGAGCGCATGAAGGAGATGCAGGTGCTCGCCACCGTGCAGGATCACGCGCTGCTGCTCGGCCACAACCAGCTGCGCTACTGGGGCGACGAGCGGGCGGCCTACGCCATTCCGATCCGGTCGCTGCTCGATGCCGGGGTCGAGACCAGCGGCGGCACCGATGCGCCGGTCCTGCCGGCGAGCCCGTTCCTGTCGATGGCGTGGATGACCACGCGGGAGTTGATGAATGGTTCGACCCTTGGACCCGACCAGGCCATCAGCCGCGAGGAGGCGCTGCGTCTGTGGACGATCGAGAGCGCCTACCTGATCGGCGCCGAAGACGAACGCGGATCGATCGAGGTCGGCAAGCTGGCCGACCTCACGGTGCTGAGCGGCGACCTGATGACGGTGTCCGACGAGGAGCTGAAGTCGATGGAAGCCTCGGCCACGCTGCTGGGCGGAGAGGTCGTGCACGGGGCTCTGGACGAGTAGAGCCAACTCTCGTGGGACGGATGGATGGCGCACCTGTCGAAGCGGTAGGCATCGCTTTGCAGGCGGAAGTTTCGGACGACGATGACAAGGTGATGTGTGCGGGACGAGAGGCATGCGCGTGGGGCTTCAGCCTCGAGCGCTCGCCGCGGCCGCAACATCGGCTCTGAAGAATCGAAGGCTCGATCCGGTGGGCTGACCGCCGCGACTGCTTCCTTATCGGCAGCAATCATCTTCCCCGTGGCCAGATAATCATCCAGGCTGACACTGGCCATCTTCTCACCATCAGCGACGCACCCGCGCGCTCGCCCTGAGGAGAACCGACATGACCTTTGCTTCCATCGACTCGCGGCCATCCCTCGTTGCGGATGGGTAGTGTCCGAGCACGTGGTGTAATTTCAGCGCCGTCGACGGTGTGATCCCGGGTGGTCACCGAGGTGTATGGTC